>CAVZQQ010000001.1:0-234192 GCA_963777455.1 uncultured beta proteobacterium
AACTGGATGATAGCCGCTCACGTGGTCGACCGGCCGTTGCGGCGCCGCCGGGGGGTAAGGTGAGTGCTTCGGCGGGGAAAGCCCGGGTGGCGGCGAAAAGAGCGCTCGTCGGCGAGCCGGTGGTAGGTGACGCCGGGGACTGCGCCTGGCACGGCGTACTGGTGGGTGAAGCCGGGATGTTCCCCCCCCGGTCTGCCCACCACAAGCATGCTCAGGGGCGCAAGCCGGTGCTCTGCGGCTGGGCCTTCACCTGCTCAGCTGCTGAGGGCGATGGCCAGGTAGGCGATGGTGAGGGCGAGGGCGGCCAGGGCCGGTGCCGCCTCCTTGGCGCTGTCGCCTGCCCGGCGGTGGGTGATCACGGCGCCGATCAGGAGCAGGGCCATCCCGGTTGCCGCGGCCAGGCCGAGGGGGTGCCACCACAGGCCGGTCAGGATGCCTGCGGCGGCGGCTAGTTCGGTTACGCCGATGAGCCGGTAGCGGGGCCAGGGGATGCCGAAGTGCGCGGCGGATTGCCGCATTCTGAGCTGGCCGGTGAGCCTGCCAGCCGCGGGAGCAGGCAGGCCGCGGCCAGCAGCAGGGAGATGGTGACGAACATGGGAACTTCCTAGGGGGCAGTGGTGGCGGGAGGGACGGGTTCGGGATGAGCGGCCAGGGGCGCCGTGGCCGGGCGTTCCGGCCCGGCGGTGGCCGGGATGTTCCAGGGCAGGCGCGGCGGCCGGGACCGGGTCCCTACCGCCGCCACGACGCGGTCCGGGCGGACGAGAACGGTCAGCGCCGGGTCGGCGGCCAGGGCGCGTAGGCCGGCGGGGGTTGGGTCGCCGGCCAGACGGACGTCGATCCAGCCGGCGTCCTGCTGGGCGCCCGGTCCGGGGGGTGGTTCGGTTCCGGGTGCGCTGATCCGCACCAGGACGAGGCCGTGCCGACGGCAGTAAACCGGCCAGTTCGGCGCCGGGGCGTCGTGCGGTCAGCACGGCGGGGTGTCCGGCCAGGACTTGAGCAGGGCTGCTGGGTACGGGTCGGCCACGAACTCGCGCAGGAACGCCACCGCTTCCGGCTGGCCGTGCAGCTCGTCGAGGCACCGGGGCCGGTATCGTTCGGTGAGCGGGTGGGCGCGGCGTTCGGCCGGTATTCCAGGTCTGGGGGGATCATCGAAATGGCTGCTTGCATGGTGGTCATGGTTTAGTCCTCCCCGATGAGCATGAGGGTCAACACCGGCTCGCCCTCGTCGCCGGGGCCGATGTGGGAGTAGGCGTCAATGCTGCCCACCTTGAAGTTCACCACGTCCGTTCCGGTTTTTCGGCGCGGCGAATCTGCCGCATGAGGAGCTGAAGCATCCCCGTGACGAGGGGCGGCATCTATTCCGACGGGCAACCCGCCCTTCAGCTCCGCGTACAACCCGCACGTCATGGCGGTGTGGACCTTGCACCCGAACGGCGCTTTGCCAGGTCCGTGATGTCGATGAGCACCCCGTCCTCGATGGCCTTAGCGCCCGTGTGTAGGCGAAGAGGATCGGCCCGAGGGCTGCTCGGCCAGCAGCTCGTCCTCTGATACGCCGGCCTTTCTCCAGCGCCTCCCAGGTCTGCTCGTCGAGCATCTTGCCGTGCCCTTGCGGGCGTTGTTGTTGTCGTTCTGGTTATTCATGGATGATCTCCGGCATGCTGGTGTTCTGTTTCAGCCACTCGATAGCGGCTTCCTTGTTGGTCACGTTGATCTCGATCAGGTAATCGAACCCCCGCCGGTCCTGGCGCTCGGCAGGTGGGCCACGCACCCCAGTCCGCTGGCGAGGGTGCCGGGGAGGTGCCGCGCCCCGCCGAGCACCGCGACGATTCGGGTGTAGGCGATTTCGCACATGGCGAACGCACACATGCCCAGGTCCATCGGCATGTCCGGCTGCTTGATCTGGTGCTTCACTACGGACTTGCGCACTTCGTTGGTCGGGTCGCTGCTGACCTCGAAGACGGCGATCCCCACGTTCAGCCCCTGCTGGGTGAGGATGTCGGCCAGGGCCAGGGCGGCCTGCCGCTCCATACAGCAGCTCGCGCGGCCTCTGGTTCCACGCCACGCTGAGGTTCACCCCGATGCTCACCGTCCGCTGGGGCTTCGGCTCGCGGATGAACATCTCCCAGCAGTTGGGGTCGCGATCCAGGTAGCGGTCCACCGTGATCTCTTCGCCCGTGTCCAGCCCGCGACGAATCCGCCGCCGGGGCGTCACCGGCAAATCCAGCTCGGTCGTCAGCGCCATCGCATCTCTTCCACCGCCCCCATGAGGTCTGCCGGCGGGGTGGCCAGGTGCTCAAAGAACTTCTCGCGGGTGTAGTAGTGCCCCCACTTGTCGCTGCCGCTCAGCGCCAGTTCCTGCCTCGCCCGAATCTTCTCACGGTTGGTGTCGTTGGCCGCGAAGTCGTCGAGGGCGTCCTTGACCGCCTCGCTCACGCTGTCCAACGTCACCCGGTGAACCTTGTCGCTGTCCCGTTCCGCGATCCGGCCGACTTGGCTGCGCGGGGGGATGGGGAGCGGGATCGGACGCCGCCGACGCCGCTGGCGGGGCCTGTTGGGCTTCTTCGCCGGGCTGGTGTCGGTATGCCGTCCACAGTCCAGGCACCGATATCCGGCCTCCTGGCTGTTCGCCCACCAGCATCGTTGACCCGGCAGGATGGTCTTGCCGCAGGCGATGCAGGTCCGCTGGCGGCTGGCCTTGACCAACCTCGTTCTCTCCGCTGCACTTGCCATCATTTTGGCCTCCGTTCTTGTCCATCCCCCTGATGGGGGGAAGATAACTTTCCACAATTCGCAACGTCAATATATTGCGATACTCCGGCGGGCAACCTAAATCTTGTGGGTAAGGTCGGTTGGGCTGCTGCTGAAGAAAATGGAGATTTTTCACCGCCGCAGGGCCTATGCACCGCCGCCCAGGGCCTGCTCGCCGCCGGCCGGGGGGCCTATGCCCCCACCTTCGTCTTCTCGTCGGCCGACCAGTCCTGGAAATAGCGGGCTTTCACCCGCTCCATGCTGCGCCCGGCCTTCAGGGCCTTGATGCCGTTGACCACCAGGCGGGTGCTGGCCAGCCGCCGCAGGCGATTGGCCGCGATCCGCTCCCGCAGGTTCCACACCCACGAGAGAAGCTCTTCGGCCTGCTCGCTGGAGAGACTTGCCTCCGCCAGCCGGCGATCCAGGTCGGTGTCGTAGGTAACGGCGAGCGTCACCAGGACGAAGCGGTCCAGGGTCGCCGCATCGAGCTGGTTGCGGCCGACATACATCGAATCCCCGCCACGCCCCCAGGTGTTCGCCGCCGCGAGGACGAAGCAGTTCTCGGCCCGCTTGTGGATCACGCCGTCGGTGGTGACCAGGTGCCCGTTGGCCAGGGCGGCGTTGATGGCGACGAGCACGTTGGGATCAGCGGCATCCACCTCGTCGAGAAGGAACACCCCGCCCTGTTCGTAGATTTCGACAAACTTCCCGTTCTTGAACCGCCACGCCCCGTCCGCCTCGGGCATGAAGCGGCCCAGCAGGTGGACTTCGGTGCTGCCCTGGCTGATGGAGAGGAAGCCGAAGCTGAGGCTCATCGCCTTGGCCATGCCTTCGGCCAGGGTCGTCTTCGCCGCACCCGGCCGGCCCGACCATCATCAGATTGTGATGGCCCTCCTCGACCAGCTCCAGCAGCTCGGCGAGCTGGCGGTGGGCGCCTTCGACGGTGGCGATGCTCTCGCCGAACTTGACGGTGAGGATGGGGGTCATGCGGGCCTTCGCGACTTCATCGGCCACGATCTGCTTGACGGCCTCCGCGTCGAGCGGGGTGTGAATGTGGTCCTGGACCGCATCGGCCAGCATGCGGAACAGCTCGGCGTGACTCTTGCCATTGATGGGGGTAGACTCTGCGTGCATCGGAAACTCAACCTTTCTGGTGCATCGGCCGGCGGGTGGTTGCACACCTGTCGGCCAACTTGTTTTGAGGTGTCTGCCTCGTCAGCACCGGGGGACAAATCCACGGTGGACGGCCCGATGGCCGTTTCGGCTATTGGAGCTTCCGCAGCGCCCGCACCAGGTCTTCGAGGGCTGCTTCTTCCTTCTGCACCCGTCGCAGGTCGCCGGTGCCGAGGAAGTGATTCGCCTGGCGCTTGGCAACCTCGACCTCTTCGGTCACGTCGTTGATGATGGCTTCGCCGTGAGGATCAGGCTCTGAATCCGCCGCCGCGCCTCGGTCATGTCGATCTGCTGGGAAGTCAGTTGAGTCATCTGTTTCTCCTTTCGGTTATCCATCTTGTGAGGGAATGTTAACTTAACCCATCTGCAAACGTCAATACCTTGCTCTGACATGGGCCGCCACCTAAATCCTGTGAAGAGGGGCGGTTGAGCAACCGCCCCAGAAAAATGAGAATTTTTTCGTTGAAGTCGCCCCAACCCCGAGTGCGATGGAAGGCCCCCCAGCCGTGGTCAGGCCGAGGCGAGGAGCTGCGCCAGGTCCAGCGCCTCGCCAGTGGGCGTGCGGTACACGATCCCGCCCACGCGGCGCAGGGCATACACGACCCGGAACCCCTCACCGAACACCTTCTGCCACTGGTCCATGTCCAACCGGACCTCGGGGCTCGGCTCGCCGCACCACAGCAGCCAGTTGTCGCCAGCCTTGCAGTAGACAACGTAGTGGAAGCTCTTCAGCTTCGCGTTCGCGAACATCGCCTTCTTCGCCTCGTCAACGGCGACATAGGGAATGCCCAACTCCCGCAGCTTCGTCTCAACCTCGCCTTTGAGGGAGCGACGCGGCTTTGCCTTCGCCGGGCGCTTCGGCGGCGTGGGCCGCGCCGGTGACTCGGTCGTCTCAACAGCCGTCGCCGCCGGCGCAAACATCGACGGCGTGGCCGGCACGGCGGCCGCCCACTTCCGGGCCGTCACATCGGCCGGCGGGGGCATGATCTCCACCGGCTCGTGGAACAACGGCAATTGCGCTGCGGTCGTCGCGCTCGATGATGGTCTGGCCGAAGAGGCCGATCTGGTGGGGCTTCATCGCTGGCCTACGGTGTCGAACGAGCACCCGTCTTCGTACAGCGCCGCCTTTTCTTCGCGGATCAGCTCAGTCAATGCGGCGGCGATCATCCAGTCGAAGACGACACCGCCGGTGTACTGCTCACGCACATATCGGCTGATCGTGCGAAAGGTGCATGGACCTTCCGCTCCGATCTGGATCGCCACGAGTTCCTTCACCGTCGTCATGTGCTACCGTCCTTTCCGGGTCGAGGGGCCTGCCTCGTCAGTCGCCGCAGGCCATTGCGGCGAGACGCCGGGCTGCTGCCGTTGTCGAGCGGAACATCCGCCGCAGGGGCCGAGCAGCCACGGCGTTTCGGCTACTCCGCGTCCAGCACCGTGAACTTCCGCCGTCCGCACTCGGCGACTTCGTTGAGCGCTCGGCGTCCACCGTCCCGTTCCACCGGAGGCACTGCCACCGCACCAGCCTCGCGAGCTGGGGGATCGTGCAGGTAATGGGGCGAAAGTCCGGCAGCCCGAATCCGTCGAACTGCTCGATGTCCTCGTGCTGGAGGGACTGCTTGCTTTGGGCCAGGGCCAGGGCTTTGCTGAGTTGAGCGTTCGTCATGTCCGCGTCTCCGTTGTGTTATCCATCCCCCGAAGGGAGGATAACTTTCGTGAACTGCTAACGTCAATAAGTTGCGATATAGGGGCGGCGATGTAAGTCCTGGTGGAAGTCTTGGTTAAGCAGCGTCGTGGAAGAATGAGGATTTTTCACCGGCGGCGACGGGCTCTCGCCGGCCACGAAAAACGGGCGTTCCCCGGCAAGGGGACGCCCGTTGTAATCACCAATGCCGTCTCAGGTGCTCGGCCTCCGCCGTCGCTTCGGCCTCGCTGTCGGTACGCGCCCAGGGCCATGTACTGCCCCCAGCCGACGCACCACGGCGGCCAGCGATGCCGCGTGTACGCCGTGGTGATCGCCCCGCTCCAGGTATGGACGATCACCCACCATCGCCTGCGGAACCATCGGGTCATAGCGCACCCCGCTTGAGCCGGTGCCTCACCTCCTGCTCCGCGCCGAGCCGCAGCAACGCGCTGTACGCCAGTCGGAAGCAACTGGCGCGAACGCCCACGGTGCGAACCTCGATCACCTCCGGGTAGAGCGTCACTTCGATGGGCCGCTCGCGACCGTTCTCGAACGAGGTGGACGCGGGGCGGAAAGGGCCGACGGCCTGTTTGACTCGCTTCGCCATCAGACGGCCCTCCTCTCAGCACGTAGCAGGCGTGCCAGGGCCGCGCGTACACGCGGCGGCACGTTCGCGACGCAGTCTGCCGACGCGACTGGCCGCCCATGGTCGTCGAGGCCCATTTCATAGGTCTGGCCCGTGATCGCGGTCGCGTAGCCCTGTAGCCGGCCGGCGTCGCGCTCGACCTCCAACAACCACCGGCTGTTGAACACGACCGTCGCCAGGCGCGTTCCGAATCCGTGTCGGGTGAACATCATCGCGCCACCTCCCGCCGCCACCGGGGAGCGGCTGCGCACGACCACGCCCACATCGGGCCGGGGGCGTGCCTGCGGCAGTGGAATCTTCCGCAGCCACATCGCCTCGATCATCGTCGAGGGCGAACAGCGGATGCCCGTGGTACTTGGCCAAGCGGCACACGCCAGACACCGAGCCCAGCGACAGAAAGTATTGCGCGTGGTCTTTGACCCACGTCAGCAGCTTCTGCCACTCGTCGCCGTTGAGCAGATGGCATTTGCCGATGCGGGGCGTGCGCTCGATGCGCACCATTCGCAGTGGCCGGGAACCGGGTCGATGCCCGGCCCGCGCTTGTACCCCCGCCAGGCGTCCCAGGCGGCGGGGCTGCACCGCCAGGCCGTCTTCTGCCGCGAGCTTGGCGGCGGCGGTGGTGTTCAGGGCGTTGGCCCACAGGTAGGTGTCCATCTCGACGAGCCAGCGAACAACCAGTTCGTTAGGCGTCTCGGCGTTCGTCGTCTTCGCATTCGTCTTCATCGTGTCTCCGAGAAAAAGCGCCGAAAGTAAGAAAATCGAGGGGGGGGAGGGTTCCCTTGGGGGGGTAGATCACAGACAGCTCCCGGAAGGACCCGTCGCAAAAATTAGACGCCAATGTTCGGGTCGGTCGGCGGCGAGCCACTACCGCGACATTGCGGAATTCAGTGACTTTCCTTGCGTAAATCTGTGCTATGCGTTGCATGAGTCTGTGACCTTCCTGGTTACAGCACTACCGCGAAGTGCCGGGATCAACCGACCTCGCTCGTCGCTCATAAGTCCTTGTCATTCCTCAGCCCTTGCGCGATGTACCGCAACCTCCTGGCCGTACCTGGCGCCGTATAAAACACGCGCTTTAGCAAAACTCTTGCTGAGCAATCGCGCTCGCGTTTTATTCCAACCTCCACAGGGTCCAGGATGTCGCGGTACATGGCGACTCCGGCCCTTATCTGACAAGCACTTACAAGCGGTGAACACGCGGAGCTACTCCCGGTACTTCGCGGTAGTGACCCCCTCTATCCGTGACCCCTAAGGCAATGCTTCTGTGAGAAGATCAATGCCCTCGTAGAATCGGCCGTGCTGATTACGCCTGACCCGCAAGCCTGCGATAGCCGAACACAATTCTCTGCAAAAACTCTGAACCGTCCCCGGACGCTCGCGCCCGTTTGTTAGGCACCAGGATTCCCATGCTTTGTAGAGATCGTCGATGTAAACCGTCCGCGTCGGATCGACGGCGGCATCGCTCGCGGGCGAACGCCCCGACCGGGCTGGCCAAATCCTCGATTTCCCGCAGGGCGTCCTCGCCACTGGGGGGCTGGACGAATGCACCCCGTTCCCTCAGCCGCGCCCATCCCTCGATCGCCCAGTTCAAAATGCCGGGCAGCTCGCAGTAGAGCTTATTCGACAGGGCCTTGTCCTCTCGGCCATAGAACGATCGCGTGAGCTGCATCGCCAGGAAACGCCCGGTGAGCGCATTGCTGGAGTCCATGAACTTCGGCAGCTCGTTCGAGCAGAACGTGAATCGCGTCGGCAGCTTCAGGCACAGGCTGGGCAGGTATTTCCGGTTCACGTCGATGTTGTCCTCGCCGCTGATCCGCAGCAGCCGCTCTACGACCTGCTGAATGTCCTGCCCGGTCCATCGCGCGTCCGTGATCGTCGCGACCGTCTTGCCCAGCAGGCATTGCGTGCCGAACTCGCCAGCCAGGCCCGCCAGCGACGGGCTCGCCACGTTCGCCACGCCCACCATACGCGTCAGCACCCGGAGGATGGTGCCTTTGCCCGATCGCCTCGGGCCGACGATGTACAGCATCTTCTGCTGCGACGTATCCGGCGTGAGGCAGTAGCCGAACCATTCTTGCAGCAGGTCGATGGCCGGCTGATCCCCGGCGAGAATCTGGCTCAGGAAACCGAGCCACAGCTTCGGCGGCGGGGCCGTCAGGTCGGGGTCGTAGTCCAGGGCGTTCGTGCTGAAGAACTTCGGCGTGCCAGGGATGATCCGTTTCGTCGGCAGGTGCAACAGGACCGTCTTGCAGGCCGTGATCTCGTTCGCCCGCAGGTCCGCCCGCCCGTCCAGCCAGCAGGGCATTTCCGTGTCGATGGGCACGACGGCCTTGTGGCGGATCGTCTTCAGCGCCGCCTCGACCGTGGTGGGGTTGCTGTCGTACTGCACCAGCTCCCACTCCTTCGTCTCGCGGTTCCACGCCCACCGCAGGGCCTCGTGCAACCAATCGACGAGCTGGCAACGGAGAAGGTCCGCCTCGATCTCGCGGTAGCGGTTGCCCCGCCACACGAAATACTGCTCGCCGTAGGTCAGGAGCGTGCGGCCATCCTGGTGATGGAAAAAGTCCTCGAAGAACGCCATCGCAGTCGGCTTGGTCTTCACGGGCGACAGGATCAACCGGCCCGACTTCGGATCGCGCTGGCCCACCTCACCATTGGGCGTCGGGGTTTCGGCCTCGGCGCCGTCGCCGATCACGGCAGGAACCGGCACGCGCACAGGCTCGGGGACGATGGCCGGCTCCTTCATGCCGTCTTCGAGTCCCGACCGGATCGTCAACTCGATCTCGCGGCTGCCCAGGCCGAGGGCGCGGGCCTCCTCGCAGCGCCGATTCCACGTCGAAGCGACTGAACGCCCCGGACCCGACGAACTGACCGAGTCGGAACGCACAGCGGTTTAGCGTCTCGTTCCGTTCACCTTCGACAGCCCGGCCCAGCTCCGCCAACACCTCGCGATAGACCTTCTGCGTGTAACGGTCGTTGCCGAGCGGCACCCCCGGCCGCTGGGAGGCTGGCCGACACTTCGCCGCGTGCCTCTCAGCCTCGACCTCGGCGAGTCGCTCGAACACGCATTCCGGCAGGTCGGCCAGGTCGATGTCCCAGGGCGCGTGATCCGGCACCCACAGGTACGGCTCGTTGGTGATTGGGTGGATTGAGCCGGGCAGTACGATCTGCCCGCCATCGCCGCGAATGTCCACGCCAGGAAAGAGCTTGCCGGCGCTGTTGCGAATCTCGCGGGGCGAGCGGTACAGCAGGTGCGTCTGCCCGCTGCCCGTGCGCGTCTGCACCGTCTCGGGCAGGGCGAGGCTCGATACGTCGCCCCCCGCGTCGATGTCGATGGCCACGGTGCCGTGACTCGCCTGGCCCGTACGCAGGCCGATGTTGCCTTCCTCCGCCCACTTCAGCGCCTCGATCAGCGATTCGCGCGGGCGTGTGCTCCATTCCTTCTGGATGGGCTTCTTGCCGACCAGCGGCACGAAGCTCCAGCCGAGCCGGTGATAACAGTACTCCACGATGTCGATGCGTAGTTGCTTGCTCATTGGTTGGTGCCTTCCTCGATAAAGCTCGGCGCGTTGTTCAATTCCTTCGGCAGCAGCCCTCGCGCGATGGCCTCTTCCGTGTGGATCGCCCCCGCCGCGTTCCACATGGCCGCCGCAAGGTGATCCTCGTCACGCTTGCCTTCGATGTAGGCGTAGAGGTGCCGGATCGCGCTGTCGATGTAGCGCATGATCTGCTGGCCCTTTTCCCAGTTCCGATCGCCGTACTTCACGGCCCCGTTCTCGTAGTGCCCGCGAGCCGCCGCAGGGCCAAGGGCGAGATCAAGTCGTATCGCCCCTTTCCAGCCCGTGTGTCGCGCACGCTGCCCGTCGCAAACGATTGTCGTTGCCCCGAATCGGTCACGTTTGAATAGTCTGGCATGATTGCCTCCCTTATTGGCTCATCTCTTGAAGTTGTCGGTCCGTCAGTCCCGGCCGGGCGTGGGGCTGCCCAATCGGGCGACCCCGCGTCCTGGCCATCTTGAACCAGCAGACCTTGCAGTATTCGCTGGCATTCTCGTCGTCGATAAACGGCCAGCGGCTCACGTCGCGATTGAGGTCGAACGCGGCGCCGCACCTGCACTGGCGCAGATCCCGGCGCCGCGCCTGCTCCGCCCCCGTGGTGTCAAACAACACGTTTGTCCTCCGCCGCACGTACCGCCGGCCCCCAGCTCCCCGTCGCATCCAGGTCGGGCGGCGGCTGTCGTCGCGGCGGGTGCGGCAGTTTTGTGCGGCGTGCAGGTCAGGCCAAACGTCTCGCTGGGCGTCTCGCTCTCGTCGGCGAGCAGCATAGAGCCCTTCTTCTCGTTCAGCTCCACCTGCGCGGCCTTCAGCTCCTTCAGCGCCTTCTCCAGCTCATCGCACAGCCACGCAATGAGCATGGGCGCGGCCGCCAGGAACCGAAGGTCCGTCTCGACATTGGGGTTGTCGCGCTGGCGGCACAGCGGCCGCTTGCGAGTCTCGCAGTCCTGGTACAGCTCCCAGCACTGGCCGGTCATGTTCGCGGCGAACCACGGCCCCGGCGTCAGGGCGGAGAGCGCTGGCGGAGGTCGTTGACCTTTCGGAAGAGCCGCTGATATGTGTTCTTGGTTCTGGTCACCTTCTGTCCTCCTGAAACGTGATCTGATCGAGCTTCTGAATGGTCGCGTCGAGGTTGCACTCTTCGCGCATCCGTCGTCGCATCAGCTCGCATTGGTCCATGCGGATGTCGATGCCGATGGCCCGACGCCCCGCCTTGAATGCCGCCGCCAGGGTCGTGCCCGAGCCAGCCATGATGTCCAGCACGATGCCCCCTGGGGGACAGAACGTGCGAATCCACCACTCCGCCAGGCCCTCCGGGAACGGCGCCTCGTTCTCGTGCGCCAGGTCGTGGCCCATGCGCCCGCCACCGACCGGCACGCGGATCACGTTGCCAGGGTTCGCCTTCTCCGGCGGCTTGTAGTCGCCTCGGGTGCGCTTCACGCGCTCGCCGTTGACCTGGCGGTGGCTCATCGCCCCGCCCGGCGGGAACTTGGGCGGGTGCCCCATCGCCGTGTTGTCCGACCAGAGCAACGCGCCGGGGTGGAACGATCCGCACACGATGAACTCGTAGTTGTCCTTCAGCCAATCGGGGCCGCCGGACCCTGGGGATGCCATCGCGCTCGAAGATCGCGGGCTTGCGCATGGTCAGGCCATCGGCCTCGAGCTGAAGCCACAGCGCCAGCGGCACGCCCGACCACTCGAACTCCGCGCTGCGCCCGTTCACGACACAAGCGACCAGGCCCCTGCACACGCGGGCGCCCTCCTCGTAGCGCGGCACGAGCCAATCCACCCACTTGCTCCCGCGCAGGTAGAAGTTGAGCAGGCCGTACTGACGCGCGTCCTCGTAGGGTGGCGAGAAGAACACGAAGTCCACCACGTCATCGGGCACGGGGATCAGCGATGAGTCGCCACAGTAGATTTCGACGGGGGCGATCATTGGTCCCTCCCCTCGCCCTCGGCGGCAGGTTCGATCCATTCCCAGTGAAAGCCCGCCGAGTCGCGTGCCGCCGTCCGCCGCATTGCGCAAGGCGTTTGGATATCGGCCCATCGCCCGCGCCGCGTCGTAAGCCGTGGGGTAGACCTGCTCCGTCTCGACGCACCGAATGGGCCGGCCGTGCCGGCGCTGTGGTGGACGCGGGACGAATGCCTCGCCCTCCCAGGTCCAGTGAAACCCCGCGAACCGATGCCGGACGCGAATCGCCCGCGCCAGGCGTCGGCGGAACTCACCCGTCAGGGCAACTTCCGCGTTGCGCGTGCAGGGATACGCTGGCCGGTTTCCACGCATACGACCGGGTGATTCCGGTGAGGCGTCGGCACTGCGCTGGGCCAGCTCGGCGATCCGGGCCTGGCGGTCACGTTCGTATTGCTCGATCGTCACGATTGCACCCCCTTCGCCCCGATGACGCGCACGCCCTGCGCCAGCGGGTCGATCCACACCGGCTTGCCGGTGAGGTTCGTATAGGTGTTGGCGCGAATCGTCACATCCGAGACGGGCGAGTCCTTGTAGCAGACCTGCGCCGCGATGGCGGCATCGGCGGCCCCGTCGATCGCATTCTGTTCGACGACGTACCCGATGCCCGGCTGCGATCACGATCCCGCTGCCCCTGCTTCCAGCAGCGGTTGCCGGCGATGAGTACGTCGTGGCTGCCCTTGTCCATTGTGATCGCGTTGCCCGCCGTGGAGTGGCCGTGGCGGTAGATGCGATTGAGCCGAACCTCGCCGGATGAGTACCAGAAGTTGATCCCGTCCTCGCCGAGCACGCTGCGGATCACCTCGTTCTGCTGCACGCTGGCCCGGAGGCAGTTGCGGAGCTGGATGCCGTGCCCTTCCTCTTCCTTCGTGGTGGCGAACCCGCCCACCTTGTTGCCGATGACCTTCAGGTCGTCGCAATGATCGGCCTGGATACACGTCCGCCCGCCGTTCACGGTGCAGTTGCGGATCACGGTGCCCGGGCACTTCACCAGCTCGATGCCCACCGTCCCCGGCGGCGCGAACACGTCCTCGTTCTCAATCACAACCCCCGGCTGATTCTCTTTATGGATTGGTCCTGTTTTCATGATGCACACTCCTCGTTGTTCAGGTAAGGCCGAAGCGCCGCCCGCACGTCCTCGACCGATCGCGCGAGGACGTACACGCCCCCGAAGCGTTCGATCATGCGCCTGAAACGCGAGCTGCTCTTCGCGCTGCCGGCCCGTGTCGCTCTTGACCTCGATCTCCAGGCGGCGCCCGTCGGGCAGGATGCCCGACAGGTCCGCTTGGCCCTTCAGGCCAAAGCTGACGGTGCGATTGCCCATGTGCGCGATGCCCACGTTGGCCCGCCAGAGCCGCAAGTCGCTGCGCGTTCCGAACTCGCGCAAAATGTCGTTCTGAATCTGGTGCTCGTTCATCGGGGTAGCTCCTCCATGGGGTGCAGGGCGGCTTGCGGGACGAAGTACGCGGGCCGTCGCCGGCCGTAGCACTTGCTCCACTCAGGACGTTTCGCCTCACGTCCCCACATCCAGCCCACGATGCCCGTAGCGGACCCCGCTGCCAACCACGAGAACGAACGCCTCGTCGTCGGCGTCGCCGTCGCGGCACGATCAAGTCGTAGTCCTCCTTGCTTCGCGTGCGCACCTGGACCTTGCCCACGTCGGCCGACTTAAAGGTGTTGATCCCGCCCGGCCAGAACACGCCTCGCCACTTGGCAAAGGCCAGCTCACCGCAGGCCCCGGCGATGTGCAGGGCCGAGCCGTCCTCGGCATTCAGTCCATGAGCGTTGCGGCGACCGGAGCGCAGGGCCTCCGCGTGCCGCATCAGGCCCACCGTGGCCGCCTGCGCCCACTCATACCATTCCAGTGTCACCTCAATCATGGGTCGCCTCCTCCTCGCAACGCGAGAACTCCAGCGTGTGCGGGTTGAGGAACCAGATCAGGATGCCGAACACCTCGGCCAGCCCCGTTCCGCCTTGATGCCGACGCTGGCCTCCCAGCCGGGCAGCGTGAGCACGATCAGGGCGCCGCAGCCCATGAGCATGGCGCGATCGGCCTTCTCCCAGAACCGCCAGTCGGTGGGCAGGTCGCACTGGCGGGCGATCGGATGCGAGTGCGCGATCGGGCGAGAACACGACCAGGCCCGCATTCATCAGCTCGCCGGCGATGCGGCAGGCGGTGTTGAAGCGGGACTTGCGCACCTCCGCATCGTCGTGCGAGTAGGGGCTGGCCAGATACACCGCCCGGTACGGCGGATACGTCAGCGGAATCAGTTCATCGGGTAATTTCATGTGAGGGTGCCTCCGTGCTAAATGCTGGGGTAAACGCGCTGCCCGCAGGTGGGGCAGAACTCGAAGTATTCGATCGGCGCGCCCGGCTTGACGCCGTTGTAGGCCACTTCCTCAATGGTGAGGCCCGGCGAGCGGTAGACATTGATCTTGCGGATGCTGCCAGGCATCCCCTGCAAGTGCAGGCGCAGGCCGGGACAGTCGTCGATCTCGACCAGATTCACGCTGCCCTGGCGGGTGTCGATCAGCGGACTGTTGATGACATCCACCGCGCTGACGCGGTGGAGCGTAATCACGTCGAACAGGCCGCCGACGAAGAACAGCGACATCACGCCGTCGTTATGCCCTCCATCGCGATGTCCTGGAGCAGGAAGCTCACCGGCTTGTCGCGCCCGCCGTCCAGGAACATGTGGTCGATGTGCAGGCCCGCCACGGTGCGCTGCACGTCCTCCGTGGCGACGTTGCGCAGGCTGACGCTCTTGTACGTCGCGATCAGGCCCGGCGAGACTTCCCACGAGGGCGTGATATGAATGGCCTTGATGTCCTTCAAATGGCCGACATACAGGTTCTCGACGATCAGGTCGGTCCCGTTGTCCGTCGCCACGAACGGACGGCGGCGATAGGCCACGTCAGTGCGCGGATACTGCTTTTCGATGGGGCAAGTCGCCCGTCGATGAGGGTGTTGAACATGAGTTGTCTCCGGTTGAGAGTTAAATGCCCGTGCTTCCGAAACCTTTTTCGCCCCGCTCTGTGTCGCCCAGCCCCTCTACCAGCACCGGCTCAAACTCCGGCGCCGGGAGAAGAACGAGCTGCGCCACGCGATCGCCGGCCACGAGATCAACTGCCGGCGGACCATCCGCACGACAGACCCGACTGACGGGGATCAGCAGCTCGCCGCGATAGTCGCTGTCGATCACCGACGAGCTGGTGATGACCAGGCCGCTGCGGCGGGCGATCCCGCTGCGCAGGCGGATCAGGCCAAACCAGCCCTCGGGGATTTCCACGGCGAGGCCGGTCCTGAGCACCACCTGGTCGCCCACGCCGATCACTTCGCGCTCAACCAGGGCCAAATCGAGGCCGGCGGCTGAGGGCGTCGCGCGTGTGGGCAGGATGGCATTGGGGTGTAATTTCCTGAACTTCAGTGTCATTGCATTCCTCCAGAATCCCGAGTTCCGCGCGGATGCGCCGCACGAACCCGGTCGGCCAGTGGCCGAATAGCTCTTTGAACTTGTGAGAAGCGAATCCCGGCTTGAACCCCTTCGACAGGCCGAAGAGGGCTAGGTCGCGGTAGATTTCTTCCTTCTGCTGCATCGTCGCCTTCGACGGCAGGACCAGCTCGCCGCCGGCCACGATGGGCCAGTCGCCGAACCGTTCCTTGAAGCGGCAGCGCGCCCAGCCGGGCTTGTACCCGGCCGCCTCGCCCTCGGCCGCGAGCAGCCGCCAGATTTCCGCGCGGTACGCGGGATCGTTGTCGTCGAACTCAACCAGCTCGCCGCCCATGCCGCTGCCGACCTGGGGGGCTTCGCAAGGCTCTGGCTTCCACCCGCATTCGGGGCAGCACTCCAGGTGGGGCTCATAGAGCAGCCCGCACCCGCCACACCGCCGCAGGCCAAGCGGCTCGCTCGATCCGATCTTCGCGCCCGGGTCGAGTGAGAAGTTGAGCTGGCGGGTCACGAGGCCGTGGACGTGGTGGTTGCCGGCATGATCCAGGACGATCGCGCCCGTCTTCCTCGCCGATGCCCGCATGATCCGGCCGATCATTTGCAGGTGCAGGCATAGCGAGGCGGTGGGCCGGGCGATGACGGCGCATTCGAGCGCCGGCAAGTCCCAGCCCTCGGTGAGCACCTGGCAGTTGCAGACGACGTGCGTTTCGCCAGCGCGAAGCCGCGCGAGGATGTCGGCCCGCTCCTCGCGTGGCGTGCCCCCGTCGATATGCTCGGCGGGGATGCCGGCGGCGGCGGAAGGCGTCGCGGATCGCCAGGCTGTGTTCGACGTTGACCGCGAACACAACCGTTCGCTTTCCGGCGGCGCGCTTCTGCCACGTCGCCACGATGTCGCCGCACAACTCGCCGGTGTTGGTCCGGCGGGCCAGGTCGCCGAGGGCGTAATCGCCCGCGATGACCTTCAGGCCCCGAAGATCGGGGGCTTTGGAGCACCAGACCTTCGGCTTGTGCAGGATGCCCCGCTCGCACAGCTCCGCCGTGCTGGCCGCAATGACCAGCTCGCCGAAGATGTCGCCCAGGCCCTTGCCGTCCAGGCGGAACGGCGTTGCCGTCAGGCCCGTCACGTACGACTCGGCCCGCGCACGCAGGATGAGCCGGTACGTGTCCGCCGTCGCATGATGGCACTCGTCGATGACGATGAGCTGAGCGTCGGGGATCGTCCGCCGGGCGAGCGTATGCACCGACGCCACCTGCACCTGAGCCGATGGCGTCGGCGCATAGCCCGACATGATGATGCCCACCTGGAGGCCCAGCGCTTCAAGCTGTCGAGCCGACTGCTCGATCAGCTCGATGCGATGGGCCAGCCAGAGCACGGACCAGCCGGCATCGAGTGCCGACTTGACCGCTGCGACGCCCATGACCGTTTTGCCCGCCCCCGTGGGAGCGACCAGGATCGGCCGGCGGTCCAGAAACATCAGCAGCTTCAGAACCGCGTCGGTTTGATAGTCGCGCAGCTCGAATGGACTGGCTCGCAAGCGCATGGGCATCTCCGGGGGATCAGATCGGGGGCAGCTCTTCAGCGGCCGGGGCGTCTTCCTTTACCTGGGCGGCGAGAACCGAGGCCGGCGGCGGGAAGCTCGGCGGCGCCATCTGCATCGGACGCGGCGGCGCCGGCGGCGGTGCCGGCCTCGGGGTCGTGGGCCTGGTGTTGATCCCGCCGGGCTTCGGTCCGCCCGGCTTCGACTTGAACTTGGCCGACAGCGCGGCGAGGCGGTCGGGAGTCGCCCGCTTCACGCCCATGTTCCCGCCGTCCTCGTTGTCGATGTACTGGACCTTGATGCGGTCCTTGCCGTTCCAGCTCTCGCTCTGGAGCTTGACCTGGACCATGCGATCCTTCAGCGGCTCCGTCTGGAGCCAGGCGGGGTCGATGCCGTCCCACCCGAAGGCCGCCATCAGGTTCTTGATGGTGATTTCGTTCTTGTCGCCGTCCTTCTTCAGCAGGTAGAAGTAGCCCGTGATCTCCCAGCCGGTTTCCTCCTGCTCGAAGCCGTACCACTCTCCGCCCACGAGCTCCTGCTCGATGGCCACCTTCACGACGAACGTCAGCAGATGGTTGTCACCCGTTTCCTCGACGCCGTGTTCCACAATCCGCGCTTTGAATCGCCCTTCACGAGTTGGTAAAGACATATTCCTTTTCTCCAAAGATGTAAGCCCAGATGTCGGTGTCGTACTTGCCCAGCGCCAGCTTGCCGGCGAGGCTGCGGCTCTTGGCCATGCAGAACGGTTGTTCCTGGGGCCAAATCCACCGATTCCCGCCGCTGGCCTTGCCCTTCTCGACGTTGACCTCGTACCCGATGAACAGGACGTGATCGGCCCATTCCTTCAGGCGAAGGCGGATGCTCGCGGCCCCGTTCTTCGTCTGCTGGAGGCGCGGCTCGTAACGCAGCCAGTTCTCGCCGGCCGGATTGGGCACGGTCGCCGTGCAGTCGTGGCAGATGAGCACGACGTTGCGCCCGTTCGCGCGTGCTGGTCCAGGTCGCCCAGCAGGTGGAGGAAGGTGTCGAACAGATGCTCGTACCCCTTGCCGTACCCGTAGTCCTGGATGCGCTTGCCGGTATTCTTGCCGTCGCTGACGTTCATGCACGTCCACTCGGCGGCCAGCTCCTCGGCCTTCGTTGCCGAGTCGATGACGATGGTCTTGACCTGATCCCAGCCCGGCGCCATCAGCGCCTCGCGCATCGACTTCCAGGTCCGAGCCGAGTTGAGGTAGATCAGCTCGGGATGGGGGCTCGTCGCGAGTTGCGGCTTGAGCTTGGGCAGCGAATCGTCCAGGTCGAAGAACACAATCGGGCCGGGCGCGCACACGGCGAGGCTCGTTTTGCCCACGCCGCCGGGGCCGTACAGCACCACGCGCTGCCCGGACCCGCTACCGATCGGCTCGAACGTGATCGGCGCTGTGGGCCTGATCGGGTCGCCCTTCAGTGCTCGCACTTCGGGCGGCGGTGGGGGTGGTGGTTGCGGTCGGTCGGTACGCGGGCGGCGCACCGCCTCCCTGCGGCCCCGGCGAGGGGGCCGTTCCGTTGGATTCGCTCATGCGAATGCCTCCAATATGAGGGATTGATGCCGTGGCCTTGGCGACAGAGCCGAGGCACGGGCAACGATGTATTTGTCTTCACAGTTCCTCTCCTCCCACCAGCTCGGGGTGTGCGGTGGACAGCGTCTCGTAACCATCAGGCGGGTAAGCCGGATCGACCTTGACGCCGCTGAGGCAGAGCTTGGCGTACTGGCACCAGCGGCAGGTCATGGCGCTGACGTTGCGGACGTAGCCCACGCGGGCCGAGTGTTGGAGTTTCTGGCCGATCACCCACAGCTCCTCGCGCGTGCGTTGCAGCTCGTCCTCCAGGCGGGGAATCTCGCGGCGAGCGTAGTAATGCTCGGGGTGCTCGGCGATGTCATTCAGTAGCCGCTCGCCATACTCCTCGACCGTTTCGGTTTGTTTGAGCCGAATCGTCGGCTTGCGGGTCACGTCATAGGTGACGGTCTTCACGTCGTAGCCGCGCAATCGCGCCCCCAGGACGTAGACGCTGATCTGGTGATCCGCCCGAAGCCGGGTCCAGTAGTCACTGTCAGGGCCGATGTCCTCGCCCGCCGTCTTGTTCTCCACGACGCTGAGGCGGCCATCCTCCAGGACGCCGATGCCATCCAACTGGCCGCCGATGATGTAGCGGCGGCTGCGCCGGCCGGTTCTGGGATTCACCAGCGGCATCGAGAACTGCTTCTCGACCGCCTCGAACCGGATCGGTTCGTTCTGGTATCGCCAGAAGTGCCCCGACAGGAGGATGCGCACCTGCTCGCATTCCACCGCCCAGTCGCTGGGGTCCGCCCACGCTGGCCGATCCTGGTAGCCGGCGGTTGCGTGGGCGATGGCTTCGTATTCGATCTTGCCCTCGCCTGGCGCTGATCCGCGCGCCATCGCGGCGCGGTAATGCGCCAGCCCCTTGTGAAACGCCGAGCCGAGTCGCAACGCATCGGCCTCTCGCTTTCGGCGGAGCTTCAGGATGGACGAGAAGTAATACTTTTCCTCGCACGACAGATAGCAGGACATTGAGGACGGACTTTCCACGGTGGGGTCGGCCATACCGGCTCCTTTCATGCGGCTGCGTTATGCCGGGACTTACTTGTTCACGACGGCGCGAAACGCCGCCTCTTCCCATTCGGATTTCCAGTTCTGCTTGGACTTCACCTCGATCTTCACGTCCGTCTCGATCAGCCCGACGCTGCCGAGCTTCTCGCACACATGACGGAAGACCAGCTTGCGAAGGTCGGCCTCAGTGAGTTCGATGCGGAGGTGCATGTCAGATTTCCTCGCCGATCTTCTCGAAGGTCTCCTCGTCGGCGTGCTCGGCGCTGCTGATGCGCCGTTGGCTCTTGTTGGCCTTCCGAGACTTTGGGGGTGTAATTCTCCCCAGGCTCGTCTTCCCCATGCCTCCAGGGCCGTAAATGAGCTTCCTGGGGCCATCGAATTTGCGCTGAGCTGATTTCGCCTGCTCGACGGCAGCATAAAAACGGTCGATGGCTTCCTTACTGGTGCGCAGGTAGCCGCCGGCGCAGACGTGTTCGAGTTTGACGCCCCACAGGCCGTCGTAAATCCAGCGGTAGAGAGTGAAGTAGTTCGCCGTCCGACCGCGCACCAGCTTGGCCGCTGAGTGCAGGTCGAGTAGCTGTTCGTTCTCGGGGATTGCCATTGATCGCTGCTCCTTTTGTTCGGAGCGGGCAAGGTACAGATCGCTCGTGCGCCGTGGGTCGAAAATAAGAGCGCGGGCTTTTCCCTCGGAAAACCAGGGCGAAAATGGTAAACAATCAGGCTCGGCCAGCAAAAAGCGCTTAAAAGCGCGAGTTAAGAGCGCGGCCGGCCGAGCGGGCGCATGAAAAAACCCCGGCGTGGGCCGGGGTGTCTGACTCGTAACCCGTGTTTGCTTCAGCCGATCTTCAGGCTAGCCGCTGCTTGCATCGCCTTCTTCTCGTCCATCTCGGCGTAGATTTCCGCCACGCTCATGGAGCCATGGCCGAGTAGCGCGCGGGCCGCATCAAGGCCCATCACCTGGCGGACGAGCGTGGCCGCGTTATGCCGAAGCTGGTGAGGATGCCAACGGTGGTCCTTAATCCACTTCTGCCTCGCCTCCCATGTGCCGGGGCCGGCTTCCTTCTCTACCCGCTCCTTCCATTCCTCCAGCGTTTCCCAGCGCGTCTTGCGTCGGCAGCCCTCTTCCGTCGGCACCTTCTTCCGTTGCCAGGCTTCCGGCGGCGGGAATGCCCGATCACAGGGGCGCATGATGCACTGCCGGTAGCTCGATCGGGTGTAGCGATCCCCTGGTTTCTTCTTGGGGTTCGCGACGCGATTAGAACCCGGCCGATTGCCGCAGCTCAGAGGCGTGTGCTTTTCGTCGGGGCCTTTCTTCAGTCATTTCGCGTGACGGTTGGCCAGGTGCTCCGCGAGAGCTTCGGCCGGGCTGAAGAGCGGCTTATCATCGGGACGGCCCAGCAGGTAACGCGAGAGGATTTCCTGAGCATCGGCGTTGAAGTAGATCACACGCTGGCGCTCGTGGTGAGTCGTCTTGTGCTTCTCTGGCCGGTACTCCCAGCAAGGCTTCTTTGTCCGGTCGATCATCCCGCCTGTCAACTTGAACAGCTCACCTTCGCGCGCCGCTGAGGAGCTGGAGGCGGATCATGTCCCACACCTGGGGGGGCAGCTTATCCTGCAAGGGCTTTACCAGGTCCATTGGCACGGGCTTGACCTTCGATTCCTTCACGCCGGCCGCGCCGTGTTTCAGAGGTCGCACGCATTGAAGAGCGTACACCACCTCGCCGGGGATCAGCTCTTCCTCACCGCCCCACTTAAACACATTCACAATGAGCTGGACCTCGCGATTGATTGTCTTCCGCCGCCAGCCCTTCTCGATCATCTTCGCCCGGCACGTCTTCAGGGCGCGGGGCCAAAGTCGATGGCCCTCTCGTGCCAGTACATCGACTTCACTATCCGCAGCGCCGCGCGGTACTTTCCCAGCTCGTCCGATGTCGTTCCGTCCTCGCGTTTGTAGTGACTCTTGGCCCAGTGCCAGAACCGGGCGACGACCTGACTCACCTTCGTCTTGGTGCTATCGGTTGGCGCGGCGACGAAGCCGGTTGCCAGCAGTTCCGCGCACTTCTGATGGTACTTGCGTTGAAGCTCGGGATCGTCCTCGCGCGAAATACACCCGGCGGTTGTTCACCTTGATGTAGGCTTGGTGGTTGTTGATGCACAGTTTTGGAGCACGTCCGTACTCCAAGTTCGACTTACGCATGACCCATTCCTCCGCTCGTTGTGCATTTCGGGCCACGTGTGGCCCGAAATACGAGGCGGTTTGCGGGCATCCCTCACCTTGAGACAGCCAACGTAAGTCGTTGGCTGGACCGAAGTTCCCTTTGAATGGAGCCGACCGGGATCGAACCGGCAACCCCTAGCTTGCAAAGCTAGTGCTCTCCCAATTGAGCTACGGCCCCGTGGTTTCTTTCGCCTCCCACATCTCGATCTTCTATCCCGCCAACAGCGCTCTCAGCCGCAGTTGACGGGGAGACGTAATCATGGCCGCGATGGGCACGGAGGTCAAGCTTTCGGCTCGGTCGACAACGCTGGCCGCACGATGCGGGCGGGAATGGTCTGAGGGGACGCATCAGGAGCTGTGCTTGAACGCGTTCTTGTCACGGGCGGCGGAAGCGGCGGTGTCATAGGTGATCTCGCCCTTTCGGTACAGCTCCAACAGCGACGAGTCCATCGACTGCATGCCGTGCTTGCGGCCCGTCTGGATTTCGCTGGTGATCTGGTGGGCTTCGCTGTCGCGGATGAAGCGGCGAATCGGCGGGGTGGCGACGCAGATCTCGCAGGCCAGGACTTGGCCCCGGCCATCGGCGCGGGGGAGGAGGTTCTGGGCGACGATGGCCTGGAGCGAATTGGAGAGCTGATACATGATGGCGTTTTGCTGGTCGCCGGGGAAGATGCTGAAGATGCGCTGGATCGTCTGGACGGAGTCGGGGGTGTGGACGGTGGCCAAAACGAGATGGCCCGTCTCGGCGGCGGTGAGCGCGGTGGCGGTGGTTTCCAAGTCGCGCATTTCGCCGATGGCGATGACGTCGGGGTCCTGGCGGAGCACATGGATCAGCGCCTGTTTGAAAGAGGGGGTGTCGGTGTGGACCTCCTGCTGGACGACGATGCTCAGGTGATTGTCGTGGGTGTATTCGACGGGGTCTTCGATGGTGATGATCTTGCAGCGGCGTTCGCGATTGATCAGATCGACCATGTAGTTGAGCGTGGTGGTCTTGCCGACGCCGGTGGGGCCGGTGATCAGGATCAGGCCATTGGGCTTGCGCGTCAGCTCGTCAACGATGGGAGGAAGGCGAAGCTGCTCGCGGCCACGGATGACGGATTCGGAGAGGCGGATGGCCATTTCCGGGCAGCCGTTGCGGAGGTAGACGCTGGTTCGAAACCGTCCCACGCCGGGGCGTTGGCGCGAGAAGCAGAGCTGCCACTGCTCCTCGAAGATGCGCTGCTGTCGTTCGTTGGCCATTTCCGCGAGGAAGCCGCGCAGCATGGCTTCGTCGAGGGGCTCGGCTTTCGCGATGTGCATGTCGCCGGCCACACGGTAGGCGGGCGCGACGCCGCACACCAGGTGGATGTCGCTGGCGTTGGCTTCACGGCCGGCTTTGAGGATCTCGTCGAGGGTGAGGCTCATGGTGATGAATCCGCGGTGAAAGAACAGGCGCAATCACGATCGCCGGAAAAGCCGGCGCAAGAAGCCCCGGACTGGGCTGGCGCCGTCGAGTTGGGTGAGTTGGCGACGAGCATCGGCATGGTTGGGGACCAGTTCGAGGCATCGTCCGAGGCTTTTGCGGCCGGCGCCGTTGAGGCCCAGCTCGATCTCGCACACGCCCTGCTGATACCAGCAGTACGGCTGGTCCGGCGCCTTCTCGACGGCACGGCGCACACGATTCAGGGCTTTGGCCGGCAGATGGTAATGCAGGTGGATGAGCGCGATCTCGAGAAGTACGAGCCAGTCGAGATCGAGCTGCGCGGCCTTCTCGAAGCAGTGTTCTTCGATGGGGTCGCGGCGGGCCAGCATCAGCTCGCCGCGAACCGTCCACGCATAGGCGACTTTGGCCCTGTTGGACGAGGGCCGCGTCGCAGGCGACCTGCGCCGCCGCGAGGTCGCCGACGCGGCAGAGGGCCTGCGAGCGCCCGGCCAGCAGGTCGCCGTTGTTCTTGAAGATCTCCAGCGCCTGCGCGCCCCACAATTCGGCCTCGGGACACTCATCCAGCAAAACCAGCATCTGCACTTGCCCCACCCACGCCGCGACCACTGAACGGTCCAGCTCCAGCGCCCGCGAGTAGTATCGCAACGCGGTTTCGTAATGGCCCTGGCGGCGGGCTTGATCCGCCTCGGTCATCCAGTTTCGCTCCTCCAGGGCCGCCGCCTGACGCTGCTCGCCGGTTGAGGCGGTCGTGGGCTGGAGCTGCTGATCGAGTTCGAGTCTGTGAAAGCGAGTCATGACCGAAACATCCTGTGCTAAAGGCGGCCAAACCGCGACGGAGGATAACTGCGAAGCCGGACGCGGCCCACAACATGGGACCGAGACACGAGCGACAGGTTAATCAGCGTGGGGGTATCCAGCATTGCGCCGAGGTTCGGAGTGGTGCTCGGGAAGATCAGGTACTGGTCCTTCGGCACCTCAAGATCGAATGTCAGGGGGAAGAAGCTCGGGTTCACGGGGCGAAGCGAGGATGGCTTGCCGTTGACCAACAGCCGGCCGGCGCGAATCTCCACCCGGTCGAGCGGCCCGGCCAGGATGCGATCCACCCGAGGGCCCTGGGCGAGATAGACCAAGCCGCCGCGGGCCGTACGCACCGAGCTGGGTTGCACGACGTTGTAAATGACCACGTCACCGATCGCCGGCGCCGCAGATCGATAGGCAGTGTGATCGACCAGAACGACGTCGCCTTGCTGGAGATTGCCCATTCCGATCTGGATCACCTGAGGGTTGGCCAGGTACAGGATGAGGCTGCCGATGGGCAGGTAGAGCACCGCAAACATGATCGCGGAGAGCCCGATCGCGCGGCCGATCTGGACAGCAACGCCCTGGGCGGGCGAAAGTTGGCCGACGACGTCGGCGGCGCAGGACACGTGGATGCTGAATGCCAGGCCCAGCAGGATACTGCCGTGAGTGCTGCCGATCAGCAGTAATCCTGGCAGCAGCGTTGCGAGGAAGGCCCAGAAGAAGAATCTGGCGCCGCCTCGTTGGCCGAGGAACAAATGGGACCAGCCGGGAAAGATCAGGCGGAGCAGGGCCGAGCGCTGCGTGCTGGGTCGGAAGAAATCCGACGACGGGAAGGGCACCCGCGCGACAGCCGCCCGCAGGTCCAGGCGCCAGCGCGGGACCAAGCGGCGGAGGAACTTGCGCGACGCGCCGCACCGCACGGCGGATGTACGTCGATCTGGGAATCGCCGAGGAGCAGCGACGTCCCACATCGCCCGCACATAGCGGTGCCGGGAAGGTTCTGAAAATGGCAATTCCGCACTGCATGCGTCCACCCGCTGTCAGCGCCGCTGCTTCACATCCACGTGTTGCTGGATCTGCACGGCCGCCTCATAGAACTCCGCCGTCTTTTCCCGACCCTCCTCGCGGCCGATGATCCGCGCGAACAGGTCGGCGTATTCCATGCAAGTCGCGCCTTTGATGCCTTTGGTCTTACGGTCACTTTTCCCGCCGGACTGATCTCGATCTCAATTTCCTGGTCAGCCATGGCCAATTCCTCCCGGTCTATTGGATTCGCACGCGGATCTTCACGGTGTTATCCGCCGTGACTTCCTCGTCCACGATCGACATATGGTGTTCCTGCATTTCCGTCACAATGCGATGATAGACGTACTGCTGCGTTACGCGGCCGATCAGTTCTTCGCCAACGCGGCGAAGCTCGGCCTTGGAATGGCCTTCGCCTTCCATGCAGAGCTTGAGGGCGCCGCGGGCGTCGCGGCTGAACACGGCGCGCATTCCCTCACGCTCGACGACGATTTGTTCATGGGTCGCTGCGCCCTCGAGAATCTCGCTGTCTTCGATCGGAATCTCCTCGCGAACGGTGGGCTTGGCCTTCTCGACCACCGGCTCCGCGCTGCGCGATACTGAAGCCCATCGACGAGATGGCGGCGGTGACGGCCGCGGTGATGACCGGCCAGTTGGCGATGATACCGGGGCGACGATCATGACGGTGCTCATGGGTGTCTCCTCTTGAGTGCCAGCAAAGAACGGGTCACAGTTCAATCTTGCGTCGGACCTCCGGGGCACTGGGGGCGATGGCGCCCGACGCCGGGCGCGCCCGGCCCTGGGCCCAGGTGCGCAGCCGATTCAACTCCTCGCTCATGGTCTCGCGAGAGCGGCACGGTCTCGGCCAGGCTCGCCGGCAGGATCTGCCGTGTCGAGGTCGCGTGTCCGCTGCTGAAGG
Organism: uncultured beta proteobacterium; assembly: GCA_963777455.1. Lineage (GTDB taxonomy): Bacteria > Pseudomonadota > Gammaproteobacteria > Burkholderiales > Casimicrobiaceae > PALSA-1003. The sequence continues at coordinate 25,749 of CAVZQQ010000001.1, forward strand.
CGTCGTACAGCCCGGAGATGATCGCCTCCTCGATCTCGGCGCCGCTGAAGCCCGTCGCTCAGCCGGGCCAGCACGTCGAGGTCGAACTCGTCCGGGTCGCGCTTCCGCTTCTGCCAGGTGGATGCGGAAGATCTCGCGCCGCTCGTCCTCGTTGGGCAGGTCGACGAAGAAGATCTCGTCGACGCGGCCCTTGCGCAGCAGTTCGGGCGGCAGGTGGCTGATGTCGTTGGCCGTGGCGATGACGAACACCGGGGCCGTCTTCTCCGAGAGCCAGGTCAGGAACGTGCCGAAGACGCGCGAGGCCGTGCCGCCGTCGCTGCCGGCCGAGCCCTGCGTGCCGGCGAACGCCTTGTCGATCTCGTCGATCCAGAGGATCGCCGGCGCCACGCTCTCGGCCGTCTGGATGGCCCGCCGCATCGTCTCCTCGCTCGAGCCGACCAGGCTGCCGAACACCCGGCCGATGTCGAACCGCAGCAGCGGCAGCTTCCACAGGCTCGAGCGGCCTTGGCGCAGAGGCTCTTGCCGCAGCCCTGCACGCCCAGCAGCAGCACCCCCTTGGGCGCCGGCAGGCCGAACTGCGCGGCCCGCTCGCTGAAGGCCGCGCTCCGCTTGCTCAGCCAGTCCTTGAGGTTGTCCAGGCCCGCCGACGTGCGCGAACTGCTCCTGGCTCTCGTAGTACTCCAGCAGTGCCGCTCTTGCGGATGATCTGCTGCTTCTCGCTGAAGACGACGCTGATGTCGTCGGCGTCGAGCTTGCCGTCGAGGACCAGGGTCTTGGCGAAGACGTTCTCGGCCTCCTTGAGCGTCAGCCCGCGCGCGGCGTGGACCAGCTGCTCGCGGCCCTCGGCGTCGAGGTTGATCGTGATCTGCGGCTTGTCCTTGACGTCGTCGATGATCCGGTCGAGCAGGCGGTTGAAGTCGTCGACCGCCGGGGAGGCCGAACTCGACCACGGCGACGTCTTTGGACAGTTCCGGCGGGATCTTCATCATCGGCGAGACGAGGACGACCGTCTTGTACGTGTCGCGCAGGGTGATGGGCGACGTCGCGCAGGCGGCGGATGATCGTCAGGTTGCAGCGATTTTCCCGGTGAACGGTGAAGGTCCTTGAACAGGAAGATGGCGGGGTCGACGTGGCCGAGCACGGCGTCGAGGGCGGCGATCGGGTCGCAGGTGTTGCCCGCGCCGGTCTTGCCCTGCTGCGGGTCGGCCCCGAACTTGACGATGCCCTGACTGCACGTCCAGACGTGAAGCGTCTTGTTCCGCTTCGGCGGCAATCTCGGGCAGCGCAGCTCGACCGCTCCTCCTCCCAGCTGACCACGTAGATGATCGGATAGCGGCGCGGATCAGGACCTCGAGCTCGTCGGGCGGCCGCCGGTAACGGACGGCAGCATCGGCGGCAACGGGCGACTGCGGCTGGGCTGCGGTCACGGGGCCGGCGGGTTGGTTCTGCATGGACGCTCCTCTCTGCGGGGTCTAATCTTGTCGTGTACGTCCGATTGTCTGGCGCGGCGCCTGGGCAAGACGTTGCCGCATGGCCGGGTCGTGGCCGGCCAGGCGATCCCAGCAGCTCCAGCACCTCGCGATGAATGCCGAAGGCGTAAACGCGGCCGTCGGGGAGGATGGTGATCTCCGGCCAGACGGCTCTCATCGGGAGGTTGTGGGTTTCCGTGCTTCATTGGATCACCGTGATGCCCGTTTCCATTGCCAATCCCGCGCATCTCGCCCGGCGTGAACAGGATTGGGGCGGGCCATCGGCCCAAACTCGCCGGTGCGAGCTGGAAGATAGCCGTCGCGGATGCTGAGGGCGGCCTGCGGCAAATGCCGGCCCAGCCAACGGACCAGGGGGCGAAGCAGCAATCGAAATGGCCGGGCAGCAAGAGATGACGCACGATCAGGTCGCCCTGGGCGCGGCCCGGACGAGATTGCGAGTGAGGATCGCCAGGTAGTTATCGATTCCCGCCAACAGCCTCGCACAGCGGTCATTCCCGAACTTGAAATCGGCGCAGGTAGACATCGACGGCCCCGTCGAGCAGCGCCATTGCCTCGGGCGTGGCCATGGAAATTTGACTTCCACACCACGGTGGGCAGGCCGGGGCAGCGGGACATGGCGTCGAGGATAGTGGGGAGATGGATCGTCGGCTCGCCGCCAACCCACTGGATACTGCGGATGCCCCGGGCGCATGCTCTCGCGGACGACGGCGTTGAACCAGGCGCTGGTGAGTTCCTGCCCACGGGACGGATCGAACGCATCTTCCTGGCCGATGCAGAACACGCAACGGAGGTCGCAGCCGGACAGGTAAAACAGGTGGGGAGGGAATCAGGTCGAGTTCTTCGCCGTACTCGATGCGATGCTTGAAGACACGCGGGACAAGGCCGGCCAGACACTTGCCGGCGGGGCCATGGGCGCGATCGACTCCGCAGCGGTGTTCACAGAGCAAGCAGTGGCGGTAGTGGGATTGCGCTTGGCGGCTGCGTTCGAGTTGGCGCGACGATGAACGCATAAGACCTCGCCCTGCCTGACCACCACTCGCCCTTTTTCACGCGCATGCCCGCGTAACGCAGGCGATAACATCTTACCAGAGCGTTCAATCGGACGGCAAGGAATTTTGCGCACCACAACCCGCGTCACTTGACATCGATGACGAACGCCTGGGCCGTCGTGCCGACGCGTTCGGTGGTCGTGGTCAGCACCTTCTCGCCGCCCCACACGAGCGCTTTTCGTCGAGCTCGCGCACCTGCCGATCGATGGCGGCCGTGACTGTCACCTCGCCTTTTGCGTCGGGCGTGCCGGAGAGGACGCCCGTGGCCTCGTCGATCTTCAGCCAGCCGGCCCGGGTAAGCGCGAACCGGGGTTTCTCAATATCGAAGTAGCCGCTGATCTGGTCGCCGCCTTTCATTCGGCGCTGAGATCGCCCAGGGACTGATTGGCGGAAACTTGGTAGCGATATCGACGCCGACCTTGGCGGCCAACTCGGGCTTGCTGTAGATCACAGGCCGGGGGGCGGTGGCGTAGTCGGACGGCCGCTGCGCTTGCCCGTTTCGTCCACCGCCACCACGCGGTAGTAGGTCTTGTTGGCGGCGGGCGACTCGACGCCGCTACCCAGCACCGGCACATCCGTCGCCGCGGTTTCGGCAATGAAGTTAGCTGGGAACCAGGGATTCCAGGCGGCCATTTCCGCCTTGCTCACACCGACGGTGCTTTGGAATCTCTGATCGGCGACAGTGAACCCTTTCTCGTCGCTGCCATAGACGCGGTACTTCGCCGGGCGATTTCCCGCGGCGTTGGGTTTCCACTTGAGGGTTGCCACTCCCTTGGCCTGATCGTAGTCCAGCGTCACGTCCGTCGGATAGGCCACGCCCCGCGGCGGTGAAGCTCCAGGTCTTGCTCCACGGCCCCCAAACTCCCTTGTCGTTCATCGCCCGGACGTGCCAGTGATACATCTCATCCGGCGTCAACAGGCCCGGCTGCGTCAGAGTATACTGATTCTTGACCGTGTGCTCTGCAATATTGCCATCTCCTGCTCCTTGTACCACGCTTGCGTCCGCCGTCCGAGAGATCAGCTTGTAGAAGTCCATCGACAGCGGGAACTTCATGTCCGCTCGACGCGATAGCCCGAACTGGTAGTCCCCAATCTTGCTGCCATCGGGTACTTCGCGCCGAGCTCCATTGGAACACGATGTCCGTCCCGTTGCTCTCGCCGCCGTCCGGCGGATACACAGCCCCCGACGGCGCGGTCGGGGGCTTCGACGTGGAACGCTCCACCCAGTTGTGTGTGATGTTCACCTTCCGCTGGCCGGGAGTCTGGTCGCTGTAGGTGAACACATTCTCGCCTACCCCCATCTCGGGCAGCGCCAGCGGCGCCATTTGCACGTCATTGATGATCGCTACCTTCTTCAACTGCCCGGCCTCCAACTGGCACTGGAGGTGATACCGATACCGTGCCGGCCCCACCGTCGAGAAGAACGCGTCCAGATTGTTCCCCACGCCCGCCAGACCTTGCCGTCCTGGCTGAGGAAGAATTTCACCCCCGTTCCCTCGGCTTCGATCCGTCCTCCCACGAAGACGTACGGGCTGCTCATCGTCCACACAATTGTGCCCGTCTTCCCATTCTCCGCGGTGACAGGCCTTGCGGTCCCGGCGCAACGTTCTCTACCTTGGCCCCGTGGAGCCACGTGTCCTTGGCGAAGTCCGGCCGATACTCCCAGAGGCCGTTGCATATGAGGTAGGGCACGTTTTCGTAGGTGGGCACCGTCTGCAGCGCCCGTGATACTTCATCGGCGACAACTGGCCCCATCGCCAGACGATCGCCTCGCCGGGGCGCAGGACCATGTTCATCGTCGTGTCGGGTTTCCCCCCGCGTTCGCCCTTGACCTCGCCCAGATAGACGTACATCGAGGGCATTCCCTGTCCCTGCCACCAGGTGTCCGGGAAGAGGATTCCCTGGGAGTGTGTCCGCTTGACCAGGTCGTGGTCGCGCACGATATCCTGTTCGCCGGCAACGGGTTCGTTGTCCCGCAAAAGATAGACACAGTGCATATCACCGTCATAGAAGTGCCAGCCGCCGTCATAGAATGCCTGCGAAATGCAGTGCCCCAGTGCGCGGCGCGGCGCGGCCTTCAGCCCAACCGCCTTCCACAGCGTTGCCAGGGAGATCGAGTCGTTCCCGCAGGTGTTGTAGCCGTAGATGTTGAACACCTTCACCGGGTCGCTCAGTTCGCTGTTGTCGCCGCCGGAATGGTGGCGATATGGATCTCCTGGAACCAAGGGCGAAGGCCTTTCTCGGCATCCGTCATCCCCGGCGCGAGCGCCGAGTTGGCAATCTCGGCGACGGTCCTGAAATTGTTCCGGCCGTTGGACAGCCAGGGGTTGATGACGTCGTCTCGCCAACGTTCTCCATCCGTACCGAGCGGTTCGACTCCCAGGTCTGATGCAACGCCCCCTCGCGCGCAATCCCACAGCCCATGGGCGAGCGGCAGTTTCGCCCGTCCATCGTGCCGCCCTGGACGATGGTGTACTTCCGTGTCGCTTGGGTGATCTCCTGCACGTTCGACTTCGCCACATCCGTCGGCTGCGTGTTCGTCGCCCAGGGCTTCAGTGGCCGCAGTGGCGCCGCCGCATTCTCCAGAGCCGGAGTCGCAGGCGTCGCCGCCGCCCTGGATCATCGCGCTACCGACGAAATGCGCACCTCATCCAGTTGCCCGTTCAGCATGATCGGGTTGGCGTCCCAGGTGTGGCCGCCCGGCCGATGTTCCTGCGCTCGCCAGCTCGGCTTCGGTAATCCCCTCGGGTTCCTGCGCTACGTCCAGTTGCCCGTCCACGTAGATGCTGACCATCTTGGTGGGCTGATCCCAGGTGATCGCCAGGTGCGTCCAGCGGCCCACCGGCACCGGTTTGCTGCCTTCCACGATCCGCCAGGCGCCGTCGATCCAGAAGTAGGCCTTGGCATTCCCTGAGACACGGATCATGAACTGGTTGGGCCGGCAGACCAGGTCCGCCGCCGCCCGGTCCCGAAACTTCACCCAGCATTCCGCCGTGGCGCCTTCAGCCCCTCGGTCTTGGGGAGGTCCGCAACGTCCACCCAGCCCTTCGTGCCGTCGCCGTTCATGGCCTTGCCGAACTTCCCGTCGGTCTCCGTCGCCTGCACCGCCTTCCCCGATCTCCCTCCGCCCACAGCGTCCGTCACCGCTCCCGAAGCGACATCGTCCAAGTGATAAGGGGCAATCGGTGTCCTTGTCAACATCGAAGGGCTTGCCCATATCCACCGGCGCAGCCGCCGAAATCCGAACCGCACCCAGGATCGCACACGCCGCCCACACCACGACGATCTTCGTTCGCATGGGATATCGTCCCGCAGTTGCAATGGGGCATCGCCGGGAGCATCCGGCGACAATGCCTCATCAATTTAGCAAAGGCCTGTGGGCAATGCCAGTTGACAACTTTCCCCTTGCGACCTGCGCGGCCGGCAACTACCATGCACCCCTGAGCCCTCACGACGGAGACAGCTATGGTGCGACACTCGATTCGGCTCTCAATCCTGCTCTCATGGGCGCTTCCCTGGCGCTCGCCCGCCCGGGGATCGTTCGCACAAAAGACGGCCGCGCCATCGAAGGCGATATCGCCGACAAGGACGCCGAAGGCGTCGTGATTACCACGAAACTCGGCACGATCGCCGTCGGCAAAGACGACATTGCCTCCATCGATTACGCCGGCAATGTCAAAGCGGTCATCTCCAGCGGCTCAAGGCCTTGCCCAAGGACGCTGGCGCGGGGGAGCATCTCGCGCTGGCCAAGTGGTTGTACGACGTCAAGGAATATGAGCTGTCGCGCGCTGAGATCGACACAGCCCTGGGCCTTGACCCCACGAATAACGAAGCGAGCATGCTGAAGACTGCGGTCTACCGCTCAATCATCTGGTCGAAGACGCCCAAGTTGCCGGCGGGCGACCCCAGGAATCCCTTGGCGACCAAGCCCGTTGCGGCGACGGGCGACCGGAGGTTCCTCGACCCCGATCAGATCAACATCATCCGCCAGAAGGAAATGCAGGCGAAGGAGCGGCTGCGCAGGTGCGGCTGGCCAATGACGTGGCCAAGCATTATGCCGAGTACGGCACCATCGACCCACGGACGTTCGCCGCGAGTTCCCGACCCCGAAAAGGCCGCTCTGATCATCGGCAATGGCACTGATGCGATCGCGATGTGCGAATCTTCCCACGAGGATCCAATCGCGCTGCTGGAGTTCAAGCACCATGTTCAGCCGATCCTCGCCAGTGGGTGCGCCACCGCGACTTGCCACGGCGGGACCAGTGCCGGGAAGTTCACGCTGCTGTCGGCATCCAACACCAGCGAGGCCGCTGCGTACACGAATTTCTACATCCTCTCCCGCTATCAGATCACGGTGGGCGACGTGCTCCGCAGGACGATCGACCGAACGAATCCTCAAGGATCGCTGATCCTTCAGTACGGCCTGCCGCGGGCCAACGCGCAGGCCGGCAAGCATCCCGACGTCCCTGGGTTCGTCCCCGCCTTCCGCACGCAGGATGGCCGGTTTCAGGCGGTCCTGGCGTGGATCAGCGTTCTTGTTCCCATGGCACCGAGTACGGGATTGATTTCCCCGTGCCCGGTATGAAGGCGCCGCCGGCCGAACTGCCCACGACGCAGCCCACCGAGGCACGGTCCCTGCCCCGCCCCGGCCGAGACGCGCCGCTCCGCGGCGGCCCCCGCCGCGCACCCCCGCGGCGGCGGCAAATCGCACCGAAACCAAACCCCGCCGCCTGCTAATCCGCCCAGCCCGGCCGAAGATCAGCTCAAGGCCGTCCGCGAATTGGCCAAGCCGCGCAGGGCGTTTTGACTGCCATGCCGCCCATCGGATTTCTGGGCATCCTCCTCGCCTTCACCGCCGCCGCCTGGCTGGCGGACAAGGCCGTGCGCCAGCATCGCGCCCGCCTGTTTCGCCGCTTGGCCGCGGAGTGGCAGTCGAATGCCGAGGCCGACCTGTTCAACCTCGCCGCCCGCGTGGCCCAGGGCTTCTCCGTGCCCGAGGCGACCGACCTGCACGTCATGGACCTGATCTACGGCGAGGGCGACCAGCACGATTATCTCTTCACGGTGGAATTCACGCGAGGTCCGATTGACGGCTATCACCGCGCCAGCCGCGCCGCCAGTTTCTGCGAGGCGGTGGAGTCTCGTTCCGCCGATTGCCCGCCCGGCTGGTCCTCGCCCCCGAAGAACTGCCGTTGATCGAGCAGTATCGGCAATTGCACCGCCGATGAGACTTCCATGCCCCGCGAAACCCTCACCTCGCGCCAGCACGTTATCCGCACGCTGAACCGTCAGCCGGTCAACCGTATTCCCATCGACCTCGGCGTGCAGCATTCCAGCGGGATTTCGGCGTTTGCTTACTGGAACCTGCACAAGCACTGGGGCTGTCGACGGATCGGATCGAGATCATTGACATGATCCAGGTGCTGGCGGGCCGTTCAACCAGGACATCCTGCAGCGGTTTCACATCGACACGATGCTCCTTCAGGCGCCGTGGCCGGGGACGCATCGCTGGCAGCCGCACAGAAAGTATGAGTTCACGATTCCGACGACCTGCCGGCCGCAGCATCAGGATGACGGCATGTGGGTTGTGCAGCGGAACAACGCCACGCTGCGCAAATGCCGGCAGGGGGATCTTCTTTGATGGCGGGTGGCCGTCGTTCTACGACCGGCCGATGATCGATGAGATGGCCGCGAGGCCGAGCGGATCTACTGAGACGCCCTACGCGACGATCTTCATCGCCTTCGGCCAGTACTTTTCCGAGTACCCCGACTGGCTTATGCGGATCATGGAAGAGCCGGAGAAAGTGATCGGGAGAACCAGCGCCAGTGCGAGCAGGACCTGAAACTGGCCGCCGAGGTGATCGAGAAGATGGGGCGGTACGTGCAGGCGATCGTGCTGGTGTCGGACCTGGGGATGCAATGGGGCCGTTCTGCCGGCCGTCGCTCTACGAGCAGATCAGCGCACCGTTCGTGAAGAAGCTGTGCGATTTCATCCACCGTCACAGCGACTGCAAAACCTGGCTGCACTGCTGCGGCACAATCAAGCCACTGATTCCGATCCTATCGACTGCGGCATCGACGTGCTCAACCCGGTGCAGATTTCCGGGCGGGACATGGAGCCGCAGCGACTGAAGGCCGAGTTCGGGGATAAATTGGTCTTCTGGGGCGGGGGGTGCGATACACAGCGAGTACTCACAACCGGCACGCCGCAGCAGGTGGCGCAGACGTCCGCGAACTCGTGCGGGTTTTCAAACCGGGCGGCGGATTCGTGTTCAACCAGGTGCATAACGTGATGGGCGACGTGCCGCCGGAGAATGTGGTGGCAATGCTGGAAACGGCGTTTGCAGAAAGCTTCTACGTGTGAGGGTATAGGATTCAGAATCAATGATCCGTGCGATAGTAATTCTGGCGATGCTTGTTGGCACCGCGGGCGTCTGCGCCGCGGCGCCGGAGGAAATGGCGCAGGCCGAGCTGAACACGCTGGCCGCGCGGGTGAAGAAGTTCAAGGTGGTGGGTTTTGCGTGGCAACCGGGAGAACTGAGGTTGACCCCGGCGGACTCGCTGACAATCGACGATCTACGCGGGGTGGCGCTGGATGATGCCCCACCGCAGTTGGCCGGGCCGGCGCTCCGCTACGCCGCGAACATGATGGATGATTGCCCTCCCGATCGCCGGCCGTATGTCGCACGCGACCTTGCGCCGATTTCGGTTCAGGTATTTCCATTGCGAATTCAACTACGGCGGTTGGCATAATTACGAGATGCAGGATTACGCGTCCACGCATGGGTTTGACATCCTTTCGCCGTACATTCGCAAGCCCGCCAATGCAGCACTGGCCCAAGGGCACGCAGGTGCTGAGGTGGATCGGCGAGCCCGACTGGGAGCAGTGGATGGTCCGGCACGGCATTCCGGCCGGGCGATATGATCGACTGGCCGACCTCGATCTCTGAAGATGCTCACGCAGGCAGACCCGTACAAGCGGTCGGCGGGCGGCGACGTGTTCATGATCGATATGGAACACTCGGTGCTGCCGCCGGCGACGTTGCGCGACAGCCCTGGTATCCGAAAGACCAGTCGGCGGAAGCGCGCGTGGCGTTCAAGAACAGTATTACGCGGGATATGCGCAGACGTAGTGGCCCGGTGATGGTCGCGAAACAGCAGGGATGGCCGGCCGTGAGCGTCTACGGCTGGGCTCGTCCGGACGGACGTGGGGCGGGCTGGAGAAGGCGCAGGTGGATCCCGGGCGCGAACGACGCGTGGGCCTTGTTGCGGCCGGGCAGATATCGATGCCGTCAACATCATCAACAATTCTGTCTACTGCTTTCTATTGGACGGCGGAGAACGTGGCGTATGTGCTGGCGAGCATCGACAATAACGTTCGCTTCGTGAAATCGGCCGGCCGCCCGAAGCCGGTGCCCCGTACTTCTGGACGCTGCTGCACGGCGGGGGCGGAGGCTGGCGATGGTGGAGCGAGCACCCCTCGCCCGATGAAGAGGAACGCGCCATGACTGCGATGGCGTTCTTCACGGGGATCGACGGGCTGGACACCTGGAACTGGTCGGGAACGGGTTCACATCAGGTCGTGGCGATTTCCCATGTGGAGAAACGCGGGGTCGGCGACACCGAAACCACGATCGTCGGATACCACGACGTCATGGTCGCCCGCGAGTTTTCGCTGAAAGCCGAGGATCGCGAGGAAACGTTCAAACGATACGACGTGCTGCACGTGGTCGGGATCGACCAGGAGGCGGGGGTGGTGCGATTCCAGAAGATCCGGCCGGGCGAGAAGAACAACGGCGCGGACGCCCAATTTGCGACGTTCGGCATGCCGCGAGAAGTTGCTGCCGCTGCTGCGGGCCAAGTCCGAGCCGGTGGCCGCCACCATCGAAGGGCTGGCGCTGGTCAAGCCGTTCGAGTACATCCTGCGGCACGGGGAAGTGAACGAACGACGTGCCGCGGCGGAGCAGTTCGGAAAAGCGTTGCCGATAGGTGCGCCGGGTGAAACTGGGCGTTTCCACGTGCTGATCACCTACGACCCCGGCGTGGTTCACGGCGGGCCAAGCGCGCCGAAATCGTGCTGAAGGACTTCGACGGCTCGCGCTGGCTCACGCTGCGGTTACCGGCGGACTCGCAGAGGCGGTCTTCGTCCTCCGGAGAACGCGCCTGTAAGGGTATTGAGCGACGAGGGTCTATTTGGCGAGCAAAACGCGTTCGATAAAGCCGGTGTCCACCTCGCCGGCAGGAAATGCTGGTTGTCCATGATCTGCAGGTGCAGCGGGATGGTCGTTCTTGATGGGGGCGATGTGGAATTCGCCCAGGGCCCGCTGCATGGTGGCGATGGCCTCTCGGCGCGGCGCGGTGGACGATCAGCTTGCCGATCATCGAGTCGTAGTACGGCGAGATGCCGTAGCCCGGCGTAGACGTGCGAATCGAAGCGGACGCCCGAGCCCGCCGGGGACGCGCAATTCGTCGATCGGGCCCGGCGAGGGGCGGAAGTTCGTGCCGGGGTCCTCGGCGTTGATGCGGCACTCGATGGCGTGCGCCGCGCTGCACGATGTCTTCCTGCTTGAACGGCAGCGGCTCGCCGGCGGCGATGCGGATCTGCGCCTTGATCAGGTCGATGCCGGTGACCAGTTTCGGTGACCGGATGCTCGACCTGGATGCGGGCGTTGACCTCGATGAAGTAGAAATTGCCGCTGCTTGTCGACGATGAACTCGACCGTGCCGGCGTTGGTGTAGCCGGCCGCCTTGACCAGCCGCACGGCCGCTTCGCAGATGGTCGTCGCGGGTCTCCGGCGATCAGGCCGGGCGAGGGCGATTCCTCGACCAGCTTCTGGTGGCGGCGCTGCATGCGAGCAGTCGCGCTCCCAGAGATGGACGACGTTGCCGTGATGGTCGGCGAGGATCTGCACCTCGACGTGCCGCGGATGCTCGAGTATTTTTCCAGGTAGACGGTCGGCGTCCTTGAAGGCGCTCTCGGCCTCGGCCTGGGCCTGCTTGAGGCCGCGCTGCAGCGAGACGTCGTTGTGGGCCACGCGCATGCCGCGCCCGCCGCCGCCGGCCGCGGCCTTGATCATCACCGGAAAGCCGATCTCGTCGGCCAGCTTCAGCGGCCTGCTTCTCGTCGTCGACCGCGCCTTCGCTGCCGGGCACCGTGGGCACGTTGGCCTTCTTGGCCAGGCGCTTGGCATGCGATCTTGTCGCCCAGCGGCGGCCATCGCTTCGGGCGTGGGGCCGATGAACTCGATCTTGCAGCTGCGGCAGACCTCGGCGAAGTGGGCGTTCTCGGCCAGGAAGCCATAGCCCGGATGGATCGCCTGCACGTCGCCGATTTCGGCGGCGCGAGATGATGCGCGGCGATCTTCAGATAGCTGTCGGCCGGCTGGGCGGGCCGATGCAGATGGCCTCGTCGGCCAGTTCCAGGTACGCGGCGTCGCGGTCGGCCTCGAATAGACGACACGGTCTCGATGCCCAGTTCCTGGCAGGCGCGGATGATCCGCAGGGCGATCTCGCCGCGGTTGGCGATGAGGATCTTTGAAAACATACGTTGTCCGTTGTGTTGCGGTTGATAGTGCTCAGTGACTTCACTAACACTGCGCAACCAGCGCTTTCCGCTACACGGCTTAACCAGGAACAGCGGCTGCCCGAATTCGACGGGCTGGCCGTTCTCGACCAGACTTGGCGATCGTGCCGCGACATCTCGGCCTTGATGTTGTTGAAGACCTTCATGGCCTCGATGATGCAGACGTCGCTGTCTTCGTCGACGTGGTGCCGACCGTGACGAACGGCTTGGCTTCGGGGCTGGCGGCGGCGTAGAACGTGCCGACCATCGGGCTCTTGATCGCAATCAGGCCGGCGTCTTCATCCGCCACCGGGAGCTGCCGGGGCGGCGCCTGCACGTGGCTGGCGAGGCCGCGGGCAGCGGCGAATGCGCGGCCACGGGACCATCACGGGCACCGGCCGCGCTTGAGGATGACCCGCTTGATCGCCATCGCGCACATCGACCGTGTTCAGATCGTTGGCCGCCATCAGCGTCGACGAGCTGCTGCAGCAGGCCGACATCCATCGGACTGCCCGCGGCGCCGGTGCCGGTCCGGAATCTTGGAACGTGGCTTCTGCTGGTCTTTTTCTCGCTCAAGATTCGTTCCTCGGACTAGCTCTCGTTCACTCAATATGGCAGCCTTCGAAGCTCCGATCGAGGTCGAGAGCACCTCGCAGCCGGAGTGGGTGATGAGCACATCGTCCTCGATTCGCACGCCGCCCTTCGCCGGGCAGATAGATGCCCGGCTCGACCGTCACGACCATGCCCGGCCGCAGTTCTTCTTCGCCGCCGGTCTTGCGCATGGCCGGCAGTTCATGGATTTCGCGGCCGATGCCGTGGCCCAGGCCATGCCCGAATTCTTTGCCAAACCCGGCTCGTCGATCACGTCGCGCGCCACGCGGTCGGCCTGCACGCGTGGTCACGCCCGGCCGCAGGAATGCGATCGCCGCCTGCTGGGCCTCCAGCACCACTTTGTAGATCTTTTTGATCTCGGTCGCTGACCCGGCCCATGAGCAGCGTTCGGGTCAGGTCGCTGCAATAGCCCTTGTAGAGCGCGCCCCAGTCGATCAGCAGCGGCTGATCGCGCTGCACGAGCGACTTCGCCCGGCCGATAGTGCGGCAGCGACTATTCGCCCCCGCCGCCACGATGACCGGGAAGCTGCGTCGCTGGCGCCGCGGCGACGCAGCTCAAAGATCATGCAGCCCGGCCAGGTAGTTCTCGGTCAGGCCGACCTTGATCTCGCTGCGGATGGCGTCGAACGCCTCCTCGGCGACGCCGACGGATTTGCGAATCAGGTCGATTTCATGGTCGTCCTTGACCTTGCGGATGTTGGCCATCACGTTTTCCAGCGGGACCAGCTCGACTTTCTCGATCTTGCCGTCCTCCATGGCGACTTCCAGCGCCTCAAGCTGGCCGACGGTCATGTAGTTGGCCTCGTAGCCAACGCGCTTGACCTTTGCTTGCGAGAAGCCTTGATGACGGCGTCAGCCATCCTCTCCTCGCGAACGACGACCTGCACCCAGCCGCATTCGAGGGCGGCCTGTTCCTGGTAGCGGAAATCGGTGATAAGCCAGAAATCGCTATCGGTGATCAGGCCGAAGAGAGTCGTCGCCCGTGAAGTTGGTCAGGTAGCCGATGTCCGGGGCATGAGTCAGGAGGATGCCGTCGAGCTTGAGCTCTTGAGGGCATCGCGGACGACCTTGTGTCGTGCTTTCAGATACGCTTTGGCTCGGGAAACGACCGGAGTCATGTGGAAATCACTTTACGTTGATAAGGTACGGCCAGTAACGCCGACGCGAATATAGGCGGGCGACCGGCGGTGTCAATGTCCTTGCGGATCGTGGAGTGCCGAGTACTCCAAAACGGACGGGCTGATGATACGCTCGTTGGTTGAAAACAACGAGGGACGTTTTATGGATCAGGGCCTCGAAGGCAAATATGAGACGATGCTCGGCGCAGATTCGCGAGCTGAAGTGCGTGGTGGTGGCGTTTTCCGCGGGAGTGGACTCGACGGTCGTGCTTAAGGTGGCCCTGAACGCGGTGGGGCCAGAGAATGTGCTGGCGGCGACGGGGGTTAGCCCTTCGCTGGCGGCACGGGAGTTGGACAGCGTAAAGCAGCTTTGCCAGGTGCTGAATGCGCCTCTGGAACTGGTCGACACGGCGGAGATGGACGACCCGAACTATGCGGCCAATACCTCAGAACGGTGTTTCTTCTGCAAGAACGATCTTTTTGGCAAACTGACCGAAGTGGCTAAGAAAAAGGGGTATGCGGTGGTGCTGAATGGGGCGAATCTGGACGACACGGGGGATTTTCGGCCAGGGCTCAATGCCGGAAAGAAGTGGAACGTGCGGTCGCCGCTGATCGACGCCAAGTTGAGCAAGGCCGAGGTGCGGATTCTGGCCAAGGAATTGGGGCTGCCGAACTGGGAAAAGCCTGCGCTGGCGTGTTTGTCCAGCCGCATTCCGTACGGGACGCCGGTGACGATCGGGTCGCTATCGCAGGTGGAAAAGGCCGAGGGGTTCTTGTGGGACCACGGATTCACTAATTTCCGCGTGCGGCATCATGGCAACCTGGCGCGGGTCGAGGTGAGGACGGCGGATCTGGTGCGGCTGGTGGAGGAGCCGCTGCGGTCGGAGCTGGTGAAGTTCTTCAAGAGCCTTGGGTATACGTACATCACGACGGATCTGCAGGGGTTTCGGAGCGGAGTGGGAATGAGGTGTTGAAGAGGGTTCGGAGCTCCAATGACGGGACGAAGAAGCATGAACCTGAGCGAATTCATCGGAACATGGGTGGGGGATCCGGCCATTGACGCGGCATTGAAGGATCAGGTCGCATCGGCCCCGAGATGGAAGTAGAACTTGCGCGGGACATTACACGGCTCGCAAGCGAGCCGGCTAAACAGCGCCCCGCAAGCGGGGCGGTTAAACAATCTGTTACCCGACGACAGCGACCAGAAGCTGATTGATCCTCCGCGCGGCGCTACCGGGTCTTCCACCTTGGATCCTTCCGCGAGCACCGCTTCGTCATAGAGCAGCCGGGAGAAATCCTCGAGGCGCGGTCTTGGCATCGCGATCGTGCAGCTTCTTCATGGCGACGACGGCGGGATGCTGGGCGTTGAGTTCGATGATTCGCTGGACCGGGGGGAGGTCGCGGCGGCCCATTTGCTCCATAAGCGCTCCAGGTGGGCCGATGGGCCATGCTCGTCGGCGACGAGGCAGGCGGCGCTTTCCTTGAGGCGCGGAGAGGCGGACGTCTTTGACTTCGGGGAGTTTTGATTTCATGGTCGCCAGAAGCGCGGCGAACTCGCCGGCCTCGGGAGGCTTGGCGTCGGTGGCGGTGGCACGGTCAACGCCGCGCAGCCGTTTGCCTTTGTACTCGCCGACGTTTTCCGCGACGAACTCGTCGATCGGTTCGGTCAGGAGGAGCACCTCCTGGTCGGCGGCTTTCGCGGATTCGAGATAGGGCGAATGCTCGATCGCGGCTCGGGACTCGCCAACGAGGTAGAGTATCTCCTGCTGATCGGGGTTCATGCCCTCGACGTACTGGGCGAGCGTGGTGTACTTGCCCGGTTCGGTCTTGGTGGACTGGAACAACAGCAGGTCGGCGATGCGCTCGCGGTTGGTCCAGTCCTGGGTGACGCCTTCCTTGAGGATTTGGCCGAACTCGGAGTGGAAGGTGAGGTAGTCTTCAGATACCGGCGGGCCGCCGGTGCCACTCGAAACCACCGGCGGGCCGCCGGTGCCCGCCACCTTCATCTCTTCCAGCGTCTTGAGCACGCGGTTGACCAGGTTCTGGCGGATCTTGGTGAGCACGGCGTTGTGCTGGAGCATCTCGCGCGAGACGTTCAGCGGGAGGTCGGCCGAGTCGACCACGCCGCGCACGAAGCGCAGCCACGTGGGCAGGAGGTCCGGGCAATCGTGCATGATCAGCACGCGGCGGACATAGAGCTGAATGGCCGACCGCGGCTCGCGCCAGAGGAATTCGAGCGGGCGGTGCTTGGGGAGGTAGAGCAGCGCGCGGAATTCGACCTGGCCCTCGGCGGCGAAGTGGATGACGCGGGCGGGGTCGTCCATGTCAGGCGTGATCTGGCGATAGAACGCGTTGTAGTCCTCGCTCTTGATCTCGCTCTTGGGCCGCAGCCAGATGGCCTTGCGCGAGTTGAGGGTGTCCTCGGTCGACGACCTTCTTCCCGTCCTTCTCGGTTTCGACGTCGATGACGATCGGGTGCTCGATGAAGTCGGAATACTGCTGGACGATCTCGCGCAGCGCCAGGGTCGAGGAAATCCTTGCTCCTCGCGCAGGTGGAGGATGACATCGGTGCCGCGGGTCTCTTTCTCGACGGCTCGACCGTAAACTCGCCCTGGCCGTCGGATTCCCACTTGCACGCCGTCGACTTCGGGCCGGCCGGCGCGCGAGAGGACCGTGACGCGATCGGCGACCATGAAGGAGGAGTAGAAGCCCACGCCGAACTGGCCGATCAGTTCGGGGCGGTCTTTCACCTCGGCGTGCCTCAGGTTTTCGAGAAAGCCTTGGTGCCGGACTTGGCGATGGTGCCGAGGTCTTCGACGATGGTCTCGCGCGACATGCCGACGCCGTTGTCGGAGATCGTCAGCGTGCGTCGGCCGCATCGGGGATGAGCTTGATCTTCCAGTTGGAGTTGCCTTCGAGGATGTCGGGCTGGGTGAGCGCCAGGTATCCGCGCGGTCGATGGCGTCGGCGGCGTTGCTGATCAGCTCGCGGAGGAAGATCTCCTTCTTCGTGTAAAGCGAGTGGACGATCAAGTCGAGCAGTTGTTTCAGCTCGGTCTTGAACTGCATGTGTTGCGGTGTGGAGGTGGGCATAGTGCTATCCGTTTGTGCTGTTGCGTGTTGCTGGGGGAGTATAGCACCTCGCGGGGGTGGGTGAGGAGTCTTCGCGCACGTTGCATTCGGTCGCACCCCGGCGAGGGTCGGCGTGCAAGTCATTGTCCGTGCAATGGTTGGCACAGACAACCCTGTGCAACATGAGGTTGCACCGACGTTGCACCCGGTTGCATTTCGTCGCATTTGGTTGCATCCTGTTGCATTTGGGTTGCATCCGGTTGGTGTCCGAGAATGTCCGAATATGTCCGATTGCGTTTGCCCAATCGGTAGGAAGCCTGCATCTACATGTTCGTCTGGATGGCCAAGTTCGGCGCCGCCTACGGCGTGCGCACTGGCATCCACGTCGGCGTGGATGTGCTCATCAACCGCCTGCCCGAGCGCGTGCGCCGGCAATGCATTCTGTTCGGCCTGTGCGCCGGCGCGCTGTTCACCGGCATCGTGGCCGCATTCGGCGCCAACTTTGTCTGGCAGCTCGCCCACACCGACCAGACCTCGCCCGACATGGAGCTGCCCATGTGGCTGGTCTATCTCGCCATCCCCTGCGGCTCGGGCCTCATGTGCTTTCGCTTTCTGCAGGTCGCGTGGACTTTTTTCCGCACCGGCGAGCTGCCGCAGCACGACCCCACCGCCGTGGCGGGGGTCGAAAAAATCGCCGACCCGGAACTCCTGCCGGTCGACCCGGCGGCGCAGGACAACCTGCATCCGGCCGCGCCCCACGGAAAGCCTTGAGCGATGACCTCCGCGATCATCTTCGGCCTGCTTATCGCGCTCATGCTCACCGGCATGCCCATCTCCATCGCGCTCGGCCTCACGGTGCTGACCTTCGTGTTCACCATGACCCAGGTGCCGATCGAGTCGGTGGCGCTGAAGCTATTCACCGGCATCGAGCGCTTCGAGATCATGGCGGTCCCGTTCTTTATCCTCGCCGGCAATTTCCTCACCCACGGCGGCGTAGCGCGGCGGATGATCAATTTCGCCGCGTCCATGGTCGGCCATTGGCACGGCGGCCTGGCGCTCGCGGGCATCGTCGCCTGCGCGATGTTTGCCCTGGTCTGCGGATCGAGCGTGGCGACGGTGGTGGCCATCGGATCGATCGTACTGCCGGAAATGGTCAGGCGCGGCATGCCCTTGGAATTCGGCGCGGCGGTGATCACCGTTGCCGGTTCGCTGGGCATTCTCATGCTGCCGTCGATCCCGAAGGTGATCTACGCGATCGCCACCAACACCTCGATCGGCGCGCTGTTCGTCGCCGGCCTCCTGCCGGGGATCCTGCTGACCACGATGCTTTGCTTCGTGACCTGGTTCATCGCCAAGCGTCGCAACTACCCGCGCATGCCGCGCGAAAGCTGGAGCGCCCGCTTCAAGGCCTTCCGGGAGAGCGTGTGGGGCCTGATGCTGGTGGTCATCATCATCGGCGGCATCTACTCGGGGCTGTTCACGGCCACCGAAGCGGCCGCCATGGCCGCTGTCTACGCGTTCTTCGTATCGGTGTTCGTCTACAAGGCCCTGCCGCTCAAAGACCTCGGCAAGGTTCTGCTGACTTCGGCCAACATGAGCGCGATGCTGCTCTACATCATCACCAACGCGGCGCTGTTCTCGTTCATCCTGACCAACGAGAACATTCCGCACGCGCTGGCGGACTGGATCATCGCCAAGCATCTGGGCTGGGTGGGCTTCCTGCTGCTGGCCAACCTGCTCCTGCTCGTTGCCGGCAATTTCATGGATCCGTCTTCGGTCATCCTGATCATGGCGCCGATTCTCTATCCCGCGGCGGTGTCGCTGGGCATCAACCCGGTGCACCTGGGCATCCTCATCGACGTCAACATGGAGGTCGGCCTTTGCCACCCGCCGGTCGGGCTCAATCTGTACGTTGCCTCGGGCATTTCGCGCCTGGGCATCACCCAGCTCACCAAGGCGGTGATCCCGTGGCTCATCACGATGCTCGTGTTCCTGGTCATCGTCACCTACTGGCCGGAGCTCTCGCTCTGGCTGCCGCGCGAAATGGGGATGCTGGGGGCCTCGCCCTGACCGCGGCCGGGTCGCCGTGAACGCTGCCCGGCGCGCCCCTGTCCCACCCGCACGCAGCCTGCCGCAGGGGCGAGGCGGGGCCGCAGGACGGGGACCTCCCGCGTGATATAATCATGAATTTACTCGCAATTATCGCGTTGGAGTCAAAGCATGGCGGTAGAACGCACCCTTTCGATCATCAAACCTGACGCGGTGGCCAAAAACGTCATCGGCGAGATTTATACTCGCTTCGAGCGCGCCGGACTGAAGATCGTGGCCGCGAAAATGACTTGGCTGGCGCGTCCCGATGCCGAGGGCTTTTACGCGGTGCACCGCGGGCGCCCGTTCTTCAAGGATCTGGTGGAATTCATGACTTCCGGGCCGGTGATGATCCAGGTGCTCGAAGGCGAGAACGCGATCGCCAAGAACCGCGACCTGATGGGCGCGACCGACCCGAAGAAGGCGGCGCCGGGCACCATCCGCGCCGACTTCGCCGCCAGCATCGATGCCAACGCCGTCCACGGCTCCGACGCGCCGACGACCGCCGCAAACGGAAATCGAATTCTTCTTTCCGCGCCAGGAGCTGCACAGCCGGTGACGCAGAAGCCCTGATTTGTCTCACCATGATCAACCTGCTCGACTACGATCCGCCGGCCCTTGCGGCGCTGTTTGCCGCCGCGCGGCGAGAAGCCGTTCCGGGCGCGCCAGGTGCTGCGCTGGATGCACCGCAGCCTGGCCGATCGGGTCGATGCGATGACCGATCTTGCCAAGGCGACGCGCGACGCGCTCGCCCGCGACGCCGCGATCCGCGCGCCCGGCGGTGCTGCGCGATGCGACCGCCGCCGACGGCACGCGCAAGTGGCTGCTCGATGTCGGCGGCGGGAACGCGATCGAGGCGGTCTACATTCCCGAGACCGACCGCGGCACGCTGTGCGTCTCCTCCCAGGCCGGCTGCGCGCTCGACTGCGCGTTCTGCTCGACCGGCAAGCAGGGCTTCAATCGCAACCTTTCCGTGGGCGAGATCATCGGCCAGCTCTGGCATGCCAACCGCGCGCTGCTCGCCACGGGCGTGAGCGCGCCCTGGGTCGAGCAGGGCCGGCATCCGATCACCAACGTAGTGATGATGGGCATGGGCGAGCCGCTGGCCAACTTCGACAACGTCGTCGGCGCCCTGCGCCTGATGCTCGACGACCATGCCTACGGACTGTCGCGCCGGCGCGTGACGCTGTCGACGGCCGGGCTCGTGCCCGCGCTCGATCGCCTGCGCGAGGAATGCCCGGTGGCGCTGGCCGTGTCGCTGCATGCGCCCAACGACGCCCTGCGCGACGCTGCTGGTGCCGATCAATCGCAAGTATCCCCTGCGCGAGCTCCTGGCCGCGTGCCGGCGGTACATCGAACGCGCGCCGCGCGACTTCGTCACCTTCGAGTACGTGATGCTCGACGGCGTCAATGACCACCCCGAGCAGGCGCGCGAGCTCGTCGCGCGGGTGCGCGAGGTGCCGTGCAAGTTCAACCTGATCCCGTTCAATCCGTTCCCGAACAGCGCCTTCTCGACCAGCCCGCGTGCGCGCATCGCCGCCTTTCAGTCGGTGCTGCAGGACGCAGGCTTCGTCGCCACCGTACGCACCACGCGCGGCGCGGACATCGACGCCGCATGCGGCCAGCTCGCCGGCCAGGTGCAGGACAAAACCAAGCGGCGCACGCATCGGCTCCACCTCCGCGCCGCCGCCGCAGCTGTGGAGCCTCTGTCATGACCCCGATGCCGCTCGCTGCCCGCAGACTGCTGCTGCTCGCCCTGATACTGCTGGCCGCCTGCAGCGGCCAGCCCAGTCGCCAGGAACCCCCCCAACCGATACCGACCACACCGCCGCAGAAAGCACCCCCCCAGGTGCGCGCGCAACTGCATACCGAACTGGGTGCCGGCTACTACGAGCGTGGCCAGATGGAGGTCGCGTTGGAGGAGCTGAACACGGCGATCAAGATCGATCCGACCTACGCGCAGGCGTACAACATCTCGGGCCTGGTCTATGCCTACCTGGGTGACGACCGCAAGGCGGAGCAGAACTTCACCCAGGCGCTGCAACTGGCGCCCAACGATTCGGAAATTCATCACAACTGGGGCTGGTACCTGTGCACGCATCAGCGCCCCCGCGACTCGCTCCCGGAATTCGATGCGGCGGTGCGTAACCCGCTGTACAAGACGCCTGAGATCGCGCTGGTCAATGCCGGCCGCTGCGCCCAAGCGGCTGGCGATGACGCCGCGGCTGAAAACTATTTCCGGCGGGCGCTGGCCACCCAGCCGGGCAACCCGCTGGCCAGCCTCGGGCTCGCGCAACTTGCCTTCAGGGCCCATCGCTACGCCGAGGCGCGTGCCTGGATGAAGGGCGTCATGCTGATGACCAATCCCCCGCCGGACGCGCTGCGGCTGGGCGGCTGCGTCGAACGCGCGCTGGGCGACCGCCAGGCCGAGCTGTCGTACATTTCGCAGTTGACGCAATCGCTATCCGGATGCGCCGGAGACCAAGGCGATTCCCACGGAGACGTGCCAGTGATGGCAGCCGAAGAGCGCCTCAACGGCACGCCCGAAGCCGCGCCGCTGACCGCCGGCGGTCCGGGCGCGCAGCTGCGGGCCGCGCGCGAGGCCGCCGGCCTTTCGCTGGAGCAGGTTGCCCAGCAATTGAAGCTCGCGCCGCGCCAGGTGCGGGCGCTTGAAGAAGAGGATTTCGCGCAGTTGCCGGGGCGCACGTTCGCGCGCGGCTTCGTGCGCAACTACGCCCGCTTGCTCAATCTGGACGGCGAGGATCTGCTCGCCCTGCTGCCCGACGCGGCGCGCGCGCCCGCGCTGGAGGCGCCGGCCTTGCAGTCGACCGGCGCGATGATTGCCGAGTTGCCGACTGCCAACATGGGCCAGCCGGGTATCTCGCGCTGGATCATCCCGATCGTGCTGGTGGCCTGCATCGTCGGCGCCGCCACCTACGAATGGCTGCGCGGCGGGCTCGCGCCCCCGACGACGCCACCTGCCCCGGCCGCGCCGGCCACGGGCACCAGCACGGAGTTGGTCAATCCGTTCGCCGCCAATACCCCGTCCGAGGCGAGTCCGGCCCCGGTCGCCGCGCCCGCGGCCAGCCCTGAAGCCCCTGCGGCGCCGATCGCCACCACGGCAGCTGCGCCGATCGCGACCACGGCGACTGCGCCGATCGCCACCGAGCCGGCGGTGCCGATCGTGACTACTGCGGCTGCGCCGGCGCCGCTGGAGCTTACCTACCATGGGCCGTCGTGGACGGAAATCCGCGATCGCGATGGGCAGGTGCTGATCTCGCGCCTGGTCGCCGCCGGCTCCGCGCAGTCGCTGCGCGGCAACGCCCCCTTTGATATCGTGATCGGCAACGCCACCGCCGTTACGTTGGTCTATCGCGGCGCGCCGGTCGATCTGGTGCGCTACACGCGACAGAACGTCGCGCGGCTGCGTCTGAGCTGAGGCCCCCCATGAGCGATCCGGGACGCATGTCGATCACCCGCCACCCCACGCGCCGCGCGCGCGTGGGCGACATCGCCATCGGCGGCGGTGCGCCGATCGTGGTGCAGTCGATGACCAACACCGACACCGCCGATGTCGCGGCGACCGTCGCCCAGGTCGAAGCGCTCGCCACCGCGGGCTCGGAGCTCGTGCGCATCACCGTCAACACCGAAGAGGCCGCCGCCGCGGTGGCCGCCATCCGCGGTCACCTCGATGCCGATGGCTGCTCGGTGCCGCTGATCGGCGATTTCCATTTCAACGGCCACAAGCTGCTCACCGAATACCCGAATTGCGCCCGCGCGCTGGCCAAGTACCGCATCAATCCGGGCAACGTCGGCAAAGGGTCGAAGCACGACGCGCAGTTCGCGGTCATGATCGCGCATGCCGTGAAGTGGGACAAACCGGTGCGCATCGGCGTCAACTGGGGCAGTCTCGATCAGGACCTGCTCTCGCGGCTGATGGACGAGAACGCCCGCCTGCCCGAACCGCGCGAGGCGGCGCAGGTTCTGCGCGAGGCGCTGGTCGTATCGGCAGTCGGCAGCGCGCAGCGCGCCGAGGAGCTGGGCCTGCCGGGCGAGCGGATCATCCTCTCGTGCAAGGTGTCCGACGTCCAGGACCTCATCGCGGTGTACACCGAACTCGCGCGGCGCTGCGATTACCCGCTGCACCTCGGGCTCACCGAAGCCGGGATGGGCTCGAAAGGCATCGTCGCCTCGACCGCGGCCATGGCGGTGCTGCTGCAAACGGGCATCGGCGACACGATCCGCGTCTCGCTTACCCCAGAACCCGGTGGTGATCGGACCCGCGAAGTCGTCGTCGCCCAGGAGATCCTGCAGACGATGGGCTTGCGCTCGTTCGCCCCGCTGGTGACCGCCTGTCCTGGCTGCGGACGAACCACAAGCACTTTCTTCCAGGAACTCGCGGACAAGATTCAGGGCTACCTGCGCGCGCAGATGCCGGAATGGCGCACGCGCTATCCCGGCGTCGAGGCCATGAGCGTTGCGGTGATGGGCTGCGTGGTCAACGGTCCGGGCGAGTCGAAGATGGCCAACATCGGCATCAGCCTGCCGGGCACGCGCGAAGTGCCCGTCGCGCCGGTCTTCGTCGACGGCCAGAAGACCGTCACGCTCAAGGGCGAGCGCATCGCCGAGGAATTCCAGCAGATCATCGCCGATTACGTGCGCGCGACCTACGGCGGCGAACCGCCCGGGCCCCACCTCAAGCCGGAAAGACAGTCGATCAACGTCAAGGCGATCGCGTAACCGCATGGGCGCGCCGACGATCCAGGCCGTGCGCGGCATGAACGACGTGCTGCCCGATGACGCCGCGCTCTGGCAGCGCATCGAGGACACCACGCGCGCAATCTTTGCGCAGTACGGTTACCGCAACCTGCGCGTGCCGGTCGTCGAGTCGACGGCGCTGTTCGTGCGTGGCATCGGCGACGCGACCGACATCGTCGAGAAGGAGATGTACACGTTCGACGATCACGGCGAGAGCCTGACCCTGCGCCCGGAGGCCACCGCCGGTATCGTGCGCGCGGCCATCGAGCACCACCTGACCTACGAGCGGCCGCAGCGCGTCTGGACGGCAGGACCGATGTTCCGGCACGAGCGGCCGCAAAAGGGTCGCTATCGCCAGTTCGACCAGTTCGATGTCGAGGCGCTCGGCTTCCCGGGTCCCGACGTCGACGCCGAGCAGATCATCATGCTGGCGCGGCTGTGGAAGAAGCTGGGTCTGGCCGGCATGTCGTTGCAGATCAACTCCATTGGGGACGCGCCGGAGCGGCTGGCGCACCGCGAAGCGCTCGTGCGCTACTTCCACACCCACCGCGACGAGCTCGATGCGGATTCGCAGCGCCGTCTGGAAACCAATCCGTTGCGCATCCTCGACAGCAAGAACCCGGCGCTGCAGGGCCTGTTGGCGCAGGCGCCCAGGCTGATCGACGAACTGGGCGCCGACTCGGCGTCGCGCCAGCACTTCGACGACCTGCAGCAGCGGCTGACCGCTGCGGGGATCGACTTTGAACTCAATCCTCGCCTGGTCCGCGGACTCGATTATTACAACCGCACGGTGTTCGAATGGGTCACCGACCAGCTTGGCGCGCAGGGCACGGTAGCCGGCGGAGGGCGCTACGACGGCCTGTTCGCCCAGCTCGGCGGTGCGCCCACGCCGGCCTGCGGCTTCGCCTTCGGCGTCGACCGCCTGGTGCTGCTCCTGCGCGAGGCGGGCGTCGCGGCCGATGCCGTGCCTGACGCCTACGTCGTGCATGTCGGCGCCGCGGCCAGCGATCTGGCGCTTGCCACGGCCGAACGCCTGCGCGACGCGGGCCTTGCGATCGTGGTCAATGCGGGCGGCGGCAGCTTCAAGGCGCAGCTCAAGAAAGCCGACGCGAGCGGCGCGCGCTGGGCGCTCATCGTTGGCGACGACGAGGCCGCCGCCCACCGCGTCGCGGTCAAACCGCTGCGCACCCCCGGCGAGCAGATCGCACTGCCGCCGGAAGACGTGGCAGCGCAGATTCGCGCGACCCACTGAACAGGAAGCGACGATGCCCGTATACGACCTCGAGGAACAGGAGAAGATCGATGATCTCAAGGCCTGGTGGGCGAGCTACGGCAACTACGTCGGCGCCGCCGTCGTGGCCGTCGCGGTCGTGGTCGTCGGTGTACAGGGCTGGCGCTACTATCAAGCCAAGCAGGCCGAGCAGGCGAGCGTCCTCTATCAAGCGGTGAGCCAGGCGGCGCGCGCCAACGACGTGGCCAAGGCAAAAGAGCCGGCGACCCAGATCGTCGAGCGCTTCTCGGGCACCACCTACGCGCCGCGCGCGGCCCTCATGTATGCGAAGCTGCTCTACGACACCGACGACAAGGCGGCGGCGAAAGTGCAGTTGCAGTGGGTCATCGATCACGCCAATGAAGACGAACTCAAAGCGATCGCCCGCTTCCGCCTGGCCCAGGTGCTGCTCGACGACAAGCAGTACGACGAGGCGCTCAAAACGCTCGACGCGAAGACCGATGAGGCGTTCGCCGCGATGTACGCCGACCTGAAAGGCGACGTGCTGGCGGCGGCCGGCAAGGCGGCTGACGCGCGCGGCGCCTACCAAATCACGCTCGCCAAGCTCGATCCGAAGTCGCCCTACCGCGCCTACGTGGAGGCGAAGCTCGATGCGCTGGGCGGTCCGCTACCGATCCTCGCCGGAGCGCCGAGCGCGGCGGCGAGTGCGCCGTCACCACCGGCGCCCCCCGCCGGCCCGGCGAAATGACGCCTGCCTTGATCCGGCCCGCGCGCAAGCGGCGCGCCCGTTCCCGTCCTGTAAGCTGGCTGCTCGCGCTAGGCGCGAGCGCGCTGCTTGGGGCCTGCACGACGCTGTCGACCTGGCTGCCGTCATGGATGACCTCCGCCCCACCGGTGCCCTCGTTTTCGTGGTTGTTTCCCGGCGGCCCCAAACTGGGCCCGCTGCCCGACTACGAGGCGAAGGCCGCCCCGCGCCTCAACTGGCAGGTCGCCGTCGGCGGCAAGAGGCGGCGGTTTCGCCCCGGCGGTGCGCGCCGACGCGGTCTACGCCGCCGGCGAGCGACGGCGCCCTGGTGCGCGTCGACCCGGCCACCGGCGCCCAGCGCTGGCGCATCAACACCGGCGCGACGCTGACGGCCGGCGTCGGGGCCGATGCGACCCTGGAGGTAGTCGGCACCGAGAAGGGCGAGGTGCTCGCGTTCGACCCCAACGGCAAGCCGCTGTGGCAGACGAAGGTATCCAGCGAGGTCAGCGGCCCACCGCTACCGGCCGAAGCGACCCTCGTTGTCTGGTCGATCGACGGCAAGGTCTTCGGTCTGGCACCGACCGATGGTGCCCGGAAATGGGTGTATCAACGCGTCATCCCGCCGCTGACCGTGCGCCGCTTTGCCGGCGGCGTCGTCACCCGCGGCGGCCTGTTCACGGGCACCGCGGGCGGCAAGCTGCTGGCGATCGACCTAGCCACGGGCAACCTTGCCTGGGAGGGCAACGTCACGACCCCGAAGGGCGCGACCGAGCTCGAGCGCATCGCCGACATCACCAGCCTGCCGGTCATCGACGAGCACGAAGTCTGCGCCGCCGCCTACCAGGGCCGCCTCGCCTGCTTCGACCCGCAGCGCGGGACGCTGACGTGGTCGCGCGATTTCGGCAGCCTGGACGGCCTCGCGCTGGACAATCGCTATCTCTACATCACCGACGACAAGGGCGCGATCCAGGCGCTCGACAAGGTCGACCGGCGCTTCGGTCTGGAAGCAGGACAAACTGGCCACGCGCGCTGCCGAGCGGCCCGGTGGTCGTCGGCGACTACCTCGTGGTGGTCGATGGCGGAGGGCTATCTGCACCTGCTCGACCGTAGCGATGGCAACCTGGTCGGCCGCCTGGCGACCGACGGCAAAGCCCCTCTGGCGCAGCCGGTGGCCGCTGGGCGATGCCGCCGGTGTGGCAGAGCGCGGGCGGCAACCTGATCAGCGCCTCGACCAGGTGAGCGCCGGGCGCGATGCGCGGCAGCCGATGTTACCTACGCTCGTCCTCGTCGGCCGCCCCAACGTCGGCAAGTCGACGCTATTCAACCGCCTGACCGCCTCGCGCGCGGCGCTGGTCGCCGACTACCCGGGCCTGACCCGGGATCGCCACTACGGCCGCGGCCGCTGGGGCGACCGGCCCTACCTGGTCGTGGACACCGGAGGCTTCGAGCCGAAGGCCCGCGACGGCATCATGCACGCCATGGCGGCGCAGACCCGGACCGCGATCGCCGAGGCCGATGCCATCATCTTCCTGGTCGACGGCCGGGCCGGCCTGACCGGCGAGGATCGAACCATCGCCGAGGTGCTGCGCCGCGCCGGGCGGCCGGTGCTGCTGGCGGTGAACAAGTCCGAAGGCCTCGCGCCGGAACGGGCGACGGCCGAGTTTCACGAGCTGGCGCTCGGGCCACCCGCTGGCGATCTCGGCCGCGCACGGCGAGAACCTGCGCGAACTGGTCGAGCATGCGCTCGAGGAATGTCCCCCGCCCGACGCGACCGGCCCCGAGTCAGCCGACGAGGAGCGAAAGCGCATCAAGGTCGCCATCGTCGGGCGGCCCAACGTCGGCAAGTCGACGCTGGTCAACACGCTGCTCGGCGAGGAGCGCGTGATCACCTTCGGCGAGCCCGGCACGACGCGCGATTCGATCTACCTCGACTTCGACCGCGGCGGCCGCGGCTACACCCTGATCGACACCGCCGGCGTGCGCCGCCGCGGCAAGGTGATCGAGACCATCGAGAAGTTCTCGGTGATCAAGACCCTGCAGGCGATCGAGGATGCGCACGTGGTGGTGCTGCTGCTCGACGCCGAGCAGGGCATCTCCGAGCAGGATGCGCACATCGCCGGGCACATTCTTGAAGCCGGGCGCGCGCTGGTCGTCGCGGTCAACAAATGGGACGCGGCGGACTCCGACCGCCCGCGCGGAGATCACGCGCGAGCTCGAGCGCAAGCTCGGCTTCCTGACCTTTGCCGAGACGCACACCATCTCGGCGAAGAGCGGCCAGGGCATCGGCGCGCTCATCGGCGCGGTCGATCGGGCGTATGCCGCGGCGATGGCGCGACTGCCCACGCCCAAGCTCACCCGGGCGCTGCAGGCGGCGCTCGGTCGCCAGCAGCCCCCCCGCGCCGGCATGGTCCGGCCGAAACTGCGCTACGCGCACCAGGGTGGGGCCAACCCGCCGCTCATCGTCATCCACGGCAATGCGCTCGGCAGCGTTCCGGACGGTTACCGCCGCTATCTGGAACATTTCTTCCGCGAGGCGTTCCAACTGCAGGGAACGCCGCTTAGGATACAATTCAAGACCGGCGCCAATCCCTATGCGGAGGCCGCCACGCACCGGCGGAAACGCCGCTAGGACCGAACAACGGTGCGGTAAAAAAACCAAGCGGAGCATGCGATGAGCAATAAAGGGCAAATGCTACAAGACCCGTTCCTGAATACGCTGCGCAAGGAGCATGTTCAGGTCTCGATCTACCTGGTCAACGGCATCAAGCTGCAGGGCCAGATCGAATCGTTCGACCAGTACGTCGTCCTGCTTAAGAATACCGTCACGCAGATGGTGTACAAGCATGCCATCTCGACCGTGGTGCCGGCGCGCGCCATTACCATGCCGCACGACAACGAACGCGAAGCTGCCTAGGTCGGTTGCGCCGGTGAGGCGCGGTGTTTGAGCGTCCCGCCCGCGACGATCGCGCGCTGCTGGTCGAGCTCGACTTTGGCGAGGGCGAACCGGCCGAGCGCCTGGCGGAGCTCAAGGCGCTGACGCGCTCGGCGGGCGCCGAGATTGCCGACGTCGTCACCGCCCGGCGCGCGCGTCCCGACGCCGCGCTCTACGCCGGGCGCGGCAAAGTGGCCGAAATTGCCGCGCGCCGCCTCGGCAGTGGCGCCGACCTGGTCATTTTCGATCACGCGCTCTCCGGGGTGCAGCAGCGCAATCTCGAGCGCGCGCTCGAGTGCCGCATCGTCGACCGCGTGAGCCTCATTCTCGACATCTTCGCGCAGCGCGCACAGAGCGCCGAGGGCAAGCTGCAGGTGGAGCTGGCGCAGCTCAAGCACCTGTCGACCCGGCTGGTGCGCGGCTGGACCCACCTGGAGCGGCAGAAGGGCGGCATCGGCTTGCGCGGCCCCGGGGAAACGCAGCTCGAGTCCGACCGCCGCCTGATCGGCATGCGCGTCAAGCTCCTCAAGAGCCGGCTCGAAGCAGGTCGGGCGGCAGCCGCGAGACCCAACGCCGGGCGCGGCGGCGCGCCGAGCTGCGCAACATCGCCCTGGTCGGCTACACCAACGCCGGCAAATCGACGCTGTTCAACCGCCTGACCGGGGCACGCGTGTATGCCGCCGACCAGCTGTTCGCGACGCTCGATACCACGCTGCGGCGCCTGGCATTGGCGCACGCCCAGGACATGGTGCTGTCCGACACCGTCGGCTTCATCCGCGATCTGCCGCACGATCTGGTCGCCGCGTTCCGCGCCACGCTCAGGGAAGCGGTCGACGCGGACCTGTTGCTGCACGTCGTCGACAGCAGTCATGTCAATCGTGACGAGCAGATTGCCGCCGTCGACACGGTGCTCGCCGAAATCGGCGCGGCGGAGCTGCCGCGGATCATGGTGCTCAACAAGTGCGACGCGGCCGGTCTCGATCCCGGCGTCGAACGCGACGAATATGGTAAGATTTGCGCCGTCCGTTTGAGCGCGCTTACCGGCGCCGGCGTGCCTGATTTGCACGCGGCGCTGGGGGAACGGTTTCCGCGCCCCGCAGGGGAACTCCGGTACCGGGCGGCAACCGCGTGACTCGGCCTTTCCCGATACCACCCGCCACCCCCAAGCCGCAGGGCATCCGCCATGTCCCTTAACGATCCGCAATGGGGTAAGCGCGGCCGCAGCGGGCCGCCCGATCTCGACGAGATCTGGCGCAACGTCAACCGGCGCCTGAACGAGCTACTGGGGCGCCGCGAGCCCGACGGCGGTGAGGGCGGTGGTGAGGGACCGCGCCTGTCGTTCCCGTTCGGCGGCGTCGGGCCTGCTCATCGCCCTGATGCTCATCGTCTGGCTGGCGAGCGGCTTCTACATCGTCGACGAAGGTCGGCGCGGCGTGGTCACGCGCTTCGGCAAGTACACCGAGACGACCGAGGCGGGTCTGCGCTGGCACCTGCCCTACCCGATCGAGATCGGTCGAGGTCATCGACTTTTCCAAGATCAAGACCGTCGAAATCCACGGCAATACGGCCGCCAGCCGCGCCGGCCGCGGTCTGCTGCTCGTCACCGACGACGAGAACATCATCGACGCGCTGTTCGCGGTGCAGTACCGGCTGAAGGACGCCAAGGACTTCGTCTTCAACACCAAGAATCCGGACGATGTGCTGGTGCAGGTTGCCTCGACGGCGATCAGTGAAGTCGTCGGCCGCAGCAAGATGGACTTCGTGCTCTACGAGGGCCCCGGCGAAATCGCGGCGAGGGTCGAGGTGCTGATGCAGGAGATGCTCGATCGCTACGGCACCGGCATCCAGATTCAGAGCGTGTCGCTGCAGGACGCGCAGCCGCCGGAACAGGTTCGCCCCGCCTTCGACGACGCGGTCAAGGCCGAGCCAGGACCTCGAGCGGCAGAAAAACGAGGGCCAGGCCTACGCCAATGACATCGTGCCGCGCGCCAGCGGGCTGGCCTCGCGCCTGCTGCAGGAAGCCGACGGCTACAACGCCCGCGTGATCCAGGAGGCGGAAGGCAACGCGAGCCGCTTCAAGCAGATCCTGGTCGAGTACAACAAGGCCCCTGCCGTCACCCGCGAGCGGCTCTATCTGGACATGATGCAGTCGGTCCTGGGCAGCACGAGCAAGGTGCTCATCGATCAGAAGGGCGGCAACAGCAACCTGCTCTACCTGCCGCTCGACCAGTTGCTCAAGCAGTCGCAGGCTGCCGCCGCCGCGCCAGCCGCTGCGACTGACGGCGACGCACGTGACCGCGCCGCCACCGGAAGCCGCGGTCACGCTCGACCCGAGCCGGGCGCACGAGCTCGCGCGCACGCGCGATCGCTGAGACAGCCGATGAAATCCGCCATCTCGATCTTCGCCCTGCTCGTGGCCGTACTGCTGGTGCTGTCGCAGTCGATCTACACGGTCGACCAGCGGCAATACGCGATCAAGTTCCAGCTGGGCGAGTTCATCGACGCCAACACCGACGCCGGCCTTTACTTCAAGGTGCCGCTGCTGCAGAACGTCAAGCTTCTACGACCGGCGCATCCTGACCCTCGACGCGCCGCGGCCGGACCGCATCACGACCTCGGAAAAAAAGCCGCTCAACGTCGATTTCATCGCCTACTGGCGCATCGCCGACGTGCGCCAGTACTACCAAAGCGTGAGCGGCGACGAGGACGCCGCGAAACAGGACGCCGCCAAACAGCGATTGGCGCAGACGATCCGCGCGATCCTCCGACAGGAAATCAACAAGCGCACCATCCACGAGGCGATCTCCGCCGAGCGCAACGACATCATGACGACAACGCGGCAACGCGCCAATGCCGATGCCAAGCAGATCGGCGTCGAAATCGTCGACGTGCGCCTGCGCCGGGTCGAGCTGCCCGAGGAGGTCTTGACGCAGGTCTATTCGCGCATGGAATCGGAGCGCAAGCGCGTCGCCAACGAGCTGCGCGCGCAAGGGCGCGGCCGAGTCCGAGAAGATTCGCGCCGACGCCGACCGGCAACGCGAAGTGATTCTGGCCGATGCCTACCGCCAGGCGCAGAAAACCAAGGGCGACGGCGACGCCAAGGCTTCCGCAATCTACGCCGCCGCCTATGGCCAGAATCCGGAGTTCTACGCCTTCTACCGCAGCCTCGAGACCTACAAGGCGACGTTCAAGAGCAAGAGCGACCTCATGGTGCTCGATCCGAACTCCGAATTCTTCCAGTATCTGAAGCAGTCCGCCGCCGCCAAGGCCGTGCCGCGTACCGGCGCTCGCTAGCACCAGATAAGCGACCGGGTCGAAGGAGAGATGGGGTGCCGGAAACGTTCCTGGCGGCGTGCGCGCTCGTGCTGGTGCTCGAGGGACTGCTGCCGCTGCTCGTCCCGCGCGCCTGGCGCAACGCCTTTCGCCGCCTCACCGACCTGACCGACGGGCAGTTGCGCTTCATCGGCCTGATCTCGGTTGCCCTGGGCGGCGTGATCCTGGTGGCGTTCTATGCGTAAGTGGGTGCTTGCCCGAGTATGTCGACGATATCCTGCCCGACGAGGCGCAGCGCATCGAGGGCCTGCGCCGCACGCTGCTCGATCATTTCCGCGCGCACGGCTACCGCCTGGTGCAGCCGCCGCTGATCGAGCACCTCGACTCGCTGCTCACCGGGACCGGCCATGACCTCGACTTGCAGACCTTCAAGGTGGTCGATCCGCTGTCCGGACGGCTGCTCGGCGTGCGTGCCGACATGACGCCGCAGGTCGCGCGCATCGACGCCCACCTGCTCAACGAGCCCGGCGTGACGCGGCTGTGCTACGCCGGCAGCGTGCTGCGCACCCTGGCCAGCGGCGGGGCGCAGACGCGCGAAGTGCTGCAGATCGGCGCGGAGCTCTACGGCGATCCCGGCATCGGCGCCGACAGTCGAGGTGCTCACCCTGCTCCTGTCGTCGCTGGATGCCGCGGCCGTGCGCGGCTTGCATCTGGATCTCGGCCACGTCGGCGTCTATCGGGCGCTGGCCAACGGCTCGCGCCTGGCCGGCAACGGCGGCGACAGCGAGTTGTTCGCGGCGATGCGCACCAAGGACGTGCCCGCGGTGATCGCCCTGACCGAAAAGCTCGCCCCGGCCTGGCGCGACGCGTTCGTCCTCTTGCCGACCCTGTACGGACCGGTGGACGAAGTACTGGCGCGGGCGCGGGCGCGTTTGCCGGATACGCCGTCGATCGCCGGCGCGCTCGCCGCACTGGAGACGCTCGCGCAGACGGCGCGCGATCGGGTCGAAGCGGTGCACATCGATCTGGCCGACCTGCGCGGCTATCACTATCAGAGCGGCGTGAGTTTTTCGGTGTTCACTGCGGGCGAGCCCAGCGCAATCGGCCGCGGCGAGCGCTACGACGGCATCGGCAAGGCCTTCGGCCGGGCCCGCCCGGCGACGGGGTTCACGCTCGACCTGCGCCAGCTTGCCGCGCTCGTCGGCCGCGCGGCGTGACGGGTCGCGCCGACAACGACATCGCTCAAGGACCGCTTCCGAACATGGGCAAAAACGTCGTCGTCATCGGCACCCAGTGGGGTGATGAGGGCAAGGGCAAGGTCGTCGACTGGCTGACCGAGCACGCCCACGGCGTGGTTCGGTTCCAAGGCGGACACAACGCCGGCCACACGCTCGTCATCGGCGACAAGAAGACCGTGCTGCGCCTGATTCCATCGGGCATCCTGCGGCCTTCGGTGCGCGTGTACCTGGGCAACGGCGTGGTGGTCTCGCCCACGGCGCTGCTGCAGGAGATCGCCGAGCTCGAGGGGGCTGGCATCGAAGTGCGCTCGCGGCTGGCGATCTCGCCAGCGTGCCCTCTGGTCATGCCCTATCACGTCGCGCTCGACCAGGCACGCGAGGCGGCGCTGGGTGACACGCGCATCGGTACAACCGGCCGCGGCATCGGGCCCGCCTACGAGGACAAGATTGCGCGCCGCGCGCTGCGCGTCCAGGATCTGTTCTATCCGGACCGGTTCGCGACCAAGCTCGAGCGCGTGCTCGAGTATCACAATTTCGTGCTGACGCAGTATTTCCAGTGCGCGGAGATACCGTTTCGGCACACGCTTGATGCCACCCTGGCCCTTGCGCCGGCGGTGCAGCCGATGGTTGCCGACGTGGCGGCGCTGCTCCAGGCAGCGCGGCGGGCGGGCGAATCGCTGCTGTTCGAAGGCGCACAGGGCGCGTTGCTCGATATCGATCACGGCACGTACCCGTACGTAACCTCGTCGAACTGCGTCGCCGCCGCCGCCGCGCCGGGGTCCGGAATCGGTCCGCAGCTAGCTTGATTACGTGCTTGGCATCGTCAAGGCGTACACCACGCGCGTGGGCACGGGCCCCTTCCCGACGGAGCTGACCGACGACACCGGGGCCCGGCTCGCGCTGCGCGGCAACGAGTTCGGCTCGGTCACCGGGCGGCCGCGCCGCTGCGGCTGGCTCGACATCCCGGCGCTCGCGCGCTCGTTCCAGCTCAACGGCGTCGACGGCTTGTGCATTACCAAGCTCGACGTCCTCGACGGCCTGGACTCGATCCGCATCTGCACCAGCTATCGGGTCGAGCGGCGAGCCGGTCGCCCTGCTCCCGACCGGTGCCGAGGCGGTCGCCGCCTGCGAACCGGTCTACGAGGAGCTGCCAGGCTGGACCGAGAGCACGTTCGGCGTCAAAAGCTTCGAGGCACTGCCGGCGACCGCGCGCGCGTATCTGCGGCGCATCGAGGCGCTTACCGGCGTACCCATCGCGATGGTCTCGACCGGACCGGAGCGCGACGAGACGATCCTCGTGCATCACCCCTTTCGATGAGCAGGCGCGAAACGACTCCGAAACACGGTGACACCATGACCCTCAATGTCAGCTGGCCGCGCTATCACGCCCTGATCGAGCAGCTTGCACTCGCGGTCTATGATTCGGGCTGGCGCTTCAATCAGATCATCTGCATCGCCCGCGGCGGCCTGCGCGTCGGCGACGTGCTGTCGCGCATCTACGAGGTGCCGCTGGCCATCCTGTCGACCCATTCGTATACCGCGGAGGGTGGCAAGGTGCGCGGGCAACTGGTGATCGCCGAGCACATGACGATGACCGCGCCGCGGCTAGGCGAGCGCGCGCTGCTGGTCGACGATATGGTCGACTCGGGGCATACGCTCGAGGCGGTGTTCCGGGCGCTACCCCAGCGCTTCACGCACCTGGTCGAGCTGCGCACCGCAGTGCTGTGGTACAAGGCGCATTCGGTTTTCAAGCCCGACTACTATATCGAGCACCTGCCCACCAACCCCTGGATCCGCCAGCCCTTCGAAATCTACGACACGCTGCGTCCCGAAGCGCTCAGGGAGCGCATGCTGTGAGGCGGCCCGGCGGGCGCATCCGAACATTACCTTTTGCCGATGCCATGCGCTTTATCGAGAGCAATGCGCAGGGTCCGCGCCCAGCTTGCCGCGGCCGCTCGCACCTCATCGGCGTTCACCACGCTGCTGGTGAGCATCAGCGGCCCCGTCTGGCGCGCGACATGCCGATCCACGACGCGCGCAAGCAGCTCTCCCGTCTCTGAATCGTAGAGCTCGGCAAAGATCGTCATCTCACCGGGCGAGACCGTGTAGGATCGTGACCGCCCGGCCGACCCGGTGTCCGGCGCGTTCACGTAGAGGTTGACGATTTTGGCCTTGACGCGCAGCACATCCGGCCCCGCCTCGGTCACGACTTGGTAGTTGCCGTCGCTCTGGAGCTGCTTGACGAATTCTTCGAAGACAACCTTGGCCACACCCGTCGCAATGTTCTCACGCTCTCGGGCGCTCAGTTTGATGTTGCTGCCGACCCTGGTCGGTTTCCAATCCTTGTGGAAGGCCACATCGATTGGCTCGAGCATGATCCGGCTGTAGCCGACGAGAGTCGCGTCCGGCCTTGCAAACGCCACATCGACACCTTTGATACTGATCTTCTGCAGCCCGTCATAGGCCATCGCCTTGTCTAGCTCCGTCCCGAACGCGGCGGCGGCGTGCATCGCCAGCAGCGCGGTGAACAGCGAAACGACAGGCTTCATAGTAGGCTCCTTGGTCTTCCTTGGTCAGAACCGCTGTTCTATCCGAACGACGCACCGGTCGTGTGAATACGAGCAGAAGGCGCAGGCTGCGAACCACTGCGCATGCTTGTTGGCCCCCATCGATGTCGCTCGCGCCAGTACGCGCTCGGCGCACCCTCAGCGCGCAGCGGCCTTGTCGACCGCTTCGAAGTTGCCGCCGAGCGCGAGGTGCAGATTGACGCGCTGGGCGAGCTGTTCGCTCTGCACGTGCAGGCGGGAGGTGCGTGCGCCATAGAGGGCGAGCTGGCGCTGCTCGACCACCCGCAAATCGATCTTGCCGACCTTGTACTGGATCTGCGCAAGATCCAGTGCCCGCTGATTGTCGACTATGTTTTCGCCCAGGATCGCATCCCGGTCGCGCAACGCGACTTCGGCCGACAGCGCGCCCTCGACCTCGCCGAAGGCGCGCTGCGCGATACGGGCGTACTCGGCAAGCGCCTGCGCCTGTTCGGCATTGCTGATGTCCACCTGGGCGCGCAGCGCTCCGCCCTGATACAGCGGGGCGACCAGGTTGCCGCCCAGGCTCCACACCGGGTTGCTGTGGCTCTGGAGCTGGATCAGCTCGCTCGATACGCTGCTGCCGCCCGCGGTCAGGCTGATGCGCGGCAGCTGGGCCGCCTTCGCTGCCTCGACCCGGTTGAATGCCGCGTCGACGCGGCGCTCCGCGGCGATCACGTCGGGCCGGCGTTCGAGGAGCTCCGAAGGCAGGCCGACCGGGGCCGGCTCCGGCATCCTCGCGAGTCCCTTCGCCACCTCGATTTCCGCGGCCGGATACCGGCCCAGCACGGCCTCGAGCGCGCGCAGCGCCTGCGCGCGTGCAAATTCGACCTGCCGCAGCGTGTCGCGATAGCTGCCGACGTTGGCCTCAGCCTCAGCGACTGCCTGCTCGTCCCCGACACCGATGCGCCTGCGTTCCCGGGCCAGACGCAGCAGCTCCTGCGCCGAGTGCAACACGTCCTGCGCGATCGCCTGCTGCAAACCGGCCTCGATGGCCAGGAAGTAGCCCTTGGCCACGAGCGCGGCGAGCGACTGGCGCGCGTACGCATAGTCGGCGTCAGCCGATGCATATTGCGCTTCCGCTGCCGCTTTGCCGTAACGCACGCGCCCCCATACGTCGAGCTCGAGCGACGCGTTAAGAAAAATGCCAGACAGACCGGAACCGTCGCCGCCAAGCTTGCCGCCGCCATGGGCCAGCACCCCCACTGCCGGTAGCAGGGACGCCCCGGCGACCCGCACATACCCTTCGGCCTGCTCGACGCGCGCGGCCGCAAGCTTGAGATCCGCGTTATACAACAGCGCTTCGTCGACCAGCGCCACCAACGCCGGGTCATGGAAGGAATCCAGCCAGCGATCGGCGACCGGTCGCGCCATCCCGTTTTCTGCTTTCCAGCCGGCGGGCACTGTCGTATGGACGAGCGCTTCGCGCTGGATATCCGCCGTCGACGGCGGGTCTTTGATGGCGCAGCCCGCGATCACGCCCACGGTCCCGACCGTCAGCACCAAGCTAGCCCCGATGTGGCGCGTGTGCATCAGTGCAGCTTCAAGATGAGGTAGTTGGTGATCGACCCAACGCGAAGGATCACTTTGCGCAGAATATGGAGCGCGGCCAGGTGGTCGGTGTAGATTGCCGCGTCGCCGGAGGCGCCGGCGGCAAGGAACAGATCGCCGTCTTCGTCAACCACGTCGAGCTTGACGGGGAACCGCCCTGGAGCCTGGGGAAAGGCGCCGGTCTGGGGCAGCACGCCCGACTGCGCGACCTGGCCCTGGCCCTGTGCCCAGACGATGGAATCCACCTTCGCCTTGATGATGCGGCCCGGGTAGGTGAGCAGCGCAATCTCTGCTTCGTTGCCCGGCTCGACCGCTCTGAGCTCGTTCTGAGAGTAGAGCGCGATGACCTGGTAGCCCTCCTCGACAAAGCTCATCGCCGGCGCCACCGGGAATGCGGTAACAAACGAACCGGGCCGCAACTGCACGTTGATCGCGTAGCCGTTGGCCGGGGCGAATACCGAGGTCTGGTCGAGATCCCACTGCTTGTTCGCAACCTCGGCCCGGCTCGCGTCGACCTGCGCCTTGGCGGTGGCCAACTGCGCCCGCGCCCCGGCCACCGACGCCTGCTCGCCGTTCACCTGGCCCGACAGCTTTTGCGTCACCTGCGCCTCGTTGGCGGTCGCGGTCGCAAGCTGCGCCTGCAACTCGGTCACGTTGGCTTCCGCCTGCTCCAGCGCGAACCGGTCGCCGGCGCCGGAGGCGACCAGTTCACGGTTCTGCTGCACCCGCAGCCGCGCCAGCTCGACCCGCGGCTGCAAGGCGCTCACCTGGCCGCTGGCCGCCTTCAGTTGTTCGCGCAATTCGCGCGCGCCGGCGGAAGCGTCCACCAGGTTGGCGCCAGCCTGCGCGAACTTGGCCTCGTCCGCGGCTACCCGCGCCTTGGCGATGTTCAGATCGTTCTGATATGGCGTCGGGTCGATGCGAAACAGCAGCTCGCCCTTCTTGACCAGCCGGTTGGGCTCGACCGGTACCTCGAGCACGCGCCCTCGCACCTGGGGAATGATCTGCACCACGTATTTAAGAACCCGCACGTCGTTCGAGGAGGGCGCCACCACGTTGAGCGTCAGGATCATCGCCGTTAGTCCGACGATCGGGATGATGACGACCGTGACTTGCGAAGTCGTATTCCACGGCAGCCACTTCAGTTTGATGAAGATGAGCCAGACAAAGAACGCATAGATCCCGAGAATGAGCAGATCCATTACGCCTCTCCTGGCCCGGCCTCGGGCGAGGTCTCGACCCGCAGCGCATCGAGCTCGCTGCGCAAGGCCTTGAGCCGCGGCGGCAGCGTTCCCTTCGCGGCCATCACATCGAGCTCATGCTGGAGATGGGTGATTTCGTCGTGCAAAAGCTCGCCGGCCTTGGCCTTGTCGCCCATCTCGACGTAATAGTCGTCGTGCTTGTCGGTGCCGTAAGCCGCCCGGTAGGCAACCGGCTTGGCGTAGGCCCACAGCCAGGCGAGCGGCCACAGCAGCCCGCCGAAGAGCAGCGACAGCAGGCACAATGCATGGATCGCGTCCTTCTGCGGATGGTGGCGCTTCTCGGCGATTTTTTCGGGGAGGACATGCAACACCCAGAACAGGACGATGAGAACGATCGGCACGACACATACGACGACCCACGCTATAACGGTTGCCGCCGTGTCCAGCGCCTCGCCGGACAGGAATGACGCGCAGGCCGGCGTAGCCGGCGTGGCCAGCGCCGCCACCGTAGCAAGGCGGCCCATCGCGGCGCGCACCTTGGCCCAAGCGGACTGCCACATGCGTGTCGCCTACTTCACCGAATAGCCGCGACCTTCGAGGCACGCCGCGCGCGCCTTGCCGAAAGCCGCCTGCTGTTTCTGCGTACTCGCCTGCTGTTGCTGTTGCTGCTGCTGCGCCGCAGCCGCGTTCTGGCGCCGACTCTGCGCACGGGCCGCCACGGCACCGGCGGCTGCGCCGGCGCCGGCATCGCCCGCCACACCGCCCACAATGGCCCCGGTTGCGGCGCCTCGAACGCCGGCGCCGCGTGTCGTGCCTGTCGCCGTGGTCGGCGGTTGGGCGGCCTGTTGCGGCGGGGGCGCCTTGGCCGGATCGAAGCCGCTCTGCTGCACGGCCCAGGTATAACACTCCGCCTCGTCCTTCTTCTGCTGCTGCGCGCTCTGGCCCTTGGCCGGGTAGACGAACTGTTCGCCAAGCGCTGCCGGCGCGGCGACCACAACCGCCAAGACGATTGCGGTCGATAAACTGCTGCTAGACTTCATGCTCAAACTCCCGAGAGATGTTCACGCCCGTGCGACCCGATGGCCCGTTAAGGTCGTCGTCCCGATAATACTTCGTGCCCTTGGTGACCGGCAGGACGCGCCGGTCGCCGGTGAGATGATACAACCAGACTCCTGGCACGACGGACACGCGCCCGCGGTCGCCGCGCCCTCCCCCCGGGCCGGCGACCGCGCTCGTCGACCGACCAAGCTCCCAGCCCAGCCTCGCGAAACTATCGAAGGTCTCCGGCGTGTCGAACTCCCAGACCGGGCGAAACTTCTTCATGCCGAACCCCTCCCCGGCCTGGACCTCGACCATCTTCACGAAGGTCTCTTGTTTGGTCCAGTCGTTGCCGCAACGCTCTCGCCCAGGCCACCGCCGGCAACGAGCGGTTTCATGCAGGACTGCTGGACGCCGCATACCCGATGGATGGCCCGATAGCACTCTTGGCCGCCGGCCACCGCCGGTACAGTCCCGCCTTCTTCTGCTGGGGCGCGGCGGGCCTCCACCTGCTTCGGTTCCTTGGTTGCGGCACTGGCCCCACCGGACGGTCAGTGCAGGCGCGAACATGATGAAGGTGCTGGCGTATCGCGCTGTGCTCTTGGCGAGGCACGTATTTGGGCCTCCGTCTGGCTGGCGTCGCACGTGGTCGAAACGCGAAGATCAACTAGTCTACCGCGAGCGCGGCCCGAACGAACAACCCGCGGTCGTTCTCGCGGGGCTGCGCCAATTCCGCCCGAGTAGCCGCGTGTCAACACTCGCGCTTTGCGTTGCGCCACCGGCACCCAAGCATCGGCAAGTGGCTCGACGCCGGCTACAAGAGGCTGGTTGCCGGATTCGCGTTCGAATCAGGCGGCGGTGGTCCTCGACCGCCGCCTCGGCAACTTTTACCCCTGCCAGTATCGGGCAGCCTCTAGCCAGACCGAGGCCGTGGGTATTGACAGACTAGCGCACCACGACCCGCCACCGGTCGGCTCAACAACCAAGCCGCCCTCGGACTCGAGGCTTTCGACGCCGCTTAGACCACCACAAGCCATCCAAACACCGACGCGCGATAGCGCTCTCGTGCGCCCGTTTCCCGTTTGCTAGCGCTTCTTTTGGGCCTTTCCTTTTTTCATCGCAATCGGAACGACGGCTTCGATCGCCGCCTTGTAGTCTGACTTGTTTTCCTCAGTAAAGCCAGGCGCCGAGATCGTAACACCGCCATTCTTGGCGGTTTCGATGGTGAAGGCCACAGGCTTAACACCCTTCGGCCAATCGAAGTAGATGTGGCCCCACGGCGAGTAAACCGAGATGGACTTGCCAGGCGTCGCGACGATCTTTTGGATGCCCGAGCCATATACGTCGTTCACGTTAGGGCCCGCGACCTCGAGGAGCCCCGGCTGAACGGCCGTCACCGTGCGCGCGGGCGGTGCGCCTGGGGCGGTCTGGGCGTTGCTCATACTGGCGTCCAAGGCAGCGACGATCAAGACGATTGCGGATAGTCTGCGCATGCATGCTCTCCCTATAGAAATGCTCACTAGTGCATTAACCGGTGTGGTATCGAAGACTCATGGCCCGGTCCGCGCTCGACCTATGTCTGGCTGCCTATGGCTTCGATGGTTGTCGACTCTGTTGCAAGAACCGTATATATAGTATATTCTTTCTATCTGATGATCGGTTCTGGCTGACGACCTTTAGAAGCAAATTTCGATGGCCTGGACACGCTCACACGTCGGCGCTGCGCTTACTAGAACTAGAAGATCGCGGGCAAAGCCGGCCGCGGCGGCGGCCAAGAGAAGCGCAGTTCGTAGCAAGCGCGTCAAGCAAGGGAAGGTGATTCGCGACAGTTTCACGATGCCTCTGGCCGATTATGAGTTGATTGGTAGGCTCAAGAAACGATGTATCGGACTGGGTATCGCCCTTAAGAAAAGCGAACTGCTACGCGCCGGACTTGCGTCGTTGGAAGGGCTGTCCGATGTGAATCTGGCCCAGGTGGCAGCCGCCGTCGAAAGCGTAAAGACGGGGCGACCGCCAGGGAAGAAAAAGAAGAAGAATCGCAAGACGAATCGAGCAAAGGGCAAAACGTAATGATGCAGACCACGATTCCAAGTCGCTCAAGATTGATGCGGCGAGAACCTACATGAGGAGCGATTCGGTCGCTGCTGCGTCGGCAAGCGAGTTCGAGCGACACGCTACCGTTGGCTCGCAAGTCGTGCTCGATTTGTATGAATGCGAGACGGATCGCCTTGATGACGTAGTCTGGGTTAAAGCGACTCTTGTGAATGCAGCGCGTGCCGCCGGGGCGACCATCGTTCAGACGGTGTTCCACAAATTCGCTCCTTGGGGCATCTCCGGCGTCGTCGTTATCGCGGAATCGCATCTTGCGATCCACATATGGCCGGAGAATCGCTACGCAGCAATTGACGTATTTACATGCGGCGAGAATGTTCGGATGGACGTCGCAAGCGCGCTCTTGATACGCGCGTTTCGCTCGAAGCGGCCGGTGCAACGGCGCTTTACGAGAGGCGATCACATTCTCGTGGATCGCAGCGAAGACACGGGAATGGGTTCCAGTGGGTCCCGTCGCCCAAACGTGAACGAGCGGCGACGCGGACGCAAACAGGCCGCCTGCGCGAGTCCGACCTAGCGCGGCAAGAATCGCCGGCGCAGTCGGAGCAACCTCGTCCTTTCGGGTCAATTAGTGGCCACGGCGTTGCTGAGGAGCGTCTCTCCGCAGGACGCCCCTTTGCACGCGTTGCGTTGGCGTTGTTGCGCGCTTAGATTCGGTCCGGACCGAGCCACCAAGCCCGCCGGAAGTCCGTCAGTGGAATCAACCTAGGGCACTCGGCATTCACTGCACGAATTCTTGACGTTCGACGAACAAGCCTATTGGGTGCGGCGATCGCGTGTTGATCCACAAGGATATCCACAGCAATAGTGGATAACTCCAGCGTGATTTTGCCCGCTCCTGCGGCTCGCTTGTCAATGCGGTAACGGGTGACAGGCAACGTAGGCGCGGTTTTCGCGAATGGCAGTTATCAACGTCCCGTCCGGTTAAACAACCCTGGTGGAATGCGCCTGCGGCTAAGCACTTGATTAGATCCGGTATGATCGCG
This sequence comes from uncultured beta proteobacterium, assembly GCA_963777455.1. Lineage (GTDB taxonomy): Bacteria > Pseudomonadota > Gammaproteobacteria > Burkholderiales > Casimicrobiaceae > PALSA-1003. Next base: position 68,390 of record CAVZQQ010000001.1, read on the forward strand.
CCGTGAGTGTCTTGTCGCAGATCATGGCCATCGCCACCAGTGGCTGACGCTAGTCTAGGATTGCCCAGGGGTTGTCGATGGGTTCGCCCCACAACGGTTAACGATACAGGAGATGAGTAGGGTGATGTGACGCCAGCTTTACGATCGGCGAAGCCTCGGTCTGCCCGGGTGCGCTGAATGCAGCTGGGTTGATTTAGATCAAGGATGTGGCCAAACTAGACAATTACTGTATGGAAGGCATGGGTCGGCGATACGCAGGCCCGACGGGATGGCAGACTACCCGCGCTTGGTGCGGCCAAGCCTAACAGGAGCGCTTTCCGATGGATCGCCGAGACGCAAGAACAACGGCTGGATCAACCGGCTTCACGTCGCTGGCAGCGACCTTTACGTTACTGTTTCTTGCGTTGATCAGCCCGGCACAGGCCGTTCCGGCCTTTGCCCGGCAGACCGGGCAGGAGTGCATTGCCTGTCACGTCAGCTTTCCCGAGCTCACTCCATACGGCCGCTATTTCAAGCTGACCGGCTACACCATCGGCAAGCCCTTCGTTACGTCGGAAGGCGTCAATTACATTCCGATGGCGGTCATGGCGCAGGCATCCATCACCAACATCCAGAACAACAACGAGACTGATCCCACCACCGGTCAGACGACGACGTTGGTACCGCGCAATAACGGCTTGGTGTTCTGCTGCGCCAGCGTGTTCTTCGCCACCAAGTTCACTGACTGGTTCGGCATGATGGGCCAGTGGACCTACAGCAATCTGGCCGCGTCGGCTGACGGCACCCTGGGTGGCCACGCCAGTATGGACAATACCGACCTGCGCGCGGCCTACAAGTACAGCAGCGTCGGTGCGGCGGAGCCGGACTGGATCTTCGGGGCGACGATCAACAACAACCCGACGATGCAGGACGTCTGGAACAGCACCCCGGCATGGGGCTTTCCGTACACAGCTGCTCCGCTTGCGATTACTCCGTCGGCCAAGGCACAGATCAACGGTGCGCTGGCGCAACAGGTCGCGGGCCTGGGCGCCTACGCCTACTGGCAGAAGACTGTTTACGGCGAGCTATCCTTCTATCGCACCGCCAATGGCGCGTTCTCGATCCTGAGCGAGGGGCTGCCCGTTGGTATCGACGGCGGGGTGGCCGCGCTCAAGGGGTACAACCCCTACTGGCGCCTCGCCTACAACCACGAATGGGGCCCGAACTCGATCATGGTCGGTACCTACGGGCTTTTCATGGACCGTTATCCGAGCAACCTGATGCAGTCGACCCCGACCGACCGCTACAAGGACGCCGCCCTTGATGCGCAATACCAGTACATTACCGATCCGCACACCTTCACGGCGCAGCTCAACTATATCTACGAAAAGCAGAACTACAACGCCAGCTATCCTTCGGTCGTTTCGACCGGCGCAGGCATCGGCGCCGGGCCGGCACCGGCGAATCCCAGCGACACGCTGCGCCAGTTCCTGGGGAAGGCAACCTATTACTACATGCGGCAGTATGGCGGGACGATTGCCTATTTCTCGACGACGGGCAGCTCGGACAGCGGGCTCTACGGAACCAATGCCAACGGCAATCCAAATACGCCGAACAGCAACGGCTTCATTTACGAACTCGATTACCTTCCGATCCAGAATGTCCGCCTTATGTTCCAGTACACCGCGTACAACAAATTCGACGGGGCGTCGAGCAATTACGACGGCAATGGCCGCAATGCGCATGACAACAACGCTGCGTTCTTCAACGTATGGGTCGCGTTTTGAACGGGTATGAAGCAGCCGCTTCGGGGCGCCGCGGCGGGCATTTCAGCGGCATGACCAATTGGGAGACTGGGCTATGAAGCGCTCACACGTGGCACTCGCGGCGATGCTTCTGGCAGGCGCGCTTCCCGCAGCAGGCGCCCAGGACAACGCGGCTATTCAGAAAGCGGCGGAGGAGAAAGCGGTGAACCTCTGCTCGACATGCCACGGACCGCGCGGCATTAGCACCTCGCCCGAATTCCCCATCCTCGCAGCCCAGCGCAAGGGCTACCTCGAAGCGCAGATCGAAGCCTTCCGCAAGAGGACACGCTCCGAAAAGGACGCCCATGATTTCATGTGGGGAATCGCCGGCAATCTCGACGAAGCGATCATCGGCGGGATCGCGACGTATTATTCGACCCAGCCGCCTGCCAAGGGACGCAGCGATAACCCCGCGCTCGTCGCCGAAGGCAAGGAGCTTTTCGACAAGGGCCTCCCTGAGCGCGGGATTCCAGCATGCAAGGCGTGCCACGGCGACGATGCGGCAGGTACCGCCGACTTTCCGCGGCTCGCCGGCCAGCACGCCAAGTATGTGGTTAAGCAGCTGACCTTTATCCAGACGCTCGTTCGGACGGCACCGGTGATGCACGGCATCATCAAGGATCTCACGCCGGCCGAAATGCAGGCTGTCGCAGCCTACGTGCAATCGAAATAATGCGCTCATGCTCTTTACACGCGCGGACCGGTTGCGCTTTGCCTTGCCGCGGCTTCAGGTCTCCTCGCGGACTTGTATGGCCTGGGTAGGAAACTAAAGAGATACGCATGTATCACAGGATCCTGGTCCCCATCGACGCTAGCCCTACGTCGAACCGCGGTCTCGACGAAGCGATCGACTTGGCAACCGATCAGAAGGCAACAATCTGCTTGCTTCACATAGTCGACGAGTTGGTCGTGACGGCGGGGGTTGAAGGAGTGATGTACATACCGCCGAACTATATCGACGACTTCGTCAAGACTCTGCGAGCGGAGGGTGAAAAACTTCTTGCCCGGACCGAGTCCAAGGTGCGCCGGCACGGCGTTGCGGTCGAGGGCGTATTGCTGGAAACGGCCGGTCGCCGAGTCGCCGACCTGATCACCAAGCAGGCGAAGAAATGGCGCGCCGATGTTATTGTGCTCGGTACCCACGGCCGCCGCGGGCTGTCGCGCGTGGTCATGGGTAGCGACGCCGAGATGGTCGTGCGCGAGACGCCGTTGCCGGTGCTCCTGGTACGCTCGCCGGTCCGCCGGGGCAAACGTGGCGCGTACCGCAGCTGATGCTAACGTCGGGTGCTCCCTGGTGGCAGGCTCGCCACCTGCCGCCGCAGAAAATACCCTGGCTCAGCGACTCTGCTTCCAGCGCAGCTAAGCGCCAGCCGAGAAGAACGCTCGCGGCGCTCACGATGGAATTGCGCCAATCGTTGGCGTAACTTTGTCCGACGCGGCCGCCGCACGGGTCAATGTTGCAAAGCTCAAAGCACCAACATCACTCGCAACGCAGTGGCTGGCTGCGTGCCGCGGTCCTGGGAGCAAATGATGGGATTCTCTCGACCGCCAGTCTGGTACTTGGGGTCGCAGCCGCAAATGTGTCGCCCAGCGGCGTCTTCGTTGCGGGAGTCGCTGGGATGGTCGCCGGGGCCATGGCGATGGCCGCTGGCGAGTATGTCTCGGTGAGTTCCCAAGCGGACGCTGAACGCGCAGATCTTGCAATTGAACGCAAAGGGCTTGAAGATTTCCCGCGGCAGGAGCACGAGGAGCTCGCGGGAATCTATGTCCAGCGCGGACTCACTAGGTCGCTTGCGCAGAAGGTTGCCAAGCAACTCATGGCACACAACGCGCTCGATGCACATGCCCGCGACGAACTAGGCATTTCACCTGCTCGTCGAGTGCGCCCCCTCCAGGCTTCGTTTGCTTCTGTCTGCAGCTTTGCCATTGGCGGATCGACGCCGCTCCTCGCCCTGGTTCTCGTGCCAGAACGGTTTCTTGTCCAAAGTGTCGCAGGAGTATCGCTCATTTCGCTTGCCCTCCTCGGTGCGTGGGCCGCCCGCGCGGCCGGCGCGAGCGCGGCAAAGGGCGCGATGCGCGTGTTATTTTGGGGTGCGCTGGCGATGGGAGTGACCGCGAGCGTAGGCACCCTATTTGGCGTAACTGCATGAGCGACGCTTTTAGGTCCTCGCATAAAACACGGTGCCGTTAGCAACGCGTCACGCAACCCTCGGGTTTGACCCTGAAATGCCTCATTCAGAAATGTGCCCGAGGTAAGTGCGATCTATCTTCGCGCGCGGGTCGATTCCTTAAAAATGCAATCCCTCCGCATCATTCGAGATGAACACCGGTCTCTTGCGGGTGTCCTACACGGGATGCTTTACCTTATGCATGAGATCCGCGACACGGGCGCCAAGCCGGACTTCGGCCTACTGTGGTCGATGATCTATTACATTGACACTGTTCCCGAGCGCTTTCACCATCCCAAGGAAGAGAAGTACCTGTTCTGGCAATTGCGGATCCGCCACCCCAGTTCCGCGCCGCTGCTTGATTTGCTCAAGCTCGAACACCAGACCAGCGTCGAGAAGATCCGAATCCTCGAGCAAGCAATGGTGCATTATCAGCAAGGCGGCGGCTCCGAATTCCCGGCCTTTCTGACGGCAGTGGAAGCTTATGCAACATTCCACTGGGGGCATATGAAGACCGAGGAAAACGAGGTCTTGCCACTTGCAGAGAAGCATCTCACCACGAGTGACTGGGATGCCATCGATGCGGCTTTTCTAGGTCACACCGACCCCCTGCTCGGCATCGATGCGGGTGCGAAATACGATGCGCTGTTCAGTCGCATTCTCAATCTGGCACCGCCACCCATCGGCGTGGGACCCGCGCGGTAACCCTCGTAACGCATTGCGACCGCAACAGCATCCTGATCGCCGGTTCGATCGCCACGCTCCGTTCGTGCGCACCCTGGAAGCTTGGAATGGAGCTTCTTGAGTGGCTTTTCCGTCAGAGGCCCGGATCGTAGGTCCCGAATTCGACGCCAGTAACGCCACCGGATCGCTAACGATCGCTTGCACCAAGAATGCGACTCCGAGTACCCGAATTCGCAACCGTGTGGTCGAGGCATTCCCAGCAAATCGATGCCTGACGTCTGGCTGACACGTCCGCATTGCCTCTTCTCACGATCCCCGGCTAATCGCCGAGTCGCGACCTTTCATTCCAAGCGACCTTTTGGAATAGCTAGATTGGCAGTGTGGTTTTCGGCATAAACCCTCTGTCAAGGGTTTATATACGCGTTAGTTGAGACTATTCTTAATGCACCGCGATGCCCATTTGCGCCGTTTAATGATTCGCGACTCAAGGGTTGTTGAGGCTTGTCTGCGCGACCTGCTGGATTCGATGCCGGACGCGAGCTTCCTCGTCGATTCGACCGGACGCTTTGTGCTGGTCAACGCCTTGACAGAGGCCATGCTCGGGTACGCGAGCGGAGAGTTGCCAGGAAAATCCGTAGCGACGGTGATTCCGGAGCGCTTTCGTGGTGCACATGCGAGTCATTGTTCGGATTACTTGACGCGACCCCGGACCCGCGCCATGGGTGCGGGCATCACTCTTCGCGCGTCGCGCAAGGATGGTTCCGAGGTTCCCGTAGAAATTAGCCTCAGTCCCGTCGAAACGGATCGGGGTATCTATGTGATTGGCGCGATTCGTGATGTCAGTCAAAGTGAGGACCGCTACCGTGCGATTTTCGAACAGACGGGCGTCGGCGTCGTGTATAGCAATTCGAAGGGGCGAATTCTCGACGTAAACCAAAAATTCAGCGAGGTATCGGGGTATGCCTACGGTGAAGCACTGGCGCTCTCCATCCGCGAACTGACCCACCACGACGACACTGGTAGTAGCCTCCAGGCGCGGGCACAGCTACTCGCGGGAAACCGGTCGACCTACGAGAAGGAAATTCGGTTCATTCGAAAGGACGGAACTGAGATCTGGACTCACACGACGACTTCCCTGATTCGGGGTACGGGTGGACGACCGCTGCATTTCCTCTCGCTAATTCAGGATATCAACTCGCACAAGCAAGCCGAGGAGGAGAAACGTGAGATTGCGCTCCGATTCCGCCAGGTGACCGAAAATATTCGCGAAGTCTTCTGGCTCGTCGACACACTCAAGAACGAAATGCTGTATGTCAGTCCCGCCTACGAAGAAATTTGGGGACGCAACCTGCGTGAACTGTATTTATCGCCTAGCGATTGGCTTGACGCGGTTCACGCGGAAGATCGTGACCGGGTACTTTTGGCAACGCAAACCAAACAGTTCACGGGCGACTACGACGAGGAATACCGCATCGTGCGCCCCGACGGCGAAGTGCGATGGATCCGGGATCGCGCGTTCCCTGTGTATGAGGACTCGAAAGTCGTACGCGTAGCGGGGGTCGCCGAGGACATTACTGCGCGCATACGAGCCGAGGAGGAAATTCGGCGCCACGTCGCCCAACTCAAGACCGCCTTTATGAGCGCCGTTGAGGTTGCGACTACCCTGAGCGAGATGCGTGACCCCTACACCGCCGGTCACGAACGGCGTGTTGCGGGGATCGCTGTTGCCATCGCCACAGAACTTGGGTTAGATGTCCATCAGCAGGAGGGACTCGAGGTCGCCGGTCGTTTACACGATATTGGCAAAATCACGATTCCGGCAGAGATCCTTGCCAAACCGGGCAGGCTTACCACGATCGAGTATCAGTTAGTTCAAGGCCATCCTCGCGCCGGTTATGAGGTACTTAAACGCGTAGAGTTCCCCTGGCCGGTGGCCGAGGTCGCGCTCCAGCATCATGAGCGCATGGACGGCTCCGGGTATCCGCAAGGTCTCAAGGGCAAGGCGATTTTGCTGGAGGCCCGGATCGTGGCGGTTGCGGATGTCGTTGAGGCGATGTCGTCGCACCGGCCGTATCGGCCCGGATTGGGAATCGAGAAGGCCCTGGCCGAGATCGGAAGAGGACGCGGAACGATCTATGATCCGGATATCGTAGATGCCTGTCTGCGGCTGTTTCAAGAAAAACGCTATGAATTAGCGTAGTTCTATTTTGACCGGGACAACGGAATCGACGACGACGGTCTCCTCCCGCGCCAAGTTCACGCATTGCATCGAGCACGATACCGTTGCGCGTGGCGGAAACTAAAATAATTTAACTCCAGGGGTCCTGACTCAAGGGAACGAGGACATGCGGGCAATCGGCATCATCCAAGACGAGCATCGCTCGTTGGCTAGTGTCGTACACGGCATGCTGCATCTCGTAGGTAACGTACGCGATTACCGCGCAACGCCGAACTTCGATCTGCTCGGTGCGATGGTTTATTACATTGACGCGTTCCCCGAACGCTTTCATCACCCCAAGGAGGACAAGTACCTGTTCAAAGTCCTTCGCATTCGTTGTCCGTGGCTTGGTCAGCTGCTCGATCGCCTGCAAGAGGAACACCGAGTGGGCGCAAAAAAGGTCCGTGCGCTCGAACAGGCATTCGTGCGTTATCATCAAGGCGGCGACGCAGAGTCCGCGGCGTTTATCGCCGCGACGGAGGCTTATGCCACCTTCCAGTCCCAGCACATGGCGCTGGAAGAGAAAGAGGTGCTCCCAGTCGCAGAGAAATACCTAAATGCCCGCGACTGGATGGCGATCGATAAGGCGTTTACCGGACACACCGATCCACTCTTCGGTGAAGCACCCAGCGATGAGTATGGCAAACTGTTCCAGCGGATCCTCAATATGCGGATTCTAAGCGCCGCACCGCGGCCCCTTGGGCCCAGTCTTGTGTAGGCCAGATCCGCGAGCATCCGCTTCTAGCACGCCCGCCGACAACAGGTTGATTTCGGCCGGTCATCCCGACTGGGGTTCGTGCTTGCCTGGGCCCAGATGAGGCGGACGTTACGCCAGGAGCGGTCTCTGCAATCGACTGAAGCGCCCGGATGGGCACGCCACGAATCATTCGTGGCGGGTCTAGACGCGATAGGCAGCGTCGAGAATGCTATGATTGGTGCCAGAAGAGCATCCACAGTTTCCACGTCAAGCCGCGCGGAGCCTTGATCTACCGCACCCAGGCGTGGCAGATACCCCCCAAAATACCCCCTGACGTACAGCCGTGGTGTGCAACGGGGTTCATGATCCCGTGCCGCGCATTGTGGCATGTTGCTTACCGCTTTGGCGTCGCCGTGAGCCGTCCGCTTGCAAGTCGCGATTATCTGCGCTATCATTGATAGCACTCAACTAAGGCGAGCAAGCATTGTGGCGAATCTGATCGTACGTGATATCGATGAATCCGTTGTTCGGGCGCTCAAGCAACGCGCGGCAAATCATGGCCGCAGTGCCGAGGCCGAGCATCGGGAAATCCTAGCAAATGTGTTGCGTCGCCCGCGAAAGCGCCACCTAGCCGAGGTGCTGGCCGCGGTCCCCCACGTCGGGCACGACGAAGACTTTGCACGCGTCGAGGATGCAGCCGAGGCACAGCGTGTACCTGGTTGATACGGACGTCATCAGCGAACTGCGTAAGAAGGACAAGGCAGACCGCCAGGTCAGCGCCTTCTTCAAGGATGCTGCCGCCCGCGACTTGCCGCTGTACCTCGCGGCGGTGACCATCGGGGAATTACGCCGCGGTGTAGAGTTGATCCGCCACCGACGAGAGACCCGGCAAGCCAACCTGCTCGAGCGTTGGCTTAATGCGCTCCTTGCCGATTACAGCGAGAACGTCCTATCCTTTGACGCCGACGCGGCTCAAATATGGGGCCGGTTGCGCGTGCCGCATCCAGAGAATCCCCTCGACAAACAGATCGCTGCAACGGCTCTTCTCTACGATCTGGTTCTGGTGACGCGCAACGTCAAACATTTCGCATCGACCGGCGTGAAGCTTCTCGATCCGTTCGCGGGCTGACAGGCCCTAAGCCATGGAGTCGCCTGAGCAGAGCGCCGGATCAAAGGCTGCGCAGTATTGCGCGACTATCTGCTTGAATTCCGAGCTCGAGCGCGCGCTTGCGCGGAGGAAGTCTCGCCGGTGGCAATCTTCCCGACGAATTGCCGTGGCTCCAGTCGGGACTCCAATGCGCCTGCGCTGTCGAGGACGTAACGTTGCGTAGAGCCTGGAGCTCAAGCCTCAGGTCACTAACGCGCCCGGCGCGCACCTCGCGCACCACCGCGCCCTCCTCCGTTAGACGGCCAATATGCAGCTGAACCGTCCGCCTTGCGAGGCTGGTGTCCTGGCAGAGCTTACACATCGACGGCCAACAGCGGCCGTCGTTGTTAGCACGAGAAGCGAGCGGTGAGTTTGGAAGTGGGCTGACGAGCAAGTTCGCGCACGAGCTCGATGTGCTGCCAGGCCACGGTGCCGCCGATCACGGTCTACGCGGTCGATCGGATGGGTGTACAGATTCCAGGTAACGCTTGCAGTCGGCAGCCTTGTAGAAAGCGCGCTTGCCGCGGACGATGGGCTTAGGCCAATCCGGATCAAGCCTTTCGTGCCGACAAGCGGTGATCTTGGCGCGTCCGGTGAGCTGGCAAAAGTAGGCGCGGGAGATTTCGGCGTCCGGGTGATCCAGGGGATTGAAGTTCGGGCTCATTGAGGCTTCCTTGGCGGGCGTGGGCCTTGGCGCGGCGAATCGCGATATCGGTGAGTGGCATCGGATACCCCCGTTTTGGGGACCAGATGAACGCACGATACCCCCGCGCTGCTTGGAGAGCAAATGATAGCGAATGAAACGTTCCGACCGCAACTGCGGCGGCTTGTCATAGGGAAACCTGGGATTTTGCTGCGGGTCTGGATGCGATTTGTCGCGTCCAGAGGTGCTATGATTGGTGCCCAGAAGAGGACTCGAACCTCCACAGTGTTGCCACCGCTAGGACCTGAACCTAGTGCGTCTACCAATTCCGCCATCTGGGCCAGCAAGTAATTTTAAGAGCGAGCCTCCGCATTGTCAAAGAAACTGCGGCGTACAAGCGCCGGTAGCACGCACCCAGCGCTGACGCGTCGCCGCCACGACGTCGACATTCCCGACCGCGAGCGCATTCTCTATTTTCTGCGCGAACGCGGCGTGCCACTGCGCGCCGACGACCTCGCCGTCGCGCTGCGCGTTCACGCCACGGCCGAACGCGAGGCATTCGCGGGACGGCTCGCGGCGATGGAACGTGACGGCCAGCTGATGACCAATCGCAAAGGTGAGCTCTGCGTAGTCGCCAAACTCGATCTAGTCACGGGGATCGTGCAGGGCCATGCCGACGGTTTCGGCTTCCTGCTCCCAGACGATGGGAGTCCCGACCTGTTCCTGGCGCCCAAAGAGATGCGCAAGGCGCTGCATGGCGACCGGGCGACGGCGCGACAGGTTGGCATCGACCGGCGCGGCCGACCCGAGGGCGAACTCGTCGACGTGCTATCGCGCAGCAACCGCGAAATCGTCGGCCGGCTCTACGAGGACCGCGGCATCTGGTTCCTCGTCGCCGAGAATAAGCGCATCAACCAGGACATCCTGGTGCCCCCAGACATGCGCGGCAACGCGCAGCCCGGCCAGGTGGTCGTCGCCGAAGTGATCGAGCAACCTACCGCGCACCGCGAACCAATGGCGAAAGTGGTGCAGGTGCTTGGCGGCTACACCGATCCGGGAATGGAAATCGAGATTGCGCTGCGCAAGCATGATCTGCCGCACGAGTTCTCCCCCGCCGCCAAGCGGCTGGCGGCGCGCCTGCCCGCCGAAGTGCGTCCCGCCGACCGCAAGGACCGCATCGACATCACGCGCCTGCCGCTGGTGACCATCGACGGTGAGACCGCGCGCGACTTCGATGATGCCGTGTACTGCGAACGTGTCGGCAAAGGATTCCGTCTTATCGTTGCCATCGCCGACGTCAGCCATTACGTGCGCGATGGCGATGCGCTTGACCTTGATGCGCGCGAGCGCGGCACCTCGGTCTACTTCCCGCGTCGGGTGATCCCGATGCTGCCCGAGGCGCTCTCCAACGAGCTCTGCTCGCTCAAGCCCGCCGTGGATCGCCTGTGCATGGTCTGCGATATGGCGATCGACGCGCACGGCACGCTCGGCCGCTATCGGTTCTACCCGGCGGTGATGCATTCGCGCGCGCGGCTTACCTACACGCAGGTTTGGGACTGGCTGTCGCAGCCGGCGCATGCGACCGGCGCCGAAGCGCGGGCGCTGCTGCCGCAGCTCGTCGATCTGCACGCGCTCTACAAATTGCTTGCGGGAGCACGCGCGCGCCGCGGTGCTATCGATTTCGATACCGTCGAACTCGCGCTCGAATTCGATCCGCAGGGCAAGATCGAAGCGGTCGTGCCCGTGGTGCGCAACGAAGCGCACAAGCTGATCGAGGAATGCATGCTCGCCGCCAACGTCTGCACCGCCGAGTATCTTCTGGCCCAGAAGCATCCGGCACTGTTTCGCGTGCACGAGGGTCCGACTCCGGAAAAGCTCACCGCGCTCAAAGAGTTCCTCGCCAGTAGCGGCCTGTCGCTTTCCGGCGGCGACGATCCGACCCCGGCCGACTATGCGGCGTTGCTGAAGCGCATCCGCGAGCGGCCCGACTTCAACCTGCTGCAAACGGTCCTGCTGCGCTCCCTGCAACAGGCTGTCTACAGCCCGGATAACAGCGGCCACTTTGGCCTCGGCTACGACGCCTACACCCATTTCACCTCGCCGATTCGCCGCTATCCCGACCTGCTGATCCACCGCGACGTGAAGGCCTGTCTGGCCGGCGCGCGCTATCACCCGAGCGGCGCAACATGGGCCGAGCTCGGCGTGCATTGCTCGCTGACCGAGCGTCGGGCGGACGATGCCACGCGTGACGTGGAAAACTGGCTCAAGTGCTACTACATGCAGGATCGGGTCGGCGAGACTTTTGCGGGCACGGTCAGCGGCGTCACCCACTTTGGCCTGTTCGTGACACTCGACGGCCTCAATATCGACGGTCTCGTGCATGTCACCGAGCTTGGCAGCGACTACTTCCATTTCGATCCGGTTCATCACGCGCTGATCGGCGAGCGCAGCGGCAAAACCTACCGCCTGGCCGACCGGCTCAGCGTCAAGGTGGCACGGGTCGACCTGGAGCAGACCAAGATCGACTTCGTGCTGACCGATGCGCCGCCGGCTCGGCCGGTGCGCGACGGCGGCGGCGGACGCAAACGCGCCAAGGCGCGCTGAAGCGGGCGCTGCGCCCGCGGCCATGCTCCCGGCGCTGATTGTTTCGGTCCCAGGCCATGCCCAGTGACTCTGCCGCCGCGGATCTCGTGATCCAGGCGCCGGACATCGGTACGCCGCAGATCAAGCAGCTGGCGCGCTTGACGGGAGCGGACACGATAGACGCGCTTGCCGCCGCTGCGACGCAAGCATTCCGCCTATCGCCGGCGCGCAATCGCGCCGGCGTCGCCGAGTTCTGCGCGGACGCGGACATCGACTTCGGCTTTGTCCCCCCCGAGCAGCGACTCGAGCGAGTCAGGTTGGTGGCCATGGACATGGATTCGACGCTGATCAGCATCGAATGCATCGACGAGATCGCCGACCTGCGTGGCATCAAACCCGAGATCGCGGCGATCACGCAAAGCGCGATGCGCGGCGAGATCGATTTCCGGGAAAGTCTGACGCTCCGGGTCGCGTTGCTTGCAGGCCTCGACCTGGCCGCGCTCGAACGCGTTTACACGGAGCGCCTGCGGCTCTCGCCCGGTGCCGAGCGCATGCTGGCGGGGTTTGCGCGTAGCGGCGCGCGTAGCCTGCTCGTCTCCGGCGGCTTCACGTTCTTTACCGAGCGGCTCAAGGCCCGGCTCGATCTCGACTACACGCTCGCCAACACCCTGGAAATCGACGGGGGTCGGCTCACCGGGCGCATCGTCGGCGCGATCGTCGACGGCGAAGCCAAGGCCGACGCGCTCACGCGCCTCGGGCATGAGCTTGCCGGCGAGAGTGGCCTCACGCTGGCCATCGGCGACGGCGCCAACGATTTGCCGCTGCTGGCTCGGGCCGACATCAGCGTCGCGTATCACGCCAAGCCGATCGTGCGGGCGGCTGCAACCTACGCGATCGATCGCTGCGGGCTGGACGCGATCCTGAACCTTTGGCGCTAGCTAAAACAGGAAGCGCAAGTTGATCCGCGTCGTCGCCACGATATCCCACAGCGCCAGGACGATGATGACCAGCCAGGTTCCGGCCATTCCCCAGAAGCGCCCGCGCGAATCTTTCGAGGTGCGTGATAGGCCCACGGCATGGGCGATGCGGGCGGCCAGGAAGCTCACCCCGCACACGTGCAGGAAAATCCGGTTCGCGCCGTCGAGCTCGGCGACGAGCAGCACCACGAGCATGGGCAGGACCCACTCGAGCGCATTGCCGTGAACGCGGATCGCACGGGCCAGAAGCGGATCGTTGCCATGGCCTGAACCCACGCGCAGCTTGCTGCGCAAGAGCGTGACGCGCACGCCGAGCACCACGACGAGCAGCACCAGCAGGCCGGCGTAGAGCCCCGTGATTGGCGCGGTCATGCCGATTCCCCGTCGAAATCGCCCTCGTCGATCCAGGCCATCTGGATCGCCTCGAGAATCTTCTCGCCGCTGTGCTTCGGATCGTCGTCGAAGCCGGGCAAGGCGAGTACCCAGCGCCGGAGGTCGGTAAACAGGACGCGACTCGGATCGACGTCAGGATGCGCGGTGGTGAGCGCGATGGCGATCTCGCGGCTGTCGGTCCATCTCATTTCGTCACTTCCTTGGCGTAGTTGATCGTGTACTTAGGTATCTCGATCACCAGCTTGGTCTCGCCGACCTTGGCCTGGCAGGACAGCCGCGACAGCGGCGTCAGGCCCCAGGCACGGTCGAGCAGATCGTCCTCGTCCTCGGACGACGGCGGCAGCGAAGCGAAACCCTCGCGCACGATCACGTGACAGGTCGTGCAGGCGCAGGACTTCTCGCAGGCGTGCTCGATCGCGACCCCATGCTCGAGCAGATTGTCGCAGATCGACTCGCCGGGGGTGGCTTCAAAGGTAGTGCCCTCGGGGCATAGCTCGGCATGCGGCAGAACGACGATCTCGGCCATGCGCTTCAGTTGCGCGAGAGCATGTCGACGCGGCGACCAGTGAGCGCGGCGGCAACGCCGCGATCCATGCGTCTGGCCGCGAACGGCTCGGTCGCGCGGTTAAGCGCCGCCACAGCCGCCTGCAGGGCATGCCGATCCCGGCCGGCAAGGCGCTGGCGCAGCGTAGCCAGGGCCGCGTCGATAACCGCCCTCTCCTGCGCATCGAGCAGATCGCCATCGGCGAGAAGCGCGCCGGAGGTCGCGGCGAGAATCCGTTCGGCTTCGACCTGCGCCTCGGTCAGGGCACGCGCGGCCATGTCGGCTGCCGCGTGCGCCTGCGAATCGTCGAGCATGCGCGCGATGTCGGTGTCCGCCAGGCCGTACGATGGCTTAACCGTGATCGCCGCCTCCACGCCGGTGGTCTGCTCGCGCGCCGCAACCGAGAGCAGCCCGTCGGCGTCGACCTGAAAGGTTACCCGGATGCGCGCCGCCCCGGCGACCATGGGCGGAATGCCGCGCAACTCGAAGCGCGCCAGCGACCGGCAGTCGGCGACCCGCTCGCGCTCGCCCTGCACGACGTGCAGCGCCATCGCGGTCTGCCCGTCCTTGAACGTGGTGAACTCCTGGGCACGGGTGATGGGGATGGTCGCATTGCGCGGAATGATCTTCTCGGTGAGACCCCCCATCGTCTCCAGGCCCAGCGACAGCGGAATGACGTCGAGCAGCAGCCAGTCCTCGCCCTCGGCGCGATTGCCCACGAGCACGTTGGCCTGAATCGCGGCACCGAGCGCAACCACCTGGTCGGGATCGAGATTGTTGAGCGGCGGCGCGCCAAAAAACGCCGCGACGGCCTTCTGAATCTGCGGCATGCGCGTCGCACCGCCGACCATCACCACACCGTCAATTTCCGACGGCGTGAGTTTCGCGTCGCGTAGCGCCTTGCGCACCGGTTGCAGCGTCTTGGCGACCAGGGCTTCGGTGATCGTCGTGAAAGTGGCGGCGGTCAGGGTGAGGTCGATGCGTTGGCCGCTCGACAGCGTCGCCACGAACGGCGTCGCGGCGTGGCTGGTGAGATGTTCCTTCGCGGCGCGCGCCCGGAGCAGCAACAGCCGCGTGTCCGATGCCGACAGCGGCCCCACGCGTGCGCTCTCCAGCACCCAGGAGTAGATGCGATGGTCGAAATCATCGCCACCAAGCGCGGTGTCGCCGGCGGTCGCAAGCACTTCGAACACGCCGCGCGAGAGCCGCAGCAGCGACAGATCGAAAGTCCCGCCGCCCAGGTCGTAGACGGCATAGGTCCCCTCGGAGGCGTTGTCCAGGCCATAGGCGATCGCCGCGGCGGTCGGCTCGTTGAGCAGGCGCAGCACGTTCAAGCCGGCGATCTGCGCCGCGTCCTTGGTCGCCTGGCGCTGGGCGTCGTCGAAATACGCCGGCACGGTGACCACCGCGCCGGCGAGCACGCCACCAAGGCTCGCTTCCGCGCGCGCGCGCAAGGTGCGCAGGATCTCGGCGGACACTTCGACCGGGGTGCGCACGCCGGCACGCGTGTCGATGCGCACCATGCCGGGCGCGTCGACGAAGCGGTACGGAAAGCGCCGGGCGTCGGCGAGGTCGGCCAAGCCCCGACCCATGAGGCGCTTGACCGACACGATCGTGTTCTGCGGGTCTTCGACCAGGGCGTCGGCTGCCACGTAGCCAACGGCGATGCCGCCTGCGCCGAAATGCACGATCGAGGGCAGCAGCGGCCGGCCCTCGGCATCGGGCAACACCACCGGGATGCCGCGGCGCAAGGTCGCGACCAGTGAATTGGTTGTGCCGAGGTCGATGCCCACCGCGAGCTGCCGCGCGCGCGGCGCCGGCGCCTGGTCCGGCTCGGCAATCTGCAACAGCGCCATCAGTCTTCGCCCTCGGCGAGAGCCGCCTCAAGATCGTCCGCGACCTTGGTCAGGAAACGTAGTTCGCGCGCCGCGTCCCGAGCCGCCGGCCACGCCTCCGCGTCGAGGTGATCAGCGAGCACACCCTGCAGCGCGGCCGCATCCGCACGCACGTGCTCGAGCAGATCGGCCAGCCTGCCCGGGTCGCCACCGGCCTGCGCCTCGGCCATCGCTTCGCGGCGCTCGAGCTCGCGCTGCAGGAATTCCGCCGGCAGGGCTGTGTCCGTTTCCGCCAGCGCATCGATACCGCGCAGCGAAAGCAGGTACACGGCACGGCCGAGCGGGTCCTTGAGCGCCTGGTAGGCCTCGTTGACGCGCGCCGACGATTGCAGTGCCACGCGGCGCTCGGCCTCGCTCGCAGCGGCATGGCGATCGGGGTGGACCACGCGCTGCAGCGCATGATAGGCCGTATCGAGCTGCGCCGGGTCGAAGCGATACCGCGCCGGCAGGCCGAACAGTGCGAAGTAGTCCTGGGAAAAATCGATCATTCTGGTTGTCCTCCCCGGCAGCGGGGGAGGCATGCGGACAGCCGGCGCGAGCGAATCGCGTCGCCCTCCCGCCCGCTCGAGCCAGAGGGCATTGGCTCAGACGTTAAACGATTCGCCGCATCCGCATTCGTCCTTCACGTTCGGGTTGTTGAACTTGAAGCCTTCGTTCAAACCCTCCTTCGCGAAGTCGAGCTCGGTTCCGTCGAGGTACGGCAAGCTCTTCGGATCGACGATGACCGTGACCCCGTGGCTGTTGAAGCGGTGATCCTCGGGATGGATCTCGTCGGCATACTCCAACTTGTAGGCCAAGCCCGAGCAGCCGGTCGTGCGCACCCCCAGGCGCAAGCCGACACCCTTCCCGCGCCGGGTCAGGAATCCGGCGACGTGCTTGGCCGCGGTCTGAGTGAGGGTGATCGCCATGCGCCCCCGCTGCACTTCAGTCCGCGACGGCCGCCGGCTGCGCGGCGGCTGCGGCCGCAGGCTCGGCATCGCGGCCGTGCTTCTTGCGATAGTCGGCCACGGCGGCCTTGATCGCGTCCTCGGCCAGGATCGAGCAGTGAATCTTGACCGGCGGCAGCGCCAGTTCCTCGGCGATCTGCGTATTCTTGATGTCGGTCGCCTGGTCGAGCGTCTTGCCCTTGACCCATTCGGTGACGAGCGAAGACGATGCGATCGCCGAACCACAGCCGTAGGTCTTGAACTTGGCGTCCTCGATGCGGCCGTCGGCCCCGACCTTGATCTGCAGCTTCATCACGTCGCCGCAGGCTGGTGCGCCGACCATGCCCGTGCCCACGCCCGACTCGTCTTTAGCGAACGAGCCAACGTTGCGCGGGTTCTCGTAGTGATCCAGTACCTTGTCGCTGTATGCCATGTGTCTTTCTCCTTGGCTGCGCGGTCAGTGCGCCGCCCATTGCACGCTGTCCAGGTCGATGCCTTCCTGATGCATCTCCCACAGCGGTGATAGTTCGCGGAGCTTCGCGATCTTGCGTTTCACCAGGTCCACCGTGTAATCGATCTCCGCCTCGGTCGTGAACCGGCCGACGGTGAAGCGGATCGAGCTGTGAGCCAGTTCGTCGCTGCGCCCGAGCGCGCGCAGCACGTACGAGGGCTCGAGCGAGGCCGAGGTGCACGCCGAGCCGGACGACACCGCCACTTCCTTGATCGCCATGATCAGGCTCTCACCCTCGACGAAGTTGAAGCTGACGTTCAGGTTGTGCGGCACGCGGTGCTCGAGGTTGCCGTTCATATAGACTTCCTCGATTGCCGACAGGCCCTTCCACAGTCGGTCGCGCAGCATGCGGATGCGTTCGTTGTCCGCCGCCATCTCCAGCCGCGCCAGCCGGAAGGCTTCGCCCATGCCGACGATCTGGTGGGTCGGCAGCGTGCCCGAGCGCATGCCCCGCTCGTGGCCCCCGCCGTGCATCTGCGCCTCGATGCGCACCCGCGGCTTGCGCCGCACGAACAGAGCACCCACGCCCTTCGGGCCATAGGTCTTGTGCGCGGAAAACGACATCAGGTCGACCTTCAGCGCCGCGAGGTCGACGGCAAGCTTGCCGGTGGCCTGCGCGGCGTCGACATGCAGGATGATGCCGCGACTGCGGCAGATCTCGCCGAGCGCCGCAACGTCCTGGATTACGCCGATTTCATTGTTCACATAGACGACCGACGCGATGATGGTGTCCGGGCGCAACGCCGCCTTGAACTTGTCCAGGTCGACCAGGCCGTCGGGCTCGACGTCGAGATAGGTGACCTCGAATCCGGCGCGTTCCAGCTCGCGCATCGTGTCCAGCGTCGCCTTGTGCTCGGTCTTCAGGGTGACAAGGTGCTTGCCCTTGTCCCTGTAGAAATTCGCCGCGCCCTTGAGCGCCAGGTTGATCGACTCGGTAGCCCCCGACGTCCACACGATCTCCTTCGGGTCGCAGTTCACCAGCCGCGCCACCTCGTCGCGCGCCTCCTCGACTGCTTTCTCGGTCTCCCAGCCGAACGCGTGCGAGCGCGACGCCGGGTTGCCGAAATGCTCGGTCAGGTAGGGAATCATCTTCGCCGCGACCCGCGGATCAACCGGGGTGGTTGCGGAGTAGTCGAGGTAGATGGGCTTGTTCATCGTCGGATCAATCGCCTTGGGTTCAGACCACCGCCGCGGGCTCGGACTTCTTGCCCGGTTGCGCGCGATGATCCTGCAGCACGCTCACCGGCTGCTTGTCCTGTTGCCGGACCAGCTGCTCGAGGGTGACCGAGCTCAAGAACGCGAAGATGTGGGTGTTGAGGCCCGCCCAAAGCTCGTGCGTCATGCAGCGCTTGTCGTCCTGGCAGTTTTCCTTGCCGCCGCATTGCGTTGCATCGATGGGTTCATCCACCGCGGTGATGATGTCGGCCACCGATACGTCGGTCGCCGCGCGCGCCAGGTTGTAGCCGCCGCCAGGGCCGCGCACGCTGTCGACCAGCCCGTGCCGGCGCAGCTTGCCGAACAGCTGTTCCAGATACGAAAGCGAGATTTTTTGCCGCTCGGCGACACCGGCTAGCGTGACCGGGCCCCGGCCGTTGTGCATCGCCACGTCGATCATCGCCGTCACGGCGAAACGTCCTTTGGTTGTCAGTCGCATGGGTTACCTTGTCCGGCGCCCTACCCGCCGCGGGGATAGGACACCATTCTATAATTCCCGATCAATTTAGTCAACTAAAAGCCTGATTGGTTCACTCAAGCATTCGGTTGATCCGCTCCGGGTCGAACAGGTCGGCCGTGGCCTTGGCGTCCCCGCAATCGAAGCCGCCGCGCTGCAGCAGGGTAACGAGACTCTTCAGACGCTCCTCAGTCGCCGCCGCGTGGTCGAGCAGCGAATGTACGGCCTGGACCATCGGATCGTTCATGTCGGCGCTGATGGCGTAAGCCGAGAAGCCGATCGTGGCCGCCTGCCGCTCGCGGCGCAAGGCGTCCTCGCCGGTGACGATGCGGGCCGGGATGCCGACCGCCGTGGCGCCGGCCGGCACATCCCGCACCACCACCGCGTTAGAGCCGACCTTGGCCCCGTCGCCGACCAGGATCGGCCCGAGAATCTTGGCGCCGGCGCCCACCACGACCGAGCGACCGAGCGTCGGGTGGCGCTTGGTCTTCTCCCATTTGACGCCGCCGAGCGTGACCCCGTGGTAGAGCGTGCAATCGTCGCCGATTTCGGCCGTCTCGCCGACCACCACCCCCATGCCGTGATCGATGAACACCCGCCGGCCGATGGTGGCCCCCGGATGGATCTCGATGCCGGTCACCCAGCGGGTCCAGTTCGACAGCCAGCGCGCGAGCCAGTGCCAGCCCCGGCGCCACAACGGATGCACCAGCCAGCGGTGCCACGGTGAGGGCTTGCAACCCCGGATAGCAGGTCAGCACCTCCCAGGTGCTAGCGGGCGGCCGGGTCGCGCTCGAACACGACCGCGATGTCTTCGCGCAGGCGGGCGAACATGGCGTTATTTTTCCATATCCGAGCAATTCGCTCAACTATTGGGTGTCGCGCTCAGCGAATCAAGATGGCGACAAGTACGAGGGCCCCGACGACCATGCCGAAGAGCACCGAGTACACCAGAAAAATGATGCTCGCGCGCGACGACGATGCCCGACCAGCGCCCGCCGTAGACGGCGCGCATCGCGAGCAACAAATACACCATCGCCCAGACCACCAGGGCGGTGCGCACAAGGCCCTCCGGCAGAAACACCAGCAGGGCCACGATCAGGAACAGAAAGGCGTGGGTGTGCGCACCAAACACCAGGTGCGCCGCGTAGCGCCGCGGGCGATCCGGATAGCGGCGGCCGCGCCCGAGGTAGACCATCTTGACGAGCAGGGCGAACAGCGGCAGCAGCGCGATGATCGCGTACGGCCCGTAGCGCAGCATCCCGGTGCGGATCTGGTCCCACTGTTGCTCCCGGGGGAGCTTGTTGAACTGGTCGGCGCGCTCGCGCAGCGGCTGGACACCGGGTTCGTTGCCCACGCCAGTCCCCGATGCAGCTCGGACAGGCCGGTATGGCCCCTGCCGCTTTCTCCGGTCACCGTTACCTCGTTGCCTTTTCCCAGGTCCGCCTCGAACCGCTGGGTCGAGCCCTCGAAGATGCGTAGCACCGCGAACAGGCCGATCGACAGCACCAGGAACAGGCGCCCCGGCCGGATGTAGCGCCGCCGCCGGCCGGCCAAGTATTCGCGGGTGAGAAAGCCGGGGTGGGCCAGCAGCGCGAAGAGCGTGCGCCACATCCTGCCGTCGAACGCCACGTAGCGGCCGGCGGCCTCGCGCAGCAGCGCGCGCACCGTGGGCACGTCAAGGCTCGTCTCCTGCCCGCACGCCGGGCAGAATTTTCCCGGCGCCTCGGCGCCGCAGTTGCGGCACAGCGGCGCCACGGCCGGCGGCGACGTCGCAGGGGTATCGGTCACGGCGTGGATTCCGGTCCTCCGCGGCGCGCGAGCACCTGGTCGACGCGCGCCAGGATGCCGCGCAGGATATTGACCTCTTCCTTTTCCAGGCGGGCGCGGGCGAACAGACGGCGCAGTCGCGCCAGCAGGCGTCGCGGTTGCCGCGGATCGAGGAAGCGCATGGCAACGAGCGTGCTCTGGGCGCAGGCGTAGAGCGCCTCGACCTCGTCGAGAGTCGCCGGTTCGAAGCGTGGCGCCGCCCAGACCGCGTCGCCCTGCGCCGCGGTGAAGACTTCGTAGGCCGCCACCTGCACCGCCGCCGCGAGGTTGAGCGAAGCCTGCCCGACCGCGCCCGGGATGGTGGCCACGAGCTGGCAACGCGCGAGTTCGGCGTTGGACAGGCCCGACATTTCCGTGCCGAAGATCAGCGCCACTTCGCCGTGGGCGGCGTGGGCGACCGCCTCGCCAGCGGCCGCCCGCACCGCACGCGTCGCGCCAGCGAACTCGCGCGGCCGCGCCGAAAAGCCGATCGCCAGGCGTCGCGCCGGCCAGTGCGGCGTCAAGCGTCGGCACCACCGTCGCCGCACGCAGCAGCGCACCCGCGCCGGCGGCGAGCGCATCCGCATCCGGATGCGGAAACGTGCGCGGCGCGACCAGCACCAACCGCGACAGGCCCATCGCGCGCAACGCCCGTGCCGCCGCCCCGATGTTGCCGGGGTGACTGGTGGCGCAAAGCACGATGCGGATGCGGTCGAGGGGCGCGGTCATGACCCGGGCCGGCCGCCGTCGGCGGCCGGGAGGTGACGCAAATGCGGGTAAAATGCGCGCTTGCTCCGCGTCGCAGTCAGGGCGCGCAGGAACCGGCGCCGCACGGCAAAGGCAAGTCGCGGCATTCCCAGGCGGACCCCGGCGCTCATGCACCCCATGCTCACGACCGCAGTCAAGGCCGCGCGGCGCGCGGGCAGCGTCATCAACCGTGGCGCGCGCGACCTCGATATGTTGACGGTAACCGCCAAGGGACCCAAGGATTTCGTCAGCGACGTCGACCGCGCCGCCGAAGCCGCAATCGTCGAAACGTTGCACGCGACCTATCCGGATCACGCGATTCTAGCAGAGGAGGGAACCGCCCGCGGGGCGAACGCCACCGCCGAGCATCTGTGGATCATCGACCCGCTCGACGGTACGACCAACTTCCTGCACGGCTTTCCGCAGTATTGCGTATCGATCGCGCTGCAGCACAAGGGCCAGATCACCCAGGCCGTCGTCTACGATCCGGTGCGCAACGACCTGTTCACCGCGACGCGCGGCCGAGGTGCGTTTCTGAACGACCGCCGCATCCGCGTCTCGCGCCGCCAGCATCTGAAAGAGTGCCTCATCGGCACCGGCTTCCCGTTTCGCGATGTCGGTCGACTCGACCTGTACTTGCAAATGATGCGCGCCATGACACTCGAGGCGGCTGGCATTCGGCGTCCGGGCGCGGCGGCGCTGGACCTGGCCTACGTCGCCGCGGGTTACTACGACGGGTTCTGGGAAGTCGGCCTCAATCCCTGGGATGTCGCCGCCGGCAGCTTGCTCATCATCGAGGCCGGCGGTCTGGTCGGTGATCTCGAGGGCGAGGGAACATTTCTTTACGGCGGCCAGGTCATTGCCGCGAATCCGCGTATTTTTGCCCAAATGGTCAAGCTGCTCGCGCCCTACCGCGGCGATCTCAAGCCGGCGCGGGCGAGCGCAAGCTGAACTTTGGCGCCGCCGCGGCCAAGGGGTAGCTCCGGGCGACGGCGAGGACATTTTTCCGTGCCAGGCGCCAAACGGCGGTATTTCCCGGCTATCCCGGGCTGACAATTCCATTGTCATTGTGTAGGATTGGCCCGGATTGCCCGGCGCTGCCTTCGAGCGAGGCAGTGCGCCCCGGGCGCTAACGATTCAGGGAGCAACCATGCTGCAACGATCGCTGTGTCGATTGGGCCTTTCGCTGCTCTTCTGCGCCCTAGCGGCCGGGGTCGCGGCGCAGGAGGTCTCCGGTATCCGGGTCATGCTCCATCCGTATGCGGCCCCACCGGGCGCTTTGCCGCCGACCGCCTTGGCCACGCTGACGACGCTCGCCGGCATGCCGCTCGCGTTATCCGGCGCGACGCGCACCGGCGCGCTTGAATTCACGCTCGGCCAGACGCTTAGCCCGACGGATGCCGCCTCCCTATTGACGCGGCTGCGCGCCGATCGCAGCGTGCTATGGGCCGAGTCCATGAGCGCGGCGACGACCGCCGCGGCACCCAGTGCGCCGAGCCCGTTCCAGGGTCAGAAGCTCATGGTGCGGGTGGTAGGCGATGTAACCCCGGATTGGAGCACGCTGTTGCCGCGCTGGAGCAGCCTGGTGGGCGCACCGCTGGCAGTCGACCAGCAGATCGGCAACGTCTGGGTGCTCACGCTGGACCAAGGCGTGTCCGAAGACACGCTCGCCGCCATGGCCGGCCAGCTGCAACTGGACAGCGCAGTGCAGTATGCGGACCCGGCGCGGCATGTGTTCGCCACCCTCGTGCCGAACGACCCGCTGTACGGCCAGCAGTGGGCGCTTAGCGACCCGGTTGGCGGCGTCAACGCGCCCACGGCGTGGGATCTGGATACCGGCAGCGCCAGCACGATCGTCGGAGTGATCGACACCGGCGTCACCGACCACCCCGACCTGGCCGGCCGCTTCCTGCCCGGTTACGACTTCATCCTCAACATCCCGGGGGCGAGCGACCCGGGCGACGCCACCTCGGATAACCAATGCGGTCCCGGTGTCCCCGGCGAACCGAGCTTCTTCCACGGCACCTTTGTCAGCGGCCTGATCGCCGCCGACACCAACAACGGCGTGGGCATCGCCGGCCTCAACTGGAACGCCATGATTTTGCCGGTACGTGCGCTGGGCGCGTGCGGTGGCACCTTCGACCAGATCCTCGCGGCGTTCGATTGGGCGATCGGCTTACCCGTGCCCGGCGCGCCGCCCAATCCGAACCCGGCGCGCGTAATCAACATGAGCTTGGGTGGTGAGGGCGCCTGCCCGCAATCGTTCCAGGACGCCGTCAACACGGCGCTGGCGCAGGGCGTCGTGGTCGTCGCCGCGGCCGGCAACTCGAGTGAAGACGCGAACGGTTTCGCCCCGGCCAATTGCAGCGGCGTGATCACCGTCGGCGCGAACACGCGCCAGGGTGATATCACGAGTTATTCCAACTTCGGCAGTCGCATCAATCTGTCCGCGCCCGGTGGCGATGGCGCGGTCGCGGACCTGATCCTGTCCACCGGCAACGACGGCACCGGTGCTCCGAACAATCCGGACTACGAGTTCGCGGCGGGAACGAGCTTTGCCGCACCGCACGTCGCCGGCACCGCGTCGCTGATGATCGCGCGCAATGTCAACCTGACGCCGGGGCGCATCCAGGACATCATCACCGGCGCGTCACGCCTGTTCGCACAAGGCACGGCGTGCGGTCTGAGTGGTCAGTGCGGCGCGGGCTTGCTCGATGCGACTTTGTCGTTGCAAAGCACGTTTCCTGCCTCGGCAGTGGCACCGCCCGGCACCGTGCCGGTCGTCGAGTATTACCATCCCGCCAGCGATCACTATTTCATCACCGCGAATCTGAATGAAATCGCCTTCTACGATGCACTCAGTGCCACCGTGCCGCGCACGGGCGAAATCTTCTACGCCTGGACCGATCCCAGCCTCGCGCCGGTGAACGCGATGCCGGTATGCCGGTTCTTCGCTGGAGGCCTGATCAGCTCGCATTACTACACCGCCGACCCCGTGCAGTGCCAGTACATCATTAGCCACTGGGCCGGCACCTGGACGCTGGAAACTCCGGCGGCGTTCTACGTGCTGCTGCCTGATGACACCGGAACCTGCGCGGCGGACACGCTGCCGGTGTACAAGTTCTTCGACAATCGCGCGGACGCCGGCCAGCGCCACACCATCGACCTGTCGGTGCGGCGGGCGATGATCAACCGCGCGTGGGTCCCGCAAGGTGTCGGCCCGAATTTCGTGGCCTGGTGCACGCCGATCTGACGACGCATTCGGCTAAGAGCGTGCGTTTCCTCCGGGCGGCGCGGCTTTAGGCCCGCTCGATCCAGCCGTTGACGGTAAAGCGAGCGTCGCCAAACTGTTTCGAGGGGATGCTGATCGGCATCACCTCGTGCATTACCGCGGCCGGGAAGAACACGATGCTGTTGTGCCGTGGCTCAACGATCTGAAAGAATTCGGTGGCCGCGTACTTGCCGTTGCGGATGATGTCGTCGTAGATGCGCAACTCGCCGCCGCCGAAGCCCTTGGGCTCGCGGTTGAAGTAGTACACGTAGGTGAACTGGCGCTTCCGGGTTTCGTTGGCCCCGGCGTCGGTGTGCGCCTTGAAGTAGCTGCCGTCAACGCTCGCGGTCAGCTGGCAATCAATCGTGCCCAGCGGAAACTGGCCCAGGCGCAATTGCGGCATGACCTCCGGCATCGCCGCCCTGATCTTGCCGAGCATCAACCGCCGCAGTTCATCGGGCGCCGCGAGCGCCAGTGAGTGCCGATAGTCCGCCTTGTGGTCGGAAATCTGGGAGGGCTGGAAACGGCGCTCGGCGGCGAGCGCGAGCTCCAGCAGCCAAGCGACTTCCGCGGCGCTCAAAAAACCGTCGATCTGCACAAGCGGGTGCCGGATCATGTCACCCGAGTGCCGCATGCACCCGTGCGCGTAAACCGCGCCGACGGGAAGCGCCGGCCGACGGCATCGAACCCATCGGGGTCGCCAGGCTCGACGGGCCGGGCTTCGCCGTTGACGTGCAGCGCAAGGGTTGCTATGGCAGATCCGACAGGACGGCGGGGATAAAAATAATCGCATCGGCTGGCCCGTCTTGTCCAGCACAGGCCGCCAGCGGAGGTAGTGCGCCGCCATCACCCGCAAATTGGCGCCCGCAACTGCCGCAGAAGATTTATATTCCAATCCGGTTCCTTGGGGAAGGTCGGTCCAACATGGGGCGCGCAGGCACGACGTTGCACGGGAGGCCGTCGGCAGCGACCGGAACATGTCCTTGCGCGCCGTCGGTCCGGGCGTGGGATTGGCGATCGCGCGTGCTGTTCGCCGCCGGCTGGCGCCCCCGCTGCGGCTCAATCCTCGGTGGCCTGTTGCTCGCGACCGGTGCGTTGGCCATGGATGTCAACGTCGTGGGCCTGTTCCCCAACAAGGCGGTGGTGCAAATCGATGGCGGCGCGCTGCAAACGCTGTCGGTGGGCCAGAAGACCGCCCAGGGTGTAACGCTCATCGCCGTCGACCGCGAGGGTGCGACGTTCGATGTCGAAGGGCAGCGCCTGACGCTGGGCCTCGGCCACGCACGCATGAAGGCGAGCACCGCCGCGGCGGCGGTTATGGTCACTGCCGATGAACACGGGCAGTTCGTGACCAACGGCCTGGTCAATGGCATCCCGGTGCGGTTTACGGTGGATACCGGCGCATCGCTGGTCTCGCTGCCCTTCAACGAGGCGCGCCGCCTCGGACTCGATTACCGCAAGGGGCAGCCGGTGATGATGAGTACCGCGAACGGCAATGCGGTCGGATACAAGGTCAAGCTCGACACGGTGCGGGTGGGTGATGTCACCGTCAACAGCGTCGATGCCGTGATCATGGATGGTGCGGGCTTGTCGGTCGCGTTGCTCGGCATGAGCTTCCTCAAGCGCATGGACATCAAGCGCGAGGGGGAGATCATGACCCTGACGAAACGCTACTAGGGGCGCGGACCGGCGGTGTTTTTCAGTTCGCATCGCGGCACCCGAAATGGAGGTAAGACGCATGCGCAGGAGAGACTTCGTGGCGTCCGGTGTCGCGCTGGTGGCGAGCGCGGCCGGCGTGGGTTCGTTCACAGGAGCGGGCCTGCGCGCCCAACCGGGCGCGCAACCGGCGCCGCACAGTCCGCTGGCGCCCCAGGGCAAGTGGCTCCGGCTCGCGCCGTTTCCTCAGGCGCTTGGCGAGTTGTTGGGGGCGGCGCCTAACGGCAAGCTCTACGCCACGCAAGGGCTCCTGCCTGGATTCAAGCCGGCGGGCCTCGTGTATGCGTACGATCCGGCGAGCGACGCCTGGACGCAGAAGAAGCCGATGCCCCATCCGCTGCACCACGCCGCGGTGACGGTGCATAACGGCAAGATGTACCTGTTTGGCGGCTTCGATCTGCCGGCCTCGGGGCCGCCAGGCTGGAACCCGCTCACCGATGCCTGGGAATACGATCCGGCGAACGACAGCTGGCGCGCGCTGGCCCCGATGCCGACAGCGCGCGGTGGGGGCGTGGCCACCGTGGTTGGCGGCAAGTTCTATGTCATTGGCGGGGCCGGGCCGATGCCGGATGCGAGCATGCCGACGCTTCGTCCGCGGCAGCCGCAACGCTCGCTGGGGAGCGTCGAAGAATACGATCCGGCGACGAACACCTGGCGTGCGCGTTCGCCGCTGCCCACGCCCTGCAACCATATGGGCGGCGAAGCGGTGAACGGCAAGATCTACGTCATCGGCGGGCGATTGAGCGGGGCGTTCATCATCGGCTTTCCCGGCAATATCAACCTGGTGCAGGCCTACGATCCCGCGGCGGACTCCTGGGTGACCAAATCCCCTATGCCGACCGCGCGCAGCGGGCTCAACACGGCGAGCCTAAACGGCATCATCTATGCCGCCGGTGGCGAAGTGCAGGACGACAAATACCTTGCTGCGTTTCGCGCCTTCGAAGCCTACGATCCGGCAAGCGATACCTGGTGGCAGTTGCCCTCCATGCTCCTGCCGCGACACGAATGCATCATGGCGGCGCTGGACAACCGGATCCACGTCGCCGGCGGAACGGTGCAGTCGGCGATCGTGCCGTTGCCCAAGGGACTCAGTTTCGACACCGATTCGCACGAGGCGTTCGAGGTCGCGTCCTAGCGGCTCAAAAACGCTCGTTCGGACACCGATCGCAGCCCTTGCGCCTCTGGTCGCTGCATCCCAAGTATCTCGACGCACAAGGGCTGGTCGCGCTGTGGCGCGAGGCCCTGCTCGCCCGTGAAGTCCTACGCGGACGAACGGCCGGTTACCGGCATCATCCGCAGCTGGAACGGTTTCGGTTGTGCGTTGCGCCGCGCTCGGCGATCAACGGCTACCTCATGCCCATCTACGCCGAAGCGGTATGCCGCGGCTACGACTTCGATCGCGCCAAGCTCGGGCGCGTCGCGCGCGCGCAACGCATACTCGTTAGCGACGAACAATTGCGCTACGAGTGGTCCTGGCTGCAGGACAAATTGCGCCGGCGCAGCCCCGCCGTCCATCGTCTGCAGCGCGCACTCCCCCTGCCGATGGCACATCCGCTGTTCGAGATCGTCCAGGGTCCGGTCGCAACCTGGGAGCGAGTACAGGCAGCGCCCGCAGCCTAATTTCCGCAACCGCCCCTGGTCTTCGCGATGGCCCGGGCAGTTGTAACCGAATGTTGCGCGTCGGCGTCACCCCGAACGATCCCGCATGATCAAGCTCCAATTGCCTCCCTGACTCGGCTTCGCACCGGAATCGATGCGTGGTCGCCCGTCGAATAGGGCGCGCAGGGGCCACGCATAGACCCAGATGGCGGTAAAATTCCCGTCTGGTTGCTGGTCGCCGCCCTCCGGAAGGATTTGTGTTGCGTCGCAAGGCCCTCAGATTCATCCCCTTCGACCTCGCGCATGGGGTTTATCCCGCTCTAGCGTTCCGCACCCGCGCCGCGCCGCATGGGCCGGCTGAACTGCGGC
Source organism: uncultured beta proteobacterium (assembly GCA_963777455.1). Taxonomy (GTDB): domain Bacteria; phylum Pseudomonadota; class Gammaproteobacteria; order Burkholderiales; family Casimicrobiaceae; genus PALSA-1003. The sequence goes on from CAVZQQ010000001.1 coordinate 96,740, forward strand.
GCCCGCATCGCGGCCATCGGCCATGAAAGCGTTCGCGCAGCGGCAGAAGTTCCTGTTCGCGGCAGTGGTCATTGTCGTCGTGGTGGGTATCGTTTTGGTGCGCACCATGCTGCATCAGGCGGACGCCGCGGACAAGGCGGCGGCGCCGCCGGCCGGCATTCCGGTCATCACGGCAACCGCCGCCAAGGAGGACATCCCGATCTTCCTCACCGGCATCGGCACCGTACAGGCAGCGCAGTCGGTGACGGTAAAGGTTCGCGTCGATGGCCAGCTGCAAAAGGTCGCCTTTACCGAAGGCCAGAATGTGAAGCAGGGTGCGCTGCTCGCCCAGATCGATCCGGCGCCCTACCAGGCGATGCTCGACGGAGCCGTGGCGCAAAAAGCCAAGGATGAGGCGACACTGGCTAACGCGCGCAAGGATCTGGAGCGCTACAAGACGCTTTTCGCGCAAGATTCGATCCAGCAGCAGACGCTCGACACGCAGGTCTCGACCGTCGACCAGCTCAAGGCCAGTGTGCTGTCCGATCAGGCGCAGATCGACAACGCCAAGGTTCAGCTTGCCTACACGACCATCCGTTCCCCGGTAACCGGCCGCGCCGGTTTGCGCCTGGTCGATGTCGGCAACATCGTCCACGCCACCGACACGACCGGGTTGGTGGTGATCAACCAGATCGACCCGATCGCGGTGCTCTTCACGCTGCCGGAGGAACACGTACCGCGGATCAACAAGGCAATCCAGGCGGCCGGCGCGGCGTCGCTGCCGGTTCAAGCCCTCGCGCGCGAGGACGGCACCGCGCTCGGCGCGGGCCGCCTGCTGCTGGTCAACAACCAGATCGACACCACCACCGGCACGGTGCAGTTGAAGGCACTGTTCCCGAACCCGTCGCTTACGCTCTGGCCGGGCCAGTACGTCAATGCCCGGCTGGTGCTGGGCACCCGCCGTAACGCAACGACGGTGCCGGAGTCGGCGGTGCAGCGCGGACAGGATGGGCTCTACGCCTACGTCGTCAAGGCCGGCAACGTCGCCACGGTTCAGCCGATACGCGTCGAGCAGACGCAGGACGGCAAGGCGATCATCGCCGAGGGCATCACACCCGGGCACGCGCGTGGTGGTCGGAGGACAGTACAAGCTGAAGCCCGGCGCCAAGATCGTGGAGGCTGAGCAAGCCAAGCCGGCTCCGGCCGCGCAGCGCACCGGCGGCTGATGAATATCTCGGCCGGTTTCATCCAGCGTCCGATCGGCACCTCGCTGCTGGCCGCAGCGATCCTGCTCGTCGGCATCGGGTCCTGGCCCTTTCTTCCGGTGGCGCCGCTGCCCCAGGTCGACTTCCCGACCATTCAGGTGTCGTCCACCTACCCGGGAGCGAGCCCCGACATCATGGCCTCCAGCGTGGCCCAGCCACTCGAGCGCCAGTTCTCGCTTATCTCCGGCTTGACCGAGATGACATCAACGAGCTATCTCGGCTCGACCCAGATCACGCTACAGTTCGACCTCGAGCGCAACATCGACGCCGCCGCGCTCGACGTGTTGACGGCCATCAACGCCGCGAGTGGCCAGTTGCCGAGCTGACCTGCCGAGCCCGCCGACCTACCGCAAATTGAATCCGGCTGACCGTCCGATCATGCTCATCGCGGCGACCTCCGACACGCTGCCGCTGACGGTGGTGTCGGACTACGCGGACACGGTGTTGGCGCAGCAGATATCGCAGATCCGGGGCGTCGGGCAGGTCGACATCAACGGCCAGCAGAAACCTGCGGTGCGCATCCAGGTCGATCCGGGCAAGATCTCGGCATTGGGGCTCGGCCTCGAGGACATCCGGCCGCAGGTCGCCGCGGCGACGGCCAACGCGCCGAAGGGCACCTTCGACGGCAGCAAGCAAAGCGTCACCGTCTACGACAACGACCAGATCCTCTCGGCGAAGCCTGGAACGACGTCATCGTCGCGTACACAACGGCGCGCCGGTCCGGGTGCGCGATATCGGGCTGGCGGTCGACGGTCCGGAGAACACCAAACTCGCCGCCTGGGCGTACGCGGGCGCCGGCGCGCGCGCCCGACTTCGACCTCGGCCATACGCCGCGCCATCATTCTCGTGATCCGGAAGCTGCCCGGCGCGAACGTGATCGGAACCGTCGACCGGATCAAGGAGGCGCTGCCCAAGCTGCAGCTGTCGATCCCGCCGGCGATCCAGGTCAAGCATCATGTCCGATCGCACGCAGACCATACGTGCCTCGGTGAACGACGTGGAGTTCACGCTGATCCTGACTGGCGTTGCTCGTGATCGCCGTGATCTTCGTGTTTCTGCGCGACGTCCCGGCCACGGTCATCCCGGGCGTCACGGTGCCACTGGCGATCCTCGGGACTGCGGCGGTGATGTACCTCGCGGGCTTCAGCCTGGACAACCTGTCGCTGATGGCCCTGACGATTTCCACCGGGTTCGTGGTCGACGACGCCATCGTCATGCTCGAGAACATCTACCGCCATCTCGAAAAAGGCGTGCCGCCGCTCGAGGCCGCGCTGCAGGGCGCGCGGGAGATCGGCTTCACCATCATCTCGATCTCGGTTTCGCTGGTGGCCGTGTTCATCCCGCTGCTGCTGATGGGCGGCATCGTCGGCCGGGTGTTCCGCGAGTTTGCCCTCACGGTTACCGTGGCCATCGCCGTGTCGGTGTTCGTCTCGCTCACGGTTACGCCGATGCTGTGCTCGCGCTTCCTCAAGGCGCACGACGCCAAGCGCCAGCACGGGCGCCTGTTCATGGCTCTTCGAACACGGCTTCGAGGCATTTCACGACTGGTATGAGCGCTCGCTGCGCGTGGTGCTTCGGCATCAGCCGCTCACCCTGCTGGTGTTCGTCGCTGACGCTGGCCACGACCGTGGTGCTCTATATCGTGATCCCGAAGGGCTTCTTCCCCCAGCAGGATACCGGCTTCATGTTCGGCATCGCCGAGGCGGCGTCAGGACATCTCCTTCAAGGCGATGAGCGAGCGGATAACGGCCATCGCCGACATCGCGCGCCAGGATCCGGCGATCGAGAGCGTCGGCTTCAATCTCGGCAACACGAGCTTCAACAACAGCTTCTTCTTCATCACGCTGAAGTCGAAAGAGTCCGGCCGCACGGCAAGCGCCGACGAGGTGATCCGCGCGGCTGCGGCAGCAAGCTGGCGTCTGTGGAGGGCATCAACCTCTATCTGCAGGCTGCCCAGGACATCAACGTCGGCGGCCGTCTTGCGCGCACCCAGTACCAGTACACGCTGACCGACGCGGACATCGCGGAGCTCAGCGCCTGGGCGCCGCGCATCCTCGAACGTCTGCGCGCGCTGCCGCAACTGGCCGACGTGGTGTCGGACCAGCAGACCAGCCGCTGCCGCACTCAACCTCACCATCGACCGCGACAAGGCTTCGAGCTACGGCATCTCGCCGGCGATGATCGATGCGACGATCTACGACGCGATCGGCCAGCGCCAGGTCCAGCAGTACTTCACGCAACTCAACGCCTATCACGTCGTGCTCGAGGTCACGCCCGAAGCTGCAGCAGGACCCGAGCCTGCTCGACAAGATCTACGTGACCTCGCCCACGCTCAACAAACAGATTCCGGTGTCCACGTTCGCCAAGATGGACAACACCGGCACCAATTACCTGTCGGTCAAGCCACCAGGGACAGTTCCCGGCGATCACGATTTCCTTCAACCTGGCGCCAGGGGCGGCGCTGGGCGACGCGGTCGACGCGATCCAGGCGACGATGCTCAGCATCGGGGCGCCGGCCGCGCTTAGCGGCAGCTTCCAGGGCACGGCCCAGGCGTTCAAGTCCTCGCTGGCGAGCCAACCCTACCTGATTGCCGCGGCGCTGATCGCGGTATACATCGTCCTGGGTCTGCTCTACGAGAGCTACATCCATCCGTTGACCATTCTCTCGACTCTGCCCTCCGCGGGTGTCGGCGCGCTGCTTATCCTCATGGTCTTCGGCTACGATTTCAGCGTGATTGCCTTGATCGGCATCGTCCTGCTGATCGGCATCGTCAAGAAGAACGGCATCATGATGGTCGACTTTGCGCTCACGGCCGAGCGCGAGCGCGGCCTGGCGCCGGAAGAATCGATTTTTGAGGCCTGCATGCTGCGTTTCCGCCCCATCATGATGACGACCATGTGCGCAATCCTGGCCGGGCTGCCGCTGATGCTCGGTCACGGCACGGGTTCCGAGTTGCGGCGGCCGCTGGGCTTTGCGATGGTGGGTGGTCTGGTGCTCTCGCAGGTGCTGACGCTGTTTACCACGCCGGTGGTCTATCTCTACCTCGATCGGGCCAACAACTGGCTTAATCGGCGCTCCGCACATCCGCCGCCGGCGACCGCCCCGCAACCGGCACCCGGCGACTGACCACTCTGGTTCAAGCGCTCAGGATCCTGGGCACCGCTTTCACTCGACCCGACTGCCGGCCTTGGTTCCGACGACGCGACCTGGATTCAGGAGCGGGCTGAGCGCCATCCTGCTTGGCGGATGCATCGCCGGCACGCTCGACATCGGCGCCGCGGCACTGATCAATCTCGTCAGTCCGCTGCTCATTCTGCATTTCATCGCCGGCGGGCTGCTCGGCAAAGCCGCCCTCGCCGGAGGTGCATCGGTCGAACTGCTCGGCCTCGGCCTGCAGTGGGCCATGTCCCTTTGCATTGCCGCGGTCTACGTCGCGGCGTGCGGTTGGCTGCCGATCCTGCGACGGCGCTGGATTGCCGGGGGCCTTGTCTACGGCGTGGTCATCTTCTTCGTCATGAACTATGTTGTCGTGCCGCTCTCCGCGTGGGCACGGTGGCCGCACTTCAGCATCGAAAAGGGTGTGGAAAACCTGTTCGCCATGTTGCTGTTCGGCTTGATCGTCGCGTTTTTTGCGCAACGGTCGGCGCCAGTCACGCAGTAGCTGCGGACCCAGACCACCCGGCGGTTAGGGCATTGCCCTGCGGGATCCGACGCTTCGAGGCGCGTGCATTGCACGCGGTTGAATTGCTGAGCCAGGGTCGGCGCAGTCGCAGCGTTGGCCGGGTCGGTATGGTGCGCGGCGGCGCCCCCTTCTGGCGGCAAAATACGCTGCGAGATCGTTCATGTCGGGAGTGCCGAGGTTTGCCGCCGCCGGCGTCGTCTGCGGGTCCTTGCCGTTGCCGTCGCGAAACTGGCACGTGACATTTGTCGTTGCAACTCCGGCGCCAAGGCGGCCTCGAAGTTGGTTCTTTGCCGATGCTGATTTTCCGAAGGTTCCGCCCGATCGCCGCAGGCAGATTAACTGCGCTTAATAATCCGACCATCCGCGGTCAACCTCTCCACCCGCATATTGTCCGCAGGCGCGAGTACCGAACCGATGCGCTCCGCCTTATGACCCAATACGAAAGGAATCGTCATGACCGGCAATATGCATAGATCGATTAAGAAGATTGTCCTGGCCGTCGCGCTCGCCGCGGCCTCTATCGGCTTGGCACGCGCCGACGATAGCAGCCTGAACCCGTTTATCGGCGACTCGTACGCCTACTTCAACGATGGGAACCTGCCGCAGCAACACGGACCGGCCTACGACAATGCGCCTTCGACGTGGCGCGAGGACCATCCGAATGGGCTGTCGGTGCGTGAAATGCAATCGAGATGGGGTGCGTGGGGCGAGATGTTCCATCTGAGCCCCACCGTGATCAGCACTGCCTCCGCCGATCCTTCGTTCAAGGCAGAACACCCCCACGGGTTGACGGAGCCGGAGTTCCAGGCGTTGTCGTCGGAAGGACCTGCATGGCAAAGCGCCAGCCTGCGTCCCCCAGCGTTGGCCGCGGCAGAACGAGCCGCTGCCGAGCGGACCGCGGCGAATGTGCGACTTGACCAGGACAGCGCGAACTTGGCGTCCGTCCAGGGCAACAGCGCGCGTTAACGCACGTGTAGTCACCGGGGGAGCGAATCCCTCGGTGACAACCCCGGAACTTGGCCCCGTATGGCTTGTCGTACCAATGGGACGCCATGCGGCCGCGGTGATCGCCTTGTGCGCGCCCGAGGGTGATGGGGCAATGAAGGTCTTGCTGGTCGAAGACAACGAACGGGTCTCGAACTTCGTCAGGAAGGGCCTGAGCGAAGCGGGACACACGATCGATCACGCCGATAACGGGCGCGACGGCATGTTCCTCGCCGCTGGCGAAGCCTACGACGCGATCGTCATGGACCGCATGCTGCCTGGCGACATCGACGGGCTCGGAATCATCGCAGCGTTGCGCAAGACCGGCAGCCGGACGCCAGTCCTTATCCTGAGCGCGCTCTCCGACGTCGACGAACGCATCCGCGGCCTGCAGAGCGGCGCCGATGATTACCTCACCAAGCCCTTCGCCGTTGGTGAGTTGCTCGCACGCCTGGACGCACTCGCAAGGCGGTCACAGGGTGCGAGCTCCGAGACCACGCTGGTCGTCGACGATCTGACCATGGATCTTCTCTCGCGCAAGGTGACCCGCGCCGGCCGAAGCGTCACGCTGCAGCCGCGCGAGTTCAAACTGCTCGAATACCTCATGCGCCACGCCAATCAGGTCGTCACGCGGACGATGCTGCTCGAGAACGTCTGGGACTATCACTTTGACCCGCAGACGAACGTCGTCGACGTGCACGTCAGCAAGCTGCGCCAGAAGATCGATGCCGGGGCGGAGCGGCCGCTGTTGAAGACGATCCGCAATGCCGGCTACATGCTGACGGCAGATGGCTAGGTACCTGCGATCGTCTGCGTTCCGACTCGCGCTCGGCTACATTGCCGTGAGCATTGCCGTGCTCGGCCTGTTCGCGGCGCCGCTGTGGTACGCCTGGCGGCAGAACGTCCAGGAGGTGCGGACCGAATTGTTGCGGGAGGATGCGCAGAGCCTGACGGACATCTTCGAAAACCAGGGCGCTGACGTGCTCGCCGCGGTGATCAATGCGCGCGTGAAGAGCCAGCAGGTCGCCAACAGCCTAATCCTGTTCACCGATCCGTCGCGGTCGCGACTCGCCGGCAATCTTGAGGCGTGGCCGCCGGAAGCGCCGGATTCGCCCGGCGTGCACCGGGTGACGATTTCCGAGGGCCAGCGGCCGATCCGGGCGCTGCTCATGCGTACGGCGTTGCCCGGCGGGTACACGCTCCTGGTCGGGAAAGATAACGCGCGGTTTCGCCCTCTGGAAGCACTTTTCTTGTATGGCCTGGCGGGCGCCGCGGGAATCCTCCTGGTGGCCGGCGTCGCCAGCGGCCTGCTGATCCGGCGCGCGCTGCTGTCGGAGATACACAGCATCCGGCAAACGACCTGTGCCATCGTCGCTGGCGATTTATCCCGCCGCCTGGCGGCGCCGGGCGGATCGGATGAACTCGCGTTGCTGACGCAGACCGTCAATCGCATGCTCGATCAGATCGAGCAGCTCGTGCATGGTGTACGCAACGTGTCCAATGCCATCGCGCACGACCTGCGCACGCCGCTCGCGGAGCTTCGCTCGCGCCTCGAAGAGCTGCTGGTGGCGCGTCCCGATGCCGCGCGCACGTTCGTGGAAATCGAAGCGGCGGTCGCCGACGTCGACCGGGTGATCGGCATCTTCAACGCCTTGCTGCGCCTGGCGGAGATCGATACCGGAGCGCGCCGCTCGGGTTTCGTGCCGGTCGACGTGGCCAAGGTGGCAAGCGACGTTGCCGAGTTCTATCAGCCCGTCGCAGAATTGAAAGGGATCAACATCACCCTCGAGTCCGCCGGCGTACCGATGGTCGCGGGCGACCCGTTGCTACTTACGCAGGCGCTCGCCAACCTGGTCGACAACGCCTTGAAGCACGGGCCGAAGGGCGGCACGATCGCGATTGCGACGCGAACGGGCGACGAGAGCGTGGCGATCGCGGTCTCGGATCGCGGGCCAGGCATCCCGGATGGCGAGAAGGCGAAGGTCACCGAGCGCTTCTACCGCGGCGACGCGAGCCGCGGCACCCCCGGCGTGGGTCTTGGATTGAGCCTGGTCGCCGCGGTCGCTCGCTTGCACGCGGGCAAGCTGGAGCTCCGCGACAATCATCCCGGGCTGGAGGCGCGCGTGATCCTTATGCGCACTGCCGATCCTGGGCCCCGCCGTATCCAAACGGCAGGCGCGAGCAGGCGCGCGGAGGTACCGGCCGCGGCGACCGAAGCCGTCAGCGCATTGCGCGCGCTACTCACGCGTCGCATCGCCGGCTGGCGATAGCTCGCCGGTGCGTGGCGCGGCCACGCGCAACTGTTGTCGGGGTCGATCAGGCCCGGGAGAACCGGGCGAGCAGCGGATCGGACACGCCCGCTTCGGTGAATCCCTTGGCGCGCAACAGGCACGCATCGCAGCGCCGGCAAGGCTCCCCGTCGGGTCCCGGGTCGTAGCAGCTGCTGGTGATCGCGAAGTCGACTCCCAGCGCCAAGCCGGCCTTGACGATGTCGGCCTTGGTGAACTTGCTCAGGGGCGCATGGAGCGTGAGCTGCTGTGTGCCTTCCACTCCGGCCTTGGTCGCCAGATTGGCCATGCGCTCGTAGGCGGCGATGTACTCGGGCCGGCAATCGGGGTAGCCCGAGTAATCCAGTGCATTGACCCCGACGAAAATATCGCTCGAGCCCAAAACCTCCGCCCAGGCAAGCGCGAAACTGAGGAAGATGGTGTTGCGGGCCGGCACGTAGGTGCTGGGAATCCCGCGCGTCATGGCGCCCGGGGATCGGTCCTTGGGAACGTCGATGTCGGCCGTGAGCGCCGAGCCACCGAACGCACGCAGATCGACATCCACGACGATGTGGCGCGCAACCCCCAGGTGCGTGGCGACCTGCGCCGCGCAGTCGAGCTCGACGACGTGTCGCTGCCCGTAGCGAAAGCTCATCGCATACGCCGCGAAGCCCTCGCTTAGGGCCATGGCCAAGACCGTGGTCGAGTCCAGACCGCCGCTCAGCAGGACGACGGCCTTGCGCTTGCTCATCGGTCTCGCACAGGGCTAGTGGTACAAATGGAGATAATTGATTATAAGGGCGGGAACGAGGCTTGGCGCTGGCTTGGCGGCAAGCGCATTGCTGCGGCCACCGCGGCGGGGGAACGAGTGAACGCGGCAGCGGCCTTCCGGCCCGTGGCGTTGCGGTTGACGGCACAACGACAAGGCAAGGAGTGGGGATGAGCGTCAAGCGCGCACGGGTCGTGGATTCTCACACCGCCGGCGAGCCCACGCGGGTCGTCATCGAAGGAGGCCCGGAGCTCGGCGGTGGCAGCCTCGCGGAGCGCCTCGAGCGTTTTCGGGCGCAGTACGATCATTACCGCGCGGGCATCGTCAACGAGCCCAGGGGAGCGGAGGCCGTCGTCGGCGCGCTCCTGTGCGAGCCCGCCGATGCAAGCTGTACGGCGGGTGTTATCTTCTTCAACAACGCCGGCTGCATCGGGATGTGCGGCCACGGAACGATGGGCCTCGCGGTCACCCTTGCCCACCTGGGAAGGATCGGTCCCGGATCGCATCGCATTGAAACCCCGGTGGGCGTGGTCACAATCGAGTTGCATGATCACGCCCGAGTCACGGTGAACAACGTACCCAGCTATCGCTGGGCGGATAAGATAATGCTCGAAGTTCCGGGTTACGGCCTCGTCACCGGGGATGTCGCCTGGGGCGGCAACTGGTTCTTCCTCGTCGAGTCGCCCGGGCTTGCCGTGGAACCCGACAACACCGCCGTGCTCTCCGACTTCTCCTGGAAAGTGCGGAAGGCGCTGACCGCGAAAGCCGTTCAGGGCGCGCACGCCAGAGAGATCGACCACATCGAAGTGTTCGGCCCGGCATCGGCGCCCACGCTGGACGGCCGCAATTTCGTGCTCTGCCCCAACAAGACCTACGATCGCTCCCCTTGCGGCACCGGTACCAGCGCCAAGCTCGCCTGCCTGCATGCAGAGGGCAAGTTGCAGCCCGGCGCCATCTGGCGGCAGGAAAGCGTGATCGGCACCGTGTTCGAGGCTTCTTTCAGCGTCGACGAGAACCAGCGCGACCGGGTGCTGCCTCACATCACGGGGTCGGCCTACGTCACGGGCGAAGCAACGCTGATCTTCGATGAAGCGGATCCGCTGTGCTGGGGCATCCAGGGGCGCGCGTGAATCCACACTATCGCGCAGCGCCTGGTGTGAGCTCGAGGAGCCCGCGATGCAAGTGAACTGGAGTGGTGTCCTGCCGGCGATCACAACCCCGTTCAACGCCGACCTCAGCGTCGATGCGGGTTTCTTGGCCACGCATGCGCGCTGGCTCATCGAAAAAGGTTGCGTTGCTCTCATTCCGCTCGGCTCGCTCGGCGAAGCCGCTACGCTGGACCCCGCCGAGAAGCGCCAGGTCATGGAGACCTGCATCAAGGCAGTGGGCGACCGGGTGCCGGTCATCGCCGGCATTGCGGCCCTGTCCACCGTCGAGGCGGTGCGGCTCGCGCGGGACGCGCGAGCGATCGGCTGCAGCGCGTTGATGGTGCTGCCGCCCTACGTCTACAGCACCGATTGGCGTGAAATGAAGGAACACGTGCGCGCGGTCGTCACCGCGACTGACCTTCCCTGCATGCTCTACAACAACCCGATCGCCTACAAAACCGACTTCCTGCCGCCGCAAATTGTCGAGCTCGCCGAGGAACTTCCCAATCTGCAGGCCGTCAAGGAATCCAGTGCCGACCTGCGGCGAGTAATGGCCATCCGCGCCCTGGGTACGCGCATCCAGATCCTGGTCGGTGTCGATGACGCCCTCGTCGAAGCGGTCGCTGCCGGCGCGGTGGGGTGGGTGGCGGGACTTGTCAATGCGTTTCCCGCCGAATCGGTGGCGCTCTATCGCTTGGCACGCGAAGGGCGCAGTGCCGAGGCATTTGCGCTCTACCGGTGGTTTCTGCCCCTGCTGCGCATGGACACGGTCGTAAAGTTCGTCCAGCTCATCAAGTTGGTGCAGCAGCGCGTCGGCATGGGCAGCGAGCGCGTGCGGCCGCCGCGACTGCCGCTGGAAGGTGAGGAATTGCGCGAGGCGCTGGCCACCATCGATCAGGCGCTGGCGACGCGGCCGCAGGTGCAGCATTCGAGTGGCGCGGATCGCGCCCAGAAGACGGGCTAGAGCATGTCGGAGGGCAACACGATGGTTACCATGCGCATGGACAAAGCAATCCGCGCCTTGCAAGCGGGCGCCCGCCGCGCAATCCGGGTAAGTCCCCTCGTCGTGCTGGCGTGGTTTTTCGCCGACCCGCACGGCCACGCGGCGGCCGCGGGCGATGCCGACAAGAGTGCACCGCAAGTTCTGGAACACCACCAGAACGCGGCCCGCACCGGGATGTTCATCGTGCCGTCGCTGACCTGGGATCGGGCCCGCAACGTGCACCGCGATCCGAACTTCAACGCCGATGTGTCCGGATCGGTTTATGCCCAGCCGCTCTACTGGCACCCTCCGGGCGGCGCCAAGGCTCTGCTGCTGGTCGCCACCGAACAGAACCTCGTCTACGCGCTCGATGCGGAAACGGGCGTAACCGCCTGGAAAACGCCGCTGGGTTCTCCGGTCCTCCGGTCGTCGCTCCCCTGCGGCAATATCAGTCCGCTTGGCATAACCGGCACCCCGGTCATCGACGAACGCACGCAGACGGTCTACCTCGACGCGATGCTCAAGGATGCAGCGTCGGGCGCCCCGAAGCATTCGCTGTTCGCGCTCTCCCTCAAGGACGGATCGGTGTTGCCCGGCTGGCCGATCGACGTCGCAACCGCTCTTAAGGCAAGCGGCGAGACCTTCGATTCCGCGGTCCAGAATCAGCGCGGTGCGCTGACTATCGTTGGCGAGACCGTCTACGTGCCTTACGGCGGACACTTCGGTGATTGCGGAGACTATCGAGGCCGTGTGCTCGCCGTCGCACTGCGCGCGCCCCACGCGGTGCACAGCTTTGCCACCCGCGCCCGCGGCGGGGGCGCGTGGGCGCCCGGCGGCCTCGCCGCGGACGGGCGGTCGGTGTACGTGGTCACCGGCAACACGATCGGGACGCGCACCTGGGCTGACGGTGAGGCCGTGATTCGCCTCGGTCCGGACGCTGCCTTTTCGCGCAAGCCGGAGGATTTCTTTGCCCCTTCCAATTGGCACGAACTCGACTCCATCGATGCCGATCTCGGCGGGACCAATGCGCTCCTGATGACCCTGCCGGGGGCAACGCCATCGGAGCTCGTTCTGGCACTCGGCAAGGACGGCAATGCCTATTTGCTCAACCGCCAGAATCTGGGCGGGATCGGTGGCAATGCGGTGATGAAAAAGGTGTCGTCCGATCCGATCCGCACGGCGCCCGCATCTTTCGCCGCGGGCAACGAGGTGTTCGTCGCCTTTGCCGGTGCCGGCGTCAATTGCCCGGGCGGAACCCATGGCGACCTCACGGCTCTGCGCATTGCCGCGGGCACGCCGCCGCGCATAAGCACGGCCTGGTGCGCCACGCAGAACGGGCGGGGAGCGCCGATCGTCACCACGACCGATGGCAAGGCCAACCCCATCGTCTGGACGGTCGGGGCCGAAGGTGACAATCGCTTGCACGGCTTTCGCGGCGATAGCGGCGCCGTGCTCTTCGCCGGCGGAGGGGCGGCCGAGGCGATGACCGAGGTGCGTCGGTTCCAGACGCTCATCGCCGTGGGCAACCGTCTGTACGTAGCCGGCGACCAGCACGTCTACGCCTTCGCGTTCTAACTGCGCCGCCGGCCAACGCGGATTTTTCCGCCTGGCGTCAGGATCGGGCGCTAGGACCCGAGTCGGTCAGCGCGGCGTTGATGGCGTCGATGAAGGGCCCAAGTTTGGGCGGCCGCGCTTCGATATCGACCCGGACCGCCCGTTGCCGCAGCGCGCTGCTGCATACCGGGCCGATCGAAGCGACCAGCGTCCGCCCCAGGCTCCGTCGCAACGAGGCTTCCTTGCCACCCTGCTCGGCGACGGCGAACAGATGCACAACCTGCGAGGCGCTGGTAAACGCCACGAGGTTGATCGCGTCCTGCTCCAGCGCGTCGATCAGCCGCTGCAGCGGCGCTAAGTCATCCGGCAGTCCCCACCGGTAAGTCGTGATCTCGATGATCTCCGTACCCTTCGCCGCCAGCGCCAGCTGCAACTCACGATTGGTCTCGCCGTAGCGCTGCACCGCCACGCGCTTGCCCGGCGACAGGCGATCCGCCAGCTTGGCAAGCACCTCGTGCGTGGTGAAGGGGTCGTCGGCGGAGATGTCGATGCGTACCTTCCGCGAACGCAGCGCCGCGGTGGGCTTCGGGCCGCGCACGACGACCTGGGCCATCTCGAGGAACCGCAGCAAGGTTTCGGTGAGTCCCAGCCGATCGGTCGCCGTGAACAACGCGCGCGTTCCGACGCCCGTCTGAAAAATGAAGATGTCTGGCGGCGCGGATTGCCAGCCGTCGATCAACTGCTCGATATGGGTGGCGTCGACGTCCGGAATTTCGGCCAGCGCCGGTGCCACGAACGGGGTGCCACCCAACTTGCGGATCAGGTCGGCAACCTGGTCCCGCATGCGACTTTCCAGAACGGCAACCGTCTTGCCTTTCATCAACAGGCTTCCCGGGGTGAGCGGAGCCATTCTGCCACGGCGGCGCGCGGTCGACCTTTGCCGCGGCGCACCATTTCGCACCGCGATGCGCCCCAAGCAGGTGCCGGCGAGCCGCCTCACCTCGGCGTCGCGATATGAATAATCACAAATAATCATGATGATACGTTTGCCAGCCAGAGTGGTACGCGTTTTGCGAATGCAGCCGATGTGGCGCGCCATGTTGAGGATTCTGGTTACCCCGCTGGCCTCGAGATGCCGCATGGCCGCATAGAAGTCGGCGCGCCACTCCAACGCGCAGAAGCTTGCGGCCGAAGCCCGGTGCCCGCGCGCTGCGCCCATCCACGCCCGCCGTCAACCCATCGCGAGGAAAGGCTCCATGGACTACGTTAAGCCGGCAGATGTCGTTGCATCCATGATCGACGCTGGAACGCGCAAGGCAGCATTGCCGGTGCGTGACCTTTTGATCCGGGGCGCGCTCTCGGGTGGGATTCTGGGCATCGCGACGAGCCTGGCCATCATCGCCGCGGTCCAGACCAATACCCTGGTCGTCGGCGCCCTCATCTTCCCGGTCGGGTTCGTGATGATCGTGCTGCTGGGACTGGAACTGGTCACCGGCAGTTTCGCGTTGCTTCCGATGGCGCAGATGGATGGGGCCATCGGCTGGGGCGAAACGATGCGCAACTGGGGGTGGGTCTTCGTGGGCAATCTGGCGGGCAGCCTCATCTACGCGGTCCTGCTCTGGGGCGTGCTCACCATGTTCGGCGAAACGCCCGGTGGACCGGTGGCCGACCGGATCGTTGCCCTCACCGAATCCAAGACGCTCGCCTATGCGGCCCACGGCGGCGCCGGTTGGGCGACGGCCTTCGCCAAAGCCGTGCTCTGCAACTGGATGGTGTGCATGGGTGTGGTCATGGGCATGGTTTCTACTTCGACCGTGTCCAAGATCGTTGCCGCATGGCTGCCGATCACTATTTTCTTCGCCCACGGGTACGAGCATGCCGTGGTCAACATGTTTCTCATTCCGGCCGGTATGTTGCTCGGCGCGAAGACGACGTCGGTCGATTGGTGGGTGTGGAATCAGATTCCCGTTACGTTGGGCAATTTGGTTGGCGGATTTGTGCTGACCGGCCTGGCGCTGTACGCGACGTACCGCGTGCGGGAGGCCAAAGCGCGCCCCGTCATCGAACCCGCCCAGACCACGTCCTGAGGTACGGCAGTCTCCCGTGAATGCGCCCGAAGCGTTGCCCGGCGACGCGACCCTGAGGCTCGAACAGAAGGAGTACCTGCAGGGATTCACGGCGGGCCTCGCCGCCGCTAACGCGCTGCCGTTTGTCGGTCAGAATGGGCAGGGACAGCTGACCGCGTCCCCTGGCGACGGGTCGCAGAATTTGGCGGCGCCAACCAAGTGGTTCGGCTTCGATCTTGATGAAATCACCAATGAGGAGCGGCTGAAGCGGGAGCAGAACCCGCTCGACATCTGGGACAAGATGCTGGCGCACGCCAACGCCAACAAGGCGCCCGAGGGCGGCGACATCTACCGCTTCAAGTTCCACGGCTTGTTCTACGTCGCGCCGGCGCAGGCTGCTTTCATGGTGCGGGTGCGCATGCCGGGCAATGTCCTGACCAGCACCCAGATGCGGGCGCTGGCAGCGATCGCCCGTGAGCTCGGCGGCGGCTACGGCGATGTCACGACCCGCGGCAATATCCAGATCCGGGAAATCGCGCCCAAGTCGATCATCGACTTGCTCATGCGCCTGGCCGATGTCGGACTGTCAACGCGCGGGTCCGGTGCCGATAACGTCCGCAATATCACGTCGTCACCCCTTTCCGGAGTCGATCCCGATGAGCTGATCGATACCCGGCCGCTCGCCCGGGGACTGCAATGCTACCTGGCCAACAATCGCGACCTGTTTGGCTTGCCGCGCAAATTCAACATCGGCTTCGACGGCGGGGGTCGCGTCAGCGTCGTCGCCGACACCAACGACATCGGCTTCATCGCCACGCAGGTTGCGGCGCTCGACGGCATCGTGCCCGGAGTCTATTTTCGGGTGTGGCTGGCGGGCATCACCGGCCACCTGCGCTTTGCCGAGGATTGCGGCATCCTGGTCAGTGCGCAGGAATGCGTCGCCGTTGCGGCGGCCATGCTGCGCGTGTTCGTCGAGCACGGTGATCGAACCGACCGCAAGAAGGCGCGGCTGGGCTACGTGCTCGATCGCATCGGGGTCGCCCGATTCCTCGCGCTTACCCAGGAGAAGTTGGCCTTCCCGCTACGCCACGTTCCGCCTGAAAACTGCACGCCGCGCGCGCCGGTGGACAAGCACGGGCATCTCGGCGTGCGTGCCCAGAAACAGGAGGGCCTGCATTCGATCGGCATCGCCATACCGGTCGGGCACCTGCGCCACGAACAAATGACCGCGCTGGCCAGGCTTGCCGACGCGCACGGCAGTGGCGAGCTGCGCACGACGGTGTGGCAGAACATCATTCTTCCCAACGTCCGACATGAAGTTCTGGAGCAAGCCGTTATGGCGCTCCGCGCCATCGGCTTTGCATGCACCGCCTCGGCGATCGCCGGCTGTGTCGTCGCCTGCACCGGGAATACCGGTTGCCGCTTCTCGGCGACGGACACCAAGAGCCAGGCGCTCGCGCTGATGCGGCATCTTGACGAGCACGTCAAGCTCGACCTGCCGATCAACATCCACCTGACCGGCTGTCCGAATTCCTGTGCCCAGCACTTCGCCGCTGACATCGGCTTGCTCGGTGCCCAGGTTGCCCAGGGCGATGGTTCGATCGACGGCTACCACGTCTACGTTGGGGGTGGCGTCGAGCAGGAGCGCGGGTTGGGGCGCGAATTCGCCAAGAATGTGCCGTTCGCGGACGTGCCGCAGCTGCTGCAGCGGTTGTTGAGCGGTTATGTCGCGCAGCGCGTCGCGGGCGAGACCTTCGTCGCCTTCGCGCGCCGCCACGACGTAGCGACCTTGCGTGCCCTGGCCGGTGCGGTCGACGCATGAGCACCCCGGTGTCGGCGCCGCACTCCGCACTGCCGCGCATTGCGCTGCTCCCCGAGGACGCGCCATTCACGCGCGAGCAGCGCGCGTGGCTCAACGGCTTCTTCGCGGGCCTGCTCACGCAACTCGCAACCCGGTCGGCTACGGCGCTCGCGACCAGGCTGAAGGTCCCGGTCCTCTATGCCTCACAGACCGGCAGCGCCGAAAGCCTGTCCCGGAAGCTCGCCAAGGAAGCGCGGGCGAAAGGCTTCGACGCGCAGGCCCTGGAGTTGGGCTCGTTGACGCTCGAAGCGCTCTCCGAGCTCAAGCATGCACTGATCATTGCCAGCACGCACGGCGAAGGCGACCCACCGGATTCGGCGCTGGTCTTTGCGCTGCAACTGGAGGCCGCGCAAGCCCCCAAGCTTGCAGGATTGAAGTATGCAGTCCTGGCGCTGGGCGACCGGACGTACGCCAAGTTCTGCGGCTTCGGCAAGCTCCTCGACGAGCGCTTCGCCGAGCTCGGCGCGACGCGCCTGCTGGACCGCGTCGAAGCCGACACGGCGGTCGACGAACCCTTCCGGATTTTTCGCGACAGACTGTGGCCGGAACTGCTGAAGCAAGCGCCGGCTGCGCAAGCAACACCGTCCACCGCGGTCGTTGCCGAAGCGGCCGATGACCCGCCGGAAGAGCGCTGGAGTCGCGAGCGACCCTTCAGCGCCGTCTTACGCAGCAAGCAGGGGCTGACCGGCCGCGGCTCGGACAAGGAAGTACGGCACGTCGTGCTGTCGCTCGCCGGCTCGGACCTGCACTACGAGCCGGGCGACGCACTGGGCGTGTGGCCCTGCAATGCGCCCGAACTCGTCGAGCGCATCCTGGCGCTCTGTGCGCTGCCCACGGACGCCCCGGTCACTATAGGCGGCAGCGTGCTGGCGCTCGGCGAAGCGCTATCCTTCCGGCTGGAGATCGCCAAGCTGGGCATCCCGACCGCCATCAAGTTTGCGACCCTGGCCGGTGACGCCGAGCTGCAATCGCTCTTAGCGCCGGACCATGCGGCGGCGCTCGAAGCGTTTCTCTTTGGCCGCGACGCGGTCGACCTCCTGGCTCGCGCTCCCCGCGCCATGGCGGACGCGCAAGCGCTGGTCGACCTGTTCCCTCCCCTCGCGCCGCGCCTGTATTCGATCGCGTCGAGCCTCGCGGTCCACCCGCAGGAGGTGCATCTGACCGTCAGTGTGCTGCGCCACGCACGCGACGGTCGCCGGCGGGGCGGCGTCGTATCCACCCTTTTGGCCGACCGGATCGATGCGCAAGATTCGCTGCCGGTGTACGTGCACCGCAACCCGCGCTTCCGCTTGCCGGCCGATCCCGGTATGCCACTGATCATGATCGGACCCGGCACCGGCATTGCGCCATTCCGCTCCTTTCTCTGGCACCGCAAGGCGCACGCCTACACGGGCAGAACCTGGCTGTTCTTCGGCGACCGGCGCGCCCAATCCGACTACCTGTACCGGGAGGAGCTGGCGGCCTTCCTGGACGATGGCACGCTGTCACGCCTCGACACGTGCTTCTCCCGCGACCAGGAACAGAAGGTATACGTGCAACATCGCATGCTCGAGGCCGGCAGCGAGTTGTGGCAGTGGATTCAGGACGGCGCGAACATCTATGTGTGCGGCGACGCCACACGCATGGCCAAGGACGTCGACGCCGCGCTGCAGCGGATCTTCGTCGAGCACGGCGGCTTAAGCGCTGCGAAAGCGCAACTCGAACTGCGCACCCTCGGCGCTTCCGGACGCTACCTGCGGGATGTCTACTAGCGCCGCGGCACTACACCCAGGAGGAATATCCCGATGACTCGAGAAGCGGTAACGGAAAAAATTGTCGCGGCCAAGGTCGCGAAGAACATCCGCTGGGCCGACGTTGCCAAAAAAATCGGTCAGAGCAAGGAATGGACGACCGCGGCGTGCCTGGGTCAGATGACGCTGACCGCGGCACAGGCCAAGGCGGTGGGCAAGCTCTTCGACCTCGACGCCGACGACATCCTCTGGCTGCAACGCGCCCCGTACAAGGGATCGGTGCCGACCGCGGTGCCGACCGATCCGCTCATTTATCGCTTCCACGAGCTGGTCCATGTCTACGGGACGACGCTCAAGGAGCTCATCCACGAGGAATTTGGCGACGGCATCATGAGCGCGATCGACTTCTCGATGCACCTGACACGGGAGCCGGACCCCAAGGGTGATCGCGTGCACATTGTCATGAGCGGCAAGTTTCTGCCGTATAAGACCTACTAGCCAGCCGGACGCGCTGCGCTGCGGCGCGAGGGCCGCGCGCTGCGGCGCTCAGTGTTTGGTTTTTGGAATCAAGCAGTTGTATGCAGGCGGCGGCGATCGCCGCCGCCGCCGCTTGCCCGCGCGCGATGAGCCGCAGAGCGTCCCGGGCCGTAAAATCAGGGCATGCCCGAGCACATCGGTATCGTCGCCTGCTCCGCCGAAGGCGCCGCACTTTGCTATCGGACGATCTGCCTGGAAGGCGCGGAGCTTTGTGGCCCGCACGGTCATCCGGAAGTTTCGATGCACGCGCATGCCCTTGGGGAGTACATGCAGTGCATCTACCGCGGTGACTGGACCGGCGTGGGTGAGCTGATGTTCTCCTCCGCGCGTAAGCTTGCGCGCGCCGGCGCCGATTTTCTTATCTGCCCCGACAACACGATCCATCAGGCGCTACCTTACGTCCAGCCGCGCTCTCCCCTTCCCTGGCTGCACATTGCCGACGTCGTTGCCACCCATGCGGTCGAGCGCGGGTTCGCTCGCCTCGGCATCACCGGCACGCGCTGGCTGGTCGAAAGTACGATCTATCCCGAGAAGCTTGCCGCGCGCGGGCTGCACTTTGCACGCCCAACCCCTACCGAGCGCGAGGAAATCAATCGCATCATCATGGAGGAGTTGGTTTACGGCGTCTTCAAGCCCGAGGCCCGCGCTTACCTCCAGCGGATCATCATGCGCATGAAAGACGAGGGCTGCGACGCGGTCGTGCTCGGCTGCACCGAAATCCCGCTTTTGATCGACCACTCAACTTCCCCGCTGCCGACGCTTGACTCGACTCGCCTGCTGGCGCGCGCCGCGCTGCGCCAGGCGGTGCACGGCAGCGACGCGCGGCCCATCGGCGCTGCCACCGTCCTGTAGAGCCTTCTGCAGCTTGAGACTGCGCTCGAGCAGTCCCGGCGCCTGCATGCGCTGCGCCCACGAGGCAAAGGCGCGAGTCGGACCACGCCAGCGCAGGGCATCGACATTCCGGAACAGCCGTGCGTCTGTCCGCAGCGTGGCCAGATTCTTGAACAGCAGCGCGAGCTCGCGCCGCTCGCCCAGTACCGCGGGCGGAAAGCTTTCGATCGCGCCGTAGCGGTTTAAGAGTTGTGCCGCTGTGACCCGCCCGATCCCCGCAATCCCCGGATACCCATCGGCCGCATCGCCTACCAGCGCCAGGAAATCGGGGATCAGGTCGGGGACTACACCAAACTTCTCGCGCACCGCCTGCGCATCGAGCATCTTGTTCGCCCGGCGATCCATCTGCACCACCCGCTCGCCGCGGACGCACTGCGCCAGATCCTTGTCGACGGTCCAGATGCAAACCCTCTGTACGCGCTTGTCTTCGGCGGCGATCCGGGCGGCCGACGCCAGCGCGTCGTCGGCCTCGAGCTCAACCATCGGCCACACGGCAACGCCCATCGCGGCAAGCGCTTCTTCCAGCGGGTGGAATTGCCCGAAAAGCGCGGGCTCGATGCCCTCGCCCGTCTTGTAGCCCGCCCAGAGGCGGTTGCGAAACGACTCGATGATGTGATCGGTGGCCACGCCGAGGTGCGTGGCCCCCTTCTCGAGCATCTGCAGCACGGTCTGCAGGACGCCGACCACGCCGCCGAACGGCCGGTCCTTGCCTTGCGTGAAGCGCCGCAGGCCGTAGAAATGCCGGTACAACTCGTAGGTGCCGTCGACAATGTGCACGAGCATGCTCCATTATGCCGGGACACCCATCCCGGCGCTCTCCGGGTCGGCCCTCCGGCAAGCCGCACGCTCGCCGGCGGCCGTGCGCGTGCCGCGAATGGCATAAACTGCGCTACCGCTCATGCTCACCCCGCCGTTCATAGCCCCGCTCCACCTCGATGACCCAGTCTCGGCGCTGGCGCAGGTGCGTAGCGTCTACGACCATGCGCTCGCGCACTTGCGCGCCGCGCTGGAGCGCTTCCTCGCCGGTGAGAACCTGCGGGAAGCTGTGCGCGCGTGGTACCCGTTCGTGCGCGTGCGCACCGAATCGCTCGCGCGCTCGGATTCGCGCCTGGCCTACGGGTTCGTGGCCGGGCCGGGTACCTATGAGACCAGTTGACGCGGCCGGACCTGTTTGCGCCCTATTACCTCGAGCAATTTCGCCTGCTGTTGGCGAGCCACCACGTCGCGCTCGAGGTGGGGACGAGCCGGCAGCCGATCCCGATCCATTTCGCGTTTTCCGACGACGAGCACTTTGAGGGCGCCATGAGCGCCGAGCGACGCCTTCTGATGCGTGAGCTGTTCGACCTGCCCGATCTGGGCGCCATGGACGATGGCATCGCCAATGGCACGTTCGAGCCAGGATCGGGCGAACCGCTACCGCTGGCATTGTTCACCGCGCCGCGTGTGGACTATTCGCTGCACCGGCTGCGCCACTACACCGATACCGCGCCCGAGCACTTCCAGAACTTCGTGCTGTTCACCAACTACCAGTTCTATATCGACGAGTTCGTGCGTCTCGGGCATCGCATGATGGCAGAGGCGGATCGAGAGGAGCATGCGTACACGGCGTTCGTCGAGCCGGGCAACGTGGTGACCCTTCGCGCCGGCGAGGGAACCGAGCCCGGGGTCGGGCGCAGCGCCCCGTCGTCGCGTCTGCCCCAGATGCCGGCGTACCACCTGGTGCGCAGCGACCGGGCCGGCATCACGATGGTCAATATCGGTGTCGGACCCGGCAATGCCAAAACCATCACCGACCATATCGCGGTATTGCGTCCCCACGCATGGATCATGCTCGGTCATTGCGCGGGTCTGCGAACAACGCAGCAGCTTGGTGATTACGTACTCGCGCATGGTTACGTGCGCGACGATCATGTGCTCGACGAGGATGTCCCGCTGTGGGTGCCGATTCCGCCGCTGGCCGAAGTGCAGCTGGCGCTCGAGGGAGCGGTGGCCGATGTCACGCAACTGATGGGCTATGAATTGAAGCGCATCATGCGCACGGGAACCGTTGGCAGCACGGACAATCGCAACTGGGAGTTGCGGCCCCAGCGCACGCCGATGCGCCGCTTCAGCCAAAGCCGGGCCATTGCCCTGGACATGGAAAGTGCCACCATTGCCGCCAATGGCCTGCGCTTTCGCGTCCCTTACGGCACGTTGCTTTGCGTGAGCGATAAGCCGCTACATGGCGAGATCAAACTGGCCGGGATGGCCAATCAGTTCTATCGCGAACGGGTGGATCAGCATTTGCGCATTGGCATGCGCGCGATCGAGTTGCTGCGCGAGCAAAGACCGGAACAGCTGCACAGCCGCAAGCTGCGCAGTTTTGCTGAGGTGGCGTTTCGGTGATGGTCAAGATTGCTCCCCAAGTCGCCGGCGAGACCATGACACCGTTCTATGCAATGCCGTCCGTCGACGCCAATATCCAGACGCGAAATGACGGCGACGAGGCGGAGCTGTCGCTAAGCCTATAATCCGCGTTATGGGGGGAGCGCTGGCCAAGTTGACGCCACCGCGTCTTGGGCGGATGGTGCAGCGCGCACGCCTGTACCGCTTGTTCGATGCCGCTTTCGAGTCTTCCGCCGTGTGGGTCGGCGCACCCGCGGGGTCGGGCAAGACGACCGCGCTCGTCGATTACCTGGCCGCGCGCGGGAAGCCACTGGTCTGGTACCGCGTCGATGCGGGCGACCTCGATCTGGCGACCTTCTTCTACAGTCTTGCGCAGTCGCTCCCTGGCAGACAACGCAAGCAGCCGCTGCCCATTTTCGGGCCCGAATACGCGCCGCAGCCGCTGCCTTTCGCGCGGCGGTTCTTTCGCGCTTACTATGAGCGGCTGCCCGCCGCGTCAATCCTCGCTTTCGACGACCTGCATGTTGCCGCGGCGACGTTGCTCCCCGACATCGTCGCCATTGCCGTCGAGGAATTGCCGCCTGACTTGCGCATCGCCTGCATCAGTCGCGAAGAGATCCCGGGAGCCTACGCCGCCTTGCGCGCCAACAACCGCTTCGCCCGCGTCGATGGGCGCGCACTGCGCTTCGACGACGCCGAGGCCGACGCTTTGCTGCATGCGCGCCTGGGCGAAGGTTTTGATGCGAGCATCTGCCGCGCCGCGCAACGAAGCGCGCAGGGATGGGCTGCCGGCCTGGTGCTGCTGTCGGAGCAGGTGGCGCAGGGCGAGAGCTTCAGCGCCCGAGGCCCGCCGCCCTACGGGGAGGCGTTGTTCGATTACTTTGCCAGCGAGGTGTTCGAGCGCATGAGCGACCCCGAACGCCACTTCATGCAGGTGACGGCGCTCGTACCCGAGGTCAGCCCGGAGGAGGCTGTGGCGATGACCGGTCGCCAAGATGCGCAAGACCTGCTCGAGGCTTTCTGCCAGCGGCAGCTGTTTGTCACGCGCCTGGCAGGCCGGTCACCGCGCTATCAGTACCACGACCTCTTCCGCGCGTTCCTGCTGACCCGTTTGCAGCAAAACCTCGCCGCCGGCGAGCTGCGCGTCTTCCGCCTGCGCGCGGCCGAAGCGGTGCTCGCCGCAGGCCAGATCGAAGCTGCCGTCGTCCTGTTCACCGCTGCCGAGGCGTGGGAGCGGGTCGCCGAACAACTCGAACACCGGGCGCGCACGCTGCTGCAACAGGGCCGCCGGGCGACGCTGCTGGGGTTCGTGCAAGCCATGCCGCAACGGGTCGCTGGCCAATCGCCGTGGCTTGACTATTGGCTGGGTGTGGCGACGATGATCGACGATGCGGCAACAGCCTGTCGCCACCTGGAGCGGGCGTACCAAGGCTTCGCCGCGGCGGCGGATCGCCCCGCCATGAGCCTCGCGGCCGCGCAGGCGGTGCTGGCGATTCACATGAGCTGGGGCACGCACGTGGGCACCGCAACCTGGCTGGAGCGGCTGGATCAGACGGCGCCCGTCGCCTCGACTCTGGTAGCCAGCGATCGGTTGCGGGTGGCCACGGCGGTGGTGCGCGCGGCGGGCATGACCGCAACGTATCGCGTCAACGAAGCGAGTGTCGCCGCGGTGGTCGAGACCGCGGTGGCGATGCTCGAAGCCGGTGATTCGGCCGCGATCGACGTCAACGACCGCCTGGTGGCGGCGGACGCTCTACAGGAGCACGCCTCGGCGCTCAACTCGGCGGAGCTCTTCCAGCGGATCGTCGGCGCAATGACGCCAGTGCTGTCCGATCCAGCCGTGACGCCCTGGGCGAAGTGCCACTGGCTGATTTCGTTTGGCGCGGTAAGCGGCCGGCGCTTTCCTTATCGCAAGGAGCGGTTTCCGTATGCCACGGCCGAAGCTGCGCTCGAGGACGCGTGGCGCCTGGCCACCGAGCACGGCCTTCCCAACCTGCGCTTTGCCGCCACCTGGTCCCTGATCGCGGTCGCCCGCGGGACCGGAGATGACGAGCAATGCGCACGGCTGGTCGCCAGGTTGCAAACCGAGTACGACCCGGCACAGCCCACGCAGACCAGCAATTTCTTCTTCCAGCAGGCAAGTCAGTTCGGCGTCCATGGCGACTACCCGGCGGGCCTGGCGGCGCTGGTGTCCGCGGAGGAGGCAGCCACGCGCGCGCAACTGCCGCTTTCCGAGTGGTGGTCGCTGCATGCGAGTCGGGCGCAGATGTTGATCGCCCTCGATCGTTGCGACGAGGCCATCGCGTTGCTGAGTGAACACGCGCCGCAGTACTCGGGACTGTTCCTGCAAGTGCTCCAGATTCTCGGCGCAACTGCACAATGGCTTGCCGGAGCGGCGGGTACGGCGGGGCGTGTCGAACCGTTGCGCGCCTTGCTCGCTGCCGTGCGGGAAGCCGGCTGGTCGAATTACATGACCATGATCCCGGGCGTGGTTTCGCAGGTGTGGGGGGAAGCTCTGGAGCACGGCATCGAGCGCCCTTTCATCGTGGCCGCGATTCGGCGGCGCAAGCTCCGTCCGCCCAACGCCTACTCCCCGGCGTGGCCCTGGCCGGTGCGCGTGCGGCTGCTCGGACCACTACAGATCGAGCGCGACGACGCGCCGCTTGCCTTCGGCGCCAAGACGCAGAAGAAGCCCCTTGAGCTCCTCAAACTGCTCGCCTCGGCGCCGCACCGGGCCGTTGACGCGCAACAGATCACGGCCTGGCTGTGGCCGCAGGCCGACAGCGAATCGGCCAGGACCTCGCTCGATGTCACCGTGCATCGATTGCGCAAGATCCTCGGCATCGACGAAGCGTTGGTGCTCACCGCGGGCAAGCTGCAGCTTGCCGCGGAGTTGGTCTGGGTCGACGCCGCCGCGTTCGAACACTGGGTCGACGAAGCCCAACGGCGGCTGGATGCACACCCAGGGCTGCCGGAGGCAAACGGTCTGGCCGAGCGACTGTTCGCGGACTATCGCGGACGGCTCGGCGGTGACGACGAGCCGGCGCCATGGTCGATCGGGCCGCGCGAGCGCCTGCACCAGAAATTCCTGCAGCTCGCGGGGAGTCTCGGCCGCTTCCACGAAGTGCGGCGGGACCTTGTCCGGGCATTGGCGATCTACCGCCGGGGCCTGGCGGAGGACCAGCTGGCCGAGGAGCTCTATCGGGGTCTCATCCGGTGCCAGCTGGCGCAGGGCGAGCCGGCCGCGGCACTGCATACCTTCCGCAGTTGCCGGCAAATCCTGTCGGTGGTGCTCGGGGTATCCCCTGCGCCGGCGACGCTCGCGCTGGTGTCCAAGATTCGGCAGCCCGCAACGTAGTGCAACGCTCGCGGCCCCGCTACACCGCACGCTTGCGGCCGGCCAAAAAAAACGCGATCGGTAAGTCATCGGTAACCGCCGGGTGCGCTTATCCGCGCCGGTTTGCCGCAGCATCTGGCCATGGACTTTGATCCGGCCTGCACAACGCCCGTGGTGGTGACCCTGGCCGCGCGGCGCCGCGTGACCACCTAGTCGTGGAAAGCTACATCGTTCGTATCTATCGACGCGAAGGCGGCGATGCGATCGCCGGCGTCATGGAGGACACCCTGTCGCATCAGACCGTCGTCTTCCGCTCGCTTGCCGAGTTGGCGAATTGGCTGCGCCGCCCGCCCCATGCGTCGCAGGCGCAGGCGCCGCCCCACAAGGCGCGCCGGACCCGGAACTAGCCGTGTCCGCTAACACGATTCCACGCCCCCGGCCGGTGGTTTCGGCGTTGCCGAGCCGTCTCGCGCGCCGCTGCTTTCGCCACCGTCGCCGGGTCCCTGTCCCACTCTCAAGGAGATCATCATCAAGCACTCCCTTCGCGGCGCCCGGCGTTGGCTTTGCGTTGCTGGATTTGGGTTCGCTGGCGTCTTGGGCAGTTCGCCGGCGCCCGCTCAGGAAATGTGCGGGGGCGTGGCCTATCCGTTTCCGTACACCGACGTGACCGGCGTTGGGGCCGCGTTCTGTCCCGGCATCATGGAGGCGTATGGGACCGGGGTCTCCAAAGGGACCTCGCCCACGACGTTCAACCCCAACCAGTTGGTCTCCCGCGTGCAGATGACGACGTTCCTGCAGCGCTCGCTCGATGCCGGGCTCGCCCGCGCGAGTCGGCGGGGGGCGCTCGATCAATGGTGGCCGACTAGCAACGGGAAGGCGACGACGGTCGGGGGCCTGCCGTTCACCTGCGCCTCGGACGGGGCATCCATCTGGACCTCGACCTTTACCGGCAATACCGTGGTTCAGGTGCAGGGCAATACCGGCGCGACCCTTGGCGCCTGGACCGATCTGACCAAGAGCGCGGGTGTCCGGGTTGCCGAAGGCATGGTTTACGTCGCGGGGGCCACCTCGCCCGGCTTCCTCTATGCCATCGATCCCACGCAGCCAGCGGGTGTGTCTAGCGTAATTGGTCCCATCGGCAATCAGCCCATCGGCGTCGCCTTCGATGGCCAGAATGTGTGGACCGCCAACCTGGGCCCACCGGGCTCGGTATCGATCATCTCCCCGGCCGGGGAGTCCTCCGTGAACACTGTCACTACGGGGTTCAACGCCCCCTACGGCATCATCTACGATGGTTCGACCATGTGGGTGACCGACACCGGTGCCGGGACGCTGCTCCAGCTCGACGCGTACGGTGACATCATCCAGACCGTCACCGTCGGTGCGGCGCCGGGATTCCCCGTGTTCGATGGCGCCAATATCTGGGTGCCGAACTACAACGACAACTCGGTTACGGTAGTCCAGGCCCGTACGGGCAACGTCCTGGCTACGATCCCTGGAGACGCGAGCAACGGGTTGCACGGTCCCAACGGAGGGAGTTTCGACGGCGAGCGCGTGCTGATCGCGAATTACGGTGGCAGGAGCGTAACCTTGTTCAAGGCGGCGGATTTGAGCTTGATCGTCAACCAGTCGGTGACGGACAGCGTCGGTGTCGCGCAAAAACCGACCAGCGCGTGCAGCGACGGGATCAACTTCTGGATACCGTTGCAGACCAATGGCACGCTGCTGCGCTTCTGAAGCGCTCCTGGCGGCCCGGTAGGCGCGGGGCGCCCCCGCGCTTGGGCCGCGGCTGGCGGTTGTTTCGGCGTGCGCGAACCGTCTCGGGGCGGCGCTGGTTTGGGCAGGCTCGCGCAGTTCCCTATCCCACTTTCAAGGAGACCCTCATGCAGCACTCCCTTCGCGCGTCGCAGTGTTGGCTTTGCGGCGCCGGATTCGCCTTCGCCGGGCTCATGGGCAGCGCGCCGGTGCCCGCTCAGGAAATGTGCGGCGGCGCGCCGTATGCGTTTCCGTATACCGACGTCAGCGGGGTCGGCGCGGCGTTCTGCCCGGGCATCATGGAGGCGTATGTAACCGGCGTCTCGAAAGGTACGTCGCCCACGACGTTCAGCCCCAACCAAGCCGTCCCCCGCGTGCAGATGACGACTTTCCTGCAGCGCTCGCTCGATGCGGGGCTCGCCCGCGCGAGTCGACGCGCGGCGCTCGACCAATGGTGGCCGATCCAAGACTTCGGCGGAGTGCAGACGGCCATCGGCGGCGCGCCTTTCACCTGCTCCGCCGATGGCGAGAATATCTGGACGTCGACCTTTATCGGCAATAGCGTGGTCGAGGTGCAGGCCAGTACCGGCACGGTACTGGGTACTTGGACCGGGCTTAGCAAGCCCGCGGGCGTGCGCGTCGCCAACGGCAACGTCTACGTGGCGAGCGCCGTTTCGCCTGGCTTCCTCTACGTGATCGATCCCACGCAGCCGCCGGGCGCGTTCGGCGAAATGGGCCCCATCGGCAACCAACCCATCGGCGTCGCCTTCGATGGCCTGTATGTGTGGACCGCGAACCGGGGTCCGCCGGGCTCGGTGTCGATCATCTCCTCGAGGGGAGGCGGCATGTCCACCGTCACCACCGGGTTCAACGCGCCGTACGGCATTGTCTATGATGGTACGTACATGTGGGTCACCGACACGGGTGCCGGAACATTGATACAGGTGGATGCAATCGGCGAAATCGTGCAGAGCGTAACGGTAGGCGCCGAGCCCGGGTTCCCCATATTCGACGGCGCCAATATCTGGGTGCCAAACTACGCCGACAACTCCGTCACCGTGGTCCAGGCCAGTACGGGCAGGGTTCTGACCACCATCGCCAGCGACGCCAGCAACCAGTTGAACGGCCCCAATGGAGGGAGTTTCGACGGCGAGCGCGTTCTGATCGCGAATTACGGTGGTAAGAGCGTAACCGTATTCAAGGCTGCGGATTTGAGCTTCATTGCCAACGTGGCCCCGCGGGACGGATCGGGTAACCCGCAGACGCCGACCACCGCGTGCAGCGACGGGATCAACTTCTGGATACCGCTGCAAAGCGATGGCACCCTGCTGCGGTTCTGAAGCGGTGCCCGGCCGACAAGGGCGCCGCGCTAGGCCGCGAGGCATCGGCCATTCCCTCGGGCGGGCGGCAACACTCCAAGCCTTCGGTTGCGAGTCCAACGCCGCCCACCGGCCACCTTCGGGGCCGACCCGCCACCTCTAAGAAAATTTAACCTTCGTCCCCGGCGCCTTCGCCGCCGCCTTGAACAGCGTCACGCTGCCGCTCGCGTTGGTGATCAGAATCCGCTCGCCGTCGCAACTGGCCGCCTGGGGCGCTCAGTCGGTTTGCGCCGGGTGACAGCGGAGCAAGCGCGACGCGGTGTTGCATTTCTGCCCGCGCCGCTTCGCGTCCGCGGCAAAAAAGCTTGCGCGGCCCCTGCGGTCAACGGTAAGCTTGCCGTACACGTTTTGATCGACTGCAGCCTCGCTCCCAGGACATGAACCGCATGCCGCCTATTCGACCGATGCGCACCGGGCACACCGCCCCGTGGGTACTCGCGCGCGGCAGCGCTCGGAGCGACGGGTTTTGGCAACAGGCGCCGGCGCGAGCCGACGTAATCAAGACAACGTAGGTCCCCCGACCGGAAGACATTCCGCCGGGTGGTAGGGCGGAAACTGTCGGACGGTCGCATTGCTTCCCGGTTCGGCGGCTTCCGCCCTGTGATGAGGGGCGAATCGTCTCGCGCGCGTGGACGTGAGCCCGCGCGCGAAGCGTGACGGCGAAGGAGCTGACGATGAT
This sequence comes from uncultured beta proteobacterium, assembly GCA_963777455.1. Taxonomy (GTDB): domain Bacteria; phylum Pseudomonadota; class Gammaproteobacteria; order Burkholderiales; family Casimicrobiaceae; genus PALSA-1003. The sequence continues at coordinate 125,991 of CAVZQQ010000001.1, forward strand.
GCAAATGACCAAGAGCCAACCAACTGCCACGTGGAGTCGGCCGGCATTCGCCGGCGGTTACATCACGGTGTCGCGCGCTTTCGGGCGGCACGAGGATCGCACTCTGGCCATTTCGTGCCGGGCGCCCGCCCAGGGGGAACACGCTTAAAGCGCATTGCCTTTCCTCCTCCAGGGCTAAAGCCCGGCAGCCGAGAGACAAGCGGCGCCGGGCTTTGGTTTTTTTACGGCGCCGGTCAAGCAACCAGGACACGAAGGAGCAGGCAATGAAACGCGCAACAGGCGAATTGCGAAGACCCCATGGGGTTCGGGACTTCGCATTGCTACGCGAAGGACCCGAGGGAACGGTCTGGCGGGCGGCCGACGGCATGGTGGTGCGCGTTGCCGCCGCAGAGCGGCCGCGTGCAGCGGCCCGCGCGGCCGAGGCCTTGGACGCCCCGCCGGTAGCCGAGAGTGGATCCAGGCGTGCGGTCGCATGGTGAACCGCTGCTGCGAGTGCGCGGAAGTTGTGTGGGCGTGGCGCCGGTGCGGTTGGGCGCAACGCGTCTGGTTCGTCGTGCACGTCGTGAAGGCGCTTGGGTAGCGCAGTTTGCCGCGCGAGCGGCAGTAGGACGGCGATTTCGCGTGCCGTGCGCGGCACGCCCAACCGATCATGCGGGATCGCCGCCGCAGCGATTAACGCGCTGCGGTCATCAGTCGCGGCAACCCGGCGGAGCAATTCCGCCGGCGCCGTGGCGAAAGCGTGCGGCGGCCACCGGTTATCCCGGTGGCCGTTGGCGCAACGCATGCGGTTTACCGCGCGCAGCAGCGTGTCGGCGCTACGTGCGCAGAGCGGAACGACCGGGCTCCGGATCTCGCACGCGAGCACGGCCGTCTCAGCGGCATACCTGAAGCCGTTCGGGTAATACTCGAAGCAGGGACGGGCATCGAGTTGCAAACCGCTTGCGGGCAGCCAGTCCCTCAATAACGCGGACCGCGCCCTGCCAATCTCCGGCACGCCGCCCAGGAAGGGGAGTTTTTGCCTGCGCTTGCGTTCATCGTTCGCCTGCGTGTCACGGCCATGCTATCGCGCCTTGAGTGCCTCGAGCAGCAGCGCGCGGTAGGCAAACGCACCGGGCACGTTGCGGCCAGGCTCCTTGGCCAGATCGTCGATACGGCGCAACTCCGCCGCAGCCCGCGCCGCCGGGTGGGCGAGAAACGCCTTCATCTCGTCGCCAGTCATCGTTCCACCCTGCAATTCGAAGCTGCGCTTCGAACTTGCCGACAAGCCGCCGTAATACGCGCCGTCGCATGAGCAAAGGTAACGTTTGGCGGCAACATGCAGGCGAATCGGTTCGGTCACCGCGGTGCCGAAATTGCGCGACAGCCAGCCGGCGCCGACGTGTTCGTGCTCGAGATCGCGCGCGAGAAATCCGGTGCCGCCGTCTTGCTCGCCCAGGAGCAGGTGACCCAGGTCATGCAGCAGGGCGGCCACGACCAGCGCCGGACTGCCGTCGCGCTCCCGGGCCAGCGCGGCGCTCTGCACCGCGTGCTCGTACTGGGTCACAATCTCATCGTAGCGGGTCGCGCCAGCCGCTTCCAGCCAGTCCAGCAGATCGGTGGTGAAGCGGCCGGCGTCGCCGTGCCACTTCGGCGCTTGCCCTTGCCTCCGCTGCTCCCGTGCGCTTGTCGTATCCAAGTTCGCCTCGTTCCGCCCCACGCCTTGGCACAACCCTTGCGAGAGTGTTGGCTCAGGCGGCTGTCCACCCGGTGGGAACCGCCCGGCTGACGGTTCCCGTCACAAAAGGCCGATGGTGGGCGGCGCGATGGCCCGCGCGCCGACGCAGGCCCGCTTCGCGAGCCGTGGCCGGAATCATGCTTGAAAGGATACCAAGATGCTCAGTGCCTTGCTGGACAACCTGACCAGTGCCCTCGGCGGCAGCGCGAGTGACGCGAACTGGGGGCGCGTGATCGACGCGTTTCTCCGCCGGCATCCCGATGTTCGCGTGTGCGCTCATCCCTTGCGCGGGAAGCACGCGCCCGGCGGCTTCATCGTTTGGCGAATGGGCCAGGACGAAGAACGTTGCACCCACTGCAACGCCTGCCCTGCCGTTGCCGCGGGAGGTTACGCAGTGCAGCTGTTTGCGTCCCGCGAAGATGCTGAGACGGAGGCCTATGGCAAGAGGTTCGGAGCCGACGGCATCGGGTTTGCGAGCACGGCGGCCGAGGCCGGCCACCGGACCGTGATCACGGGCATCGGCACGTTCGATGCCGACGCGCCGTCCGGAGAATTGACTTCCAGTCTGCACGACGGCAGTTTCAGCATGATGGTCCTGTACGAAGACGGTCCGCGCTACGCGCGGCAACATTCGTAGCCGCAAGCGGCCGCGGCCATGGGCGTTGCCGTGGCGCGGCGCCCCCGTCCCGCGGCAGCGGCATCCAGCAAGCAATCCTACGGCGTACCGCTATTTCAGGCGCGCCGGCGCAGAAAGACGTGGGTCGCCCGTTCACCGGCGACGTGGCGCGCGCATTCATAGCCCAGCGCGCGCAAATCGATGCCCTGCCAGAGATGCTCTCCGGAACCGAGCAGGACCGGTCGGACGGCCAGATGCAGCTCGTCAATCAGGGCGGCGCGCAGATACTCGCGGATGGTGGCTACGCCGCCACCGAGGCGGACGTCGCGGCCGCCCGCCGCGGCCCGCGCCTGCTCCCATGCCGCCTCGATGCCTTCGGTGACAAAGCGAAAGTCTGTGCCGCCAGCCATCGTCAGCGGCGCGCGCGGATGATGCGTCAGCACGAACACCGGCGTGTGATAGGGCGGCTCATCGCCCCACCACCCCTTCCAACTGTCGTCCGGCCAGGGGCCGCGCACCGGACCGAACATGTTGCGGCCAAGAATCCACGCACCGACGCCCTCGAAGCCCTGCTCCGCCATGGCGTTATCGACGCCGCTCTCGCCATCGTCATGGCCGTGCATCTTGCGCCACATGCGCGTCGCGAATAACCATTCCATGAGCTCAGGGCCATGGACGCCGAGCGGATGCTGCAGGTCCTGGTGGGAGCCCGCGCCGTAGCCGTCGACGGAGACTGAGAAGCTCTGGACTCGGAGTTTTGACATGCATCGACCTGCTTGCGGGTGGGTAGGATGGCCCGCCAATGCGCCACCGGGTCCGATGCTACCAGCGCCGAGTGGCGCGCGGCTAGCGCGCCGCTTCTCCCGGGTCAGTGCGCTGCACGGCGAAGGTGCTGCGCAACTCACGCGGCCGGCGCCGCGCCTTCTGCCGCAGCCTCGGGTTGGGGCGCCTGCACCGCGGGGACGTGAACGCGCATTTTTTTCCACCGGCCGCCGCTGGCGAATGCCTGCCACGTCCACCCCGCAACGCGCACGACCGTCAACGCCAGCCACACGGACCAGGCGAGCATCGCGACGCGCCACACCCACAGCGGCAGTGAGATGACGGTAGCCGCCGGGGTGGTGTCCGTCATCCGGTCCTGATACCAGCGCAAGAGCGTGTCGGTCGAACCGTTCCCGAAAACGAGCATCGACGGGCGGCCCAGCAATCCATTGTGCACCGCCTCGAACAGCGTTGCGATCGCAGCGACGGCGAAGAGGGCGAACACGACCTGCATGAGATCAAACCTCCAGGTGGTCAACACCTGACCCCAACGGTCACGGGCACTTACCGCGACAATAAACGCCAGCACCGTCAGCGCGGGAACGAGACCGGCCTGTCCGGCACCCACCGCCAGCACGATCCAGCCTGCGGACGACAGCGGTGAGCGCACCAGACGCGCGAGCAGCAGCGCCACTGCGACCAAGACCACGAGCAGCGACCAGAACAGAACCACCGGGCCCACCGTCGGACCCCAGACCAGCAGCAGCCACCGGTCTTCGGGCAGGGTGGTGTCGATCGTGGCATTGACCGCACTCGCTCCCAGCCCCAGTTGTGGCAAATGAAACGCGCTACGCATGCCGCGATCTTCCCGCCAGGTGAGTGCGACTCGATGCGTTCCGGGTTCGATCAGGATGGGCACGCTGCGGCCTTCGGTGTACGCCGGCAGGTCCCTGCCATCCTTTTTGAGGGCGAGAATCCTCGCCCCTTCCGGCAGCTCGAAGCGGTGCGTGCCGCCAAGGCTGGCGCGGATAGCCACGGTGGCGCGGGTGTCGCTTTCCTGCGCACCCGGGATGACGTGAAGCTGTACTTCGTCGATCGTTAGCGTGTTGCCCGGCACACCTTCCGGCCGCTGGATCGTCAACGTAGCCGATTCACCGGGCCACGGTCGCCACTGCGGACCCCACAGGCCATCGCGCACGTGCAGCACGGGAGGCGTTCCGCCGAGCTTCACTGACCACATGTTCGAAGCTTCCAGGTTCCATACATCGAACTGACCCGGCTCCTTGCCGGCTTGCAGCGTGATCGGGCCCGTGGTGGGAACATCCGAGTCGAAAGCAGCTGATGCTCCGGGTAACAGGTTCACCAGCGCGACCCCGCCTGCGACGCGGACCGCAGGTGTGGTGACAGCTTCGTTGGGAAGCAGCGCAACGCGCACTTCTTGCGGGCGCGTACCGCCGTCGATGCGCTCAATCACGGTCTGTACCTGCCAGCGTGGACCCAGCGCCAACGTGCGTTCAACGCGCGCCAGGGGTGGAATCCCGGGATCACCGCGGGCGCCCCCTGAGGCGCCGGCACTGTTCGGGTGCTCTGTCCGGACGAGGTTCAGCGATTCGCCCGCTGTGCCGTCGTCGCGAAGGCCGGAGATTTGCCAGCCTTCGAGCTTGGTCTCGATTACCCCGGGGGTCGAGGGCAAACGGATTGCGATCTCGTTGCTGGCGCCGGTGCCCAACGTGCGCACGACCATGTGCACACCCGCGCTTGCCCGGACCGCGATCTGCCCGTTGCCGTGGTCGGTAAACTCCCCTGCACGGCCATCGATCTCGTTGTGGGCCTCGCGCCAAGCCGCGCCGCCGGGGAGCGCGACTACCGCGTCGACCTGCGCATGAATCTGGGCGCGAAGCTCCACCAGTCCGGGGCGCGCCAGCACCGTGAGTTGCTGAATGCTCGAGCACGACGGCGCGCATGCGGGCGGCTCCAGCAGTCGGTTGTGCAAATCTCGCAGCAGGGGTTGCCAGCCACTTTGAGCAGTCGGCCCACCGGCATCGGTCGCGGGCTGAGCCTGCTGCGCCGCTGCGGTCGGGCTCGTGCACAGCAGGGCAGCCCCGAGCACGCCACCGAAAAGGATGATTGCCAGCGCCGCGGCAGCCGATCCGGCGGACTCGGGTGCAGGGATTGACGGGTGGCGTGCGAAGGGCGGCAGTCTGAACCGCGGCCGCCCCGCCATCATCCACAGCGCCGCGATGAGTAGGAGCACGCTCCCGACGCTGCCGATGCGCACCAGCCATGGCGGCGCCAGCCAAAGCCGCATGGGTTGCCCCGCCTTGACCGGGCCGTTCCACTGCAGGGCATACGTGCGCCACTGCCAGCTGGGAACGCCCGTGCCGGTCTGCACCTTGGCGGTCGGGTCGACTGCCTCATACCGCAGCGTTCCGGCCTGGCGCCGGTCCTGGAGCGCTGTCGCCAGCGAGCCTTCCTTCTTGAGGCTCTCGCTGTTGGCCAAGCCGGCCTCGAGCATAGACTTGGCGTCGGTGCTGGACACTGCCGGCGCCGGGGACCCTGCGGCGGCAGCCTTTTCTACTAAAGACCCCGGCGCGCCGTTGGCACGCGCGGCTACGTACTCGAATGAGCCACCCTCCTCCAGAATCGGGTGCAGGGCGCCACGGATTTGGCCGACTGAAAACACAACGATACTGATCGCGACCACGGCAAAGCCCGCGCGCTTTACGAATCTCGCCAAGCGTCCCACCCGGGCCGCCCCGCCGGCAGCCCGCTCCGCAGCCGCGGCAATGATGGGGAACAGCCACAGCCAAGCCGGTGATTGCGGCACCGTCCATGACAGCGCCAGCGCCGCCGCGAGCGTCACGGCCGTCCATCGGCCGAAGACCCGTGCGGCGGCAACGCAGATAAGCAGCGTCAGGAACAGGTCCCAGAGTGTCCACTTGTCGGTCCATGCGCCGACCGCATGTTCGACGCCGCTGGCGTGGATAAGTCGCCAGCCTGGCGGCACGATCAGCGCCGCGCTGGCCTGCTGCAGGTCACTCGACCAGCCGGCAACGGGGAACGACCCAAGACGATCTTTGACGCGGCCGTCGGCTTCCAGATTGACACTGGCATGGCGCAGCTCGACGCCCGAGGCTCCGGTCGCGCCGATCCGGGTGAGGTACTGGTCCTGGCCGTTGAGACGGGCGTGACCCAGTTCGTAGGGCTCCTGCATGGACAGCCGCCACGATGCGGGTGCCGCACTGACGCCGGACTCGTCACCGGGTAGCGCGGAGAGAGTGCCCGCGAGCTGATCGCGGAACGTGAGGCCAACCCCATCTTCGTCCAGCCACAACGTGCGCGCGAGATTCAGACGACTGGGTGTCTGCCCGGCATCGCCGCGGTGCCTTTCGGTTATCCGCAGCGCTTCGCCCGCCTGTATGCGCCAGGCTGGCAACTGCTGCCATGGACCAGGGACATCGGCCTGGCGCGGATCAACGGCCACTGGGCCCTGCACCTCGACCCGACGCACCGCGTCGACCGCCGCGAAGGACCAGACTTCGGGATCGCTGCCGGCGGGAAGCCTGAGCTCGGACAACGGGGTAGCCCGCCAGCTCTGGACGTAAACCCAGGCCTTGCCCGCCACTGCCTGCACGCGCAGATCGCCGCCGTCGAGATGCATGGGCAACGTGCTGCGCAATTGCAGGGCGGTAAAACCGGGGAGGACGGCTCTCGGCACGGTGATCTCGCGTGGCTTGCCTGCCACCGTCAGTTCGATCGCGGTCTCGACGCGCGCCGGAACATCGTCGACGACCCGGCGGAAGATCCGAACGGATGCCGAGTCGGCCTCGGCGGCGGCGTGCGACCCGCTCGCGACGAGCCAGATGATGCCGGCATCGTCCGGGTGCGCGGCGTGGCCGCGCAACAGGACTGACACCGCCGCGTAGCCGCGCGGAATCGTCAGCTGCGCGGGCATCCGCTGCCAGGAGAGCCGGCCCTCGACCTGATGAGGACCGGCGGGTAGGAAGACCTGCGGCAGGTTTTGCGCAACACTAACGGGCAAGGCCCTGCCATCGAGGCGCACGTCAAGCGGCCAAGCACCCGCGTGGCCCGGAAGCTGTAGCGGCGCGTCCGGTCGATAGGCGGAAACCTCGACCTTGAAGATCGCTCCGGAATCGTCGATGGCTAGTGAGAGCGAGGAAGCGAACACGCAAGTGCGTTCACCGAATCCACCCACGCGCGGGCACCGGGCGTCGGGTGTGTCGTGCAAGACCCACTCGGTCCAGGGTTTGAGCGGGGCCGGGACCCAGTCCGGTGCTGGTGTGCTCTTGGACTGCGCGGCCGCGCCGGCTGCGAGCACGACCGCAAGCGTGGCCAGAGCAATCCTCAGATGATTAGCACGCACGCGGTCCTCCCGCTGATCGGTCACGAAGCGATTCCGGTTCACTGCCTAGCAACGGCAATGTACGCGGCTGGGGGTTATTTGCGATCGATATTCGTGAAAGTAGCCGGCGCTGCCACCTCGAGTGCTGCCGACTGATACCGCGACCCCGGGGCCTATCCCGGATGAGGCAGCGAGGCCCCGGCGCTGCGCAACGTGCGCCCGAATCGTGCGATAGTTACACCGCGTCGGGTCCACCGGGCTGGCGCGTGGTGCCGCGTTGACGCAGGCGAATTCCGAAGCCTGCCCCAAGCTGCGCCCAAGTTGACCCTGCGCCAGCCGGTATCCGGGCACGCCTCCGGCAAGGGTCGATAGCATGAACATTACCGAGCTCCCCGCGCACGCTCTTTCCGACGCAATCCGCAAGCGCCAGGTCTCGTGCCGGGAGGTGATGCGCGCCACGCTCGAGCGCATCGCGGCCTTGAACCCGGTGCACAACGCGATCGTCAGCTTGCGCGACGGCGAGACGCTGCTGCGCGAAGCCGACCTGCGCGACGCGCAATTGCGCCCGGGAGCACCAGCCTCCGAACCGATCGGCTGGATGCATGGCATGCCGCAGGCGATCAAGGATATGGCGCAGACCAAGGGCCTGCGCACCACGTTGGGCTCGCCGTTGCTGCGCGACTTCGTACCCACCGAGGATGGCCTGATGGTGCAGCGTATGAAGGCGGCCGGCTGCATCGTCATCGGCAAGACCAACACGCCTGAGTTCGGCCTGGGCTCGCACACCTTCAACGAAGTGTTCGGCGTCACGCGTAATGCCTACGATCCGTCCAAGTCTGCCGGGGGCAGCAGCGGCGGCGCGGCGGTCGCGCTCGCGACGCGCATGCTGCCGGTGGCCGACGGCAGCGATTTCATGGGAAGCCTGCGCAACCCGGCAGCATGGAACAACGTGTTCGGCTTTCGTCCGAGCCTGGGCCGGGTGCCGCTGTGGCCGGCGCCGGACGTCTGGGTCTACCAGCTAAGCACCGAAGGGCCGCTGGGTCGCACTGTCCAAGATGTCGCGCTGCTCCTCGACGTGCAGGCCGGTTATGACGCACGCGTACCGCTGTCGCAAGAGCGGGGGAAGCACTTCGCGTCGGCGCTGGAACCCTTCGCCGCCAGAGGTGTGCGCGTCGGCTGGCTCGCCGACCTGTCGGGCTACCTGGCGATGGAGGCCGGCATTCTCGAGTGCTGCGACCAGGGGCTCCGGCGTTTGCGCGACCTCGGGTGTGTGGTCGAACCCGTTGCTCCGGGGTTTGCGCCCGAGGCGGTGTGGGAAGCGTGGCTAATCTGGCGGCGCTGGCTGGTCGCGGGGCGCATCGCGCCCTACCTCGCCAACCCGCAGCATCGCGCCCAGATCAAGCCCGAGGCCCTATGGGAGGTCGACCAGGCGGCGAACCTGAGCGGCGCGCAAGTTCTGCACGCGAGTGCCCAGCGCAGCGCTTTCTACCAGCAGATGCTGCGGCTTTTTGAGCGATGCGACGTGCTGGCGCTGCCCTCGGCTCAAGTGTGGCCGTTTGCTGCCGAGGAGCGTTGGCCGAAGCGTATCGCCGGGCGTGACATGGACACCTACCACCGCTGGATGGAGGTCGTGATCTACGCCACGTTTGCAGGGTTGCCTTGCATTAGCGTGCCGGTCGGGTTCGGTCCCACGGGCCTGCCGATGGGCATGCAGCTTATTGGGCGACCGCGCGCTGATCTGGAGGTGCTGCAACTGGCGCACGCCTATGAGCAAACGGCGCAGGACGTGCTTGGGATTAGCCCACGCGCCTGAGCGCAGTCACCACTGTTGCTCGCCTACGTCGCTCCGCTCGTCGCGGCGGGAAGGATCAAGTATCGTGAGCACATACGAGAGGGTCTGGAAGCGATCCCCGCCTCGTTCGCCGAGATGCTGCGGGGCGACAACTTCGGCAAGATACGAGTGCAACTGAGTCCCGACCCGACGCCCGGGCAGGCCTGACGCGAAAGAGGAAGCGTGATGACGATGAAGCTCTATTCCTGGGATCTCAGTCCCTACTCGGCGCGGGTGCGGATGCAGATCTACGCCAAGGGTCTCACCGACATCGCCATCGAGCAGCCGCCGACTTTCGGCACGCCGAAGTTCTACGAAGACCATCCGCTCGGCCGCATCCCGTTGCTGGAGATCGACGGCGAGGCGATGCCGGAGTCGGACGTGATCGCGGAGTATCTCGAGGAGATCTATCCCGAGCCGTCCGCTGCTGGGCGCGACGCCCCGCGAGAACGCCCACATCCGCACCCTGGCGCGCATCGGCGACATCTACCTGATGAACAACACGTTCATGCTCGCGGTTCAGACCCGCGTCCTCGCCGCCCAGACCCCCGTCACCACCGGCAACGAAGGCATCGTCGCGCTGCTGGGCGGCCAGCTGGCGAGCAACACCAAGGCGCTGGACCGGATGATTGGCCGCGACGGCTTCGCCTGCCTGGGCCGCGTCACCCTGGCCGACTGCGCGCTCGTGCCGGCGCTCTTCTTTCTGGAGAACGTGCTGCCGGGCACGGGTCTCGCCGACCCGATCGCCGCGAACGCCAACGTGGCCGCCTACTGGGCTGCGATCCAGAGACAGGAGCATGCGGCGCGCATCCTGGGGGAGCTGCACCGGGGGCTGGAGGAACGCCGCGAACTGATCCGCTCCGGCGCGATCGAGAAGATAAGGGTGGCATCCCGGGCGGCAAGGGAAGCAGCGGAGGAGACCTAGCCGTGAGGACGCAGCCCTCTCAAGGCTGAAACTGCGGTTCGATTCCTCGAGAGAGCGCCAACCGAATTCGCGCGGTTCGCAATCCATCAATTTTGCGCATCCGCCTCCTTCTCCGCCGCGGCCGCCGCGGCCCTGAACCGCTCAATCGCACCACTGCGGATCATTTCACGGCGTTCTTCGAGGCCGCGGTGAAGTTCGATCAACACTTTTGCCGCGTGTTCGTTCTTCTGGATTGCAGCCCAATAGGCAGCGACATTGGCAATTGCCGGAATCGGCGAGTCGACGCCGATGGCCGGCATGACATTTTCGACACGGAAGAGTCCAGGCACGAGCGCGCAATCCGCCAGCGTGATGCGACCGCAGCAGGCGAAACCATCCTTGCCGATGAATTTGTCGAGCGCCTTGAGGTTCCGCACCACCTCGCCGGCGAGCTGCTCGGTGACAGCATCGTCGCGTGCAGCGGCGGGTGTTCGACGGGACAAGGCGCCGGTCAGGCGGAACAGCATGAACGTGTTGTTTATGATGTAGATGTCGGCTAAGGCGGGCAAGCGTGCGGATATGCGCGGTCTCGCGCGGCGTGGTTCCCAGCAGCGAAGGTTCGGGATAGATCTCTTCGAGATATTCCGCGATCACCTCGGATTCCGGAATCATGTCGCCATCGATATCGAGAACCGGAACGCGTCCGATCGGAAATCTCTCGCGGAATTTCGGCATGCCCCAATGCTCTGGCAGTTCGAAGACGATGTCCGTAATGCCCTTGGCGTAGATCTGCATACGGACGCGGGCAGAATAGGGGCTGAGATCAGCGGAATAGAGCTTCATCATGATTTGACGGTCCTCTGCGCGGCCTGTCGATTATTTCTGCAATCCATCCAACTTCATAGCACGCTCTCTGTGCCCGGAGCAATCCCGTGAGCGGTCTGCGGCGACGGTCTCAGTTCGACCCCTGAACCGACGGTCGATCTTTCGGAAAGCTAACGCTCAATGGCGACGAAGCGGGCCGTGGCTGCGGTGGGGATTGCTCCGGCGCCGGCCCACGCGCCTTGCGCCGGTACAGATTACCCGTTTCCCTATCCGGATGTCCCGCGGGGCCCGATGCTATGATCGAGCCGTCGCCCAACCGGTTGCGGGCGCACGGGAGCGCGCGCCGGGCGCTAAACCGGAGCGTCAAGCCGAACCGGCCCACGACTTCTAACCGCTACTCGAGCGCGGAGATTCCATGCAGCGAGTCACTGGCATTGGCGGCATTTTCTTCCACGCTCAGGACCCTTCGGCACTGCAAGCCTGGTACAAACGCCATCTCGGGATCGATGTCCAGGACTGGGGCGGCGCGGCGTTCACCTGGACCGACGCGGAAGGTAAGCCGGTTGCCGGAACAACCGTCTGGTCTATTGGTTCGGCGCAAGGCGAGCAATTTGCGCCCAGCACCGCCTCCTTCATGGTCAATTACCGGGTGGCGGATCTCCATGCCCTGGTCAAGGCTTTGCGCGCCGAAGGCTGCCACGTGCTGGAGAAGATCGACGAGTCCGAGTATGGCAAGTTTGCCTGGGTGATCGATCCGGAAGGAAACAAGGTAGAGCTATGGCAACCGCCCGCGGGCCAATGACCCGGGCGGTGGGACGCCGTAACCCGCCGCGCTTGCGGCGCGGCAACCGGCGGGAGTGAGCGTGGACCTGGACGACCAGGAAGCCAGCAGCAACGTCGAGGACCGGCGGGGCGGGGGGATGGTCGGGGGTGGCGTGGGGGTGGGCGTCATCGTCATCGGCCTGGTCGCCTACTTCCTGGGTTACGACCCGAGCACCGTGATGAACGTGGCCGAGCAGGTGGCCGCGCCGTCGGCAGCGCCGGCCGTGCCCAAGGGCGCGCCCAAGGACCCGACGGGGCAGTTCGTGGCCAAGGTCCTGGGTAGCACTGAGGTCGTGTGGGGCGAGATCTTCGCCGCGTCGCAAAGCCGGTATCGTCCCCCGACGCTGGTGCTCTATGACGGGCAGACGGCCTCGACCTGCGGCCTGGCGCAGTCCGCGGTGGGCCCTTTCTACTGTCCCGGCGACGAGAAAGTCTACCTCGACCTGGCTTTCTTCCGCGACCTGCAGACGCGCTTCCACGCTCCCGGCGATTTCGCCGCAGCCTACGTCATCGCCCACGAGGTGGGCCACCACGTGCAGAAGCTCACCGGCACCATGCAGCGGCTCGACGCCGCGCGCGCCGGCGCCTCGCGCGCGGCCGTGAACCAGATCTCGGTGCGCATGGAGTTGCAGGCCGACTGCTACGCGGGCGTGTGGGGCAACCATGCCGGGGCCATGAAGCAGGTGCAGGAGGGCGATATTGCCGAAGCGCTCAACGCCGCGGCGGCCGTCGGCGACGACCGCCTGCAGCAACAGACGCAGGGTCGCGTCGTGCCCGACTCCTTCACCCACGGCACCTCGGAGCAGCGCGTGCGCTGGTTCAGGCGCGGCCTGGACTCGGGGCGCCCGCAGGACTGCGACACGTTCGCGGCCGCCGCACTGTGACGCGCCCTGGCGGCCGCCAGCGCCGCGGCGGCGCCCGCGGCGCGAGCGCCAGTTTGGCAACGCAACGCCTTGGCGCTTGCCAGCCCCGCCCCTGCCGCTCGAGGCCGGCCGCTATCGCGGCGCACGAAGGGCCGACTCGCTTACCCGTCCGGTCGCTCAGAACCTGACCACGAGGCCCGCGGTTTGCAGCGGCACCCAGAAATTGGTCCCGTCGCTGCACGCGGATATCGGCTGGGTTGCGCTTCCCGTCGACACGTTGCCGATGAGACTCAAGTCGGCAGCCTTGAACAGGGTGACGCTGTTGCCAGCATAATTCGCCACCAGGATTCGCTCCCCGTCGAAGCTCGCCCCGTTGGGACCGTTCAACTGGTTATTCACGTCCGCGGTGATGGTGGCCACCACGTTGCCGGTGCTCACCTGAACGACCGTAATCGAGCTGTCGCCGTAATTCGGCACCCAGATATTGGCACCATCGAACACGGGAAACGCCGGTTGCGATCCGACCGTTACGGTCTGCAGAACGGTGCCGCTCGAATCGAGCTTCAACAACGTCCCGGCACCGGTATCGGTGACCCAGATGTGCGCACCGTCGAACAGGATGCCATAAGGGGCATTGAAGCCCGCAACGACCGTGCTGAAGGCTCCGCCCCCCAGCGCATAGATGGTTACCGACCCGGGCGGCCCACGGTTGGCGGTCCACAGGCTGCTGCCGTCGAAGGCAATCCCGACCGGTTGATTCCCCCACGCAGGGTTGGAGATCGGATTGATCACCGAAGCCGCGGGAACGATTTCATACACGCCGCCGGGCGAGGCACCATTGGCCACAAAGACCTCGCCGCCGACGACGCGAACGCCCTGCGCATGGGTAATAGGGCCATAGGTGTTCACGATGGTGTTGGTGCTGCGCTGCAGCTGGACAATCGTACTGTTGGCGGAAACCCAGATATTCTCACCGTCCGAGCTGCAGGATACCGGCAGGCCACCGATCGAGATCTCCGGGGCCGTGTTGGACGAGGGGGTCCACCACTGGTCCAGCGCCGCCCGCCGGCTCGAGCGTGCGTTGCCTTGATCAAGGGAACGCTGCAGGAAGGTGGTCATCTGCAAGCGGCTGACGTTTTCGTTCGGGCTGAAGGTGGTCGGGGTGGTGCCCTTGGAGACGCCGATAACGTAGGCTTCCAGAATGCCGGGGCAGAATGCGGCCCCGACTCCGGAAACATCCGTGTACGGAAACGGATAGGTTGTGCCACCGCACAATTGCTGGGCCCGTGCTGGCGCAATGCTGCCGGCGGTTGCAGCTCCCCATCCCAAAACCACGAGCATCCGGAAAAAACGAGACCAACGACCGCCGCTGCCATTCACGGTCTTCTCCCCTGATTGAGTTGGCACGGGCGGCCCCCTTGCCCGGCGCAGCGCGCAAGCGTAGGCCCATCTTCCGACGCGGTCAAGACAAGCAATTGCCCGCGACCGGACCGAGCGCACACGCGACAACCGCAAGGTCGAAGTACCCGGGATCGTGGGGGTCTGCGGGCGGCGGTCGGTCGACTTGCACTCGCGGCTGACCGCGATCGCCGGGCAGCAGGATGGCACGCTCATCCAGTCGAGGCCACTCTCAAGATCGCGGCCAGACTGCGTTCCACGTCCGCGTCGGTCGTCGCCCACGACGACACGCCGATGCGCATCGCGCAACGCCACACCGGGGACGGTTGCGCGTCGGCGCTTTCTGGTTTGACGGCGAGCGATTGGGGGTTCAACGTGCGCAACGGCTGACACCCAAGCGCCACGAGCGTCTCCGGTAGGAGCGGCATGCAGTTGCCCGGCGCGCTGCGCTCGCCCCATAATGACCACCAGGGCCTCGGGACTCAAGTGCGTGCAGCAAGCAAATGGTCGGCTCGAACGGCCTGGATGCGGGTGGCGCCCCTGCTGGTCGTCGCGACTTTGCCTGTTGGCGGCTGCGACATGAGGCTCCCCGAATCACGGGTCTATCCGACCAACCCCGATCTGTCGGCCAAGCTCGCATGGGACTACGAGCGGTCCGAAAAGGGCGACCTGGCACCGGTAGAGGATCTGGTGATCGGCACGGGCCGCGTCGCCCAGGCTACGCGCCAGATGGATTTTCATTTCCAGGTCACGACCCAGGGCGGCGCGGCCATCGCCGAGGGTGACGCGCGGGTGCTCATTCCTCCGCTGCGGCCACTGGGCTTTCCCAGCGGCGCGCTGCACGGCGAATATGATCCGGGTTACCTGCCCTCGTGGGTGGCGGGATCGGTCATGGGCATGCAGGTGGGCGGGACGCGTCGCATCAGTTTCAATCCGCCCGTGCCCGGCGCACGGGCGCAGGTTTTGCCGGCGCAGCGGCCGGGCGACCGCGCGCGCTCCGTCTCGGCCAGCGCCCATGCCATCGTCGACGGGCGCAGCGGTCAAGTCGTGCTGCGGCTGCCGCCCGATGAGCCCATCTACCTCGTCGCCACGCTGGTCGACGTATGCCGGCCGCACTTCACCGTCTGGCAGTTTCCCACCCTGTTCGATCGCAACACGGAACGCTGGCTCCGGGTCGGTTCGTGCACCTGACCTTCGCGCCCGGACGAAACCAGATCGTCGACCCCGCACGGCACCGGGCCGATGCGGACCGTGGCAGCCGCGCGCGGTCGCAACCCGACTTCTGACCTTCGCCCCGATTCGCAACCCTACGCCTGAACCGTTGCGACTCGCCCCTCGGCAAAAAGCGCGCAGCCGCGCGGCCGCGAGTGGCCCGCGCCCCCGACTTGGAGCTACACTGGCTTGAGGCCTCGCTGCGACCCTCCGTGACCCCCCTCCATCCCGGCGCGCGCGCGCCGTTGCCCCGCTGGACGCGCGCGGCCGCGTTCGCGGCCACGCTCGTGCTCGCCGCTTGCGGCGGCGGTGGCGGCGGGGGTTCTTCGAGCCCGCCCCCACCCGCAGCCGGCTATGTCGATCCCACGCTCTACTCGAGTGCGGCCGACGCCTCGCTCGCGCAACCCACCGAAGTCAGCGCCGTCACCGCCCACCAGATCGTGGTCGGCGGGGCGACGCTCAACTACACCGCCACCGCCGGCCACCTCACCGCCGCCAACCCGCAATCGGGCAACCCCGAGGCGTCGTTTTTCTACGTCGCCTACACGCTCGACAACCAGGCCGCGGCGACCCGGCCGATCACCTTCTTCTACAACGGCGGACCCGGCTCGGCGACGGTTTGGCTGCACCTTGGCTCATTCGGCCCGCGGCGGCTGGAGACGGGGATCCCCGCGACTACCGAGCCGATGCCGTTTCCGCTGGTCGACAATGCCGAGAGCCTGCTCGACGTCTCGGACCTGGTGTTTGTCGATGCCGTGGGCACGGGCCTGTCCGAAGCGATCGCGCCGCAAACCAACCAGAGCTTCTGGGGCGTGGATGTCGATGCGCAGGTATTCCGGGACTTTGTGCTGCGCTACCTGACCGCCAACCAGCGGACGGCCTCCCCGACGTTCCTGTTCGGCGAATCCTACGGCACCACGCGCAGCGCCGTGCTGGCCTCGGTGCTCGAAACCGCGGGCGTGCACCTTAACGGCGTGGTGCTGCAATCCTCGATCCTGAACTACAACACCAATTGCGGCGTTGTCCCCGACACGCTGGTCAGTTGCGCCGGTTACATTCCCACCTACGGTGCGGTGGGCGCCTACTACAACCTCGATAGTCCGAACCCCCCGGACGCGATGCTGCCGGCGTACGTGGCGCAGATGCGCGCCTTCACTATCGGCACCTACGAGCCGGCGCTGGCCGCCTTGTTCAACCAGGAGGTGCTGCCGACCGCGGCGCTGCTCGCCCAGTTGGCGAGTCTGACGGGCCTCCCGGCCGTGGACTGGCAGGCGCAGTTCAATCTCGAACCGGGGTTCTATCAGACGCGACTGCGTCCGGGAGTGCTCCTCGGCCTCTACGACGCCCGGGTGTCCGCGCCCGTCGGCAGCGCGCTCGCCGCCGACGGCGACCCGTCGAGCACCTACATCACGCCGTCGTTTGTCAGCGCGATCGGCACCTACCTGGCCATGGAACTGCAGTATACGAACCCGTCGCCCTACACGGCGCTGAGCAACGCGATTCAAACCTGGAACTTCGGCCACGACGGCATGGCGCTCCCCGACGTCATTCCCGACCTGGCCACGGCGCTGGCACAGAACCCCGACTTGCAGGTGCTGTCTCTGAATGGCTACCATGATCTGGTGACGCCGTTCTTCCAGACCGAAACGGACCTGGGCCGCCTGGGCGGGAACCCCAACGTCCAGACAACGTTCTATCGCGGCGGCCACATGACCTACCTGGACGACGGGTCGCGCCCCCTGGAAAAGGCCGACCTGGTGCAGTTCTACCAGCGCGCCACGGCGACGCCCTGATCGCGAAAGGAGCCCTGCGCATGACCCACTCCGAACGTTGGTTGGCGGCGCTCCTCCTGGACGGGCGGCCTGTCTCGTCCCGGCCACGAGCGCCGTCCTGGCGGTGGAACCGATGACCGGCACGATCGAGCAGCCGCTGCGCGATCCCTGGGTGCCTCCGGCCGCGCGCAACCCCTCCACGACACCGCCTACCGAGGGGGCGGCGCTGCGCGCGCAGGTCGAGGCCAAGCTCAAGCAGGCATTCGACGCCGCGGACGTGAACCACAGCGGCACCCTGACCCGGCAGCAGGCGGCGGCCGCGGGCCTCGGGTTCATTGCGCAGCATTTCGACGCCATCGATCGCCAGAAGACCGGGGCGGTTCGTTTTGACGACGTCAAGCGCTACCTCGTCGAACAAGGGAGCAGCGCTCGACTAGCTACTGCGCGCCCGGAGCGCAGCGTCGCGGACCTGTCCTCCACAGGCCCGCGCCACGCCTCTCGCGTTTCATTTCGGCTCATCCGCCTCGTATCCGAACGTCTTCTGGCGGAGCATATCGGCTGCCGGAGGATAAGTAATCTGCATGCCGTCGACCCGAGCGAACGCCGTAAGCGTATGCGGCTTGCGTCTCCCGGGTCCAATGATGTCCTCGACGCGAACGTCCCGAACCAGAAGGGCGTCGCCGATCAGTGACCGATGGCAGCGCCAGGGAACCGCTTCGGCACACATCAACGCACAACAGTCGTTCTGCGCCAGTTCCACCACCTCTTGCAAGTTCGCGGCAAACTCCGGCGACTGCATGTAGTCCGCATAGCCGCGAAACGAGAGATTGGTCCAGCCGGTGTTGGGGGAATCCGCGCGCGCGTGGCGCAATCCCCCGAGACCGGGAAGGTGCGTGTAGCCAATCTCCAGCGCACTCAACGATTCGGCGAGCGTCTCGCGATTGAACTGCGGATTGTGACGCGACCGCGGCACGGTGCGGACGTCCAATACGCGCACGATCGCATTGCTCCTAAGCAGATCGACGAAAGCGCCGAGCGACCGATTGGAGTGCCCGATGGTGCAGACCTGCGGCTTATCCACTTGGCTCTCGCGACCTCGAAGCGGTCGCCGGCGAACCCCGGCGATCGCGCCGGTCCAGACAGCACCAGGCCCTTGCGATCAAGCGAGCGCGACCGACTCGATCCCCGACTGGCAGAGCGCCTATTGGGGCACGAATTGCCCGCGGCTGCGACAGATCAAGCGCAGCTACGCCCCGGATGGACTGTTTTTCATTCACCACGGTGTCGGCAGCGGGGCGTGGAGCGCTGACGGATGCGCGCCTACACGCGCGGCACTCGACCGGTAGCAGCGGGCTTGTCGACTCTTTGCGGCCACCAACAGTAGCGTTTGAGCTGCGCGCCAGGAGGCACCGCGCGTTCGCAGGCATTTTGGTGACCACCATCCGCGTTCCCCTACACCCACAGCACGTTCGGCCTACATCAGAATCAGGGAGCCACCGATAGGCAATCTGGTTGCGATAGTAAAGAATACGCCTTACGAAGGGTGGATCGACCTGTAGCGCTGTCAGCGTTCTCAATCATACCGATCTGCCCTGTGCGGCATGAGCATCGATTTTTGGAGAACGTGACATGAAGAACTTGTCAGCTCGCCCTTTGATTTGCGCGCTGTTCCTCGCAATCGTCACATGCGGATCGTCAGTTCTCTCATCCGCGGCAGTCTTCGTATCGGTCAACATTGCGCCACCACCGCTCGTCGCGTATGAGCAGCCGCCGGCGCCGGCGCCAGGTTATATCTGGACGCCGGGATACTGGGCATATGGCGATGACGGCTACTACTGGGTTCCCGGAACCTGGGTGCTTGCCCCGTTCGTGGGCGCGTTGTGGACCCCGGGTTATTGGGGATGGCACGATGGCGGTTTTGTCTGGTATGAAGGTTATTGGGGACCGCACGTTGGATTCTATGGGGGCATCGACTACGGCTTTGGTTACAACGGCGTTGGCTACCTGGGCGGACGCTGGGACCATAACACGTTCGTGTATAACCGGGCGGTCAACAACATAAACACGACCATTATCCACAACAGCTACTCTGAGCCAGTTGCCAATGGAAGCGCGTCACGTGTCAGCTATAACGGAGGCAACGGAGGAATAACGGCGCAGCCGACTGCCCAAGAGCGGCTTGCCGAACGCGATCGACACAGATCGGCAACGCCCGCGCAACTGCAGCATCAGCAAGCCGCGAGGCAGAATCGCGCGCAATTTGCGTCGGTGAACCACGGTATTCCGGCAGTAACCGCGACGGCCAAGCCCCTAACGGCCAAGCGACAGGCCGCCGTCGGGACCCAGAAGCCTCGAAGCGCCAGCGTCGCGCACCGGTCACTGCCCGCAAGCGCAACGGCGAAGACAGCAAGTACTAGGAGCACGACAACGAAGGAACACCGCGATGTCGCGAGGCTGGGTTCTGCCAGTGGCCACGTGTCAAGCAGGGCCCCGACCGTAACGGCGGCTGCTAAGCACCCGGCGACTAAGGAACAGCATGCGGCCCGCGTTGAAAAGCCAGCGCGTACCCACGTCGCAAACCACACGCCACCCGCAACGACCACGGCCAGGGCGGCAACAAGTAGGGCGACACCCTTTGAGGAGCACCACGCAGTCGGGACCGGCGCCAAGATGGCAAGCCACCACGCTCCGGCGAGAGCCGCGACGGCCGCTAATGCCGAACACGCCGCGGTCGAGCCGAGGCACCCTGCGCGCACCGAAGCGGCCAACCGAACCCCGCATCTGGCACGAACGACCAGGCCACCGCCGGTCGCCAACGCTCGTGTAGCTACTGCGCACGTCGGGAACGGCACCCCGCCACCCAGGGCTGAGGCGCCGCGGATGCAGAACGAGACCCATGCCCAAGGCCCGGCGCCGGGTGGTCACGAGGGCGGCGAGCGCCGACAACAGTCGCGCTCCTAGCACGGCACGCACCGGGCCGACGCGATTGGCTCGTCGGGGAGCGAGCGCAGGGCCGGCGCTTCTCAAAGTTTCCCGGGCGCGACCGACGCGCCAGCCGTGCCCTGTCCGTATGAATTATCCGGGATAGCGGATCGCCCGCGCGCGCACTCGACCCGGAAGCTCGTTGCCGACGAACCGGCATCCGCGCTCGACTCAACGCTTTCGCGAAGATCAGCGAGCAGGCGCAAGACCTGCGCTGCAGCACACCGCTCGGCCTGACCGCTCTCTTCACAGCAAGCCATCAACCATTCTTGGCCTCCCGCGCGATTCGGCGTTAGGGCCTCGCGCTGTCGGATCTACGACGGTATCCGATTTGTTTCGACGGTGCCGTCCAGGTCGATTGAAACTCCACGGGTCGTAGCGGGCATAGGGGAGCGTAGAATCCCGCCAGAAGACCGCCAGTCGCCGGCGAGAGGCAAATCGGATAGCTTTTAATGCGCGGGAACCGGGTTTACGATATCAGTCGCCAGCGGAGACGGAACGTTAAGATCGCGGCATCTGTCAGTTGGATTTGAGCGTGATTGCATCGGGGACCAAGGTGTTATGACGTCTCGTTGGCAAGGATGTTTCTACGATAAGCTCTTTGGTGCCGCACCCCGCGGCGGGTCTTTAAAGGGATGCAGCTTGCAATATTCACAACTAATAAGTGAAGACTGAGCATTCGCTTTCTAACCTGGAGGATCGATCATGACGTCATCTATGGCGGCGCTCGCCTCATTGTCGCCCGAGGAACAGCACAAGCAGCTGCGGCGTGCGGTCATTGCCAGTACCATCGGCACTACCATCGAGTGGTACGACTTCTTTCTCTACAGCATCGTCACGGGCCTGGTGTTCGCCAAGTTGTACTTTCCGAACTCCGACCCGCTGGTCGGCACCCTGCAGGCGTTTGCCATCTACGCGGTCGGCTTTGTTGCACGCCCCATCGGGGCCGCGATTTTCGGTCACTACGGCGATCGAATCGGCCGCAAGTCGACGCTGATCGCGACGCTCGTCGTTATGGGGCTGGCCACCTTTGCCGTTGCCTTCGTGCCTACCTATGCGACGATTGGCATCTGGGGTGCCGTCCTGTTGACCCTGCTGCGCTTCATCCAGGGTATTGGGGTCGGCGGCGAGTGGGGCGGATCGGTGCTGATGTCCATGGAATGGACGAAGACCAACGCCCATCGCGGTTATGTGGCTTCCTGGCCGCAGTTTGGCGTTCCCGCAGGGCTCTTCCTGGCCAACCTTGCAGTACTGGCATTTAGCCAGATGTCGGGCGACCAGTTTCTGGCCTGGGGATGGCGCATTCCTTTCGGCCTGAGCATCATTCTGGTAGCCATTGGGCTCTACATCCGACTGAACATCCTGGAAACACCGGTCTTCGCCCGCTTGATCACTGAGCGGCGGATCGAGAGAACGCCGATGCTGGAGGTAATCAAGCGGCAGCCCAAGGAGATCATCCTCTCCGCGTTGCTGCGAATGGGTGAGCAGGCGCCCTTCTATATCTTCACCGCCTTCATCTTCGCGTATGGCACGAACACGCTTAAGGCTTCGCAGAACTTCCTGCTGATCGCAGTGCTGGCTGCCTCCGTGCTCTCGTTCTTTACCATCCCTTTCTGCGGACACCTGTCCGATCGCATCGGCCGCAAACGCATGTACATGCTCGGCGCGGCGGCGATGGGGATTTTTGGATTCGTCTACTTCGGGCTGCTTGACCCGGCAAACCCCGCGTGGATGTTCATTCTTATCGTGCTCTCGCTGGTCCCGCACGACATGATGTACGGCCCGCAGGCTGCGCTTATCGCCGAATCGTTCACGGGCAGGCTGCGCTACAGCGGCGCGTCGTTGGGCTACCAGCTCGCTTCAGTCATTGCCGGCGGACCCGCGCCGCTCATCGCCGCGGCTTTGTTCGCCCGTTACCACTCCGGTTACGCGATCGCCTGGTATGTCCTGTTCTGTGCGCTCGTGAGCCTGGTCTCGACAGCACTGCTTGGTGACCACACGAATAAGGATATTTCTCAAGAGCACCATTTGGCGGATGCAACAGCCTGAGGCGAAGCCGCTGTCTTGAGGCTCGGGGGGCCAAGACGGACCGCCGAGCCTCGGCACCGGCTGCCCGGCACGCCGGTGCTTGCCTGGCGCGCCGGACATTGCGAGCCCGTCGCGGCGCCGCACGTTAGCCTGCGCGCTCGACGTGCTCCGCAACCGTGGCCACAACCCATCTCGAGCGTCGCCACGATGCCTTGAAAAGGTCAGTCCGCTCCCTCTTCGAATCGTGCACGCATGTTCGAATTTGTTCGTAAACGCTCCGCGGTAATGGCGCGCGACGGACGCCAGGTGCGGCGTCTGATCGTCAGCTGCAAGAAGCTGCTGTCCGAGAGCGGTGAGGCGGCTGGCGTGTCGCTGGCCAAGACCACGTTGGAGTTGTACCGGAATCTGGACAAGAAGGACCAGGCGCAATTCTTCGCGGCTCTGTTGGCCGAATTCTCGCCCGATCCGATGCGAGTGCTCGCGGCGTCGAAGGCGTACGCCGCGGAGCTGTCAGCTGCTACCCTGGCTCAGCTTAGCAGCGCCACCGAGCCGCCGCGCCAGGAGCTGCTGCGGCGGCTGAACCGTGCACCGGGAGGCACCGCTACGATCCTCCACATGCGCGAGCGCATGTTGGAACTGAAACATGAGCAGCGCGAGCTTGAGGCAGTGGACTGGGACTTCCGTCACCTGCTGTCGTCGTGGTTCAACCCCGGCTTCCTGCAAATCGTCCGCGTCGATTGGCGCACCCCAGCCTATGTGCTCGAGCAAATTATGGTTCATGAAGCGGTGCACGAGATTCGGGGGTGGAACGACCTGCGCCGACGGCTCGAGGCCGACCGCCGATGCTTCGCTTTCTTCCACCCTGCGCTGCCTGAAGAGCCGCTGATTTTCGTCGAGGTGGCACTGACGGACAGGATGGCCGATGCAGTGCCGCCGTTGCTCGACACCGAATCCACTTCAAACGATTCGAGCAAGGCGACGACTGCGGTTTTCTATTCGATCAGCAACTGCCAGCCTGGCCTGCGCGGTGTGCCGCTTGGCAACTTCCTCATCAAGAACGTGGTGGACGTGCTGTCGCGGGAGTTTCCGCGACTCAAGGTGTTTTGCACGCTGTCGCCGGTCCCCGGTTTCGCCGCCTGGCTCACCGCGCTGGTTAAGAAAGGTGACCCCAAGCAAGCGGCGGTTCAAGCGGTGGTCGCGCAGCTTGGTACCGACTTCGCCAAGATCGCCATCGACCCGAACTGCGTCGAGCGCCTGGCGCCGCTCAAGGAACCGTTGACGCAGCTATGCGCCACCTATTTGCTGCATCGCGCCGATAGCAACGAGCCGGCACAGGATCCGGTGGCAAGGTTCCACCTCAACAATGGCGCCAGGCTGGAGCGGATCAACTGGTTGGCTGACATCTCCAAGAAGGGCCTCCGCGAGTCGCTGGGCATGATGGTCAATTATTTGTATGAACTGCCGGCGATCGAGGGCAATCACGAGAAGTTCGTACGTGGCCAGATCGTCGCCTCGCGCAGGGTGCGCGGCCTGGTGTCGGGCGACTGACGCTCGCGGTCCAAGGCAGCGCGCGACGTTACGCAAGCCCATTGGCGCTCCGTCGAGCGCCGCCTCCGCGGCGTGGAGAAGAAGCTTCGGGCCCCCTTTTATCCGCAGTGTCGCCGCCCTGGCACATTGCTCCCGACAAGCACGAGCCATCAACCTACTGTCATTAGTTTATTGCTAGACTTGGTTCACAGCAGTCAGCGCGTTTGTAGGACAAAGTCTGTCAGTGATGTGCAAACGAGAAACATGCGTCACGCCGGCTGAGTCCACGGCGGCGAAATGTTCTTGACGGGCAAATCGGGCCGGCATTACGCTTTCGCCCGTTCGTCCAACGCTCCTGGCGAACGCACCACTTCTCCGGTGCAGTCGAAGGTCCGTGGTAGGAGCGGCCAGCTCGTCGGATGGATGCGTTTCGCGGTCGGCCATCGCAGACATACGTGGTAGCCCGGATCGAATAAACCTCGAGGAGTAAGAATGATTCCCAATCGGATCTTTCGTTTTTTCTGCTGCGCCTGTCTGTGCGTCTTGGGGCTTTGTGTCGTTTCGCAAGCGGCCCTGGCGGCGGGGGCGAGTCCAATGTCTGTGCGCCTGGCTACGCCGGAGTCTGTCGCCGTACCGGCCGGTTCCGGCGGTCCGCAATATGGCCTTTTCTCATGCCAGGTCGGACTTAGCCTTGGCGCCTGCTACGACCCCTACCAGATGCGCCACGCCTATCAGATCGACACACTGATCGACGCGGGCTATGACGGTACCGGCCACACGATCGTCATTATCGACGCGTTCCAATCCCCGAATATCGTGGAACAGCTGAACACGTTTATCGCCTTTTACGGGCTGGCGAGCATGAACGGCCTCGGGAACCCGCCGAACGCGAGCCTCGGCACGTTCACCCAGGTCGCGCCCGACGGTCTCACGGGGTTCGTTGCCGGCGACCCCAACATGACCAGTTGGGCAGAGGAGATCAGTCTCGACGTCTTGTGGGCGCATTCCATTGCCCCCGGCGCCAACATCGTCCTGGTCCTCGCCAAATCGAACCAGGATACCGACCTGCAGAGCGCGCTCAGCTACGCGGTCGCCAATAACCTCGGCGATGTCATCTCGCAGAGTTTCGGCGAGAACGAGAGTTGCATGGACCCGACGCTGTTGTCGCAGCAACACGATACCTTCGCGACCGCGACGGAACAGGGCACTACGCTGTTGGCCTCAGCCGGCGACCAGGGTGCGGCACTGATGACCTGCGACGGCAACTCGTGGGTGCAGGCGGTCTCGACGCCCGCCGTTGACCCGCTGGTCACCGCAGTGGGCGGCACGGAGCTGCACGCCGCGGGCTATTGCCTGGTCGCCCTCGGCTGCGACCCCAGCACCAATCCGGCGCCCGGAACCTATCAGGGCGAGATTGCGTGGAACGAAGGACCACCCTTTGGCGACTTCCAGGCTGATTTTGGCTCCACCCTCTCGACCGGCGGCGGGTTCAGCGTCCTGTTCGACGAGCCGCCCTACCAGAAAGGCACGGCTGGGCTGCACGGCGGGAAACAGCGGGCCATGCCCGACGTCGCGTATAACTCGGCGGTCCTGCACGGTGTGCTGACCTACCTGGACATTCCCGGACTAGCGCCGGGCTTCTATCGTTTCGGCGGTACCAGCGCCGGTTCCCCGCAGTGGGCCGCCATCACCGCGATTGCGGACCAGCTCTCGGGAGGACGACTGGGGTTCCTCAACAAGGCCATCTACGATATCGGCAAGCACAATGGGGCTCCCTTCAACGATATCACCAGCGGCACCAACTCGGCCGTGGAGTTCGACGCGTCGAACAACCCGGTCACCGTGATCGGATTCGATGCCGGCACCGGCTGGGATGCAACCACCGGTACCGGGACGCCGATCGCCTCGAGCCTGGTCGATTCTCTCATCCAGAACGTGTCGCCGGGTGACGGACAGTCGGCGATCTCGACGACAAAACCGAAGCCGCATCCGAAGCCGATAGTTCCGGGCAGCAAGGACCCGCACTAACGGTGACTTTCCCACGACGGGGCCTGCGGGCCCCGTTTTTCTTGCGCCGCGGCGTCACCCAGGGTTGCCCGCGTCCAGAACTGCCTTTCGGCGGCGCTCACCCGCACCCGCAGGTGCATAAGGGTTGCGCCACTTAACCCTCCCGCACCTCCCTGACGCCGGCCTCCTGGGTGCGACGCACGTAGGGTTTTGGGCGCCCGAGCCGGGAAGCCGTCTTGCAGCCCGCCTGAATTTCGTTTTATGACGATTGCATTAACCCGCGTTTGGCGCTAGCCTCAACGTCCCTTCTTCCCGATCGTCCCTGCGCCATGTCCATGTGGAAAGACAATACGGCCCCACGGCCGAGTCCCGTTCCGGCTCCGGAGCCCAAGGCGCCAGTCCGCGTCGACCCGCCCGCGAAGCCCCAGTACAACCCTCAGTACACGCCTTTGGCCGCCGCTCCGGCGGCGCGTGCCGACCCGAATTCGCCGCGCAAGGAATCCTTGATCGCGCCCGACCTCACCATCGAGGGCAAGATCGAGGGCAGCGGCAGCGTGCGCGTCGCCGGCAAGTTCAAGGGCGATGTCAATGTCCAGGGCGACCTTGCCATCGAGGAGGGCGCCAAGCTGACCGGAAGCGTGCGCGCCGACAAGGTCACCATCGCCGGTGAGCTGGAAGGCAACATCGAGCAGTCCTCGCGCGTCGATCTGCAACAGACCGCCGTCTTGACCGGGGACCTCAAGGCCGGGTCCCTCACGGTCGCGGCGGGTGCTCGGATGCGCGGCCGGGCCGAATTCGGCTGGGACGATGCCGGCGCGAAGTCCGGTCAAGCCAGGCCACGGCAACGGCGCTGGCAGCGACGCGAGCTCATGAGCAGCGCCCGCCCCGCCAGCCCAGGGGCGACGCGCGCGTGTCCGCACTGTCGGGAGACAATCCTCGAAAGTGCCAGCGTTTGTCCCGCCTGCCGGCACTACTTGCGCTACGAGCCCATGGCCGAAGCGCCCCAGGAGCCCGCCCTCACGCCGTTACGCATCGAAGGTAGCATTCGTCACCCCGCGGACGGCGAAGCCTGGGAATACACCGTCGTGGTGTCGATTCGTGAACGATCGCGACGTAGAAATCGCGCACAAGCTCATCGGTGTGGGTGCCATGAATCCCAACGAACGGTGCACCTTCACCTTGTCTGTCGAAGCCGTGTCGGCCAAGCCGAAAACATCCGGCCGCGGCGGCATGCGCCACTGAGTGCAGCCGAAAAAGCTGCGGCCTCGCAAGCTTTTAGAAAGTTCGCCGATGACCGGCGGCGGGACTTGGTCAGCGCCGTGATTGTTCGCGCCCGAACGCCTCAGGATGGTTGCGAACCCCGTAAGACATCCGGGTCGGCCTCGGCAGCAAGAAGTCGATCCGGTTTCAGTGCATCGCCGGCGACGTACCGCCCTTACCCGGCTTCAGGAGCAAAACCACCGGCAGAAAGACGAAGAACACAATTGCCAGCGCCTTGAAGGCGTCGAGATAGGCCAACAGCGTCGCCTGCTGCACGACGCCTTGGTAAATGTTCGCCAACGTCGACGTTGCGTGGCGCGCCCTGGCCGGTCAGCTGCCCCACCTGATTGGCGTAGTCGGGATAGGCCGGGTTCATCGATTGCAGCGATTCCACGAGTCGGCTTTGGTGAAACTGCGAGCGGCGCGTGATCAGCGTTGAGGCAAAGGCTATGCCGATGCTGCCGCCAAAGTTGCGTGCCAGGTTGACCAACGCCGAGGCGTCGTTAGTCTGGTCACGACGCAAGCTTCGGAACGCAAGGGTATTGATAGGGATGAACAGGAAGGCGATACCCACCGACTGGGCGATGCGCGCCAACGTGATGACCTGAAACGACACGCCGAGGTAAAAATTGGTCATCCACCACAGGCTTGCACCGCCAGCGACCAATCCGAACCCAATGAGCAGGCGCAGATCGACCTTGTTCACCAGCGTGCCAACGATCGGCAGCATGAGCATGACTGCGAATCCGCCGGGCGTAATGACCAGCCCGGCGTCGACGGCCGGGTAGCCCAGGAGGCTTTGCACCAGAGCTGGAATGGCGTAGGTGCTGCCAAGCAACGTGAAGCCCAGCATCAACATGAGCCCGAACGCTATTCCGAAATCCTTGGTGCCGAGCAAACGCACGTTGACCATGGGGCGAGGATGGCGCAACTCCCACCACACGAGCAGCACGAATCCCGTGGCAGAGGCCAGGGCGAGGACGGTGATGAAGCTGGAAGCAAACCAATCATCCAGCTGGCCGCGGTCGAGGACCACTTGCAGGCAGCCGAGGGCGAGCGCGACGAAGCCTAGTCCCCAGCCATCCACGGTACGTTTTTCTCCCTGGGTCGCAGCACTCGGCGCCGGTTCTTCAATGAGCATCCCAATGAGTATGAAAAGTATGGCGCCGATGGGTACGTTGATCAGGAAGATCCAGCGCCAGCTGTAGCTATCCGTGATCCATCCGCCCAGCGTGGGACCGACGATCGGCGCAACGACCGTTGCGATCCCGTAGACCGCAGTGGCCATGCCGCGCTTTTCAAGCGGAAAACTGTCGGCAAGGATAGCCTGACCACTCGGCTGCAGGCCGCCACCGGCAGCGCCCTGCAGCGGCGCGCAGCAGAATCAGCGCGAGGAGGTTCGGCGCTAGACCGCAGAGCAGAGAACTGGTGGCAAAGCCCGCGATGCAGGTCAAGAAAAACCGCTTGCGTCCGAAGCGAGCGGAAAGCCATCCGGAAATCGGCATCACGACCGCGTTGGTAACCAGATAGCTGGTCAGGATCCAGGTCGACTCGTCCTGGCTCGCGGACAACTCGCCAGCGATATGGGGCAGCGCCACGTTGGCGATGGAGATATCGAGCACTTCCATGAAGGCGGCCAGCGCCACGACGGGCGCGATGAGCCAGGGGTTGATCGCCGGCCGAGCGCGCGCTGGCGTTGCCGTGGTCACGACGGGTTCCGGCCTCTCGCAACCGCGCTTGCTCGCGTCGCTACCGTTCGCCCGAGATTCTCCGCGACAATCCGCTCGATCTCGGCTTCCACGCCGTCCTCCTGCGTCATATAGACATCAGTGTCGAGCGCTGACTGCCACACCGGCAGCCTCGAGAGTGCAGCGCCGCTCTGGTCATGCACGTCAACATCGACGCTGGTCGACAGCCCGACGAAGAGCGGATGCTGCGCCAGCTCCTGCGGGTCGAGGCCGATGCGCACCGGCAAGCGCTGTACGATCTTGATCCAGTTGCCGGTAGCATTCTGGGCCGGCAACACCGCCAGTGCGCTGCCCGTGCCCGCAGTAATCCCCAGCACTTTGCCGTGAAACTCGACATGCGAACCGTACATGTCAGCCGATACCTTTGCCGGCTGCCCGATACGCAAGGCTGCAAGCTGCGTTTCCTTGAAGTTGGCGTCGATCCATGTCGAATCGATCGGTACGATAGCCAGCATGTCGGTCCCGGGTGACACCTGCTGCCCCAACTGCACGGCTCGCCGCACGATGAACCCGGCCACCGGTGCGACGACCCGAGTGCGGGCCAGGGCAAGCCAGGCCGCACGCAGCTGGGCCTCGGCCTGGCGCACGCGCGGATGGGTCTCCGGGCGAGGTCCCGATGATCGCGGCACGGGTCGCCGCAAGCGATGCCTTGGCCTGGTCGACAGCAGCCGTTGCGCCGCGCACCGCATGCTCATCGTGCGCCAGGGTTTCGCCGGAAACCCCGTGCACGGGGAATAAGCGACTGGTCGCGCGCCAGGTCCTGAGTGAGCTGGCTGAATTGCGTCTCCTGCACGCTCACCGTCGCCGCGTCGCGCCGCTCGTTGGCGAACATCTGGGCTACGTCGCGCACCGTCTGCGCCAGGTTCGCCCTGGCCTGCGCCAGTGCCAGCTCGTTGTCGTTCGGGTCTAGCTGGATGAGCAGTTGACCGCGGTGCACGAACTGGGTTTCGTCCGCGTTGATGGCGACCACGATGCCGCTGACTTGAGGTGTCAGGCGTACCAGGTTGCCATTGACATACGCATCATCGGTGCTGACGTGCATAGCGACCGACGAGGTACTCGTAGACGCCGAAGCAGGCGCCGGCAACTAGCATCACGGCGAGCAAGAGCAGGGGCAGGCGAGCGCGCCATCCCTGTCGTCGCCCTTCCGACCCGGGAGCTGGCGCCGTCGTGGCCGCGGCGCTTTGGTTGCGCTGGCTGCCCTGACTCGGTTTCACTCATATCCGGTCCTCGGCGACGTGCCCGCAGGGCGCGCCGCTTCCTTGGTGTCGATCAAGTGGTGCAACAACGCCGACGGTCGGCAATGACGAAGGATCGTGCTGCGCGTTCCACCAGCCGCCGCCGAGCGCCCGGAACAAGGCGGCGGCGTCAGTAAAGCGCTGGACGTCGGCTTGTACCTGGGTTAGCGCGGCACTCTGGAATTGCTGCTCGGCGATGAGCACCTGCAGCCGGGTGACTTTGCCGCCACGAAATTGCGCCACCGCCAAGTCACGGCTCGCGCGGGCGGCATCAAGGCTGCGCAAGTGCGCACTGTAGCCATCCGCGTCGTGCTCCAGCCCCTGCAGCGCGTTGGCAACCTCCACCAGGGCCCCAATCACCGCGCCTCGATAACGCGCCTGCGCCTGGCGGTAACGTTCGGTTGCTTCGTCGGCACGCGCCGCCAGCGCGCCGCCATCGAATAAAGGCTCCGCAACCTTGAGGCCAAACGACCAGATTCCGGCCGATTTGGTGAACAGATCGTCGAGTTTTGTCGCCTGCTGCGCGTACTGGGCGGAGACGTCGAACGAAGGATAGCGTGCCGCCTCGGCCACACCGATTTGCGCACTCGCCTGGTGCAAGTTGTCTTCGGCAGCGAGTATGTCGGGTCGCTGCCGAACGAGCGTGGATGGCAAGCGAGACCGGCAGCTGCGAAGGCAGCGCGAATTCCTGCAGCGTGAGCTGCGGCGGTGCGAATTGATCCGGGGTATCGCCCAGCAGCTGCGCCAAGGCGTTACGATAAGTGTCGCGCTGCTTCTCCAGCGCGGGCAATGTGGCGCGGGCGCTTTCCAGTTGTGCCTCGGCTTGGAGGGTGTCGCTGCGCGTGATCTTGCCGGCCGCCTCGAGTCTTTGTGTCAGGTCGAGTTGCGCCTGGAATTCGTCGACCAGCGAGCGCGTCATATCGATCTGCGCCTGGCTAGCCGCGTAATCGAAACCGTTCATGACCACTTGGTCGACCAGCGTGACGTAGGTGTCGAGTGCCTGGGCGCGGGCGCTGGCCGTTGCTGCCGCCTGCGCCTCGATGGACCGGCGCACGCCGCCGAAAACATCGAGATCGTAGGCCAGCGCCAGCCCGACATTGAGCTGATTGCCGGTCGCGCTGAAAGCACCGATCGGCTCATACAGAAAACTGCCATTGACATGGGCGCGCTCGAAATTGCCACTGGCATCGAGTCGCGGCAGCGCGGCGCCGGCGACGGCCTGGAGCTCGTGCTGCGCCGCGAGCAACCCGTGCCGCGCGGCCTCGAGGTCGGGGTTGTTGGTCAGGGCTTCCTGCACCAATGCGTTCAGCGCCTCCGAGCGAAACAGGCGATACCAATCGGCGGCGACCTCGGCGCCGAAAATGAAGCTCGGTCGCGCAGCGCCCGCTGGCGTCGTGCTCACCCCGTAACTCTCAGCTACCGGGGGCTCGGGGCGGGCGAAATCGGGACCGAGTGTGCAGGCGGCCATTCCCAGCGTCGCGCACGCGGCCAGGATGCTGCGTAGCTTCATCGTGATCGCGCGCCGACGGATAGACTGCGCGCGCCTCGGGGCGAGCGCGCGGGCTGCGGCAACGATTGCGCGCCGGCGGACTCTTGCAAGCGGTCGGCCAAGCGTTGCAGCAGCGAGGTCAGGGAATCGACTTCCCGCTTCGAGAACGGCTCGAGGACGTGGTTCAGCAAATCCACAATCGCCGTCAGCGAACGCTCGGCCTGCCGCAGGCCGGAGGCGGTGATGGCGATCTGCACGGAGCGTCGATCGGCTCGACTCCGTTCACGTTTGACGAAGGCCCCCCGTTCCAGGGCATCGACAACCCGTGTCAGGCCGCCCATGTCGTACCCCGTCCGCGCGCTGAGCTCGCTCGGCGACAGCGGAGACCTTTCCCGCAAGCTCATGAGTGCCACGAATCCCGCCGGTGTAACCGGCTCGGACTCGAGTGCCGTCTCGCGCACCACTGCCAGCAGCGAGGCGCAGCGCTTGACCAGAAAGCCGATGCTGCGCGAAGGATCGAACGATCGCGTCGAATAGTGCTTCATCACCTTGTTGGCAAAAACAATACTTGTTGCAACAATCGTTGACTGGGTAAGCACAATTTGCGCCATCGGCGGCTGTGCCGCCCGCAAGCAACAGAACCTGGCGCGGCGCACGGCCGGGGAGAAGGCGCGGGGTGCTTCAGCCGGAGCCATTCTTAACAGGCGCGGCAACGATGCGCGGCGACATCGCGTGCGATCGGGAATGATCGGTTGTGGTCATTCCTACAATGCAACGGTAAGAAATACGCGACGTGCTCGCGTCTTGGGCGAGAAGCAGTCAGGTCGCGGAAGACCCAGGACACGCCGGCGGCGCACGATTTCGGGGCGCACCGCGCCCGCACGCCCACTGTAATTGGCAGCCGAGCGCTAGACGCCGGCGAGTGCGGGTGAAATCAACCAGCCAACGCGGCGCGTCTCCGAGCGGCGACGCGCCGTACCTTCACGCCCAACCTAGTTGCCGCTGCCGTAGCTGTGCGCAAGATACGTGGACACCGGGTCGATCTGGTCGTCCGCAATGGGCGCACCGTAGACTTTCTTCATCTTCTCGACCTCGGCTTTCCAAAATGCCAGAGGTTTATCGCGTGGTTGCGTCGTGATGTAGTCAGCCGAATGACAGATCAGACACTCTCTGCCGACGAGCTCCACTCCCGGTCCGGGTTTGAGCGCGGCGGTCTCCGTCGGCAGCCCGATCTTGAGTCCCGCGGCGAGCGCGGTGACCATGCCGGCACCGGCCGCAATAAGGATTGCAAGGATTGCCGTATGCGTAGGCTTCATGGGGGTCCCCTTCAAGCCGCGATGACGCGTGTGGTTTCGACCACGTTGCGCAGGTAGCCGGCCGGATTCCACAGCGCTTCCGACGGCTGCGATTGGCCGATGGTGTTTACCGCGCGCACTTTCAATTCGTGCATCCCCGGGCTTAGGACCACCGTCGTCTGCCATTCGCGAAACGAATACTTGCCCAGATCCTTACCGAGCGTCGCCTCTTTCCAGCTCTGGCCGCCATCGGAGGACAGGTCGACTTCGCGGATGCCGTAGCCGCCATCGAAGGCAATGCCGCGCACGCGTACATCCTTTCCGGCCTTCAGTGTCGCGCCGTCATCGAGGTTGGTGATGAAGGAGCGGACAACGAAACGGTTGATGGGAATCGTCTTCCGGGGTGTGCTCCCGGGAGCCACGCAGGCGCAGGCGTTGTCCGGGATCCGGTAGGCCGTCGCCATCCAGAAATTGTTGAGCACCTCGTCGAGCACGGTAATCTCGTTTAAATGTTTGACCCAGTAGGTACCGAAGTACCCCGGCACGACGAGCCGCACCGGGTAACCGTTCAACATAGGCAGATCGGCATCGTTCATCGCGAAGGCGATCATCACCTCGCCATCCATGGCGTGGTCGACGTCGAGCGCCTTGGCGAAGTCGGGCGTGGCCGGCAGCACGGGCCCGTCCAAACCATCGAACCGGACCTGCTTCGCACCGGCCTGCACGCCGGCCTTGTCCAGAACGGCTTTGAGTGGGACCCCGCGCCACTTGGCGTTGCCCATGGCGCCGTTGGCGAGCTGGCCGCCGGCTACGCGCGGAGAAAAAAATCCCCGGCTGTTGCCCGAGCATTGGTTGACCGCGACCATCTCGATGGCGTCCATGCGCTTCAAGTCCGCGACGGAGAGCGACAGCGGAGTGTTGACCTTGCCCTTCACCGCGATGCGGAAAGTGTCGACGTCGATCTCGGTCGGTATCCCGGCCAGGTGATAGCGGACGAAGAACGCGTCGTTGGGCGTGATCACACCCTGGTCAAAAACCGCCCACGGCGTTTCCAGCTGCGGCGGGCGCTGGGTGAGCACGATCAACGGCCGCTTTTGCGGATAGGTCGCGAGCGCTCGCTCGCCGTTGCCGATAGGCAGCGTCACCGTGTCGGCCGCCGCCGCAGAGGCCCGCGCGCCGATCAGGGCGCCGGCCCCGAGCGCGCTTGCTGCCTGTAGAAACCGCCGCCGTGAGCGGCGCCTCGAAACCGTGGGGCGCGTGCGTGCCATGTTTCCTCCTTGGTCGCGGGGCCGCTTCCCGGTGCCGTCAACCCGGGCGGGTGTGCATTCAGGCCCATGCGGCGGACGCTACCCGCAGATGGCGCGCGAAGCAAGCCCCGGGCTGCTGCTCTCGGCCGGAGTCGACCGGTTGCTACGATCCCTTCGCCGGCAGCGGAGGATTGCGGGGGCTAGCGCGCAATGGACGGCACCCGAACGCCCGAGACGGTTGCGAGTCGCGATGTGGGCTTGGTCCAACTTCGCCCCGGTCTGCTTGACCACGACTGCCCAATGCGCGACCCAGCCGGTGCGGCCGCGGCGGCGCAGAGGTGACAACCGACGAAGGCCATGCTGGCGAGCGTGCTGGCGATGCCGCCAAGAAGTGCTCGCCGCCTCACCGCGGTCCTCCTCCATCGACGGCCGCAACCGCTTCCACCTCGATCAGGAACTCCTCCTTTACAAGGCGATCGACAACCAACAACGTGTTTGGAGGATACGGGTGATTCCCAAAGAGATCTGGAAACAGCGCCTGCCGTTCGCTCATAAAATGCGCGATATCCTGGCTGTGCACGAGGTACGTCGTAAATTTGATGATCTGCCGGCAATCGGCCCCCATGCCGCTCAGCACGTCGCGCAGATTACTGAACACCTGGCGGAATTGCGCCTTGAAGTCGCCCTTGCCGATCACCTCGCCGTTGCTGCCCACCGCAAGCTGACCGGCGATAAATGCCAGGGTCCCGCCCTGCATGAATCCAACATGTGAATAGAGGCCCTGCGGGGGCCCCGCGCCGGGCGGATTTTCGTACCAAACCTTGACTTTTTTCTCCACGATCGTATCCCTTTGAGTGCCTTCGATCTGGTCCCCGGTTGCGACGTGTCACGGATGCAAGATCAGTTTTTGCACTCTCCAGTTCAGTAGCTCTCCCACGTACAGGACATTCTCGGACGGACACGCAATCTCGTGGATCCAGCCGAACTGCTTTAACTGCTTCCCGGACTCGCCGAGCACGCCCAGTACCTTGCCCTCGAGACTCAGCTTGTAGACCCGGCCGGGGAAGGAATCCGAGGTGTAAAGCACCTGGCGCGGCCCGGGCGTGATGCAGATGGTCCACGGCGCACCGGGCGTTTGCGTGAGCGGCGAGCCATCCATTTCCAGCTTGGCGAGATCCGGGATGTTGCCGATGGCCGGTCGCGCGTCGGGGTCGACGGGCACATCGATGGTGATCACGCGCAGCAGCTTGCCTTCGCCGTCGAACACCTGGATGCGCCGGTTGCCGCGATCGGCGACATAGATGTTGCCCTGGGCGTCGGCGGCGAGATTATGGGGCGTGTTGAACTGGCCCGGCTTGTCGCCTGGCTCGCCCCAGGACTTCAGCCACTTGCCATTCTTGTCGACCTTGGCGATGCGGGAATTGATGTAGCCGTCGCTGATGTAGGTATTGCCCTCACCATCCCAGGTGACGTCCGTAACCTGCCGGAACAGGCCCGGCTCGGGCGGCAGCGGCGGCTTGGGATGCTTGAGCGGCCCCGTGTGCTCATCGGAAGCCTCCTGCTTGCGCCCGAAGACCATCACCACGCGGCCTTGAGGATTGAACTTGATCACCATGTCCGAGCCCTTGTCGGTGACCCAGATGTTGTCCTCCCGGTCGACCCGCACCGAGTGGCCGAACGACCAGGCGTAAAGATGTTTGCCGATCTCGCGCAGGAACTTGCCGTTGCGATCGAACTCAAGGAGCTGGGCCGCCGCCGCACCATACGCCGGGCCGGAGGTGTTGCCGCGCGACAGGACAAAGACATGCCCCTTGGAATTGACCGCGACCCCGGTCACCTCGCCCAGATAGATGTCCTGCGGCAGCTTCAGCGGTTCTGCAATGGAGTCGAAACGAATCACCGGGACCGGCTCCTGGGCACTCGCCCCGACGCTCAATAGCAGCAGCGATGCGACCAGCAAACGTCCTTTCATGATGCCTCCTCCTATTCATGATAATTACGGCGCCGCCGCATGGTGCGACGAGCCGCGCCGCCGTGCCTACGCCGAGACGATCAGCGAAAGAACATGGCCGGCCGTCAAGGATGCACGCTCGTCCAGGTCGGATCGCCGGTGACCATTTTGGTGATGAACTGTTCGACCGTGACCCCATCGGTCGCGAGCGACGGGGTAAAGAAGAGCACGTGGCCCGGGCCGCTGACAGTGAAGTAATGCAGATTGGCGTTCGGGTCGAATTGGGCCGCGGTCAACTCATTGAGGCCGGAAGTGAACTCGCTCGTCGTGATGCCATAGTAGGCGGGGAGAACGCTGTCCTGCACATAGGACAGGAGGGCGCCCCGATTATTGGGGAACACGCTCGCGTAGTAGCCAAAGATCGCATCGAGCGCGGTGGCGCAAGCCGTGCACCCTGGCGGGAGCGTGGAGGGCAGGTTCCATTGCGTGCTCTGCGTCACATTCGCACCGTCGCCGAGCGCCAGGATGTCGGGCGGCATGAAGGTGCCGGAATCATCGATCAGCGCAACCGGAATGGCACCGAAGGCCTGTTGGGTCTGCCACCAGTTGAAGGCGGCGCCGAAGCCACCGGTCGAGGTCCCGACGAGGACCACCTGCGTGGCCGACGGGAAGGTCGGCACGATGCGTTTGAGGTAGGCGCTCATGTTGTCGAAGCCGACGTGCAGGGCAGTCTTGCCGCCGTAGGTAACCACGTTGTTGCCGGCGTGCTCGTCGCCGGTGCAATAGGGCACGTAAACGTAGTTGTAGTCTTTGAACGGGTTGGCTGTCGAGGTCCGGTCGAAGAACCCGCCCGGTGAGGCGAGATAGCTGGTGTCGGTGGACTCGGCCGCAAAATCTGCCGCTCCGTAGCCGGTGCTGAAGTTAACCGCGGTCTGGAGCGTGTTGCAGGTGAGATCGCTCCAGCAGGCGCCACCGCC
This sequence comes from uncultured beta proteobacterium, assembly GCA_963777455.1. Taxonomy (GTDB): domain Bacteria; phylum Pseudomonadota; class Gammaproteobacteria; order Burkholderiales; family Casimicrobiaceae; genus PALSA-1003. Next base: position 162,822 of record CAVZQQ010000001.1, read on the forward strand.
CTCCAGATAGATCAGGACCTGGTTGCTGCCGGAGTTGAGGTTGACGCCGATCCCGGTCGTGGTCGAGTTGGCGCAGAACGCGTCGGGAAACGGCACCCACGTCCACGTTGCGGCGGCCGCCGCGATCGCGGTACCGGCCGGTGCAATCCAGAAGTTGATACCGTCGCTGCACGCGCCGTACGGCGTGGTCGAAGCCCCGGTCGGGACATTGGCAATGAAGCTTAAGTCCGCGGCCTTGAACAGGGTCACGCTGTTACCCAGGTTATTCGTGATCAGGATGCGCTCGCCATCGAAACTGGCCGCGGTGGGGCCGGACAGCCGATTGCTGGCATCGGGGTTGATGGTGCCCACTACGTTGCCGCTGCTTGCCTGCACCACGGTAAGGGAATTGCCGGGTCCGGCATTGGGCACCCAGATATTGGCGCCGTCGAATACCGGGAGTCCCGGCGCCGTTCCGACTGGCACCGTGCGCAGGATCGCGCCTCCGGAATCGAGTTCCAAGAGCGTGCCGGCGCCCTGGTCGGTGACCCAGACATGCGCCCCGTCATAGAGAATCCCATAGGGATTGGTGAAGCCGGTGGTGACGGTGGACACCGGATAGGGCGTGGCAGCCTGCGGCCTGATGATCGATACCGAGCCGCTGTAATTGGCAGTCCACAGGTTTGTGCCATCGAAGGTGATGCCGACCGGACTGTCGCCCAGGGTGGCAACACTCGTGACCGGGCCCGGCGGCTGCGTGGGGTCGATCGCGTACAGGCTGCCGGGCGTGGTGTCGTCGACCGCAAAGGTCCTGCCTGCGGCAATGACCAGCCCTTGGCTGTTCGCCGCTCCGGTCCAGGTACCGCCGAGGCTCCCGGTACTGGCCGCCACCTGGACCACGCCGCTGCCGGTGCTCGTCCAGATGTCCTTGCCATCGGCGGCGCAAAATTGTCCCCCGGGAGGCGCGTAGTGGAGCGCATTGCTGGTCTGCGGTGTCCACCACTGGCTGATCGCGCCCCGCCGGCTCGCCCGCGCAAGTTCCTGGTCGAGCAAGCGCTGCAGGAAGGTGGTCATTTGCACGCGGGTGACCGTTTCCTCCGGGCTGAACGTGGTGGGGGTGGTTCCCTTCGACACGCCGGTGACATACGCCTCCATGATGGCGGGACAGAACGGGGCGCCAACCCCGGCCACGTCGGTGTAGGGAAACGGATAGGTAACCGCGCCGCACAGCTGCTGCGCCGGAACCGGGGTGCTGCTCATGGCACTGGCGAGGCAGACTGCCAGCGCCAGGAACCCGCGCCGCGAACGGCGCGTGCGCTGCTCCATGATCGGCTCCTGAAATTTACGGGGCCGGCCCGCGCTGCGGCCGGTCGTAGGAGCGCAGCGTAGGGCTACCCTCGGCAGAGGTCAAGCAGCGCGGACGACGGGATGACCGCGCCGGCCGCTTAACTTAACCGTTCAGAAATCGCCAAGAGAAGGCAGTAAACACCAAGACCATGCCGATGTTCACGAGCAGCCGTTCCCAGAATCGATTTCTAAAGAAAAGGAAATCGACACTGACCATAACGGTTATCAGCGCCACCATGTACAGCGCGACAACCATGCTCTTGGTCATTGCCAACACCCGTTTAAGATCGCTGAGCAGCCGCCGGCCGAAGGACCTCGCCCGCGGCGCCGCGCGAAGGGTCGGGCGGCAGCCCAGGTCGCGCTTGGAAAAGCGCGAGCTCAGGCGCGGCGAGGACGCCTTGCGCTGGTCCGGCGCCGCAGGAAGAGCATTCCGAGCAGCCCGACGAACATGCTTAGGCTGCCGACGCCGGCACCGGTCAGGGTCGGGATCGGCGTCACCGTGGCCGCTGGCGGGGCAGAACTCAGGACCACGAAGCCACGCCAGCCGCCAGCGCTTCCCAGGGCGTCATCGAAGACGAAGAATTGGCCCTTCGCATAGCCGCAGCCATAGCCCGTGTTATTGTCCGTCTGGCCAATCACCGGCAAGGCGCTGGCACCGATGAAGCTGCCTGCGAGATTGAAGACCAGCGCCCGGCTGTTGGTATAGTCATAGACGACCAGCTCGAACCCGGTGACGCCGGTGAAGCCGAGGCAGTTGGTATTGACGCCACCCGGGGTGGCGCCCGCCGCGGCCAGATTGAGGGTGATCGTCGTCACCGCCGCGCCGCCGCTGCGATTGACCACGTTGATGGTGGCCGTGCCTTGCTGTATGGCGTAGAGCAGGTTGCCTACCGGATCGTAAGCCGGCATGGTCTGGCTATTACCCAGCGCGGCGATCGGTCCGGCCAGCAACTGTGCGTTGGTGCCGAGCAGGTTGCCGCTGCCGTCGAGATTGATGGCCTGGATACCGGTGATGGCGCCGCCACCGCAGCAGGCGTAGTACGACACGGCTTCGAGGTCGCCGGTGGTCGGATTGAAGTACAGGCCGCGGTCGTCAACCCCGGTCGACTGCTGGCCGAGTTGGACGCCGACGGAGGAGAACACCGTGTCCGGCGAGTTCGGAAAGCCACCGGCTCCGCCGTAGTAGCGGTCGAAGGCAGGGACGTAGGCAACCGCCATCGGCGTGCTTTCGCCAAGTCCGGTGGCAAGGGTCAGCGTGACGCCCGGCGTGGCCGTGGCCAGCACCGCGGCGTGCGCCGCGAGGCCCAGCGCCCACAGCGCGCCGAGCAGCGCGCCGCGCGCGCGCCACGAACGGATTGGCATAGCTTTCCCCCCAAAGCCACCGCCCGCGGCGCCCCAGCCGCGCGCACGGGACCCGGGGCAATGTAACAACCGGCGTCGCGCCGGTCAATCATGGCGCGCCTTCCCCGGCGTCGGCAACGCTTCGCGCTGGCCTGGCTGCAACCGTGCGCGTTCGCGGCCGACTCGCTCTCGCGCCGCCACGCTGGAGCCGAGCCGCGCCAGCGGTAGCGCGGTCGCGCGGCCGCGGTGCAAGGATCCGGGTGGCCGGCAGCGGGGTTTTAGCAAGCGGGCTGGCAGCGAGCGGTTGGGGTTCAGCGCGCCGGGCATTGGCAGCCTAATGCCTAGTCCGTTGCGAGTGTGCGCTATAAGATCACTGCCCGGCCACGCCGCGCGACCGAAGTGCTCGTCGCCTACCGTCGCGTTACACAACTTCGAGCAGGGCTTGCGGATTCTTCGCCGCCACCAAGAGCAACGTGCGAGCAGCGCCCGAGGGCGCACGGCGCCCCTGCTCCCACTCCTGCAAGGTACGCACCGAGACGCCGAGCAGGGCGGCAAATTTTGCCTGCGAAAGACCCGTGCCTTCACGAATCGTGGTCACGGAAGGAATGTTCACGACGCGTCCGCCTTCGCCGCGTTTGAGCTGGCGCAAGCCTTCGAGAATTTCCCTTCCGAGGTTGCGCTTTGCAGCGACTTTAGCCATTCATCTCATCCTTGATCTGTTGAGCACTTGCGCCGGGATGTTCTCAGCGACATTCTTCGGGTACAGCGTCAGCATCCAGATCTGCCCTGCCGCGTGCGCAGGAAATAAACGACCCGGATGCCTCCGCGCTTGCCGCGGCCTGCCACGCCCCAACGCAACTTGCGCACGCCGCCCGAACCGGGGATGACCACGCCGACCTCGGGATTCGCGAGCAGAGCCTGCTGCAGCCTGGCGTATTCATCATCGGCAAGTATTCCTGCACCAGGCGCGTGAACAGCTTGGTTTCAACGAAGCTGATCATTGCGCCAATTCTACGGCAAAGACGGACTACGTCAATGCCGTATAGCCACGTGGCGCTGCGCCAACGGGCCCGGGATCGTCGGCACCGGCCGCGCATCGCCCAAGTCCGTTGCGACTCGCGCCTCCGATCGCGCAGGGCTCGCCGGCTTCGGCCTGCAGGACAAGGCCGGATATAAAACTGCAGCCAGTACCTCGTTGCGGCATCACCGCAAAATCAGCTTGGCAAACCGGGCGGTGTCCCTATAAGGCCGTGTGGAACAGTAGCGGGCAACCCTCCTGCGGCGGAGGAAGGCTCCAGCGGCTTGCCTATGTAGGTTTGGCTCCGACGACCGAATCGGACGGCGTCCGATTTCTTTGCCCGTGGGTAGCACTTATCCTGTCAGCAAAGTTGGTGGCCCAGGATGGGGTGCCGTGCGTCGGAAAATAAGAAAGCTGGAGGCTATCATGTTCGGAAAATCTGCAACATTCACTGTCGCCCTCGCAATCCTCGCCGCTTCAGGTTGCGCGTCGCTACCTAACCGCGACCCCGCATTGGACGACGCGCGCTTAGCGGTGGAAGCAGCGAGAAACAATCCTCAGGTGGCGATGTATGCAGGCGTCGAGTTCGAGCAAGCGGCGGCGACACTGCGTCAAGCCGACGACCTCGCGGCAAACGGCGGGAGGTATGACGACGTGCACCAGCTCGCCGTACTGGCGAACCAGCGTGCCGCGGCTGCGCAGGACGTGGCGCGGCTGCGCAGCGAGCAGGCGGCGCTCATCGCCCAGCGCACGGCAACGGATGCGCAGATCCAAGCCGACGTGACCCAGCGCCAGGCCGCCGTAGCCCAGTTACAAGCGGCGGAAGCGCAGCGGCAGGCCGATCAGGCCCAGCGTCTCGCGGCGGGCGCTCCGGCCGCTTATGACTACCGGCGGCGAGACAACGAGCCGTTGTACGAGGCGCCCGTGACCTCGGTGCGCGCCGTGGTAGGACCACCGCAGCAGCGCTGCTGGGTAGAGCGTCAGGTTGTGGACACCGGCCCACCGGGCATCAATGTGCCGGGCGCCGTGGTGGGAGGCGTCGTCGGCGGCATCCTTGGCCATCAGATCGGCAGCGGCCGCGGGCAGGATCTTGCGACGGGCATCGGCATAGCCGGCGGCGCGGCGGTGGGCGCGAACGTGGGTCGCGATGGGGCGGGCACCGTTTATACGCAGGATGTGCGGCGGTGCGCGAACATGGCCGCGGTTCCATCGCTGGACTATTGGGACGTCACCTACAACTTTCGCGGGTACGAGCATCATGTGCAGACGACCAGCCCGCCGGGCAGAACTATCCTGGTCAACGCCCAAGGCGAGCCACGCGTCTGACGACACGCGCTCAAAAAAATTCGATCGTCCCTCCGCCTGGGCCGTACATCCCGCGGGCGCTACGGGCGCGACTCCTCGGTATGGGATTGCCCGGGGCATCGGCCTGCGCCCCTAGTTGCACCCCTGCGCAGCCGCGCCAATGCCGCACTTGACGTTGGAGACCCGCACCAGCCCCTAAGCATTTTGCCGATCCACGGCCTTGGCAGCGTCCATTCGTTTCAGTGGGTGATGTAATTACGGACCTAATGGACCCTGTGACCTATGGCGAGGCATTCAGTCACGTGCCAATGAACCACAAGGAACTTGTGGTCCAGCGCTACAAGTTGATTCCTGAGGGCGGAAGATTGCCCGAGGGTAATTTGCCCGAACACCTGCGGAAGGGATACCGCTCAGACAACGTCAAGAATTACAGCCATGTGTTTAAGCGCCTTTCCATGAATGCACCGGCTACCACCATGGTACCGGGTCACAATGCGTTTCCGGTGCACCCGGTGCTTCACAGAACGTTGACCGTGCGAGAGGCCGCTCGCATTCAGACGTTTCCCGACTGGATGCGTTTCGAAGGCACGCGGCAGCAGCAATGCACGCTGGTTGGAAATGCAGTGCCGCCGCTCCTTGCGGAGATATTCGCTACCAACATTGTCAAGACGCTGAAGGGTAACTTTACGAGCCAAGGCTACAAGCGAGACGTTTACGATCTAGCGACGGCACAATGAACACCCATGACGTTCTCGCCTATGCCATCGCAACGGAAGCCATCAAGCAGATTCGCGCAGCGCGCGCACCGTGGAACACGTTGTTCTCTGCTAACGCGTACGTCACTGGGTCGCGTGCTTGGCCAGTCCCTGACTTCGTACTCGTCGACAATGGGAATAACATTAACGTAGGTGCCGAGTTCAAGCCTCCGCAGCAGACCAAGCGCGAGTACCTAACGGGTTTGGGCCAAGCCATATCGTATTCAAAGGATTTTCATTACGGACTATTGGTATTGCCGACGATTGCGGATGACGGCTACGGAATCTCCAATCATGTGATCTCCGTGCTCCGCGAACCCGCTCTTCAAGGGGTCCCGGTGGGGGTGCTCAGCTACGACCCGACCGCATTCTCGCCACACAACCCAGTATTTTCATTTGCGCATTTCTTCCCTGCTCGGGAAACGGCTCCGAGCCGGTTGGCCTCGCTGGACCAAAGCTTCTATGCCAAGTGGCGTGAGGTCAGCCCTGAGGAAATGCTAAGGCTGCTTTCCCACATCTACGATGAGATGCGGTCGCCATCCTCCGGCACAGGAACCATTCGAGATCGCGCATTCAACAGGCTGTGGGCTGATATTCAGGCTGGCACTCTTCACCATTGGGCTGGCGGGGTTCGTCACTACGGGACGGGACTTAAGACGGGTGTCAATAAGAACTACCGCAATTTTCTCTTTCACATTGGGTGGACGGAGTCAGACGGAGCACTCACCAAGGATGGGCTCAACGCACTCCATGTTGGCACACTTTATGGCCATGGCTCCAGGCCATTCCTTGACACGGTGGCTACCGCCGTGCTCGAAGAAGGCAAACACCTCATCCTTTTCAACGCAATCAGCGAATTCCAAGACGGACTACGCCCGCCCTTCCCAACTGAGCAGCAGTGGTTGAACGACCTTGAGGTCTTCCTCGAGAATAAGGGACTTCTCAAGAGGAACCCTCAGCGCGCAGCAGCTGCGCGACAGGGGTCAGCACGGCAGTTTCTTAAGGCAGAGAAGCAGTTCTGGAGGAATCTTGAACTGATCATTCCGCGGGGCGCTCGCGTATTTCATCCCGGCCGCGGGCTAATCTTCAACTGGTCTCGGATAACGGAGCTGCTTCAAGCGCCGCACTGACTACTTAGCCATCATTGTTCTTACTCGTCGTGCCACCTGGGCCGGTTGGCTAAGTGAATGTTCCCAAACGCGGCAGACCTTCCAGCCGCTTTCGCGAAGCACGCGAGAGATGCGTCGATCCCTTGCGCGATTGCGTTCCATCTTTGCCATCCAGTACTCTCGATTGTGTTTCGGTGATTGATAGCACATAGGGCAGCCGTGCCAAAAGCACCCGTCAACAAAGACAGCCAACCGAGCGTGAGCGAACGCGAAGTCGGGCCGGCCGGGCAGTGGCTGGTGTCGCCGCCACCCCTTTATGTCGTGCTTACGAAAAAGCTGCACTACCGCCATTTCGGTGGTTCGATTTCCTCTGGAGCGAATCCCAGACATGATCCGCGAGCGACATTCGGATTCGGGAATGCAGAGTGCGGCGCCTTTCGTTGACCCTCTTACGTACCGAATCGTAGAACGGCGGTTCGACAAGGCCGGCTCGCTAGCGTTGTGCGCAAAAGCGGAGTGGGAGCGCTCCTTCGGTATGTTAGGCCAATGATCGGCAAGGTCCAAGAAGTTGGCTCGTGGAGCTAAGGCACAGTGCAAGATATCGATATAGCAGCCAGCGCCGCCGCGCGCAACGGAAAGTCAGGAGACTACGAGAGCTGGCGGTCGCGTCGGAAGCTGCATACGACGCAGGCCACAGGGCCACCCAGGTCGGAAAAGTATGGCTCAAATGCCACCGGCGCCGGATCGCTGGTGTCACCGCTCTCTCGGGCGGGCTGACAAGGTGCGAATCGCCCTCTTAGACATCTACCGGCAAGGCGCGTGTCAGTACGCTCTGTCGCTTCGCTTGCTGCTGCGCCAAGGCTTGTTGGATATGTGAAGATTAGTAGTAATTGCTAGGAAAACTTCGGTTCCGGGCAATAATTCCAGAGGTTCGTTATTGACATATCGCCGACCACCTTTAGACGAGAGGAGTAGTCGTGCAAAAGGTATCACCAAAAGCATTTGAGTTGCGCGCGCGTCGTGCCGCCAAGCGGGTCGGACTTATCGCCCGCAAGAGTCGGGTGCGCGTTGGCGACGTCGACAACTTTGGCAAGTTCGCATTGGTCGAGCCGCACGGCAATTACGTTGTTGCTGGCAAACGCTTCGATTTGAGTGCCGAAGATGTGATCGCGTATTGCGCCAAACAGAAAAAGCGAGCGATGTAGGTAGCAGGAGGCGTACAGTCGACTCCTTCATTTGTGCGCCTGAAGGAGCCGCCTGGTCCGCGGTGTGCAGCGTGAAGGCCGGGTGCCTGGGGCGTCGCAAGCTACCCCGCCGCCGGCCGGCCCTCCGGAAGAACGCATCGCGAGATTACGCGCGGATTGCTGTGCGGCGCATGGACCCAATTAACCGAGAAGGCATAATGTCAGACCTTCGAAACGGCTGCCTCTCCACTCGACATACACTGACGTCCGAAGCCGCGTCGAGTGTTGTGTCACGTCCGGGCGCAACGCATTGCGTTAAAGTAAATCGCTGTGTCGCGGGCAGCACGGAATTGATCGTGGCAGCGTTACCACAATCCCGCAAACCTCGCCGGGTTAAGCGCCGTGTACCGCACCGTATTCTGGATTTGTTTGTGCCCCAGGTAATCCTGGATGAGACGTAGATCGCAGCCCTTGTTGGCCAGGTAGAAGCCGCACGCGTGTCGCAGCTGATGCGCGTACGCCTTGACCGGCAGTCCGGCCCGCTTCCCCGCCTGCGATACGATCCGCCAAAATGCGCTGCGACTCATTTTTTCGGAGCGATCGGAGCTAAAGACATAGACGTTCGCCTGGCGCTTGCGCTCGCGCAGCGCGCGTTCCACCGCCGCGACCTCGTCCGCCTTCATCGGATGCAGGGTCGAGCGCGAGCCCTTGGCGCGGCGGCAGTAGATCGTCCCGGCGTTGAGATCGAGGTCGCTCAAGCGCAGGCCCACCAATTCCGATGCACGCAGACCGTGCCGGTAAGCGAGCAGGATCATCGCGTGGTTCCTCGCGCAGTGACGCGCGCCCTTCCTCGCCGCGCGCAGGAGCGACGCTACTTCGTCGCGGGTGAGGTAGTCGCGCAAACGCGCTTCGCTGTGCATACATTCAGCTTAGTTCAGCCGCCCTCCTCTTCAAGGTAACGCGCGGCCAATCGACACCCGTTAAGCGTCGAGCGAATGAGGGCCTTTACCCGGCGGCGGGTTTTCGGGGGAAGGAGAGGAGATGGGAGGCAGAGGCGGGTGAAGAGCAACAGCAATTCGCAACAGAACGCCCAGATTGACGCGCTGCCCCGCAGCTCGCGCTTAACATACCCAGGCCGCGCGCAATCATCCGCGCTAGGTCATGTCGTACATAACGCAATGAATTATAATGTGAAATACTTAAGTGAAGTATTCCGCACCTCGCCTTCTTGTCGGTGCGCCTACTCCGGGACTCCTCGTGCTCTGATAGAACCGTCCAAGGGAGTAGCCAATGGATCGGTTGCTTGTTACCATGGCCATGTTAATTAACTAGGCCGTGATAAATATCATGGCCTTGGTAAGAGGACAACCATGATTAGGCCCATGAAGTCTGGACCGTCGCCTGGCCAGCGCGCAGAAGAACTGGTGGCTCGGATATTTGAAGATGATGGTTGGAAAGTCGAGCGCGAGCCAGTCGCGGAGTCGCACCGCGCGGACCTCTTAGTAAGAAAGGGAAACAAGCGCTTTCTCGTAGCGGTCAAGGCGTTCTCGGAGGGACGACCCGATCGCGTGATTCCGCTGCTTTCCCAGGCCATCCTCCAAGCTCAAGCTTCCGCGAGGGCTCAGGAGAAGGCTCGCCCGCTAGCTGTAGTCTCCGTGGGAGACGCCCCGCCGTCGCTCCTCAAACAGGTTAGAGATTTCGCGCGAGACTACGCGCCGGAAGTCGCAGTGGGAGTGGTCTCAGAGAGCGGCATTCGGTCTTTTCTGGGAGAAGGCTTGGAGGGCCTCAATGTCGAACGCCCTGTTTTTCGCCAAAGACCGGCCCAATTCGGCCGCTCCTCCCGCAACCTTTTCTCGGACCTCAACCAATGGATGCTCAAGGTGCTGTTGGCACCGGAAATTCCGGAGCGCCTGTTGGCAGCCCCGCGCGCCAAAATTTACAGTGTGTCGGAGCTCGCTGGTGCCGCCGGAGTTTCCATAATGAGCGCGTCTCGATTCGTGCAGCAGCTACGCGAAGAGGGATTTCTGGACGAATCGTCTGCACGAATCCATCTTGTGCGCCGTGCGGACCTTTTCGATCGCTGGCGATCAGCGGCTCTACGGCCTTCGCCAGAGATGCGCATGCGTTTTCTCATTCGCGGTTCGGCACACGAACAACTTCGAGGGATAGTGTCAAGGCACGAAGCGTGCCTTGCGTTGTTTGCAGCGGCCGAAGCCCTGCAACTCGGGCACGTGATCGGGGTACCCCCTTATGTCTACGTGCCAAGACTTCCAGACCTGGCCGGACAGGCATGGAAAGAACTGGCGCACGCTTCTGCGGGGGAGCCTCCCGATCTCATCTTGAGAGAGGCTCCCGCGCGGCAATCCGTGTTCCGCGGTGCCGTCGATCAGGAAGGCGTTGCAGTTTGCGATGTCCTTCAAGTCTGGCTCGACGTTTCCGCTCATCCATCGCGCGGCAAAGAACAGGCCGAATTGATTCGTCGAAAAATCGTGGGCAGGATCATCGAAGGGATGGCGTAGGTCCAGAGAATTGGGCCTTTTCTCGGGCGGCGGTTTTCCGCTAGAGGAGCTGGAAGGAAATCGCAACCGAACACTTTAACCGTTGCCGGATGCCACTGCAGACCGGTGCCGGCAGCTGAGCCGTCGTGCTGCGGCTGGGCGAGGCGAGAGCGCGCCGTCCGGCGCCCTCCCTGCCCACGCGGCGCGTGCTTGCGTCCAGGCTGCGCAAGACCCGGCGGGCGCGTGAATGGGTCAGCAGGTCGGTGCTCAACCGGCTCGCGCGAATCGGGCCCTGTCGGGATGGTGCCTAGCTGTTGGCGAACCTCTTCGTCCGTCATCGCCGCTTCGGCGACTCTAAATGAAGCGCTGAGTCCTCACGCAGCTTCTCGACCAGAAAATCGACGAACGCAAGAATTCTCGGCGCCACATACTTGCCTCTCGAATAGCAGACATAGATGGCCCGCGACTGTGAAAGGCAGTCGAGCAGGACCGGTTTGAGCTTCCGCGCCTTGATGAGCGGAACTGCAAGATAGCCCGGTATTTGTCCGAGGCCGTGACCTTGGGCCACGGCAGCGCAAATGCCCTCCGGGTCGGTGAGGATCAGGTTTCCCAGCGTCGGTTGCAGGAACACCTTGCCGTCCCTTTGAAATTCCCAGTCGAGTACGCGCTGGTTACCCACGCTACGAAAGCGAATGCAGTTGTGGAGAAGCAGGTCTTCAGGGCGGCGCGGAATGGGGTGTTGGTTAAAATACGCCGGTGATCCGCACACGATGGCCTGAATCGGGACGATCCGCTTCGAAACCAGATTCCCTGCAGGCGGAACGTCCGCCCGAACGCAAACGTCATAGCCCTCGAGGATCAAGTCCACAAACCGATCCTCCAGAACGAAATCGAGCGTCACGCCTGGAAAGCGCGCCGTGAATTCGGTGAGCAGCGGCAGGAGGTGACGCCTGCCGAACATGGCCGCCGACGTAACGCGTAGCATGCCCGTCGGCTCGCGATGACCTTCGGCGACTGCGCTCATGGCGTTCTCGAGTTCCAGCATGGCCGACCGGCAATGCGCGTAGAACACGCCTCCCTCCTCCGTTGGCGCGAGCCGCCGCGTTGAGCGGTTGAGCAGGCGAACCCCCAGCCCTCGCTCGAGATTTTGGACGCTCTTGCTGACCGCGGCAGGTGTCACGCCGAGCGCAGCTGCCGCGGCAGTGAAGCTCCCCTCGTCGATCGTCCTGACAAACGCCACCACGTTTCGCATGTATTTCACGGGTGCGTTGTTTTCAAAAATTAGTTGAAAATATTGTTACCCAACTGGCACTAATATTCAAGGGTGATTCCTGCCAAAATAAATCACTTGCTATACGACAACCAGTACGACGCGGTCGCACTGGCCAGGGTGTTCAGGAACAGGACGCGCAGCCGTGAAGCACACACCGCTCTACGCACAACACGTCCGCGATGCGGCGACCGTCATCAATCTCAAGGGCGTCGCGCGAGCCATGCACTATCGCGGCCATATCGCCGAGCATCGGGCGACGCGCGAAGCGGCCAGCCTGTGCGACGTGTCGCACATGGGTGAGATCAACTTCGAAGGCCCGGACGCGCTGCAGCTTGTGCAGAAGCTGATCACCAACGATGCCTCGAAGCTGGCCGTGAATCAGGCGCTCTACTCGGTCATGTGCGACGAAAATGGAAATGTCATCGACGACCTCGTGTGCTTCCGGCTGGCCCCAGATCACTTCGTGTGGGTGGTGAACGTCACCAAAACGGACGAGGATTTTCGATGGGTGTTAGGTCATTCGCTCGGACTGGACGTCCAGGTCACCAACGTTTCCACGGATACCGCCCTCATGGCCCTGCAGGGCCCGCAATCCCGCGAGGTCTTGCAGCGAATTGCCAAGGCCGACCTGTCAACGCTTCCCTACTATTGGCTCGCGCAGACCACGATTTACACCAGCCAAGCGGAGGTCCCGTGCATGATCAGCCGCACCGGATATACCGGGGAGCGCGGCTACGAGGTCATGGTCGGCCGCGACTGGGCCCCCTGGGTCTGGGATGAATTGCTGCTGGCAGGCCGACCTTTGGGTATAGAGGCTTGCGGCGTAGCCGCACGGGAGAGCCTTCGTACGGAGGCTGGCTACCTGTTGAACGGCAATGACATGGACGCGCAGACAAATCCCTTCGAGGCAGGGCTCGGCTGGGTGGTCAAGCTCAACAAGGACTTCATAGGCAGGGAGGCGTTGCAGCGCATCAAGGCCAAAGGCGTGAACCGGAAGCTTGTCGGGCTCGAAATGCAAGACCGCTATACCGTGCGTAACGGCTACGCGATCTACAAGGACGGCAAAACCATCGGCAAGGTGACGAGCGGCCCGCTGTCACCAAGCTTGACAGGCCGCAGCTTCGGTTTGGGTTACGTCGACGCCACCCATTCGGATCCCGGAACAGACGTCGAAGTCGATATCCGGGGCGCACGCCGCAAAGCACGCATCATAACGGCACCATTTGGCCAGCGTAAATCGAAGGACGAGGCCGCCTTCACCACGTTCTCCCCCTACGACTTGCGCTTTACTGAGACTCACGAGTGGGCGTGCATCGCAGGCAACTCGGCTGATACGATGATCGTGGGCTTTTCGGATTTCGGCCAGCGGAGCCTCGGCGACGTCCTGTGCGTCGATTTGCCGAAAGTGGGAGATCGGGTGACCAAGGGCGCGCGCCAGCGGCTGGATCGATACTTACCGCAGAAGTTACGACATCATCGCGCCGGTAACGGGCGAGGTTGTCGAGATTAACGAAGCGTTGCCGGCGCAGCCGTCGCTTATCAATGCCTATCCCTACGAGTGCTCGGGCCTTATGAAGGTACGCGTCACCTCACTGCGCGAATACGATGAATTAATGCCCTTCTCGCAGTATGCCGATCTGATCCGGCGGCGGCAACAATACGACGAATGGACAAAGGACAGGCGCTTTACTTAGGCCTGCGCGACACCCGTGACTGCCCGTGCGACGACTAAACGCCACTAGGCTCTGATTCCGACTTGTCAAATTCGAACCAAGGTCACCCTCAATTCATTCTGACGCTGGCCTGTAGGGACCAACCGGGGATTGTCGGCGCCGTCGGCATGTTCCTGGCAGACCACGGCTGCAACATCATCGAGAGCGCGCAGTTTGGCGATCGCGATAGCGGATGGTTCATGATGCGCGTGCTGTTCGAGCAACTGGATAGGCCCGGTGAGCGCACCGTTCTGGCGGCTGCCTTTTCATCGGTCGCCGAACACTTCGCCATGCAATGGAATCTCCACGACGCCGAGCATAGGGCGCGCGTACTCATCTTAGTGTCGAAGTTCGATCACTGCTCTGAACGATTTGCTTTACCGTTACAAAGTCGGCGCTCTGAAGATGGACCCGGTGGCAATCGTTTCGAATCATCAGGACAGCTACCAGCTTTCGGCATCCCACAACATTCCGTTCTTTTACCTGCCAGTCACTCCTGAAACCAAGCCACAACAGGAAGCCGAGCTTGCCAAAATCATCAAGGGCGAGCGCGCACAATTGATCGTGCTTGCACGCTACATGCAGATACTGTCGGAAGAGATGTGCCGCCACCTCGCTGGAATAGCGATCAACATCCACCATTCGTTCCTTCCGGGGTTCAAAGGTGCGAGCCCCTATCACCAGGCGCATGCCCGTGGTGTAAAGTTGATCGGCGCCACGGCGCACTACGTTACGCCCGAGTTAGACGACGGCCCGATCATCGAACAGGAAGTCGCTCGCGTCGACGACAAGATGGGACCTGAGGACCTCGTGGCGCTAGGACGCGACGTCGAGTGTCGCGCCCTGGCGCGGGCCGTAAAGCACCACCTCGAACATCGCGTGTTCCTGAACGGTCGAAGGACGGTGGTGTTCCGGTGAAAGCAAAGTTTAAATTTCAACTGGCGGGATCGGCAGTCGTGTCCTTTTCGTCCGACCCAATGTCACACCTTGCAGGTGCCTTACAGGCCACGGGTACGTCCCTGCCGACCAGCGTCATCGTTTCCGATGGGCACCTTCGGGTGATCAAGAGAGACGACCGGTCGCCGTTGCATAGGCCAGTCGGGCTGGACCGCTTCGGCGCAAGCATCTACCCCTTGGGTCGCCCCCCGATCGTTGGCCGATGTAACGGGGCAATATTCCTATTCTCAATAATCATAGCGTTGAGGTCGTTCTTGTCGCAGGCAACCCCTCTGCGGGCTCGAAGCTGCGCGTGCCGCGGGCACGACTGTATCGATCCATGCACAGGACAACCGTAAAGGAGTTCTATCATGTTGCAAACGCTGGGTGGTCGAGTATGGGGACGAGTGGGGCTGCTGTTCGCGTTCGTGTTCTTGATGGCAGGCATTGGAGGACCATGCTATGCCCAAACGAAGACCGTAGCGATCGGCTACCAGCAGATCTATGGACCTTTGCTTGTCGCCATAGCCAATGGCGATTTCGAGAAGGCGACCGGCTACAAGATCGATTGGCGCGAATTCGACTCGGGCGGCAAAGTCGCGACCGCCATGGCATCGGGCGACATTCAGATTGGCGTAGTGGGCTCGAGTCCGTTCGCCGCAGCAGTCAGTCGCGGTGTAGAACTGCAACTGTTCTATATCAATGACAATATCCAAGAGGCGGAAGCCATGGTCGTGCGCAATGGGTCCGGAATCACCAAGCCTGCGGACCTTAAGGGCAAGAAAATCGGAGTGCCTTTTGTCTCGACGACGCACTACCACCTCATGGTTGCGCTTAAGATGTGGGGGGTCGATCCGGCCAGCGTCCAGATTCTCAACATGCAGCCGAACCAGATTGCGGCGGCTTGGGAACGAGGCGACATTGATGCCGGCTTTGTCTGGGGTCCTGCACTTACCAAGATCAAGGAGACCGGCAAGGTCTTCATTACTTCCGGCGAAGTGGGCAAGAGGACGGGTAAGCCAACGTTCGATGGCATGGCTGTAAACCGCAAGTGGGGCGAAGCGAACGCGGAATTCATGGCCAAGTTTGTCAAGGTCCAAGCCGACGCCGCTGCCGCGTACAGCAGCAACCCGAAGGCCTGGACGCCCGACTCCGCCCCCGTGAAAGCTAACGTCAAGCTGATCGGTGGCGACCCTAAGGGCGTAGCGGAAGATGTGGCGGGGTATGGCTACCCCAGTTTGCGTGAGCAGGTTTCGCCCACTTGGCTCGGTGGTGGCAGCAACAGCGGCGCGGCCAAAGCAATTAAGGCCACGTCGGAGTTTATCAAATCCCAGGGAAACCTCGATACGGTGGCCAGCGACTACGGCCAGTTCGTCACGGCGAAGTACGCTGAGGCGGCAATGAAGCTCAAATAGAGCTGGGCAAGGCTGCCTTTTTCAGCGGGGCCTCGATCGCCAGCCGCAGAGGCAGGGCGAGTTGAGGCCCAATTTTCATTCAAGCAGCGATGAAGCTATGGCAGATCTGCAAGTCAAGAATGTGAGTGTGGTCTTTCCTGGACGGCGGCCCGGGCAGCAGATTCATGCGCTGGAAAACGTCAACCTCACGATTCACAGCCGGGATTTTGTTGTTGCCCTCGGTGCATCGGGTTGTGGCAAAACGACGCTGCTCAACCTTATGGCGGGCTTCATAGCCCCCACCCAGGGAGAGCTGCTATTGGGGGGTGAGAAAATAACCGGGCCCGGATCCGATCGCGGCGTTGTATTTCAGAGGCACGCGCTATTGCCCTGGCTAAACGTCATGGAGAACGCCGAGTTCGGTCTGAAGCTCATGGGGGTGCCAACCGCTCAACGGCGTGCAATTGCCGCTAGAAATCTGGCACTTGTCGGATTAGAGGATTTTCACAAGCATGCCATCTATCATCTCTCCGGAGGCATGCAACAGCGTGTTGGTATCGCCCGCGCCCTGACCTGCGACCCGGCTATGTTGTTGATGGACGAGCCCATGGGATCACTTGATGCACTCACTCGTGAGACAATTCAAGAATTGCTTGTCGACGTATGGCACAAGACCGGCAAGATGGTGTTTTTCATCACCCACAGCGTCGAAGAAGCCTTGTTCCTCGCTACCCGTCTTATCGTCATGTCGCCTCGCCCAGGCCGCATAACGCATAGTTACGAACTCGGCTTCCAACGCCAGTTCCTGGAATGCCGCGACGCGCGCGCAGTCAAATCGGATCCCGAATTTATCAAGGTCAGGGAGATGATTCTCGGTATCATCTACGGCGATGAAAAAGCGTTGGACGTCACTGCGCGCACGGCTCATGCCTAACGAACCAGCGCCGTCAACCGCGGTGGCGCAGAACACCCAGGAAGACCAGCACAATGCGAGCGGCGCAGTGCCCGCAAACCAAGGACGCAAGAAAAGAGTTCCTCGCTTTTTTGCCAAGCGTGCAGTCAAGCCGGGCGAACAGTTCGGTGCCCCGGGCCAAGGTCGCAACAAGCTGCTCAGTATCGTGACCATCTGCGTGCTATTCCTGCTTTGGTTTGTGATCACCAATGCGGGCTTGGTGAAGCCGCTCTTCCTGCCTTCGCCGCAGGCGGTATTTGGGAAGTTCATCGACGTGTCGGCCCATGGGTTTTCAAACTCAACGCTGTTGCAACACACGCTGGCCAGCCTGTACCGCGTATTTACGGCCTTTTTCCTGGCCTGCATAACCGCGATCCCCATCGGTATCATGATGGGGGTCAGCCGAGTGATGGCCGGTATATTCGACCCACCGATCGAGTTCTATCGCCCCCTGCCGCCGCTTGCCTATTTGCCGCTTGTGATCATCTGGTTTGGCATCGGCGAGTTCTCAAAGATTCTCCTAATCTACCTCGCGATGTTCGCACCGATAGCGATCAGTGCCCGAGCTGGCGTCATGTCGGTGTCGATCGAGCCCATTCACGCTGCGTACTCGATGGGTGCGACACCGCTCCAGGTGGTCCGGTACGTCATTCTGAAATCGGCGCTGCCCGAGATCTTCACGGGCATGCGCATTGGCATTGGGGTCGGCTGGACGACGTTGGTGGCCGGCGAAATGGTGGCCGCCACTCGCGGGCTCGGATTCATGGTTCTTAACGCTTCCGAGTTCTTGGCGAGCGATGTCGTGATCATGGGCATCATGATCATCGGCTTTTTTGCGTTCGGCTTTGATCTCTTGATGCGCCATTTGGAACGCATACTCGTGCCGTGGGAAGGTAAGGTATGAACAGAGCCTGAGCGCGAGTGTTAGCCCGCGCAGTCCTATCCTCGCGCTCGATTCATCCCCACGGGAATCGCCTAAGAGTTACCTAATGCCATGGATGTTGGCGAGTGCTTTCGCGCTAGCGCTCTACCACTGGCGCCCCCAACGGATTCGAGCCCCAGTGGCATCGCTAGGCCACGGGCGACGAGCAAATCGCCGGCCGCGTTACCACAATCCCGCAAACCTCGCCGGGTTGAGCGCCGTATATCGCACCGTATTCTGGATCTGCTTGTGCCCCAGGTAGTCCTGGATGAGACGCAGATCGCAGCCCTTGTTCGCCAGGTAGTAGCCGCAGGCGTGCCGCAGCTGGTGGGCGTACGCCTTCACCGGCAGTTCCGCCCGCTTCCCCGCCTGCGACACGATCCGCCAGAACGCGCTGCGACTCATCTTTTCGGAGCGGTCGGAGGCGAACACAAAGCTCCCCTGGCCCTTGCGCTCGCGTAGCGCCCGCTCGATCGCCGCAACCTCGTCCGCCTTCATCGGATGCAGCGTCGAGCGCGAGCCCTTGGCGCGACGGCAGTAGATCGTCCCGGCATCGAGATCGAGATCGCTTACGCGCAAGCCGACGAGCTCCGAGGCGCGCAATCCATGCCGGTAGGCCAAGAGGATCATGGCGTGATTTCTCGCGCGGTGGCGCGAACCCTTCTTCGCTGCGCGCAGGAGTTGCGCTACTTCGTCGCGGGTCAGGTAGTCACGCAGGCGCTGCACACGGCTCATGCATTCAGCTTAGTGCAGCCGCGTCTCCCTTCAAGGTTCCACACTGTCAATCGACACTCGTTAAGCGCGAGCGAATGCGGGCCTTTACCCGGCGGCAGGTTTTCGGGGGGAAGGCGAGGAGTGGGAGGGAGGACGCGGGCAAAGGCACCAGCAATTCGCGCCGTAACGCCCAAAGCGCCGCGAACCCCGCTCTGTCAAGGCAAACCAGCCGCCGGAAAGGGGCCTTTTCCCGGCCGGCGGGGCGTTTTTGTCCCGGCGGCCACCTTGGCGCCCGCGGCGACGGGATGGACGTGTGTCATTCATGGTAGTAAAGTGACATACATGGAAAAGACCCAGGTCTATCTGCCCAAAGAGGAGCTCGACCTTCTGCGCAAGGCGGCCGCACGCTCCGGCCGCAGCGTCGCCGAGCTCGTCCGGGAGGCGATCCGCAAGGTCGTTTTGAAGCCTTCGGCCGAGGGACCCGTCGCGATCTGGGACGGCGAGCCGCGGCGGCCGTCGCACGAGCACGACAGCGTCCACGACGAACCCTGATGCGGCAGGGCGAGAGGGCCTTCATCGACAGCGGCGCCTGGATCGCGCTCGCCCTGTCGCGCGACCCCTTGCACGCCGAAGCGAAGCAACAATGGGACGCCCTGCAGCGCGCCGGCGCGAAACTGCACACCTCCGTCCCCGTGGTCATCGAGACGTTCACCTTCCTCGATCGCAATGCCAGCCGCGACGTGGCGCTCGCGTGGAAGGAATCGATGCATACACCCCGGAAGGTTGCGCTCCTGCCCTGCGAGCTCGCCGATCTGGAAGCGTCCTGGGCATACTTCCGGCGCCCCGACCTGCACCGGCTCTCGGCGGTTGACGCAACGAGCTTTGCCCTCATGAAGCGCGCGCAGATCCGCCTCGCCTTCGCCTTCGATCGGCACTTTGCGGTCGCCGGGTTCAGGCTGGTTGCGTGATGGACGCGGCAAAAGGAGGGGCCGACGCGGCGCAAGGTCGCTACTACGAGCGTTGGAGACAGGCCAATCGCGCCCTTACCCATGACTGACGAACGGGTTCTGCCCATTCGTAAGCGTTGCTGACCGAGGCCCAGCCTTTATTGGGCCCGCCGCTTATTAAAGGCAACGTGCGTTCGCTTTAATAACGCCTCGCGTCTCTCCCCGCCTGGGCAGTCGCGGTGTTCGTTGGCCTGCCTTCGGCGTTAGTCCCTTGGGTTTTCCCCGCTCGCGTTGTCGCACCAGGTCGGTTCCGATGACCGGTAACGCTGAGGCTCCCCGCCCAGGTGACAGCGTGCCTCAGGGATGTTGGCAACCGCGTCCGCCTGGCGATGGATCCGGCGCAGCCTGGCGATCGCGGAAGCGCTGCGCCAGCCTCTAGCGCAGGTTCTCCTCGCTGTACAAGGTGAGTTCCAGCAGCCGCTCGAGGAGCTGATCCGGCGCAATGCCGACGAAGTTCTTGAGCACGAGCTCCTTGGCGAACAGCCGGCAGATGTAGCGCAGCTTCAGCATTTTGTTACGTGCCGCGTAGACAAAATCGCGGTGGCCGTTGTTGATGACCACGAGGTTGCGCTCGGCATCGAAGCGTGAGCGCCACAGTTCCCCGGCCGCCTTGTGGTAGGTGTAGCCGGGCAGCCCCTGGTAGGTGGTGTCGCCCCCTTGCGTCCTGCCCAAGAGCGATGCGGTCACCGTAATCTGCGCTTCGCCCCGGCAGACGATGTCGC
Source organism: uncultured beta proteobacterium (assembly GCA_963777455.1). Taxonomy (GTDB): domain Bacteria; phylum Pseudomonadota; class Gammaproteobacteria; order Burkholderiales; family Casimicrobiaceae; genus PALSA-1003. The sequence continues at coordinate 182,990 of CAVZQQ010000001.1, forward strand.
CCTGGCTGGCGATGACCTCGACGCGCGTGAGTCCCGGTTCGTTCGCCGCGCGGAACGTCGTGATCTCCCCGTCGCCGGGGTCGAGGACCCCCTCGCCTTCGAGCCTGTTCCAGGCGAACCTCACGTCCTGCTCCACGCGCCGCCGGGCGCGATCGCGGGCGATGGCGTGCAGTGTCCTCGAGCCGCCGACTTCGACGACCGAGGACGTCGGCGAGATCACTACCGAAAACAGCGGACCGGCGTAGTCGAAGAACTGCCGCTGCGACTCGGGGATTTCGCCGCCGGCGCCCGCCTCCATCGACCCGCCCGTCTCCCCGGCCTGCGCCTCGCCCGCAGCCGTTCCCGGCCGCCGCCTGCCCTCGCCGCGATGCAGGTCGAACCAGTCGTACTCCTCGGCCGGCAACGCCAGGAGCGCCTCCTTGAGCGCGCCCTGCACCGAGCGCAACACGTCGCGGCTTGCCCGCTCCTCCTCGGCGCGCTGCTGGTCTTCGATGATCTTGCCCAGTCGCGCTTCGAGCGGCGCGAGCTCGTCGGCCAGGCGCGCGAGCGCGGCATCGTGGACCACGCCCATCCGCGTCCCCGGCGTCAGGTTGAGATACGGCGCATCGATGATCCCTTGCACGTAGCCGTTGGTCCACGGCATGCGCGCGAACACTTCAAGCCCGGCGATGTTCTCGACCACGCGGGTACCCGAGCGAAACAGCGATACCACGTTGGACGGCGCGTGCGCGTGCAGGTAGAGCTCGGCATAGAGCTCACTCTGCGCCGCCAGGGCGCCTTCGAGCTCGTGCAGGAGCCGTCCCTCGAACTCCCGCGGCTCGACCCTGAATTCCGCGCGCGCGGCCCGGTCGACGACGCGGATCGCCACGCCCGAATGGCGAATCCGGTCGCGCAGCTCCGAGGCGAGGTACCACTGGATCTTCTCGCCGCTGAAGTTCTTGATGCCGGGCAGAATGCCGCGAATGAGCACCTCGGTTCCCGCCTCGGCAAAGAGCGCCGGACGCGGCGTGATGCGGTAGCTCGGATCGCCTTTGGAGAGATGCATCTGCCACGCGCGCCCGTCCTCGCCTGCCGAAGTCAGCAGCAGATCCTCGCCGAGCGTCCAGAAGGAGAGTAGGCCAATGCCGAACTCGCCCTGCAAGCCCTGCCTGCCCTGCGCCTTCAGCCGCCGCTTGATGGAATCACAGACGTGGGTCGCCACATAGTGGAAATCCGGCTCGCCATCGCCATTCCTGCGCACGCCCTCGCCGTCGTCTTTCACGCGCAGGTAATGCTGTCCTTTCTCCTTGCCGCGGGTGATGACGATCGTTTTCGCGCCTGCATCGATACTGTTCTCGACCAGCTCGGCGACGGCCTTGAGCGGATTGCTCTGCGACAGCGCTATGATGGTGATCGCGTTCCAGTGATCGCCGATGCGCAGCTTGCCGCTCGCGCGCGACTTGCCGGTTCCGGGGTGTGAAGCGACCTGTGACATGATGGGGTTCAGTCGTCGAGCACGATGCCGTGCCTGGCTACGCACACTACAGCAGCATCTTGCTGCCGACACCGACTGAGTCACGCCGCGGCCACTGCGGGCACAGCGCCTCGACGGCCGCCATCAGCTCGTCGAGCGCTTGATAGGGGTCCTCGTCGAGGCGCACCGGCGGGCGCAGCCCACCTTCGGCGACGAGCGGCGCTTCGGCTGATTTCGCGCAGGAACTCATCGCGCACTCGTGGTAGAAAAGCCGAAAATACGCGCGCACTTCCTCCCTGTCCAGGGCCGGGGGGTTGGCGCGCAGCAGCGCGCAGATGGCCTCGACATCCTAAGGTGCGACGCGGATCGTTCGGAGCTCTCTACGCGAGGTCGGCAAACCCCATGGCGGGTTCCGCGCCCAGCAGGCGCGCCCCAAGGCGGCCGCCGGCTCCCAGCATGTCGGCCAAGGCGCTTTCGATGTCGTGCGCTTCCAGCGCCTCGTCGCCGCCTCGCTCCAGCATCGCTTGCGCGGCGCGACGCATGAGCTCCTTGATAAAGGCCGGGCTCGCCCGCCCGACCTTCGCTGCCGTTTGCGCTGCGAGGCCCTCGGCGACAAAGAGGCCGCCCGCGTAGCGCTTGACGAGCAGCCGGCGCTCGGCCTCGCCCGGAAGGCCGACCTCGATGACCTGGTCCACCCGGCCGGGACGGGCGGCGAGCGCGGGCTCCAGCACCTCCGGCCGGTTGGTCGTCAGCACGAACAGCATGCGCGCCTCGGGCGCCAGGCCATCCATGGCATTGAGCAGCAGGTTAAGCGTACCGCCGCCCGCGGCAAACGGACCGTCGCGGTGCCCGCCGACGAGGTCGACGTCTTCGAGCACGATCAGCGCGGGCAGCAATGCCCGCGCGATCTCGAAAGTCTGCTCGAGCAACGCGTAATGACCGGCCGTCACGATCAGCTTGGTGTAGCCTTCCAGCGCGGCGCAGAGCCAGCGCACGATGAGCGTCTTGCCCGTGCCCGGCGGCCCGTACAGCAGCACGCCCTTTCGGGCGGACAGCCCCAGCCGGGCGAGTTCTTCCGCGCGCCGGGCGAAACCCAGCGTGTTGCGCTCGATCAGGGCGAGCGTCGTCTCGGGCAGCACGATATCGGCACGCCGCACCGGTGCGGCTTTCTCGACGCGCAGCCCGGCGGGCGAGACGTCGAAGTCGTCGCTCGCGGCTTCGAGCAGGAGGATCTTACCGCGCCAGGACGCACCGCTTTCGGCACCCGAGCGCAGCGCGGCGATAATCTGCGCGGCGACGCCCGCCGGGTATTCTCCCGGTCCGACCGCAACCTCCAGACGGGCGCGAACGCGATAGGCATCGTGCACATCGAGAAGCGCGGCGAACCGCACGCCGTCGCGCTCACCGAGCCACAGTCCACGCGTCAGGCAGCGGACCGGTTGCGCTTCTCCGACGTCCAGGTCGTGATACGCGGCGGGGCCGGCGACGATTCCGTTCCCGGCCTCGGCGAGATCGGACATCTGGAATGCCAGATCCTCCTGGCGCACACGCGCACCGCAGAAGCGGCTGTTGACCGGCCCCGAGAACAGTCCTTCCAGGCTGCGTTGCAGATCGGGCCGCATCCAGTGCGGAAAGTCCCGGCGCGTGACGACAAGCTCATCCAGCGCCAGCGGCGCGAAGTGCGCGGCGACGAGGCGGTTGAGTCCGATACTGCCTGCCTTGCGATTCATATCTCAAGAAAAAAACGGGGAGAACCCCGGCAACCCGCAACCCTTCACCGGCACGCTGCAACCGGCAACCGCCCGGACCGCTTGAGCAACCATGGCAGACAAAGGTCCGGACACGCTTCGTGGGCGATAGGGCACGTCCCAAGCCGCGTCGGTTTATGAGACCGCTGGCAAAGGCCCTCCCCGGCCGCTACGGGGGCACGCCTCTAGCCGTGCCTGCCCGGCGCGCGGCAACACCGGGCAACCGGTAGCACTACGCCGCCAGCCCTGCGATTCCGACCACCTCCCGCGGCAGGTCGATCTCGACCTTCTCGCGATTGAGATCGGCGACCTCATCGAGCAGCCGTGTGGCCCGCGCCTGCTCGCGCGCGAGCTTCCCGCGCAGCGACTCGACCTGCGCCGTGTTCGCGATCTGCAGCGTGACCACAGCCGCCGTGCGGCGTCCGAATCCAAACGCGTCCGCGTCACCGGCAAGCGCTGCCGGGAGCGCTTTGACGCTTTCGGGCCGCACCATATCGACCTTCTGCCCGTCGATGATCGCCTTGTAGATGGCCGCCGCACGATTGGCGGCCTCGGCTTCGGCTAGCTTTCCCGACACGCCGAGCGCCGCGTTGCGAATGGCGAGTGTGGCGCGAATCGCCGCCACCGCCCGCGTCCCCGCCTCGATCAGCGCGAGATCGTCCGCGGCGCGCCGCGCGATCTCGGCCGCCTTCTCTTCCACGCCTTCCCTGTTCCACGCGGAAATCGTCGTCGCGGTGAACGCCGCCTTCACGTCCAGTTCACGCGCCCTGAGCGCGGTGCTGATGCGCTCGGCCACCTTGTGCCAGCGCGAAAGCGTCAATGTGTACTGCATGATCGTTCTCCTTTGCGCAAAAACGCGCGCACCCGGCCGCCGCGGATGTCGATGGCCATACGGGCACCGACTGCCCGGAGCAACAAGCTTAAGGATGGACCGGACCCGCCGCGCCAACTGGCGCAGCGTAGTGCGATCAGCGGGCGCTTACGCGCCCTTCATGGACAGCGGACCGAAAGCGAGCTTCTGCCATGGCGAGCACATTCGCGTGCAGCGCAAGTCATGTCGTGTCATTGAAGGCTTCACTCTCGTCCACCGGATTGACCGGAAAGCAAGCAAAATGATACCGGATCGGACGCAGGTGATCAAAGAATTTCAGCACACGAAAGGCGCGCGATGTTGCGCGTGCGCAACGCAGGCGGTGGTCAAGTGGCTTGTCAGGACGTACCGCCTCGTTGTGGTAACGCTCACGCGCGTAGGGCCCCACCGCCCGAGCGCGCGCCTCAAATCTGCTCCATCCCTTCAGCGCAGGGAGGCCATTGTTTCAATACACAGGCCCATTTTGAAATAGCGATATCCTTGGCCCTTCGCTATTTCAGCTGAGCCCTGGTCGTGGGCCACGCGTGTCAGTAATAGTCCTCTTCGCGCTGGTTCCGCACGGCGAGAATGGTGACCGTGCTCGTGGCGTCGATTTCGAACAGCGCCACGTATCCGGCGGAGCCAAAAGGGATGAGAAGCTCCCTCAGGAACGGATTGTCGGCAAGCGCCTTGCGGCAGGAGAAGGGCGAGAAACGCAACAGCTCGATCGCTCCACTGATGGCATCCAGGGCGCGCTCTGCCGAGCGCAGATCCCTTTCCAGCAGGAAATCATACAGCCGGAGCAGATCGTCTTCCGCCTCCGGCGTGAAGCGAACCGTAGTGCGCTTCACCGCACCCGGGCCGTGCCCTGCTTCGCTTTGGCAAGTCTGCGCTCGAGCTTGGCCACCACCCGATCGGCCGAGACGTATCGGCCCGTGGCTCGCGCCCGCGCCGCGCTCGCGAGCCCCCGCGCAATGAAAGCCTGGCGAGCCTTGCGGTACTCGATGCTCCGGGTCAGGGCATCGAGCACGAAGCTGGAGAGCGTCTCACCGTCCTGCAGAACCGCTTCGGCCTGCCGGCGCAGCTCTTGGGATACGCGAAGCGGCGGGATGGAGGTGGTTTTGATGACGGATCCAGGTTGCATTGCAAATGCGATGCATTGTACCCGTTTTTCGGTGGCGTCGCCTCGATGGACCCCGGCGCCGCTGGATCGGTTCGTTCCCGAACCACGCTTTGCGGGACTCGCGTATCGCCTGCGAACCGGCTTGCGCGCGGGCTCCTGGCTATCCCTGCGTGGCGAGCAGTTCATGCAGGTGGCTTTCGTCCGGGGACCCCGACCTGTCGTGCAATGGCAGCCAGGATCTTGCGCAGCCTGTCCGGCGTCATCCGTTCTGCAAGCTGCTCAACGACGCCTTCGACCACGGACGGCGACAGCTCCTCCAGGACGACTCGCAAGTGAGGCAGGAACCTCGGGGGAACGTCGCCACTGAGGAGAATCCGAGCGAGCTCGTCTGCGGTGAGCGCTTCCTTGTGGCTCACGCTGGCCGAGGTCGCCGCGATCTTTAGAAAATCCGGCCGGCGCTTGTGTACGCCGTCAGGCGGCGAGGCGGATGTCATCTTCGCGAGCATTTTGGTCGCTCTTTGCCGCCCGAGCCGTGCAGCCGGTGCCATTCCGCTGCGCAGCTGAGCAAACTTCTTAGCCATTCGTCAATTCCGCTTTCTCAAGGCTTGAGGGTCGCCCGCGTAACGACTCAATTCGCGACAAAAGGCTTCGACGAGGTGACGCGCTTTCTCCATGTTCATCCCCGATTGATTCGCAAGCAGCAGCGTCCCTTCGCTTTCGGCTTCAGGAGCCAAGATCTCCAAGACACGACGTGCAGATGGCGGATCAAGGACCCTAGTCAGATCGCGCGCCAAGAGGCGCGCGCCGGCGAGCTCGTAATCGTAATCCTCTACCTCGAACAGATCACGATGTTCCGTCGTGGCGCGATCGAGATTGCCGCAGTCCAGATAGCTTCTTAGATACAGCAGCAAATCCGGCGCGTCACGACCGGGGTCGCTGAGCTTGCGATCGTGCCACGCGGTAACCTTGAGCAGCGCAAGCGCCGGAATCGAAGCGACCCGCACCTCCACGCCCTCCGGCAGCAACACGAGTTGGCTCGTATCGAATGCCTCCTGCGCGCCAAAACAGTCGTAGATGGTTTCTTGATCGGGCGGCCACGCGATTGTCCGGTCCGGGCGCTCGACTCCGCCAAACGGTACGATATCGAGTGCTAGGCCGCCCTTGAAAAGCAGTCTGTGCGTCGCTGGACCCGGGCGTGGTGCGAACTCACCGCAGGCGAGCAGCTTTCCGCACAACGCTTCAAACGCATCCCAATCGCGAACCATGACGGCGAAGTCGGCATCCTTGGTTAGGCGATGAACATCGACGTTATGCGCGTGTTTGAGCATCACATCGCGAGCGGCAGCGCCCATCAGAAAGAACGCGATACCTTCACGCGCAGTGATGGAGTGCAATGCGCGCACTACGCGTGCGAGAGGCCGGAGATCAGTTTGCTGCGATAAGTCGAGCGACGTAGTTGTCATAGACCAGTTTCGCGGTCTCTATGCAGCGGCCGTCGCCAGTTGCCAACAGATCCGCATAGACGAGTACGGGTGGGACCGTGTCGGGGTGATGGGGGTCGCCGGGAAAATTCCAGAAGCGCTTGCGCACGTCGACGATTGCCGTGTGGCCCGGCGCCGGTTCCTTCCGGAACTTCTGCTTGGCTGCGAGCACAGTCGGAAGCTGGTCAGCGTATAGCGTGAGCTCGCCAGGGCGCAGATGGTCCGTAAGAATCGCTCCAGCAGGCTCACCGCCCCACAGAGCGCCATATTCCGCAAGTGGCCAATCCTTCCACCCTTGCAGCGCAGGCACATAGTAGCGGCCGATTAGCATACGTGGCCGCAGCAGGCGCGCGTAGGCGTCCGCCCACTGCCCGAGCAAACGCTGGCCGTGGAAGAGCCGGCGCGGGCCACGCCTTCCCTTGAGAACGCCCAGGTAGCCCTGTTGCTGCAGGTCGGGCATCACCCAGCCAACCGTACCGTGAGCCACGCCCGCCATCGCGGCCAGCTCGCGATACGGCTGGTTGACGATCGGCGGATTGCACAGCAGGGCAAATAGCACTTGCAGACCGGCGGGCTGGAAGGCGCGACCCGTATGGGCGGGAACGGGTCTGGCCGCGGGTTTCATTCCCTTGACCCAGATCAAGAGGGGAGGCTTGTCCAGATAGGCGTTGCCCGCGGCGTCGAAGAATGCCACGTGGTGCGCCTTCAACTGATCGGCCAGTGCCGGGGTGACATACTCCGTGATCAGAAGGGCCTGTCGGCCCAAGCGATCGAGTTGGTGCAGCGCTGCCCCCAAGGTTGCGGGGTGCAACGTCGGGCGCACGTCAGCGGCCAAGAGCGCCTCTTGTCCACCATGCTCTACGCGCAGCAAGGCGTCGGCTTGGGCGCGGCCGAGTTTGGGCTCCCGCTCGACAACGCGCACCTTGACGCCATGCGCACGCACCGCGCCCAGGGCGACCTCGAGTAGAAGGCGTTCCCGTGTGCGTGCCGTCTTGTCCATGATAGATAAATGTCCACTATTAGTGGACATATGTCAATATTGGACAAACTCATGTCGAGGCGCGCGGAAGCCCGGTATCTAGACCCGTCGCCCGAGAGCTTTTCGCTCCGACGCTCGACTGCATCCGCTTGCATCGGGTGCCGCGTCGAGCGCGACCCCGTAACGAGGGGCGATCGATGGTCCCGGCGTTTTAGATCAAGGTCGCTCACGGGCAAGGCCGTGGCTGCAGGCTAAGTAGGAGCATCACGTGGTTGCGCGCACGGTGGCGCAGGCGCTTGCCTCGCGACGCGAAAGGAGCGATGCCACGTCGTCGCGGGTCAGGCAGTCGCTAAAGGCGCATCGCCGGTCATCTCTGCAGCTTAGTGCACGCGAGCTCCGGTTCAAGCTCCACGCGGCCAATCAACAGCCGTTAAGCGCGAGCCAATGAGGGCCTTTTCCAAGGCGGCGGATTTCGCGGGACGGGGCAACTCGCAACCGAAGGCACAGTCCGTTGCCAATGCCCCCTCTATCCAACCCAACCCGCCCGCCGCAAGGAAACCCACGCGCAACGGCACTTAAGCGGGCGCGCCGCCCGGCGCGGCGGCAGGCGTCAGGCCCGGCGCGCGCGCCGGCGCAGCGCGAAGAGACCCGCGCCGCCCAGCACCACCCCCAGGGCCGTGAGACCCCAGTCCGAGAGCGTCGGGATCTTGCTCGCCACCACCGCGCCGGTGACATAGAAGAAGCTCGCCGCTTCCAGCGGGCAATCCACCGGGCAATTCTCGGTCGCCCCATCCCAGTAGGTGATCGACACGTAGCCGGTGTCGGTGCCGTAGGCCAGGAGTGCCGAGGGGATGCCCAGCGTCGTCCCCGGCCCGCCCTCGAGGTCGCCCAACTGGTACTGCAGCGCACTGGAAATGGCGAAGGCCAGCGGCTCGTTCCCCCACCACGGCTGCGCCTGCAACTCTGCGGCGTTGGCCGCGTAGGACAGCGGCACCGCGGTCAACGCGTAGGCGGTCCCGCCGACGTTCACCACCACCGTCTTCGCCCCCGCGGCCCACGCCGAGAGCATGAGGCCAAGCGCCACCACGGCCAGACTTGCGTATCGGATCACCCTTCTCATGCGCCCCCCTTGTTGGACGTCCATGCCGCGGCCACCGCAGGCACCCAGCGGCGCGCCCGGACGATGCGACCGGCGCGGCCGCAGTCTGCATAGGCTAGCGGAAATGGAAGGGGAAAGGCGGCGCGGAGGGCTTCTGCGCCGCGCCCGCGCACCCGGGCGTGGTTTTAGCGCAACACCCCGCGCCACCCGCGCGCAGCGCACGCCCGGCGGCTCTGAAGGATCCGCCAAAGCCGGCCGTCGGGCCGCCGCCGCGCCAGCTCGGCGCCGCTAGTTGCCCACGGCGGCGAAGTGCAGCGTCTGCGCGCAGCCGGCAGTCGTGGTCGCGGTCCATTTGCCCTCGACCCCCTGGCCCGTCTTGTCGAGCAGGTCCAGGCTGGCCGCGACGATGCCGCCGGGGCTGAAGCCCGCCCCGGTGCAGCTGTAGGCGGCGTTGCTGATCGAGTACACCTCGCCGTCATGCGTCAGCGCCCCGCCGACCGTGCACACCATGCCGGCGTAGGCGGTGTCCGGATCGACGAAGCTGAAGGTGAGCGTGGCCGAGGCATCGCCCACCTGCGCAAGCGCGAGGTTGAAGCGGCCGCTGACCGCGGCGTTGTCGTTGGCGGGACTCGCGCAACCGGCCACGGTGCCCAACACCGCGCCGCTGTAGTTGCCGCCCAAGGCATAGGGGGTGAGCGTCTGGCGCACCAGGTTCTTGATGACCTGCACGCCGTTGACCGTATAGGTGAGGGTGGCGTGGGCGTAGTCCTCGGGCAGGGCCGACCCGGCGAAGGTGGCCGTGCCAACCTGGGTGGCGAGGTTGCCCTGCCACGGGGCGCCGAAATAGGTGCCGGTGGTGGCGTACACAGGCCCGGTGTAGTTGAGGCCCGTGCCGTCGGTGTCGGTCAACTGCGCGGTGACCCAGGTCGGCGGCGCATGGGGCGCCGTGCCCGGACCGTAGATGAAGAAGGCCAGGAACTGAAAGGTGTTGCTCTGCTTGACGAACACCCCCCATCCCGGCTCGGCGGCGTCGTACCAGAGGTCGCTGTAGGTGTTGGCGCCCACGCGGGTGGCCAAAAGGAGCAGCACGACACAGAGCAGACGGCGCATCGCAGACACCTCAACGGTACGCGGGGAACGGCTATCTTAAGGCAAAATGCGCCTGCGATTCGCGCCCGGCCCCTGGGCGCAACCGGTCCCGCCCACCGCGGGCGGGCGGAGTCAACGCTGCACCGGAGACCACCATGGACCACGGCACCCGTCATGGCAGTGTTCTGAGCGCGTCAGGTTTTAGCCGTCTCGTCCTGCTCGCGGCGTCGGCTCTCGCCAGTGCCCTGGGCATGGCGCCGGCGCAGGCTCAGGAACTCTGCGGCGGCGTAACCTACCCGTTTCCGTACACCGATGTGGCCAGTGTCGGGACTGCCTTCTGCCCCGGCATCATGGCGGCGTATGTCACCGGCGTCTCCAAGGGCACGACCCCCACCACCTTCAGCCCGAACGCGACCGTGACCCGCGTGCAGATGACCACCTTTCTGCAGCGCTCGCTCGATCAAGGGCTCTCCCGCACCGGCCGGCGGGCGGCGCTCAATCAGTGGTGGACCCCGCAGACCCCGGCCGCGATGCAGAGCATTGGCCTGGCGGGCGCCCCGGTTAACTGCGCGGCTGACGGCGAGAACATCTGGGTCGCCACCTATAACGGCGATGCGGTGGTCGAGGTTAAGGCCCATACCGGCACGGTGCTCGGCACCTGGACCGGAGCGACCATCGCCAACGGCGTGGCGGTGGCCGCCGGCAAGGTGTTTGTGACCGGGTACACCGCGCCCGGCGCCCTGTACGTGATCGATCCGACGCAGCCCCCGGGCACGCTCACCAGCGTCGCCATCCCCGGCAACGAGACCGAAGGCGTCGCCTTCGACGGCAGCAACGTGTGGACGGCCAACCAGTCCGGCTCCGTGTCGCTCATCACGCCGCAATCCCCGTATACCGTGACCACGGTCGGCACGGGATTTTCCTCCCCCTACGGCATCCTTTATGACGGCGCCAACATCTGGGTCACCGACCGCGGCGTCAACAAGCTGTTCAAGCTCGATGCCGGCGGCACCATTGTCCAGACCGTCGCGGTCGGCGCAAGCCCGGACGCACCGGTATTCGACGGCAGCAACCTCTGGGTGCCCAACTTCAGCGACAATTCGCTGACCGTGGTCCAGGCGAGCAGCGGCAACGTGGTGGCGACCATCACCGCCGATGCCAACAACCGGTTAAACGGTCCCACCGCGGCGAGCTTCGATGGCGAGCGCATCCTCGTGACCAACCAGACGGGCAACTCGGTTAGCGTGTTCAAGGCGGCGGACTTGAGCTTCGTCGCCAACGTGCCCACCGGCACGGGCAGCATACCGTTCGGCGCGTGCAGCGACGGGGTCAACTTCTGGGTGCCCCTGTCAGGCACGGCCGCCGCCCTGCTGCGGTTCTGAAAACGCGCGGCCCTCTGCGCCTGGCGCAACTTTTTTTTGGAGACCCCCATGCAACCATGCCTCGTCCACCGCCCGCCCCGCCATACGCCGCCCCGGGTCCGCGCGCTCCTCCTCGCCGCCCTGGCCGCCGCCAGTCTCCTGGCCACGGCGGCCGCGAGGGCGCAAGAGCCGTGCGGGACCGGCACCTATCCCTTCCCGTACACCGATGTCGCCACGGTCGGGGACCCGTTCTGCCCCGGCATCATGGAGGCCTACGTCACCGGCGTCACCCAGGGCACCTCGCCCACCACCTTCTCGCCCGACGCCACCGTCATCCGCTCCGAGATGACGACCTTCCTGCAACGCTCGCTCGACCAGGGACTCACCCGGGCCAGCCGGCGCGCGGCACTGAACCAGTGGTGGACCCCGCAGAACACCGGCTCGATGCAGACCATCGCCGTTGGCGGCGCGCCCTATTACTGTGCGGCCGACGGCGCGGACATCTGGACGGCCACCAATGGCCAGGTCATCCAGGTGCAGGGCAGCACCGGGGCGCTCGTCGGCACCTGGACCGGCGCCACCAACAGCATCGCGGTCATGGTGGCCGCCGGGCAGGTCTTTGTCGCGGGCAACACCGCGCCTGGGAGCCTGTACGTGCTCGACCCGACCCAGGCGCCGGGGCCGGTCACCGTGGCCGCCAGCACCCTGGGCAATGAGCCGCAAAGCATCGCCTTCGACGGCACCAACCTGTGGACGGCCAACGCCGGCACGCCCTCGGTTTCGATCATCACGCCCACGCCGCCCTACACGGTGACCACCGTCACCACGGGCTTCGCCGAGCCCTACGGCATCCTCTTCGACGGGGCGCATATCTGGGTCACCGACTATGCCGGCGGCACGCTGCTGCAGCTCGACGCCAGCGGCACGATCCTGCAAACGGTGCCCGTGGGAGCGGGGCCGGGCCTGCCGGTATTCGACGGCGCCAACATCTGGGTGCCCAACTACCTCGGCAACTCCGTGACCGTGGTCCAGGCTGCCACCGGCAACGTCGTGGCCACGATCAACTCCGACGGCAACAACCAGCTCTCCGGACCCAATGGGGCAAGCTTCGACGGCGAGCGCGTGCTGGTGGCCAATTACAACGGCAACAGCGTGACCGTGTTCAAGGCCGCGGACCTGAGCTTGATCGCCAATGTCGCGACCGGAGCCGGCAGCGTTCCCAACACGGCGTGCAGCGACGGCACCAACTTCTGGGTGCCCCTGCTCGACGCGGCGAGCGTGCTGCGCTTCTGAGCCGCTGCCTGCGAGAAGTGCGAACTTTCGCTGTGACCAGGGAGGCGTCGTGGATGTTCGTGCCGCGGTAGCGCATAGCGCAGGGGCACCGTTGGTCGTGGAGACGGTGCAGCTTGATGGTCCCAAGGCAGGCGAGGTGCTCATCGAGATCAAGGCGACGGGCATCTGCCATACCGATGAATTCACCCGCTCCGGGGGTGATCCGGAAGGACTTTTTCCGGCGATCCTGGGTCACGAAGGCGCCGGGATTGTGGTCGACTGTCGGCGCCGGCGTGACCAGCGTCAAAGAGGGCGACCATGTGATTCCGCTCTATACCCCGGAATGCCGGCAATGCAAGTCCTGCCTGTCGCGCAAGACCAACCTTTGCACCGCGATTCGCGCCACGCAGGGCAAAGGGGTGATGCCCGACGGCACCAGCCGCTTCTCGCTTGATGGCCAACCCGTCCATCACTACATGGGTTGCTCAACGTTTGCCAACTTCACCGTGCTGCCCGAGATCGCGGTCGCCAAGATTCGTGCGGACGCCCCGTTTGACAAGGTCTGCTACATCGGCTGTGGCGTGACCACCGGCATCGGGGCGGTGATCAACACCGCCAAGGTCGAGCCCGGCGCCAGCGTCGTGGTGTTCGGGCTCGGTGGCATCGGCCTGAACGTGGTCCAGGGTGCGCGCATGGCCGGTGCCGGGATGATCGTGGGCGTCGATCGCAATCCGGCGCGCGAGGCGCTGGGGCGCAAGTTCGGGCTGACCCACTTCGTCAACCCGAAGGAGGTAAGAGACGATTTGGTCCCCTACCTTGTCAATCTGACCGGGGGCGGCGCAGACTACAGTTTCGAATGCATCGGCAACGTCGACGTGATGCGGCAGGCACTCGAGTGCTGCCATCGCGGTTGGGGGGTATCGGTGATCATCGGGGTGGCCGGCGCGGGTCAGGAGATCCGGACGCGGCCGTTCCAGCTGGTGACCGGCCGGGTGTGGAAGGGTACCGCCTTCGGTGGCGCACGCGGGCGCACCGATGTGCCCAAGATCGTGGATTGGTACATGGCGGGCAAGATCAATATCGATGACCTGATTACCCACGTACTGCCACTCGATCAGATCAACCAAGGGTTCGACCTCATGCACGAGGGCCAATCGATTCGCGCGGTGGTAACCTATTAGTGGCAAGGTTTTGGTCGTGCCATGAGCTCGGTCGCGCAACGACTACCATCTGCGACCCGAGCAGTAAGCCGCATGATTGCTGTTATCTCGACCAAGGAGGGAACTGACCGTGGCAGTCTCCATTCATCCCGGCGTTGACCAGGGCCTCAAGCCTGCGGCGCCGCACTTCGCCGGTGGTACGCTGGCGTGCAAGTGTACGGACAAGAAAGTAACGGTATCGATCAAGGGGCAGGCTCTGCACAATCACGTGTGCGGTTGCACGAAGTGCTGGAAGCCGGCGGGAGCGCTGTTCTCACAAATCGCGGCCACGCCTCGCGAAAACCTCAAGGTGACCGCCAATGAGGACAAGCTCAAGGTCGTCGATCCGGACGCGGCGGTCCAGCGTCACGCCTGCACGGGCTGTGGCGTGCACATGTACGGTCGCATCGACAACACCGCCCACCCGCTCCACGGCGTGGATTTCTTCCATACCGAACTGTCGTCCGACCCGGGCTGGGCGCCACCGGCATTTGCGGCGTTTGTCTCGTCGATCATCGAGGCCGGCGCCGACCCGGCCCAGATGGGCGCAGTCAGGTCCCGGCTGAAGGAGCTCGGCCTGGAGCCCTACGATTGCCTGTCGCCGCCGCTGATGGACCTGCTGGCCACGCACGCGGCAAAGACCAAGGGCACGCTCTACCACGCTTAAGACCTGCTGCCGCGTAACGCGCCGGCAGAGCGACCCAGCCGCTGATCGGCAAGCGCAGGGTCGAGTGCAATCCAGCGCTTGATCCTCCGTCGCCAGCGCTGGGCCGCCGCAGCCGGCGCCAGCGCGCTCGCTGGTCCCGGTCATGACCGTCCACACCGTTTCCGAGAACAGGTCCTTCGGCGGGGTGCAGGGAACCTACGCGCACGATTCGGCCGAAACAGGATGCCCGATGCGTTTCGGTGTCTTCCTGCCGCCCCAGGCGGCGACCGCTCGGGTGCGGGTGCTGTACTGGCTTTCTGGTTTGACTTGTACCGAGGAGAACTTCATTGTCAAGGCCGGTGCCCAACGCGTTGCCGCTGAGTTGGGCGTGGCCATCGTCGCGCCGGATACCAGCCCGCGCGGACTCAATATTCCCGGAGAGGCTGCGAGCTACGATTTTGGTCTTGGCGCGGGTTTCTACGTCGATGCCACGGAGGCACCCTGGTCGCATGGCTACCGCATGTACTCCTATGTCGCCAAGGAGCTGCCGCAGGTAATCGCCGCAAACTTTCCAATCGACCCGGCGCGCACCGGCATTTTCGGACATTCCATGGGAGGGCACGGGGCGTTGACCATTGCCCTCAAGCATCCTGACTTCTACCGGTCTGTCTCGGCGTTCGCACCGATCTGTTCACCGCCGCGTTGTCCCTGGGGCGAAAAGGCCCTCGCGGGGTACCTGGGGAGCGATCGCAGCCGATGGCGCGAGTACGACGCGACGGCGCTGCTCGAAGAGCGTGGGTGGAGCGGGCCCCCGCTTCTGGTCGACCAGGGGACCAAGGACCCGTTCCTGGATACGCAGCTCAAGCCTGCCCTGCTCAGGGAGGCGTGTCTCCGGCGCAATATCCCGCTCGACCTACGGATGCAGGATGGTTACGACCACAGCTATTTCTTCATCGCCAGTTTCATCGAGGATCATCTCCAGTTTCATGCGCGCCATCTGTAGGGCACTTGCACAACGACCCCGTTGACCCGGCGCCGCTGCGCGCGTGCGTCGTTCGCATCAGTCGGCCGGCGTGGCGCCGAGGCGGGAACAGGCGGCCCTACGGCGCACGCCTCCTGCTCGGTGGCGGGGCGGCGCCGTGGGTGGCGCGCGGACATACCCGGTTCGACAACGCGGAGGGAACCTTCAGAACCCCCGCGGCCTCCCACGGTGCCATAGACTTATCCGGTTGCTTTACCTCGACTCAGGGGAAATTTCGGATGCATGCCTCCGGGCTCAGGGCTTGCCGCGCATACCTATCCGGCCGGTGCGGTGACCTGCTTTCAGGCGACGCCCAGCGGCACCACGGCAGCGACTCGCGTACCCTGGCCATCAGCACCCGGACCCACGCTGAAGCACCCACCAAAGCGGGCGACACGTTCGCGCATGCCAATCAAGCCGTGGGAATTCGGGTTCTGCAACGTGCTCTCGTCGAACCCGATGCCATTGTCCTCGATGCTCAACCGAACCTCCGAGCCGTCTTGCGTTAAGGTTACGTGCACCGTGCTGGCCCGGGCGTGCCGGGCAATGTTGGTCAATGACTCCTGCATAACGCGAAACAGCGCCAGCGCCAAATCAGGGTCCAGGTCCGGGAGCACCTTGGGCGACTCGATGCGCACCTCCATCCCGGTCTTTTTCGCCCAATCTTCAATGTGGTGACGGGCCGCCAAACCCAGTCCGAAGTTGTCCAGCAAGACCGGGCGCAAGCTACCCACGATGCGCTGCTGGCTTTCCCCCAGGTCGCGTACCAGCCCGGAGATTTCCCGATGCTCCGCCACTAACTCCGGGGCGCTCGAGGCGACGCGCTTTACCAGTTCATTGAGCTTGAGCGTCAACAACGTAAGGATCGAACCCAAGTCGTCATGAACCTCCGCCGCCAGCTTCGCCTTCTCGTCTTCCGCGACCTGGAGCAAGTGCTGCGAAAGCCGCGTAAGTTGCGCGGTGCGCTCCCGCACCATGTTTGCGAGCTCGTCGCGGGCACCGCGCAACACCGTCTCCACCTGGATCCGGTCGGTGATGTCGACCAGCACGTTGACTGCGCCAACGAGTTCGCCCGCTTCGTCGCGGATGGGATTGGCATGCGCCAATACCGTCAGGCGCCGACCATCGGGCCGCTCGATGATGATTTCTTCGCCGTTGTATTCCTTGCCCGTCTGCAGCGCCCGCGCCATCCAGCAGGTTTCATGAGCAATCGGTGAACCGTCTTTCGCGAACAGCCTGAATGACCCGCAATACCGATCCACCGGATCATTGAGCTTCGGTGCGCGCCCCCAGAGCTTGACCGCGTGATCGTTGAAATGCGTGATCAATCCCTGCCGGTCACAGGTGTAACCCCCGGCGGGCAGCTTGTCGAGCAGACTGCGGAACTGCAATTCGCTGTTGTGCAGTGCCACCTTCGTGGTCGGTAGCGCGGTAACGTTGCCAACCTGGTGTCCCATGATGAATCCCTTTTCCTGGCCGATTGGTCCAGCTCGCAAACAGCCAACGTTGGCGCGCGCTCAGCGCGCTCGGATTGGGTCCTCCCCGATCAAACCGGCTTCGACCGCGGCGCGCTTCGCGCTAGAAGTGTGAAAACAGGCCGATGAGAATGATGATCGGAATGGGAACACCCAGCAAGAGCAGGAGAATCGATCGCATGGCAAGGCCTCTGGCGCTATAGGTTAAGAAGGCAAACAGGGTGGGCGGCAGCGAACGCTACGCTTCAAGTTCGGGACCGATGGCTAGCACGGCCCGGTCGCGTTGGCGTCCGCCGGCCGTTGCCGCGAGACTGGCGCAGAAAGCACCCGTCAGCAGCGCCACGAACAGCCACAGCGAAGCCTTCGCAACGGCCCGCCGGGCCGTGTCCGCGGCGTCCCTGGCAGCCACCGCGTCGCTCTGGTGCAGGGGGGTCTCCTGGGGAAGCGCTGTCGCGTCCGCCGGGGATCGACTCCCCGGCAACAGGGGCGCATGCAGCGTCGCGGCACCCGCCGCCGCGGACGAGCCCAGAAGAACTCCGCCGCCGACGATCGAAGTCGCGGCTGAAGTCAGGAAGGCTGCAGTGATGACCACGCCGACAGCCCAGGCCAGGAACCCGTGCGCTGTATCTCGGAAGTAGACTTCGTCCGTATGGATGCTTGCCCATTTGGTGCGCAGCCTGCCCGCCAAGTAACCGCCTATCGCGGCGGCGATCGCCTGCGTCAGGATCAACCAGACGACGGTCGCAGCACCAATGGCGGTCGATCCGATCCCCGCGGGCGACCACGGCGAGATCGACGACAGTCCCAGGCCAACGCCCAGTAGGAGCAGAATGAGCCAGAGCGCGGCCGCGGCAAACGCACCGGCGCTAACAGCCGCCCACGAGATGCCCGACCCATTCGCTTCATCGCGCGCCGCGGCGTAGGGTCTTGCGGCCACCGGTGTCGCTACCATAACGTCCATTGTGTCCATCTCCCAAGGTTTTGCTGCGTTGCTGGCGGTCGCGACTATCGCTAAGCCGGTGCGTACTAACGCTGCATGGCCCGTTGCCGCGTGGTCAGATACGTCCCATCAGCAACAGAATAATGATCACCAGCAGCACCAGACCCAGCCCACCGCTAGGCCAATAACCCCATCCGGAACTGTAGGGCCACGCCGGAAGCGCACCGACAAGCAGCAGGATGAGGACAATGAGCAGAAGCAGCGAGATGGACATCGGCTTTCTCCGTTCCTGAGTTACAGGCGTCCGGCCCAATAGCCGACGGCGTCGCGAGGCATCCGCGGACCGCAGTCGCGCCCGCGCCGCACGACCCTACTGGTGGTAGTTGAGCTTCGCTTCCTTGACACACGAATCCTTCGCATCGCCGGACAGCGCATCGCACTTTTCCTTGGCCACCTTGTACTGCGCGTCTATCGTGTCGTCGCGCGCGTCGGCCCTTGCGTCCTTGGATTTCAGGCGAGCCTTGGCCATCGCGGTTGCCTTGACGTGGTCGGCCTTGGCCTGCTTCATGCACACGTCGCGGTCATTGCCCTGGCTGGCCTGGCACGCATCCTTCGCCGCCTTGTAGTCGGCGTCAGCCCGCGCCACGGCAGCTTTGTATTCGTTTTTCCGGTCCCGCTCGGCTCCGTCATTGTCGGCGGCGCTGGCAGTGCCGAGCGCGAAAACGCCCAGCACACCCACACAGATCGCTTCCGCTATCGTCAGTCGGGACCACATAGTCTGACCTCCATTTGCATGTCAGCCGCGACGCGGCGGCTCCGCGTTTATGCGCCGCGGCCCGAAATCGGCCTGGGTGATGACGCAGTTAATGCCGCCCCAACTCGCGTTGATCTCGGTTGGGTTCAGCGTCATTCGGACTTCACCAATCTTGATCCCGAGCCGCGCTTCTATTTCTTCGATGATCCGAGCGACCTCCGGCCCGACCCGTTCGCAGAGGCGCTTTTCCGCATCGGCGACGCAGGCGAGTTGATCAGCGGCACTCGACATGTTCCTGCTCTCAGAAAGGGGTTCGGCGTCGGGGTACATATAAGGATTTCCTTACGTACTGTTCTGCACAACGATATACAATGGCTCTCAGGGGACAAAGTCCCATATGGCCCTAGTCCGGTAGGGCCTCGTTTCTCTTGTGTTCGACGACCATTCGGCCCCACGCTGATGGCGTTTTCCTGGATTGCACCCATGCCGGCCACCCGAAAGACTCGACAACCCCGTCGTGCGAGGACGCGCGGCGGCAAGCCCGCGCTGGCGCGCCTGCCCAAGGCGGCGACCGGCATCCAGGGACTCGATGAGATCACCGGCGGGGGTCTGCCCAGGGGACGCCCGACACTGGTTTGCGGAGGAGCCGGGTGCGGCAAGACCGTGATGGCCTTGGAGTTTCTGGTTCGGGGCGCCACGCAGTTTCAGGAACCCGGTGTTGTCGTCTCCTTCGAAGAGACCCCCGGCGAGCTGGCTCAAAATGTCGCGTCCATGGGCTTCGACCTCAACGGCTTGATCGCGCGGCGGCGACTGCTGATAGACCATATGCGGGTCGACGCCAGCGAAATCACCGAGACAGGCGACTTCGATCTCGGAGGGCTATTCATACGGCTCGGAATGGCCATTGATTCGATCGGCGCAAAACGCGTTGTGCTCGATACCCTGGAAGCTTTGTTTGGCGGATTCTCGAACACCGCAATCCTGCGCGCGGAGCTGCGCCGGCTGTTCGATTGGCTCAAGGAGAAAGGGGTTACCGCGATCATCACCGCCGAGCGCGGTGACGGGACATTGACTCGACACGGCCTCGAAGAGTACGTCTCCGATTGCGTGATTCTCCTCGACCAACGCGTGGTAAATCAACTGACCGCCCGCCGTCTGCGCATCGTCAAGTACCGAGGCAGCGTCCATGGAACCGATGAGTACCCGTTCCTGATTGCCGAGAACGGCATCTCGATTCTACCCATTACGTCCCTGGGCTTGGGCCACATGGCGTCGAAGGAAGTGATTTCCACCGGCGTGCCCGCCCTGGATCAAGCGCTGGGCGTGAAGGGATTATTTCGTGCCAGCACGATTCTGGTATCGGGCTCAGCCGGCACCGGCAAGAGCACTGTGGCGGGCCAGTTCATTGCGGCAGCGGCGCGACGGCGTGAACGATGCCTGTACGTAGCGCTGGAACAGTCGCAAAGCGAAATCGTGCGCAACATGGCTTCCGTCGGCGTCAACCTGTCCCTCCCCTTGGCCAAGGACCTCCTGCGGTTTCATACGGTACGGCCGACCGCCTACGGATTGGAATTGCACCTGACGATGATTCACAAAATCGTTGCCGATTACCATCCCCGGGTGGTCGTTATCGATGCGATCACCAGCCTGCTCGCTATCGGCTCGGTAATCGAAGTTACCTCCATGATGACGCGCTTGGTCGATTTTCTCAAAATGGAGCAGATCACCCTCTGCATGACGGCGCTCAGGGACGTCGGCGAGGACACCGAAGTAACAGGCGTCAACATCTCCTCGTTGGTTGATGCGTGGCTGTTGCTACGCAACGAACAGATCCACCGCAGCTGCGTGCGCACGCTTTCCATCGTGAAAGCGCGGGGCATGGCGCATTCGAACAAGGCCGAGGAGTTCGAAATGTCCGAGAGTGGGATCGAATTCAGGCAGGAGTCGAACTCCCGGCGAAACACATGAAGGCGGTCTCGAAGAAGGTGGCGCCACCCGGCAAGTCAAGCTCTCCGAGGTACGATCTTTGGCTGTATGTAGCGGGAAGGACGAATCGCTCGATGGCGGCAATTGACAACCTCAATCAGATCTGCAGCCAATACCTCGATGGTCGATACCGGATCAAAGTAATCGATCTTGTCGAGAATCCACGGCTTGCCAGAGATCATCAGATTCTGGCCCTGCCCACGTTGGTGCGGCAAATGCCAGAGCCGATCCGGAAAATCATCGGCGATCTATCGAATACGGAAGGGGTGCTCGTCGGCCTCGACATCAAGGCAAAGAAGTAAGCAGCCCGCTGTGGCAATGCGAATGAGGCGACTAGTGACCAAGCGGAACAAGCATTTCGACCGCCATATGACGCCAGCCGAGGGCACTCCCGTTCCGGGCGTTCAGGGTGCGCAGCGCGGGCTGTCCAACGAAGCCGAGGCCATAATCGACGCGATTCGTGCCGGGCAGATAGACGCGCTTGTCATCCCGGGACACGACAGCGACAAGATCTATGCCATTAAGAGCTTCGACGATCTGGCAAAAGTCGACCTGGAGTTGAAGAGTGAGGGCTCGGCGCGCCAGCGCTCGGACGCAGTCCGAAACGAACTCGAAAGGCGATTTGAAACCCTGGCAATGTACGCACCTGTCGGAATTTTCATAGCTGACGCCGCCGGGAACTGCACATTTTTCAATCGCGGCGCGTGTGAGATTATCGGCCTGCCTGCAGAGGATGCAATCGGCCAAGGCTGGATCAAGGCTGTTCACCCCGACGATCGGAATGATGTACTGAAGCAATTCAACCAGGCGGCAAGCATCGACCGGGTCGTCGATGCAGAATTCCGCTTTCTCCACCAAGATGGCCAAACGGTCTGGGTTGCAGCGCGGACGATCAAGATTCAACGCGAAGACGGGGCGGTGACCGGGACGATCGGTACGATTACCGACATCACCATCCATAAGGTCGCGCAAATGGCACTGCAAGAGGCAAACGAACGCCTGCAAGTCGTCCTGGATGCTTCACCCGTGGCGATCATCTCGGTGGATCGCGCAGGCCTAATCATCGCCTGGAGTAAGGGTGCCGAGCGAATGTTCGGCTGGAGCGAGGAGGAGGTGATTGGTCGCATCAATCCGACGGTCCCGGATGGAGAAATAGGCGAATTCCACGAGAAAATTCGTCGGGTGCTCGCAGGCGGCACGTTCAAGGGTCAGTTGCGGCATCGGCAAACCAAAAGCGGGGATCTCGTTGATGCGGTCATATCGGCGCGCCGGCTCCCGGATCGAACAGGCGTCAATAGCGCAATCGTTTTGATCGTGGATGACATCACCGAACAGGAACGTGCGAACGAGCAATTGCGCACCCTCGCAGAGGAGCGAGAGCGTTTCTCTCAGGACATGCACGATGGTTGTATTCAAGCCATCTATGCGGTTGGTTTGAACCTGGAAGCGTGTCGACCGCTTATTGGCGTGAATCCAACTAAAGTTGCGCAGATCGTTGCGGCGGCCTCAGCGAATTTGGATCTGGTCATTCAAGATTTACGCTCCTTCATTAGCGAGGAAGGGCGGCAGCTGCCGGCTGCGCGCAACCTGCGCGCGGAAATTGCGAGGGCCGTCCAGGCCACGGGAGAGCGTGGCCTTGCGTTCGCGTTGGATATTGATGCTAGTGCTGAGGATGCGCTGACCCCGGACCAGGCCTTTCAGTTGCTGCAGATCGCACGCGAAGGAATCAGCAATGCTAGCCGTCACGCGAAGGCTCGTCACGGACGGGTGTCGCTGCAAATCCGGGACGAAATCGTCTGTTTCGAAGTGGCCGATGACGGAAAAGGATTTAACATCACCGCTCCCAGAAAGCGCGGCCTCGGGCTGCATCACATCGAGGCTCGGGCTCGGAAACTCGGTGGGCAAGCGCGTATCGTCACCGCGCCACGGCACGGCACTCGTGTTGTCGTGGAAGTCCCCCTGAAACGATGAAGACAAGTCGGGCGCAGTCCGCGGGCATCAGGGTCATGCTCGTCGACGACCATGAGGTCGTGCGCCTTGGATTGCGAGCCCTCTTCGGTCAGACGAAGCATATCGAGGTCGTTGGCGAGGCAGGTAGCGTTGCGGAGGCAGTTGCGGAGGCCGGGCGGGTAGACCCCGATGTTGTGGTTATGGACCTCCGTCTTCCCGACGGAACCGGAATCGATGCCTGCCGCGATATCCTCTCCGCCGACCCAACCGTGCGCGTTTTGTTCCTGACCTCCTATTCAGATGAGGAAGCCGTGCTCTCTACCATTCTGGCGGGTGCAACCGGCTATGTCCTGAAGGAAATTCGCCAGGAGGCGCTAATCCATGCAATCGAGGCCGTTGCCCGCGGGCATTCCATTCTCGATCCCAAGGTGACCCAAACGGTCGTCGGCCAGGTAGCCAATTTGACCAGGCAAGTACGCGCGACAAAGGCGATCTCAAAAGACGATTTGTCGCCGCAAGAAGCGCGTGTCCTAGACCTGGTGGTCGAAGGCAAGACCAACAAGGAAATTGCCGCGACGCTCGGGTTGAGCGCTAAGACCGTCAAGAACTATCTGAGCAACGCTTTTCAGAAGCTCCACGTCAGCCGTCGCTCGCATGCGGCGGTGCTGTTCTCTCGCCGGTCCAGCAAATTAGAGCCACGCTAATCGAATGCCCTACGTGACCAGTCGAGGCGCTGCGCCGGGCCTCCCAGTTCATGGCGCGGCGGCCTTTGTCCCCACGGCTTTGAAGAACGTGTAGCAAAAAACTCCGTCTGCTTCCGCCGTTCGGTAGAGATCCCGAACTCCGGTATCGAAAGCTTCCGCATCGGTAAGGTTGACAGCCAGCGCGCGCGTTCGCACGCCCTCGACCATCGCGGTGAACGTCTTCCGGGTGAAGCCGTCGACGAGTTGGGGTCGGCCCGCATCCACATACACCAGGCGTGGCGAAACGTGCACCGCCTCCAAGCCGGTCTCGACCAGGAGCGGATAAAGCTGCCGACCGATCAGCGCGTTGCCCCCCGCCAACTGCTGCAAGGCGACGAGGCAGTCGATCGCGCCACGGGCCGCGCGACTGTCGGGGTGAAAAAAGGTCGACCCATGGTCGCCCTCGATGACGGTAAGTGTGCCACCGGGTCGCAGCAACTCCTTCAAGATCGTGAGCGCCGGGTCGGGCCGCGCTAAGTGCTCCAGGACGAAACAGACGAAGACGTGGTCGAAGGATTCGGCGGCGAACGGCAGCGCGAAGAGATCGGCCCGCTGGAGCTGCACATTGGTAAGTTCCGCCGCGGCGACAGCCTCCTGCGCTTGCGCGAGCGAGTCGGCCGAGACATCGATCGAGATAAAACGCGCGCCCCGGCTCTTCTGCGCCAGGGTAACCGTGTGGGCGCCCACGCCACACCCGGCTTTTAGGACAAGGCTGCCAGCCGGGTAGGCCGTGTCGGCGTGCAGAAGTTCCGCGAGTGTTGCGGCCTGGTCCAGCAGGCGCTCGTTCTCGCGCGGGTGGTAGCCGTGCACATACGGATTGCTCACGCTTCACCTCCTACCTACGAGCAGGTCGGGTTGTCGGGCAGTACTCGCACCTAGGAGCTGACGGAGCGGCCGTGCGTAGGCGCGCGAGCGGACGGCAAGCCCTCCCACATCGGCTGTCGCCGTCAGCGCGCCAGATTCGCCACCAGCGCCCAGAGCACGAAGGCCAGCAACAGCACCGCAAACGGTAGCGACACCCAGAGGAGAATCCGCGCACTGGCAACCAGCTTCGAGCTTTGGGCGAGGACCTTTCCGGCTTGCGCGCCGATACCTTGGGCTTCGCTCGCACTTAGCGATACACCCGTCAGGCGTTCGCGCTGTTGCGCGAGAGCCTCGGCCTGGCGCTCGAGCGCCTGCGCCTGGCGTTCCAGTTGCAGTCGCTGGCCATCCCGGATCTCCTCGAGGAGGCGAATGATGCGCTCGGCGTGCGGGTCGTCGCTCATCGTGTCCTGCCGCAGCGTGAGCCCGTGCGGGGCAATGCTTCGCCAAGAGGGTCGGTTGCAATCTTAAGAAGCATAGTAAGGAGACAGTCCGAACGCAACCCACGCCCCCGCCCCGCCGGCGCGCTTGCTCGTAGTTCACCGTACCTGACAGTGCGTTGACTCCTTGCTGACATCTTCGCCATGGCCGGACGGGGGCTCTGGCAAGGTGCCCGGGCGCCCGGGAACTTTGTTGCGCTGCGCGGGGTCGTTTCGATTTGTGGGCTCACCTTAGAACCAACGCCATGGAAAACCATAGCCAAGAGCAACTCCTGAGTAAGGTCCCCGAAGTGACCCTGCTCTTCTGGGTCCTCAAGATCCTCGCTACGACGCTGGGCGAGACCGGAGGGGACGCGGTGACCATGTCCATGAACCTCGGCTATTTCATGGGCACCGCGATTTTCGCGAGTGTCTTCGTGCTCGTCGTCAGCGCGCAGATTGCTGCGAAGCGTTTCCACCCCTTCCTTTTTTGGGCTGTCATAGTCGCTACCACGACCGCCGGCACGACACTAGCGGATCTGCTCGATCGCTCCCTGGGCATCGGCTACACCGGTGGGGCGCTGACGTTGTTTATGCTCCTGCTCGCTTCGCTTGCCTTGTGGTACAGGACAGTGGGATCGATTTCGGTCAACCGCGTCGATTCGCGCCCAGCGGAGGTGTTCTACTGGGTGACGGTTTTCCTGTCTCAAACGCTGGGCACCGCGTTGGGCGATTGGATGGCCGATTCCGCGGGGCTCGGCTATGAAGGAGGCGCATTGATCTTCGCAGCCGGGCTGGGGGCTGTGGCTCTTGCCTACTATTACAGCAGGATTTCCCACACCCTGCTCTTCTGGACCGCGTTCATTCTTACGCGGCCACTCGGCGCGACCCTGGGTGACTTGCTCGACAAGCCGCACGCGAACGGAGGCCTCGAGCTTAGCCGTTACGTTGCCTCGGCGGTGCTCGCGGTCATTATCTTGAGCGCGGTTGCGCTCCTCCCGCAGCGAGCCGAAAGGGTGCAATCGCGTGCCTCGAGCGAAGCGCGCGACGGATCGCGCTCACGTTAGCGCGCCTGGCGGACGCCGGGAAGGTCGACTGTCCTTTTCCCCGGCAGTGCCGGTCCGTCTGCGATCCACGCAATTGGCGCAGCCGGCAACCGCCTTTGGCCTGCGACGCGCTACAAGCGTTGCGGCCGCGCCGGTGCTATGCCGCGCCAAGGCGAGTGGGTTCCCGCCTGCCCGTTCACCGGCAACGCATTGGGTGGCGATATCGGCCTGTTTGCTCCGGCTCGCCCGCGTCCACGCGCATCTGCCCTACTCTGCGCTACGAGCCGCGTCCTACTAGACTTGATTGGATGAAGATCCTCGCCCGGGGACTTTAGCGCCCGCAGCGCGAGCCTCCGAGAGCCCGATCGCGATGGCTTGCTTGCGGCAGGTTACCTTCTTGCCGGAGCGACCGCTCTTGAGCGTGCCGCGCTTGCGTTCCTGCATGACCTTCTTGACCTTGCTTTGAGCCTTACTTCCATATCGAGCCATTGTCACTCTCCTTGCCATTGAACGTGAATCTCGCGCTCACTTGCCGTTGCGCGAGCTATAAGCGCGCGAGACGACCGAGCAGGTAGCCGACAGCGAGGGCTCCCGCAACAGTGCTAAGCGGACGCGCCCGTATCGACGCGCTCGCCGATTCCGTGAGCCGTGTCTGAACCTGCTTCGCTTGCTCGACAACGCTCGAGCCCCACTCCGCCGCGGACGTTGTCGCATCGGCGGCGCTGTTGATTGAGCGGTGGGTGGCCCCGCTGAGCTGGTCCACCGCCGCGGTGGCATTGTCCGCCACCTGGTCCGTTGCCCGGTGTGCTGACCGCGCTGCGTCGTCTACCTTGGAGTTGAGAGGATTGGCGGGGTGGTTGCCGCCGGCAAGATTACCCGTTGTCGTCGTAGAGCGATCCATGATCGATCCTTCGCGAAGATTACGTCGCCACGAGATGATTCGGAGCACGAAAGATCCCATACCTGAGCCGACTTCACTATAAGAGCCCGTCTGATTTTGTCGTAGGAGTGAGGTGCGTGTCTGACTCGGTCCGTTTCTCGGCTACAGGTCGGAGCACAGTTGCGGCGGACCAGACATCGTTCGCGGCCCGTTCACCGGCCTCCGCCTCTCGTGAGTGCAATACCCTCGCTGGGCATCGTACAATATTGTGCAATATTCGATTCTTCCGACTGGATCGGACCCACTCCGGCGCGACGAGTTGCTTGCCTGTCCGATGCGGGGAATCGTCTGATGTTCGTTAGGGTTCCGCTGCCTGAACGACCCAGGTTCCTGTGAGGCGCACATGCAAGCATCCAATGTGAAAGCCACCAACGAGGTTCGCATTAACGGCCAGCGCCTTTGGGACTCGCTCATGGACCTCGCACGAATAGGGGCGACCGATAAGGGAGGCGTGCGCCGTTTGGCACTTACCGACCTGGATCGGCAAGGCCGCGACCTCGTCGTTGGCTGGCTTCGCGAAACGGGCGCAAGCGTGGAAGTCGACGGCGCCGGCAATATATTCGCAGTGCGCGGTGCGCATCACGCCGACAGCCGTGTGGTTCTGACCGGGAGCCATATCGATACGCAACCGTCAGGCGGCAAGTTTGACGGCAACTATGGCGTCCTAGCGGGCCTCGAGCTGCTACGCACACTCAACGATGCCGGCATCACGACAGACAAACCCGTCGGGGTGGCTATATGGACGAATGAGGAAGGCAGCCGCTTCATACCCGTTATGGGCGGATCCGGCGCATTCGCGGGCGTCTTTACGCTGGAGTATCTCCTGGAGCAGCGTGATGTCGATGGCGTTTCCTTCGGGGAGGCGCTCCATAGCATCGGTTATGCCGGTCCGTCACGCGTGGGGGCGCGCTTGGTCGACGCGTATTTTGAGGCGCACATAGAACAGGGCCCGATTCTCGAACGGGAAGACAAGATCATCGGCGTGGTAACCGGAGCACTCGGTCAACGCTGGTACGACTGCACCTGGATCGGGCAGGACGCGCATGCCGGGCCGACACCCATGGAAGCCCGTCATGATGCCTTGCGCGGCGCGTCAAAGATGGTGGACGCAGTTCATGCGGTGGCGCTCGGACACGCCCCGGATGGTCGGGCAACGGTGGGGTTCATGCAGGTAAAGCCGAATTCCCGCAATGTCATCCCAGGGCAGGTCACCATGAGCATCGATGTCCGACACCCTGACGACGCGGAGCTTGCGACAATGGATCGCGAGCTACGCGACGCCGCCGAGGCGATCGCGCGCGAGCTGCGACTGGAGTGCGCGTTGCAGCAAGTCGTCGAGTTCCCTGCATCACACTTCGATGTTGACTGCATCGGTTCCGTGCGCAGTGCGGCAACGATGTTTGGGTACCCGCACCGCGAGATCGCCAGTGGCGCCGCACACGATGCAGTCTACTTATCGCGCATCGCGCCAACTGCAATGATTTTCGTGCCTTGTAAGGACGGCATCAGTCACAATGAAATCGAAGACGCGCGTCCCGAGCACCTCGAGGCCGGAGCTAACGTGCTACTGCATGCGATGCTCGCACGGGCGCGCGTCAGATGACAGGGCGGAGATTGCAGCGTTGTGTCTACGTCACTCCGGGTCAAAACAACACAACGCAAAGTAGGGCGGGCATCGATCAGGCTGCCGCAGTGGTCATGCCGCCTCCGATCCTACGGTACGCCGGCAATACGGCCATGACGCCAGACCGCCCTCTTTTGGGTCGGCTGAACCGGCAAGCCCAGATTCTGAAGGTACCCGTGCTGGCGGAACCACCGGCTTTGCAACTACCGCCAAATATGGCAGCGATAAGCACCGGAGCGCGAAATGCTGGAGAAGCGCAAACACATGACTGAGGCGAGGCACCGATCACAGGCGACTCTTTGCCCTGCTTGGTGACCGACGAAATGCGAATACCGGTCGTTAGCCTGCAGCAGTGCAGGCCGAAGTACCCGCTTTAGCCGCCGCTGCGTCCGCCGAAAGATAATGGCCCGGTTGAGAGCCGGGCCATCGCTTACGACCTTATGCCATTGCAGCCGCGGCGATCTTGTGGACAGTGGAGTTGGCGACCTCGTAGGTTTCAACCCGAGGAGTTCCGTCAACTACCTTCGCCAGGATCTTGGTCACTTCTGCGTAATGTCCGCGCTCATAGGTATCAGCGTTCTGTTTGCTGTCCCACAAGCTCAGACCAAAAGCTTCGGTTCCACCCGGGGCAACGAAGGTGATTTCATCCCGAAACCCGCTCTGTTTTCGAAGCATGGGAATGACCTCCTTTTCCAGTCGCTGAGTAAACTCTTGCATGCTATTGGGCTTCAACTTCATGGATACGCGACGTGCATACATGTAAATCTCCTCGGTAATCACGGCCAACACCCACACTCACGAGAGTCCATGATTCCTCGTAAACGGTGCGGCCTAAAACCCCGTTGGTGACGGGAGGAGTTTGACCCGTCCCTTTGTTAAGAGGTTCCTGAGGCGCCATCCGATCTCGGAAGCCACACCTCAATTCAGACCGACCAGGCCGGCTCCGGCGGTCGATCAGAGCGAATCGAATTTCGGCCAGCGGGCCGCCGCCAGCGTGGCCTCGTTCCGCGCCTGTAGCACGCGCCTCGATCATCCACAATCGAGCGCGTTCGTTGCGCGCAAAAAAAGGGTCGCTTCATTGGCGAAACGGCAACACGCATTTTTGCCGGTATTGGGCAGCGAGCTTCTCGGCTGTCCCCTTTGCTCCGGCGGTACGGTCTTCCCTACACAATCCACCAGCTTCTCGGCGTGCAATTCACCGAGTTCGCTGGCAGCGTTTGCCCAAGCGAACGCCTGCCGCCGACTATCGGCGCAAGCACAACGAAGGAACAGCGAAGCACGGCTTCAGCGTGGGTATCATCCACGCCGTCGACTCCAGATCGCGCGCGTGCGGATGGCGGCAATCAGCAGCGCAATGTCCGCGAGCGACGAAAAGAACTGCGCCGCCATGACAATGTAAAAACTGGCATGCGTTGTTGCCGAATCTAACAACGTTTCGCCAGGCGGAGAGGGGAGGAACTGACCACGCAGCTCTTGGTAGGCAACTAATCGCAAGTTCCGACAGCGGATAGGAAAAGGCTGCGGGCAGCGGCTCAGGGTGTCAAGAGACGGGAATAGGTACGCGGTGCGTTATAGAAGGCTCAAGAGGGAGACCCCAACCCTTGTTGCCGTCGCCGGGAGTCGCGGTGCCAAGGGACACCGGGGATACCCTCAGGGGGTCGCACCGCCGCGATCGCACCTTAATTCTGCGGTAAGTATCTCGGCCCAATATCGGCACCCAATGTGCGTTGAGCAAGGATCGAGGCGTTGGTTTATCTGTGAAGAAGGAGCACCTGATCAAACCGAGAATTCAGCGAATCGTCACTACGAGCCGACACCGAACGAAGGCCAAATGGATGCGAGGTATCCGCACCGGCAAGGCTAACTAGGATGCCGCTATTTGCGGTAACTGGTTTCCTGCAATGCTGCGGAACCTGGAGTTGAAGATCTAACTTGTCATGGAGTCAACATCATGAACGTACGAACAGCAGTCGCACCGGAGAGCCTGGGGGTACGCGTAAACTACTTGGCCTTCAGGAATCTGCGCCAGCATTTGCAAGAAAAAATTATTGGCCAGGAGCATTTGGTCGACAGCATGTTGATTGCTTTACTTGCCGATGGCCATTTGCTGGTGGAGGGCGCCCCAGGTCTCGCGAAGACGACGGCGATCAAGGAAATGGCGGCGGCGCTGCAAGGCGACTTTCGCCGGCTGCAGTTCACCCCGGATCTGTTGCCGGGCGACCTCACGGGTAGCGACGTCTATCGTCCGGAAACCGGCGACTTTCACTTCCAGCCGGGTCCCTTGTTTCACAACCTGATACTCGCCGACGAGATCAACCGCGCCCCCGCCAAGGTGCAATCGGCATTGCTGGAGGGGATGGGTGAACACCAGATCACGGTGGGGCGCAATACGTATCCCCTGCCGCGACCGTTCATGGTCATGGCGACGCAAAATCCTATCGAACATGAAGGCACTTATCCGTTGCCGGAGGCACAGCTTGACCGCTTCCTGCTCTATGTTCGCATCGGCTATCCGGACGGGAAGTCGGAACATGCCATCTTGAAACTGGCGCGTAAACAGGCGAAGCAGGCTTTCGGCGCACTGTCCACGCCTCCTTTGCAACTCACCACGGAGCAGATTTTCGCGGCGCGCAAGGAAGTGTTGGGGATGCATATGGGCGAATCAGTGGAAGAGTATGTGGTACAGCTCGTGTTAGCGAGTCGCGATCCTTCCCGATACAGCGAGGCGCTTGCGCGACGAATCAACTTTGGCGCCAGCCCGCGCGCAACCATCGCCCTTGACCGGTGTGCGCGCGCCCATGCCTGGCTGCAAGGCAAGGATTATGTGTCACCGGAAGACGTCCAGGCGGTAGCCTATGACGTCCTGCGCCATCGCATACTCATTTCTTTCGAAGCGGAAGCGGAGGGCATTACGCCGGACGGCATTATCGGTGACCTTCTGCGACTCATTCCGGTAGCTTGAGGTGGCTGGAGCGCGTGCCTGGTTTCGTGGCAAGCCCAACGCAGTGGCTGCGGCAGCTCCGCAGATGTCGGATAGGGTGCTGAATCCGGCAACTCGAGTCACCGTGGAAGATTTGATCGAACTGCGACAGCACGCGGGCAAGATTGACCTGACGCACGCCCGCTCGGCGCGAGCGCGGCTGGTCGGAAACCACCTGTCACGATTTCGCGGCCGCGGCATGGACTACCAGGAATCGCGCACCTATCAAGCGGGCGACGATGTTCGAAGCATGGATTGGCGAGTCACCGCTCGGACCGGAAAGCCGCACATAAAACTCTATCAGGAGGAACGCGAACGGCCCGTCGTCTTGTTTCTTGATCTCAATCCCGGAATGTTTTTCGGTAGCCGCGGCATGCTGAAGTCGGTCGTTGCCGCGCGCGCCGCGATCCTCATCGCCTGGGCTGCTGCGGGTCACGGAGATCGCATCGGCGGCATGCTGTTTAACGGTGGGTATTGGGACCTGCAACCGCGTGGCGGAAAACATGGCGTGCTGCGACTAATCCGCCAGGTCGTCGAGCACACCGACCCACGCATCGGCGTCGATGGGCAATCTCCCTCTGGCGGACTGAATGCGGCACTAAGTCGGTTGCGTCGCGTCAGTCGTCCTGGAAGCCTGATCGTGCTGGTCGGAGACTACTATGGTATCGACGAAGACAGCGGTAACCACTTGCTGCGTCTGCGCCAGCATAGCGATGTCGTGGCGATCCAGATCGTCGATCCATTGGAAGAGGCGGCGCCGGCCGCGGCGCGCTACGGTGTCATGGCTGGCGGTCGGGCAGGCATTCTCGATACCCGCTCCGGGGCTGCGCGCCGGGCGTACGAGAATTATTTTCGTCGCCACCATCAGTCTGTCGGGGCAATCATGCGCCGCCGCGCGATTCCGCTGTTGCGTTTGTCCACTGAAGACGACGTCGCCACTGCATTGTGCAAGCATTTTGCTGCAGACACCATAGGGCCACAAGCCACCAAGGTCGCGGCATGAGCCCGGGTTCACAGCAGGTGCTCCAACTGCGCGACATCCACCTGCCCGGCGAACCGGCATTCTGGCCCCCGGCGCTCGGCTGGTGGGTCGTCGCCGCGGCACTGATTGCGCTGCTGGCGTGGGTGACCGTCGTCGCGCTGCGCCGGTATCGCATACATCGGCAGCGCCAGCGCGTACTCATGGCACTGGCGCGCCTGGAGCAAGGACTCGCAAGCGAACGCACCCCCGAAGTTCTAGCGCGTATTTCGGTTTTGCTGCGTCGTCTCGCGCTCACCCGGTTCCCCAGGCAGCAAGTCGCCGCGTTAACGGGGAGCGCGTGGCTGCGTTTCCTAGATGAGTCCGGAGGCAACGGTCGCTTCGCGGGAGGTCCGGGGCGCGTGCTTGCGACCGGACCTTATCAGCGGTCGCTGTCGCCGGATCTGGATACAACCGCGCTTACTGTCCTGATACGGGAATGGGTCAGTAGGAACACCGGAGCCTGACGTGACCATCGAACTGGCTTGGCCCTGGATCCTGGCAGCATTGCCGTTACCACTGCTCGCTCTGCTGCTGCCGGCTGCGACCGATGAACCAGCGCACGCTCTGCGCTTTCCTTTTTTCAACGCGCTGCGTGCGACGCTGGAAAGCAGTCGAAGCCGCCGCTCTCGCGTGCTCCTCGCCGTTGCCACGCTGGCCTGGCTGCTATTGGTCGTAGCGGCGGCACGGCCACAGAGGGTGGGTCAAACGGTCCATCTTCCCGTGACCACCCGCAACATCATGCTGGCGGTTGACCTGTCCGGTTCGATGCAGACGCCCGATATGCGCAGCGGCAGTCATGCGATCACCCGGCTAGCCGCCGTCAAGCAGGTGGCGGGTGAATTCATCAAACATCGTGCGGGCGATCGGCTCGGGCTGATCCTTTTCGGCGACGAGGCTTATCTACAGGTCCCGCTGACCCTGGATCGCAATACCGTGCGGACGCTGCTCGATGAAGCGCAGATCGGACTGGCGGGCCAGCAGACGGCGATCGGTGACGCAATCGGCTTGGCGATCAAACGGCTGCGTGACGAACCGGTCAAGAACCGCGTCTTGATCCTACTCACCGACGGCGCCAGCAACGCGGGCAACGTCGATCCGCTAAAGGCTGCCGATCTGGCAGCGCGTGAGGGTGTGCGCATTTATACGATAGGTGTCGGCGCCGACGAGATGGAAGTGCCAGGGCCGTTCGGCATACCCCAGGTCATCCGTGGCGACCTCGATGAAGATGCGCTCAGGACGATTGCGCAGAAAACGGGCGGTCGCTATTTCCGCGCAGCCGACGTCGCGGCGCTGACGCAGATCTATGGCCTGTTAGACAGGATTGAGCCGGTATCGAAAGACAAGCAGAGCTGGCGACCCGTCGAAGAGCTCTATTCGTGGCCACTAGCAGGTGCACTGCTGCTAAGCGTGCTGATCGCGCTTTCAGTCAGTGGATTGCTGCCGCAAGTTCGCCTGCCGAAAGTTCAGCATGCTTGAACAATTTCACTTTATCCGCCCGCTGTGGTTGCTTGCCTTGATACCGCTGGCGCTACTGGCGTGGAGCGTGTATCGACCGCGCGGCGGTGACAACCCATGGCGCCGCATCGTGGACGCCCGATTGCTGCCGCTACTGATGGTCGGTCGGGCACACACGGTGAACCGAACTGCGCTGTGGCTGCTCGCCGCCGGCTGGATCATTGCCATCCTGGCGTTGGCGAACCCGACCTGGGAACGAAAACCGCAGCCAGTCTACCAGACCACGGCGGCGACAGTAGTCGTGCTGGACCTGGCGCGCTCGATGGATGCAACTGACCTGAAGCCGTCGCGTTTGGTGCGTGCCCGATATAAGGTCGAAGACGTGCTCGCGCTCAGCGCGGAGGGACAAACAGGTCTCGTGGTGTACTCGGGTGACGCCTTCACGGTGTCGCCGCTGACGCGTGATGTCAATACCGTTCGTGCCTTGCTCAAGGTTCTGGATCCGGAGCTCATGCCGACACAGGGTAGCCGCGCCGACCTCGGATTGCTTAAGGCGGGCGAATTGCTCCGCCAGGCCGGCGTGGCGAGCGGTCAGATACTGCTCATCGCCGATGGCGTCGATGCGGACAAGGTTGCTGCGAGCGAACGTGCCGCCGCGCGCTTGAAAGATGAGGGCTACCGCGTTTCGGTGCTTGGTGTAGGCAGCGCAGACGGCGCGCCGCTGACCAACGCGCAAGGCGAACTGGTGCGTGATGCGGCGGGCAAGATCGCGCATCCCGGACTCGATACGGCGGCGCTGCAATCCTTGGCGCGGGCCGGCGGGGGAGAATACCGGACCATAACCGATACCGGTGAAGCCTTGAATGCGCTGCTACGCGACCGCCAGCCCTCGCACGCGGTAGCCACAGAGCAAACGGATGCGACGGCGCGGGGGTGGAAGGAACAAGGACCGCTTCTGGCGCTGTTGCTCCTTCCGCTCGCGGCACTGGCATTCCGGCGTAATTGGCTCTTTGGCGTGGCGCTGCTCGTGGTGGTCGCCTCATCGCCACAACCCGCCATGGCGTCAACTTGGGGCGATCTTTGGCAGCGACCGGATCAGCAGGCAGCAAAGGCGCTTACCTCAGGCGACTACGCGAGGGCTTCCAGACTTGCAACCGACACGGATCTTCGAGGAAGCGCCGAGTATAAGCGCGGAAATTATCAGCTTGCGTTGGATAGTTTCGCCCATGCAACGGGTGCCGATGCGGACTACAACCGCGGCAATGCTCTCGCTAAACTGGGCCGGTATCAAGATGCCATAACCGCCTACGACAAATCACTCAAGGAAAAGCCCGATGACGAGGATGCGCGAGTGAACAAGGCGGCGGTGGAGGCGCTTCTCAAGCAACAACAGCAGACCTCCGTTTCCCAACGCGACGCCTCGCAGAAGGAGCAAAGCCAGAGCAATGGCGGTGGCCAGAATTCGTCCCAGACCAAGCCTCAAGCGTCGAAGGATGGCAAGAGTGGTCAAGCCGGCGCTCCATCCGGCCAGGGACAGCAGCGCGCCGACGCGAAGAGTGCGGAAGGCGGGGCGCAGAGCACCGGGTCGCCCCGCGGCAACGGCAAAGACAACGCGAGTCAAGGCGCAACATCGGTCAGGGGAAACGACCAGCAGCAACAGGGCAAGGACAGTCCAAGTCAAAACGCAGCGTCCAGCAACGGAAACGATCAGCAAGAGTCGACGACCTCCGGCGCGCTGCAACAGAACAAGCCAGACAACCAGTTTGCCGAGGCGGCCAGGAAACTGGGCGGGCGACGTGCGGGCAGCGCGAAGGACGACGAAGGCCAATCGTCCCAAGCTGCTCCGGATAGAGGCGCCGCATCTGAAGCGCAAGCGACCGCGAATGCTGCGCAGCATTCACAGCGTTATTCTGGGGACAATGCGCAACCGCTCGATAGCGAAGAGCAGATGGCGGCGGAACAATGGTTGCGGCGCATTCCCGATGACCCGGGTGGCCTGCTGCGACGCAAGTTTCTCTACCAATACCGGCAGCGGGCACTAAATGGCGACATCGATAGCGAGTAATCGCCGCACGGGTCCAAGGAGCATCTCACGATGACATCAATGCGCACACCATCGTTGATCAGTTCGGGATATTTGGCTGCACTAGCAGCGCTGACCTTCGGAATTTGCGCCCTCGGAGTCTCTGCTACAAGTGGGGCAGCCGTACGTGCCCAGCTCGAGCGCAATAGTGTGGAGGAGGGAGACACCCTGACGTTGACCATCGAGAGCGAGGGAGCGCAATCTGGCGAGCAGCCGGACGTGACTCCGTTGGACAAGGACTTCAAGGTGCTTGGTACGAGTTCCAGCAGCGAAACAACAATCGTCAACGGTAGTCGGTCGGATCGCACGCGTTGGCAGGTACGGTTGCAACCCCGTCATACCGGTACCATCGATATTCCGCCCATCAACGTTGGGAGCGAACGTACCATCCCCCTCGAGCTCAAGGTTACCCAGGCCCCTCCACAGGCGTCGAATAGAGCGGCAGGGCATGTCTTTCTGGAGACCGAGGCTGGCCCCGCAGGCAAGGCGATCTACGTTCAGCAACAGGTACCCTACACCGTTCGACTGTACTATGACGAGACCATACAGACAGGCGATCTCTCCGCGCCCGATCCTGCTAATGCGATCGTCGAGCAACTAGGAGACGAGAAGCGCTATACCTCGATGCATGACGGACGCGAATACAGCGTCATCGAGCGCCGCTACGCAATTGCGCCCGAAAAGAGCGGCGCTCTACAGATTCCTCCAGCAACCTTTCGCGGCAGTGCGATTGTTGCGCAACCTCGCCAGAGCGACTCCGATCCTGCCGATGATCTGATGAAGCGCTTTCTGCGCGATTCCCCTTTCGCGAACGATCCGTTTTTCAAGGGCAATCTTGGTGCTGGCATGGAATTCGGTGAGGAGGAGCCGGTCACTGCCAGAGGTCAGGAGATCGCGCTTGACGTCCAGCCTCGTCCTGCAGCGGCACAAGGCAACTGGCTACCGGCTGAGCAGATCACATTGCACGACGACTGGCAGGACAACCCGCCACGATTCAAGGTCGGCGAACCGGTGACTCGAACCATTACCATCGAAGCGAAAGGTCTTACGGCTTCGCAGATTCCGCCGCTGTCGCTTGCCCGGCCTAGCAATGCGCGGCTGTATCCGGAGGCGTCCGACAACCAAAGCCGAACGGATGGCAACGCCGTCTTCGGCATCAGCAAGCAGAGCGTGACTTATATCCCCACGGCGCAAGGCACGCTGGACATTCCCTCCGTCGAACTGGCGTGGTGGAATACGCGCGGCAATACACAGGACCGCGCTGTGCTGCCTGCGCGGGAATTCAAAGTCGCGCCCGCTGCGGTCGAAGCGCAGTCGAATGCAACGCCTCCAACTCCAGCCGGCGGAGGGGCGCGGGCGAGAGTACTCACGACTCCCATGACTAGCGACCATCTGCGTCGATACGCGTCTTTGACGGAACGCATGCAGAATAGTTGGCCGTGGTTTATCGGTGGCCTCGCGCTGCTGACGATTATTCTCGCAACCGTCATCATGCAACGTTCGCGTCGTCCGGTACCCTCGGTTATGCAGCGCAACGCAACCAGCGCGACTGTGCCGAACCGCAGATCCGCCATGCGAGCGTTGCGTCGAGCATGTTTTGCTAACGATGGGCGCGCCGCTGAACAAGCTCTACTCGATCTGGCGCGAGCTGAGTGGCCCGAGGACCCGCCTCGCGGTCTCAGCGCATTGGCAGCGCGGCTTGATGCGGGCGGCGTGGAAATCGTCTCATTGGATCGAAGCCTCTACGGGACTCATGGATCTCGATGGCAAGGCGCTGCACTCTGGCATGTATTGCACCGCGGCCTGCAACCGAAATGCAGCAGGACATGGCGCCGGGACGATGGGCTAGAAGTGCTGTATCTATAGCTAGGACCTGAAAAGGTTTTGGTGCCATCAGATCCTCCGAATGGAAGCATCAGGGGCGCTCGAAAAGCGGGGTAGACCGCGGCTCTCACTGGGTCTCCCTTTGCTCCGCGAGCGCGCTCTCCGCACGCGAGATCATTTGTCGCACCGGCTCAACTGCTTTTATCGCAACCAATTCGATATTCGGGTGCTCGGACGCGAAGACACGAAAGGCCTCATCGGCGAACGCTCGGCCGATCGATTTCACGCCATCGAAGTCGAGAGTAACGGTCTTGAAGCGGTCAACGCGCGCCAGCATCCGTTTGGCCTGCGATCTCGAAATCAGCTTGTCCTCCCCGTATTGCGCGAGGCGAACGGGGATGACGGTCTTGGTGAACCCGTAGTCGCCTTCCTCGCTCGCGAATTCGTCAAAAACCTTCTGCTCAGTCCTAGCGGTGTGGTTGCTCAGTTTCATAGCGACCGACGTTCCGTGCTTCAGGTGCTTGCCATCAGTCAGAATCCAGTCCTCCGGGGCGCCGAAATCGTGTGAGAAGAAAACCCCGCCAGACAGGATCACGAATTGGTCCATCATTTGCGACGTGAAGAAAATCCCCTCGCCGGTGTCGTGCTGCGGGTCAGTTGTAAGCTTTCCTTTGGCTAGCTCCAGGACCGCGTGACTCTCATCGTCCAAGCCGAGTCGCTGCTGAATCTTCCTGAAAATGCCGATACCATCGTCGCTAATCCGCACCGTCGTCCTCGTCGGTGTGCGCTCGGCGTAGACGATGACGCTGGTGCCTTCCGAGTGGTCGATCGCGTTATTGAACATTTCGGTAAAGCCGTAGTGCCAAATGTCGAACACGTTTGCCGGTAACGCTTCGAGGAGGTGCTCCACGTCTGCCCTCCAGACGACGTCCTCCTTGGGCGCGTCAGCAAGCTTGTACTCGCCCCACCATTCGACGATAGGCTGGAGCCCGTAAACTCGCTGGCGCCCTTGTCCAGCCTGTATAAGACACCCCTGGCCAACGAGCTTGTCGAGGTGCTTGTTAGCGCCCTGCCGACTGATGCCAAATTTGCTGGCCGTTAGGCGTGCAATATCCGCCGGCGCGGACTCAACCTGGTCTAGAATGAACCTTCGTATCTCCTCGCCTCGCGCTCTGACCCTGCCTAGAGCCATTTTTGCCCTCAGTTTATCGTCAACCTTACTGATATATATTGTCAACCTTAGTCGAGCGCCTGCGCCGGGCTCGTTCCGGCCCTAGCTGCCCTCAGAACCGTTCGCCGTAGTTGCGCTCGGCGCGCCTGCTCGGATCAATGCCAAGCATGGTAGTTGGCACTCGGCCGCCCGCGCCTGCGAGCGATAATCGTTGCTTCGCCTAGGGCCTGGCCGTCCCGATTGCGCCATGATTCCGGCGACATTCAATCGGCTCGCCAGCCATAGCTTTCAGAGGCATCAGTGGGGTTAGACAGGCAGATGCGGAGTGGCTACTGGCGGAGGGAGCGACATTCACATTGCGGGGCTACAAGCTCATTACGTGGCTCATCTACCCCCATAGCTACCCCCGACCCAAGCGCCTTCGCTTTCAAAGTGGGCACAGGGTTGCGTGCCCCTCTCGCCGCTATATGTTTCCATTAAGGGCGGGGCAGCGTTCCTAATCGGTCGTTCCTTGCAAACCTTTGGACACTTGATTTCCGGCCTCCCAATAACATGGACCACCTGGCCCGTCGTAGCTAATTGATCACCTCAAAGGTGCGTTCCATCGCCGCAATCAGCGGCGTCGAACATGGCACGGTTCGCGCAAGCGTGCGCGTGAACCGATCTGGGGGTAGGCGGCGGGGTAGCGTGCCAATTGCGCCGCCATTCTCCCAACAAGAAAGGCGGAGACAGCCTCCGCCGAACCTAAGGAGAATCGGAAGCAGGGACCAAGATCGGTCTAAGTGCGTTGGCGCACAGACTTCAGTCGGAAAGACCGCGATCGTGCACGCTGAAACTTTGGTAAGTCTGAGCCGCGAATCGGACGCTGAGGAAGAGTACTCAGCGCTCCACGCCGACT
Source organism: uncultured beta proteobacterium (assembly GCA_963777455.1). Classification (GTDB taxonomy): domain Bacteria; phylum Pseudomonadota; class Gammaproteobacteria; order Burkholderiales; family Casimicrobiaceae; genus PALSA-1003. The sequence goes on from CAVZQQ010000001.1 coordinate 222,481, forward strand.
GAGATCAGGGAGCCCTAGTGAGAAGGCCAGAAATCTTCGGTATCGAGGACGTCTTTCAGCGTTCCTCTAGACACACGTTGGATGCTGCCCGAGCTGGATTGTTGCAGCGATGTCTGCTTATCCTCGGCAGGTATTTCCTCGGCGCAGCGTTCGCAATGGCCCCTATGCTTTCGGCGGCGCAGTCCCAATCGGTTCAGTACACGTATGACGCTGCCGGCAGGCTTGTCGGCGTAACTAACGGCAGCGTGTCCCTCCCTGATCTTACGGTGAGCAATCTAACGGTCGGCGCGATCACCTCCCCAGGTAACGGCTCATACAGTATTCCGGTCACTTTTCAGGTCAACAACATTGGCACCGGATTGGCTGTCGCTGCCTGGTATGACTACGGGTACTTGTCGGCGAACACGACTCTACACAATACGGACCAGGTGCTCGCTGGCTACACGACTCATAGCACGAGTCTGGGCACCGGAACGAACTATACCGTCAGCACAACGTACACGACGAGCACGACCACGACCCCCGGTAATTGGTACCTCATCGTCAAGGCTGACGGCGGCGCGGCCGCATCGGGACAGTTTAGCCCGACCGGTCCCAACCACGTCGCTGAGTCCAACGAGTCAAACAATACGCAGACAGTCGTCGTTACGTTGCCGGCCAACCCGTTACCGGATTTAACAGTTAGCAATGCCAGCATCGGAGCGATCACGGTGAGCCAGAACGGCTCGTACAGCTTTCCTGCCACTTTCCAGGTCAACAATATCGGCAACAACGTGGCGAAACCGACGTGGTACGACCTTGCCTACCTCTCAACCAACGGAGTACTGGACAATAATTCGCTGAATCTCTCCGGATACAACACCCGGTCGGCGGCGCTGGCAGCCGGATCGAACTACACGGTGACGACCAACCTCTCCACGCCGACCACGCAGGCGGCTGGGACCTACACCCTGTTCATCAAGGCTGACGGCCACGGTGCGGCGCTCGGGGCGGGCACCAATACCGATACGGGCAATGTGGTGGAGGCCAACGAGACCAACAATACGCAGGCGCTCTCGCTGACCTTACCAATCAAGCCTGATCTGACGGTGAGCAATGCCAGCATCGGCGCGATCACTGTTGGTCAGAGCGGCTCCTACAACGTCCCGGTTACGTTCACAGTGCACAATGTGGGTAGTGCTTCGGCGCAGCCAACCTGGTACGACCTTGCCTACCTCTCAACCAACGGAGTGCTAGATAACAATTCGCTGAATCTGTTCGGGTACAACACCCGGTCGGCAGCGCTGGCGGCCGGGTCGAACTACACGGTGACGACCAACTTCTCGACGCCGACCACGCAGGCGGCTGGGACCTACACGCTGTTCATAAAGGCTGACGGCCACGGTGCGGCGCTCGGGGCGGGCACCAATACCGATACGGGCAATGTGGTGGAGGCCAACGAGACCAACAATACGCAGGCGCTCTCGCTGACCTTACCAATCAAGCCTGATCTGACGGTGAGCAACCTTAGCGTTGGCACGATCGTCAAGAACAGCAATGGGTCCTACAACATTCCAGTGTCGTTCCAAGTAAACAACATCGGTGCGAGCACGGCCGTCGCGACCTGGTACGACCTTGCCTACCTTTCAACCAACGGAGTGCTGGACAATAATTCGCAGAACCTGGCCGGATACCACACGCGGTCAACCGCGCTCGCTGCGGGGTCCAACTACACCGTCAGCATGACTTCCACATCCTCGACCACTACTACTGCAGGTACGTATACGTTGTTCATCAAAGCCGACGGCCACGGTGCGGCGCTCGGGGCGGGCACCAATACCGATACGGGCAATGTGGTGGAGGCGAACGAGACCAACAACACTGCGTCGACCGCCGTGGTGCTGCGATGATGGCGCTGCCTGCGAACAGGGAGATACGCATGGACTTGGCCCATTTACGGCCCGAACACGGGCGCGCCGAGTGCTCAGGCCGTCATCCAGATCGCGGTCGTTTAGAGCGCACCGACACCCGAAACCGGTTAGTGAAGACAATTCTCACGGGAGTTGCCTGCATGTTCTGGTGGAACAGTGCGCAGGCAATTCTGACGATCTGGGGCATGACCACGTTGCCATATTATGGCCATGATTATCAAGCTGTCGCGCTGCAGGCCTGTATATCTGAGGGCGGCAACTCGGAGGTACCGAACCCTGGCCTCACTGGGACGTATAACCAGGTATACCAGTTCGCGTGTCCTCAACATTGCTGCCAAGATGCGGTCATCCAGAGTTGGTCATGCGATGGAACCCAGTACTACACCGTTGATGCAACTCTAGGTTATTTGGAAAGCAGCTTTTGTATGCCGTTGAGCAAGAATGCGGGCCGTGCTGCGGTGTCGGCAACCCGTTGAACCCAGGCTACGGAAACAAGTATGAGGAAGAGGTTGATTACCGCGGTTCCACGATTTATCCACTCCGTTTCATTCGCACGTACAACAGCAAGGGCGACATACAGCCGACGGCGATCGGACTGCACTGGCGTACCAACTTCGACCGTACATTTTCGCTGAACATCGTCTCCAACGTTGCGAGCGTCTACATTACTCGACCTGACGGCAAGACGCTTTCGTACACGTTGATGAAAAACGGCGTAACAGTGCCGCTCACGCCCTACGACAGCGCGGCGATCTGGACGCCAGACTCTGACGTGGCTGACAAGCTCGTGCGTCTTGTTGATGGCTCGGGCAATACTCCCGGGTGGACGTACTACGTCGCGGCAACCGAAGAGATCGAGACATATGACACTACAGCCAGGCTCACGACTCTCACGAGTCGCGCCGGCGCATCACAGTCGCTCTCCTACAACACGCAGGGGAACTGACTACGGTAACCGATGCCTTCGGGCACCAGCTCAGCTTCGGTTACGATAGCTCCGGACGCGTTACATCAATGACGGATCCCGCGGGCAAAATTTACCAATATAGCTACGTTGCCCCAACTGGGGCCGATCCGATTGGCACTCTCTAGTTCTGTCACCTATCCGGACCTTTCCGTGCGTAATACGAGTACAACGAACCGCGTACACACAGAGTACAAATCTTCCCTTCGCCCTCACCGGCATAACCGACGAGTTGGGAAATCGCTTTGCGACATATCAACTACGACACGCAAGGGGATGCGATCTCGACCGAACACGCCGGCGGCGTCCAGAAATATTCGGTGTCCTATAATTTACCAACTCGACATCAGTAGTGACTGACCCATCGGGACCGCGCGCACGTATACCTTCGCGACCGTATAGGATGTGGCTCGCAGCACTGGAATTTCGCAGCCTTGCCCAACCTGTGGGGTGAACAACAGCGCCATCACCTACGACGCCAACGGCAACGTCTCGTCGCGCACGGACTTCAACAGCAAGAAGGTCTGCTACGCCTACGACCTGACCCGCAATCTGGAGACGGCCCGGTCGAGGGGGCGCTTTCGACCGAGAGCTGCAGCACGGTGCTGGCGTCACCGCCCAATCGGCCGGACGTGCGCTCGGTCACGACGACCTGGAAGCAACTTATCGGTCTGCCGGCGACGATCATCGAACCGGCGGCAGGAGGCACCAAGACGACGACCTTCACCTACGACAGTCTCGGCAACCTTACCCAGAAGTCGATCACCGCACCCAAGAACGACGGCAGCGGCACCAACATCACTCGCGCCTGGAACTGGACCTACGGCACGCTGGGCCGGGTGCTCACCGCCACCGACCCGGACAACAACCCGACCACCTACGCCTACTATTCGGACACCGATCCCAATCTAGGCGAGCGCGGTCAGGTGCAGACGATCACCAACGCCGCCGGCCATGTGACGCAGATCACCGGCTACGACGCCAATGGCCGGCCGCTAACGATCACCGATCCCAACGGCTTGATCACGACCTCGGCCTACGACCCGCGCGGGCCGGCTTACCTCGCGCCAAGTCGGGGTCGAGACGACCGGCTACACCTATGACGGCATCGGGCAACTCACCAAAGTGACGACGCCTGATGGCTCATACGTGCAGTACACCTACGACGCGGCACACCGTCTCACGCAGATCAAAGATGGCCTGGGCAACAAGATCGTCTACACACTGGACGCGATCGGAAATCGCGTCGGCGAATCGGCCTATGACCCCAGCAACAACCTGGCCCGGACCCGGTCGCGCGTCTACAACGCGCTCAACCAGCTCTACCAGGACGTCGGCGCGCTTGGGCCAGACGACAACGTACACCTATGACGGAAATTACAACCTCACCTCGGCGAGCGACCCGCTGACGCACCAGACCACGAATAGCTACGACGCGCTCAATCGCCTGCTGACGGTGCTGGACCCGAATGGCGGCACGACTGCTTACACCTATAACCCTGCCAATAACCTAACGCAGGTGGCCGACGCCAACGGGACGATAACGAGCTACACCTACGATGGCCTAGTCGACCTGATCAAACTGGTAAGCCCGGATACGGGCACGACGACCAATACCTACGATGCCGCCGGCAACCTGCTACCAGGACCGATGCCGTCGGCGTGGTCGCCACCTACACCTACGACACCTTGAACCGCGTCGACCCAAGTCGTCTACAGCCAGACTAGTACGCCAAGCGAGACGCACCAATTTACGTACGACTCCGGCGCGAACGCCAAAGGTAGGCTCGCACAGGTCACCGACCCTGCCGCGACCACCGCGTGGACCTACAACAGCCAGGGCCGGGTCGCGAGCAAAACCCAGACGGTAGGCAGCGTCGTCAGGACGGTGAGCTACGGCTACAACAGTGCTGGTCAGCTCACGACCGTCACAACACCTTCGGGCCAGCAGATCGGCTACAGCTACACCAATAACCGCGTCTCGGCCATCACGATCAACGGGCAGTCCTTAATCACTGCCGCCGCCACGGAACCTTTCGGGCCGCTTTCGTTATGGTTCTGGGGCAACGGTCTCAACATGTACCGCGACTACGACACCGACGGTCGATTGGCGACCTGGGAGTTCGCCGATGGGACCTCGATCTTGCAGAAGAACCAGAGTTTCGATCTGGAAGCGAATCGTCGTGATCACCGATCCGATCAACCCGGCGGCCAGCCAGGCTACCAGTACGACGTGCTGGACCGGTTGACGGTGGCTCAGACCGGCAATCCGGTCACCCACACGCAACAGTTCACATACGATCCGGTGGGCAACCGCTTGAATGCCAACCTCGACACAAACAGTGCGAATCTCTACTACAAGGAAGCAATCGGTTGCAGGCAATGATCGGTTCCGTGAGCGCCGGGTACCTGAACGGTGCCACTGCGCTCACCTACACCTACAACAACGCCGGCCGCCTGTCGCGATCCAGAGGAGCGGCGCGACGATCGCCAGCTATGCAGTCAACGCGCTCGGACAGCGGGTGAGCAAGACTGTCAGCGGCACGACCACGCTCTTCGTCTACGACGAGCAGGGCCATCTGCTCGGCGAGTACGACGGCAGCGGCAACCTGATCGAGGAGACGGTATGGCTAGAGGATCTGCCGGTGGCGACTCTGCGGCCGACGGGTTCGTCCGGCAATCCGACGCCGATCAACGTCTATTACGTCCATGCCGACCATCTTGGCAGCCCGCGAGACGTGACGCGGCCAGCCGACAATGCAGTGATGTGGCAATGGGACAATCTCGACCCGTTTGGGGTTAATGCGGCGAACACGAACCCAGCGGACAAGGGACCTTCCGTACAACCTAAGGTTCCCCGGCCAGTACTACGATGCCGAGACCGGGACGAATTACAACTACTTCCGAGACTACGACCCGACAATCGGGAGGTATGAGCAGAGTGATCCGATTGGCATAGGGGCGGGATAAACACGTACCTCTACGCAGTGGCAAGTCCTGTCGCGCTGTTGGACATGATGGGATTGAAGGTTCAACTGTGTTGCCGACCAATAGCTCCGCTGGGTTCGCGTTCTTTCGGCTCCTTTTTGGGGTTGTATCACTGTTTCGTAACGATCGATGGCGTTCCGCTTGGCCTCTACCCGATGCCAGGTGGGTTCGGCGGCGATATCGGCATTCCTCGGTTCGGAGATGGGCGTGATAGCGGTGGCTTCTGTGAAGACTGCAAGCCACGAACTGGTCCTTGCACTAGCCCCGAGGACTGTATTCGGAAGGGGTATGACTCATACCCAAGAGGCGGTTACAGCAGTAGCGGTCCAAACAGTAATACGTTCGCCTCCACAGTCTTCTTAAATTGTTGCGAGCCGCCGCGATTCCCTCATGGCGGGTGGTACGGGAATACGCCTGGTTGGGGCGATAATCCGCCACCGCCGATTCCTGTCGTCCCCTAGTTCCATGGGCACGAACATGCTCCCGCTAGTGCGATCAGGTCGGCCATGCGTCCGCGACTTCGCTCGGTGGTTCTTCGTGGTTTTCAGTGTCAGCGCCGTTGCTGCCAGCTCACCGCTGTTGCGAGGAACGATAGTCCTATGGGGGGCTCAAGGGATTTCGTTTACCAGCTTGTCTGAGGTGACTGCAACGGCATCTTCAGGCAGACAAGGTATATCACTACCTAACATCGTCGATGTCGCTAGCACTGCGGGTAGGATAAGCATCGTTGCCGTGGACGCCAGCAGGATTCCTTTGCAATTCACACTCTACGGGCTAGATCCGACCTCTCGCTCAGTCTCGCCGATTTTGTCGAGACGGCACCTCGCGTCTGCTGAGTTTAGCGGTGATGGTCGGAGCGCCGCGCTGGTCACCTGTCAGTCAGAAGCCTGTGACGTAGAGGTGGTCTCACTCCCTGGCGAGAAAAAGATTGCGAGCTGGCCCTTGATTGCAAATCGAGAGACGACCGTAACTCGGCCGGTCGATGGCGGGGTACTTCTTTTCGATTCATCGGACGGTTGGATTAAGCGCGCATCAATCAATGATGGCGCGATCACTAACATCGTAAGAGGACACAAACCGTCGATCTCAATGGATGGTAAGTATCTGGCATACGTCTCCGAGAGCGCCATCTTTGTCCGTAACCTGGCCAGCGGCGATGAGCGTCGGGTGTATCCACCGTTTTTCTGGAACGCAACAGGCTTCATAGGACGGCTTTACTGGAGAGAAGACGGCGAGGTACTTGCGGTAAATCGCGAGGCTGGGCTGCTTGGCTACGATACAGAGTGTCTTCTGATTTCGGTTCCCGAAGGCAAGAATGTGTCGATTACTCTCAAAGGCCTATGGTGTGGTCCTTGGATTGGCCAAGCGTGACCAGATGCTTTCCGAAAATACTGTATGGAAAGATCCCGAGCGCATTGGGGAACGCGGATGCGGCGGTTCTTATGGCTAGCGCGACGGTTCTGGTTCTGTTTGGATCATATTCGCTTGGTGGGCGCTGCAGACCGCGTGGCTCCGCTCCTTTCCGGGGCGAGAGGTCTTGCGACATACAATCTACTTCTGGTTTCAGTTGGCGACCGCGTTGATATTGCTGATTGTGTGGCGCGCTGTTGGTCCGGCGCGCACTCGTCCCAAATGGAGTTCTACGGCAGCTGGGTTCCTCGCCGCGTGTTCTGCATGCTGGCCTTGTATCGCACGCCAGCGCATATCAGCACAGACGGCACGCACAAAGGTAAGTGTTTTCCGCGACTTGCGATGAACGACGGCACGCGAGCTGTTCCTTCGCGTGCCGTGTCTTTCCTTGTGCAGACAATGCCTTAGGGCGCGGTGCGTGCCGCCGCGTTTTATCTTGCCTTGCCTTGCCTTGCAGTCCGAGGTGCCGTTCGTGGCTCACGACGTAGCCTTGCTCGAGCTCTCATGATCACCGCTACCTGGCGAGCGCTTCCGTAGCGTCGCTAGCGTTAGCAGGTCGATTTGTGCCCGCAGCGCTCTGTCGGACAGCGCCTGTCCTGCAGCCGACAACGTTACTAGACCGCAAGCTCAATCCACGCTGGAACCCGCTGGAACCCGCTGCAGCACGCTCAGCCCGGTTTTGGAACGGCGCCGCGTCGTGCATGCTCATGAGCGTTTTCAGAGGCAATACGGACGGCCGGGAGCACCCATGAGTTTCAATTTCAATCCGCTCGATCACCCTGACGCGGAGGTCTCCAGGATCTACTTCTGCCAGCTAACAGGCCGTTCCCGGGTCACGGCCTATCGACTTGAGCGAGTTGATCCCACGTGGCCAAAGCCCGTGAAACGGGGCAGGCGGGTGTTCTACAAGGCTGCCGACTGCAAGCGCTACCTGATGTCTGCACGGGCGCGGGAGTTCAAGTTGTGACCTCTGCGCCGGGTCGAGCCGGGATGGGAGTGACGCGGTCGGGACTTATTTGGGGCGGTGAATGCCGAGATCGACGAAGCCGCTAGCTGCGTCGCTTGCGCAGGGCGTGGTCAACAAGAACATCGATCAATTGCAGCAGTTGGTGCTTGTCGGCGGAGGGCAGTTGCTCGATCGCACGCAGGCGGCGGACGACGCGGGCGTCGAGCACGCTGGGTGCAGCCTTCTTGGGCGCGGCCATGCCGAGCATCTCATCGGCGGTGGTGGCCAGTGGCGGCGCCAACTTCACCAGGACTTCGGCCAACCGCTGTCGTTGCTGGTTCTCGTAATACACGATCATGCGACGCGAGACACCACTCGCCGCCGCCAGCTCCCGCTGGGTGTAGCCGGCGGCCTTGCGCAACTCCGCCAGGCGGTCGCCGAATCCCTGGGTTATCTGCTGCTTGGTGCTGTTTTGCTTTCTGCATTGCCGCCATCTCGTCAAGTCCGTCGAAGGAACCGGATCGAGCGTCATGGTACGGCGGATCGCGGTACTTGACAAAGAGAGTACATAGTATGAACATGATACAAGATCACTGAACGTTCTCAAACGAGACGATTGCCGATTGCGCAGAGGTTCCAATGGCACGCGCAGCTGCTGCACCCCTTGAACAGCTCACTAAGCCCGAGCAACGGGTCAAGCTGCTGACGCGGGTGGCGGCCTTCTATCACCAGACCCTGCTCAATGTCCCGGAGGGAATTCGGGATTGACCAAGGTTCGCGGCTTGCGCGACGTGGCGCTGTTCAAGACCTTCCAGATTGGCTTTGCCAATGGGTCACTCCTGGAGATACTCCCCAAGGACGCTGACGCGGTCGCGCAGCTCAAGGCGCTGGGCGTCTTACCGCCGATGGGGCGAGTCTTTTCACGGCTGGTGGTGTTTCCGCTTTGGAGCGCCGACGGCGTCATCGTCAACCTCTACGGCCGGCGTATCGTCGACGGCGAGGTCAATCACCCTTATCTGCCCGGCGAGCAGCAGGGGTTAGGAACTACCAAGCGTGCAAACGCTCGACGGCTATCGTGCTGACGGCGACGTTGCTTGATGCCCTGACCGCGATCGATCGCGGCTTGCCGGACACGATGCCGTGCTTCGGTCCGGATGGCGTGACGCCGAGCACCTGGCTCTCTTCCGGCAGAGCGGCGTTCTGCGGATCGTCCCGGTGTTCCCTGGGTCATTCTGCCGGCCGGCAAGACGCCGCATTGGTAGACAAGCAGCTAAAGGAAAGCGGCTTCGCGGCCACCGCTATCACGTTGCCCGAGGGCGAGGACGTTAACTCGTATCTCACCGGTCGGCATGCCGAAGAAGCCGAACGCGCCTTACACGCAAAGGTCGCCGAACGCTTCGCCTCGCTGCAGGATAAGGCTGACAGCGCGGTCATTGCCGTTCCCGGCGAGCGCTACGAACGGACCGCCCAGGGGTTCAAGCTGGCGCTGCATGGGCGCAGCTACGAGATCAAGGGCATCGCCCGCGAGACGACGCAGCTCAAGGCCACCATCAAGGCCGTCGGCGACCCGCACAAGGGATTCGAACTGACCACCCTCGATTTGTACAGCGCGCGCTCGCGCGAAGCCTACACGAAGGTCTGCATGGCGCTCTTCGGGATGGGTGAAGCCGTGATCAAAGCCGACCTGACGCGCGTCCTGGAGCGGGTTGAAGCCTGGGCGGTGGAGCCCGCCGCGACCGATCCGGCACCGGAGCCCTCTCCCGAAGATACCGCGCGAGCGCTGGCGTTTCTGACGCACCCCGACTTGTTCACCGAGATTCTCGCCGACTTTAGAACCCTGGGCGTGGCCGGAGAAGAGGCCAACAAGCTCCTCTGCTATGTCGCGGTGGTTTCGCGCAAGCTCGACGACCCCTTGTCGCTGCTCCTTCAATCGCGCTCCGCATCCGGCAAGTCGACGATGCAGCATGCCGTCCTGGCGCTGGTCCCCGACGAAGACAAAGTGCAGTACACCCGGCTCACGTCGCAGACCTTGTTCTACCGCGACGAATTGAGCCTCGCGCACAAGGTGCTCGCTCTGGAGGAAACCGCCGGCATGGGCGAAGCGGCCTACAGCCTGCGAGCGCTGCAGTCGGCCAAGAAGATCACGATCTCGACCACCATCAAGGATCCGCTCACCGGCAAGCTCAAAGCCGACCAGTGCACGGTGCAAGGCCCGGTCGCGGCACTGCTCACGACCACCGCGCCCTCGCTCGACGAGGAGACCGCCTCGCGGTTCCTAACCCTTACGATCGACGAATCGCGGGAAATGACCGAGACGATCCTCGCAACGCAGCGGCATCGCGATACGCTGGCAGGCTACCTCGCCGAACTCGACCGTGCCGCGGTCATCGCCAAGCATCATGCGGCGCAGCGGCTGTTGGAACCCCTGGTGGTGATCAACCCATTTGCCGAACAGCTCACCTTTCCGGCGCACAGCCTGCGGGCTCGGCGTGACCATAAGAAGTACCTGATGCTGATCAAAGCCGTCGCCTTCCTGCATCAGAAGCAGCGCACGGTTAAGGAAGCCGAACGCGGCGGTAAGACCTTCCGCTACGTCGAAGTCAGCAAGAGCGATGTCCGCAGGGCAAACGAGCTGGCAGCCCGGGTGTTCGGCGCGAGCCTGGATGAGCTCTCCGCGGCGCGGAACCTCCTCCGGCAGATCCACGCCATGGTGCAGGGGCATTGCGATGCACAACATCGCGCCGGCGCAATACGTGTTCACGCGGCGCGATATTCGCGAGGCCACCGCCTGGACCGAGTGGGGAGCGCGACCTACGCCAAGGAACTCGAGGACCTGGAGTACCTCAAGGCGCGGACCGGCACCTGGGGTAGAGAATACGTCTACGAGCTGACCTGGGATGAGGACGCCGACGCCGCGGTCCGCAGCCTTATCCTGACGGACTCGGACACGCTGTCGGAGACGGCGTGAGCGACCGCGTCCCCTCAGCTTCGAGTCTCCGGCACCTAACTTCGAGGCTCCCTCAAGGCACTTCGAGGCACCTTCGTGACTCGCCCCTCTCGCGTGCCTTCCCCTTTAGCAGCAAGGGCTTGCCCGCTGCACGCCCCACTTCGCGGAATGTCGGGGTGGGAAGTATCCCGGGAGGGAGGGGGATATGACCTTCGTCGATGCCGTGACCTCGCTCCTCGCTGATTTACGGCTGCGCAACTACAGCCCGAAGACCATTGACAACTACGGCGATCAATTGCGCCGCTTCGAGGACTGGCTCTCCGCAGCGCTCGCCGCCGACTTGCGCCGAGTGAGTCACGCCAACGTCGACCTGTACCAAGCCTATGTGCGCGGCGAGGCGATCGGAATTGAGACCAAGGCCCTGCGACTGCGTGCGGTGAAGCGGCTGTTCGACTACCTGACCGCCTCGGGGCAACTGCTGTTGCATCCGGCCGAGCACATCGTGGAGATCCGCTGCAAGGATAGGCTGCCGGGCGCTGTGTTGACC
>CAVZQQ010000002.1:0-8203 GCA_963777455.1 uncultured beta proteobacterium
TGTGGATGTCGTCATGATGGATCCTCCGGATTAGAAAGTGAATGCGTAGTCTTCATTTATTGTGATATTGCAAGCTGCATCTCTTAAACAGACCCGCAGCAGGCTGCGGCGCCAAAGAGCTTGTTGTAGAAAACATCCCTGCCATCGAGACGTCATCGCACCTTGTATTCCCTGGATGCAATCCCGCTCAAATCCGATTGACAGATGCCGCGACACGAACGTTCCGTCTTTGGAGTCCGGCAACGGCTGCTATCGTAACCCCGGTTCCTGCCCATTAAAAGACGGCCGATTCAGCCCTCAGCGGCGACCGGCGGCGGTGGGACCGGTGGGTTAGCCGGCGTCGTGGCGCCAGAGCCTCGTCCTGGGGTACTACCCACGAGCCGGCGGAAGACAGCTTGCCGCGTCCGGCCATGCCGGATCGGACGAACGCGGGACACGGTCTTGGCGGGTGGGCTGCCGAACAGGCTTTGCGGCAGCAAAGCCAGCAGGGGAAGCGCCGCCGAGCGTCGTAGGAAGTACCTTCTGTATATTCGTTGCCCCATTCAGGCGATTCGCCGTTCGCCTGAGGAACAAGCCCGCTACCTCACGCATCACCCGCACCGAGCACGAACCCCGCTGCCTATCGGGAGTCGCCCCCCGCCAACGCTTCCAGCGCCGAACGGAAGCACGCGAGCGGGGCGCGTCCGAAGCCCGCCCCGATCTGACCGATGCCCGGTTCGCGGTGCGCGATCCCCGTGTTGAAGATCGGCTCAATGCCTTGCGCGACAACCTTGCGCGCATCGATGCCCAAGGGCGTCCCGCGAAACGAGAGTGCGGGGACGGTGAAGCGCGAATGCTCGGCCAGCGTGATCGAGTACATCTCGAGCGCGAGGCGGGCAGCCTCGGCGGGCGTGCCACCGACGTAGCGCGCCAGCGCCGGCGCCGCCGGCATCGCGAAAGCGCCAAGCCCCAGGGTCTCGGCAATTTCACTGTCACCGATCACGGGGTTGGCGTCCGCAGCGCTATAGTTTTCGAAATAGCGCCCGTGAATGACCGGGAGGGGTGCGGTGCACCAGCGATTCGACGCACCGCTCACCTTGATGCCGAATTGCGCGCCGTTGGTGCACATGCACGTGACCACCGTGCAACCGGCAATGCCTTCCGCCGCTGCGAGGGCAGATTTCGCGGCCGCCATGGTGATCGGTAGAAAGAAGATCTCGTTCTGCGCCATGAACCGCACGGCACGCGCGCTGGCGCCTGTCTCCTGTCCGGACTCGAGCAGCCAGGGCGCGACGGCATTGAGCAGGAGTGCCGAAGCGGCCTTCTGCCGACTATGACCGTCATCGCCCATATGCAGCGCCTGGACGAGAATCTCGAAGACATCGATGCCGCCGGAGCGGCGCAGCGCCGCGCTCAGCACGGTCGCGAATTCGCCTTCCAGCCACGCCAGGCGTTCCAGCGTCGGCGCATCGTTCGCGCCATAGCGCAGTGCCCGGCCACGGCCTTCGTTAAGTGCGGCGCAGGCCACGGTCTTGCCCGTGCGATTCTCCACCACGAGCACCGGCGTGTCGCAGCCGATCACCCCGCCGTAAGTGGCGAGGGCGTTGTGATCGTTGGCGGACGACAAGGTGATCGCACCGCTGTGCACGGCTTGTTCGGCGGACGCAAGATCTCCCGCCAGCCCAAGGTGCACGAGCGTCCCGGTGACCGCGCCGCGCAGCGCGCCACACGCCTCGTGCCAACCCTCTAGCGGCGGCCCGGCATGCAGCAGCTCTTTTTTTCCCAAGCCCGCAATAACGTCACCGGCGCGACGCACGTCGACGAGGAACGGCCGGGCAGACGAAATCCTCCGCAACGCTTCGGCGTTTGACACCTCGGCGTCGAGGGTCATGAAGCGACCTGCGTTTCCTGGCGAACCGCGGCTAGACGCGTTGCGCAGCGCGGGCTTCGAACGTGGCGCAAAGCGCGCCTTCCGCGGCTTCCAGTGACATATCGACGTCGGCCTCCGTATGACTGAAGCCGAGATGATTGCGCTTCAGGTTCATCGGGATTTCGAACACACCGCGCTGCATGAGCTCTTGACGGTAGCGCACGTACAAGCGGCCGTCATTGGCCAGCAGATCCTCGAAACTCTCGATCGGCCGCTCCGACATGAAGTACAGCGTGTAGACCGAGCCGTAGCCAGCCACTGTGCAGGGAAAGCCGTGATGCTTGACGATCCTCTTCAGGCCGTCGCGCATGCGCTCGCCGAGCCGGAAGATGTGCGCATGCACATCCTGCGTTGCGAGACAGTCGATCGTGGCCAATGCCGCGGCGACACCGCTCGCGTGCCCGTTGAAGGTGCCCGAGAAGAATGTGTCGCCACCGACGCGGGTGTTGAAGCGCTGCATCAGGCTGCGCTTGCCGCCGACAGCGGCGATCGGGAAGCCGTTGGCGATAGCCTTACCCATGGTCGTGATATCCGGTGTGACCCCGCAGATCGCCTGATACCCGCCAATGTGATGGCGGAAACCGGTGATGACCTCGTCGAAGATCAGGATGCTGCCTTCGCGGTCGCAAATGCGGCGCAGGCCTTCGAGGAACGCCTGCCTGGGCAGAATGCAGCCGACGTTGTGAGGAATCGGTTCGAGGATGATGCCGGCGATCTCGCCCGCATTGTCTCGGAACGCCTGCTCGACGCTGTCGAGGTCGTTGAAGCGGCACACGAGCGTATTCTCGACCGCCTCGAGCAACATCCCCGCCGAACCGGGGTCCCATCGATTCACAACCTCCGGTGCGCTGATAACGTTGCGCAGCACGTAGTCGAACCAGCCGTGGTAGCAACCCTGGAACTTGATGATCTTGCGCCGCCCGGTCACGGCCCGGGCGAGACGGAGAGAATGGAAGGTTGCCTCTGATCCGGTGCAGCAGAACAGCACCTGCTCGACCGAGGGCACGTGTTGCACGATCTTCTGCGCGAGCTCGGTCTCGAGATACGTGGTCGTCACCCCGTACAGGTCGTTCTGGCGGATCGTCTCCACGACGCGCTCCACGACGGCGGGATAACAATGTCCGAGAATGATCGGGGCGAACGCCGCGTGATAGTCGACGTAGCGTTTGCCATTCTCGTCCCACAGATACGCGCCCTGCGAACGCCGGATGCACAGCGGCGGCTCGGCGATGCGAATGGCCGTATGCAGTCCCCCGGGCGTGTAGCGCTGGGCCTGTTCGTGCAGACGTACGTTCAGGTCCTCGGCGGCGGCGGCGTGAGGGGCAACCGTGGTGCTGCTCATGGCGTTCCTTTGGCCGGTGCGGGACTGGGCCTGGCGCGCCGAGTATGGCAATGCCTAGACTGTCAGTCAAGCATTTGACTAACCGGCAAACGACGCCGTGCTGCGAGTCAGAAAGTGGGCGGTGTATTGATCCACAACACGCGCGCAATCGACTTTCCGGGGTTGCTGTACGCGTGGGGTATCGACGAGGGAAAGAAGAACGAGTCGCCAGGATTGAGCTCATGGCGCGTGCCGCCGACGGTGAGCTCGAGCTTGCCCGAGAGCACGTAGCCGCATTCCTCGCCTTCGTGCTGTAGCAGGCCGCCGCTGTGGCCGCCTGGTTGCATGATGAACACAAAGCCTTCGAGCAGTCGGCCGGCCGCGTAGGGCACCATGATCTCGGCCTCGATGCCGTCCCATTCCCGCATCGTCTGCACCCTGCCGGCAATGGGCCGTTGCTCGGGGCGGGACACGACTTGCGCGATCGTCTCCTCGATCGCGAACAGTGCGGAGACACTGGTGCCGAGGGCCTTGGCGACCTTGTGCAGTGTGGACAGCGACGGGCTCACCTTATTGGTCTCGATCTTGGAGATCAGGCTCACCGAGAGGCCCGTCGCATCCGCAACGTCCTTGAGTAGCAATTTCCGCAGACGCCGCTCCCGACGCAGATGGAAGCCGATGGCGACTGATTCTTCCGGCGAGGGCGCGACCGGGTCGGGAGAGCGGCGCCGTGCAGGCGAAGGGGAACCGGCTTTGGCCGCCGCCAGATCCACGCTTTGCCTCGTCGCCACTTTGGTCATCAGATACCCGCTTAAGCTTCCGGCAGATGCATTGTCCAACATAGTCCCTGCGCTGCGCTAGGCGTGCCAGGCCCGATGGCCAAAGGGCGGGCGCCGAACCGGGCGAATTCAAGCGTTTTACTGGTCCGCATACGATTGACAGGCAATAAAGCAGCCGCTAGTCTACTTCCGCGCGCCGAGCTTTGCAGCCGGTTGCTGCAGTGCAATGCGCGAGGGGCGCTCGATCCGCGAGCGCCCTGCCGCTGCAGCCACAACCTAATCCGCGGAGTGCGTCGCCGTCACGAGGAGGAAGAAATGCCAACGAGAGCTCTTGTCGCGAGCATTCTGCTTGCGTTTGCGTGCCTGATCTCGATGCCGCCTGCCAACGCGCAGGCTCCCGCGCAGGAGACGATCCTGCAAAAGATCCAGAGGACCAAGGTGATCCACGCCGGGTACATCCCGTATCCGCCATTTGCCATTGTGGACCCGGCCACCAAGAAGCTGAGCGGTTATTTCATCGACTTGATGGACGCGATCGTGGCGGAGATGGGCCAGGGCATCAAGATTGAATACGAAGAAACAACGTGGGGCACGATGGTCGTCGGTGCGCAAAGCGGCAAGTTCGATGTGGTCGTATCGGGGATTCTGAGCACGATTCCACGCGCGATGCAGGTGACTTTCACGCGCCCGGTGATGCTTCTCGGCTTGAGTGCGGTGGCACGGGCCGGTGACAACCGGTTCAAGACCGAGGCCGATTTGCACAAACCGGGGCTCACGATCGCCGTCACCGCCGGCGAGGTCGGGCACAGCTACGCGCAGAAGTTCCTGCCCGAGGCCAAGCTGATCGTGCTCGACACGCCTGATATCACGCGGCCTATGCTCGAGGTGCTTTCCAAGCGCGCCGACATCGGCATCGCGGACTCGATAAGCGTGGCCAACTTCGTGAAGGCTCACAAGGGCGTTGCGACGAACATCTTCGCCGACCGGCCGCTGCTCCTCTGGGGCACCGGCCTGCTGCTGCCGCGGGACCTGCAATGGAAGGACTTCCTGGACCAGTCGATCAACTTCCTCGAGTATACGGGTGTGATCGACCGGCTGGAGCAAAAATACAAGCAGGACCCCAAGGAGTGGATCACCATCAAGAAGAACTATTGACGCAATCGCAAGCCGGCGCGAAGCGGCCCAGGGTAGGGAGTTCGCGCCGGCGTCCAACGTAACGGTTGTTGCGACGGATCGTGCACTTAGCGTCGCGCGGCACCTTGGATGCGCGGATCGTCATCGTTAGACCCCCGGAGGCGAGCACGAGCGGGGAGCCGTTGGACCGTACTGTGAGGAATCCTCAACGTGGCCTATGACTGGCAGCTGTCGCTGATCCTCGAGTACTGGCCCGCGTTTCTCGGCGGTTTCATCCTCACGATGAAACTGACGATCGTCACCATCGTAGCCGGCACGTTCCTCGGCTATGTCCTCGGCATCCTGCTGTCGCTCAAATCGGCGTATGCCAAGCCGCTCAAGGTGTTGATCAATATCTACATCGCCTTCTTTGGCTGGCTGCCGCTGCTGGTCCTGATGGTGTGGATGTACTACTTCCTGCCCGTGCTGCTCGACATCCGCTTTGACGGCCTGACGATCTCCTACATCGCACTGTCGCTCAACCTCTCGGCATTCATCGCCGACGTGATCCGCGGCGCCATCGAGGAAATCCCGAACACGTACATCGACGCCGGCAAAGCTATTGGCATGCCGTTCCCGCTGATCCTGCGGCGCATCATTTTTCCGGAGATCGTGCGTATCTCGCTGCCGGCCATGGTGGCGTTGTACATCAACCAGTTCAAGTGGACGACGCTCGCTTCGGTGCTAGGGGTGAGCGAATTGCTGCATACCGCGGACACGATCATGATCCAGACCTACCGTTCGCTCGAGGCGTACACCGCGATTGCTGTGATCTACCTGGTGGTCGTGGGCTTGGGCAACCTGGTGTACATGCGTATGCAGCGCATGGAATTCTTCCGGCAGAGGGCGTGACCGATGGATGAGCTCTTCCGTCTGGAAGACGTGACCGTGTTGTTCGGCAGCCACACGGTGTTGAAGCAATTCAACCTGTCCATCTACGACCGGGAACGCATCGCCATCTGCGGCCCGAGCGGCACGGGCAAGAGCACGCTGTTGCGCTGCCTCAACCTGCTGCAGCCCATCGAGCATGGCACGATCTATTTCCGTGGCCAGAAGATCATCGAGGCGCACGACGGCGCGGCCAGGGTCCTGGTCGACGAAAACGTGCACCGGTCGCGGGTGGGCATGGTGTTCCAGGAATTCAACCTCTGGCCCAACAAGAGCATCCTGAAGAACATCACCGAGGGCCCCATCTACGTCAAGAAGCAGCCGGCTAAGCGCGCGACCGAGAAAGCCCGCGAGCTGTGCGCGCTGGTCAACGTCGAACCCTGCACGCGAACGGACAAAGATGCCCTGGTCGACAAGTATCCGACGCAACTATCGGGCGGGCAGCGGCAGCGCGTGGCGCTGGCCCGCGCCCTGGCCATGGAGCCCGAAGTGCTGCTGCTCGACGAGATCACCTCTGCCCTCGACCCGCCGCTCGCCGCCGAGATCCTTCGCTACCTGCGCAAGATCAACGAGACGTTCCACATCCCGATGATCCTGGTGACGCACCATGTCGAGTTCGCCCGCTCCCTGGCCACGCGGTTGCTGTTCATGAAGGATGGGCAGGTACTGGTCGATACGCCAGCCGAGCGCCTCGACGAGTACTACGGTCACGCGGAGCTAAAGCGCTACCTCGAACCGATGCATGCGGAAGAGTCACCGTAGGGAGCCGGCTGCAGCAATCCGGATTCCATTAAAGACCCCGAACCCGGCCTGATACAGGAGGAAGAAGCCATGGCCTTGCCATTCAAGGAAATCATCGATCTCGGGCACGAGTATTTCGACGGGATGTCGAATATCGGTGGCAGCATGGTCGCGTTTTTCCCGCTCGAGACGCACGAGCACTACCACATGATCACCAGTGGCAAGCTGTCGATGGAAGGGCGCATGATCCTGATGCCGGAGCATTGCGGCACGCACCTCGATGTGCCGCGCCACTTCGTCAAGGACGGTGCGCCCGTCGAAGATGTCCCACTCGAGCAACTGATTCTTCCCGGACACCTGCTCGACCTGACGCACAAGAAAAACGGCGAGGCGATTACCATAGACGACTTCAAACGAGCCGAGGAAAAGTCGGGGCAAAAAATCGGGCCGGGCCGGGCGACCATCTGCTGGACCGGAGTCGACAAGGATTGGGGCACGCCCAACTTCGCGATGGTGCGTCCTTACGTCCCGACGGACACCGCGCAGTGGCTCGTTGATCGCAAGATCACCATCTTCTGCACCGACCTGATCGGCATGGACGACCCTGACGAATGGTGGTGGCCGACCCACCTTATCTGGCTGGCCAGCGGCATCTGCATGGTGCAACAGCTGTGCAACCTCGACCAGCTGGTCGGCAAGCAGTTCCTGTTCGTCTGCCTGCCGCTCAAGATGCGCGGCGGAACGGCGTCACCGGTGCGGCCGGTCGCGCTGGTCATGTGAGGCCACGCCATGGCGCTGCAAGTAATCCAGCCGGGTAACGTCCACGACACCACGGCGTTCGCGTATTCGCACGCGGTCCGGATGGGCGAGTTGATTTTTGTCGCGGGGCAGGTGGCAATCGATGCGCAGGGTAACCTGGTGGGGATGGGCGACATCCGCGCGCAGACCGAGCAGGTCTTCCGCAACCTCGAGGCGGTTCTGCGCGGCGCCGGGTCGGGAATGGAGAAGGTGGGCAAGCTCACGGTGTTTACCACGCGCGTCGAGCACCGGGTGGTGATCCACGA
Organism: uncultured beta proteobacterium; assembly: GCA_963777455.1. GTDB lineage: Bacteria > Pseudomonadota > Gammaproteobacteria > Burkholderiales > Casimicrobiaceae > PALSA-1003. The sequence goes on from CAVZQQ010000002.1 coordinate 7,876, forward strand.
AATCCGCGCGCGGATCTTCGGCGCGATCGGGCACTTTCCGGCCAGCACGCTCGCGGTCGTGTCGAGCCTGGCCAGTCCCGATTGGCTGGTCGAGATCGAAGCGGTCGCCCTGGCTTGATCACCTGGGCCCGATGCCGTCTGGACCGTCGCGGCCGCCGGGCTTCGCCGGCGAAGGCTTCGAGGTCGTGAGCCGCAGGCACGGCAGGCAATCGAAGACTCCTCCATCCTGATTGCGAGCCTCTTGCACGGCGCCTGGTCATCCGTCCTCGGGCATCCGGGCGCGACGCGTAGCGACAGCGCAGTGGATAAGCCGCTGATCTTAACGATC
>CAVZQQ010000003.1:0-1154170 GCA_963777455.1 uncultured beta proteobacterium
CGGTAAACTGGAAGGCCCAGGGCAGCCAGCAGTGGACCGTTCCCATAGGGGGCGGCGTCGGCAAGATCTTTCACCTTGGCAAACTGCCGGTGAATACGCAGCTGTCCGCGTACTACAACGTGGCAAAGCCTGATTTCGGAGCGAACTGGCAACCAGCCGCACAGGTCCCGTTTCTGTTCCCGAAGTAGAGGGCCGTCGGTCGCGCAGACGGCACATTGTTCTCGCTCATTGGCGTATATCGGAGAGCATCTATGCAACGAAGAAACGGCGTTTCTCGCAGTTCCGCCTTTATGGCGTTGGCGATCCCCTCCGCCTGTCTACTTGGACTCCTCTTTATCGAACCGGCTGTGTGCCAACCATCGGGCCAACCCGTCATCTTTCTCGACCAGGGATGGTCGCAGGCGGATCGGGAACTCTTTTATCAGACGCCCCAAGGCTCATCTATCGCTTCGTACGACATCTTCATGAATTTGGAGGTTGCCGGGAGCCAGGAGCTTTTCCGCTCGGATGCGAACAGCGCGCGCTTTGGCCTGATTCCTCAGGCCGCAAATCCGCGAACGAATCCTGACGGGTTCCCGGTTGGCGTTACAAAGAATGTGGTGACGGAAGGGCGCTGGAAGGGCGAGACAGTCGGACCGAACTGCGCGGTCTGCCATACCGCGCAGTTGATGTACAAGGGCAAGCAAATTCGCATCGATGGTGGTCACACCAATCTGTTCGACATCCAGGCGTATATGCAAGCCCTTGACCAGGCATATCAGGCCACATTGAGCGATACGGCGAAGTTCGATCGCATGGCTGCGCGCATTGGAGCGACAAGCACAGATGCCAAGAGCGAACTGCGCAAGCGTTTTGCGAGCGAAGCCGAGCGGACGCATTACTACAACACCGTCGCCGCAGCCTCCCCATCCCCTTGGGGGCCCGGCCGCGCAGATTGCCTCACCTTTGATCTCGAATCGGTTGGCCTCGATCGAACCCAACATTCCTCAGAACATGTCCGTGGCCGCGGCGCCAGTCAAGATCCCCTTTGTTTGGAATGCCGGGCAGGCGACCTGGACGCAATGGGGCGGGTGGGCACGGATCCACTCTCTCGCAACTATGGCGAAACCTTGGGTGTGTACCTACCGATCAACTAGCAATCCAAGACGCCGGAAGAAGGCCTCTTCGATTCGGCCGCTGCGATCCTTAATCTCCAAAAATCGAGGATACAATGTGGCGGTTGGCGCCTCCAAAGTGGCCGGAAGAGATATTCGGCAAGATCGACCGCGTGAAAGCCGCCCAGGGCAAGGCACTGTTCGCGACCCACTGTGCGAGTTGCCACAACTCTTATCCCTATACGTGGACGGCGCCGAACAAGTACGGCACGCGCTTCCTCGAAGTTGGACTCGTGCCTAAGACATACATGGGTACCGACATGCAGCAGACGGTCGTCGTGAGCGAGTTCATGTACACGCGGCAGTTGAGCCCCTATTTGGCGCCGCCCGACAAAGGCAAAGCAGTCGTATTGGCGGCAGATCTCAAGGGACCCCTCGTTAGGCAACTTCTTGGCAGGGCAGTGGAAAAACTCCATCTTACCGAGGCGCAGATGGCCGATCTGAATGGCTTTCGGGAATTTCCGTTGCCGCCTGGATCACAAGCCAACTGGAAGGCGGCACCGCGCGACGGGGTGTGGGCCACTCCGCCTTTCCTGCATAACGGTTCGGTACCCAATCTCTACGAGATGCTGATCCCGGCGAGTAAACGCACCAAGAAGTTCTATGTCGGCGCGATTTCGATCCGGTCAAAGTGGAAGTCGACACCAGCGGCAACTCCGGGACCTTCCTTCTGGATACTTCGCTGGTCGGCAACTCGAACGCCGGCCATTCGTTCGAGAACGGTCCTCGCGGCAATGGCATCGTCGGCCCTCTGCTGACCCAACAGCAGCGCTGGGCGCTGGTCGAGTACTTGAAGTCGATTCCCGAAGAGGGTGGCCGGGTTACGCCGTTTGGCGGTCCGCCCAATGCGCGCAGCGGTAACCAGCCTTGGGCGAACCCAAAGTGAATACGTTCCCGGATACGTGACCGAATGAATTCCAGTTAAGGACGCGTCATGTCTGATCACATCGATGGGCCAAGACAGGTCGGCGATCCTGCGGGCGATCTCAGCGACCTGTTTGCGTTCACCAGCCCCAGCAATGCGAACCACACTGTGCTTGCGCTTTGTGTGTTTCCCTCGGCGGGGGACAACGCAGTGTTCTCTCCAATGTGGTCAATCACTCTCTCGTGGTGCGTCGGGCCACGGTGGCGGGTCTCGGCAATGCAGCGCGGTTCAAGACGCAGGACCCGGAATTTCGCTTCAGCTGCCGATTCGAGACGCTCGAGCACAGCCGCAACGGCGCGAAGCCCATCCAGCGCGGCACCTGCACGCTGCCGGGCGGCCAGACGCTAAGTTTGGTCGTCGACGACGAACAAGGCGCGTCCACACCAGACGGAGCATTTCGTGTCTTTGCGGGACTGCGGTCCGATCCATTCTTTCTTGCGGTGGCGGGCATAAAGCCGATTCCCAATCTGCTGCAGCACGACAACGTGCTCAGCATCGTCGTTGAATTCGACACGCGCCGCGTGCTCGACCCCGCCAAGGGTTCACTGTTTGGGGTCATTGCCGAAACCACTCCGCTGCCAAGCTACATGAGTGAAATCGGGTCGCCACCGCCGCGCTTCGATTGGTCGGCCGCCCCGAACAGACCAACATGCGCCTCAACAATGGTGCGCTGAAAGGGGCCGACGACGTACGTGACCTGTGGAATCAGCAGACGCCGTTTGCGATTGCCGATAATCTCAAGCCGCTGTTCAGGAAACGCCTGACCGACAGCCTGGCGGAATGGGACATGCGCGACGGCGAGGCCCAATGGACTCCCGTTGAACTCGCTGCCAGTGCCAATGTCTTCCTCGACGATTTCTTGCTGTTCGATGTCGCGAAACCGATCACGGACTTGAGCCACCTCGAGATTGAGCGGAGCACCCTCAACGGGCATGCCTACCGGACCGGCGGGGGCCGTACCGTCAACGCTAACGTCATCGATATTCTGGTGACCTGGATGGTCAACCACGACAAGGGCCCATTCATGCAGGGCGGCGCCATGGGCGCGACCAAACCCGGCACCAAGGAATTTCCCTATCTGGCTTCGCCGAACACGGAATTGCAAAGCGTGGCGCAAAGTGTCGACTTGGCGGCCACGCCGGAGCAGGTCTGGGCGCTCATCGGCTCGTTCGGCGATCTTGCGTGGCATCCATTGGCCGCCTCGGTCACGCTGACGGGAACCGGCATCGGGCAATTGCGCTCGACAGAGACCATTGACGGCAAGAAGATCATCGAACGGCTCACGGCGACGGACCCATCCGCCAGGTCTTATAGCTACGCAGGTGTCAGTGGCCTTCCAGTCTCCAACTACACTGGAAAATTGAGCGTGACGCCCAAGGGCGCCGGCAGCACGGTCGAGTGGAGCTCGATGTATTTGCCGGACGGCCAGCCTAACACCATCATTAAATTGATTGACACCACGCTCTTCAAAGTGGGGCTCGAAAGCCTCAAGAAGCGCTTCGGCTGAACCTATAAGCGAAGCGGTGGGTCCCGGAGGTAGTGCAGCGTGGCACTGATCAAGGAACAGGCAGAGTCGCCGGGCGTTGTAATGGAGCTCGCACCGGCTACCAACGGCGAAATCGCCATCATCAATCTGACGAGTGCATTACAGGCATCGTGGAATCGATTCTGGCGGGATCCACAGCGGCCCGGCGTCGCCGAACTCATTGTCGAGCAGGAGCTGCTGACCGCGCAGTACGTTGGCGACCTCGCGGCGTTCGACCGGCTCGAAACGCTGGTCAGCGAGCTCGCCAGTACGGATCCGGAAGCGGCGCAAACATCCGTGGTCGCGGCACAAGTCGCATGCGCAACCCATCGCTTCGCGGAAGCAAGGGTTAGCCTCGCGCGGGCGGTGGCGTGCGGAACACCGGCAGATACCGCCGATCGACTCGGATTGAGCATCAATCAGGCCACCGGGGAAGACTTGCACCGGGTCCTTTCCGTTCGCCGCGAGCGTGCCGCGCAGCCAGGGCATTGGGAGGAACTGGTGCCGCTGGGCGCATTGTTGGCCGATCTGGGTGAATTCGCAGGGGCCGATGGAACTTACCAGTGTGCGTTACGGGAATACCCGGATGTTTCGCCGTTCCCTGTTGCATGGGTATGCTTTCAGCTTGGCGCCCTGTGGGGAGAACTCGTTCCAGAGCCCGAATTCAGCCGCGCTGCACAGTGGTATCGCAAGGCGATCGACTATTTGCCGTGCTATGTGAAAGCGCGCGTGCACCTGGCGGAAATCCATTCCAGCTGCGGGCGATACGATGACGCGGAAACCCTCTTGCTCCCGGTCATTGACAGTGGAGATCCGGAAGTCGCATGGCGTCTCGCCGACACGATGAATGCAATGGGTAGGGTCTCTGAGGCCGAGGCGCAACTACAGGCGGCACGAACGGGTTTCGACGCCCTGCTGGACAAGCATCTGCTGGCGTTTGCGGACCACGGCGCGGAGTTCTTCGCCGGCAGCGGTGGTAATCCCGCACGCGCGTTCGAGCTGGCGCGCCTGAACCTTGCCAACCGTCCTACGCTGCGCGGATTCAAGCAGGCGTACGCAACTGCAACTGCCGCAGACGAAGCGCACGCTGCGTCCGACATTCTCGCAGCCGCTCAAGACCGCTGGGGAGCAACGACCGCGTTCCGGTTGTCGTTCTTGGGCGCGTTGTAATCCGAAGGAGCAACGACATGAACGTGAACCGCCGCACTTTCATTCTGAGTTCGAGCTTGGTCGCTGTGGCACCTGCTTTTGCCAGCGTGTTGACGACGTCGCTGAGTCCTGGATCGCGGGTTTTGCCAGCCGCTGTCAGTTTGCAATCGGGCCTGCCCGTGGCTGAGACGGCGGGATACGACCTTCTATTCAGGATCGCCGGTTGGGAACCACGCGAGGAAATGCCGGCTGACGATCGGATGTCGATCAACATCAATCAGTCATGGCGGGCCGTCTGGCGATGATGCGTCGACGAGCGTCGCAAACCTGTCCGATATCGGCCACTACCGCAGGCGTTCATGACCACCACAACCATTAAAGTCATCGTTAACGGGACGCCGCGCGAGTTGCACACTGACGATCCCAGCATGCCCCTGCTCTACGCGTTGCGCGACGAGCTTGGCCTGCATGGACTTCACTTCGGCTGCGGGCTTGCTCAGTGCGGCGCCTGTACCGTGCACTACTACGGCGAAGCATTACGCTGCTGCGTGATGCCGATTTCGGCGGTGGCCGGTGCCGAGGTTGTTACTCTCGAGGGGCTAGGCACGCCGGAAAAGCCGCATCCGGTGCAGCAGGCGTTCATCGACGAGCAGGCGGCGCAGTGCGGGTACTGCATTAACGGCATGATCATGCAGGCAGCCGCCTTCCTTGCCACGACGAAACGCCCGACCGAAGACCAGGTCAAGCAAGCGCTCGCAGGCAACCTGTGCAAGTGTGGAACCCACGTGCGCATCATCAAGGCTGTGATGCGTGCGGCCGAGCAGATGGCCTGAGGCGGAGTGCCAATGCCCGACGTACAAGTGTCACGCCGCGCATTTCTGCAGACAGGCGGAGCGCTCGTGGTGGCGTTTGCCCTCGCGCCGCGTTCAACTGCGGCGGCACCCGCGCCATGGACCGAGAAGGGTCTCGCTCTCGACGAAGTCGGCACTTTCCTTGCGATCGATGGCAGCGGAACGGTGACGCTCTACTCCGGCAAGGTCGAGCTCGGCACCGGCGCAACCACGGCCCTCACGCAGATCGCTGCGGAAGAGCTGTCGGTACCGTTCGACCGAGTGACGATCGTCCAGGGCGATACCGCCCTCACGCCCAGTCAAGGGCCGACTTACGCCAGCCTCTCGGTCCAGGTCGGCGGCATGGAGATCCGTCGAGCAGCGGCCACCGCCCGCGAGGCATTGCTCGGACTCGCCGCGAGCAAGCTCAATGTGGCGAAGGATCAGCTCGTCGTTCGCGATGGCGTGGTTGCGCCTAGTGCCGGCGGTGGCGGTCTGTCATACGCGGAATTGGTAGGCGATCGCCAGTTCACGATCAAGGTCGACCCGGCCGCACCGCTGAAGGACCCCAAGGACTACACAATCGTCGGCAAGTCCATCCCGCGCCTCGACATCCCGGCCAAGATCTTCGGCACGTTCAACTTCGTGCAGGATGTCAAGCTGCCCGGCATGCTGCACGCCCGCGTGGTGCACCCCGCGGCGGTCGGCGCGACACTCGAGGCGTGGAGCGACGCGTCTTGCCGCAAGATCCCCGGTTACGTCCGCGCCGTGCGCAAGGGCAATTTCCTGGCCGTGGTGGCTACGAACGAATGGGCTGCCATCCGTGCATCGACTGCGATTAACGTGACCTGGTCTCCCTGGGCGGGCCTCCCGGAAGAGTCCCATCTGTTCGAGTACGTGCGCAACTCGAAGGTTGTCCGCGACGAAGTGTTCCAGAGCATGGGCGACACGGGCGAAGCGCAAAAGGCAGGTGGCCGGACGCTGCAGGCGACCTATGACCTCGCGATGAATACGCACGGCTCCATCGGTCCGTCGTGCGCGGTCGCCGAGTTCAAGAACGGTTATCTGACGGTCTGGACGCCGTCACAGGCCAGCCACCTGCTGCGTCAGCAACTTGCCACCATGCTGCAGATTGCGCCGGAGCACGTACGTTGCATTTACGTCGAGGGGGCCGGCTGTTACGGTCGCAACGGCTCGGATGACTGCTCGTCCGAAGCGGCGTTGATCGCGAAGGAGATCGGTCGACCGGTGCGCCTGCAGTGGATGCGCAGCGACGAGCACGGCTGGGATCCGAAGGGACCGCCGCTCCTGCTCGACTATCGCGCCAGCATCGATGACCAAGGCCAGATCGCCTCATGGGAAGCGGATATTTTCATGCCAGAGCGCCCGATGCGGCGCTCGGGCGTAACACTGCTCGGTGCAGCGCTCGCGAATCTCCCGAAATACGGGCCGCAAAACGCCAGGCTTGCCAACATTGGCCTAGGCATTCCGTACGCGTTGACCAACAGCAAGCTGACCGCGCACTGGCTGGTCGACACGCCGCTTCCAGCAGCTTGGCTACGCGCACCCGGTCGCATGCAGAACACCTTCGGCAACGAGAGCTTCCTCGACGAGATCGCTGCCGCGACCGGGGTCGATCCATTCGAGATCCGCGCCCGCCATCTCACCGATCCGCGCGGGCTGGAACTGCTCGAACGCCTGAGGCAATTCGCGAAGTGGGTACCTCGCGGAAAAACTTCGCGCGAGAGCGGCGCATTTGCGCCGGGACGCGGCGTGTCCTACGCGAAGTACGAACTGGTACGGACGTACGTAGGGGTTGTGGCCGACGTCACCGTCGATCACAGGACGGGCAAGATCAAGGTCGATCGCGTCTTCGTCGTTCATGACTGCGGTCAGATTATCAACCCTGATGGGTTGCGCAATCAGATCGAAGGTAATGTCGTGCAGACCGTTAGCCGCACGTTGGTCGAGAAACTGACGTTCAGCCGCAGTGCGGTTACGAGCCTCAACTGGAGTAGCTACCCGATCCTGACTTTTCCGAATGTGCCCGAGGTCGTCATCGATTTGATCGATCGGCCCAACGAAGTGCCGTGGGGTGCGGGCGAGCCAACGACGTCCGTGGTGCCATCGGCAATCGCGAACGCCGTCTTTGATGCGACCGGCGCACGACTGCGATCAGTGCCTTTCAGTCCAGCCAATGTCTTGACGGCGTTGAATGTCGCGAAATCCAATAACCCTTAGAGGCGAACCATGAAGCCACGGACGTTTCTCGGGCCGCTTGTTCTCGTCGTCAGCATGCTCTGCGCGGTCGGCGCTGCCGCGCAGGGCAGCTCGGTGGGCAAGCCGCCACCCGACCCATGGCCGCGTGTGGTCGACCTCGCCGACGGCCAGGTGCTCGTCTACCAGCCGCAAGTCAACAAATGGGCGGACAACCAGCTCGAGTTCCGGGCGGCGCTCGCGATCAAACCCGACAAGGCGAAAGAAGAGACCTTTGGCGTGATCTTCGCCAGCGCGCGCACGCAGGTCGATAAGGTGCTGCGCACCGTGACCTTCGAGAATCTGCGGATATCGAAGATCGACTTCCCGACGCTGCCCAACCACGGCGCAGCGTACGCGTCGGAGCTACAGACTGAATTCGCCAAGTCGGTCCGCACGATTTCGCTCGACCGCCTTGAGTCATCGCTTGCTCTCACCGGCATCAAGCCACCGACGGTCGCCGTACAGAACAACCCACCACAGGTCATCGTCAGCTATTCGCCTGCGATCCTGGTCCCGATCGACGGTGCGCCCGTGCTGAAGCCGGTGCCCTCGGATTCGCGCTTCCAGCGGGTCATCAACACCCGCGCCCTGATTCTGCAGGGCGGAATCGGGCAGAATTTCTACATTCATGTCTACGACGGCTGGCTCGAAGCGAACTCGGTCAGCGGTCCGTGGACGCAATCATTTCGCGAGCCATTTGGCATGGACAGCGTCGCGCAGGAGTTGGCCAAGTCCGGTGCTGTCGACATGCTCGATGGCGGCGCCAAGGTTAATCCGAAGCCGTCGCTGGCCAACGGCGTGCCAACGATCTACACCAGCCAGGCACCGACCGAGCTCATCGTCTTCAAGGGACAGCCGGATTTTGTGCCGATCGTGGGTACGCAATTGCTGTGGGCATCGAACACGACGAGTGATGTGCTTATCGACACCAGCAACAACAACTACTGCGCGCTGATGGCCGGCCGGTGGTTCCGTTCCGCCAGCCTGTCGGGCCCGTGGACATTCGTGGCCAGCGACGCGCTGCCGGCCGATTTCGCCCACATCCCAGCGCAGTCACTCGCCGGCGCGGTGCTGCCGACCGTTGCGGCTACGGCGCAGGCGAACGAGGCAGTAATCTCCAATTCTATCCCGCAGACGGCGACCGTGCCACTCAAGAACGGCCCGACGTTCACGCCGAACTTCGACGGCCCGCCGCACTATGCGCCGATTGAGGGGACTTCCCTTTCGTACGTTTCGAACTCGTCGGAGCCGGTGATCGAGGTCGCGCCGAATGCGTACTACGCGGTCGTCGCCGGCGTGTGGTTCACGGCCACGTCGATCACAGGACCATGGACCATCGCCACGTCGGTGCCGACCGTGATCTACACCATTCCGCCATCCTCTCCAATCTACTACGTCACGTACGTCAAGATCTACGAGGCAACGCCGCAGTACGTGTACGTCGGTTACACGCCGGGCTATCTCGGGACGGTGGTGTCTCCTTATGGCACGGTTGTCTACGGCACCGGCTATGCCTACACGCCGTGGATTGGGTCGGTCTGGTATCCATCTCCGTATACCTACGGTATTGCGGCCGCGCCGATCTACAACCCGTGGGTGGGGTACACGTTTGGTTTTGCGATGGGTCTCGCCACCGCAGCGTGGCTGGAGCCCTACTGGGGCGGGTCGTGGTATTCGCCCGGGTACTGGGGTGGCTATCCCTGCTGCGGCTCGGCGAGCGCGAATGTCTACGGGCACTGGGGCAACGCGGCGTACTCCGGCACGCGCAGCTGGTATGCGGGCGGGGGTGTGGCCGGAACGAGATTCTCCGGTTCCTACGCGACGGTGCGGGGAACGACGGGCAACATCAATGCCGGGCGTCAATTCAACGCCTGGACGGGCAACGCCTCGCGCGGCTATGACCGGACGTTCAACACCGCAGCCGGCGGCTCGGGCAACATCGCGCGCGGCAGCAACTATAACGTCTATACAGGTCAGCGTTCGACGGCCAATGCGGTGTCTGGCACCACAGCCGGTGGCAGCACATACAACCGGGCCGGGGCGACGACGGCAGGGCCGGAAGGCGAGGCCCATGCGGGCGGAGGCTCGACGTACAACGCCAGGACCGGCAAGACCAACACATGGAACACGGCCAGTCTCGGCAACAATCACTACGCGGACGTCAACGGCAACGTCTATCACAACAACGGCAGCGGTTGGCAGCAGCACTCGTCGAGCGGCTGGGGTACTGCATCCGGCGACACGTCATGGGCTGATCGGGAATCGCAGGCGCGCAGCACCGGTGACGATCGCTTCGGCGGTTTCTCGAACAGCTTCAATCACAACTTTGGTGGCGGTGGTTTCGGGGGCTTCGGGGGCGGGGATCGTTTCGGTGGGGGTGGTTTTGGTGGTGGCGGCTTCCGCGGTGGTGGCGGTGGTGGCTGGGGAGGTCGTTTCGGTGGCGGTGGTTTTGGTGGCGGCGGTTTCCGAGGCGGTGGGTTCGGCGGACGGCGCTGATCGAGTACCGATCGATATCGGCGTCAAATCCATAGCCTGCTTCAAGCACGTCCCGCCACGGCGAAGGCCGGCGGTTGCAGCCTAGGTTTGGCCCAAGGCGATTGGCGAGGACACTGCTTACGTTCAGTGCAAGTGACCCAAGGCGATGAGTCGAATCGGCGATCTCGAACGACAAGTCCAAAGCCTGTCGGCTGAGGAGCTAGCGTCCTTTCGCCGGTGGTTTGCCGAGTTCGACGCCGCAGCATGGGACCGGCAATTCGAAGCCGACGTCAAGGCGGGGAAACTCGACGTCTTGGGTGAGCGCGCGCGCGAAGCTCATACCGCTGGGAAATCCTCGAAGTTTTGAATCACTATGCTTCGCCGGAGTTTTGGGCCCGCTACGGGGCTTTGCCGGTCGAAGTCCAGTCACTCGCGGACAAATCGTTCGCGCTGCTTAAATCCCAGTGCGCGCCATCCTTCGCTGCAACTGAAACGGTCCCGTGTCTTGTAGTCGCAGTGCATGAACAATTCGGTCTTGAGCATATGGGAAGAAGCTCTCCATAGGCGCGTTGGGTCGCCACCGGCCTGTCGCTGATCTCGGCGAACTCGCTTAGCGTGGCCAAATCCATTGCCAAATCGGCGAGATGTCAGGGGGTCTCCGACTCATGATGCAAGTTCCAGATAACCGCGCAAGCTGACGATGCGCACACCGTTATATTCGCCAAGGGAGAGCAAAGCATGATCCCCGGTTACAATTGCCTCAGCGTGACCGGCGAGCGCGCATTCCAGAATGCGATTGTCCGGCTCGTCTTTGACTACTTGAAGCTTTCGTCGCGGCTTGACGGAGAGAGCGAGGTCAGCTAGAAACACCGCGACGTGGGCAAGTTCTTCAGCATCGCGTGAAAACTTGCAGGCCAGAACGCCAAGCAGTTCATCGAGAATCGGCTTGGAGATAACGAGCTGATCCTGCTCCTCGATTATGCGCCGCAACGCCGCTTCACCGCGCCCGCCCGGGAAAACCAGAGCCGACACGAGAATGTTTGTGTCGAAGACGACCTTCACTCGTGCAGGTAGCGCTCGAGGTCCTTCTCGGTAAGAATCCCTTTGTCGCGGGCCGTACGGCTCCAGTAGCCCTGCATGCCACGGAGCTCTTGCAGTTGCCGCTCGATGCGAGCTCGGCGCAGGGCGTCTTGTACAACGGCGCTCAGCGTCTTGCCCTCGGCTCGCGCGAGCGCCTCGGTTTCTCGTGCCAGAGCAGCGGGTAGTGAGATGGTTTTCTTGACGGCGGAAGCCATAATGATCCAATGCGAGTTAGTATGAATTAATCATACTTGAATAATTGCGAAGGTGTGGCCCGCGTGCCAGAAATTTGAGCCCGGCCATTCATTTGCCTGCCGCGCCTCGGCGCCGATTGTGCCTTCGCCGGATTTGCTGTGCCCTAAGCGTGACTGAGCAAGATTGGTTTGAAGATTGGCAAGCGCTGCAAGTTATTGATTGCCAACAAGCTATGCTAGTTCAGAACCGCCTACGAACCAGGGGGTCCACATAGGTAATACTTTTGCAGCGAAGGGGTTCTCGGCGGTTCCAAGCCGACCGGTCTCGTGATCGAAGAACCCGAGGTCGTAGTCCATAAAGCTGACCAGCCAGATTCTATCGCTGACCTCCTTGATACCGACGTTTTGGCCGGCGAGACGGTGCTGAGGTTGATCTTCCGCTTGCCTTGCCCGGACTTAAGATTCGGAGTCTACTTTTGCCCCGGCGACGGCCCTCAACGTGGCATTAGCAACAGCAAGCCGGAGGCTCTCTAGCTGATACCACAATCGCTCAAACACATTACTTTCCTGTGTGGCTTTCCTGGGGCGCGTTGGAAATCGTTGTCGCTGAAACCTCGGTCACTTTGTACAGCCCGACGGCTAGAGCCCCGGTCAATAGTGCGGCGAAGACGGCGGCAGTAACGGATCGCAGTCGAGTATTGTTCATCATCTCATTCCTTGGCAGGCACCTGGTTTCGGGCCCCCGCCCGTTGGTCGCGCCCGGCACTGGCTTAGTCGCGCTCACCGGGCGCGATATTCCACAAGGAGAAGTATCGAACAATTTTCTTAAGACAGACTTAAAGCACAAGGGTTCGGCTTGCGGACCCAAACAACCGGACCAAAATGCATCGAGGTTCTGTCACAAATGTCGCCGGGACCTTTTGCGGAGTTGTATATTGGTGTTCTGATGAGGCGATCACGTACACCAAACTGCCTTCCGGGGGTAAATTTGGAATGAAGCCTTTGGTCGTGCCCTGTCTCGCAGTTGAGAGAGCGGGCAAGGTGCGGTGCCTCTAAGGAAGCTGTCCGTAGCAGCGGCGGATGCGCGAGCCCGACCAAAGCTGGCGCCCGCGGTCTTGCTTGTGGCAACGGGCGAAGCTTAGCAAGACGCCCGCCGAAACCTTGCGGCGCCAGTGATACTTGCGGCAAGCGCTGGACTCAACCGGTTGCCGCGTTGTTGGAGGATCAGGTCGGCTTCTCGCCGATCTGCACGCGGGCTGCCGAGAGATATTTGTAGGGCGGTACAAGCAGATTGCGCGGCGCGGGCATGCCCTTGAACACCCGTCCCGCCAAGTCGTACTTCGACTGGTGACAGGGGCAGAAATAACCGCCGGGCCAAGAGGCCCCAAGATCGGGGGCACCGGGCTCTTCACGCAGGGTAGGGATGCAACCCAGGTGGGTGCAGATCCCTACGGCGACAAAGTATTCAGGTTTGATGGAACGGGTAGGGTTCTTGCAGTACGGTGGCTGCTGCGGGACCTCCGAGTTCGGGTCGCGCAGCACATCGTTGTGCTTGCCGAGCAGGACGAGCGTCTCCGGCGTGCGATGCAGCACCCAGATAGGTTGGCTGCGCCAGGCCACAGTAATCTGCACGCCGGGCTCAATCTTGCTGAGATCGACTTCCACCGGCGCGCCTTCGGCCTGCGCGCGCGGCGCTCGGGTTCAGGCTTGCTACAAACGGTACGGCGGCGGCGACAACACCTATGCCGCCAACGACACTGGAAGCGACGAGCAAGCTCCTACGCCGTAGATTTACGTCGTGTTTGACTATCGATCCTGCCATTCACCGTAACCGCCCAGCTCCGTGCTGTCATTGGCCTGCTATTCGTACAGAGTAGAGGTCGTGACTTAAGGCAAGCTTAAGAGCCTTCGATCGCTGCGTGGTTACTGTGGCAGGCAAGCCGCAGCGGACACCTCACTACTCGCGGCGCGTCGACACCCGTCCATCGCGCTGGCGACGCCTTAAGTCTGTCTTAAGTCGGGGCGTGTAGCCTCTCAATGACATAAAATAACCCCCACACTGGTTAGATGTTGGTCCGGCTGGGAGAAGGCGCGCGGCTGAGGAGAAGTTCCCATACAACCAGCGCCTCGCACTACGCGAATGGGTCAAGCACCTTCACGCCAGTCCTCCCAAAATCGCGCACGTTTCGTGTGACGACGATGAACCCATTAACCAGCGCCGTCGCCGCGATCAGACTATCCTTGATAGGAAGCGATTGGCCGGATCTTCGCAGTTCGGCAAGCAGCTTCGCCCAGCGCAGACCCGTTGCCGCCTCCCACGGGACGCAAACGATTCTCGCAATGCCGTCATCAAACCAAGCTTCGAGGCGACGACGATGCTTACCCGCAGGTAGGAGATGAATGCCGAAGCGGATCTCGCCCAGAATGATCGGGTCGACCGCGAGCTCACGCTCGTTGCGGCGCAACCACCCGATCGCTTTGGAATCGGGCGCAGGCTTGGTGGCCTCGCTGAGGACATTAGCATCGACCAGATAGGTCACAGCGTGTCGGTCGATTCGGATTCAATGGGGACGAAGTAGCCTTTTTCCGGACAAGCCAACAGCCAATCGACAAGCCCTTCGTTGGGAGGAGGCTCCCGGCGCACGAGGCGATACTCGCCGCGGCCGATTCGCTCCACGTCAAATTCCTGGCCCGGTTCAATGCGATCCCGCTGTCGAATCTCGGCGGGCAGTATGAGCTGCCCCTTGGTGGAAACTGTCGTCTTCATGTGGGGTAAGATAACGTCTTACATCAGTCAGGTCAAGTATGAATCCAAGGCAAAAAAGACTGCCCGGGAGGTCGCAAATGTCTGGATGGGGCTGCGCGATGGACCTCACCGATGGCGGTGATACGGAGCGGGCGTCTTGTCCGGTGGCACCGCTTCGACGATGACGGCTTTATCAACGGCCAGTTCCAGGCCGCGCTGTGGCACAAGCTCGATCAGCGTGGCGAGGATTACCGCCCCGGCAATCTGGTCAACGTGAGCTTTGGAGTGCGCTACGAGGAGAATCCCATGATCGTGCCGCAACTGCAGATGAACATCACCCACAAGCGCCGATCAGGGAGTGCTTGCGGACCTTACCGACGCGGGCGGCACTGTCGTATACCTGAGCCCCGGATTAACGGTGAGCGTGATGCACAACCTGCAGGTCTATGGTTTCGTGCAACTGCCGCTCTACAGCAACCTCCAGGGCTACCAGCTGTTCCCGCATTGGACGGCCTCGATTGGAGTGAGCTATGCCTTTTAGCAACGCAACAGCTGGTCGAATCGCGCGCAAGGGGGGTAGCCTCAAGATATTGCGGCGACTGCATCCTGCCGGCAGGGAGGGCGTCATGTTGAAAGCCATTCTTCTGGCAGGGGTGTTCGCTGTTGCGATCGTTGTATCTGCCGCGGAACAGGCCCCCATGGTTCAGGTCGTTCACGCTTGGACGCGCGCAACGCCCACCGGTGCCACAACCGCGGCGCTCTATATGACGTTGGTAAACAAGGGCACTGGCGACGAGCGTCTCGTCTCAGTTTCGACACCGGTCGTCGGTGTTGCGGAACTGCATACGACGACAACTGAAAACGGGGTCATGGGCATGCGCCCCGTCGCGGCGCTTGAATTGAAGCCTGGGACATCCACGGTGCTGAAGCCCGGCGGCTATGCTGATGGACCTGAGGAGGCCGCTGGTGGTGGGACAGGGCTTCGCCGTTAATCTCACCTTCGAGAAGACCGGCAGGATCAACGTTACAGCGGTGGTGGAAAAGGCCGGCGCCATGGGGCCGGACGCCGCGTCCGGAATGAAAATGTGAGCATCAAGCAATGAGTGTCTCGATTAATGCCGACGACGGCAACGCGCGCAACTGCCGCGGCGCAGAACCTGGGCCGATCCGCCTGGGAAGCGAGCAGCACAAGGTGCTTTTCAGCCGCATGTTGCTCGACACGCACAATCCCTACAAGCCCGCCGTCATCGACTGGCCGCGCCTCGATGCAGCCTCGCGCGAACGGCTGGTGAACCTACCGATCTGGGACATCGCGGTTCAAACCGAGGGCAAGGCGAGCCTGAACGTGAAGAGTTACGCTGCAACCGTGGCCGACCCCCTGTTGAAGCAGGCGATGGATCTCAACGGCTTCGAGGAGGCACGCGCACAGGACCGTGCTTTCGAACCTGGTCGAGGCTTATGGAATCAAGCTCGCGCCCGAGCCCGTCTATGTCGTCCCGTGAGACCCAGAATGGGCGTTCATGGTGACCGGTTAAAGCGAGTGCATCGACAGCTTCTTCGCTTTTGGCCTGTTCGAGTTGGCACGACGTTCGGGCTACTTCCCGCCGGAGTTGGTTGAAACCTTCGAGCCGGTGATGCAGGAAGAAGGTCGCCACATCACTTTCTTTCGTCAACTGGGTTGCGTGGCGCCGCCGACAATCTGCCGTGGTGGCGCCGCCCGCTTTTCCAGTTCAAGGTGCTGGCCGTTTGGGCATTCCTAATCTGGGAGCGCATGGGCATCGCACGCGATCTCGGTGCCGTCCCGGACGACCGGAACTTCACGGTCACCGGCAGCCAGTCACTCGGCGTCGACATCACGCCGGCCGAGCTAGTCGAGATCTGCGTGGCCGAGAACGACCGGCGGCTCGCGGGCTATGATCCGCCCCTCCTGCGTCCGGTCGTCGTGCCGCGCCTTGCGCGCCTGGCGCGGCGCTTCATGGGCAAACCCCGGCCCGCCGTCGTGCCGATGGCGTAGCGTTCCGAAGCCCGACTGCGTCCCGACGCTAAAGCTATCGCGCCGACGTCTTGCGCGTCGCGGTGCTACAACTCCCCGACAGCAACTTGGTCGTGATGTCGGGCGGCGATCTGTCCCGGGTTCCGAGAACGAGTCGATCAATGGGCGCGCGCTATCCGCGCTCAGACTGTCTGCTATTGTTTGGCGACATGCCAGAGATTGTTGAAGTTGTCGCCTTTCATGTCACCCGCCATCGTGTCCTTCGACCAGTTGTAGAGCGGCTTGCCCTTGTACGCCCATTGTTTGCTGCCGTCGGCGCGGGTGATGATTGACCATTCGCCCGAAGCCTTGGCATCGGCGGCGGCCATAAGTGGCGGCCAGTTGGTCGCGCAGGGACCATTGCAAGCGCTCTTGCCGCCAGCATCCTTGTCGAATGTGTAGAGCGTCATCCCGGCGGCATTAGTCAGCACGCCGCCAGTCACCTTGACCGGGGCTTGCGCCATGGCCATCGACCCATAGGCGGAAATGGCAACCACCATGGCGGTATACAGTACGGTGCGCAATACGGAATTCATTGAAATCTCCTCGAAGCGGTTGAACACACTTGCACAGACTGCATCGGATGACTTTGTTCCATGCCCGGTCGCTGTGCCGTCCAAGGCAACCTGTCGACAGGCACCGTCGTCGGTGATTCGATCCTGGAGCCACTTCAGGTTACCTTGACCCCAAGCATCATGCCACCATCCTCGTGCTCGAGGTTGTGGCAATGGAAGACGTAGGTCTGCTCGCCCGCGAATGGACAGCTAAAGTCGAAGGCGACCCGGACGCTCTCGCCCGGCCATACCAGCACCGTGTCCTTGCGCCCGAGATCGGTGCCGAGGCGACCTCGATCGTCGATCTTGAGCGGCGTGAGCTGTTCCGGGCTGGTCTCCCGGGCGAGGACCTCGAAGGCGAAGCCGTGCAGATGCATCGCATGCGGCATGCTGTTGAAGTAGTTACGGATGAGCCAGGTTTCGACCGTATTGCGTTTGACCTCGATCGGCGTTTCGCCCATCGCGAAGACGCGGTCGTTTATGCGCCAGCGACCCTTGGCAAAACCGAGGCGGAACGGTCGTTCGATCGCCCCTCCCGTGGCGATCGGAGGCAAGCTAGACAACTGCGTTGGTACCTTGCCGCCGTAGGCGATCTTCTCGCGCACCCGCAATTGCAGCAGCGTGCGCAAAGCCCCCTCCGGGAAACTGCTGCTATGCTGCATCGCGGCATGCCCGGTAGCCGGCGTTGCCGGCGCCGGGGTGCCGTGGCCCATCGCGCTGTGCTCGACTGCTTCCGGCGCCGTTGCGCCGATCTCCATGTGCATCGGATCGAAAGTGTGCGTGTCGAGCAAAAGGGTCTCGCCGACTTCGAGATTGGAGAGGTCGAGCAACAAATCCAGTCGCTCCGCCGTGGACAGGAACGCTTCGGTACAAGTTTGCGGTTTCGGCAACAGACCGCCGTCGTTGCCGATCAGCGTAAACGGTACCGGGGTGCCCGATGCGGTCCGCCAGGCGAGGCGGTAAGTCCGCGCGTTCGAGGCGTTGAGAATCCGGAATCGGTACAGCCGCGTTGTTACATCGAGATACGGGTAGGCGGTGCCGTTGACGAGCACGCTGTCGCCGATATAGCCGTGGGCCTGGTCGGCGGCCGAGGGGAGGTAATCGCTACCGCGCCGGTCCTGCAGCAGCAAGGGTATCTCGCTCTTGCCCGGCACCAGGTCGAGGGCGGCGCGCAGTTTCGCTTCGTCGCCGTCGGTGATCTCAATCGCGCCGAATAGGCCGCGGTACGCCTGACCGGCGGCCAGGCCGTGTGGATGCGGGTGATACCAGTACAGCGCGCCTCGGTTGCGCACCTCGAAGGCATAGTCGTAGCGCGCGCCGGGCGCGGCCAGCGTCATGCCGGCGCCGTCGTTACGTGTATCGA
This sequence comes from uncultured beta proteobacterium, assembly GCA_963777455.1. Lineage (GTDB taxonomy): Bacteria > Pseudomonadota > Gammaproteobacteria > Burkholderiales > Casimicrobiaceae > PALSA-1003. The sequence continues at coordinate 18,287 of CAVZQQ010000003.1, forward strand.
CTGTGAGCCCGTGCCAGTGCACGATGGTCGGCTCGTCGAAGCCGTTGTCGAAGGCGAATTGCACCCGTTGTCCGGGACGCAGCAGCAGCGTCGGGTTGACGAAGTCGCGGCCCTGATGGCGCGCGAAATAGCCCAGGGTCAGGGGACCTGCGTCGTGCAGCGGAGCCGCGCGCAGCGTCAGCGTCTGTTCGTCTGGCGCCAGGCGGCCGAGAAAGCCGCGATCGCTGGGGACGAACAAGGGGTGGCCCGGACCGCCGGGTCCGCACCAGTCGGTCGGGCCCGAAGCCCAGCCGTCGGCCGGAGGGTCGCTGCGCACCCGTGCCGGTAGCGACGCGAGCGCGAGCGAGCCCATGGTCTGCAGAAAATCGCGGCGGGTGACGGTCATCGATCGAGCGCGAAGCGGGCGGCGGGAAACCGGCGCCGACCACTATCGTTCAATCGGCATGATGGGCGCGGCCGAAAGTTTAGTTGACCCCGATCCAGAATTCTCGCGGGCGACGCGGCCACGCGTCAGTGGATCTCGATGCCCAAGGGCATTTCGCTCACCGGGATAAACCCGTTCCCACAGTTGAATGATAAGGAATTCCCAATCGCGTTGCTCGGCTCGACAATTGAGCGGGCCAAGCATTGGATTCAATACTACTGCGCCGGACTCGCTTCGGCACCCTTTGCACGGATCGTCACCGAAATTGTCGCACGAGTAGTTGTATTAAAAAACACAGGAAAGTAAGGGGTCCATTCAAGTCCGACCCATTCCACCTCGAAAACATCTTCACCCGTGAAATTCGCCTTTGGCGTATAGCGCATGAAGGGCGCCTCGACCGAAAGGACGCCGTTTTCCGGCTTAACGCGAACCGTGATCCTAGTCGCCGGGGCACCTGGAACATCCCGCCTTATCTCACAGGGTGCGCCGTCATTCACGACAATCATATGCCACTGGGCAGTCCCCCCTCGCCTAGGATTAGAGTCGGAGACGAAACACCCGTCTTTCGCCGGCTGCGAGCCCAGCGCTTGCACGTTTTGCCAAGCACTACCAGACAAGCAGAAGAGCGTTGCGAGGAAGGCACCGACTGCCGGCTTCAAGCTCATATCGTCACCCACCGCAAGGATGGACCTATCAAGCTGCCACTCTATCAGCTTTGCCGTAACCTGCGCGTGACGCACGGCGCGGTCGTATTCGCGGCTGCTTTCCAGATCTTGGTCGGCTTGGGCGCGATTGTGCTGGCGGTGCTCGCGCTAATCGGGTTCACTCCCTTGGTGCTAAGCCTCGTAGCGCTGCTGGCGCTTGGATCCGCGAGCGTGCTTAGCGGCGCCTCGGTGGCGACGCGGATGCTCGGTGCAACGCCCCTCCGACGGTGGGCTAGTCCGTTCCCGTAACAACAGTTTTCTGTGATGCACGCTGTCTGGCGGCGCGAGTTGCGTCGTGCGACAACCCACCGAGTCTAAGGCGCCGATCGTGGAAGGCCGCGAGGGCGGACCGGTGGGCAACGCTGACGATCGTGGCGCCGGGCAGCTCCTGCCGCAGCAATCGATAGAGCACGTGCTCGCTCGCTTCGTCGAGCGACGCCGTGGCTTCGTCGAGGAACAGCCAGTCCGGGCGCTGCAGCAACGCGCGCGCGAACGCGAGACGCTGCTGCTCGCCTGGCGAAAGCTCAAGCGCCCAGTGACGCGACTCGTCGAGCCTGCCGGCAAGCTGCGGTAACCCGCACGTCGTCAGTGCATCCACCATCGCGTGTCCGTCGAACCTCGTCGGCGAATCGGGGTAGCTCAGCACGCCGCGCAACGTGCCGATCGGCAGGTAGGGTTTCTGCGGCAGGAACAGCACACGGCCATCGACTGGCGTTTCGATCGTGCCGCGGCCATACGGCCAGATGCCCGCGATTGCGCGCAGCAGCGTGCTTTTTCCGGCCCCGGTCGGGCCAGTGATCAGCCATCTTTCGCCCGGTTTGACCTCGGCGTTGATCGTCCCGGTGAGACGTGCGCCGTCGGGAAGCGCGAGGTGCAGACCGCGGATCGCGAGGCCTGTGCGAGGCGTTTTCGCCCAGTCGATTCCCGGAGCGCCGGAACGTGACTTGGCTATGCGGACCGCCTCGCGAAATCCGGTCAGCCGGTCGGTGGTTGCCTTCCACTGCGCGACCTGCGTATATGCGGTGACGAACCAGCTCAGCGCGCTCTGTACCTGGCCGAAGGCATAGATTGTCTGCATGAGGGCGCCCAACTCGATTGCTCCGGAAAAGTAGCGGGGCGCGGCGGCGAGCACCGGAAAGACGATCGCCGCCTGATTGTAGCCGGCGGTGAACCAGGTCAGGCGCTTTCGCCGCTTCATGATGGCCCACCAGTTGGTTACGATGCTTCCGAAGCGTGTCAGCAGACCGCGCGTCTCCTCGCGCTCTCCTCGATAAAGCGCAACGCCCTCGGTGTTTTCACGCAAGCGCGCAAGCGAAAAGCGGAAGTTGGCCTCGAATTGCTGCTGCTGGAAGTTAAGGCCGATCAGCGGTCGTCCGATGCGATGCGTGAGCCACGTTCCGCAAACGGCGTAGACCACGGCCGCCCACAGCATGTAGCCGGGAATCGGGAGATGGATCGCTCCCAACCGCAGATCGATCGTGCCGGACAGCTGCCATAGGATGGCCGAAAAGGAGACCAGGGTGGCAACCGAACCCAGGAGCCCGACACTCAAGGTCACGGTTGCTTCTACGAACAGGCGCAGATCCTCGGCGATCCGCTGGTCCGGATTGTCGGCACGGTACTCGCCGAGTTGCAGATGGTAGTACGCGTGTTCTCCGAGCCACTCGCCGAGATACCGGTCAGTCAGCCAGGTTCGCCAGCGGATCTCGAGCATTTGCGTAAGGTACGTCTGGTAGACCGCGATAACGATGAACACCGCTGCAAGCACGCAGAAGTAGACGAGTTCGTGCACGAAGCGCCGGAAGTTGTGCTGCTGAAGGGCGTTGTAGAAGCGGTTGTTCCAGTCGGAAAACAGAACGTTGACGTAAACCATCCCGAGGCTCATCGCGACGATGACGGCCAGCAAGCCACGCGCGCGCCAGCGCTCCCCCGAGACCCAGTACGGGAATGCGAGGGCCATGACCGCGCTCGCAAATTGCCGCGTTTTTAAGACGATAGCGCCCATGCGTCATCGGTGTGGCTCTACGTCGCGCGCAACCATCCGGAGCACTGTGCGCGACTCCCGACACCTCGGCCCGATCATAGGGGCGGGGGCTTAACCCAGACTTAAGACGTTTCTGTGCCTGTCTGGATACGGCGCGCCGAGAGATTTTATTAAGACGGCAGGGGGATATTCAGTGGCGCGGGCATGCCTTTGAACACGCTCCGTTCCAAGTCGTAACTCGATCGGTGGCAAGGGCGAAAATAACCGCCCGGCTAGGAAGCACCCGGGCCCGGAGCGCCAGGCTCCTCACGCAGCATCGGATGCGGCCGAGATGCGTGCATGCATATCGCGACAGCGACGAAGTAGTCTGGCTTGATGGAGCGGGCGGTTCTCCCGATAGCGTGGTTGCTTGGCGCCACTCGTAAGATCTGCTCCTACACGAGTGGTAAGCGGATCGAGTTGATACAGGCTCAAGGCCCTGACCTCCACGTGGTGTCCCAACCTTAACTTTGTCTTAAGTCGGCGCGCGTAGTCTGCTTAGCACAATGGTATTACATAATAGTACTTAACTAGTGAAAGGATCAATCATGAAAGCGAAACCTCTCGTGCGTGCGCTGCTTACCGCCGGCGTGTCTGCGGGGCTGGCCACCGGCTGCGGCAGCGCGGCAAGCCATTCTTTTTCCTCGCTCGCCACTGCTTATCGCTCCAACGTGGAGACTAGTGCGGCACCGTCGAGCGCGGCGGCACTACCGGACTTCTCCGGGCTCGTCGCGCAGGACGGCCCGGCAGTCGTCAATATCAGCGTGACTGAGAACACACAGGCGAGCGACACCATGCCGCAGGTTCCGAACATCGGCCCGAATGATCCGCTCTGGCAGTTCTTCCGGAACGTACCCTGGCCGAAGGCGCCGCCGAATGCGTTGATGCGCGGTCTCGGCTCGGGATTTATTGTGAGCCCGGACGGCGTGATCCTCACCAACGCCCACGTCATCGACAACGCTAAGGAAGTAACGGTGAAGCTGACCGACAGGCGCGAGTTCAGGGCGAAGGTGGTCGGCAAGGACGAACAGTCAGACGTGGCGGTATTGAAGATCGACGCGCACAACCTGCCGACCGTCAAGCTCGGGGACTCCTCTCAGGTCAAGGTCGGCCAGTGGGTCGTGGCCATCGGCTCTCCGTTCGGATTTGAAAACTCGGCGACCGCGGGGATCGTTAGCGCGGAAGGGCGGTCGCTCGGGGGCAGCTATGTGCCGTTTCTGCAGACGGATGTCCCGGTCAACCCGGGTAATTCAGGTGGCCCGCTGTTGGACCTACAGGGCCGGGTCATCGGCATCAACTCGCAGATCTACAGCCGCAATGGCGGGTTCCAGGGGCTTTCCTTCGCCATCCCGATCGACCTTGCTAGTCACGTCGAAGATCAGCTTCTCGCTTCCGGCCATGTTACGCGCGGCCGACTTGGGGTAACGATTCAGGATGTAGGCCAAGGCCTCGCCGACTCGTTCGGGTTGAAGAGTCCCGCGGGCGCGCTAGTCAGCGCAGTGGATCCCGACGGCCCTGCCGCCAAGGCGGGAATCAAGACGGGCGACGTGATTCTGAAGCTGAACGGCCACGACGTCGTCAGCTCGACCGACGTTCCTGTTACGGTCGCCGAGCTGAAACCGGGGACGCACGCGATGCTGGAGATTTGGCGAGACGGAGCGACCAAGGACCTAGGAGTCACCATCGGCGAGTTTCAGAACCAATCGGTGGCAGCAGCCAGCGAGGCAACCGGCGAGCACGGGCGGCTCGGCTTGGCCGTGCGGCCGCTGACGTCCGAGGAACAACAGCAGGCCAACGTCCAGGGCGGCCTGATGGTCAGTCAGGCGAGCGGTGTCTCCGCCCAGGTCGGGATCGAGGCCGGCGACATCATCCTGGCGGTAAATAGTACGCCCGTGAAGAGCGTCGAGCAGCTGCGCTCGCTCGTAGACAAGGCCGGCAAGCACGTGGCACTTCTGGTCCGACACGGAGATGCGAGCGAGTTTGTCGCGATCGACGTCGGTTGAGTAACATCCGTCGGCTCAATCGAGCTCTCGAAACGCGCTGAGCTGGGCGCGACATTTGCAAATGCGACCCGCAAACGCCTCGTCACGCGAGTTCAGAAAAAAAAGGAGCAATATCATGAAACGCTTTGCCCATCGATCGCCGACCATAGCCCTTGGCGTCGCACTCGCGCGGCGCTGCAAGCGCATGGGCGACGGCAAATTGCAGCCTTGGGCCCGAGCCTTACCGCTCTCGGCAACCAGCGGCGATGCCGATCGAGTGGCGTTGGATCTCCCGCACCTTGGTCTTGACCTAGGACCGCGTTGTCGCCGCCGTCCGGAGGCATCGGACGCGATAGGAGGATCTCCTACAAGAGTTGCGCTGGCCGTTACACGCGTCGCCTCGCGCCGAACTGTCGGACCCTGCCGATGTCTATTCCAAGGTGGCAGTCTGACAGCGTAGCTTGATGGGGTCCGCGCTTAGACATAGAGGTGCGGGCTCGGTCTGAAGAGGTGGCATTGGATTGCGTTTGAAAGGAGTCTCGAGATGAAATCAAATCCTTCGGTCCTGACGGCGTGCGGCGTGAGCCTGTTTCTGGGCCTGACGGCGGCGGCGGTGGCAATGTCGAACGCCAACCTTCCACCTGAGCATACGAATGGGCCGGTCACTTATATGAGCGGCGGCATCGGCTCGGACGGGGCGGCGGTCATGAAACGCGAGGCATCCAGGTTTCCGCTCGGCCTCGAGTTTGTGCAAGGCAAGAAAGATCAGCATGCGATGTACCTTGCCGACGTACAGGTAACCATCAAGAATGCCGCCGGCAGCGTTCTGCTCGACACGCGCTCCGATGGACCGTACCTGCTGGCCAGCCTCCCCGATGGCCAGTACACGATCAGCGCAGAGCATGCCGGAAGACGCGAAATGCGACTGGTGCAGGTCGCGCACGGGAAGCACCAGATGATCGAGTTTGAGTGGGTTTCGTGAACGTGAATCCCCATAAAGGATTGGAGGTGTTACCAATATGAAAACCAGCAACCGAAAACTGTGGTTGAGCCTGCTGGCGGTGACGCCGTTTGCTGCATCCACGGCGTGGGCATCCATAAACTCCGAAATGCCGCCGGCGAAAACGGCGGGACCGATCACGTATTTCAGCGGCGGGAGTACGCCAGCCCAGGCTGAGGCGATGAACAGCGAAGCGGCTCGCTACCCCCTGGAAGTGCTGTTCTTGTGGGGGCGTGGTCAGAAAGAAACTCCGGTCGACGTCGAATGGTCGATTAAGAACGCGGCCGGCCATAACCTGGTCGACGCGCGTTCGAGCGGTCCGGAGGTGCTCGCTTCGTTGCCGGACGGACGATATACGGTGACGGCCCGATACGACGAAACCACGCTCTCGCGCGTTGTCACGGTACACAAAGGAAAGCACGACGAGGCAGTCTTGGAATGGCCGAGCTAGGAGCTGCCCGGCTCTCCCTTTGTGAGGGAGACAAAACGGACCCTTCTTCCGGGGTGAAGAAGAGAGGCGCCCCATGATGCAGACTATGAAGCCGTGGTTGATTGCCAGCTTGGCGGCTGCATTGTGGACGGCGAGCAACACGTGGGCGGCAATCAATCCCAACCTTCCTCCGGAAGAATCTGAAGGGGCAATTGCGTACATAAGCGGTGGCATCGATCGCGACCAGGCGTTGGCGATGCAGCACGCGGCGTCCAAGTACTCCCTTGAGCTTGAGTTTCTGCCCGGGAAGGCGCATGAAGTGCCTGCCTATGTACCGGTCGCGATCAAGGACACGGCTGGCAACCTGATCCTCGATCGAGCTTCCGACGGGCCGCTCATGTTGGTTCAGTTGCCCGATGGGCGCTACATCGTCACTGCGCAGAATTCGGGCAAGACCGAGACAGTCGATGTAAGCCTCGCTCCGGGCCAGCACAAGACACTCGCTTTCGGCTGGAACGGAAGGCGCGACAGATAACCCACACATGGCATGGCGAAACCGACTGAAGCCACGCACGTAGCTTGGCTTCCCAACCAGGGCTCGAACCTGGTTTAACAGTCTGTTGAAAGCCGGTTCTTCGTTGGCGCATCGATGCTAGATGTCGGCAATATGCGGGAAAGATATCGATGCCTGCTGGCGGGTCTTCTGCTGCTTGTAACTGCGAGCGCATGGGCCGGTGAAATCAAACCGTTCGATCCGGTCGTGTTCAATACCTTGCAAGCGGCGGGCAAGCTGATTTTGATCGATGTGTACGCGGATTGGTGCCCGACCTGCAAGCAACAGATCCCGATCATTTCCCGGCTGATGACGCGCCATGAGTTCCGAAACTACACGGTATTGATGGTCAACTTCGACTCCCGGAAGGACCTGCTTCGAAAATTTCGCGTCGCCGAGCAAAGCACCTTCATTGTCTATCGAGGTAAGCGGGAAGTGACGCGCTCTACAGGCGATACGAGGGAGGATTCTATCGCCGCGTCCCTACGGGAGGCGCTCTCGTGAGCCTCGCCTGGCGGTAGCTCGCGGCGATGGCGCTGGGTCCGGCCAGTTATGCGCTCGGATTTCTGGCTGGTGTCGTGTCGCTGCTATCGCCGTGCGTGTTGCCGTTGCTTCCGATTGTTTTTGGCACCGCTCTCGCTGTACATCGCTGGGGCGCGGTCGTATTGGCGTTTGGACTCGCGTTGTCGTTTACTACGATGGGACTGGTGGTGGCCACGGTCGGCTTCGCGCTGGGTATCGACAGCGAGTGGTTACGTAACGGGGGAGCGGTTGTCCTGGTTGCTTTCGGCGTGATTCTGCTCAGCGGGTCGCTGCAGGAGCGATTCGCTCGCGCCACCGCCTCGATCGGCGCGGGCGCCGATCGGTGGCTTCGCCATGCGCATATTGAGGGGCTGGGCGGCCAGTTCGTGGTCGGCGTGGTGCTCGGACTCGTTTGGGCGCCCTGCGTTGGGCCCACGCTCGGCGCCGCAGCCACGCTGGCTAGCCAGGGTAAGCATCTCGGCCAGGTGGCCCTGCTGATGGCAATCTTTGGCTTGGGGGCAGGCCTGCCGCTGGCGATGGTCGGCTCCATCGCCCATCGGGCCTTTACGAATACCCGGGCGAATTTGTTTCGCGTCGCGGCTTACGGCAAATACATCTTGGGGGCGCTATTCATTGTGCTGGGGATCGGCGTTCTCACGGGCGGCGATCGACTCCTGGAAGCGTATCTGGTCGACGTTTCGCCATCGTGGCTCACCCAGTTCACAACCCAATACTAAGTACCGGTGCGTGGACTTGCGGTGCCGCGTTAATTTCAGGACCAATGCCGAGACTTGAAGATGCCACTTCACTCCCGAGTTCATCGGTTCACTGCCCGATTTTTGTTTCACGGGCGACGTGAATGCTGTTCCAGAGGGGACGGTGTTCCTCGCGGATGAACCGATCTTGCGCGTTAGCTCGTTGAAATTGCTGAACTGCGGGGTAACAACGTTGGCAGTCGATATGAGAATCAGTAGCAGAGATTACCACGAGTGCTGGACTGGAAAAACGCTTACGTCACGGCCATACTGAACGGCAGGCCGTTAGGGGTGGGGTTGGTCCGATATGTGGATCGAATAGCGCGTGCCAAGCACCGTTGACCTGGCTGCGACATTGGCGAGTAGGCGATGAGGATTCTGCTGGTAGAAGATGATGCTCAGCTCCGCGCCCGTCTGAGGGATGATCTCGGCCGGAGAGGCTATGCGGTGGACGTTGCCGATAATGGCATAGACGCAGAACACCTTGGCATCGAGGAGCCATACGATGCGGTGATACTCGACTTCGGCCTACCAAGACGTTCTGGTCTCGAGGTGCTGAGGAACTGGCGGGCGCGCCGCAACCCGGTTCCGGTGCTCATCTTGACCGCCCGAGACGCCTGGCACGAGAAAGTCGAAGGCTTTAACGCTGGCGCGGACGATTATGTCGGCAAGCCGTTTCACGTCGAAGAGCTCTATGCCCGCCTCAGCGCATTAATCCGGCGGGCTCACGCGCAGCCCGGCGGGGTCCTGGCGGTTGAGGGGTTGACGCTCGACGAAGGGCGCCAGTCAGTCGTATCTGATGACCGGACGATTGCGCTTTCCGGCGTTGAGTTCCGTCTGCTTCGCTATTTCATGCTGCATCGCCGGCAAGTGCTGTCGAAGGCGCAGCTTGTCGCCCATATTTACGACAACGACTCCGCTCAGGAAAGTAACGTTATCGAGGTGCATGTCAACCATTTGCGCAACAAGATCGGCAGCGAACGCATAAAGACCCGGCGCGGCCAGGGCTATGTTTTCGGGATGGAGGATTGATGCGCTCACTGCTCGCGCCCCTGATCATCGGGCTGGTGCTCAGTCTTGCGGCCGTGTTTGCAGTGCAATGGACGGCAGTACGCGTGGCCATCGACACCGTGATGAGGAGCTACATTGCTGATGAGTTGGCGCAGGATTCCGATGAGTTGTTTGGCGCGTTGGCGATCAATCCGGGAGGCGATTCGTGGCTCGAAGTGACGGACATCGACCCTCCATTTCTGACACCATCGTCCGGCCAATACTACGAGATCCTGGTCGAGCGCGAGCCTGCACTACGCTCGCCATCGCTTGCGCACGAATCGCTGCCTATTGCACAGGTCGCTCGCGGCCAACACTACCTCCATGACGTTGTCGGGCCAAACAAGCAGACTCTGCTATTGAGTGAAACCGGTTACGAGTTCAACGGTCGATCGATTACGATCGGAGTTGCTACCGACCTGGGTCCGATCCAGACTCAGTACAACGCGCTGCTTTCGCGCTACACAAAGCTGTCGCTTGTCATGTTCGTGCTGCTCGTCGTGTTGCAGGTCGGCATCGTGCGCATCGCGCTCAGGCCGTTGCACCGCGTCGAGGCGGACGTAGGGCGGCTCGAGCGGGGGGAGATCGCCCAACTTGGCGAGAGCGTCCCTACGGAAGTGCTACCACTGGTCCGCGAGATCAATCGAATGCTCGCGCTGCTCGCGCGGCGCCTCAAGCGGTCGCGCCAATCGCTCGGCAATCTCGCACATGCCCTCAAGGCGCCGCTAACCGTGTTGATGCACATGGCTAACGATGAGCGTATTCGCCGCCACCCGACGCTGGATGCGCAAATGCAGGAACAACTCTGGATATTACGCACACGTATTAACAGCGAGCTCCGCCGTGCCAGCATCGCCGGCGGACGCACATCTGGGGCGGCGGTTGATCTTGAGACAGAGATTGAGTCTCTTATCACAACCCTACGCAAGATCTATGTGGATCGAAATCTTGATATTGCCTCGCGGGTTAATCTGGGAATCCGGTTTTGTGGTGACCGCGAGGACTTTCTGGAATTGTGCGGCAATCTGCTCGACAACGCCTGTAAATGGGCGAGATCCCGCGTACTTATCTCGGCGCGCGAGGTAAGCGGGCTCGTGCTTACGGTAGAGGACGATGGCCCGGGCTGCGCTCCAGAGGATCTCAACAAACTGGCACGGCGAGGGGTGCGCATAGACGAAGCGATTGAGGGTCACGGCCTTGGACTCGCAATCGCCGGTGACATTGCGTCGTCCCATGACGGCGAAATGCAGTTGGGTCGCTCCGACGAACTCGGAGGATTTTTCGTGTCAGTAATCTTTCCACCCGCCTGAGCCGTCCGACCAGCCTCTTGCCGGCGGCTTGACCCCACCGGGCACGAGCGCGCCGTGCGGATGCCGACGTGCGCGCGTACCTTCTTGCGTGCTCGAGCAGTAGATCCCTCGGCGGCGCGCGGGGTCAGCGCGGCCTTCAGCTTGGCTTAAGGTTGGTCTTATATGCTGATGCGATGTTGTCTCTCGGCACGCGCGTCGTATGCGACATATGAGGCACATCGCTGCATTCACCTTTGCCCTAGCCGGCACCGCTGCGTTTGCGGGCGGTATCGATCATCGGCTTGCCTATGACAACACTGGAATCTGGAACCATAACGTCGAACTCTCGGTGATGTATACGATGATTGCCGGCGAGGTTGCCTGCGGCCTCTGGGAAGGAGGAGAGACGCCCCCCGGCAAGACTTGCTGGCAGGCCATTGACTCCTCAGCGGTTAGCGCCGTCTTCGCGCAGGCCGGCAAGTACATCTTCACGCGCTCGCGACCGAGCCAGACCGACAATCCTAACCTGTGGTTCCAGGGCAAGGGAAACTACAGCTTCCCGAGCGGCGAGGTGACTGCCGTCACTTCTATCGTCACGCCGTTCATTCTGCAATATGGAAAGGATAACCCGGCCACCTACGCGCTCGCGTTATTGCCGCTGTACAGCGGCCTTGCGCGAATGAAGGAATGGGGGCACTGGCAGACGGATGTGCTGGCGTCCTGGGCGCTTGGCGGGGTGACAGGGTATTGGGCCAGTACGCGCGAAACCCCGCTGATCCTCAGCGTGCTTCCTCACGGTTTCATGGTCGGCATACAGAAGCAATGGTAACTGAACAAGCCGTCCGCCCCACCCTTGGTCGCGCTACAGTCGACGGATGCATTTATAAAGATTGGCTTCCGGCATAAACGGTCGCTGGAGTTTGGTTGTTGGTCTCTTGATTGGACTAACCGCTGTTGGCCTTCTTTTCCTCATTTTGTAGTTATCGCAACCTAAAGGACCGATTAGATTGAAACCATCCCCGTCTCTGGCGAGCGAACTGAACATTCGCAGTCCTCGCGATTGCTCTGAGCAGGTGCGCGACCTGTTCAACGAACGCGCAGAGGTTTGGGGAAGCAACTACAAGCCGGGGGGCAAACTGACATGGCGGTTGCATCAGTTTTGCTCTGCTCTGGGCAGCCTCGCATTGCCACCTGCTGAGGTGTTGGACTTTGGCTGCGGAACGGGCCATCTGGCCCAGCATCTTAGGGAGCACCACTATGTCGTAACGGGCTGCGATATGGCCGAACAGATGATTGTGAAAGCACGTCAGGTTTTTGGCGAGGCCGATATCGAATGGAAAGCGCTTCCCGCCAACTGGCGACGCCTTCCATTTGTAGATCGGTCCTTCGACGCGGTCGTCGCGTCCAGCGTCATGGAATACGTGGGGGACGTGGAGCTTGCCTTCCGCGAACTGGCGCGGGTGCTCCGAGAAGGAGGCGTCTTGATCTTCAACGTGCCGAATCCAAGAAATGGTCGCCGCAAGCGCGAAGATTTGGCAAAACGCATAACCGGGCTCGCGTGGATTCGGCGCATGGTATGCACGATCCCACGTATCCAGCGTTATCTAACCTACCTAGGATTATCGAGTAACCGCTTTCCCCTTAGCGAATGGGAAAGTGCCGCAGGACGCCATGGATTTCAACAGGTGCATGATGATCCTCGGTCTAAGAGGCGACCGCTGTTTCTATTCGCGTTCCAAAAGGTGCGGGCGATTCAGAAACTACGGAACTGCACATTAAATACCCCGGGCTATTTCCAAAATGTGAGGGAACCATTGAAACAGCTGCAGCCCGCCAGTTTGGTGGACGCGGTTTGATGCATACGATGCTGTTTCATCCACGTGCCGTTAAGGATGGCCACGGCAGTCCCGCACCTCCGCCCCGCATTGATCGTTGACGCTGGGCAGCTGAAAAAAACGGCCGACGGAATTTTCCGAAGGCTGGTAAAAAACATCCCGTTATTGATCACCCTCTTGGAGGAGTTTCGTGGTCGCTTCGGGTTGCAGGCTCTGGAGATCGGCGTTTTTGAAGGACGCGCGACTTGCTCGCTGCCCGAAAACATCCTGACTGGGAAGGGCTCGACCATCGATTGCATCGACACCTTCACCGGGGGGATAGAGCGCCGTTATCGCGGCATCGACATGGTGCGGTAAGGCGCCGGTTCGAATCCAATACCATTCCCTGGAGCGAGCAGGTGACTCTGTATGTCGGCAAGAGCGCGCAGGTGCTAGCCAAGCTTGCCGGACCTTACAACATCATCCATATCGATGGCTCCCCTACTGCAGCCGACGTATTGGTTGACGCGGTTCTGGCTTGGCAGCTCACCCGTGACGATGGCAGCATCATCTTCAATGACTATGAACTTGCCGAAAGATGTGGATCGGCCTTGGTTGCGGCCACACTTGGCTATCGATGCGGTCCTGCGGTGTTTCGTCGGCTGGTATCAGCGTCTGCATTTTGGCCACCAGATCGCCAATCGCAAGTCGGCGGTATACGAGCCCGTTCCTGCATCGATCGTGGCGAGTTCCGCCACGCTGGACCTATACCAGCCTCGCGCACCATTCGCGAGAAGGTTCTCTTGGGGCGAGACCGGTTAGGTACGCGGCCCAAGACTAGGCCGGGGTCTGGCAGGTCGCGGCGGCCGTTAGCGCAAAGCGCAGTTCCTGCCGCGGAATAAGGAGGTGCAATGTTGAAAGGAGCGATCGCTGGAGTTGCACTGACGCTTGCCGTTGCACTGATCGGCGCCTACCTTATGGTGAGAAGCGGTCTTATTCCGGCCAATGCCGATGCAATGCCCGGTTGGGTGGAAACCTGGATGGCCCGTACGTCGCTTGATGCGACACTGCGTCGCGACGCCCCAACGGGCCCCAACCCGGTGCAGTTGACCGAGCAGAATCTCCTTATTGGAGTTCATCTTTTCGCGCAGAACTGCGCGGTTTGCCACGGTTCAGCGAAGGGAGATTCATCGCCATCGCCGATAGCCGAGGGGCTTTATCAAAAGCCACCGCAATTGGCAACCCATGGGGTTGAGGATGATCCAGAAGGGGTTTCCTTCTGGAAGATCAAGCACGGCATTCGCCTGACGGGCATGCCTTCGTTCGGGCACTCCCTTAGCGACCAGCAAATCTGGACGCTGGCGCTTTTCCTGAAGCATATGGACAAGCTGCCGGCTGCGGTACAGCAGGCTTGGCAGCAAGTGCCGAATTGGCAGACCGGGTCCGCGAATCAGACGGGTCAAAATTAGGCAAGACGACGATGGACGACCGTCTTTACTACCTTGGTTCAATATCTGCCGGCCGCGCCCGCACCCCACTCCTTGAAGTCCTCATCCGAAACGGTCGAAAGTTTTTTCAGGAAGGCCACAATGGTCCAGATTGTCTGGTCGGACATTGGTGGCTTGTCGGCGCCAAAGCTCGGCATGCCGGTCATCTTGATGCCGTTCTTGATCACCCAGAATAGCTCCTGGGGCAGTAGTTCATTTACCACTTCCTTGAGGTTTGGTGGAGGGTTTAGCCCCTCGGAGAATTTGGCCGGTCCTACGCCGGGGCCGCCGTGACAATTGATACAGCCACTTTCGGAGTACGCGCGCGCGCCCGCCCGCACCAAGGCCGGATCGTCGAGCGATGCTGGCGGTCGATCGGTTGCATGCCGCGCGATCGAGGCTTCGCGCACATGTACGAGCGCCCAGTTGACAATATTGGGATCCGGATTGTTAGCCGCTACGCTGAAGAACCCACCAAAGAAGAATGCCCCTGCGCCGATGCCCCCAATGACCGCCAACAGTCCGATCAGTGCTAGAAATCTTAGAGTTTTCATGGAAAGAGTCATGACACTCATCCTTCGCGAAGAACGTAGTTGCGATTTTGACCCTCGTTTAGCCCACAGTCCATTGAGTGCCAGTATGCGCCGCCCGAACCCCAGGTGGACGCGTGGTGGCTAGGCATAGCATCGAACGGGGACCTTGGCGCGTGAGGACTAAGGTCCGGAACACGGGCCCCCGTCGTCGCGGCGCGGCGCCGAAGTGAACAATGGAGCGCGTACGTACATCGCGTACAACGGAATTGCAGGTTAACCAAAAAGTGGCAGCAAATGTCCGCAGAAGCGGTCATACTTAGCGCTTAAGTAGCGTGTCCACACGCGGGAGCCTGCAGCTTCATGATGGTCCGCCGGAATCTCTATCTCGCCTGGCTCGCATTGACGCTCAATGCATTGGCGCCGGTTTTCGCATACGCGCATATCCATATCGGCGCTAACGGTGAGATCATGGAGCACTGCGCCGCCGACGAATCCGATGGCGCGGACACACAGCACCATCATTCGCAATCCGGCAAGGGCACGGTACCGCACTGCCCGTATTGCGCCGGATTTGCCGCCGGCGTTTCGCTTGCCAACGACGACCTGGGTCTCTCCCCCCAAGGTGAGGTTTGGGCACCTCTGGCTCGACTGCTGTATGTCGTACGTTCCGGACGATCCTCCGTCCGCATTGCGCAGCAACGCGCACCTCCGTCCTTCCCTTGACCGATAGTAATCCTGCGTGGCGACGTATTCTGTCGCACACGGGGTGTTCGTCCGCTGCAGTTGAGCAGCGTTCGACCTATCTGTGGCTCTGGTGTGTAACAAGCCATCGTTTGTTGGCGCCACATCGGTTCAGCCACAGAATCGGGCAGTACAGGTTCAGGAGGAGTTGCAATGAAACTGACCCAACGACGTGTGACTTATGCACTCGCGTTGATTGCCTTTGCCGTATGTCCGACTGTGGTGTTTGCTTGCGCCACCTGTGGCTGTTCCTTGTCCACCGATGCAGCCATGGGCTATTCGGACGTCGCCGGCTGGCGTGCGACCTTTGAATTCGACTTCATCAATCAGGACCAGTTGCGTTCCGGTACGAGCAGCATTTCGAACTCGCAAGTCGGCAGCGATCAACGACGCCGGCGGCAGTCAGGAAGTCGAGAAGCAGACGATCAACCGCTACTTCACCGCGGGCATAAGCTACCGGCCCAACGGAGAGTGGAATTTCAACCTGCTGGTGCCCTACATCGACCGCAGCCACTCCACCTATGGCGCAGTCGATGAACCCCCTCACCCCGGACAAGGTGAGCGGTGCCAGCGTTGACAGCCTGGGGGACATCCGATTCATCACCAGCTATCAGGGCTTGCTGCCCACGCATAACCTCGGCTTCAGCTCGGGATTATATTGCCCACCGGAGATTATGGCGGACCCAATGCCGCTGGCACGGGTACTAGTCGGGCGCAATCCCGTCGCCTTCAATTCAGGTCCCAACTCGCAAATCCCGTCGCCGGGCAATCTGCTCGACACCAGCCTACAGGCGGGTGCCGGCGCTACCGACCTCATTGTCGGTGCGTACTACTACCAGGCGGTGAGCCAGAACTTCGACGCCTTTATCAACGGCCAGTTTCAGGCCGCGCTGTGGCACAAGCTCGACCAGCCTGGCGAGGATTACCGCCCCGGCAATCTGGTCAACGTGAGCTTCGGAGTGCGCTACGAGGAGAATCCCATGATCGTGCCGCAGCTGCAGATGAACATCACCCACAAGAGCGCGGATCAGGGAGCGCTTGCCGGACCATTACCGACACGGGCGGCACTGTCGTATACCTGAGCCCCGGATTAACGGTGAGCGTCGATGCACAACCTGCAGGTCTATGGTTTCGTGCAACTGCCGCTCTACAGCAACCTCCAGGGCTACCAGCTGTTCCCGCACTGGACGGCCAGCGTCGGAGTGAGCTACGCGTTCTAGCCCGCCGCTGGAATGATACCGCCGCGTCGGTCGTGGGCCGAGCATTGCGTTTACTGCTGCGGCGTCGGACCCGACTCGGTGTCTTTCGCGCCGATCGTTACCAAAATCGTAGTACGAGTAGTCGTATTAAAAACCACAGGAAAAAAGGGCGTCCACTCCAATCCGACCCACTCCACCTCGAAAACATCGTCACCCGTGAAATTCGCGTTCGGCGTATAGCACATCACGGGCGCTCCGACCGACAGGACGCCGTTTTGCGGCTTAACGTCAACGGTTATTGTAGTCGCCGGGGCACCTGAGATATCCCGCCTGATCTCACAGGGTGCGCCGTCGTTCACCACAATCATGTGCCACTGGGCAGTCCCCCCTTGCCTAGGATTAGAGTCGGAGACGAAGCACCCGTCTTTGGGCGGCTGCGGGCCCAACATAAAGCTGACCATCCAGAGGGGGCTCCCTCCGCTGACCGCGGCTCAGAATGGTGAACGCCAGCTCAATCCTGGAAAGCGCGCGTAATCGCGGTCGCTGGTAATCAACTCGCATCCGGATTCGACTGCAAGCGCTGCGAACCATGCGTCTTGAACAAGGTTGCCAGCCGCCTTGCACTTGCTGCAGAGCATTTCGAAGATCGACCAATGGCGCTCGCCAGGCATGATCACGGTCGCATTGGGTTGCTGAAGGACCGCGCGACAGAATGCGAACGTCTCGTCCTGTGAACTCGGCCGGGCGAATATCCTGGGGTGCGTGCACACCCGCACGACCCCGCTTAACACCTGCGGCGATACGCCGTAGACCGCGGGGCCGTTGATAACCGACTCGAGCCAGGACTTGTGCTCTAAGTGGTTCTCAGCATCCGAGCGGAACGCGTAGATCAGGACATTAACGTCCGGCAGAATCAATGGCGCTCTTCCATTCGGTCGAGCAGGGCGGCGCTGTCATTCATGTCCACGCCTGGCTGAGTCCCGCCGCCCGCTCGGCACTCGGGCAGCCTCACGGGCGCTCGATCCGACTGTCTCTTCGGCCGGCGCAGGACAAGCTGAAGACCCTCCTCGATCAGCGCCGTGAGCGTAGCGCCGCGGCGGGCGGCTTCCCTACGGGCTCGTTCCAGGAGCTCCTCGTCTAATCGAACTGTTGTTCGCATATGTCTAAGCATACTCAACGTATGTCTATATGTCAATCGATGGAAGCGCTTCATAGTAGGCCAGTCAAGCGGGAAATCGAAGAGCGAAATCGACGGGAGGCCGCGTGTCGCACACGATCTTTGCTTTCCTGAACTCGCCGGCATCGCCGGTGCCGCAGCGTTCATGGGTCGCATACTCGATCCGGACTGGGGCAACCTTGATCTTTCAATCCCAGCAAGTCCCTCAACACCAAACGGTCCACGAGCGTAGTAAATTTGTCACGCAATCATGGCGAGCATGGCTGTACGGCGCTAAGCAGGACTAAACTTAGTGTTACGCAGGCGTTGTAAGTGACTGACGGACTTGCAGAAACGCGGGCCCTTTTTCTTTTCCGGCATTGCGTGCCCTTTCACGTAGCCGCCCGCAAAGTGTCATCGCTGGCGTGCTTCGGATGGCATTGATCCGGTTCACCGTCCTCCAGGAGCTCGGCAATTTCCGCGAGCGAATAGTGGTTACGCTCCCGTTGTGGATCCCCAGTAGAAACTGCCGCGTCTCAAAGCTCACCTCGGGCGCTCGCAGTCGACGGCCGAACGTTTGCATTAGGTCGTGTATCCGAATGCGCCTCAAACCCTCTGGCGCTGGTCGACCGAACTTCTCTGGGTAGGCTTTTTGCGGCGCGTTCCCGCGCGCTGCCAGCCATTGTTGTCCATCGCTCGCCAGTGGGCGCTTCGCAATGCTCGACGACGGCATGGGATTCAGCCTGGTCCCCTGGGCGCCGGTCATTGAGAAACGACTTGGTCAGTCGATAACGGCCGTCATGCGCGGTGGCAGCGTCCAATGGGAAATTTGGTAAGCAACTGTCTCGATAGCGCGCGTTGCTGTCAGGTCAAGGCAGCTGCAGCCAGTGCCGTAGCTTCTCGCGAACGCGCAGCACGTCTTGCGCGTCGCTCTCGAATTCTTTGCGCGTCACCAACCCGAGGCAAGGCAAGCCGCTTTGCAGCACGATTCGATGGCACTAGCGCCGCCATGTTCAACGTCGCCGGCGTGCTGTTCTTGCAAATGGATCGGGGGTCGCGATTCGCCGCGAAGCCAGTCTAGCAAGCCATCGTCAGTGGGCTGCTTAAAAGTCGTGGTCAAGGCCGCCGCAGGGCGTCGGCATGCATGCGCTAAATCTGTGCCCTCATGTTGCAGCGCCGCACCTGGTTGGTGCCGCCAGCCTAAAGATCGGTGATGGATACGGTACTAATGATTTGAATAACAATGTATTTGTGCAATGGCACAAGAAATGCTGCGTCGCTGCCTGCACTGCGTCATAAACAACCACAATGGATTCCCACATGGACCCTAAGACTCGACGCGCCCCGCGCCTGTTTGGCGCTGTTTTGGGCATCCTCGTCGCCGGAGCCGTCTGCGCTCAAACAACACCCCCGGCGGAGCCGGCCAAGGCTCCGGAACCCGACTACACCTTGACGGGCAACTTCGGCATTTACAGCCAATACATCTTCCGCGGGCTTACGCAAACCGACGAGAAGCCTGCATTCCAAGGCGGATTCGATTTCACTCACAAGAGTGGCTTCTATCTTGGCACCTGGGGTTCGAATATTAGTTGGCTACATGATTCGGGGGTTTGTGCCCACGGCTGCAGCCTGGAGTGGGATCTCTACGGCGGCTACCGGTATGCGTTCAACGATGACTGGGGCATCGACCTTGGTGTTCTCTATTACTACTACCCGGGAAGCTATATAGCCGGAGCAACCAACCCGGATACGACTGAGGTCTATGTCGCCGGTTCCTGGAAATGGGTCTCTCTTAAGTATTCGTACAGCGTCGACCACACCTTCGGAGTCCCGGACAACGCCTGGTACCTTGACCTGTCCGCTAACTATCCGATTACCGACCAGTGGACGTTCAACGCACACGTGGGTCGCCAGGAATACAGCGGCAGCCAGAGTGGCATCTCCAACGACGTTTTCAACTACACCGACTGGAAGCTAGGGGTTACTTACGCCTTCAGCGGCTGGAACATCGGCGCGTTTTACAGCGATACCAACGCGAAGGACAGCGCCTACACGCTTGCCGGGCGCAACATCGGCAAAGCCACCGGGACGGCCTTCATCCAGAAGACATTTTGACCGACGTGCTGGAAACGAAGAGAGCTAAACACCCATCGAGAGGCGAAGAAATGAAACTGGTTACAGCCATCATCAAGCCGTTCAAGCTCGACGAGGTCCGGGCGGCCCTGTCGGCAGTCGGCGTGCAGGGGATCACCGTTACCGAGGTCAAGGGTTTCGGGCGTCAGAAGGGGCACACCGAGCTGTATCGAGGCGCCGAGTACAAGGTCGACTTTCTGCCCAAGGTTAAATTCGAGGCAGCGATACCAGACGACTTGCTCGAGCGAGTCATCGAGGCAGTGGCGAACGCCGCGAACACCGGCAAGATCGGTGACGGCAAGATTTTTGTTTCCGACCTTGAACAGGTCGTGCGCATCCGTACCGGCGAGACCGGTGCGGAAGCCCTCTAAGGGGAACACCATGAAGCGATTGCTCGCGTTGATCACCCTGATCGGCGCCTTAAGCGTATTCGGCGGCGTCTTCGCGCAGGAAAAGGCCGCGGATCAGAAGGCCATTGCACCGGCGGCCACCGCGCCGGCCCCTGCCGCGGCAGCCACGGAGGCTAAACCGGCCGAGCCTCCTGCTGCCGCCGCGCCGGCCGCGGCGCCGCCGGCACCGGACAAGCCGGTGTTGATCGGCGTCGACAAGATCAACAGCGGCGACACCTCGTGGATGCTGACTTCCACCGCGCTGGTGCTGATGATGACGATACCGGGCCTGGCGCTGTTCTACGGCGGCATGGTGCGCAAGAAGAATGTGCTCGCGACCTTGATGCAGAGCTTCGCGATCACCTGCCTGGTCACCGTGCTGTGGGTCATCGCCGGCTACAGCATCGCGTTCATCCCCGGCAACCCTTACTTCGGGAGCCTGGACCGGTTGTTTCTGAACGGGATGGTGTTCCAGAAGGACGCCGGGAAAATCATGGTCAGCCATCTTGCGCCAACCATTCCCGAGTCGGTGTACATGACCTTCCAGATGACCTTTGCCATCATCACCCCGGCGCTGATCTGCGGGGCTTTCGCCGACCGGATGAAGTTCTCGGCGATGCTCTGGTTCATGGGCTTGTGGTCGCTGCTAATCTATTCTCCGATCGCGCACATGATGTGGGAGTCGACTACTGGCTTCTGGGCGACCCGGGGCGTGCTCGACTTCGCGGGCGGAACGGTCGTGCACATCAACGCCGGCATCGCGGGGCTGGTCTGCGCGCTGGTGCTCGGCAAGCGCATCGGCTACGGCAAGGAGACGATGGCGCCGCACAATTTGACGCTGACCCTGATCGGCGCATCACTACTGTGGGTGGGCTGGTTCGGGTTCAACGCTGGATCGGCGACCGCTGCCGACGGGCGAGCCGGCATGGCCATGGTGGTCACCCAACTCGCCACCGCGGTGGCGGCGCTGGCCTGGATGTTCACGGAGTGGATCGTCAAGGGCAAGCCTTCGGTGCTCGGCATCGCGTCGGGCGCAGTGGCCGGCCTGGTCGCGATCACTCCGGCGTCGGGCTTCGTCGGCGTAACCGGTAGCATCATCATCGGCATCGCTGCCGGCGTGCTCTGTTTCTTCGCTGCGACGAGCGTCAAGAAGGCGTTCGGCTATGACGATTCGCTCGACGCGTTCGGCGTGCACTGCATCGGAGGTATCGTCGGCGCGATCCTGACCGGCTATTTCAACGTCAAGGATATCAGCGGCGTGGACGCCAATGAGTGGGTGCAGCTGGGCGCGGTGGCAACGACGTTGGTCGTTAGCGGAGTCGGCAGCTTCATCATCCTCAAGATCATCGACATGGTCATCGGTTTGCGCGTGTCCGAAGAAGAGGAACGCGAAGGCCTGGATGTGAGCCTCCACGGCGAACGAGTGGAGTGACAGTAAACCACGATGCCAATCGCATTGCATTCCGTATCCAGAGGGGACACGCATGGCTGCACCCGCCGATGTGCTCAAGACAATCAAGGACAAGGAGGTGAAGTTCGTCGACTTGCGGTTTACCGACACGCGCGGCAAGGAACAGCACGTGCAGGTCCCGGCGAAGGTGTTTACCCAGGACAAGTTTGACAACGGCCACGCCTTCGATGGTTCATCGATTGCCGGCTGGAAGGGGATCGAAGCCTCCGACATGTTGCTCTCGCCGGACGCCGATGCGGCCCGGATCGACCCGTTTACCGACGAGACGACGTTGAATATCACCTGCGATGTGATCGAGCCGATGGACGGCAAAGGCTACGATCGCGACCCGCGCTCGCTGGCCAAGCGGGCCGAGGCCTACCTCAAGTCCACCGGCATTGGCGACACCGCCTATTTCGGCCCCGAGCCCGAGTTCTTCATCTTCGACTCGGTCACCTGGGGCGTCGACATGTCTGGCTGCTTCGTGAAGATCAAGTCGGAAGAGGCGCCGTGGTCGTCGGGCGTGGAGTACGAGGGCGGCAACATGGCGCACCGGGCGGCGGTCAAGGGCGGGTATTTTCCGGTGCCGCCGATCGACACGCTGCAGGACATCCGCAACGCGATCGCGCTCGCCCTGGAGGAACAGGGGGTCGAGGTCGAAGTGTTCCATCACGAGGTGGCGGCGGCCGGCCAGAACGAGATCGGGACGAAATTCAACACCCTGGTCAAGCGCGCGGACTGGATGCAGATCCTCAAGTACACGGTGCATATGGTCGCGCACACCTACGGCAAGACCGCGACCTTCATGCCCAAGCCCATCGTGGGTGACAACGGGTCCGGCATGCATGTGCACCAATCGGTCTGGAAGAGCGGGCAGAACCTGTTTGCGGGCAACGGCTACGCTGGCCTGTCGGAACTCGCGCTCTACTACATCGGGGGAATCATCAAGCATACCAAGGCGCTCAACGCCATCACCAACCCGGGGACCAACTCGTACAAGCGCTTGGTGCCCGGGTTTGAGGCGCCGATCAACCTTGCCTATTCGGCGCGCAATCGCTCGGCGGCATGCCGCATTCCCTACGTCAGCAACCCGAAGGGGCGGCGCGTCGAAGTGCGCTTTCCCGACCCTACGGCCAATCCCTACCTGGCGTTTGCGGCCATGCTCATGGCGGGGTTGGACGGGGTCCAGAACAAGATTCATCCCGGCGATCCGCTGGACAAGAACCTGTACGACCTCGAACCCGAGGAGGCGGCGAAGGTGCCGCATCCCTGCGCTTCGCTCGAGGAAGCCCTCGAGAACCTGGAACGCGACCGCGAATTCCTGACCCGCGGCGGGGTGTTCTCGAATGACATGCTCGACGCGTACGTCGCGCTCAAGATGGAGGAGGTCACGCGCTTCCGCATGACGACTCATCCGATCGAGTTCGACATGTATTACAGCCTTTGAATCACCTGCGGTAGCGCGCGTGGCGCGGCGGCCGGGCCGACGGCGCGCCATGCCCAGCGTTTGATACACTGCGCCGCTATGCCGCAGCTCGAACACCGTTTCGCATTCGCCTGGTGCATGCGCGCCTTATCACTTGTTGGGCGCAGGCGTTCTCTAGAGCGCCGTACAAGTCGGGGCGCGCAGGTAGGGCAACTGGCGGTATACAAAGCTCTGGCAGCGAAGCCCGAGAGGGGTTTCTATGTCGACCCTGCTCGACGGCGGCTTAGCTTCACATCCGGCGAGTGGGCACGGCTCGTAGGACTCTACAGCGCGATCGCAATGCTCCATCTGTGCGGCTGGGCATTGTTTCTTTTCTATTCGTCGCGCTACCCTGCATTGGTCGGCCTGGGTTTCGTCGCCTACATGTTTGGATTGCGCCATGCGTTTGATGCGGACCACATCTCGGCGGTCGACGACACAGTGCGATACATGTTGCAGAAGGGCAAAAAGCCACTGAGCATCGGTTTCTTTTTCGCGATGGGCCATTCGACGATCGTTCTCTCCCTCGCGGTGGCCATCATCTTTGCGGCGACGGCAGTAAAGCAACGCCTGCCTGAGGTGCAAAACCTAGGAGGCATCATTGGCGCAGGCGTATCCGGTACTTTCCTCTGGGTGATCGGGATACTGAATCTCCTGGTGTTACTTGATATTCTCCAGATCTGGCGACAGGCCAAGACTGGAGAACATAGTCACGATCATTTAGAGGAGTTGCTCGCGCAACGCGGCTTGATCAACCGATTGCTTGGCGGGCGGCTGCAACGGGTCATCAATCAGAGTTGGCAGATGTATCCGGTGGGCGTGCTCTTCGGCCTAGGATTCGATACCGCGTCGGAGGTTGGTCTGCTGGCGATGACCGCAGGTGCGTCGGCCGGCAACCTTCCGGTCGCCGCGGTACTTTCACTGCCGATCCTCTTTGCGGCGGGAATGACTGCGATGGATACCACGGACGGCGTGCTGATGTTGAAGGCCTACGACTGGGCCTTCGTCAATCCATTGCGCAAGATCTTTTACAACATTACGCTCACGAGCCTGTCGATCGCCGTAGCGCTGATTATCGGCACAATCGAATTGCTCCAGGTCTTCATCGGGATGCTTGATCTCAAAGGACGATTCTTTGACTTTCTCGCCGGACTCGACTTTGGGATTCTCGGCTATGTGATCGTTGCCACGTTTCTTTTTGTGTGGGGTGTCTCGGCGGCAGTATGGAAATTCGGTCGCATCGAGGAACGCTACAACCTCGCTGCTTATATTCATGAGCATGCCCACGGATCGCGGCCTCAGGCCGGGAGCAAAGCATGATCCCCGGTTACAATGGCCTCCGCGCGACCGGCGAGCGCGGATTCCAGAATGCGATTGCCCGGCTCGCCTTTGGCAGTTATCGGAATCGGAAATCGCAATGTGCGCCACCGAACGGACCGCCACTGGGTGGGCAGCCTACCATCGCCAAATCATGGATGGGCCCGTTTACACACCTAGCAGCGCGACGCTGGTGATCCTTTTCAAAATTGCCAGAGCGAGACTCGTGGCGAGTAGCAACAATGTCACGTTGCTTACCGATGCGCGCCTCATTTCCGCGGCTGAGGAAATGAACAAGTTATCTGATGACCTACGCGATGCTGGAAAGCACGTCGTGGGATCGCGCAGAGAGACGGCCCAGCTAGGCAGGACGAGGTGGGCCAGCGACGCTGAGCTGCAGATAGCTGACCTGGCCGTCCTGGCGAAGGTCGCAGCGTGGGCAGCGTTAAGGCGAGCTGTCAACACGGGGACAGAACCGGCGTGCCCGCAACACTGATTCGGAAGGTTTAATTTGTGCCGATTGCCGGAACAAGAAACGGCGCGGCATGGCGCGGCACGCTTGGGTTTCGATGCGTTTCGCCGGTGTTGCGTGCGACCGCACGAGCCAGGGAGGAGCCGCTCGCCTGCGCTGGCTCAGCCGGCCGCCGTGACCCG
This sequence comes from uncultured beta proteobacterium, assembly GCA_963777455.1. Lineage (GTDB taxonomy): Bacteria > Pseudomonadota > Gammaproteobacteria > Burkholderiales > Casimicrobiaceae > PALSA-1003. Next base: position 43,357 of record CAVZQQ010000003.1, read on the forward strand.
GGCCGTGGCCCCGCCGGACTCGGTTCCGGCAGCACGGTATGCGACACGATTTTGGTCCGCGTTTCCACGCCTTCTGCAACCACGCGTAGATTGAGACTGTGCGCGATGCTGATCACCGCGGTCGCTGGGGCTCGTGGCGATCTCACGGACGAACGATCAGAAAGTTTCCCATCAGTGCCCTGAAGATCGACCATGTAGCTCAGGCTGGAGAAGCCTGTGCCAAAGTCGTCGATTGCAATCTTCACCCCACTTTCGCGTAGGGTCCGGAGGACGCTGGTGGTCGACTCGGCGCGCTTCATAAGGAGGCCTCTGGCCAGTTCGAGCTCAAGCAATCGCGGGTCCAGTCCCGTTTCGTTAAGGACCGCGAACAGGTCCGGCAGAAAATCTTCTTCCAAAGCTCTCGGCGCGCGTCCGACCTTGTTTCACGAAAAGACCGTAAACTCAATAAGTTAGCAGAGCTATTCGTTAGTGGTGCCGTTCTTCGGCGCGTCGCAGATCCTTGATTTGTGATGTTTGATGCGATAGCATCTGATGCATGCGTACAACCCTCGACATCGACGCCGACGTTCTTCAGGCAGCTAAGGAACGCGCGCGGCGCGACAAGAAAACCACCGGAGAGGTGCTCTCCGAACTGGCGCGCAGCGCGCTGACGGCGCTGCCGCAGGGTCGGGCAGGGGAACCGAAACCCATTCACGGGTTCCGGCCCTTCCCCAAGCGCGGCGGTATCGTCACAAACGAGTCAATCGACAGGCTACGCGAAGACGACGCGTACTGATGCGCGCACTGCTCGACGTTAATGTACTGATCGCGTTGCTCGATGCCGATCACTCGCTGCACGCGCGCGCCACCGATTGGTTCGCGGGCAATGCGCAGGCTGGCTGGGCCTCCTGTCCAATCACCCAGAATGGGTGCGTGCGCATCATGTCGCATCAGGGCTACCCCAGTCCCCTGCCGGTGCGTGCCGTCATGGAACGCTTAGCGGAAGCGAGTATGGGCAGCCTCCACGAGTTCTGGCCTGATGACATCAGCTTACTCGACAAGGAACGGGTCGATGCCGCGCGCATTCATGGACCGCGCCAGCTAACAGATCTGTACCTACTTGCGCTTGCGGTTCGGCATGGCGGACGATTGGTCACCTTCGATCACTCGGTTGCAACGGAAGCGATCAAGGGTGCGAAGACAAAGGACATGGTGACGCTCTGAGTCCGCTGGTCGGCGGACCACAACTGGGCGTGGCGCTGACCCGCCTTGGCATGCGATCCATGGCCGGAGTCGGGCGCACATCGTAAGCCAGCCCAAGTTTCACCCGCGCAGCCCGCTTGAACCTAATATTACGCGCGCCGCGCGGATCGCGACTCGGTGTTAGGTAAGATAGCGTTCGGCGTCGACCAAGCTAACCACGAATCCAGGTCAAGTCCGGCACGTGTTGCCGGGCGCGCGGCGGTTTACGCTACGCTATGAGGAATGCGATGACTCGACGTGAATTTCTTAGTCTCCCCCTTGTCGCCGTGCTTGCGTAGGTAGCGCCCAATACACGATGAGCTTCATCGCGATCGGCGGGTTCCAGCACGAGACCAATACCTTCGCCCCGTCAAAAGCCGACTACGCGGCATTCGAGCACGGTGGCGGCTGGCCGCCACTTACGTTTGGCGCCGACATTGCGCCCAGGCTCGCCGGCGCCAACATTCCGGCGTCCGGCGCGATCAGCGCGCTGCACTCACTCGGACACCGGAGTGCGGGCCTGGTCTGGGGCGCGGCTTCGCCCTCGGCGCACGTCACCCGTGATGCCTACGAACACATCGTCGGCGAGATGTTGGCGCGGCTGGCTGGGCTCGGGGCGGTCGATGGCGTCTATCTCGATCTGCACGGGGCGATGGTCACCGAGCACCTCGACGACGGTGAGGGTGAGCTGTTGGCACGCGTACGCCGCGTGGTCGGGCCTCGTGTGCCGGTCGTCGCGAGCCTCGATCTTCATGCCAACGTCACGCGTTCGATGATCGAGCATTGCGACGGGTTGGTCGCGTACCGGACCTATCCACACGTTGACATGGCGGAGGCGGGCCGGCGCGCCGCACATTTGCTCGAAGCCATTCTGACAACCGGCCGACCGCCAGCGAAGTCACACCTCGTGCTCGACTTTCTCACCGGACTGCCGTCGCAATGCACGCTCCTGGAACCAGCGAAGCGACTCTATGCGTTGCTCGAGCGCCTGGAACGCCAACACGGGGCGACCCTATCCTTTACCCCCGGGTTTCCCATGGCCGATTTTCCGGAATGCGGGATGGCAGTGACCGGCTACGGCCCTGACGCAACACGCCTCCGGACCGCGACCGCCGAGCTCGCTCATGCGATTGGCGACGCCGAAAGCGAATTCTCGATGGAGTTGTTCGAGCCCGATGCCGCGGTCGTCCGCGCGATGCAACGGGGCGAACCGGGTGCGCCGGTCGTGCTGGCTGATACCCAGGACAATCCCGGCGCCGGCGGCAATGGCGACACGACGGGCCTGCTCGCGGCCCTTCTCGCGCGGCGCGCTCCGGGTGCCGTACTGGGGTTGCTGATCGATCCTCCGTCGGCAGCCAAGGCGCATGCGCTCGGTGTCGGCCGCAAGGCGCCATTCACGCTGGGTGAGATCTCCGGTGTACCGGGGCATTTTCCGCTCGAGGGCGAGTTCGGCATCGTACAACTCGGCGATGGCCGGTTCACCTGCACCGGCCCGATGTTCCACGGCTTCCGCATGGACCTCGGGCCGATGGCGGTGCTCGAGAAAGAGGGCGTTCGCGTCGTTCTGGCGTCAAGAAAATGCCAGGCGGCCGATCAGGCAATGTTCCGGCACGTCGGCATCGAACCCAGACAGCAACGCATCTTGACCCTAAAAAGCTCCGTGCACTTCCGTGCCGACTTTGAGCCGATTGCACGCGAAGTGCTCGTCGTGGCCGCGCCAGGCCCCGCCAAAGCCGATCCGACGCAGTTCACTTGGTCACGACTGCGGACGGGACTGCGGCTCAAGCCACTGGGAACGGCGTTCGTGCCGCCCGCGATGTCGAACCCCTAATCCCGGGTGCCGAGGGGCTTAGGTGACGCGGCACTCGAGATTCGCGCGAGGCTGGCGAGCCACGCTGATCGCCTCTGGGCCGGGTATGCGCCGTTGTCGTCTACATGGGCTGGTCGAGGCTGCGACTTAGGCTGACGGGAATCGCCCCGCGGGGCGCCGATCGCCGCACCCCAGAACAGCGCATCGCACCTCCTCGCTGACCCTGCGCAGCCCCGGGATTACCCCTCGTTTCCCTTTTGGTCCTACGGAAAACGGGTCGGTGCTCTGATCCAAGGTTCCGCATGCTCCTACGGCAGGATCAGTTCGCGGCTGATTGAAACGACGGCTGTGGCACGGATACTTAGATGCGTCCAATGCGTAATGGGAGGCACAAATGATTCGCCGTCTATTCATAGTCGCATTATTGGCCGCGTCGGCTCCTGCATCGGCAGAGCTGTATTGCAACAACGACCAGAATCAGCAAGTTGAGTGGACCCTGGGTGAGCCGGTGCCTTACGCCGATACCTATCAGACTTCCTTCTACTGCTGGGCCAATGGCCAGGAGCTGGCGTTCATTCGATCCAAGTTCACTAACGTCCGGATGAGCTCGTATTCCCTGGTGTTCTGGGTCGGCGACGACGCGGTGTTCATCTACGACAACTTGGAAGACGAATACACGACATCGCAGGCACCGGCTGGCCACTGAGCGGCCTCTCGGGACAAGCGGGCCCATCCTGCGGCTGGCGGAGCGCGTCTTACAGGACGCTGCATCCCCAAGCCACCGCGAAGCGCGCTAGGCGGCGCGCAGTGTCAGGGCCTGCAGCCATTTGATGTGACAGACCGGTCGGTGGCCGGTGAGCACAATCAGGGCGATGCGTCCCGCATCATCCGCCATGGGCGCGCCATCCCGGTCATAGACGACGTAAACGCTGTCTCCGACCGGCGAAACGAACAACTCGCCCCACGAGAAGACCACCTCGTAGCCATCACTCGCGGTCGCCACAACATAACTCTTGCGCAGGTCACGCGGCTTGGTCTCGACGGGCCGGGCGGCGACCAAGACGGCGCGCAAGAGACATCCCGTGTGGTGACGGGTGGGTTCAACGCTCCCTTTGTGTTCGCTGCCTGACCCAGGCACGTACTCGACGTCGTGCGCTGGATAGCGCTTCAGGTCCGCGACGGTCAACGAGAGTGCCTTGGCGACGTTACTGCCAGCGGTAATGCTCGTGGTAACCGGCGCCGCCGCTTGCGCGGCGATCTCGGTACTTGCGCACAGCGCAAATAGGCCTACCGCATGCGATCGTCGGCGCGTACGCTGGCGGCATGACCAAGTTTTCCGGTAAACCAGCCGACCCGACGGCCAACGCGACTGTCGAAATCCGGAACGTAGGGTTTGATATCAACGACCGGCGTACCGGACAAGATATCAACGTTGCCAATCTCGAGCAGGTTGCCGGTCACGTTGAGCAGGCGCACTACCGACAGCCCAATCCGATTGGGACGCGTTGGCGCACGGGTCGCAAACACGCCTCGGGGCTGCGTATCCAGGAACGGCGTCACGCGCAGCGACTCCTTGTTCGTGATGTGAAAGTGATACAGGAGGATCACAAAGTCAAATCCGGCGATATCGCGCAGTCCGTCGGCGTAAGCATCATAGACTTCCACTGTACCGACCGCTTCACTCAACGCCGCCTGAATCGGCATCCCTTCAAGAGTTGCGAACGGCGAATGAACGATGCCGATTGGGGTGATAGAGATCGTCATGGGCATGGCTTCATTTCGTGCGGCTGGTGCCGCGCGGGATGGTGCGCAATAGGGACTTTAGCTTGTGCGCGACGGCCGCGCTGGTCTGGTGCTCCAGCGCACGGTAACTGCGGACCAACTCAACACCGAGCGGGGTCAACGACGTCCCGCCACCGCGCCGGCCGCCTGCTGCCGTCCGAACCGCGGGTCGGACCAGACAGCGGTTTGTTTCGGCGACCAGGAGCCACGCGCGGCGGTACGACATGCCAAGCTTCTTGGCCGACGAGGTAATTGAGCCGGTCTGCTCGATGGCCTCCAACAGCGCGATCTTGCCCGGACCGATGGCCAGCGCCGCCTCCTGCCCGCCATTGCGAATGTGAAACCGCACCTCGGCCTTCATGGACTCTCCGTGGGACTCGTCCTAACCGACGCTCCGCTGATCGAAGGAGACGGCCTTGACCAGCGCATAGAGCTCCTGTCCGGTACGAATGTCTAGCTGCCGCAGGGAGCGGCGGGTTATGCGCGCAATGAGTATGGAGCCGCCAACCGCAAGTTGCAGATCGACGCTAGGGCCGGCCTCCTCGTCAATAGCCGCGACGCGGACCGGAAGCACATTAAGAATGCTGATGTCCGTAGGCCTGTGCAGCGCCAGCGATACGTCCCGCGCGCGAATGCGGGCTCGCACACGTTGGCCTAGCGATGCCTCAAGGTGTGGCACGACGAGTTCGCCACCCTCGAAAGCGAGCGTGGTCAACTGATCCTTGGCATGATGTGCCATGACGCGGGTCTCAAGCACCGCCCCCGCTTCGTAGCGACTGGTCGCCGGCTTGACGTCAAGCCGCCCGAGCACATCGTCGACGTCGCCGACTGCAAGGCACTTGCCATCGGCAAGGACGACGACCGTATCGGCGAGACGGGTGATTTCGGTAACCGAATGGCTGACGTAGACGATTGGGATGTCTACTTCGTCGCGCAGGCGTTCGATATAGTCAAGTATCTCGGTCTTGCGCGGTATATCGAGCGCGGCCAGGGGCTCGTCCATGAGCAGAATGCGCGGCTGGGCGAGCAGGGCGCGGCCAATGGCGACGCGCTGCTTCTCTCCGCCGGAAAGGGTCTTCGGCTTGCGGTGGAGAAGCGCGCCCAGGCCGAGTAGCTCGATTACGCGTCCTTGGTCGATGAAGCGATCCTTGGGCGGGCGCAAGCGCTGGCCATAGAGCAGGTTCGATTGCACGTCCATATGCGGAAACAGCAGTGCGTCCTGAAACACGTAGCCAACCCGGCGTTTTTCCGGGGGCAGGTTGATGCGTTGCGCGGCGGCAAACAACACCGTATCGTTGACTCGAATCTGGCCGCGCCGCGGCCGGGCGATACCTGCAATCGCATTGATGACGCTGGTCTTTCCTGAGCCTGAGCGGCCGAACAGACCGACGATTGGGGCATCGGCGGAAAAGCACACCGTCAGGTGGAAGGTCCCGAGCTGCTGCTCGATGTCAATGTCGATCATCGCGTTGGAAATGTGCGGAGCGGCGCGTGAGCCATTCGGAGACCGCCAGGGCAACTATCGACAATAGGACGGCAACCATGCTCAGGCGCAGCGCCTGGAGATCACCCCCGGGCACCTGCGTGAACGTATAGACGGCCAGCGGCAATGTCTCGGTTTCGCCAGGGATATTGGACACGAACGTGATCGTCGCGCCAAATTCTCCCAGCCCGCGTGCGAACGACAAGAGCGTGCCGGTAATGACGCCGGGTACCGCAAGCGGCAAGGTGATCGACGCGAATACCCACAGGCGCGACCCGCCCAGCGTTCGCGCGGCCACTTCGAGCCGCCGATCAATGGCTTCGATAGACAGCCGGATGGGACGCACCATCAGCGGGAAGCCCATGACCGCGGATGCCAGCGCCGCGCCGGTCCATCGAAACGCGAACACGATCCCGAACCAGTGATCGAGCACGCTGCCGATCGGGCCATGTTTGCCAAACAGCACGAGCAGAGCGAAGCCGACCACGACCGGCGGCAGAACGAGGGGCAGATGCACGAGCGCGTCGACCAGGGCCTTGCCCGGAAAGGACAGCCGGGCCAATCCATGGGCCACGAGAATGGCGATGGGCAGGCTGCACAGCACGCTGACCACCGCCACGCGCAGACTCAGCGCCAGGATGCCGACTTCGGCCGCGCTGAGCTCGAACATGGGTTATCGCGCCAGCCCGAACCCGTAGTGCTCCCAGACTGAGCGCGCCAGTCCGGAATGAAGGTATTCGAGCAGGGTCTTGGCGGCGGGGGATTGGCTCGATGCGAGCAGGGCGGCGGGATAGACGATGGGCGGGTAGCTATCGGGCGGAAAAGTGTCGACGATCTTTACGCTCGGGTCGGCCGCCGCGTCAGTGGCATACACGATGCCGAACGGGGCTTCGCCCCTGGACACCAACGCCAGTGCCGCACGCACGTTCTCGGCGCGAGCGACCTGCCCTTCGACGCTCGGCCAAACCCCCAGGTGCTCGAGAGCACTTTTGCCGTATTTTCCGGCGGGCACGCTGTCGGGATTGGCCATGGCCAGCTGTTCCTTGCCGAGTGCGGCTGCCAGACCAAAATGGGGCGCAATCCGCAGTCTCGTGGTGCTCGAAGACGGCGCAATGAGCACGAGCGTATTGCGGAGCAGGTTGACGCGAGAATTCGGTGCGAGCAAATTGTGCTGACTGACATAATCCATCCAGTCGAGGTCGGCGGAAATGAAAATGTCCGCAGGAGCTCCGGCTTCGATTTGCTTCGCCAGGGCATTGCTGGCGCCATACGAAACGGTCACCTGGTTACCGGTGGCGACCCCGAATTGCCTGGCCTGTTCGTCCATTGCTTCCTTCAGGCTCGCGGCCGCGAACACCGTCACCCCGGCGGCCGTGGCCAGGGATGAGGCAAGCGTTAGAACCATCGCCAGCGCGAGCGACGGGAGTGCAGCAGTTAGCCAGCGCATGCATTTCACCTCGTACGGGAGGCGGAAGCGTAATATACCGTCGTATATTCCCAGCGCACAAGAATACTCCTACGCCGAGGGTGCCAAGGGACCGCTCGAATACTACGACGCGCAGAATTTTCAGTACCGGATGCGGGCGCGCGATGTGCAAGTCTGATCGCTGTCGGGACCTCGCCTCTGGCCGCTAACGAGTCATGCCGACGTTTCCGCCGGTAATCCGATGGATACTGCGTAATGCTTGATCTTCTTATCAGAAACGCCCTGGTATTTGACGGCTCGGGGACTCGCCCTGCCGTCCAGAATGTCGCCGTCGCGCAGGGCAAGATAAGAGCCATCGGTCGGCGTCTGTCCGAGCCTGCTACCCGGGTGGTCGATGCCGAGGGGCTTGCGCTCATGCCCGGCGTCATCGACAGCCACACGCACTTCGACGCACAGATCACGTGGGATCCGTATGTGCGACCGTCGCCCGCCCTGGGCGTGACCACCGCCGTCATCGGCAACTGCGGCTTCACCATTGCGCCCTGCCGGCCTGCCGATCGCGAAATCACGATGCGCAACCTCACGCAGGTGGAGGGCATGTCGTTGGATGCCTTGCGTCAGGGCATCGACTGGGGCTTCGAAACCTTTGCCCAGTACCTGGCGCAACTGCGCGAACGAGGGAGTGCCATTAACATCGCCGCTTACGTCGGTCACTCCTCAGTGCGCACTTACGTGATGGGCCACGCCGCGTCGGCGCGGGCGGCGACCGACGCCGAAATCGCGCAGATGCAGCAAATCGTGCGCGACGCCATGAATTCGGGTGCGGTCGGTTTTGCCACCAGCACCAGCCCCGCCCACAACGGCGCCGGCGGTTTGCCGATGCCCTCGCGGCTGGCCGAAGACCGCGAACTGGCGGCACTCACCAACGCCATGGGCGAAGCGGGCAGGGGCGTGTTCATGCTCACCAAGGGCGGCCAAACGGCCATGGGGTTTCTGGAGTCTCTTGCCGCCAGCAGCGGCCGGCCGGTGATGATCGCGGCGCTGCTGCACAACAACACCAATCCACAGGCCGTGTTCGACGATCTGGAGGGCATTGCGCAGGCGAACACGCGCGGTCGCAGGCTAATCGGTCAGGTTTCGTGTTGCCCACTGACCATGGACTTCACGCTGGACTCACCCTATCCGGTGGAGGGCCTGCGGGGCTGGAAGCCGGCATTGGGCCTCGAGGGGGCCGCTCTGAAGGAAATGCTCTCCGACCGCAATTTCCGCGCCGCCCTGCGCGCCGAGCTGGGGGCGAGCGCCGCCTTTCGCCTCTTTAACGGCGAATGGCACAAGGTCCGTGTCGTCGAGGTCGCCAGGCCGGAGAACGTCCGATACGAACAGCAGAGCCTCGGCGATATCGCCCAGGCCGAGGCCCGCGATCCGCTCGACGTCATGCTCGACTTGGCACTCGCCGAAGAGTTGAAGACCGTGTTTACGGCGGAGCTCCTCAATAGTGACGAGGAAGCGGTGGGGCGCATGCTCAACCATCCGCATAGCATCGTGAGCCTGAGCGATGCCGGAGCGCACTTGACGTTCTTCAACGACGCCGGCTTCGGCCTGTATCTGCTCGGGCACTGGGCCCGTGATCTGGGCGCGATGTCGATGAGCGAAGCCGTGCGCCGACTCACGGCGCACCCAGCTGCCGTGTTCGGTCTGCTGGGTCGGGGCCTCATTCGCGAAGGCTTTGCCGCCGACCTGCTGCTGTTCGAACTCGAGCGCGTAGGTCGCGGCCCCAAGCGCCGGGTGTTTGACCTCCCGGGAGGTGCGGCGCGACTGACGACGGATGCGGTCGGGATTCACGGCGTGTGGGTCAACGGTAACCAGGTAGCCGACGGTCAAGGCCTGCTGCAGGACACGCCGCTTGCGGGTCAATTGCTCACCGAATTCGCACCCTGATGCGCGAGCCACCGCGCCCACACTTTCCCCGCCTCGCCCCAGTGTTGCGAGCGCGCCCGGGGGTGTAGACTCAAATGGCGCCGAGGGGAGCCGGAGACCTCGGATGCCGAACAGGACAACGCCGGCATCTGTAGACGAGGAGGCAACCTTGAACCGCCAGAAACGAATCAGCGCGCTTGCGAGCGCGCTGGGCGTCGTAATCGCATTGGCCGCCGGTACGGCATGCGCGCAGCAAATCGTGAAGATCGGCTTTGCTTCGCCGTTGACCGGCCCGCAAGCCAACTACGGCAAGGACAACGAGAACGGCGCCCTGATGGCGATCGAGGATCTAAACGCTCGGGGCCTGACGATCGGGGGCAAGAAAGTGACGTTTCAGCTTCTGGCAGAGGACGACCAGGCCGAGCCGAAACAAGGGCCGCTTATCGCGCAGAAGCTGGTCGATGCCAAGGTGGCCGGCGTGGTGGGCCACTTCAACTCCGGAGTGACGATCCCGGCGTCGCGAATCTATAACGAGGACGGCATTCCGGAGCTGTCGGTGTCGACCAACGTGCAGTACACCCACCAGGGCTTCAAGACGGCCTTCCGGCTGATGGCAGACGACGACAAACAGGGCAAGGCGCTCGGCGAGTATGCCGTCAAGACGCTCAAGCTCAAACGGGTGGCGGTGATCGACGACGCCACGGCCTACGGCCAGGGCTTGGCCGATGCATTCGAGGCAGCGGTAAAGGCCTCCGGCGGCCAGGTAGTGAGGCACGAGCACACCACCGACAAGTCCGTCGACTTCAATGCGCTGCTGACCACGATCAAGGCCAGCAATCCGGAGGCGATCTTCTTTGGCGGCTATGATGCCCAGGCCGGCCCGATGGCGAGACAAATGAAGCTGTTGGGGATGAACATCAAGCTGATGGGCGGCGAAACGATGAACTCAGCGAAGTTCATCGAACTGGCCGGCCCGGCGGCGGAGGGCTCCATCGCCTCGACACCAGGTGCGGCCCTGGAATCCCGACCGGGCGGCAAGGCGTTTGCCGACAAATACAAGGCGCGCTTCCATCAGGACATCGGCCTGTACACCCCGTATTTCTACGATGGTGTGATGCTGATCGCCGCGGCGATGAAGGCGGCCGACTCGACGGAGCCCGCGAGGTATCTGCCGGCACTGGCGAAGATCAACTATCCGGGAGTCACCGCCGATTTCGCCTTCGACGCCAATGGCGACCTCACCAAGGGCTTGCTGACCATCTTCGAGGTCAAGAACGGCAAGTGGGAGGTAATCAGCAAGTAGGCGCTCTCTCGCGCAAGATCAAGGCATGCTGCGCATGCCCGCAAGATAGCCGACCGACTGGCAGCCAAGGCTCGTGCTGTTGAGCGCGAGGCTGGCGGTCAGCGAATTCTGCTGGACGTTCATGGCCGAGACGGTCGCATTGCCTGATATGCCTGAAGTTGAGCTATAGGTGCCGGTGACCGTCCCGAACTGGCCGCTCTGCGTGAGCGTCCCGGCAATCGTGATGATGGTCAGGGCGGTGAGCGTGATACCAACGGCTGATCCATTTTGGGTCACGACGAACGTGGCATTCGGGTAGTCGGCAGACCCATTGCTGCTCGGATTGGTGCACTGGGTCGTGGTGATGTGAAAGGCACCGAGGTACGTGCCAATGTAGTCATCGACAACGAGAGTTTGGCGCACGACGTTTTTTGTGACCGCCACACCGTTGACGTCGTAATTGAGGGTGCCCGTGTCCACGCTCGCCGCGGCCCAGGTCATCGTGCCAACCTGGGTCAGCACGACCGCGGCCGGGTTGAACGGCACCGTCGCAAAATAGGGACCGGTCGTGGCGTAGAGGTTTCCGGTCCACGTGAGGTTGTTGTTGTAATTCATGGTGGCCGTGTACCAGGTGGGCTTGCCATTGGGTCCGTAGACAAACAGGGTCGCGAAGATAACGGATCCGCGGTCCACCAGTTGCAGGCCCCATCCCGATTCGGTGGGTATCCACCATAGGTCGCTCTGGTCGGGCGTCACCGCAGTGGCGTGCACAGGGGATGCCAGCAAGAAGACGGCGGCGAGCGCGGCGCAGGCCGCGCGACAACGTATTTTCATGGTGCCTCTGGGTCGGTCAGACGGTCGTTACACCGGAGCATAACGCCCGGCCGGGAAACTCCACGTGCAGCCTACCCTGCCGCGTTCCCAGCGTCCATGGCGGGCGCGGTGCGTGTGTAACCAATCGTTGCCCGCGGGGGGTCGTGGCCACAGTAATCCGGCTTGCCGTGGGAATGGCGGTTGCGCGTGCGCTGTTGGCCCGGTCGGGACGGCGCCTCGCGTCAGCGGATTGAAGCAGAGGCAATGAAACAGTGGGCCGGATGGGCAGTCATCGGGCTGGTCGCCGCCGCGGCAAGCGCCAAGTAGGGCGGCGCTCGGGCGCGCAAGCGGCCAGGCATGGCTGCGGCCGGGGTGACCGCGATCGGCTAGAGGTAGGACAAGAAGGCGAGCATGGCGCTGCGATCGTCACGGTTCAGCGTTCGAAATGCCTGCAGCTCAGAACGCGATTTCGAAGCGCAACTGGAAAGCCAGTGCGTTGGCGATGGCGCGACTCGTGTTGGGCGTGATGACCCACTGCAGGTCGGGTTGCATCGCGAGCTTGGCATTGAGCTGAACCAGGTAGGTGAGTTCAATCGTTTTTTCGGCGGCCGTCACCGGCAGGCCCTGCATCTGCTGTTCCGCCAAGTAGTGCGAGCCGTTGCGCGCATAGGCAACGCCCAGTCCGAGCTCGTCGGCGGGGCGGTTCGCGAACAGACCGACCACGGTTAGCCCGCTGCCCAGGTAGGTGCCGAACCGGTCGACGCGCTCATCGCCCCAGCCCGCCTGCACGAAGCCGGTCAGCTTGCGCGCCGGTAGGTCCGGATCCCGGTAGAGCAAACCGTCGGCGAGCAGATAGCACCCGCCACTGCCACGCCTTGGTACCGGTTGACCATCCGCTTGCCGCGCCGACAGATCGTCAAAGGTCGCGGTGTAGTACCACCCGCCAAACGCGACCTTGGCGTCGTACTCGCCGAGCATTGCCATCCTGCCGATGCGGAACCGACCGCTCGGCGGAATCGTCTGCAGCTGCGGTCGATCGAGAAAGGCGACTTCGCCAACAATCAGCGTGCCGTCGCCGTGCTCGAACACGCCGTGGCTGCCATCGGGACGGTCGACCGGGACGCCGTCAAGCACGGCAGCGCGGATGACCACGTTGTCGGCGGGTTTGAGACCGAAGCGCAGGCCCACGGAGGTATCCGGGAAGATCGACGGCCCCGCCACGCCGCTCTGTGCGAACTCCGGCCCGATACCAAACGAACTGTTCAGGAACAGTCCGGCGGATTGCAAACGATAGAACTCACTGTTGAGGTCGTACAGGCCCGCGAGTACGGAAGCCCGATTGCCAAAGAAATTTTTCTGTACCCAGGCCTCATAGAGCTTCACCGCGTTGGGCGCAGAGATGCTGCTCACGCCTTGGGCATCGCCGATGAAGCTGCTCGGCAGCCCGCCCTGCAGCCAGAGCCCGTCGATATGGGCGACGGTGTCCGTCCAACCCCACAGGGCGGCCGCGTCGACATCGAGCTGCAGGTTCAGGTTGCTGGTGTACGTGCCGCCCGGGTGCACGCCACCACCCAGATTGGCGAAGGCCGCGCCGTCGTACACCAGCCCTGGCTTGAGTCCTGGCGGTAAGGCAGGGCTGTCCCCGGCCGGTGTTTCGTCGGCGCTCGCTGGGTCGCCGAGCAACAGTCCGAGCAACGCGGCAAGGCAAAGGCGCCACCGGACTGGTCGTAGCAGGCACACCCGGCGCGTGCGCGATTTGCGCCGACCCTTGCAGTTAAAGATGCACGGCATCGGTCGTCGCGCCGCGTCACGGTCTGATTGCCGGGGCCAGCAACTGACAGTCATGCTGATCCGGCGTCCCGCCTCAACTCGCTGCATGGCGGTGCCGCGCACGTCAGTCCCGGTACGGAAGCATGGATCGCAAGACGCGATCGCGCAAGAAGACGTGATGGAACAAACCGGCTGCGGCGTGCAGCCCGGCGACCCAAAGAATGGTATCGCCGAGATAGGTGTGGAGGGTGGCAATTCGTTGTCCTGCATCGTGCGCAGAACGCAGCGGCGGCGCCAGGTCGCCCAGCAGCACCAGGGTCAGCGGGTGGCCCTCGAGCCACGCGCCGAGGATCGCGCTAAGCGGCACCGCGAGCAGGAGCACGTAAAGGCCGACGCGCACGATCAGCGCGGCGTTACGCATCACCCCAGGCATCGGTGGGTCGTCCGGTGTCGTGTCCAGCGTTCGCCATACCAACCGCAGGAGCGTCAGCAGGCCTACCGTGATGCCCAGCGTCTCGTGTATCCGGCGCGTGAAATCACGGGCCGCGGAGTAGACCTGGTCTTCAGAGCCACCCGGACTGAGCGTGTACGCGGCGATCACCAGGATGACCGTGACCCAGTGGAATGCCTGTGCCGCGGCGCCGTAGTGATGGCGGTTGCTCAAGAGGTGCATCGGCCGGCCCCCGGCGCTCAAGCGCTCATTACCTCATTGCACGAGTCCGCCGACCCCGAGCCTGCGTTCGGTCTGCCGCAGCGCCAGCCCGGTAAGGTTGGTCAGGACAAAATACACGAGCGCGACCGCGATATAGACCTCGAGCGAGCGGTAGGACACGCTGATGATCTTCTGGCCCTCGTGCATCAAGTCGGCGATGGTAAGCAGCGACACCAGGGAAGAGTTTTTGATCAGGGCGATGAACTCGTTGCCCAGTGGCGGGATCATGCGGATGACCGCCTGCGGCACGATGACCTGGCGCATGGCCATGCGCTTCCGGCATGCCCAGCGAGCGCGCGGCATCCATCTGCCCGCGGGCGACCGACTGGATGGCCCCGCGCACGATCTCGGACACGTAGGCGCCGCTGTACATGCCCATGCCCACCACGCCGCAGAAAAAAGCCGGCAGGTTGATGCCCAGATAGGGCAGGCCGAAGAACCAGATGAACAGCTGCACCAGCAGCGGCGTGCCACGGACAAACGCGACGTAGGCGGTGCACGCGCCGTACACGACGCGGCGCTTCGAATCGAGTCGCCCCAGGCCGATCAGCAGGCCGATGACGCAGCCCAGCGCGATGGCGCCGACGGTGACTTCGACGGTGACCAGGGTGCCATGCGCCAGCTCACGCCAGCCGGCCAGGACGGGAGAAAAATCGAGGTCCATGGTTCGTCCCCTGCCGCCGGCCGGTCACAGGTACTTGTTGACCAGTTGCTGGTACGTCCCGTCGGCTTTCAGTTTCTTCAGCGCGGCGTTGATCTGTGCGAGCAGGTCGGGCTCATCCTTGCGCACGGCGTAGCCATACTCCTCGACCGTCAGCGGCGTGTCGACGACCTGCAGCGTGCCGCGGGTTCGCGCATACAACTTGGCCGCCGGTTTGCCGGTGACCACGGCGTCGGCGCGACCGACCTCGACCAGCTGAAACATCTCCTGGTTCTTCTCGACCTCGATGCGCTCAACGGTGGGGAAGTTGTCCTTCAGAAAGTTCACCGACTTGGTTCCGACCTGCACCGCAACCTTCTTGCCTTTCAGATCGTCGGGTCCCTGGATACGCTTGTCGCCCTTGGCGGTCATGATGACCAGGCCGCCGGGATAGTAGGAATCGCTGAAATCCACTACCTTCTTGCGATCGTCGGTGATGTAGATCGCCGATGCGGCGACGTCGTAACGCTTGGCGAGCAAGCCCGGTATGAGGCCCTTGAAGTCGATGTCGGTCCATTCCACTCGCTTGTTGAGCACCTTGGCGATGGCCTCGATGAGGTCCACGTCGAAGCCGACGCGCTTGCCGCCTTCGCTGTACTCGAAGGGCGGAAAGGTTGCGTCGGTGGCAACCCGCAGCACGTCCTGCGCACGCACGAGGCCGCTGAGGCCAAGAGTGAAACCGGTAATAAGGACGATAAGGCTGCGGCGAGAGAGGGTCATGGGTTGTCTCCTGGTGGACTGGACCCGATCCTACCGGGAACCCGCCGGTCATGGCCACTGGCGCACGGATCCTTCGGCCGCGCCCCGGCTGTGGCGTGCCGATGCTCGGGGCAGCGGCAACCTGCCCCCCTGAAGCGACGCCGGCCATGGTGCGCTGCACGACCTTCTGTGGCCGGCCGCCAAGCGCCGGCCGTTATTGCAGACTTCCCGCCGGTATTGTCCCGGCTGAGACCACGACCTGGTCAGTCGTCGGATAAGGTGATCAAGGGAGCAGGGACGATGTTCACTCAGCAGATCGGTCCGGCCTCAGGGGGGGCCAATTACTCCAGGCATGGATGCCCTTCGCGGGGCTGCGACCAATGCCATGTTTGGCCAGTTCCAGGCCCTCGTCGGGGTGCAGCTGGGAATGCCTCCCTTGCTCCTGCCGACGCCGAATTCGGTCGGGGCGAAGATCGGCAAGCCGGGCGTGCCGCAGACCGCGAGCGTAGGGGTTTCGACCAGCCGGTTCGTGCGTAACGAGGGCGAGGTTATCCGCCAGAATTTCGGCTGGACGCTGATCCTGCTTGCCTATCTCATCATCATCAGCATCGCCTTCTACCTCACCAGTCCGTCTTCGATGATGACCCACTAGACTGGGAGCGGCTGACCAGGCGGCGCGTTGCCGTCATGACTAAGGGAAACGGGTCGTAAGCGGCCCGTTTTTCCTGGGTCGATTCCAGGCCGGGTCACCGCCGGCAAGCGTGGCGCCAGAACTCACGGCCGCGGCGTGGTCACTGCAACTGCCAGCGCACGCCGACGAATACCTGGGCGCCTCCGGTCGCGTAGTCTGCCGCA
This sequence comes from uncultured beta proteobacterium, assembly GCA_963777455.1. GTDB lineage: Bacteria > Pseudomonadota > Gammaproteobacteria > Burkholderiales > Casimicrobiaceae > PALSA-1003. The sequence goes on from CAVZQQ010000003.1 coordinate 59,827, forward strand.
AGCTGATAGTTCTTGTCGAATACGTTGTCGCCACGGGCGAATAGCGACAGGCCCTGGCCGAGGGGCCATTCCGCCGTCAGATTGACGATCGTGTAGCCACCCATCTTGATCGTGTTCGCGGCATCGTCATAACGCAGCGAGGAGGCGACAAGCTCGGCGCCCAGGCTCAGCGGTCCGACTTGCTGGGTGACGCCGAACGCGCCGTGGCGCAGCGCGCGCCGTGGCAATTGCAGGCCGGTCGTTGCATCGCGCGGCGACTGCAAATCGAGCGAGCCGCGAATCTGGGTCGCGTACCACGTCAGCGTGCCACCGAATTCGATCCCCTTGAGCCGCGCCGCGGCGACGTTTTGCGGCGCGCAGTTGAAATTGACGTCGCACTCGAACACGATCAGATCGCCGACGCGGTCGTACCAACCGAGCGCGTGCAATTGCCATTGCGCGCTGCCGGTCGCGCCGTTGCCGTAGACACCGCCGTCGACATTGCGCGAGGTCTCGGGCACCAGGTTCGGGTTGGAAAATCCCGGATAGTAGAGGTCGTTGAACGTCGGCGCCTTGAACGCTGTGCCGTAGCTCGCGACGAGGCGCCATTGCGACGCCAGCCGGTAGCCATACTCGATCGCGCCGGTGGTGTGAGAGCCGTACTGGTTGGAGTCGTCGACACGGAGATTCGCCTGCAGCGCCTGCGTCGTCGTCTCGAACCTGGTAGATGGCCAGGGCGGAATTGGTGTTGCGCGCGTTGACGGGGAATTCGGGGTCGGTCGACACCCGCTCCTCCAGGCGCTCCGCGGCCATCGTCAACAGGCCCAGGGGCAGGGTGAAATCGTTCTGCCACGCGTACTGATGCTGGTTGGTGAGAAACGGGGCGTTGCCAAACGCGGACTCGGACACCGAATCATCGCTGCCGTTGCCGGCCGTGAGGCGGGATATCCAGAACGGGGTCACGCGGTTATTGGACGAGAGCTGCCAGCTTTCAAGGGTGGTGATGGTGCGATTGTCGTAGCTGTCGCCGTTGTCGAATTGCGCATTCAACCGGCTGCGCAGAAACTGTGCCGCCAGCTGCTGGTCGGGCGCGTAGGTCCACGTTCCGCCGGCGCTCACGCTCGCCTGACCGGTAGCCGTCGTCCAGCGGCTCGTAGAGCGGATTGCTGGGGTTGGCGATCGCGTTGAAGCCGTTGCTGCGGCGCGCGTCCGCCTGCGCAGACAGCCGCAGCCCGGCAGCGCCGCCGCCGACGCCGGCCGTGACGTCGGTGGTGTTATACGTTCCATAGCCGACCGAGGCGTTGGCGGTTAAGCCCGACGCGCCCTGGCGCGTAAAGATCTGGATCACGCCGCCGATTGCATCCGCGCCGTACAGGCTCGACGCGGGCCCGCGCAGAATCTCGATATGATCGATCTGTGACAGCGGGATCGCCTCCAGCGCTGCGCGTGCCGGTGGTCGACGAGTCGATGCGCATGCCGTCGACGAGCACCAGCGTCTGGTCGAGTTCGCGCCGCGCAGGAACACGCCCGAGGTCGAGGCGGGGCCGCCGTTGGTCACGATTTCGGCGCCCGGCTGGCGCTGCAGGAGCTGCGCGAGGCTGTCGACGCCGCTGCGGGCGATTTCCTCCGGGCCGATCCAGGTGACATCGGCCAGCAGATCGAGCAGCGACTGCTCGGTGCGCGAGGCGGTCACCACAATGGGCGGGAGCAGCGTGTCGGCGCCGATTGGCCCGGCCGGTTGTGCGGGCACGGGCGTGGGAAGGGTCAAACCCAAGGCGAGCAAAAGCCTGGGGAGCGCTTGGCGCCCGCCATGGAACTGCGATGCGTTACGGGACATGAGATGGCTCCGCGTTCTGCCGTGCAACCCCGCACGGCGGTTCATCGGAGCAACGCGAAACCTCCTAGCCGCTGCGTCGGGAACAGGCAGCGGAGCCTGCGTTGCGCTCATCCGATCGCGCGCGCGTTGCCACGCGCCCGATCGGGCGCAGGCCGGTCTCCGGGCTCGCCGGTCTTGATCGTTCGCCTTCCCGTCGGACTTGGACAGTGGCGTGAATGGACGATCCACTCCGGCCTACCGTTGCGGGGGCAGCCGCGGCTTGTCGCTCGCCAGGCGAGCGGGGCACCGCATTCCCGTTTCACCCACCGCGAAGAAGCCGCGGCGGGCACCTGCAGCGGTGATTCTAGCGCAGAAGGGCGCCGTGATGCGCCCGCGGTGGATCGACTCGGCACCGCGCGTGCGCAAGGCGCAGGCGTTGCGCGCCGCGCCCAGGTAGGTGCGGCCTGCAACTAGCGCGTGAGAAATCCGCCGTCTACGGCGATCGTCTCGCCGGTCACGTAGGAGCCGCGTCGGAGGCGAGGAAGACCACGACGTTCGCGATCTCCGCCGTCGCCGCGAAGCGGCCCAGCGGAATCCGGACCAGTGCCTGGTCGCTGCGCTCCGGGGTGAGCATCGGACTGGTCATCGCCGTGCCCGTCACGGCGGGGGCAACGGCGTTGACGGTGATGCCGAAGGGCGCGAGCTCGCGGGCGAAGCCCTTGGTGAAGGCCACCACCCCCGCCTTGGTGGTGCCGTAGAGCACGTTACCGAACACGCCACCGCCGCGTTCGGCCGATACCGACGCGACATTGACGATCCGTCCGGAGCGCTGCGCCACCATGGTCGGCAGGACTGCTTTGCAGCCGTAATAGACGCCTGACAGGTTGACCCGGCAGACTTCGTCCCAGTCGGCGAGGGTGGCGTCGATCACCGAACTGGTCTTGAGAATGCCGGCGTTGTTGACCAGGATGTCGAGGCGACCGTGCTCGCCGACGATCGCCGCGGCGGCCGCGGCAAAGCGTGCGGGCTCGCCGACGTCGAGTGTGAGGACGTGACCGCCGCCGACGCACTGCGCGGCGACCCGTTGGGCGCCTTCGGCATTGGTGTCCCCCAGGTAGACGACACAGCCTTCGGCGGCGAGCTGGGTGGCGATGGCCGCACCGATCCCGCTAGCCGCGCCGGTCACCAGGGCGACACGCCCCTGCAGGTTCAGCAGCACGCGAACTTTCGCGACCGCCTGCCGCCGCGCCGCGCGGCGGCAGGCGCGACGCAGCGCCCGTTCACGCCACCGGCTTGGTCGCCACCAGCCGCTCCGATGCCGTGATGATGTCGACCTGCGCGGTCTCGCGCAGCGCCCAGGCGCAGAGCGCGCTGATTACGCCCACGATAAGCATGTAAGTTGCAACCAGCCAAGGCTGCCCGTTGCCCTGCTTGAGCAGCGCGGTGGCGATGATTGGCGTGAGGCCGCTCGCGAAGATCCCTGAGAACTGGTAGACGAAGGAGATCCCGCTGTAGCGTACGCGCGTGTCGAACAGCTCGGAGAACAGCGCCGCCTCGGGCCCGTACACGGCTGCGTAGACGATACCGAACGGAATGATGATTGCCAGCGGCGATGAGCACCGCATCGCCGCCGGCCGCGCTCATCACCCAGAAGGCGGGAAAGGCGAGCAGCCCCGTGAGCAACGCGCCCGCGCCGAAGACCCGGCGCCGCCCCAGCGTATCCGACAAGCGCCCGAAGGCCGGCAGGAAGATCAACATCACGAGCGAGGCGACCGTGACCGCGAGCAACGCCGTGGTGCGCGGCAGCTTGAGCGTAGTTACCAGGTAGGTGATGACGAATACGCCGTAGATGTTGAAGGCGACCCCTTCGATGTACCGGCACCCCATGCCGAGCAGGACCTGCCGGCGATGGTTGCGGACGAGGTCCAGGAATGGGACGGCGGACCACGGTCTGCGTCTGCTGCACCCGGGTGAAGGCAGGCGTCTCCAGCAGCTTGAGGCGGATGTAGATGCCCACCGCGACCAACAAGATGCTGAGCAGGAACGGAATCCGCCAGCGCCCATTGCAGGAACAGGTCGCCCGGCAGCGAGGAGAAGAGGGCGACCATGCCGGTCGCCAGCGCGAGCCCCGCGGGAACGCCCATCTGCGGCCAGCTGCCGTAGAAGCCGCGGCGCCCTGCGGGCGCATGCTCCACCGCCATCAGCACGGCGCCGCCCCATTCGCCGCCGACGCCCAGGCCCTGGGCGATGCGCAGCACGAGCAGCAGTGCCGCCGCCCAGGGGCCGATACTCTCGTAGGTCGGTAGCAAGCCGATCAGGAAGGTGCCGATGCCCATGATCAGCAGCGTCAGGATCAGCATCTTCTTGCGCCCGATGCGATCACCGAAATGGCCGAACACGATGCCGGCGATGGGCCGTGCGATGAAGCCCACCAGCGCGGTGGCGTACGCGAGCATCGTGCCGACCAGGGGATCGAACGACGGGAAGAAAAGCTTGTTGAAGACCAGCGCCGCAAAGGTGTTGTAGAGAAAGAAGTCGTACCACTCGATGGTGCAGCCGATGGCACTGGCCATGGCGACCTTGCGGATGTCTGTCGGCGCGGGCACAAGGGGATTCTGGGTAGTCGGCATGGCTCTGCTCCTCCTTCGGGTTTGGTCAACGGCCGTCTCTGAGCGCAGGACGGTTGCATCGACTGGGCTGCATGGCGGAACGCCGCGGCCGGGCGAGGGCCGCCGCGCCGCGCGAAATGCGTATGTGGGAGCTCAATTCGCCGTTGCGAGACCCAGGATCTGGCGTGCCTCGGTCGCGGTGGCGGGTCGCCTGCCGAAGCCTGCGCAGGCATCGACGATCTTGGTCACCAGTTCGGCGTTGCTCGCCGCCAGGCGATCGGGCCCGAGGCGCAGGTTGTCCTCGAGGCCGGTGCGACAGTGGCCCCCCGTTTCCAGGCACCATTGGTTGACCTCCCACTGGTGCCTGCCGATGCCCGCCGCGACCCAGGTGGCGCCGGGGAGCACGGCTTTGATTTCGCTGCGCAGGAAGTCAAAAATCGAGCGGCGCGCCGGCATCGCGTTGGGTATCCCGAGCACAAACTGCACGTGCGGTGGGCTCTTGAGCAGCCCTTTCTTCACCAGGCTGGCCGCGTTGTAGAGCATGGCCAGGTCGAACACTTCCACTTCCGCCTTGACGCCGTTGTCGAGCATCGTCTTGGCCAGGCCTTCGACGAAGTCCGGCGGGTTTTCGTAGATCCCCGTCGGAAAGTTAACCGAGCCAGTGGCGAGCGAGGCCATGTCCGGCTTGAGGTAGAGCATCGCCCCGCGCTTGTGCGCCTCGCGGCCGCGGCCGCCGGTGGAGAACTGGATGATCATGCCCGGGCAATGCTTGCGCACCCCTTCCTGCACCTGCCCGTACAACTCAGGGTCCGAGGCGGGCGACTCGTCCGCGTTGCGCACGTGGATGTGCACCAGCGAGGCACCCGCCTCGAATGCCTCGTGGGTCGATTCGACCTGCTCCGGGACCGTGACTGGGACGCGCCGGGTTGTCTTTCTTGCGCGGCAGCGCGCCGGTAATGGCCACGGTGATGATGACGGGGTCGGCCATGTCCGCTCCTACTTCCATGCCCTCAGCTTGCAATGTTTTTATGCATCGTGCAATGATGCCCACGACAGGGCCCGGTGCGAGGCCTGCGGCGCTGCGCCGATCGCAGACCGCCGCCCGCCCGTGTCGTGGAGCCGCTTTTGTCCGACCCCAATCTAACCTACGACGATCTACGCCGGATTGTCGAGCTGATCAAGTCGGCCGAGCAGTTCTCCGAATTCCGTCTCAAGGTCGGTGCCATCGAGATCGAATTGCGGCGCCGCAAGGGCGGGGTGCCGGGCCCGGCACCCGTGGTGACGGTCCCGGGCGCGGCCCCGACGATCCCGACGCCCGAGCCGGCAGGGTGGCCCGACGACTGCACCGTCATTCGCTCACCCATGTTCGGGACGTTCTATCGCGCGGCCGAACCCGGGGGGCCGCCGTTCGTCGAGGTCGGACAAAAAGTCGAGCCGGGTACAACGCTATGCATCATCGAAGTCATGAAGCTGCTGACCTCGATTCCTGCAGGCGCGCGCGGTGTGATCGCGCGGGTGCTCGTCGACGACGCAGCTTTGGTCGAAATGGACCAGCCCTTGGTCCTGCTGCGGCCCGAATGAACCGCCGTCGCGGCTACCGCCCGCCCGGGCCGTGCCCACCGGCCGCCCGGAAGACAAGCTCATGAGGATCGCGTGACCGCTCGCTCCGCCGCGATCCCGCCTCAGCGCCGCTTCGATTTCATCGACGTCACGCTGCGCGACGCGCACCAGTGCCTGTGGTCGACCCGGATGACCACGGCGATGATGACGCCCATCCTGGCGGCGATCGACCGCGTCGGCTACCGCTTCATCAACATCATGGGCGGGGCGGTGTTCGACGTCTGCGTGCGCTATTTGCAGGAGAACCCCTGGCAGCGCATGGGGCTGCTGTGCACCCACTTGGCCACGCCCTGCGACGCCCTGACGCGCGGCCAGAGCCTGTACACCTTTGAGCTCTTTCCCGACGACATCGTAGCGCTCAATTCGCGGGCGCTTGCCGGCCGCGGCATCCAGGTGCTGACCGTTTACGACGCACTCAACGACAACCGGAACATCGTGTCCTCGGTTCGCTCGGGTCACGAGGCGGGGATGAAGGTCAACGCCATGATGACCTATACCCTGTCGCCGGTGCACACCGACGCGTACTACGTCGAGCGCGCCCGCGAGTTGACCGCGCTTGACGTCGACTTCATCTCGATCAAGGACCCGACCGGGTTGCTCACCCCGGAGCGGGGCCGCACGCTGTTTCCCGCGGTCGTGCAGGTCGCCGGGGCCATTCCGCTGCAACTGCACTCGCATTGCCAGTCGGGCCTCGCGCCCGAGGTGTACGAGATCGCGATGCAAAGCGGCTTCGCGCTGGGCTATACCGCCACGCAGCCGCTCGCCAACGGCGCGTCGCTGCCGGCGACCGAGGATATCGGCGCGCGCGCCCAGCGTCTGGGCTTCGCCACCGCGCTCGATAGCAGCGCGCTCTCGGAGGTCGCGGGCTATTTCGACTGGCTGTGCGAGCGCGAGGGCAAGCCGCGCGGGGCGATTGCGACCTATGATCCGGCGCTCTACGAGCACCAGATCCCGGGTGGCATGGTGTCGAACCTGCGCTACCAGCTCGAGACGATGCAACTCACCCATCGCTTGCCGGAGATCCTGGAGGAAGTCGCGCAGGTGCGGCGCGACCTGGGCTACCCGATTGTGGTGAGCCCCTTTGCCCAGTATCTCGTTACCCAGGCGACGCTCAATGTCGTGCAGCGCGAGCGCTACAAGACCATTCCCGACGAGATCCGCAAATATGCGATGGGCTATTACGGCCGGCTCGCCGCCAACCCGGCCGACGCGTTTCTCGAGCGCGCCAACATCCGCCCCGAGGACGTGGTGACCGGGTCGCCCGCCGAGCAACTGGCGCCATGGGTGCCGCGGCTGCGCGCCGAACTCGGCGCCGCGGCGGGTGATGAGGATGTGCTCCTGGCGGCGTTCTACGAGCCCAAGCTCGTCGCCGCGCTGCGCGATCCCGCACCGGAATGCCGCTTCCGCAGCACGCCGCTGGCCGAGCTCATCGGCTTTCTCTCGACGCGCGCGGATATCGACCACCTGCGCATTCGCTTTGCCGGCACCGAGATGACGCTCTCGGCCTAAGCGGCGACGGCGGCTTGGCACCGGAGCGGCTAGCAGCGGGCGAGGGCTGCCAGCGCCCCGGGCGCGGCAGCGTGCGGATTATCCAGCGCCGGCGGCGGCATCTCGAGTCCGTGCACCAGGAAGCCGCGCTGCCCGGGGTGCCGATTCGGCGGCCAGCCCAGCTGGGCCAGGGCGTCGTCTTCGTTGCGATAGTACTTACCGATCTTGTAGATGCTGCGCGCCTCCTCGCCGCTGGCCACGTCGCGCCCGAGCTCGCGCGCGATACGTACCATTTGCTCGACCTGTTGCACCGACGTGAAGCGCTCGCCCTTGCGCCGCCACAGGTTATCTTCGACACCGACGCGAACGTGCAGGCCCAGGGCAATGGCGATGGTGCAAATTGGGGGGACCGTGCGCATCAGTGACTCGATGGTGAGCACCGCGCCGTCGGGAACCCGGCGCACGAACTCCATCAGGTCGGACGGATTGCGGCCGGCGTAGCCGCCCCCGAGCGCCATGTGGTTGAGCACCAGCGGCCCGGTATACACGCCGGCACGGATCAAGCGTTCGACCGCCTCCAACTGGTGGACCGTGCCGATCATGAAGTGCGGCTGGATATTCTTGGCCACCAGGCGCTTGAGATGCTCGAGGACGAACGACGGCGGCGCCTCGGTCACCATTTCCTGGTAGGCGTTGAAGTATTCCGCCTTCTCGAGGCTCGTGCCCCGGATGTCGTCCTTGGACATGAGCTCGGTCAAGCTCATTTGATTCGTATTGATGACGATGGTCACCTGGTCGGGCTGCGGGTCAAGGTCGGCGAGCATGTGTCGGGTGTCGATCCCGGGCCACTTGGCCGCCTGCCCCGCGCCCTCGGGCGCAAAGGAAATCGAGCCGCCAACCTGGAGCAGCATGCTCGGGACCGCGGCGCGCAGGCGCGCGAGCAACTCATTGAAGGTAGACATGCGCTTCGAGCCGCGTCCGTCCGCCTCGCGCACGTGCACATGCAGGACGGTCGCACCGGCGTTGAAGCAGTCCACCGCCTTCTGGACTTGCTCGTCCATGCTCACCGGGATGTCGTCGGAATCCGATGGCAGCCACTCCGGGCCGTAGGGCGCGACCTGAATCACCAGCTTCTCCTGGTTTTCCGGGAGGAGCGAATCGTCAAAGAAATGCATGGCGGACTCCGGTTGACGGGGATGGTAGGAGCGATTCTCGGAGCAACGGGACGCCCCGTCTTTACAATCTGGGACATTGGATTACCATCCTGGGAAAGCGCGTCGCCGTTCCACATGCCCTATCTTGCCCGCAGTCAGATTCTCACTGGCTACGCGCCGCTGGCGCGGTCCCTGGGCCTGGCGCCCGAGCAGCTGGTGGCGTCGGTTGGACTGGAGCTATCCGCGCTGCATGACCTCGATGCCCGGATTGCGGCCCTGGCGTTCGCGGAACTGCTCGAGCGCTCCGCCGAGGCGGCGCAGGTCGACGACTTTGGCCTGCGCCTGGCCGAGTCGCGCGACCTCGGCATTCTGGGACCCCTTGGCATCGTCATTCACCAGGAGCCGGACTTGCGCGCGGCGCTCGGATCGCTCGTGCAATACCTCCCGGTGCACAACGAGTCCTTGGCGCTGCGTCTGGAGGAGCAGCGCGGCATCGCGGTGCTGAGCCTGGAGGTCAGGTCGCCCGGGATGGCTCGCGTCCGGCAGGTAACGGAGTTGTCGGTGGGCGCATTCTTTCGCATCCTGTGCCGCCTCGCGGGAGCGCACTGGCAGCCCCATCGCATCTGCTTCGAACACCAGGCCCCCAAGAACGTTGTCGGCCATCAGCGGTTTTTCCAATGCCACGTCGCCTTCGAACAGGACTGCAACGGCATCGTGTTCCCGGCCGTCGACCTGGATGCGCCGCTAGCCATGTCCGATGCGATGCTGGCGCGCTACGCGCACCGCTATCTCGATTCGATGATGGAGCACCAAACCGCGTCCGCGGGAGAGAAGGTTCGCGAGTTGATCCGCGTGTCCATTTCCGGCGGCCGCTGCAGCACCGCGAGCATCGCGCGGGGCCTCGGGGTCGATCGCAGGACCGTGCACCGCTACTTGAGCGAGAGCGGCGAATCCTTCTCCTCGGTCCTGGCGGAGGTGCGCACGGAAATGGCGACGCGCTTGCTGCGTAGCCGCCGGTCCATCTGCTCGGTGGCGAACCTGGTGGGGTTTTCCGGGACGGCGGCGTTTACGCGCTGGTTCACGCAAGCCTTCGGGTGCAGCCCGTCGGCTTGGCGCGACGCGCACGAGTCAAGCGTCCCGGGACGCGCGCCGCCGGCGCGCAGCAGCCAGCGCTGTCGGCAGCCCAGGCCCGCATCTGCAGCCAAGGGAATGCCCGATCCGCGGCGCTGACTGTCCCAACTGAACAAGCAAATGTCCCAAGCCGCAAATCATGCGCCGGGTTCGAACCCGAGAATTCGGCTGCCTGCGCCGTCGCATAAGGTTCCGACGTCATCCACGTTCGCGCCGCGGCGGCGGTAACATCAGCGTGCATCACGCGAGGCACCGCGGTTTTCACGTCGCCGGCGCGTCACCGAGCCCAAGACACCTTCATGCTCATTTGGCAGTCGCCCCTGGTGAAGACCAAAGAGGTCGAGGCGCTCGCGACCCATGCGCGAGGGGCTGCCGAGTGCCTGGTCCAGGACGACAACCGAGGCTGTGCCATTCTTTGCGAAGAAGGCCGAGCCCCCAGGGGTGTCGTCGAACGACGGGTAAGCCCGCTCTTCGGCAGTGGCCGTTGCGGGCCCGAGGCGGGGCCTTGGATCTTTTCGGTCGGGGTCTGGACGCCGGAGGATTGGCGCGAGGAGTTTTGCGCGTGGTACCAGTACGAGCACGGCCCGCTGCTCCTGGAATGCCGGGAGTGGCGTGGCTTCCAGTTCCTGGAAATGTCGACTGCGGAAGGCTATCAGTTCTACATACTGCATCGCCTGGCAAATCGCACCGCGTTGGACTCCGCACCGCGCAAGCGTTCGCGCGCAACGCCCTGGTTTCGTCGCTTGGCCAAGAATAAATGGTTCGACAAAGCGTTCGAACGAATCTTGTACCGGAGGGTAAGTCTATTGTGGCACTAGGTACTGCTGCAACTCAGGGATAACGTCAAATCCGCAGTGGCGGACCGATCCGGGCAGATGTGCGCGGGTTTGTGCGCCGCGGTCGGGCGAACGATAGCGCCGCAAACGGCGGCCAGGAGAAAAGGTAATGGACGAGTCGAAATCGAGTGAGTGCGCGCGCGTCGCGACGGTTGAAGCTGCCGCTGGGCGCCGGCGGCGCAAGTTTCTGGGCAACCTCGTCAAGGCCGCGGGTGGCCTGCTCGTCGGCGATCTGGTCGCCGCGACCCCCGCTACGGCGCAGCCGGGCGGTTCCCCGGCGGTGGCGATGGCCGGGCAACGCTTCACCGATTGGGGCTGGCCGCTGCCGTACGAACAGATCTCGGCGAAATCCAAGCAGTGGTTGCAAAGCAAGGGCTGGTGGCCGATCAATGCGGCCTGGATTGTCGTGTGGTCCGGCCAAGAGATGGTCGGACACGTCATGCAGACGCAAAAGCTGCTGGAGAAACGCGGCATCGACACCGATTGGAAGACCTTTGTCGCGGCCGGTTTTTCCAATGAGGCGTTCATTCCCGGGCGGATCCAGATCGCGAGCACGGGTGCGCTCGGCGTGCTCGCGTTGATCAGCAACAAAGTCCCGCTCCGCGCACTGGCCGTGCATTCGCCGGGGTTGACGCATGCGGCGACGGTTCCGCTCGACTCGCCGCTGAAGAGCCTGGCCGACCTCAAGGGCGCCAAAGTGCTGAAGCGACCCGCCGTGGTCGGGACGACCACCGGCTCGACGAATCATTTCGGATTCATTGCCGCGGCGCACTATCTCGACCTCAAACCGGAGGAAGACTACACGCTGCGCAGCATGCCGCCGGGTGATCTGGCCACGGGCCCCAAAGGCGTCGACGTGTACACGATCTGGGAGCCCCATGTCTCCTATTCGACGGAAGTGCTGAAGGTCACGCGCCTGCTGGAGACGCTCGATCCCTACTATATCTACAGCGGCTACTATTACTGTCGCCGGGAGATCGAGGACAACGCGGCCGACGTCGTCCAACTCATTACCGACGCCTTCATGGAGGCTGTCCTGTGGGCCAAGGCGAATCCCGATGAGGCGGTTCGCTCGCTCGTGAGCCGGCCGGAATACGGGCGCCTGGGGCGTGGCCTCATCGACAAGATGACCGAGCGCTACCTGTTCTGGCCCAAGCCCACCGTCTACTACCCCTACGACGACCCGAATGGCATCTGGCCGAAGGAAGAGGCGCGCATCAGCGACTGGGCCTACGAGACCGGTGCGTCGAAGAACCGGGTCACCAACCTCGACTGGCAGACGGTGCGCCATACCCGCTACATGGATGCGACCTTCGACAAGCTCGGCTGGAAGGTTCCCGAGCGCCCCTCATTCCTGCCGAGGGACTTCGGAGGGGTCGGCAATCTGCCCTACAAGCCGTATGGCGCCGCACTGCTGCAAGGCCCGGCGGCATTTCCTGAACCGGGCGAACTCAGCAAGGCGTGGACGTTTAAGGGCAAGACGTACCAGCCATGAGTCCGGCCGAGCCCATCGCCACGCCGCCGTCCCGGACGATATGGGACGCCGGGCTGGCGAGCGCAGCGGCTGGCAACGCACCGCGCGCGCCGTCCGGACCGGCGGTCGAGGGGCGCGCGCCGCTTGACCCTGAGGCGCTTGCGCGCGCTTGCCGCGTCGATGGTGCCACTGCGCCCACCCGCTGGCGTCGGGCGCTGTCGCGCCTGACGCGCCTCTGGCTGCTCCTGGCGTTCATCGCCGTGTGGGAGGTGGTGAGCATTTTTGGGGAACGCATCAATCCGCAACTCGACGTAATGATGCCGCCGCCGACGGCAGTGATTTCGGCCGCGGCCGATCTGCTGGCACGGGGAGTCCTTTTCACGCACATCTTCGCCAGCCTTAGCCGGGTACTGTTGGCGGTTGGCGCGGCGACGCCTATTGGGCGTGCCGCTGGGCCTGGCGATGGGGTGGTCGGAGCGGTTTCGGTTTGCAGTTGACCCGCTGCTCGAGTTCATTCGACCCATCCCGCCGCTTGCCTGGATTCCCCTGAGCATTCTCTGGTTCGGCATTGGCGACATGCAGATCGTCTACATCATTTTTCTGGCCGCGTTCTTTCCGATCGTGCTCAATTCGATGGCCGGCGCGCGTGACGTCGATCACGTACCTCGTACGGGCGGGTCTGAGCCTCGGTGCCACGCCCCAGGGAACTGTTCCTCACGGTCGTGCTCCCGGCGGCGCTGCCGCATATTTTCACCGGGATGAGGGTCGGACTCGGGATCGGATGGATGGCGTTGGTTGCCGGCGAGCTGGTGGCCGCGCCGAGCGGCCTGGGCTACCTGATCAACAACGCCCGGACGCTGTTCCGCAGCGATTACATCCTGCTCGGCATGGTGCTCATTGGCGCTCTCGGGCTGCTGCTCGACTATCTGATGCGCCAGGCGGCGCGCTTGGCGATGCCCTGGTACAAGCGGCAGTAGCGCTCCGCTGGCGGGCCCATCATGATGCAAGTCGATGTCGCGCATGTCAGCAAGGTGCACTTCTCGATCAAGGGCGAGCCACTGCTGGCGCTGCTCGACGTCAATTTGCAGGTCGAGCGCAACGAATTCTTCTCGATCGTAGGACCGAGCGGGTGCGGAAAGACCACGTTGCTCAACCTGCTTGCGGGATTTGAGCAGCCGACACGCGGTGAGCTCCGGGTCGGCGGCGAGGCCATTACCGCGCCAGGCTGGGAGCGCGCGGTGGTGTTCCAGGAATACGCGTTGTTTCCATGGTACACGGTGCTGCAGAACGTTCGCTACGGATTGACGTCGCAAACACGTGCCCGAGCCGGAGCAGGGCCGGCTGGTCGACCATTACATTGGTCTGGTCGGCCTGCGTGGCTTCGAGTCGCGCTATCCGGGCGAGCTATCGGGCGGGATGCGGCAACGGGTGAGCATCGCGCGGGCGCTGGCGGTCAATCCGTCGATTCTGCTGATGGACGAGCCTTTCGCCTCGCTTGATGTCCAGACCCGCGAGTACATGCAGGACGAGTTGCTGAAAATATGGCAACGGGAACCCAAGACCGTCATCTTCGTGACGCACAGCATTGACGAGGCGATCAAGCTATCGGACCGCATCGCCATCATGGCGCCGCGTCCGGGGCGCATCGCGGAGATCAAGACGGTCGAGTTTGAGCGCCCACGCGATCCGACCAACCCTGCGGTTGTACGCCTTGCCGCGGACGTGAAGGTTTGGCTCAGGCAACAGGTTCTCGGCGGCGGCGTGACCGAGGATGCGCCGGGCAGGGCGGCACCGGTTGCCGATGGATCCCCACTCCCGTCCCGTCCGTCACGGCAGCGCTAACCCGACGGTCGAGATGTGATGACCGGGTACGCGATGCCGGCGGGTTGGAGCTCGAGCAGCTCTCCGCTTTTCTTTCGCTTGGGCCGGACCCACATCACACCGGGGTAATCCTTCAGCGGCGTCAGAGGCTCTCCCGTATAAGCCCAATCCACTTGCTGTTCGATGCACAAGTGGTAGCGCGGCTCACGGCCCGTGCGTCCCGAAAACAGGGCACGGGGAATGTTCACCCATTTGGGCGCGCTCGCACGTTCGTAGAACAGGGGCGTCCCGCATCGGGCGCAGAAGCTTCTCTTTGCGCGCGTCTTCGGTTCGTCGAACCGCGTGATGCGTTCGGATCCTTGCAAGACGCGAAAGCGGCTGCGCCACGTACCAACGTACGTCACGTAGGCGCAACCCTGGGCGCGGCGGCTGGCCTCGGAATGGTCATGCCAGGCCCAGAATGCGGGATAGTCGATCTCGAACTTCACGCCCCCACATGCGCAGCGGCCGGCCGCCTTGGGAGTGGAAGGTTTGCCGGTCTTAGCCCGACCCGCGGACCTTTGCATGTCGAACCTCACCGCGAACAGTGGCGTTGATAACCTTGGCGCCAAGAACCCGTGGGGCTGGCGCCGCCGGCAGCGACCCCGGCGATAGGGCTTAACGCATTTCGGGTGCCGGCGTTGGAGCGTCCGCGCGGAGCGGTGTCGCCTCCATTTCGGTGCCTTGCGTGCGCGGCTGCCGCACTGGCAGGCGAATGGTGAACCGAGACCCTTCGCCGATTTCACTCTCGACTTCGATCGACCCTCCGTGCCGGTGCACGATGGAGTATGACACCGATAGGCCGAGGCCAGTGCCTTGCCCGACGGGCTTGGTCGTGAAGAACGGCTCGAATATGCGGTTGAGGTGTTCCTTGGGAATGCCGCAGCCGGTGTCCTCGAAACAAATCCAAACCTCGCCCTGGCCGCTGCCGGTCGTGATCGTGATCTTCCCGCTCGCTTCGATCGCTTGGCCGGCGTTGACGATCAGGTTGAGGAACACCTGGTGCAGCCGCGACGGCAGGCACTCGACGTCAGGCAACGTACCGTAGTGTGTCTCGATCTTGGCTTTGTACTTGACTTCGTTGCGTACGATATTGAGCGTACGGTCGAGCGCGTCATGCAGGTTCGCGACGTCCCACGCCTCGTCCACGCCACCGCGGGAGAAATCCTTGAGGTCTTGGACGATGTGCTTGACGCGCAGGATGCCGTCGCGCGACTCCGCGAGCAGGGCATTGATATCGTTGCGCAGGAATTCGAAATCAATGTTCCCGCGCTCGGCCGGGGCCTGGTCGCCAGTACCTTCCGGCGGCACGGCCGGCGGGCGATCGGCCGCGATATAGGATTGCAGTAATCCGAACACGCGCGCCAGGTAGGAGTCCAGGGTCCCCAAGTTCGACAGCACGTAACCGATCGGGTTGTTGATTTCGTGGGCCACCCCAGCTGCGATCTGGCCGATCGAAGCCATTTTTTCGGACTGGACAAGCTGCTGTTGCGCATCCTCGAGCAATGCGTTCATGCGTTGCATGGTCGCGTTGAGGGTCGACAATTCGACGATCCGATTGGCACGCTCAACGTGCATCTGGTGATTGGCGATGACCAGTGCGAGCAGGCTCGTCATGGCCTGTCCGCGATCGAGGTCTTCGATCTTGTATTTGGGATTGCCAGGGGCTCGATTGACAGCGACCGCGCCGATGATTCGCTCGGAGACGCGCAACGGCCAGCACATGGCCGAGTGCGTCGGGCGGTCGCGGCGTTCATTAAGGCGCAAGGGCAACCCGGTCTCTGCCACATCGCCGTTGATGAGCAGGGGTTCGCCCGTCGCCACGACGTGGCCGAATACGCCGAGACCTCGCGGCAGCCGGCTGCCAACCACGCCGGGTGGTAGATCGATGCCGGCGCCGATTTCGAGCAGGTCTTCGGTTCCCTCGACACAGAGGGCGATGGATCCGCTCTGGGCATCGAACCCGGCGACGATGTGTTCGAGCATGGCCTGCCGCACCTGCTGTGGAGCCGCGCCGCTGGAGGCCGTGCGCCCCAGCTCATAGAGCGCATAGGCCCAGCCGAAGTCGCCGAGCTTGGTGGGATCCACACCGATTGGGGGTGCGCTCATCGCTAGGCTAACGGTTGGGCTGGGCGTGAGGCAAACCGGGATAATCGCCCCGGGCTCACCTTACTCCTCGAGCAGGACGCCGCCGTCCTCGGTCCAGCTCACGCGCGTGATGCCCGGGCTTTCGGCTTCGAGCCGCGCCAGTTCCAGCTGCTGCTGCGAGATGACGCCCTTCTGACAGCGTATTTCATCGGCGAGCCGGCGGTTTTCGAGGAGCAATTCGCGATGCGTGAGCACCTGCGCGACCATCGACTTCAGCTCCATGTCCGACCATGGCTTACTTACGAACCGGAAAATGCCGGCCTCGTTGATGGCGCGGACGATGGCTTCCATGTCGGCGCACGCGCTCAGGATGATCCGTGCCGTATCCGGCTGCAGTTCTTTGACGCGCGTGAGAAACGATACGCCGTCCATTACCGGCATGCGGTAATCGGAGATCACGAGGTCGACCGGATGACTGGCGACGTGCTTGAGCGCCTCAATCGGCGAGGTGAACGTGGTCAGTTGCGCATCGGGAAGTGCCGGTAGCGCGGCCGGATTGAGCAGCATCCGGCGCAATGCGCTGAGTACGTTCGGTTCATCGTCGACAAGCAGGAGTTTGGCCATGACGGTCCTAGATTGGCGCGCCGGGGAGGTAGGCGTGCCTATGGGTGAGAGCGGATCAGCTTCAGAGCGGTGGTTTCCGAGGCATATCAGGCTGTAACGGTAGCAAGTGACGTGCCACCGTCGCACCCGCGGCGGACGGCCAAAAAGTGGGTCAAAACGGCTGCCAGCAGGAGCGCCGCGTCAAACCCCGGAAAAACCTCAACTTCAGAGTCAGACCGTGCACCGGACGCGCTGCCCGCAACACCCAAGTCGAACCAGTGGGCCGACACGCCAGCGGCTGCGCCAGGGCATCCGGGCGCGGACGATAACCGTGCAGGCGGCGGCAATGTCTGACGTAAATGGATAGGCCTGCATGCTTCCGACGACAACCCCGCGGCGCGGCCACGGGACCAGATAGCCCTGCCGCACCCCGTGTCCGCGGACAATCCCGAAATCCGGGTTGGGTGAGGCATAATCCTTCTCGTTCAGGTTCGTCTGCGCTCCCGGAGACCTTGCCCATGACCACCCGCTCTGCACCGCTACGCTTAATCCTTGGCGCGCTGGGCGCCGCTACCCTGGCCGTGGTTGTCAGTGCTGCGCCGGCATGGGCACAGGGGCAGAAGGTCCTCAAGTTCATTCCGCAGGCCGATCTGCGTATTCTCGATCCGATCACCACCACGGCGTACATCACGCGCAATCATGGGTACATGATCTACGACACCCTGTTCGCTACGGACGCGAAGTTCCAGGTCCAGCCGCAAATGGTGGACAAGTATGAGCTGAGCAAGGATCAATTGACCTACACGTTCACCCTTCGCGACGGGCTCAAGTTTCATGATGGGCAGCCGGTGCGGTCGGCCGATTGCATCGCGTCGATCGAAAGATGGGCGAAGCGTGACGCGCTCGGTCAGAAGTTGGCGGAAGTGACCGAAGCCTGGAAGGCCGTCAACGACAAGACGTTTACTCTCAAGCTGAAACGGCCATTTCCTCTGACGCTGGATGCGCTGGCGAAGCCATCGTCGAACGTGCCCTTCATCATGCCCGAGCGCATCGCCAAGACCGATGCCTTCACCAACATTACCGAGGCGATCGGCTCCGGACCCTTCAAGTTCGTCAAGGAGGAGTGGGTTCCCGGGAGCAAAGTGGTTTACGTCAAGAACACTGACTACGTGCCGCGCAAGGAGCCTCCTTCGTGGGCGGCCGGCGGCAAGATTGTCAAGGTCGATCGCGTGGAGTGGATCTACATTCCCGATTCGGCCACTGCGGCGGCGGCGCTCGGGGCGGGCGAAGTCGACTGGTGGGAGCAGCTGCCTCCCGATTTGATTCCCGTACTGGCGCGCAACAAGAACATCAAGGTCGAGAATATCGACCCGCTGGGTTCGATGGGTTTGATCCGCTTCAATTTCCTGCATCCCCCATTCAACAATCCGAAGATGCGGCAGGCGCTCCTCTATACGGTCGACCAGAACGACTATGTGCTCGGCATCGCCGGGGACCCAAAAAACGGGCACACCTGCTATTCCTATTTCACCTGCGGCACGCCGCTTTCGAGCGAGGTCGGCGCCGAGCCGATGAAGGGTAAGCGCGACTTCGAAAAGGCCAAGCAGCTGATCAAGGAATCCGGCTACAACGGCGAAAAGATCGTCATCATCGACGCCACCGACCAGCCCATCGTGCACTCGCAGTCACTGCTGACCGCGGAAATGCTGCGCAAGCTCGGGCTCAATGTCGAGGTACAGGCCGGTGACTGGGGAACGTTGATCACCCGTCGTACCTCGAAGGAGCCGGTCGAAAAAGGCGGTTGGTCGATCTTCCACACCTGGCTCGTCGGCCCCGACCTAACCTCCCCGGCGGTCAATTTTGCGCTTCGGGGTTCGGGCGAGAGCGGCTGGTTTGGCTGGGCCAAGGACGCGCGGATCGAGGAATTGCGCGAGGCGTGGTTTGCCGCCACCGATCCCGCGGCTTCAAAAAAGGCCGCCGATGCGGTGCAAGCGCGCGCCTTCGAGTTCGTTCCCTATATCCCGACCGCGCAGTTCATCCTGCCCACTGCCTATCGATCGAACCTCTCCGGTGTAATCATTGCGCCGATTACGCTGTTGTGGAATGTCGAGAAGCACTAGCGAAATCCTCCCGCCAGGCCGCCACGCCGGATGATTGCGTACATCGTCCGGCGTCTGCGTATCCACGGTCGTGGTCATGGCGGTGGTCGCGTTTGTCGTTTTTGCGCTGCTTTACCTGACGCCGGGTGACCCGGCCGCAGTCATTGCCGGTGACATCGCGACCGACGAAGATATCCGGCTCATTCACGCTCGGCTCGGCCTCGACCAGCCCTTCCTGGTGCAGTTTGGCCGCTGGCTGTGGGCGCTGCTGCACGGTGACCTGGGCACTTCGATCTTCACCAATCTGCCGGTGACGCAGTTGATCGGGCAGCGTATCGAGCCCACGGTGTCGCTCACGTTGTGCACCCTGGTGGTGGCGATCCTGGTCGCGGTTCCGCTCGGCGTGGTCGCCGCCGCCAAGGCGGGGACCTGGATTGATCGGGGCGTCATGTCTTTTTCAGTGCTGGGCTTCTCCGTACCGGTATTCGTGCTGGCCTACATCCTGATTCTCACCTTCTCCGTGCAACTCGACTGGCTGCCGGTACAGGGCTATCGCAACCTTCGCGACGGGGTGTGGGAATGGCTGCGCCACCTGATTCTGCCGAGCATCGCGCTGGGCACCGTCTACGTGGCCCTGATCGCACGCATGACGCGCGCCAGCATGCTCGAGGTGCTGGCGCAGGACTACATCCGCACGGCGGCGGCGAAGGGGCTTGCGCCGCAGCAAGTCCTGATCGGCCATGCACTCAAGAACGCGGCCATCCCGGTGATGACGATCATCGGCATGGGCATTGCGTTGCTGATCAGCGGCGCGATCGTGACCGAGACCGTATTCGCGCTGCCCGGCGTCGGGCGGTTGACGGTCGACGCCATCCTACGCCGCGACTATCCCATCATCCAGGGCGTGACCCTGATGTTTTCCGCGGTCTATGTGCTGGTCAATCTACTGGTCGACCTGTCGTACGTGCTTTTCGACCCGCGCATACGCTACTGACCATGATCACAACCGCCCTTGTGGCGGGGGCGGTTGCCCCGGCCAAGTCGGTGTCTCCGACCTGGCGCCGTTTCCGTGATGCATTCAGGCGTCACCCGACTGCACTTATCGGCGGAGGCATTCTCGTCGGCATGATCGGGATCGCCGTGTTTGCGCCGTGGCTGGGCACCATCGATCCACAGGCAGTCGCGCCCATCAAGCGTCTGAAGCCGCCATCGGCAGAATTCTGGTTTGGCAGCGACATGCTCGGCCGTGACGTTTACAGCCGCGTGGTCTACGGTGCGCGGGTATCGCTGCTCGTCGGCCTGGCGGTGGCGCTGCTTTCGACCGTGATTGGCTTGGCGATTGGGCTGGTCACCGGATACCTTCGCTGGCTCGATGCGGTCGTGATGCGCGTCATGGACGGCCTGATGTCGATCCCCTCAGTGCTGCTTGCCATCGCCTTGATGGCCCTGACCAAGGCCAGCATCGGCAACGTCATTGCTGCCATCACGCTGGCCGAAGTCCCTCGCGTGGTGCGCCTGGTTCGCAGCCTGGTGCTGACGCTGCGCGAGCAACCCTATGTCGAGGCGGCGATTGCGGCGGGCACAACCTTGCCGCGCATCCTGGTGCGCCACATCCTGCCCAACATCGTGGCACCACTGCTGGTGCAGGGCACCTATGTCTGCGGGTCGGCCATGATTACTGAAGCGATCCTGTCCTTCATCGGGGCCGGTACGCCGCCGAATATTCCAAGCTGGGGCAACATCATGGCCGAAGGACGCAGCCTGATTCAGATCGCCGGCTACCTCATTCTGTTTCCCGGCATCTGCTTGTCTCTGACTGTGCTCGCGGTAAATCTGCTCGGCGACGGCATGCGTGACGCGCTCGATCCGCGGCTTGCCCGGCGCCTCTGACGCCATGTCCGCTTTCTCTCCCCCGGCGCCACTGCTCGAAGTCGAGGACCTCAAGACCTATTTCTTCACCCGTGACGGCGTAGTACGCGCCGTGGATGGAATCTCCTTTTCCGTGGCACCCGGCGAGACGCTTGCGATCGTCGGTGAATCCGGTTGCGGCAAGAGCGTCACGTCACTCTCGATTCTGCGCCTGATCGCCTCGCCTCCGGGTCGAACGGTGGCCGGACGTGTGCTCTTCGAAGGGCGCGATTTGCTGAAGCTGTCCGAGCCAGAGATGCGCAGGGTTCGTGGCGACGCTATTTCCATGATTTTCCAGGAGCCGATGACCTCGCTCAACCCGGTGCTGACCATCGGGCACCAGATCGCCGAGGTGCTGATGCTGCATCGCGGGCTTCCCCGCGAAGCTGCATTGCAACGGTCGGTGGAGATGCTGCGGCTGGTGCGCATGCCCGAGCCGGAGCGCCGCATCGCCCAGTACCCGCATCAGCTTTCGGGTGGGATGCGGCAGCGGGTCATGATCGCGATAGCTCTCGCCTGCGAGCCGCGGTTGCTCATCGCTGACGAGCCGACCACCGCGCTCGATGTGACGATTCAGGCGCAAATCCTTGACCTGATGCGCGAACTGAAGGATAGAACGGGCGCTGCCATCGTGCTTATTACCCACGATCTGGGGGTGGTGGCGGAGATGGCGCAGCGGGTGGTCGTCATGTACGCGGGGCGCAAGATCGAGGAAGCGCCTGTCGTCGCGCTGTTCGCGCGCCCCCGCCACCCGTACACCCGCGGCTTGCTCGATTCGATTCCGAAGCTCGGCGCGGCAATCCAGAGCGGCGCGCTGCCGCGGCTTAGGGAAATCCCCGGCACCGTGCCATCGCTGGCCGAACCGATCGTAGGCTGCGCCTTTGCACCCCGCTGCGCGTATGCGACGCTGCGCTGCCAGAGCGAAACTCCACCGCTAGAGGAAAAGGCTCCGGGTCACCACGTCGCCTGCTGGGAGTCGGCGCGGATGCTCGCGGAGGCAGTGGCATGACCGCGGTGGAACGAAATGCCGGGGTTGCCACCGAGCCGTTGTTACTCGAGGTTTCGGGGCTGACCAAGCACTACCCGATACGCAGCGGTGTACTCGGTCGCACTCGTGCCGAGGTGCATGCCGTCGACGAAGTCAGCTTGGCGATTGCCGCGAGCGAGACGCTGGGCCTGGTTGGAGAAAGCGGATGCGGCAAGTCCACGCTCGGCAAGACCGTGCTGAAGCTGGTCGAGCCGACTGCAGGAACGATTACCTGGCGCGGGCAGCGCATCGATCATCTCGATGCCCGCGCCATGCGACCGTATCGGCGCGAGATGCAGGCGGTGTTCCAGGACCCCTACGCGTCGCTTAACCCGCGCCTCCGGGCGGAGGACATCGTTGCCGAGCCGATTCGCAATTTCGAGCACAACGCGCCGTCGGCGATCCGCGAACGGGTGCTGTCTCTTTTCGAAAAAGTCGGCTTGCGGGCCGACCAAATGGCCAAATACCCCTACGAATTCTCGGGTGGGCAGCGGCAGCGCCTCGGTATCGCACGGGCCCTGGCGCCCCGGCCAAAGCTCATCGTTTGCGACGAGCCGGTTTCGGCTCTCGATGTTTCGGTCCAGGCTCAGGTCATCAATCTGCTGGTCGATCTGCAGCGGGAATTCGGTTTATCGTACCTCTTTGTCGCGCACGATCTAGCCGTAGTTGAACATATCAGCCATCGGGTTGCCGTGATGTACCTGGGCCGGATTGTCGAAGTAGCTTCGACGCGGATGCTTTTCAGCAACCCGCTGCACCCCTATACCGAAGCGTTGCTAGCGGCGGTACCGGTTCCGGATCCGACCGTCCAGCGAGAGCGGCTCATTCTTGCCGGCGACGTGCCCAGCGCAATCCAACTTCCCGTGGGTTGTCGCTTCCATACCCGTTGCCCTTACGCTTTCGACCGTTGCAGAGTCGAGGAACCACGTCTCAAGGAGGCGACGCCAGGACATATGGTTGCGTGTCATCTCCTTGAACTACCGACCAATGATAGATCACATGGCGCCTCGGCCAATGTTCCCTGACGACACCTAGCTGCTTGGCATTTACGAATTAGGGACGGTCGACCGCGGTTTCGAATCTAGCAATGGGTTGGATCACGGAGGTATTACTGCCCCAACCTGTGGTGTGAACCGGATGCGTCAATCGACGCATCCGGTTCTTCGTGGAGAATGCCGCGCCACGCAAGCGAGACGACCACCGAGGCTTCCGTTACTTGGTTGCTTTGAACGCGGAGGCCCAGAGCTGGTGGAACTGGCATCGCTCTTTCTCGATTGCGCAATCGAGCCGATTTAGGCGCTTCGGTTCAAGGCCAACCGATTAGGCCGCGCTGAGAACTTGTCCAAAGTCGCCTTGCGAGGCAATGGCTGGCACCGTAGAGCGGTTTATTGGCGCGACGAACGCTTCGCTAAGCAAGTGGTCAATTTTCAGGAGAAGTGCTTCGCAGCAATCCTGATCGTCGGCGAGTGCGTCGCGGATGACGAGCACTTTGTGTCTCGCTGCGTGCAACTGAAATTCGGCTGCATGCTCTAAAGCGTGCTCGATTGCTTCGATGCACAACTGATGCGATGATCTCATCGATAGATCCTTTTGTCTGGAGTTTAGGATGGTGGAAATGGGAGCATTCCGGCCCGTGTGGAGCGCGAAGCTTGCTCCGACAGCGGCAGAAGAAATGGGCCCTCGGCTCAAAGCGAACTAAAGGCCCGGCTCCTTGCGTATGTACGTGAATTGAATCGCGAAGCGTTCAGCGCACATGGATGCACATTTAGACCCATTGCAACGGCAGTCAACGATGCAATAAGGAGCGCAAGCGTAACGCGCCGTCGCAGGACCGCGTCTAGCGTTCACCTAACCTTGCCGCCGAGCGCGGTGCTCACGTCACTCGAATGACGCCAACCATGAGGAAGCTCTTGGATGAAACTCCGTTGGCGATTTCGTACGCTTACGCCGCGCGTATTGACGCGGAACTATCTCCGCGGGGGAGAATTTGAGAAGGAAGGTCAGATGTGGAGCTCAATTGAAGGAAGCTACTTCCTGTTCCCCAACGCTAGCATTCGCCCTCACCACTGGCCACCCGAAAAGCCCCAAGAAAGTCGGTGCTTAAACCAACAGCCTAGCCATGAAGCCGCCGCGCGGGACGTTGACAGGCGGCCGCCTGCGACTTAATGTTGTTTTGTGTCCCTTCGACCTTGACATGTTCACCATGACAAGACACGGCGCGTGGCACAAGCTGCTGCTCGGCGCTTGGTTGTTTTTCTGTGGTCTTGTTGTCGGTGGCCTCATGTGGATCCTAATGAGGGATGCTCTGTTGGCTCTTCTAATCGGGCTCGCCGCGATTCCGTTCATTTGGATGCTGAGTTCGGGTGGGCAAGAAGCGGATTCTTTCAGGAAGGCCCTCCGCGTGTACGTAGAGGACCGAAGAAAGCGAGACGCATAGGGGGGCCTACCATTCTCCGGAGGCGCCCCCAGACTGAGGTTCTTTTGACTTATCTAACTGCTGACGAGCAGACCGCTCATCCAGTTGGTCGCCAAGCCGGTGGAACGGGCTAACGTTGTCTCTAGCGTCGTTGATCTGTTCCACATTCCCGCGTGTAGCCTTCTCCACTGTGACCCCGGTACCGACTGTTTTTTCAGTAACGGCACTTTTTTCGGCATCGATGTTCTGCGGCAACTCACCAGCACGAACTGTTCGGTCCGGCGAAAGACCCGCGTGAGACTGGGCTTGTCGCACCTGCCAGTCGTTGGCGGCCGCCGCATCGGTCACTTTCTCCGTAGAGGGGTCCCCGTCAAAGGTGTTGGAAGCGAGCGTTGGGTCGTTACTGACAACCGTCTTGTTGGTGTCTGACCGCAGCGTCGTAGGCGTCGGGTCGGTGGCTTCGTAAGGCACCCAAAATTCCTTGCCTTTGCCGTCCGAGACGATGCCGCCCGACATGAGGAAGGCCCTGAAATCGGCAGTCACGGTATCGCGATCAATCGATCCGACGTGTCCGCGCGCCTTAAGGAATTCGTTGAATCGCGCCACGTCGTTCCAGGTATAGGTCTTCGAGAACACCTCGGCGCGGCGTGCCACTTCCTGGTACTGCTCGGCTTCCCGCTGTTCAGTCGAATAGATGTTGCGCGTCGCCTTGTAGTCCTGATACGCCGACTCGACGCGGTGGGTTCCCTCCTGATTCGATTGCCGCAGGCTGCGGAACTCGTCGGAGCTCATGAAGCTTGTCAGCACCTGCGCCTGGTGCGAGAGCGACTTCTCGCGCAGCGAGCGCTCTGCGCTGCTGACTGCCGCCTGGATCTCGTTGGCGGTCCTTTGGCTTCCGGCATTCTCGATGGCGCCAATGATCGGACTCCAGCCTTTCGGCAGCGTCCCGCCGAGCCGGGCGGTGAGGACCGAATCCGCTACCGACACATCCTTGATGCCCAGGTCGTGCGCCAGGCTTTCGGCGGCTGCGCGACGATCCTGGACCGAGGTGCCGTCCGATCCGGACGTGCCGAGACTCATCAGATCGCCATGCGCCTGACTGCGGCCGCTGGAGCGGGCGAGACCCTGGGCCTCGTTGAGCGCCGCCGACATCGACGTCTCGGCCGATCGCAACGAGCTGCGGGCCGTGGCCGCGAGCGTCGTCGAGGCTTGGGAGGCATCCTGCGCGATCTGCTGACTGTCCTGCATGCCCAGCGGATTGCTTCCGAGGAGGTACTCGTAGCGACCCTCGCCCGTGAGTCTGTCGCTATATTCTGTTCCATGGATGCTCGAGAATTTGCGCATCGCCGCCGCACTGCGCATCGGGGCGAGCTGCTGCTGTTCGAACGAAACATTGCCTGCGGAAAGATTCCCCGTAGCCGCAGCGCTAGACGCCGAGCCTGTCATCGATTGCAAGGAGCTAACCCCGGTGATCGCGGCTTGCCCGATGGCTTCCATGCCTTTGACTGCCGCCCAGGCGATTGCCGGCACGCTTAGCACCAGATAACCGACGACGGCCTCGTCGGAGATGACCGTCGAGTACACCTGTGACGCGGTCAATAGTGAAAGCCCGGTGGCGCCACCACCCAGATCCGCGGCAGCAGCGATGTGCTTCGCGCTCGCGAGCGAGCCCATGTAATGCAGGATCGCGTAGACGACCGGCCAGAGCTGGATCCACACCAGGGTGAAGAGATAGCCCTGCAGGACGCGCATCGTGCCCATGCCGTGGGTCAGCATGAGCAGCAGGATCAGTATGGGGAAGAGCGCGTAGGTAATCGCTTCGATGGCATTGCGGATGAGGGGGAGGGCGTCTTCGGCCATCTTGGCGAAGTTCATCCACGCTGCATTGGTCTGCGCGGTGGCCTGGGCGCGGCCGAAGGCGAGCAGCAGTGAGGCTGGGTCGTTGGCCTTCTGGCCGATGATCTCGCTCGCGTCGTTGATGGCATTGATCATGCCGTTCTGGCGAATGATATCCGCCGCGCTCGCCGATGCATTCGCGAGCAGCGTCAGCTGATAGGCGGCGATGATCTCGTTGGCCGCATCCGCTTGCGCCTGGCTTGCGGGGAGATACGGGTTGAGCTGTGAGGCCAGCGTGTTGTAGAGCTGCGTCTCGATCGGGGCCCTGCGTCCGTCGAGGTTCGCGTACACAGCGGGGCATGGGGCTATCTGGGTCGTGCCGCCGGTGGTGATGGTCGAGAAGCGCGCCGGGTTAGGATTGGCCATGTCCCCCCAGAGGTTCGTGCTGCTCCGCGAACACCGCCGGATCGAGCGTCCCGTCCGCCAGGTCGTACATGGTGCAATTGGCGATGAAATTAACCAGATCGGTGCGGAAGTTGGGATCGGGAAACGTCGCTTCGCGCGAACGCTTGATCAGGCTGTTGCCGAACAGCAAGCCGTGCTGCTGATAGCTCAGATCCGGCGACAACTGGCCCGGGCCCGGGAGGACCTGGAACGCCGTCTCAAAAAGGTCGGTGAGCGTATTACCGACGACACTGGTTAGATGCCCGAAGATGGCCGCTCCGAAAGGAACGTTGCCCACGACCTGGACCGGCTGCGTTCCGAGCTTGTCGACGATACCTACGGTCACTTTCGGTACGAGCAGGATCGAGTAGACCAGGAGCACGCTGCCTAACCACTTCCATCCGGCCAGGCGCTCGGGGGCCAGCGCATAGGCGATCGCCGCCGTTACGAACCCGCATACCATGACGATCGCCACGGCGCCCAGGTAGGAATCGGACTGCGTGATCGCCGCAATCGCATTGAAGATCCCGTACAGGCTGTCGTTGTCGCCGTAGGCGTAGATCTCGTACATGGCCGTGCCCGATTGCCTGCAGGGGTGGTCTGCTACCGCGCGGTGAGCGCGATCCTCTGCCCGAGCATGTCGATGACGTGCTGCGGCATGCTGGCGCGCTGCTGCCGGTCGAGCTGCTCGAGCTCGGAGGCAATGGCATTGAATCCGGTCACCTTGCCGTAGTGGGCCTGCTTTTCCAGCGCCAATGCATGCAGATAGCCCTGGACGCGATCACGCATCTCGTGCGCCGTGGCCTTCTGCGCGGTGTTAAGGTTGAAATCTTTTTCCAGCGCCGCCATGCCGACCCGGAAATACTGCTCCAGGAAGTTGTAGGCGTAGTCGGTCGCGATCACTTCGCGGTATTTCTGGATCAGGGCATCGGCCTGGCCGCTGCCTTTCACTGCATTGCCGATGGCGAGCATGCGGTAGACCGGTTCGCTCACGGTGTTGACGAAGCCGATCTCCTGCGCCGTCGGGGTCCCGGTCCGGTTGGCGATCTTGTCGGAGATCGAAGTCATGATCTGTTCGACCTTGGTCGTGAACGGCTGGAAGGTCGACGTCGTGTCATCGCTTACGTTCACGCAGTTCACATACTCGTCGCACTTGAGCTGGTGGCCGACGACGAAGCCCGACCCCGCATCGGCTTGCCCATAGAGAAGGTCCGTAATGCTGGTAAGCGTGGGCGCGTGGATGTCCGGATCGCGGTTCTGGTCCGTTGAGTAATAGACGACCGTGCCAATGATGCTCATCAGGAGTTCCCGCTCAGGGTCGTCCAGAGTACTGACGCGCTTCAGCGCTTGCCAGGTCAGGTTGCCGACAAAGGGCACCATCGCCTTGGCGTCGGCGTCCCCGCTGCTGGCGCCGGCATTGAGCGTCGGGCCCTGCGCGCTGCGGCAGCGATTGCGCGCTGCATCCTCATCGGATTCGAGCCCCAGCTCGATTGCAATCCGAACGCAGGACGAGAAGGCATCGAACCCCATGGCATTGGCGGCCCCCCGGACCAGCGAAGTCGCCGTCTCGCACGAATTGATGCGCGCATTGGTAATGAAGGTCTCGAGCGACTTGGCCCATTCAGTCTTCTGGCCGAGAAGCGGCGTCACGGCCGAGAGTGCAAGTTGGAACGCCACACCCGGCAGGTTGGCGGTGATGCTCTTGAGCACGTTCTTGAATTCGGCGGCGGCCAGGTGCGAGAAGGAACCTGCGAACACGTCGATGCCGCCACAGCCGGCCTTGAAATAGGGGAGCTGGATGGTGGCAAGCTGGTACACCTTGGTCGGTGAGCGCAGGTAGATGCTTCCCCCGGTGTACGTGTCGTAGGTCTGGCCGCGGAACGCACCGGGCTGCGTGTAGTCGCCCACGGCACCCAGGTTGGAGAACATGCTGTCGATCTCGCCCTGCAGATTGGCCGCCCGCGAGTTGCCCGTCGCCAGCGCCACGCAGCAACCAAAAGCGAGCAGAACGATCGAGTGTTGCAGCCATTGACGAGGGTTCATGTTGACCTCCGGTTACTGAACGGGAATGTTGCTGACGAATCGGGTGGCCGATGGCACGGTCTTGTCGGTGTCCGGCTGCGACACGACTTGCAAGCGCTCGAGGAGCTCACTCTCAGAAAGTACGCCATAACCGATCGGGACGATCTTGCCGCCCCGCGGTTCGACCAGGAACAGCGCCGGCACCTCGCGCACGTCGAGCGCTCGCGCGATGCCGTTGTCGATCTTCGGATTCGGGTAGGCCGGAAGGAGCGGGCCGCCGTCCACGCTGATCGGAACGACCGTCAGCCCGAACTTGGCTTCGA
Source organism: uncultured beta proteobacterium (assembly GCA_963777455.1). Lineage (GTDB taxonomy): Bacteria > Pseudomonadota > Gammaproteobacteria > Burkholderiales > Casimicrobiaceae > PALSA-1003. The sequence goes on from CAVZQQ010000003.1 coordinate 88,560, forward strand.
ACTCGCGCAAGTAGGGGCCGAACTGATGGCAGTACGGACAATCGGAGCGGAAGAAGAAGAACAGCGCATGATCCTTGGCGAGTGCCATGGCCGTGCGCTCGCGCGCGTCGATTTGGGCGCGGTCGAACACCTCGAGCGCCTTGGCGTTGACCGGACGTCCGGTTACCGTGTAGTCGAATTCCGGATTGGCCCAGATCACCCGTTGGGCCACGTCGGCGAACAGCGAAGCCTTGTCGATCACTTCCGCCTGGACGGCGAGATAGTTGCGGATGTTACTCTCGGTCGGATGTATGATCGCAATGTTGCGCAGTTCCTCGACACGCTTCTGCAGGGCATCGAACTCGAGCAGTTCGGGCGACCGCGCGGGTTCCGTGCGCGGCGTCACCGCTACGGGAGATGTCGCTTTCGGCTTCTGCTCTTGTTCCGAGGGCGGCAATTGATACCAGAACCAGCCACGTTCGCGATCGGACCAATATTTCTGCGCTGCGGCTTCTTCCTGCGGCCCGGTGTTCGCCGAGACTTCGGCAGCGACGGCAAGCCGGATCGTGAACAGACCGAACGCAATGCAAGTGAGGAGGGCGACGACCGCCCAACGCCATCCACGCCCTCTACAAGGGATTCGTACGATGAACCGCTTCACTTTAGCTCCTGGTTCGGGAGGCTCCCGTCCCGGCAGTAGTTGACCATCCAGGTGAAGGCCTTGCGTTCAGGCGCCGCAGCGCGCTCTTTGCGGTTGAAGTCCCACACGCCGTCCTGCGTGGTGGTGATCGCGAGCCGCATGCAACCCGGGTGGGAGAGTGGCTTGACCGTCTTCACGTCGATCTCAATGGGTGCGGTGGTCTTGAAGTAATGCGCCGTCCACTGCGCGGCCTCCCCAACCAGGACTCCATGGGTCTCGCCACGGTCGAGCGCTGCAACCAGCAAGGGCTTGATGTCGGTCACCTTCAGCCGCTCGCTGGCGAGCGTGTCGGCCACCCATAGCGAACTCAACAGCGCCGCCGCGACCATGGCGCGTTGTAACCGGAACCCGCCCGCACTCAGCATTGGCCGTTCCCGAAGTAGCAGCTCGGGATCTTGCTGTTGGCGTTGTTGATGTACGTCGACGCGCTGGGCAGCGTGGGCGAGATCTCGGCGTAGAACGCGCTCAAGTCCATCTTGGAGAAATCCAGGCTTTGCAGCTGGGCAACGGTGAATCCGCTGCAGTCCGGGTTCTGGGCGGTGTCGGTACCCCAGCTCTTGCCAATCTGCGCTCGCCCCTGCTGGTTGATGATGAGAGCCAACTGCGAGTTGAAGCAGCAGAACGATTGCGTGCGCGCGAGGCAGGCCACACAGCGACCGAAGACCGTGATGCAGCTCGAACAATAGGTGCCGAACTCGACACAAAGGCGCGCATCGCGCTTCATCGCAGCGACCTTCTCCGCGTCGCTGCAGCTGAGGATGCCGGAATACTGGATCGCCAGCATCGCAATGGTCCAGTACGACGGCACGAGCGATGTGATGAAGTCCCCGACGGAAAGGTCGCCGGCAAGAATGCCTGCCAGTCCGGAATCGAACCCCGTACCGAACAGGCTCTCGAAGCCTGTAATCACGAAGTTCGGGGCGTCGGAGGCGAACAGCGCGTCGTAGGTGTAGCTCGAAAATCCAGCCTTGCCCACGGTCGAGATGGCGTTCACTGCGAGGCTCAAGTCGTTGAACAAGGTAAGCGCTTGGGTGCCGCCGCGATTGCAGCAGTTCACCAGACCAAAGAGCTTCTTGGTGCACGTGTTGTGGAAGCCCTTGAACACCTGCAGTTGACTGGCATCGAGGTACTTGCCGGCCTCCCGCTGCGCTTCGAGGTAGGCGACCGACTGCGCGAAGTCGGGATCGGGCGGGTAGCTCTTATCCCAGCAGGTCCCGCCCTCACAGAAGGTCTGCGTGCCGCAGTTCTGCACCGTCTGCATAACCGGAGCGGCCGTCTGGCATTGGAAGTCCTGGCGCGCCTGGCTGCAGAACGGCGGCTGGGTAATCGTATCCCACTCGACACAGGTCGGTGGCCCGAGCGCCGTGCATTGACCGAAGCGGGGCTGGTTGCAATCGGAGCGGTTGTCGGCGGTGACACAGTCGAAGACGTCGCTCCATTGCCAGCAGGCGCGCGTTACGGGGTGATCGTTGATGATGTGGGGCGCCGTACCGGGCTCGGAGCAAGCACTCGCGGTGCGATAGCACTTGTCGATGGTGGACACCGTACCGATGGTGCCGGTCGCGGTGGCAGCGTCCACGCCATCGGGAGGTAGTGCTCCGGGAGGCACGCGGGCCTCGTACCCCGCGCATTGGTTATCCCAGTGGTCCGTTTCCAGCGCCGTCGCCGGGACGTCGCTGATTTGAGTAACGGTCGTCAGGGTTGCCGCCTGGCGCTGTCCGCTCGCCGGGTTGAAACAACCGACGCCCAGGTTGTTGTCGGGCGGCAGTGGCATCAGCGAAGGACCGTCCCAGCCGGCCGGGCAGGTGTAAACGTCCTGCGTCGTTTGCACCTTGCAGATCCACTTGGGAGCGCCGCTGCTGTCAATCGTGCGCGTCGGCCCGGCGATGGCGCCTGGCGGGCACTTCCAGGTCACGTCGACGGTGAGGTTTTTTTGGCAAGCATTGTCGATCGAGCGCAGGTAGTAGTTATTGCAGCTCTGCAGGTCGTACTGGGCGGCCGCGATCTGGTTGGTTTGCGTGGTGCAGGCACTGTAGACGCCGCTTAAGGTGACGCCCTGAGCCGCTGGGTTATTGGCCACTGCGTTCGCGGTGACCACCGTGGCGTCGGTGGCCAACACGGGTGGCCGCGGCGTAGCGGCCGAGCTCAACGCCGTGCTTATCGCCTGGCAGGTGACGTCATTCGCTGCAGCAGCCGTCTTGCAATACGCAATCTGCGCCGCCGTGAAGCCGCTTAAGCTGGAGCTGCCGTAGAGCGAGGTCTGCGGCGGGTTTGCGTTGTAATAGCCGGGCGGCAGCACCGCGGTGGCGCTGCCCTGATTGATGAACCCGGAGATCACGCCTTGCGCGTTCTGCCCCGCCTGGACGCCCTCATCGTGGGGATTCTGAGCACGGGCCCCCACGCAGAGCACGATGAGGAACACGACACCGAGAGCGCGACGCACCGCTTATCCCCGAAGCCGTTGCAGAAACAGTTCAACTTCCGCGTTGAAGCGGGGCGCACGTTGGGCGATCGCTTGCAGGGCGTAATCGATGCTTACGTCGCCGGTGATCGAGGCAAATGCGTCGGGTGCAACACAGGTGCCGGCGGAACAGTCGTAAAGCGCTGCCCCCGGCTTGACCAGCACAAACGTCGGTGCCACACGCACGCCAAACCGATCGAACGCCTGCGGGTCGACCTGGAACTCCACCGCAGACTGGCCGATGAGCTGCTGCACGCGTGCCGTTGTCTGCCGAATGGAGGCGTTCTGTAGACCGCGCAGTACCAGCACAGCGTGTGCGCTCGCTGCCTGGTCAATGAGCAGATGCAGCGTAGCTTCAGGCATTGCCAGCGTGACGAACACCAACAACGCCGGCTGGTCCGTCGCCAACCCGCTGCCTTCGAATGCCCGCCGGTTCGCCTCGTACGCCCGGGCGAGGCCTTCGACGTCGATGTGGCCCTTAGGTTGCGGGATCGCGTCAACATTGACGGGGGACTGTGACGCTGCGGCTCGGTCGAGCTCTGCCTCCGACGGCATGCGGTACTTCTTCCGGGCCGCCTCCACCTCGGTGTCCGTGGGCTGTCGGTATTGTTGCTTGGCGCGTTCGATATCCTGCTCCGTAGGCTGACGTACCTGCGCCCACGCGCCGACAGCGAGCAGGAACGACGCCGCGGCGAGAACAATGCTAGAACGCACAGCAGTTCCTCTTCCGGAACAGGAGATAGGAGAAGTCCTCGCCTTGAATTGGGTACTCCTTCCCGGCGCCCCAAAGAATCGTGGTCCGGCCGAAGGGCTGACAGCACCTGCCGTCGAGCAAGGCGGTGTTGGGAATCGGATAGGTCATCTGTGTCTTGTAGGCGCGCTTGTCCATGACCGGGTCGGGCACCGGACCGCAAAGCGCCTGCGCGCCGTGATAGCGCCAGGTCACGAGTTGCCGATGCATCTTGCTCGCCAGGCGCTGCGTGATCAGCATCGAGGTCTGCACCCCGCCGATGTGGGCGGCGATGTAGCCATCGAGCGGGTAGACGCCGCCCTGGCAGCCGGCGCACCAGAAGAGCTCCGGGATCCCAAAGCCGACACTCGCCGCCACGCAGTCGACCGCGCAGGCGGCGAGCGCGAGCGGATTGGCAAACAGGATCGCGTCCGGGTTGAGGATGGTGGTGAGCTCGTCGTCCTTCCACAGCGGGTCGACCTCGGTGAGATAGGCCAAATCGAAGCCGCCGGCTTCGAGGCAGTTAAAGTCGAGCAGCACCTGCAGCCAGTACAGCATCGGATTGGCGTACCAATGGGCCTGGTAGAAGGCGCCGGTCGCGGGCCCGGTGGTACGCGTCCATTGCGCCGCCTCGGGAGCAGGCAGACCGGGATCCAAGCTGATGCCGCCCAGGCTCACCAGGCAAAAGGGTTTCCGGGTCACATCGACCTGCCGGGCTGGCTCCCAGAAGCCGATCGATAGGCCAATGCGTATCGGCGTCCCGGGACACACGCAGAGCGGATTGGCCGGGTTCTCGATATCCTCCTGGCCTAGCGTCGCAACCTGCGCGGCGCCAATCGAAATGGGCAGGATGCACGACCAGCAGATGTCGGTGATGGGATTGGCGAACTTGCCGGTACAGGTCTGCGCGCTGATGTGCCCGCCGACGGCCAGCGACGTAAAGAGGCAGAGGCGTGCGAGGCCGCGCATACGGCTTTGCCTCACGGCGTGAGCTCGTCGATGCGCAGCTGCGGCCCCTCCTGAGACACCAGCGCCGGTACGTGCGTGATGCCGAGCTTGCGGGTCAGCGCCCCTTGCTGATCGAAATAGACCGGCAACTGCCACCGAGCCATCAGCGCGAGATATGAACCGGCCACCAGGATGGGCTTGACCTTGCCTTCGTAGCGCGCGATCAATTGGCGGGCCGATTCGACCTGCCTCGCGTCTGTACCGTCGAAGAAGAGGAGGTGCTTCGAGAGCGAGACGACCTCTAAGGGATTCTGCCGGGTCCCCGCGGGCACGAGGATGTTCCCCTTGGCGTCGGTGATGTTCTCGCGCACCACGATCGACGGGTCGAAATAGAACGAGCGCGCAGTCTTGGTGTGGGTGATCCCGGGAAGCGGATTGGGATGCTCGATCGAGTCGACGATCCGCTGCTTCGCGGCTTCTTCCAGGCGCGAGAGCTCGCCGCTCTTCTCTTTCTCCCGGAGTTGTTGCTCGATCGCGGCGAGGAGATGAGGCTCCTCGATCAGGTAGGTCGGACCGACCGTTCCGAGATTCTCGCCCCTAACCAGCGCCGCAGCAGTGAGCGCCGCGATGGTGGCAAGGAAGAGCAGGAGCGAGAGGAACGACATAAGAGTGCCCCTAGAAGATCACGTGGACCTTGCCGATGATCTGGCTCACGTGCACAAGCCCGCTCTCGCGATAGCGCGAATCGAAGCTCATGTCGTGCGTTCCCTGGACATAGAAAAATTCCGGAGGAATGACACCGGGTGCGAGCGGCTCCAGCTGATGGCCATCCAGGGTGTACTGCTTGGCGATACCGACGTCGGCGCCATTGATCAGTACGCGGCGGCCCTCGATGTTCACGCGATCACCGGCCACACCGATAATGCGTTTGAAGAAGCGTTGTCCCTTCTTCAGATGCATGAGCTCCACTCCGTCGAAACGGTAGACGATGAGGTCGCCGCGCGCGAACGTGGACGTCGGGTCCAGCCAGACCACGGAGTAGGGGAGGCTTCGGGTCCAGTTGAAGAGGAGGTAGTGCTGCGCCACGTTCCAGGCGAGCACCAGCGGCAAGTAGACGTACCAGCGCCGACGAAAGTGCGTCCACAGCCCGCGCTGGTCCGCGGCACGGCGCGCGAGCCACGCGGCAAGCGCGCTTGCGCAACCCGATGCAACACGAGCCAAGGTATCCATCGTACGATCCATGGCGTGTCTAAAGACCGACCTTTTGCTTGAGTGCTGCCGTCAAGTCGACCGCGTTGGGTGGCACGCCGGCGACCGCGCTGCGCGAGAGCACCAGGCAGTCACATTCCTCACTGAGTTCCTCCAGCGCGTGCGGAAACACGGTTGCGAAGCGCGTGCCGAAAGAAAGTGCCGCCTTCTTCTCTTCGTCGGTGGCCGCCGCCTTGGTCAGCACGTCCAGCACCCGGTTGTCCTTGAGCAGCACGAGTTCGCCGACATCGATGAGCCCGATCCTGGCGGCGGGACGCCGCACCAGGCGGTCGTAGGCGACCAATGCCAGGGACACGATCAAGAGGCTCAGCAGCGCGTGGAGGAGCAATGCTTTCATGCGACGCCTCCCCGCTCGCGCAACACGTCGGCAATGGCCTCGTCGATCGACATCCCGCGCGCACGCCGCAGGTCGATCGCCATGTTGTCCTCGTGCCGATTGCTGAAGAGCAGCAGCGTGTATGGATCGAGGATCAGCCTCGTTACACCTTCACCCATCGGTGAGTAGACGTACATCTCCGAGAACACCCCGGCTTCGGTGCGCAAGGAATTCAGCAGCCGCTTCTTCGCGTCATCCAAAACCAGTCGATGATTGGCCTCGAGGAGCTCGATCGATTCGGGCTTCTGCCGCAGCAGGAACACCCAATCGGAGAAGTGGAACGCCGTCTCCATCTGCTTGGAGGAGTAGTAGTCGTCGGCGCCCTGCGTCGCAGTCACGAGGCTCCCGCCGTACTTGCGCGCCCGCCGCGCCGCTTCCTCGACCACGCGCGCCTTCACCGGATCATCGGCGCCGATTTCGCCTAGCTGCTGCATCAGCTCGTCGATCATCAGCAATTTCTTGCGATGGTCGCCGCGCTCACGCGAAAGGTACATGTCCTGGGTAATCTGGTAGAGAAGAATCATGTTGACCACCGCATGCAGGTCCGGTGCGCGCTTCAGTTCCTCGTTCTCGATCACCATGAAGTCGTTGCTGAAGTCGATGTTGGCCTTGCCTTCGAAGAACCTGGCGTACTGGCCGTCGCGCGTGTAGGGATCGAGCATGATCGCGAGGTCGCGGATACGCGGGTCGTCTTTGACCTCGAGATCAGGTATCGATCCGCTCTTGAAGTAGTCGCGCAGCGGCGTGATCGTCATCTCGCGGCCGTAGTCCTTCCACAGCCGCAGGATCGCGATACCGATCGCCTTGTATTGCACCTCCTCGAGCGGGCGGGCCAGCGAGGCCATCTTGGCGATCGCCGGCACCAGGATGGCCATGTCGTCCTCGATCTTCGCCACCACGCTAAACGGGTTCACGCAGATCGCGGAGCGCGGGCCGAACTCCACAAACACGCCGTCGGCCTTGCGGCAGAGCTTCTCGAAGGAGCGCCCCAGGTCGAGGAGCCGGACCTGCGAATCGACAGCCCGGTACGACCAGGCGATGTCGTTCATCAGCACCGACTTGCCCGACCCCGGCGTGCCGATGATAGCGGCGTTGAAGTTCCCCTGGTCGTTGTCGTAGAGGTCGAGGGTCATGAGCTGCCCGCGGCGGCCGGCAAAGAGCAAGGTAGGCGTCCGGGTGCCGCTCCATTCCCCGATCAAAGGCGCCAGGTGGATGGCGTTGGCCACGGTCTTGCGCGTCACCCGGCGCATGCGCTTCATGTCGGCGTGAAAGCCTTCTGAGAGCGTCATCGGCAGGCTGGCGAGGAGCGATTGCCGATGCATGTACACGTCGTTGTTGAGCTCGAAGCCGCGCGAGCGCCAGATAGCGCGCGCCGTCTCCTCGGCGGCAGTGGCGCGATCCGGAGTCGTGAAGAGGGCGAGCTGGTGATACATCGAGACGATCTGCCCGCCCTGGTCAAGGGTCTGCGCCGCCACGGTCCAGTCCTGGAGCTTCTTCGCGACGTCGGGCATGATCTTCGCCATCGAACTCTCCGCGTTCTGCGTGGCGCGCACATGGTTGGCCGTGACCACCGATTTCATGGCGATGGGATCGAGGATCTCGACCCCCATCGTGATCAGGAACGGGCAGGCATACTGCAGCGCCGATTGCATGAGATCGCCGGTCACCGCGCTCATCTGCCAGAGCGCGAACTGCTCGGGGAAGGATCGGATCGAGTAGAACCGCGCCTCGACCGAGCCAAGGTGACCCGGCTTGGTGAATAGGAGGCCCAGGGCCTGCGCCTCCTGTTGCGTATCGAAGTCGACGATCTGATCGCGAAGCTCGCGGCCATCGTCATAGTGCAGCGCCGGGGCGCTATCGATCATCAGGCGGTGCGGATTGGTGAGAAGAGCACACCAGTTGATAAGGTCATCGGCACTGCACGGGCGATTCGGAAAATTGGCGGAGCGCAAGGTCGAGGTCATCCCCTCGCGCAGCGTGATCAATGCCTCCTGCCGCGACAGGTCGTCGAGGCCGCCCGGCACCGTGACGCTCATCACCAGCTTGAAGTCGCGCACCGTGTAGTGATAGCCCGGGGTGAGCGAGACATGGCTACCGCGTAAGTAATGCCCGACCCGGCGTCGTGCCAACGTTCGGTACAGGTTGCTGTTGCGCGCAGGCCGACCCCGCTCTCTTGCCCTGCCGGCGTGATCGGCATCCTCGACGCGGAGATTTCCGTAGCGTCGCAGTGGCTCGATCACCTGCGGAGAGGCAAACAGCGAAAATTGGATGCCCGTCCCCTTCGGGCAGGTCGCGTAGAGCGAGAGCAGTATTTCGACCATGCGCTCGTCCGCGCCCGACTGAGGCATCAACTCCACCATGAAGCCGAGTGTGTCGCGATTGACAAAAATCTTGTCGGCCGGTGCGTAAGCGACGTAGGGCAGCCACGACGCGAACTGGTTTTCCGGGCCGTCGCGGGCGGCGAATTCAAAGAGCTCGCCCAGACGTGCGGGCGCGGCTTTGATGCTGCTGCCGTCGAAGAGCGAGCGCAGCGACAGGCTACCGGCCATCGTTGTCTCCTTCGCCGGAAAGGCTCGGCCGCACGAGTGCCGCGGCTGGCGAACCGGAGAAGAGCGGAGCGTCCCCACCCGAGCGTGGCGCACCGGCCGTCACGGCCGAGCCCACGGTCGGTGCCGCTCCCTTCGATGCGCGCGGGGCTCTGATCGGTGCGTGAGCCTCACGCGCTGAGGAGCGGTGGTGGTCAATGAGCCAATGGCCCGCATCGATCGGGACGTAGACATAGCTTTGACTGTGCAGGTCTCCGTCGCTGTCTTCCCATGGCTTGATCCATAGCCTCAACACCCGGGCCGGCGAGCGCAGCGGCGCGTTCACCTCGCGCGTGACGGCGAGCGCCGTCACGGTCGTGCTCGTAAGCGCCGCATTCCTGGTGGAACTCGCCGACACGGCGCGTTTCCCGACGAGCTGATCCATAAGCGTCGGTGCGACCGACGCGTCCGGCGCCGCGGGTGCGCCCTTCTGTTGTGACGGCAAGTTCTGCTGCAGGGCGTTGTAGTAGGTCCCTGACACCGAGTCGCACTTCACGCCCGCCGGCGCCTTGCAACCGAATTCCGCGCTGCCCCCCACGCCAGCCATGCTGGCGCACCCGGCAAGCGCCAGAACGCTCACATACACAGCCGTGTGGCTGGTGATTCGCGCAACGGATATCCGTGAGATCGGCATCAAGGTCATTGGGTCTTCTCCGCGGTTGGGGCAGGGTTCGTCACGCGCACTTGGTTCGCGCCGGAGCCGAGCCACGCCTCGAGCTCGGTGGCGGGCTTGGCACCTTCGCTTAATCGTCCGTCACCCGCGATCAGCAGCGGCGTGCCGCGCAAGCCCACCTGTGCAGCCAGACGGAGGTTCCGATCGAGCACGGCAGTGTCGTGAGCACGCTCGGGTACCGCGTGCGCCCACGCGGCCTGCGCCGCGGTGCGGTCGGGACTGATCCATGGCAGCAGGAAGACGTAAAGCGTGACGTTGTCGAGCTTGGCGAGTTCGGCGTCGAGCATCTTGCAATACGGGCAGTTTGGATCGCTGAACACCGCCAATACGCGCTCGCCCTTGCCGTGGACGGTCTTGATCGCGTCGGTGAGGGGAAGCGCATTAAAACTCACTTTCGGCGGTGGGGCCGGCGCGTCGGCCGAGGTGTCCTCGGCGGCCGCGAGTTTGGGCGCGGTCAGGTCGGTCTGCGTGCGCATGTCGAACAGGTGCCCGAACAAAAAATGTCGCCCGTCGCTGCCCACGTAGGCGAGGTTCGATCCCATCAGCGCCTCGAACACGCCGGGGATCGGCGTGCGCGTCACGCTCGTCCACTGGGTCGCCGGATACATGCTCTTCAGCCTCTCGAGGAGCGCGATCGCGTCCGGATCGGCAGCAAGAGCGAGCGCGGCCCACGCGAGCAGCAATGCGGCCACCATCGGCTTAGTCATCGGCATCGTTGGTCACCTGCTGGTAGCGCGGGATTCGGCGGCGCGTATCGCCCGCCGGCCGCGCTGCGCCACCGGCACTGCCGAGTGGCGCGTCGATCGCCACACCTTCGGTCAACACCACATCGACGCTGCGCCCGGCGTCGACCTCGATCACCGGGAAGGTCTTCTCGGCGAGCGAGATGTAGTACTGGGCCAGACGATCCATGGCGTGCCCCACGCCGGCGCTCATTCCAGCCTCGAAGGCGTGGGTGGGGTCCGTTGTAGCGACCTGCCCGAAGGGCGAAGTGGAAAAGGTGGTGTACTGGTTCTGGAAGCCATAGCCGATGCCGCTGATCACCCCGGCGAGCAGCGCATTGGCGAGCACCTGGCCTTGCTTGGTGACGAGCCGGCCCTTGACGCCCACCTTGCCGGTCTCGTCGAAAATCGAGCCCTTAATCTTGACCTCGAGCGCGGAGCCGTCATGGCGCACGCAGGAGAGCCGCTCGGTGCGAATATAGGCGCGCTCGCTGCTGATGTCGCCGTAGCCGGCGCCGATCACGAAGCACTCGCGCACCTCGGCGCGAAAGCGATTGGGCAGAATCGCGTTGTCGTCGAGCCGCAGAAGTACCGGATGCGGATTGGATTGCGCCTGCCCGCCGGTGGGCGCGTCGAGGCCTCCGAGCAGCACCGCGCGGATAAAGGAGATCGGAATGTAATTGTCGAGTGTTTTGCCTTGCGCTTCGTTGGCTTCGCCCTTGCCTGCTCCGGAACCTGTTGTGCTCGCTCGCGCCGGCGCGTTGGCCTGCGCGGTCGTCGCTGCTGCGTCGCGCAGCGACACGCGCGTGAGTCCAACTCGGGGGGCATCGACCTGGCCGGGCGGCAGCCCGGGCGGGAACGCAGCGCCTCGCGCGGCGGAGCGCGCCGGCGGCAGATTCGCCGGTGAGGTCGATGGCAAAATCGGGACTGGCGCAGTTGGCGGCGGGGGCGCGGACTGCATGATCTTCTGTTGCAGCTGCTCGAACTTGGTAAGGATGTCGCGATTGAAGGCCTTCTGATCGTCCTTCTCTTTGACCATTGCATCGCGATCCTGCTTGAGCTGGGCAACGTCCCTGCCCGCGCCACCGAGCCAGCTGTCGAGAGGGTTCACTTGCTGGCCCGGCGCCATCACGCCGACATTTGTCACGCGTTGCTGCCCGGGCAAGCCTGTGCCTTGCGCAAGTGTCGCCTTCGGCTTTTCGGTGAGCGCGAAGATTGCCCACAGGATGGTGAAGGCCATGCCTAGCAACAGGATGAGCAGCACCCACTGCTTGCGCTTGGGTTCAAGCGTGTCCCAGGACTTGAGCTTTAGCGACGCCATGGCTTGCTCCCGTCGCGAATGACGAACACGCCGGTGCTCTCGCCAGGGGCAAGGTTGCGGTTCTCGATCGACACGGCGACGACATCGCCACCCTCGCGATCGAATTCCTCTTCGGCGAGCACCATCGGCGCCTGGCTGATATTGGTGAGCAGATACCGCTCGCCGGCGAGGTCGCGCCCCTCAAAGGCGCGCACCAAGGTGAAGCGCGCCTCCGCCCACAGCTCCACCGGTTGGTTCACCTCTTCGACCCGGAATTCACTTGGCACATCGCCCCCTGCCATGGCGAAGAGCATGGCCTTCAACGCCCGCTCATGATTCGGTGCATGACCGGCGACTTGAGCCGAGTTTGTGGCCAACGGTCTGACGAGCGTTCGGTCGACGATGACGATCGTGTCGGCAGGCATGTCGACCCGCTTGAGGATCAGGGTGTAGGTTGCGTTGCCGGAGGAGACAAAGAGGTTGATCGGCTTCGCCCCAGGCCCCACCGGCTTGACGTAGATCTCACCGCGCTCCTTGTCGCATTCGAGCACCACTTCGCCCGCCGGGTTAATCGCTGGCGCCACCTGGCCGCTGGACAGCATCGCCGTAGCGCCCGTCGCCCCACAATTGTTGGAATAGATGTTGCCGAACACGTCGCTGATCGCCCCGCCGTCGATCTTGATTCGCGTGGGCTCGTTCAACGCAATCGCCGCTTCGACGGAAACACCGTCGCGTGCCTCGACGCGCTGCAGCGCGGACGCTGTCGGCGGGCTAATCGCGGTTAGCGCCGCCAGCAGCCACGCTGTTGGCAGCAGTCTTGCGGGTGCCATCGTTGAACTCCTCGAAATGCTTGAGTTGGATGCGGTTTCCGGTGTAGTCGAAGCCGACGACGTACTCTTTCTCGACGTCGGAGGTGCGGGTCCCGTTGATGAACGTCGCGAGCCGCCCTTTGAGGTGAACCGACAACGTGTCCTCGTCAGGGACGAGTTGGGCGACCGAGAACTGCGTCGTCGCGTTCAAGCGCTTCAGCCGATCGGCTTCCAGGTCTTGGCGCGTCTGCAGCGCGCCGTACACATCGGGCGCCACGTACTGCAGCAGCATCGCCTTCTTCCACTCGATCGAGCTGGGAGAGACGTCAAGGGTGAGATAGGCCATGAAGCCTCCCATCTGCTCGAGATACGATGCGCTCACTTTGTCCTTGGCGACCCAGAAGCTCTTCTCGATCGCCGGAGGCGTCAGCACGATGCGCTCGCGTCCCACCATGTTGAACATGATCACGAGCGCAAGACCGACACAGACGACAAGGCCGAGAATGGCGAGCCGCTGCTGCCGCACGGTGGCCAGCAGCACCTTGAGATCCTCTTTCGCTTGGTTCGGATTCATAGCGTGTCCAGGCTCACCGATTCGCAGCCGTCAGCCCACCATGCGGCGGACGTGAGAGGGCGGTGTGGCCCTCATGCGCGAGAGCAACTCCGGCAGGTTCCAATAGACCCAGTGCCGGGCGAACGCCGGATGCTTGTCCGCCTTTTTCTTGGAAAACCAGCGGCTTACGACGGTACCGAGTACCGCACCCGCCACGATGCCCTTAGGGCTGGAATCGGCAAGAAACCCTAGGAAAAGGCAGATTGCAAACGCAGCTGCTACATCGATCTCCCACAGACCTACCTTCCATTGATCGTCCAGTCGACGCGGTATAAGTGGATTTGCCTGCATCGCCTCTTCCTTTTGGGTGGACTCGCATTCGCACCTCGCTGCCTTTGGTTTAGAGCATGGGCACGGTAGCGCCCATGATCGAGCCGCCCACAACCAGCCCCACCGCCGCAAAGATGCACACACCAACGAAGTAGACCGCGGGGCCAAAGTTGCGCAGGATGGAGAGCCCGAAAAGTGCAATGGCAAACGCAACCACCCCGACGATTGCTTTCACACCGGGCGTGAGCGTACCGAGTTGAGTAAGTGCTGCAGTTAGTGGTCCGGTGATACCGGTAAAAGCGACCAGGTCGAGCGCGTCTGCTGTGGTGGCGAGTATCCAGAAAAGCGCGATGGCAATCGCCATCAGCGCTGTGGGGAGGTATTGCGTCCGAGATGGAAAGTGTGCTGAAAGTTTTTGCATGAGACGCTCCCTTGATTGAAATAGGCCGCAATTAAAAGTTCCCGCTTCGTGTTCGCAGACCTGTTGCAGAATCTCAACGTGATTCGGATCGAGCGCGGACGCATACCCGCCTATGGCGCGCTAGGTTGGTACTCTTTTGGAACCGTCTCAGCTTGCTCGGATGCGAGCAAGAGCGAATTGTCACTGCTCACGAAATTGGCTTACCGTAATCTCAACCACAGCATCTCCGAAAGTTTGCGCGGTGCATCATGGTGCAACTCTGCTTGCGATGATCGGCGTTGCCTCGGGAACCGTGACATGTGATGAGGAGTGCGCTTCCGAGTTGGCCGGCGTGAATGGAACCGCAAGGTTTTTATAGACACACCAGGCATACCTGCTGCGCGTCGCGGCGCAGACTTGGCGGGTACTCCTAGTGCATGCCGCGTTGTAGGCGCCCACTGCCTCCCATGAAAAGCCGTATTTCTGGAATGCGCCAGCGAGAATCCATGCTCCTACCTGAATGTTCGTGCAGGCGTCGTAGAGCTGAGTTTCAGTTATGCCGTATGCTTTAAGCCGACGTAGATTGGATGAGTTGATTTGCATTAGCCCGATGTCGTACGTGCCGCCACGCAAGCTGTGCGATCGATTGACAACACTCGGACGCAATCCTGACTCGCATTTGGCAATTGCATAGAGCAACTGCGGGTTGACGTGGTAGCGTGCCGATGCTTCGTCCCAACAGGCAAACACAAGCGCAGACCACATCAACGCCAGTACGCCGGTTATAAGCCCAACGCGTCTCGGCATTAGCGTCTCCCACAGCTCCAAGGAAGGTTTGCATCGCACTTTCAGGCGCGCGGGGCGAGTTGAGGTAATTTGTTCCGCGCGGCTGCTGACTAGTTGACGCCAGGTGTTTTGTCGACGAGGTTTGCCGCCATCGCGGCCTGTTGAATCTCTCGACAACGAACGTCCCTGCTTGATTACAAGGCTAGCTACTCGGACGGGGCTCGAAAACCCGAAAAGCCTGTGAGGACTTCAACCTTAAATTGGCGGCGAAGGAATCGAGATGAATTGGCAAGAATGATCGCTCGCTCCCACTTACCGTCGAAGACGCACACGTTTCTGTCTCCTTTGCCCGCAGCGCAAGGGAATCGATGCGCGATGCGCTTGCAGAATTCGGAGGCGTGAAAGGTACGGGCAACTGGATGAGAGAGCACCGACCTGGGCAGGGCAGTGTCGCCCCTAGATTAGCCATGGCGCGTGCTATTGCCCTCTGCGCTTGGCAAAGTGGGCACGTCCGCGGAGAAAAGAGTGTCCAGGACTTCCCGCGCCAAGCTTCAGACGAGGCCCGTAAAGCAGCTAGTTTTCGAGGGGCTTTTCGGGTGGTGAGCAGGGGCTTCTAGGGTGGAGAATGAGCGTCGCTGGGGCGTCGCCCGGCGTTCCCCGTGCGCTTTTCGCGCAAGCCAATACAGGCCGAAGTCGCTTGTTTTGAAGTATCTACTGAGAGGTTAAGGCCAATTACGAGAAAATGACGCCACTTCATATTGCGGTCCGTTAGAGGCGAGACAAGCATGGCTAAGAAACAACATGTGGGCTACAATTTACTACTAACAGCTTATCGAGGGGAGAGAATTTGGCGCCTAATCCGTGCGTCGCACCAACAGAGGGCGACAAACCAGTTGTCGAGGCGCTCCTTTGTTTGCCACAATGTTGTCGGGTGGGTCAACTTACTTTGTAACAACCGGGGATTGTTCATGAACGCTACCGCCGAAGTCAGATTTTTCCCGCAAACAACAATGTCCGAGCAACTCGAGTTTCGCTTTGACGCCGAATTTGGCGTCCTGTGGCACTTCATGAAACCGAAGCCGCGGCCGGTATTTAACCTTCAGCTGCTCACCGAGTTGCGCGCGTTTCACGCCAGCATCGAACAGCATGGGGGACTAACTTGGGACAACGGCCAGGAAACTCCGATCAACTACTTAGTTCTTGGCTCCAGCGTGCGTGGTATCTACAACCTCGGCGGTGACCTCACTCTTTTTCGTGAAGCAATTACCACGAAGGACCGACAAAAACTCGTGGATTATGGGCGCAGTTGCATCGACAACATGTATCCGTGGTCGCGCAATCTCGATTTGCCGCTAACGACAGTGGCCTTAGTTGAGGGGGACGCCTTGGGCGGGGGGTTCGAATGCGCGCTTTCGGCGTCGGTTCTCGTTGCGACGGAGTCGACCCGCATGGGATTTCCCGAGGTTCTTTTCAATCTCTTCCCGGGTATGGGTGCATATAGCTTTCTCGCACGCAAGATTGGACGGAGAGCTGCCGAGGAGTTGATTTGCGGTGGCAATCTCTATACGGGTCGCCAGCTCTATGACATGGGGGTAGTGGATGTCCTTGCACCGGACGGCGCTGGCGAAGCAGCCGTATACAGTTTCATAAAGAAGCATTCCAAATCGGCTAACGGCCGCCGTGCAATCGAAATGGTGCGGCGCGAGATCGAACCCGTGACTCGTGAAGAGTTAATGCGTGTCGTGGAGATCTGGGCGGACACCGCGCTGCGCTTGTCCGAGCGCGACCTTCGTATGATGGACCGTATTGTGCGTGCTCAATCCAGGGGCACCGAGCTTGAGGTCGTATCGGCCAACATCACGCCTCTGCAGCTGGCTTCCTGATCAGATCTAGCTAATTTCCCCTCCGGAATGGCGCCGCCGGTCCTCGACATGCTGATCGAGGGCGGCGAGCGCCGCATTCGCGGCGTGTGCGAGTTCGGCCATCCATGCCGCAGCATTTCGGCGCAGCAAATCATGGTTAGCCTTCTCAAAGCGAATCGCTAGTCGCACCAACTGCGTCGCACCCACGCTTCCGGCACCTCCCTTTAGCGCGTGAGCGATCTCTTTGACGTCCTCGTAGTGGCGAGCTGCGAGCGCGTCGCTCATTGACTTGACCAAGCGCACAGAATCAGAGCGGAATCCTCGAACAAGTCGCTCGACAAAGGTCGGATCGCTCGAGAGGCGGTCCAGATCATGCAGTACCGCTCTTTCGACGATCGGCGTACCAATCACCGTAAGCACCGGCCGCTCCTCTGTGCCTAGCGCAGGTATGAACGGGACGGCTTCTTTGACGTTCGCCGCGAGATGGCGTTCTATGGTCTCTAGTAGCGCTGTCGGGCGTACTGGCTTCGGAATGAATTCGGCGCAACCAGCTCGCTCGCAGTCGGCAATAATTTCAGTCGTCACGTTCGCGGAAAGAATAAGCACCGGGATCGGGTTTGGAGTCGTGAACTGATACAGCTTTAGCGCTTCCAGACCACTTACGATGGGCATCGACAAGTCGAACAGCGCGATATCAAAATTTCCACGTTCAAGTAAGTCCAATGCGGCTTCACCGTTGTCGACGATTGTCGGGCGGTGGCCGCCGCTTTCCAGAATGAGTTCGGTAACTCTTTGGTTAGTCGGGTTGTCCTCGGCAACGAGGACACGGGCGCCGCGGATCTTAGTGACTTTCGTGGGTTGCTGCGCCGCTAACGCGGCAGATGCCGACGAAAGCTTATTTGTCGTAGCAATTTCCGCGGTAAGATCAATGCCGCTGGGCTCTCCAAATGCCAAAGGTAGCTCGAACCAAAAGGTGCTGCCTTCTCCGAGCACACTGGAGACACCAATTTCACCGCCCATCAGGGAAACCAACTGTCGAGCTATCGTCGTACCGAGTCCGGTCCCTCCGTATACGCGTGTGATTGAGTCGTCGGCTTGGGTGAACGGTTCGAATATCACAGGCTGTTTTGCCGGCGAGATGCCGATGCCCGTATCCAGTACTTCGATGCGAATTCTTGCGTCGACTGCGCTGCTTTCGACTAACTCGACTCGTAACGTAACGGACCCATGTTCGGTAAACTTGATTGCATTTGCTAGGAGATTCAGCAACACCTGTCGCAAATGGTGGGCGTCGCCCTCGAACCACCGTGCCGCATTAGGCGCAACCTCGGTGTTGATGGCCAGCCCTTTATATCGAGCCTGCGGCAATACAACCTTAACCGTGCTCGTGAGAAGTTTGCCCAGGTCAAATGGTCTTCTTTCGATCTGTACACGCCCAGCTTCGATCTTGGCCATATCCAGCACGTCTTCAATCTGCGCAAGCAGCAGATTGGCGGACGTGCCCAACGTATCGACAATTTCCCGCTGCGATTCATTAAGACTTGTTTCGCGCAAAACGTCGGCCATTGCAATGACTCCGTTCAGCGGAGTCCGCATTTCGTGGCTCATGTTGGCAAGGAATTTGCCCTTTGCTTGGTTTGCTTCATCGGCGCGCTTCCGTTCCTTCTTGATGCGCTCAAAATTTTCACCAACGTAAAGCGGGATCAACAGTTGTGCAATCAGGAGGCCAACCCCGATCCAAGGGTCATGAGACCAGAAAGGTGACACGGCAACTAAGATCGCAAGACCCACTATTCCCATGATCTGGCAAACGTGGAGGTAGAGGCGACCAAATCGATAGCCGTTCCCAACTGTGATAAATAGGTAAACGCAGATGATGACCGCACCGTGTTCGCCCATCTGGAATAGGAAGTATGTGGCGACGGCGTTGTCGCCAATCATTCCGATAAAGCGGCGCGGTATCGATACCTGGGGGGCGGCAACAATTCGGAGCACCAGCAAAACGCTGAATGCGAGAAAGCCGACCGTAACTGCCACGACCTCGTGTTCCTCCGATCTGATCGCACCGTCACGCAGTACAGACCAAATCAGGTACGTGAGAATGCACCCAACGATAAGGACGCGTAGTAAGGCCTGCTCTAATTCCGGCCGACGCAGAACGGTCGCGATCAATGCATTTAAGCGATCACGGCTTAACAAGCGATGCGTCTGAGAACTCAAGATCGAGCGAAACTGCCTGTAGAATGGGACGAAAAACATATTGTAGCCGCTTCCCTAATATCCGCCTCTTCTTACTGAATCTTGGTGCCCCTAGTCGAATCGGCCAGTGCGGTCGCCGCATTTGCCTCCGTAACTTCAACCGACCTTGCTATCGCCGCGACGGACGGCTATCCGCTCGCTGCTCGTCTATGGGCAAGCAGCGAGCGATCGCGGCCGCTTACGGTCGCATTGATCAATGCAGGGGCTGGCATTGGCTCGGCATACTATGACCGTTTCGCCTGCTTCCTTTCCCAAGCCGGTGTGCCAACGCTAGTCTACGACTACCGGGGTATCGCAAAGTCCCGACCACAGTCCCTAAGAGGCTTTCCTGCGTCTGTGGAAGATTGGGGAAGCAAGGATTGTGCCGCAGCGCTTGAGTGGCTTGCCTGTCGATTTTCTGGGGCACGACGGGTCATCATCGGCCACAGTGTCGGAGGCTTTGTGACTGGATTCGTCACAAATGGCCCTATGATCGACCGAATGTTGCTAATCGGCGCGCATACGGGATACTGGCGCGACTACGCGGCAAACTCGCGCTTTGGCATGTATCTCCTTTGGCACGCACTGATGCCGGCCTTAACTCGAGTCATAGGCTACTTCCCCGGTCGCAAACTGCATCTGCTCGAGGATTTGCCAGCAGGCGTGGCACTCGAATGGGCAAATCGGCGACGGCCAGATTTTTGGTGGAGCAGGAAGACGCCGGATGGCGTAGTCGATACTGTGTGGAGGGAAAGTGCGCTTGATCGCTTTCAAGCCATTCGCGCACGCACGCTGTCAATACGTTTTTCCGACGATGCATTCGCCACTGAGGCGGCGACGGATCGGCTATTGGGCCTCTATCGGAACTGCCCGACCACGCGCGTGGTGGTGCGACCAACTGACGCCGGTCAACAGAAGATCGGCCACTTCGGTTTCTTTCGCTCGCGTTTCCGCGACACGTTGTGGCCGCAGGCTGTCGAGTGGTTACGCGCGGATGATCCTGCCTAAGGTCCGCCCGCGTTGTTAACCTACGGAGCCATCAGATATCGGCGTATTGGCCCTGGATCTCGCGCACCTTGTCGGTATTAGCTAAGAACGCATCGACGCAAGTCGCATCGAAGTGTTTGCCTTTCTGCGAGACAAGGTAGGCGAGCCCGTCGTCGACGGTCCAGGCGTGCTTGTAGGGCCGCTCGCTGACGAGCGCGTCGAAGACGTCGGCAACGGCGACAATGCGGGCGACGATGGGGATGTCCTCGCCATGCATTCCCGTCGGGATAGCCTGAACCGTCGTATTTCTCGTGGTGCCCCAGCGCGATGATCGCCCCCATGGCGAGGTACTTCGACGGACTACCCTTCAGGATGTCGTATCCGATCCGCGGATGGTTCTTCATCACGACGTCTTCCGCCGGTGTCAGCGGGCCGTCCTTGAGGAGGATCGAGTCGGGAATGCCGATCTTGCCGATGTCGTGCATCGGGGCGGCAAATTCGAGCACGTGC
This sequence comes from uncultured beta proteobacterium, assembly GCA_963777455.1. GTDB lineage: Bacteria > Pseudomonadota > Gammaproteobacteria > Burkholderiales > Casimicrobiaceae > PALSA-1003. The sequence continues at coordinate 108,778 of CAVZQQ010000003.1, forward strand.
ACTGTCTCCGGCGCGAGGCCCAGGTTGGTGCCGATCAGCGCCGAATACTTGGCCATGCGGGTCGAGATGGTTGCCGGTGGTGCGGTCCCGGAATTCGCCGGCCTTGGCGAGCCTCGACGAGCGTCTCCAGCTCGCGCTCGTGAATCTCGCTGACCGACTTGTCTACCTGGTATTGCAGCACCCGGGCCTGATCCGACAGAACAATCTTGTGCCGGCGCAGCTCGAGCAGGTTCGCGCAGCGTGCCCGCGTCTCATGCTCATCGAGCGGTTTGATCAGGAAATCGGTGGCGCCGGCCTCAAGCGCTTCGTAGCGAACACGGCGGTCGTCGACTACCGTGATCACGACGATCGGTACGTCAACGCAGTGGGGCAGGGCGCGCAGCTGCCGGACGAGCTGCACGCCGTCGAATTCGGGCAGCTTGTAGTCCGTCAGGATCATGTCGACCCGGTTGTTGCGCGAGAACTCCAGCGCCCGGCTGGGCGTGTCGAACAGTTCAAGATTGAGCTTGCCGTCGATCTGCCGCACGATCTCCGCCAGCAGCAGCCGGCTGCTGAACAGGTCATCGACGATGACGACCGTGTTGCGCTGCGCTCGAGCCAAGCGCCAGCTCGGAAATGACGCCGGGCTTTCCGGGGTAACGCGTTTGGGCCACACTCATGGCTATGATCTTTTTAAGATAAATGGTCCGGCGACTGGAGCGCACAAGCAACTAGTATGCCGTGGCTGACCTGTTTCGCCTACACCCGGGCGCCTCCGGCGACCAGCGGCCGGTTGGTTCGGCAGCAGCGCGGTGACCCGGGCTGGCCAGCGCACCGCGAGCGCCGGGTCCGGACCCGTTAACGGTCTGGCCGAGGGGAAAATGGTCGGGGCGATGTGATTCGAACACACGACCCCCTGCACCCCATGCAGGTGCGCTACCAGACTGCGCTACGCCCCGACGCCACGCGTGGACATTGTACCGGCATCAGCTGTCCGGGCCCAGAATTTGGCGGATTTCCTCGATCACCTGCCGTATTTCGGCAGGCGAGAGTGACGCCATGGGGCCGCCACCCGGCCGCGACAGCGCGCGGCGGGGCGCAACTCGCCGTCGCCGCCAACGGCCTCGCGATTCCAGACGGTGGCGGGCGCCGTTGATCGTAAAACCCTGCTCGTAGAGCAGATCGCGGATGCGCCGGATGAGCAGCACCTCATGGTGCTGGTAGTAGCGGCGGTTGCCCCGGCGCTTGACCGGCTTGAGTTGCGTGAATTCCTGCTCCCAGTAGCGGAGCACGTGCGGCTTGACCGCGCACAGGTCGCTGACTTCGCCAATGGTGAAGTAGCGCTTGGCGGGGATCGGCGGCAGGTCCGCCTTAATCTGCCTGGGCTCGGCCATGGTTCGCGGCTTCGACCATTGCCTTCAGTTTCTGACTGGCGTGAAAGGTGACGACGCGGCGGGCGGTGATCGGGAATCTCTTCCCCGGTCTTGGGATTGCGCCCCGGCCGCTGCGGCTTTTCGCGGAGCTGGAAATTGCCGAAACCGGAGAGCTTGACGCTGTCGCCCGACTCCAGGGCGATGCGCACCTCCTCGAAGAACCGCTCGACCATGTCCTTGGCTTCGCGCTTGTTGAGCCCGAGCTGCTCGAACAACAGGTCGGCGAGTTCGGCTTTGGTGAGCGTCATCGGAGTCCCCCGGAATCCCTACTGGCGTAATGCGCCACCGAACCGATCTTGGATCACGCGCAGCAGCGAAACGACTGCGGCGTCGATTTCGGCGTCCGTCAAAGTACGTGCAGTATCTTGCATAAGCACCAGAATTGCAAGGCTTTTTTTGCCGACCCCGATTCCGGGCCCGCGGTAGACGTCAAACAGCGCCAGCTGCTCGACGGCACGCCGGCTTGGCCGCCGCCAGGGCGTCCAGAACGCTCTGCACCGGCACCGTCTCGTCGATGACCACCGCCAGATCGCGGCGCACCACGGGCAGCTTGGAGACCGCGCGGCCGCGAGCGGCTTCGGGCGGCGGCGCAGGCTGTCGAGGTCGAGCTCAAAAACCACCGGCGCTTGGCGGCAGCTCGAAGACCGCGGACCAGACGCGGGTGCAGTTCGCCCAGCCAGCCGGCGGGCTCGCCGTCGAGCAGGACCCGGGCCGAGCGCCCGGGTGCAGGGCCGGGTGCGGCGCCGCCTCAGTCCGTCAGCGCCAGCGGCGCCCCGAGCGCCTCGACATCGCCCTTGACGTCGAAGAAGTCGGCCGGCCGCTTGGCTTCGCCCCATTGCTCGGGCAGCGCCGCGCCGCAGGCGAGGCCGCCGATGCGCAGCGGCTGGTCGCACGCCGTCCCGGACCCGCGCCGGAAGCAGCGCCCGATCTCGAAGATCCGCACCCGTTCCTGCTTGCGGTTGGCGTTGGTGCGCAGCGTGTCGAGCAGGCCGCCAAGCAGGCTGCTGCGCATCACGTCCAGGTTGCTGGCGATCGGGATTGAGCACGCGGATCGGGTCGGCCTCGATGCCGAGCGCGCGCTCCCACTCGGAACTGACGAAGCTGAAGGTGATGACTTCCTGGTAATCGCGGGCGGCGAGCCGGGCGCTCAGCGCAGCGGCCGGGCGGATGTCCTCGGGCTCGGGCAGCATCGTCTGCGGCTGCACCGGCGGCCGCGACGGGATGCGCTCGTAGCCGTAGAGGCGCGCGACTTCCTCGACGAAATCCTCCTCGATGGCGAGGTCGAAGCGATACGACGGCGGCGTGCAGACGAAGTCCTCGCCCTCGCGCTGGGGCTTGAGCTGCAGCCGGGCGAAGATGTCGGCCACCGTCTCGGGCGCGAATGTGGACCCCGAGCAGCCGCGCGATGCGCGCACCGCGCACGCTGCACCGGGTCGCGCCGCGGCAGCTGCCCGCGCACGTCGATCAGCGGCCCGGCCGCACCGCCGCAAAGCTCGATGATGAGCTCGCGTCGCCCGTTCGACCGCCACCGGCCCGATTTGGCGAAATCGACTCCGCGCTCAAAGCGGAAACCGGCGTCGGTCGAAAAGCCCAGCCGGCGCGGCCTTGCCCTGAATCACGCCGGGGTCCCAGAACGCGCCTTCGAGAAACACGTTGCGGGTGGTGGCGGCGATGCCGCTGTGCTCGCCACCCATGATGCCGGCTAGGCCGAGCGGTTTTTTCTCGTCGGCGACGAGCAGCAGATCGGGATCGAGTTCGAGCGTCTGGCCGTTGAGCAGCGTGAGCTTCTCGCCGCGGCGCGCGAAGCGCACGACGATGTCGCCTTCGAGCAGCGCGTCGTCGTAGGCGTGCAGCGGCTGGCCCAGCTCGAGCATGACGTAATTGGTGACGTCGACCACGGCGGAGATCGAGCGAATGCCGGAGCGCTCGAGGCGCCGCCGCATCCACTCCGGCGCCGGTGCCTGCGGATCGATGCCCTCGATCACGCGCCGCAGAAGCGCGGACAGGCGCCTGGTTCGTCGACCCGCACGCTGGCGCCGCGACGGCGCCGCAACGGGCGCCGGGGCGCAGCGGCGGCGGTGTGAACGGCGCGCCCGTGATCGCGGCCACCTCGCGCGCGACGCCGAGCACGGACAGGCAGTCGGCGCGGTTGGGCGTGAGCTTGAGCGTGAACACGCGGTCGTCAAGGTCGAGCGCGGCGCGCACCTCCGTGCCGGGCTCGAGCGTTGGCTCGAGCAACAGCAGGCCCGAGGCGTCCTCGCGCAAGCCGATCTCCTTGGCCGAGCACAGCATGCCCTGCGACTCGACGCCGCGCACACTGGCCGTGCTTGATGCACAGGCCGCCGGGCAGCTCGGCGCCGATCAGCGCGCACGGTGCCACTACGCCGGGCGCGACGTTGGGCGCGCCGCAGACGATCGACAGCGGGTGGCCCGCGGCCAGCGTCGACCTGGCACACGGTGAGCCGGTCAGCGTTGGGGTGGCGGGCGACCGCCAGCACGCGGCCGACCACGACGCCCGTGAACGGGGGCGCGGCCGGCGCATTTGCCTCGACCTCGAGCCCGCCATGGTGAGCCGGTGCGCGAGCTCGTCGCTGCCGAGCGGCGGATCGACGAGCGTGCGCAGCCAGTGTTCGGAAAATTTCATCGCCCTCTGGCTCTAGACGAACTGGCGCAGGAAGCGCAGGTCGTTCTCGTAGAACAGGCGCAGGTCATCGACGCCGTAGCGCAGCATCGCCAGCCGGTCGGGGCCCATGCCGAAGGCGAACCCCTGGTAGCGCTCGGGGTCGATGCCAGCCGCGCGCAGCACGTTGGGATGCACCTGGCCGGCGCCGGAGATCTCGAGCCAGCCCTCGCCGAAGCTCATGTCGATCTCGGCCGAGGGCTCGGTGAACGGAAAGAACGACGGACGGAAGCGCACCTTGAGATCGTCGCGCTCGAAAAACCGCCGCAGGAAGTCGGTGAACACGCCCTTCAGGTCGGCAAAAGTCACGTGCTCGTCGATCCACAGGCCCTCGACCTGGTGAAACATCGGCGAGTGCGTGGCGTCGCTGTCGACGCGATACACGCGGCCGGGCGCGATGATCTTGATGGGCGGGGCATGCGTTTCCATGTACCGCACCTGGATCGGCGAGGTGTGCGTGCGCAGCACCATGCCGCCGTCGACGTAGAAGGTGTCCTGCATCGACCGCGCCGGATGGTTTTCCGGCGTGTTGAGCGCGGTGAAGTTGTGGAAGTCGTCCTCGATTTCCGGGCCGTCGGCGACGGTGAAACCCAGCGAGTGAAACAGCGCTTCGATGCGCTGCATGCGTGCGCGTGATCGGATGCAGACCGCCGACGCCCAGGCCGCGCCCGGGCAGCGACACGTCGAGCGCATCGGCGGCGAGCTGCCGCGCGAGCTTGGCCTGGGCGAGCTCGCTCACGGCGGCGGTCGAGCGCCACCTCCAGCCGCGACTTGGCGTCGTTGATGCGCGCGCCCGCCGCCGGCCGCTCGGCCGCCGGCAGCCGGCCGAGCCCTTTCAGCAGCTCGGTGAGGCGCCCGGTCTTGCCGAGGTACTTGGCCTTGCAGTCCTCGAGCGCGGCCGCGTCGGCACAGCGCGGCGAATTCGGCGAGCGCCGCGGCAACGATCGATTCGAGTTCTGGCATCGCCGGCAACAAAAAAGGGAGGCGTTGGTCGCCTCCCTCGGTGGTTTGCTGCGCTCAGGCCAGAGAGGCTTTGGCCTGCTCCGCGATCTTGTTAAACGCCGTCTTGTCGTGCACCGCCAGGTCGGCCAGCACCTTGCGGTCGATATCGATCGACGCTTTCTTCAGGCCGTTCATGAACACGCTGTAGCTCATGCCCAGCTCGCGCACCGCGGCGTTGATGCGCGCGATCCACAGCGCGCGGAATTCGCGCTTGCTTGATTGCGCCGATCGCGGTACTGGTATTGCCCCGCCTTCATCACCGCTTCCTTGGCGATGCGGTAGACGTTGCCGCGGCGGCCGCGGTAACCCTTCGCCTTGGCCAGGATCTTCTTGTGCCGCGCCTTGGCGGTAACGCCTCGTTTGACTCGTGGCATGAGCGGCTCCCTTAGGCGTACGGCAGCATGGCGCTGCACCGATGCCGCGTTGGTGCGGTCAACTGCCGGCGGAGCCGCGCAGGTGCCGCTTGTTCTTGGTGGACTTCTTGGTCAGGATGTGGCGCTTGTACGCCTGCGAGCGCTTGATGCTGCCGCTGCCGCGCACGCGGAAGCGTTTTTTCGCGCCGCTCTTGGTTTTCATCTTTGGCATGATGCTCCATTTCCTATTTGCTGCCCACGGCGGTGCTCTCCGGCGGAGAGGCTTTTTGCGCCTTTGGCGTGCAGGCGCCTGACCGGCCTCGGGCTTGTTCGGGTGATGCTTCGGTACCACTTTCTTCGGCGCCAGCAGCATCACCATCTGCCGGCCCTCGAGCCTCGGAAACTGCTCGACCACGCAGAACGGCTCGAGGTCGCCGCGGATGCGCTCCAGCAGGCGCACGCCGAATTCCTGGTGCGCCATCTCGCGGCCGCGGAAACGCAGCGTGACCTTGGCCTTGTCGCCTTCGCCCAGGAACCGGATGAGGTTCCGGAGCTTGATCTTGTAATCGCCCTCGTCGGTGCCCGGGCGGAATTTCACTTCCTTGACCTGGATCTGCTTGAGCTTGAGCTTCGCCTCGTGCGCTCGCTTCGCCTCGCGGTACTTGAACTTGCCGAAATCCATGATCCGGCACACCGGGGGCTTGGCCAGCGGCGCGATCTCCACCAGATCGAGTTCTGCCGCTTCCGCACGCGCCATCGCATCCGCGACCGGCACGACGCCGATTTGCTCACCGTCTTCACCTACCAAGCGGACCTCGGGGGCGGTGATTTCCCCGTTGATTCGCTGCGCTCTTTCCTGGGCGATTGCGTTCTCCCGTGAGTTGAAAAATCCGGCCGTGCCGCCCGTCCGGGCTCGCGCGCCGCGCCGTTGGGTCGGTCAGCGTCGAGCTTTCGTCTCGCCGTCAAGGCGAGACACGAAGGCCTCCAGAGGCATCGCCCCCAGATCCTCGCCGGTGCGGGTACGCACGGCCACCTGTCGCGCCTGCAGTTCCTTGTCGCCCAGGATCAGCTGGTACGGCAGCTTTTGCAGGCTATGTTCCCGAATTTTATAAGTTATCTTCTCGTTGCGCAAATCGGCGACGACCCGGTAGCCGGCCTGCGCGCAAGGCCTCGGCGACTTCCCGGGCGTAGCCCGCCTGGCGGTCGGTGATGGTCAGCACCGCCACCTGCATCGGCGCGAGCCACAAGGGCAGCGCCCCGGCGTGGTTTTCGATGCAGGATGCCGATGAAACGCTCCAGCGAGCCGACGATCGCCCGGTGCAGCATGACCGGCACCTTGCGCGTGTTGTCTTCGGCGACGTATTCGGCGCCCAGCCGCTCCGGCATCGAAAAGTCGACCTGCATGGTGCCGCACTGCCAGGAGCGGCCCAGGGAATCCTTCAGGTGGTACTCGATCTTCGGGCCGTAGAAGGCGCCCTCACCCGGCAGGTCGGTCCAGCTCACGCCGCAGGCGCGCAGCGCCGCGCGCAGCGCGGCCTCGGCGCGGTCCCAGACTTCGTCGGAGCCGATGCGCTTTTCCGGGCGCAGCGACAGCTTGATGGCGATGTCCTCGAAGCCGAAGTCCTTGTACACGGCCAGCGCCAGGCGATTGAACGCGGTGACTTCGCGCTCGATCTGGTCGGGCGTGCAGAAGATATGGCCGTCGTCCTGGGTGAAACGCGCGCACGCGCATGAGCCCGTGCAGCGCGCCGGAGGCTTCATTGCGATGGCAATTAGCCGAACTCGCCGTAGCGCAGCGGCAGATCGCGGTAGCTGCGCAGGTCGGAATTGAAGATGATGTACGTGCCCGGGGCAATTCATCGGCTTGACCGCGTAGTCGCGCTTCTCCGATTCGGTGAAGAACATGTTCTCCTTGTAGTTGTCCCAGTGGCCGGAGCGCTCCCAGAGGCTGCGGTCGAGGATCATGCGGCCCGCGCACTTCCTGATAGCCGTTGTCCTGGTAGACGCGGCGCATGTACTGCTCGACCTGCTGCCAGATCGTCCAGCCCTTGGGATGCCAGAACACCATCCCCGGCGCCTCGTCCTGCAGATGGAAGAGGTCCAGCTGCGCGACCGAGCTTGCGGTGGTCGCGCTTCTCGGCCTCCTCGAGCCGGTGCAGATAGGCTCCAGGTCTTCCTTCTTCGCCCAGGCCGTGCCGTAGATCCGCTGCAGCATCTCGTTGCGCGAGTCGCCGCGCCAGTACGCGCCGGCGAGCTTGGTCAGCTTGAACACCTTGAGCTTGCCGGTCGACGGCACGTGCGGGCCGCGGCACAGATCGGTGAAGTTGCCTTCGCTGTAGAGCGAGATCGGCTCGGTCGGTCGGGATCGAGGCGATGATCTCGGCCTTGTAGTGCTCGCCGATCGACTCGAAGTAGCGCACCGCGTCGTCGCGCGCCATCAGCTTGCGCACCACCGGCTCGTCCAGCCGCGCGAGCTCGGCCATCTTCGCTTCGATCGCCGCGAGATCCTCGGGCGTGAACGGCCGCTTGTAGGAGAAGTCGTAGTAGAAGCCGTCCTCGATCACCGGGCCGATGGTGACCTGCGCATCGGGAAACAGCTCCTTGACCGCGTAGGCGAGCAGGTGCGCGGTCGAATGGCGCAGCACCTCCAGGCCCTCCGGGTCCTTGTCGGTGACGATGGCGAGCTCGGCGTCGCGCTCGATGACGATACGAGGTGTCGACGAGCGCTGCCGTCGACCTTGGCGGCGAGCGCCGCCTTGGCCAGACCTGGGCCAATGCGATTTGGCCACTGCAGCCACGGAGACCGGTGCGTCGAAATGCTTGACGGCACCGTCAGGAAGTCGGACATCAGGCATGGCGGATCCTTCAAAAAAAAGTGCGGACGAGCCGCACTTTTTCACCAGACGCCTGGGTGCGCACTCGCGCTTGCGATCAATCGGGCTCCTGACGCGTTCGCGGTGTCATAACGCTGCCTTTCCGTCCTTCCGTGCGGGCCACTGGTAGGCGCGATTGGACTCGAACCAACGACCCCCACCATGTCAAGGTGGTGCTCTAACCAGCTGAGCTACGCGCCTGTAAGCAATCAATTATACGGGAGGCGCGCGCGCGAGGCCAATGCGAGAACCACGGGGCAGCAGTCATGGCGGTAGCGGCTCTTCCGCGCATGAATAGTCACCTTGCTCCGTTCGCTGCACAGCGTATGATTTTTGCAGTGCCGACCCCGGCACCTACACCTACACCGCTCGGTCAAGGAGGACGTTGTCATGCGCCGCTTCGCGTTGCTGTTGGGTTTCGCCCTTCGCCCGTAATCACCCCTGCCGTCGCGCAAAACTGTGATGGCTTCACCGACGTACTGGCCAGCAGTCCATTCTGCGCCGACATCACATGGCTTGGGACGTACAACATCACCAAGGGTTGCGCACCTTCGCAGTTCTGTCCTAATGAGAATGTCACGCGGCTGCAGATGGCGGCGTTCATGCATCGCCTGGGCGAAAACCCAGCGTTCGTCAATGGGGGCAATGCATTCGGGGTACCGGCCGTGCTGGGCACCAACGACAACAACTCGGTCACGGTGCGAGTCGATGGGCTGCAAGCCATGGTGCTGGAACCGGTAGTCGATACGATCTACGGCAACGGTTTCAGTCCAAACGTAATCAACGGAGCACCCGCCAACTCAGTTGCCGCTGGCGTCGCCGGCGCGACGATTGGCAGCGGTGGCGGCTGTAATCCGGGGACCGGGGAACCTGCACTGTGGCATCCGGGAATCAGGCGACCGGCGCGTTTGCAACCGTGGGTGGTGGGTACTCCAACAGCGCCGGATTCGTCGCGACCGTCGTCGGGGGATCTCACAACACCGCAAGTGGTGATGTTAGCACCGTCGTCGGTGGCGCCTTCAATACGTCGAGCGGGACATATAGCTTCGCCGCCGGGAATAACGCCAATGCCGATCAGGACCAGTGCTTCGTGTTCGCCAACTGGTCTACCGTCCCGGGCAGTAATTTTTCGTGCCTTGGCACGTCGAACGTTGCCAAGTTTGGTCTCGATCACGGCTTCTCCGTCGACTACCATGGACTGAATGACGATGGCAGCGGCACCCGTTACGTCGCTATCGGCGACACCAGTGCGGGCAACACGATCGCCACTTGGAGCGGCGCGGTGCTTACCGACGGAGGCACTTGGACCAATTCGTCGGACCGTGCCCTGAAGGCGGACTTTACCGCGGTTGACGCGCAAGCGGTGCTGGCCAAGGTGGCACAGCTGCCGATCGATGAGTGGCGCTATAAGACAGAAAGCGGGCAGCGGCACCTGGGTCCGGTGGCACAGGACTTCTATGCGGCCTTCGGGCTGGGCGCCGATGACCGGCATATCACCACGGTCGACGAGGGTGGCGTGGCACTGGCCGCCATCAAGGGCCTCTACGAGCGCACCCAAGATGAGCTGCGGGCCAGGGATCGGGAGATCGCTGCCTTGCGGGCGGAACTCGATGCCCTCAAGGCGGCGCTGAATCTGCGCTGAACGACCTAAGCCTGCGGACCCGGTCGAGCGGCTAGAGGAGCACGCGCAGGATGCCCACCAGCACCGGCTGGTGCACGAGGTAGATGAGCAGGCTGTGGCGGCCCATCCACGCGAGCCATGCCGGGGTGGCGCGGCTCAGCGTGGTTAGCCGGTCGCTCTCGCGCGCGAGGAGCCAGTGCGCGATACCGATCCCGACCAGCACGACACCCAGCCACGGTAGTAGCGGTACGTAGTCCTCAGTGAGCGGCTTGTGCGTCATGAGGCCGACCCAGTTGAGCCACGGCCTATCGAAAACCGGCAGGTGCACCGTGTTGCCCAGCGCGATGATCGCGATGCCGGCCAGCGCGGCCAGCCGCGGCGCGTTGACCAACGGTCGTGCCAGGATCGATGCCACGGCGATGCAATGCAGGATGCCGAAGATGATGTACGTCTTGGGAAAGGTCGCATAGCTCACCACGCTCACCAGTACCGCGCACAGCGCGATGAGGGCGACGCGCCGCCAGAACGCACCCATTCCCCGGCGTGCCTGGTGCGCGAGCACGAGGCTCACGCCGACTAAGCCCAAGAAGAGCGAGACGATGACCCCACGAAATCCCAGCCAGAACGGATCGTGGTTGAAATCGGCGCGCAGGACTTTGAACCAGACCAGGTCAAAGGTGCAGTGGTAGACGAGCATCAGGCACAGCGCAAAGCCGCGCAGGCCGTCAATAACCGCCAGGCGCCGCGGGGGCGAAGGCGGGCGCGCGGCGGGCGTGTGCTTGGCCGGGGCGCGGCGGGGGTGGCGCCGGCGGCTCATCGCCAGGCGCCCGTCCAGCGCACGCGGTAGCCGCCCTGACCGTCGGCGACCCCAAGGGTCGCTAAGCGCGCCCGTGATCAGGTCGGAGCGTTCGCGCTCGGCAGCACGTGGGCGCAGGCTCATCTCGAGGCTCGCCGCACCCGCCGCCGCGACCGCGACTTGTCCGGAGACCTCGACCTCGCCGCCGCGGTTGGAGACCGGGCCGGAGAGCTGGTTGCCGCGTCCGCCGAGGTCGATGCGCACGTCGCCCAGCGCGATAGGCGCATCCGCGCCCGGCGCGGGTACGCTCGCATCTTGCCATTGCACCGTCAGTTGCGCGTCGAGGGCGTCACCGACCCAGAGCAGATGATCCACCTGCACGAGCAGTGTCCCGCCGAGCGCGAGCTTCGCGTTCGTGGCGAGTGGCAGCACGCTCTCGATCGGCAGCGTCAGCGCCAGGGCGCGCAGTTCCAGGTGGTCGTGTCCGTACACCACCGCCGTCGCGGGCACGCCTTGTCCCTCGCCCGCGATAGTGGCGCGCAGTTCGCCGCGCAGCAGCGGCCACGCGTCGAGATGCCAGTGCAGCGGCTCTCGGGTGCCCGCCGGCAGCAGCACGACCTCGCCGGAGCCATTCCAGAGCGTGCCGGCGGCGTTGGCCACGCGCAGGTGCCCGTCGGAGAGGGCGGCGAGCCGCGCGTCGAGCAGCGTCGCGGGCGCGGTGACGAGCAAGGCGCCGGCCAGCAGCACCGCGGCGATGGCAAGCGCCAGCAGGAAGCGCATCAGCGGGCCAAGGTAACGTCGGCGCGCACCTGTCCGGGCTCGACGCGAGCGGTCGCCACGAGCTCGACCGCGCGCAGCTGCGCGCTACGCTGCAGCGCGTCCAGGAACGTGGTTAGCGCATCGAAGCCAATGCTGTCGAAGGTCATGCGGATACGGTCGTTGTCGGTGCGCTCGATGGAGGTCGCGGCGCTCTTCAGCCCCTGCTGTGCGAGTACCGCTTCGAGTGCAGCGCGGGGGTCGGTCGGGGCGACTGCGGGGGCGCTCCGCGCGAGCCCGGCAATCGCGTCGGCTTGCCGGCGCGCCTCGGCGAGGGTTGCGCGGTCGACGCAAGCTGGCGGGTGAGGCGTTCGGTGTCGAGCTCGAGCGGTTGCCAGACGAATAGCCAGGCGAGTGCGAGGGCGAGCAGCGCGGCGCCGGTCGCGAGCAGGGCACGCTCGCTGCGCGAGCGCAGCTGCCACCAGTGGGCCAGGCCTTCGCGCCGACTCGACGGAAGCGTGGCCATCAGTTCAGGCCCACCCGCAGTCGCGCGCCGGTGGCGGTGGGTGCGGCGATCGCGATCAGGCCCGCGCGTTGCAGTTCGCGTTGCAGGATCGCCGGCTCACCCGCATCGATCTTCTGCAAATCGAGCAACAGATGGCCGTCGGCATAGGACAGGGAACGGATGGCCGCGGTCGGCAAGGCCGCCAGCGCCGGCGCGGCGCGCGCGAGCAGCGGCAGAAAATCATCGGCGGCGACCAGGCCTGCGCGGTGCTTAAGATCGCGCTCACGCCGCGCCAGGGCGACGGCGGGCGGGGTGCCGGCCGCGCTGCTGGCCGCGAAGTCGGGCACGGCCATGGCCGCGAGCGCGTTCAGTTCGCGACTGACACTGGCACTTTCCCAGCGCAGCCACACCCATTGCCCGAGCGTGGCCGCGACGTGAATGCCGAGCGCCACCACGGCAATTCCGAGCGCCGGGCGCAGCAGGGGACGCCAGGCAAGCGCGGGGCGCGCCGCCTTGGGGCCAAAACGCCCGCACAGCAGGTCGATTGCGCCGGCAAACGCGCCCGGCGCGGCCTCCGCCCAGCGCCACGGGGTTCCGGCCACGAACTCGACGCCGGTCTTCGCCCGGGCTTTGTCGAGCAGGGCTGGGACCGCGCCCTCGGCGTCGACACGAATACTCTGCGGCGTGTCGGCAGTGCGGCGGGCGAGCGTCAAAAGCTAGCTCCGCGGGCGGTGCATCGGCCTGGGCCGGGCCCACCGCGATCGTCGTGCCGCGTTGCGTGCGCACGAATCCGGGTTGCGCGACCGAGGCCGCGCACCAGCGCCAGCCGCGCGCCGGCACCAGCGCGAGATTGGACTCGAGCACGGCGCGGTCCCAGATGAGGTCCAGGCGCTGCGAGGCGGCCACGAAGGCTGCCATCCAGCTGCTGGCGACGATCGCGACGCTGCCGCTGGCAGTGCCCAAGGCGACGTGGTTCTCGTCCGGCGCGTCAGCCAGCTGGTCCTCGAGGGCGAAGCGCGCGGCGGCCTCAGCGCGACCGGGGGGCACCGGCGGCAACGCTAACGTGACGATGCGCCCGTGGCGCGCGGCGAGCACCGCTTCCCGACGCTCGGCGTGCGGGCCACGTGCCCGGCGCACCGTGCCCGCTGCGCGTGAGTCGGCCGGTCGCGTCGAACAGTGCCCACGCCGCCTCGCGAGCCGCCTCGGGCGGGTCGTCAATTAATACCCGCAGTGTGCTCGGCGTGGATGCCATGGCGAGAGTCTAAGGAAGCCAGGTCTTGCGTCGCGCCGCGGTGCGCCCTGCAGCGCGTGCCGAGCGACCGCGGCAACGGTTGTTGGGATCGGCGCCGATTGTACGCGACCGGCTGCGCGGCCCGCTTTGCGGCGGGCGGCTTACTCGACGGTCTGCCAGACGATGTTCGGCCACGCGCTGGGGATGGGCGAGCGGTGCAAGAGCCCGCGGGCACGGGCCACGGTATCGCCTTGCTGCGCCTGGATCGTGACGATGAACCAGTCACTGCTCACGCTGAGCTGGCTCTCGTCGATGGTCAGATTCGGGTGCTGCAGACGGCCCCTGAAATCACTGAGGCTGCTGAACGGGACGGTGGCGCGGCTGGCGATGAGCGCCGCCGCGCCGGCCGGATCGAGCCCGGGGATCGACCGCCACAAGCACTTCCGCGGGCGCGGTGTTGACGTTGACCACCGTGGGGGCGTCGAGCGCATCGATGAACGGCGCGAGGCGCGCGATGATGGCCGGGTCGGCACCGCGCACGGCGAGCAATTCGGCGATCCGGCGCACCGGTGCATTGGCGGCCAGGCCCGGCGGATCCTGCGCCAGGTAGTAGCCGTCTTCGGCCCCGCCGTTCGGGGTCACCTCATTGTCGGCGTCGACCCAGTCGATGATTGCGCTGAGCAGCGTGTTGGGGACGCCGAGCTCGGCGAACAGGCGGCTCAGGTCCGCCTGCGCGGCCGTGGCCACGGTGCCGCCAAAGGCTAGATTGTTAACGTTCAGACCGCTCTGCGCGTCGGTGATGTAGCCACCGATCGATCCGTTCTCGATGGGCGTCGTCGGCAGGTGAAAGGCCCACGGCTGGCGCAGGTTCACGCTCGCCGCCGGGGCGTTTTCGAACAGGATCTGACGCGCCCACTGCACGCCGGCCAGCGCCAGCGCCTGGGCCTGCACCTGGTCGCGGCGGCGTTCGTATTCGCCCGCCCAGCGCTGTTGCTGCCAGAGCAACGCGGCGGCGATGGTCGCGGCCAGCGCGGCGAGCAGCATCGCCATGACGATGGCGGCGCCGCGCGCGGCTAATGCAGGGCGAGCCATCGCTCGATCGCTTCGCCCGAGGCCAGGGTCAAGTCGACCTTCACCGCCCGCGGTAGCGCTGCCTCGCCGGTCACCGGCCAGCTGTCGGCCCAGGCTCCGGACTGGGTGAGGTAGGCGATCTGGAAGCGAGTGACGCCGTCTGAGCAGCGCGTACGCGGTTGGTTCGAGGCCGCTCGGCCGATCGTAGCTCGCCCAGTAGAGCACTTCGATCGAGCCGTCGCGCAGCCGATAGGCGAGGCGCTGCCCGGCGCTGCCGGGTTCGAGCGCGAACTCGGGCCCGGCGCGGGAGAACTCGAGCAGGCTGTTGCCGCTGGCGTCGGCGCTAGCCAGCAGCGCCGGCGCGACCACGTCCGACAGCCGCGCCGGGCGCGGCATGGCCTGGCGCAGGTCGGCTTCCAAGCGTGCAAAAAACAGGTCGAGCGTGCGCCACCGCGTCGCCTCGGCAGTGAGACGCGTCTCGCTTTCGCTAAGCGCGGCCAGGGCGCGATAGCCGAGCGCGGCGATGAGCGCGACGATGCCGATGGCGAGCAGCACCTCGAGCAGGGTGAAGCCGCGCCGCGGGTCGGCGCGCGCGAGTCGTCATCGAGTGCTCTGCCCGACGTAGCCGACCAGGTGCGCGAGCACGTAATCCGGGCGCGCGGTTTCGGCTACCGTGATCTCGACCCGGCGAAACGCCGGGTTGGGTGTGCCGACGACGTTGGCATGCCAGACGAAGCTCGCGCCGGCCTGGGTGTCGTTGCCATCGCGCTCGCCAAGCGCGGGGCTGGGGATCTCGAGCTGCGCCTCCGCCAGGCGGTTTTCGGCCACCCAGAGGGCGAGCGTACGCGCCTTGAGGGCCGTGGCGCTGTTCGCGCTCTGCGCGACGCTGCGAAAGCCGGCGGCGAGCGCGACCGCGATGATGGCCAGCGCGACCAGCACTTCGATCAGCGTGAAGCCGCGCTGGCGAGCGCCGGTCAGCGCAGTGTCGGGCCGACCAGCGCGACCCGGTTCAGCGGGTCGGCGGCGAGCAGCAGTTGCCATTCCGGCGAGGCGAGGGCGATGACGTAGGGCTCATTGCGCCCGCTGGGGACGAGCGGCAGAACCGCCTCGTTGGGCACCGCTTGCCCGGCGTAGGTGCGCGGCCACCGCGATCAAGGGCGAGGGCAGCGCGCGCGGCGCCAGCAGCTCGTCGTCGGACAGCGCGCTCCAGCGCTCGCGTCGCGTCGCCGCGGCGCCAGAAGCGGTACACGTTGCCACTGGCCGACACGCCGAGCGTTTCGTTCTTCCACTGCGCGAGCAGCGCCGCGTGTTCGAGCGCGCCGGCGAAACGCCGGCCCTCGCGCTGCAGCGTCTGGCGCGGATCGATGTCGAGTTGCGCATAGGCAATCCCGGCGGCCAAGCCAATGACGATCAGCACGACGAGAATCTCGACGAGCGTGAAGCCGCGAGCGTTCCTGGAAGTCACAAGTCCCACGAGCCGATATCGGCGTCATAGCCCGTACCGCCGGGCTGGCCGTCCGCACCGAAACTGAGGACATCGATTTCGCCATGCAAACCCGGGTTGAGATACTGATAGGGATTGCCCCAGGGATCGAGCGGCAACCGCTCAAGGTAGCCGTTGGGTTTCCAGTTCGGGGGTAGCGGGCGGCAGGGTCGGCCGCTGCACGAGCGCGGCCAGGCCCTGCTCGGTGGTCGGATAGCGCTGATTGTCGAGGCGATACAGCTTGAGCGCCTGCATGATCGTCGCGATATCGGCTTTGGCGGCGGTGACACGCGCTTGATCGGGTCGTTCGATGATGCGCGGCACGACCAGCGCCGCGAGGATGCCGAGGATCACGATGACCACCAGGATCTCGACTAACGTGAACCCGGCGCGGCGCGGCGGCCGATGCGAACCATGGAGCCATTATAATCGCGCGAATCCTGCTTTCCGTCCCCGAGTGTTCCGGTTGCGCCGTCCTGTTCGCATTGGTCGTGCATCGTCCTGGCCGCGGCCGTGGCCGCGTGGTGGTGGGTCACGCGCGTTGCGCTGCCGCTGCCGCAGACAGCCGTATGCCTTTAGCGTGCGCCCGGGTGCAACGCTGCGCGCGGTCGCGCACGGGCTTGACCGGCGCGGGCGTGCTGCCCGCGGACTGGCCGCTCGTTGCGCTCGGGCGCGTAGGCGCGGTCGATCGCAGCATCAAGGCGGGCAACTACGAGCTTCCGCCGGGCACGACGCTCGCTGGCCTGCTCGCGAAGCTGTCGCAAGGCGACGCTACCCAGACGAGCCTGACCATCGTCGAGGGCTGGACGGTGCACGACCTGCGCGAGGCCTTGCGCGCGGACGGCGAGGTTGCGCAGGTGGCCGGCGCGGTGCGCCGACGCCGACCTGATGCGCACGCTCGGCGCGACAGTGCCGCAGCCGGAGGGCTGGTTCTTTCCCGACACGTATTTTTTCGCTGCGGGAGCGACCGATGTGTCGATCCTGGCGCGCGCCTATCGCACCATGCAGCAGCGCCTCGACGCCGCCTGGGCGGCGCGCGCGCCCGGGCTTCCGCTGGCGTCGCCCTACGAGGCGCTGATCCTGGCCTCGATCGTGGAGAAGGAGACCGGCCGCGCTGCCGATCGGCCGCTCATTGCCTCGGTGCTCATCAATCGCCTGCAGCAGGGCATGCGCCTGCAGGCCGATCCGACCGTGATCTATGGCCTGGGCGGGCACTTCGACGGCAATCTGACCAAGCGCGATCTGGACACGGACACGCGCCTACAACACCTACACCCGCGACGGCCTGCCGCCCACGCCGATCGCGCTGCCGAGCCAGGCCTCGCTCGACGCCGTGTTGCATCCGCCCTCGACGCCGTACCTGTATTACGTGTCGCGCGGCGACGGGTCGAGCGAGTTTTCGGCCAGTCTCGCCGATCACAACCGCGCGGTGGCAAAATACCAGAAGGGCGGGCGCTAGCGCGGCCCCTGATCGCGCATGGCCAATCCTCGCCTCCCGCGGCCGCTTCATCACGCTCGAAGGCATCGACGGCGCGGGCAAGAGCACGCATCTGCCGTGGCTCAAGGCGCTGCTCGAGCGCGCCGGCCGGTCGGTGTGGGTGAGCCGGGAGCCCGGCGGCACGCCCGTCGGCGAAAAGCTGCGCGAACTGCTGCTGCATGAGCCGATGTCGCCGCTGGCCGAAACGCTGCTGATGTTTGCCGCGCGACGCGAGCACTGCGAGCGCGAGATCTGGCCGCGACTGGCCGCGGGCACCTGGATCGTCTGCGATCGCTTTGTTGATGCCACCTACGCCTACCAGGGCGGCGGGCACGGTGTGGCCCTGGCGACGATCGCGCAATTGGAGCAGGTGACCTTGGGCGACTTCCGGCCCGACCTGACGTTCGTTTTCGATGTGCCGATCGAAGTCGGCCGGGCGCGCCTGAGCGCGACGCGGCCGCCCGACAAGTTCGAGCGCCAGAGCGGCGGATTCTTCAGCCGCGTGCGCGAGACGTATCTGCAGCGCGCGCGTGCGGAGCCGGCCCGCCTGCGCGTGATCGACAGCACGCGCACGCCCGACGCGATCCGGGCCGAACTGCGCGCGCTCATCGAGGCGCTGTGAGCGAAACGTCCTCAGGCGTCGTCGCGGCGGGGCAGCCGCTGCCGCCATGGCAGCGCGCCGCCGCGGCGGCGGCGCTGCAGGCGCGCGCGCGCTGGCCGCAGGCGTTGCTCATCACCGGTCGGCGCGGCATCGGCAAGCGCCTCCTGGCAGAGCATTTTGCGCAGGCCTTGCTGTGCGAGCGCCCCAACCCGGATGGCAGTGCGTGCGGCACGTGCCCCAGCTGCGGCTACGTGAGCGCAGGGGCCCATCCGGATCTGCGCGTGCTCGAGTTGATCGAGATCGACGAGGAGGGCGCGGCGAAACCGGTCGACGTTATCAAGGTCGAGCGCATCCGGGAATTGATCGAGTTCACCCAGCTCTCGACCCACCGCCAGCGCGCCAAGGTGGCGCTGATCGTGCCCGCCGAGAGCATGAATGCGGCGGCCATGAATGCCTTGCTCAAGACGCTCGAGGAGCCACCGCCGGCAACCTATCTGCTCCTGGTGAGCCACTTGCCCGGACGCTTGCCGGCGACGATCATCAGCCGCTGCCAGCGTCTGGTCGCGCCCGAGCCGGACGCCGCTGCGGCGACGGCGTGGCTCGCCGCGCACGGTGCGGAGCAGGCGCCGAGCCTGCTGGCGCAGGCCGGTGGTGCGCCGCTGCTGGCACTCACGTTCGCCGACGGCGCGGCCCAACGCGAGCGCGCGTTGCTGCTCGATGCGCTGGCACGGCCGGAGCGTTTGCAGCCGGTTGCGATCGGCGCGCGCGTGGATGCGTACCCCAAGGAGGAGCGCAGAGACCAGCTCGCGGCTGTGGTGTACTGGTTGCTGACCTGGACGGCTGATCTCGCCGCCAGCAGCAGCGGCGGGCTGCCCCGGTTCAACCCGGACCGGCGCGATGCGCTGGCGCGGCTGGGGCAGCAGGTGGCGCGGCTGGGGCTGTTCCGTTACTATCAAACGTTGTTGCGGCAGCGCGCGCTGCTCGGCCATCCACTCCAACCGCGGCTGGTCGTCGAAGCGCTGCTGTTCGAGTATCTTGCCCTGTTCGGCATTGGAGATCGCCATTAGCAACGGACCGCTTCAGCGGCGCCCCGTCGACGGTAGTCGCGTCCCGGCGTGTTGTCGCTCAACATCCGCGAGAAGGCGGCGCTGTACGCCGCCTACATGCCGTTTCTCAAGGGTGGCGGCATTTTCATCCCGACCAACCGGCCCTACCAGCTCGGCGAGGAAGTGTTCATGCTGCTGTCGCTCATGGACGACCCGCAGCGCATCGCGGTGCAGGGCAAGGTCGTCTGGATCACGCCCGACGGCGTGCAGGGCAATCGCACCCAGGGCATCGGCGTGCAGTTCACGCAACGACGAGATCGGTGCCTCGGCGCGCGCGCAAATCGAGCAGATTCTCGGCGAGACACTGGCGTCGAACCGACCGACGCACACGATGTAACGCTTGTTCGTCGACTCCCACTGTCACCTCGATTTCCCCGAGCTCCTGGCCGACTTGCCGGCGGTGCTCGCGGCGATGGCCGAGAACCAGGTCACGCACGCCCTGTGCATCAGCGTCAACCTGCCGGACATGCCCTGCGTCGTGCAAGCTGGCTGCCGAACATGCGCCGCTCTACGCCACGGTGGGCGTGCATCCCGACGCAGGAGAACACACCGGACCCCGCGCCCGACGAGCTGGTGCGCCTGGCCGCGCAACCCAAGGTCGTCGCCATCGGCGAGACCGGCCTTGATTACTACCGGCTGAAGGGCGATCTTTCCTGGCAACGGGCGCGCTTTCGCAACCACATCCGGGCGGCACGCACCTGCCGCAAGCCGCTGGTGATCCACACCCGCGCCGCAGCCGAGGACACGCTGGCGATCATGCGCGAGGAGGGCGCCGGCGAGGCCGGCGGGGTCATGCACTGCTTCACCGAAAGCTGGGAGGTCGCCGCGGCCGCGCTCGAACTCGGCTTCTACATCTCGTTCTCGGGCATCGTCACCTTCAAGAATGCGCAAGCGCTCAAGGACGTCGCGCGCCGCGTGCCGCTGGAGCGCATGCTCATCGAGACCGACGCGCCTTATCTCGCGCCGGTGCCGTTCCGGGGCAAGACCAATCAGCCGGCCTACGTGCGCTACGTCGCCGAAGAAATCGCGCGCCTGCGCGGCATCGACCGTCGACGAGGTCGCCGCGGCGACGTCGGCCAATTTCTTTCGCCTGTTTGGGGTGAGGCGGAATGGACACTAAAGGGTCGCGGCGCTCAGCTGCGGGTGCGCGCTGGCTCTGGCTGGTGCTCTTCTTCGCTCGCGCCGCCGGCGGCGCGGGCCGAGACGCTCGTACGACACCTTCGTGCAGGCGGTCGCGACCGATCGCAGCGACCAGGTGCGCGCCCTGCTCGCGCGCGGCATCGATCCGAACACGGTCGATCCCAACGGCGACCCGGTGCTGCTCGTCGCCGCGCGCGCGGGCTGGCAGCCGACCGCTCGAGGCGCTGCTCAACGCCGGCGCGAAGGTCGACGCGCGCAATCGATTCGGCGACCGCCCGATCATGGTGGCCGCGCTGGGCGGCCACCTCGACGATCGTGCAAGACGCTGCCGACCCACGGCGCGGCGCTCGATGCGCCCGGCTGGACGCCGCTCATCTACGCGGCGACCAACGGCCAGACCGAGGTGGCGCGCTACCTGCTCGACTCGGGCGCCAAGGTCAACGCGGTCTCACCCAACGGCACGACCGCGCTGATGATGGCGGCGCGCGGCGGCCACGAGGCAACCGTCGACTTGCTTGCTCGCCCGCGGTGCCGACGTCAACCAGCGCAACGACAACGGTGCGCACGCGCCCTGGACTGGGCGGAGCGCGGGGCTTCGACGGCATCGTCCGGGCGCTGCGGGCGCACGGCGCGACGAAGGCTGACCGCGTGCGCACCGGCCGCCGGAGCGGACAGAGCAATTTTAGATATAAGTCAATTACTAAGTAGTTGAATTTAACGTTTCTTATCGGTTGCGCGCCGGCGCCGGGCCTGCTTCGCGATCGATGCTCAGGGCGCGGTACAACTCGACCCGGTCGCCGTCAGCGAGGACCGTGTCGCGGCGCGCGCGCTGGCCGAAGATGCCTACCGGGCAGCGTCGCAAGGTCGGCGCCGTGCGGTACGGCGGCCAGCATGCGCGCGTGTCGATCGCGTCGGCAACCGTCGCGCCCTCGGGCAGATGCACCGCGACTTCGGTCGCCGCGTCGGGCAGCGCGTGGACGACCGTGACCGTGATCGCGCTCACGCGTTTTGGCGGCGGCGATCGGGTATCGCGCCACGGACTTCGACCGGCGCGCTCCGTGGTTTTTCGCTGCTGCAATATTCACCCACGCTGCCTCCGCTGCGGCGGCTCGCTGGCCATTGTTACAATGGGTGCCACCCGCGTCTCTCCCACAAGAACGACCGCGAAATAATCCTGCGATGAGCATTGTCGACAACCGAAAAGCCTATCACGACTATTTCGTCGAGGAGAAATTCGAGGCGGGGCTCGCGCTCGAGGGCTGGGAGGTCAAAGCCATCCGCGCCGGCCGGGCGCAGCTCAAGGAAGCCTACGTCGTGGTCAAGAACGGCGAGATCGTGCTGCTCGGCGCGCACGTCACGCCGCTGCCAACGGCGTCGACGCACATCCGCCCCGACCCGACGCGCACGCGCAAGCTCCTGCTGCACCGGGCCGAAATCAACCGCCTCATCGGCAAGGTCGAGCGCGCCGGTTACACGCTCACGCCGCTGAACCTGCACTTCAGCAAGGGGCGCATCAAGCTCGACGTCGGGCCTGGCGCGCGGCAAGAAGCAGTACGACAAGCGGGCGGTGGCCAAGGAACGCGAGTGGAATCGCGAGAAACAGCGGCTGTTGCGCGGCCGGCCCGGCAGCGGCCGGCCGCCGCGCGCGCAATGAAGGCGCGGGCCTCGGCGGAGGTCGTCGCTGCGCGCCGGCCGTGCGCGCCGACGTGGCGCAGATCGCCGCGATCTACGCGGAGCAGGTCGCGCACCGGGACGGCGAGCTTCGAGTACGACGCCGCCCGTCGGTGGCGGAAATGGAGCGCCGCTACGATGCGATCATCGCGCGCCGGCTATCCCTATTTCGTCGCCGAGAACGGCGCAGGCGGCCATCGTCGGCTATAGCTTCGCCAGCGCCTATCGCGCTCGCGACCGGGCTATCGATACACGGTCGAGGATTCGGTCTACGTCGCGCCGGCGGCCGGCGGGCCGGGGCACCGGACAGCGGCTCCTGTCGCGCCTGATCGAGGCGTGCACGCGAGCGCGGCGACCGGCTGATGGTCGCGGTGATCGGGGATGTCGGCAACGCGGCCTCGATCGCGTTGCATCGCGCGCTGGGCTTCGTCGAGGTCGGCCGCATGCCCGGCGTCGGCTGGAAGTTCGACCGCTGGCTGGAGAGCCTGCTCATGCAGCGGCCGCTGGGCGCCGGCGTGCACGCAACGCCCGCCGGCGCGCGGCTAGACGACGCGATCATGCCGGCGTCCGACGCTCCGCGGGCCTGCGGCCGGTGCGAACGCGCTGGGCAAGCGCGCGCGCGAACTACGTGCCGCTCTCGCCGGTGCAGTTTCTGGAGCGCAGCGCGCTCATCTGGCCGACGAAGATCGCGGTGCGCCACGGCTCGCTGGCGTACACCTATGCCGAGTTCGAGACGCGCTGCCGCCGCCTGGCCTCGGCGCTGGCGCAGCGCGGCATCGGGCGCGGCGACACCGTCGCCGTGATGGCGCCCAATATCCCGGCCGCTGCTCGAGGCGCATTACGCGGTGCCGGCGCTGGGCGCGGTGTTAAACGCGCTCAACTACCGCCTCGACGCGCGCACCATCGCCTTCTGCCTGGCGCACGGCGAGGCGAAGGTACTGCTGGCCGACGCCGAGTTCGCGCCGACGGTGCGGGCGGCGCTCTGCGCAGCTCGACCGGGAGATCCTGGTCGTCGACCTCGACGACTCCGAGGGCCCGCGCGGCGGCCGCGCTGGGCGCGCTCGACTACGCGGCGCTGCTCGCCGAGGGGGATCCGGGCTTCCTCTGGCCGGGGCCGGAGGACGAGTGGGACGCGCTGGCGCTGCTCTACACGTCGGGCACGACCGGCGACCCCAAGGGCGTGGTCTACCATCATCGCGGCGCGTACCTCAACGCGCTGGGCAACGCGCTCGCCTTTGGCCTCAAGCCGGACAGCGTCTACCTGTGGACGCTGCCGATGTTCCACTGCAGCGGCTGGACCTATACCTGGGCGGTGACCGCCGGCGGCGGCACGCACGTGTGCCTGCGCCGCGTCGATCCGGCGCGCATCTTCTCCGGCCATCCGCGAGCACCGCGTGACGCATCTGTGCGGGGCGCCGATCGTGCTCAACATGCTGGTGCACGCGCCGGCGGAGGTGAAGCTGCGCTTCGAGCACCCGGTCGAGGTCGCCACCGGTGGCGCGGCGCCGCCGTCAGCGATCATCGAAGCGATGGAAGCAGATGGGCTTCCGCGTCACGCATCAGTACGGGCTGACCGAGACCTACGGGCCGGCGACGCTGTGCGCCACGCAGGACGGCTGGCGCGATCTCGCGCCGAGCGATCGGGCGCGGCAGATGGCGCGTCAGGGCGTGCCCATGCCGACGCTGCGCCGGGCTGACCGTCGCCGATCCGGGAACCCAGCGGCCGGTGCCGCGCGACGCGCGACGCGTCGGCGAGGTCATGCTGCGCGGCAATACGGTCATGAAGGGCTACCTCAAGAACGAGGCGGCGACAGCGGCGGCCTTGCGCGACGGCTGGTTTCATACCGGCGACCTCGCGGTGTGGCATCCGGACAACTACATCGAGATCAAGGACCGCGCCAAGGACATCATCATCTCCGGCGGCGAGAACATCAGCTCGCTGGAAGTCGAGGAGTGCCTTTATCGCCACCCGCAGGTGATGGAAGCCGCCGTCGTCGCCCGGCCGGACGCGAAGTGGGGCGAGACGCCGTGCGCGTTCGTGGCGCTGCGCCCCGATGCACCGGGCGTCAGCGCCGAGGAGCTTATCGCCTGGTGCCGCGAGCGGCTGGCGCACTTCAAGGCGCCGCGCACGCGTGATCTTCGGGCCGCTGCCCAAGACCTCGACCGGCAAGATCCAGAAATTCGTGCTGCGCGAGCGGGCCAAGGCGCTCGCCGCCGCGACGACGCTGAACGCCGACCTAGAGACGCGCGGCCAGCAGCTGGCGCGCGGCCGCGACGCCGCTGCGCGTGGCCGCCTCCAGCGTCGCCGGGAAGTCCGGGTCGGTGTAGTCGCCGGCCAGATAGAGGCGCTTCTCCAGCGCGCCGGGGGCGGGGCGCGCGAGCCCGGCCACGCAGGCGTAGGTCGCGCGCCGCTCGGCGATGGTCTGCGCCCAGGTCGGCGGCGGCAGCTGCGGCAGCAGCCGGCGCAGCTGCGCGTCGATGGCCCGCTTCGAGCGCGGCGTGCTCGACGCGCGCCGCCGGCACATCGGTGCTGATGACGACGGCGGCAAGGCCCGGCGCGCCGCCCAGCTGGCCGCGGTCGAACACCCATTGCCCGGGATCGCCGTCGAGCTTGAGCATCGGCTGGCACGAGGCCCAGCGCCTGCGGGTACTGCAGATAGGTGGTCCGGATCGGCTCGTAGGCGAAGGCGGCAACCTGGGCCAGCGGGACGGCCGGCGCTGGCGTGCTCGGCCAGGCCCGCGAGCTGCGCGAGCTGGTGCGGCGCGACCGCGAGCACCGCGGCGCCAAAGGCTCTTCGCCCGCGTCGGTGGCGACGCTCGACCGTGCGCTCGCGCGTGGCCAGGCGGGTGACGGTGGCGCCCAGGCGCACGTCGCCCCCATGCGCGGCGATATAGGCCGCTGCCGCGGCGGGAAAGAGCGCGCGTCAGATCGACGCGCGGCACGAGCACTTCCGAATCGCGCGCGTGGGCGGCAAAGGCAACGCCGCAGGACGTTGAGAAAAATCTGCGCTGACGCGGTGTCGATCGGGGTGTTCAGGGCGGCCACGCACAGCGGCTCCCACAGCAGGCTCACCGCGCGCACCGGCTGATCGGCCAGCAGCGCGGCGACGGTCAGTTGCCGGGCGCAGCGAAACCGACAGCGCCGCAGCCGGCGCACGAAGGCCACCGTGGCCAGGCGATCGCGGCCGCGGCAGCCCGCGCACGCTGAGCAGCGCGACCGCGAGGTGCCACGGGCGCGGGCAGAGGCGGGGTCTTCAGGCGGAACACGCCGGGCTGTTCGAGATGCAGGCGGCGCCGGTCGAAGAGCTCGCGCTCGGCGCGCTCGCCATGCACCGTGCGCAGCAGCGCGAGCGTCTGCGCGTAGGCGCCGAGCAGGATATGCTGGCCGTTGTCGACGCTGCGCTCTTCGAACTCGACCCGGCGGGCGCGGCCACCAAGCACCTTGCCGGCCTCGAACACGGTCACCGGCCGCCCGGCCGCGGCCAGAGTGACGGCGGCGGCCATGCCTGCCCAGCCGCCGCCGACAATCGCGACGCTGCCGGAGAGTTCAGGCATGGCTGCGGCTTCAGTACGACCACGCGGTCGTGCCAGGCGAGCCACGCCTTGGTCAGCGGACTCAAGCTGATCCGCTGGTCGAGCACGTGGAAGCCGTCGCGCTCGATCGCGCGCAGCAGAGCCTGGTAGATGGCCGCCATGATGAGTCCCGGCCGCTGCGCGCGGCGGTCGGACTTCGGCAGCGCGTCCAGCGCCCTGGCGTAGAAGGTCCGCGCGCGCGCCACCTGCTCGGTCATCAGCGCGGTGAAAGCCGGCGTCAGCCGGCGCTGCGAAGAGGTCGGCCGCCGTCACGCCGTGGCGCGCGAGCTCGTCCTGGGGCAGGTAGATGCGGCCGCGGGTCGCGTCTTCGCCGACGTCGCGGATGATGTTGGTGAGCTGGAAGGCGATGCCGAGGTCGCGCGCATAGCTCGCGCGTGGCCGGTCTTCGTGATAGCCGAAAATCTCCGCCGACATGAGCCCGACCACGCCGGCGACGCGATCGCAGTAGAGCTCCAGCGTCACAAAATCGAGGTAGCGGTTCTGGTCGAGGTCCATGGTCATGCCGTCGATCACCGCCTGCAAGTGTTCCTCGCGCAGGTTGAAGGCGGCCACCGTCGGGACCAGCGCCAGGGCGACCGGATGCTGCGGCGTGCCGCCGAACACCGCGCGCGATCTCGTTGCGCCACCAGGCGAGCTTCAGGCGCGCCACGCCCGGATCGGCGACCTCGTCGACGACGTCGTCGACCTCGCGGCAAAACGCGTACAGGGCGGTGATGCGCCCGGCGCCGCTGCGGCGGCAGAAAGCGGAAGCTGTAGTAGAAGCTCGAGCCGCTCTGCGCGGCCTTCGCTTCGCAATAGTCGTCCGGGCTCATGGGTTTCAGCGCACCAGGGCCGAGGCCGACATGGCCAGCCCAGTCGCGCCGGCGCAGTTGCGGTCGGCTGCCGAAACACGTCCCCGCGCACCGCGTCGATCGCCGCGAGGATGCGCAGGCCGCCGGCCAGGATGAACTTGAGTTCGAGGCCCAGGCGCAGCGGCAGCGCCCGCGTGAGCGGGCGCCCGGCTTCGAGCAGCGCGCGCGTGCGCGCGCTTTCGAACGGCGAGTAGCGCCGACCAGTTCGCGTCGCAGCGCGCCCTCGGCGATCTGCGCTTCGCTCACGCCGAAGCGGACCAGGTCGTCAGCCGGAAGGTAGACCCGGCCTTTGCGCCAGTCGACGGCGATGTCCTGCCAGAAATTGGTCAGCTGCAGGCCGGTGCAGATCGCGTCGGCGTGGCCAAGGCTGGCGCTGTCCTGTACCCGATAGAGGTGCAACAGCAGGCGGCCGATCGGATTGGCCGAGCGCGCACAGTAATCGAGCACCTCGGCGTAGTTTGCATAGCGCCCCTTGGTCACGTCCTGGCGGAAGGCGGAGAGCAGATCGTGCAACGCGGCGAGCGGCAGCCCGTGGCGCGCGATCGCGGCGGCGAGTTCGGCGAACGGCGCGGCGTCGGGCGTCTCGCCGCGCTCGATGCGGTCGAGCATCGCGCCGTAGGCATCGAGTCGGGCCAGGCGCATGGCGGGCGGATCGCTGCCCTCGTCGGCGATGTCGTCGGCGGCGCGGGCGAAGGCGTAGATCGCCAGGACCGCGCCGCGCAGGGAGCCGGGCACGAGGCGCGAGGCGACAGGAAAGTTCTCGTAATGCGCGACAGACACGGATTTCGCGGGTTTCTGCGCCAAAGCGTACGCCGCGCTCGAGCGCGCCGGCCCTCTGGACGCCACGGCGCTTCATGGCGCGGGCTGGAGCTTTGCGCTATACTTATTTGTTTGCGAAACCGATCGCGAAAGTGGCGGAATTGGTAGACGCACCGGCCTTAGGAGCCGGAGCCGAAAGGCGTGAGAGTTCGAGTCTCTCCTTTCGCACCAACGCACCAGGGCAAGGCACCGATCGCAACATAGCAAGGAATCGTAGCGTATGCAAATGACTCTGGAGACGCTGGGCCAGCTCGAACGGCGACTGCACGTGGCCGTGCCGAAGGCCCAGATCGAGGGCGAGATCCAGAAGCGTCTCGCGCAGCTGGCGAAGACGGCCAAGGTGCCGGGTTTCCGGCCCGGCAAGGTGCCGCTTGAAGATGGTCGCGCAGCAATACGGGCCGCAAGTGCGCTCGGAAGTGATTTCGGACACGGTGCAGACGAGCCTCAACGACGCGATGCGCACGCAGAATCTGCGCGTAGCCGGCTATCCGCGCATCGAGCCGAAACAGGATGTGACCGAGGACCAGTTCGAGTTCTCGGCCGTGTTCGAGGTCTATCCGGAGATCAAGGTCGGCGATCTGTCGTCGGTGACGATCACCCGGCCGGTGGTCGAGGTCACGCCGGTCGAGGTCGAGAACACGATCGAGATCCTGCGCAAGCAGCGCGTGCGCTACGAGCCGGTGACGCGCCCGATGCAGACCGGCGACCGCGCCATCGTCGACTTCACCGGTACCATCGACGGGGCGGAGTTTGCCGGCGGCCAGGCGCGCGATTTTCCGATCGTGCTGGGCGAAGGCAAGATGCTGCCGGCGTTCGATGCGGCCCTCGCGGGCATGGCGCCGGGCGAGACCAAGCACTTTACGCTGACCTTTCCGGCCGACTACCACGGCAAGGACGTGGCCGGCAAGAACCGCCGCGTTCGCGCTCACAGTCAAGTCGCTGGGCGAGCCGCAGCTGCCCGCCGTGGACGAAGATTTCGCGCGCAATTTCGGCATCGCCAGCGGCAGCCTGGACGAGCTGCGCAGCGAAATCGCGGCCAACCTGGGGGTCGAGCTGCAGCGCAAGGTCGAGGGCGTGCTCAAGGACCAGGTGATGAAGGCGCTGCAGGCGCACTGCGAGCTGGTGGTGCCGAAGTCGCTCGTCGAATTGGAGGCGCAGAGCCTGCGCGATCGCGCCGTCGCCGAGCTCAAGAGCCGCGGCGTGAATGCCGACGGGCTGGAGCTCACGCCGGAGGTGTTTCGGGAGCGGGCCGCAAGAGCGCGTCGCCTTCAGCCTCATCATCAACGAGATCGTGCGCCAGCACCAGCTGCAGGCGCGGCCCGAGCAGATCCGAGCGCTGGTCGAGGAAGCCGCGCAGAGCTTCGAGCAACCCGACGCGGTCATCCGCTGGCACTACGAGCAGCCGGACCGGCTGAACGAATACGAAGTGCGCGCGGTCGAACGCAACGTCATCGACTGGGTGCTGCAGCAGGCGCGCGTCGAAGACCAGCCGACCGCTTTCTCGGCCCTGATGGAGCCGCCCGCGGGGCAGAGGCGCGACAGGCTAGCGGGCATGGACAACCACAGCGGGTGGCAGACGATGAGCAAGGGCAGAGGCGACGAACCGCGGGGACTCGGCTTGATCCCGATGGTGATCGAGCAGAGCGGCCGCGGCGAGCGGGCGTACGACATCTATTCGCGGCTGCTCAAGGAGCGCGTGATCTTCCTGGTCGGCCCGATCGAAGAGGCGACCGCGAATCTGGTGGTCGCGCAGATGCTCTTCCTGGAATCGGAAAACCCCGACAAGGACATCAACTTCTACATCAACTCGCCGGGCGGGTCGATTGCCGCCGGTTTTGCGATCTACGACACGATGCAGTTCATCAAGCCGGACGTGTCGACGCTGTGCGTGGGCATGGCCGCGAGCATGGGTGCCTTCCTGCTCGCCGCCGGCAGCAAGGGCAAGCGCTTCGCGCTGCCCAATTCCACGGTCCTCATCCATCAGCCGCTCGGCGGTTTCCAGGGCCAGGCGTCGGATATCGCTATCCATGCCAAGTTCATCCTGAGTCTGCGCGAGCGGCTCAATCGGCTGTTCGCGCAGCATACCGGCAAGCCGATCGAACAGGTTGAACAGGACACCGATCGTGACAATTTCCTCACCGCGGAACAGGCGCGGGAGTACGGTTTGATCGACAAAGTCTTGCAGAAGCGGGCTCAAGGCCTGTAAAGTGTGTTCAAGCCGGCTCTAAGCCGGCGCGGGGGAGGCGGGCAAGGGGCGACGAGGTAATGCGGCAAACGACGCGGGGAAAGGGCCACTTAGGCGGAATGAATGGCCGATAAGGCATCGGGCGACAAACTGCTTTACTGCTCCTTCTGCGGCAAGAGCCAGCACGAGGTGCGGAAGCTTATCGCCGGTCCGTCGGTGTTCATCTGCGACGAGTGCATCGAGCTCTGCAACGACATCATCCGCGAGGAGGGCGCCACCTCCGACCCGGCACGGGCCGACAAGAGCAAGCTGCCCACGCCGCACGAGATCCGGCAGATCCTCGATCAGTACGTCATCGGCCAGGATCTGGCCAAGAAGATTCTCTCCGTTGCGGTCTACAATCACTACAAGCGGCTGGACACCAGCGTCAAGGAAGACGACGTCGAGCTGGCCAAGAGCAATATCCTGCTGATCGGGCCGACCGGCTCCGGCAAGACGCTGCTGGCGCAAACGCTGGCACGGCTGCTCGACGTGCCGTTCGTGATCGCCGACGCCACGACCCTGACCGAAGCCGGTTATGTCGGCGAGGACGTCGAGAACATCATCCAGAAGCTGCTGCAGAAGTGCGACTACGACATCGAGAAGGCGCAGCGCGGCATCGTCTACATCGATGA
The DNA here is from genome assembly GCA_963777455.1 of uncultured beta proteobacterium. GTDB lineage: Bacteria > Pseudomonadota > Gammaproteobacteria > Burkholderiales > Casimicrobiaceae > PALSA-1003. The sequence goes on from CAVZQQ010000003.1 coordinate 138,679, forward strand.
GATCGACAAGATCTCGCGCAAAAGCGATAACCCTTCGATCACCCGCGACGTCTCCGGCGAGGGCGTGCAGCAGGCGCTGCTCAAGCTCATCGAAGGCACGATCGCGTCGGTTCCGCCGCAGGGCGGCCGCAAGCACCCCAACCAGGAGTTCGTCCAGGTCGATACGACCAACATCCTGTTTGTCTGCGGTGGCGCCTTCGACGGCCTGGAAAAAATCATTCGCCACCGCACGGCCAAGACCGGCATCGGCTTCGGCGCGGAGGTGTCGAGCCCGGATGACCGCAAGGACATCAGCATGCTGCTGCGCGAGACCGAGCCGGAGGATCTGATCAAGTTCGGGCTGATTCCGGAATTCGTCGGCCGGCTGCCGGTGGTGGCGACGCTCGAAGAGCTCGACGAGGCGGCGCTCATCCAGATCCTGGTCGAGCCGAAGAATGCGCTGATCAAGCAGTACCACAAGATCTTCCGCATGGAAGGCGTCGAGCTGGAGGTGCGCGAGCCCGCGCTCCAGGCGATTGCCAGCCGGGCGCTGGCGCGCAAGACCGGCGCCCGCGGCCTGCGCTCGATTCTCGAGCAGGTGCTCCTGGATGTGATGTACGACTTGCCGTCGCAGTCGAATTTGTCGCGAGTCATCGTCGATGAAGCGACGATCGCCAACGAGGGCAAGCCGCTGCTGATGTTCGCCGATCAGCCCAAGGTGGCTGCGGCGCATTCCTAAGCGCCCTCGGCGCAGGCGTGGGCAGGATGGGTTGGCTTGAACAGCCGGCCGTTGCCCCCATCTGCGCTGGTGCTACCGCTAACCCAATCTTAACGTGCGAGCCCCTATGGCCACCGATCCTGTGAACCGTACCCCGGACCTGACGACCTTTCCTCTGCTGCCGCTGCGCGACGTGGTCGTCTTCCCGCATATGGTGATTCCGCTGTTCGTTGGTCGGCCGAAATCGATCAAGGCGCTGGATATGGCCATGGAGGCGGGCAAGCACATCCTGCTGGTGGCGCAGAAGTCGGCGGCCAAGGACGAGCCGGGCGCGGAGGACCTGTACGCGATCGGCAGCGTGGCGACGGTGCTGCAGATGCTGAAGCTCCCGGACGGCACGGTGAAGGTGCTGGTCGAGGGCACGCAGCGCGCGCACATCCTGCGCGTGGACGAGGTCGGGGATTATCTGTCGGCCGAGGCGTCGCTGCTCCTGGGGGGCGACGATGCCACGCATGAGATCGAAGCCATGCGCCGGGCGCTGCTCGGGCAGTTCGACCAGTACGTCAAGCTCAACAAGAAGATTCCGCCGGAGATCCTCACTTCGATGTCGGGCATTGACGACGGCGGTCGCCTGGCCGATGCCATTGCCGCGCACCTGCCGCTCAAGCTCGAGCAGAAGCAGGAGATCCTCGAGATGCAGGAGGTGGGCAAGCGCCTCGAGCACCTGCTGGGGCTGCTCGAGGGCGAAGTCGATATTCTCCAGGTCGAAAAGCGCATCCGCGGCCGCGTCAAGCGGCAGATGGAGAAGAGCCAGCGCGAGTATTACCTCAACGAGCAGGTCAAGGCGATCCAGAAGGAGCTCGGCGAAGGGGACGATAACGCCGATCTCGACGAGACCGAAAAGAAGGTCAAGGCGGCCAAGATGTCCAAGGAGGCCGAGGGCAAGGCGATTGCTGAGCTCAAGAAGCTGCGCATGATGTCGCCGATGTCGGCGGAAGCGACCGTGGTGCGCAATTACATCGACACGCTACTCGGCCTGCCGTGGAAGAAGAAGAGCAAGATCAACAAGGACCTGAGCAACGCGGTGAAGGTGCTCGATGCCGATCACTACGGCCTGGAAAAGGTCAAGGAGCGCATCGTCGAATACCTGGCGGTGCAGCAGCGCGTCGATCGACTGAAGGCGCCGATCCTGTGCCTGGTCGGCGCGCCGGGCGTGGGCAAGACCTCGCTCGGGCAGTCGATCGCCCGCGCCACCAACCGCAAATTCGTGCGCATGTCGCTCGGCGGCGTGCGCGACGAGGCGGAGATTCGCGGCCACCGGCGTACCTACATCGGTTCCATGCCGGGCAAGATCCTGCAGAACATGACCAAGGTCGGCGTGCGCAATCCGCTGTTCCTGCTCGACGAGGTCGACAAGATGGGCATGGATTTCCGCGGCGATCCCTCCTCGGCGCTGCTCGAGGTGCTCGACCCGGAACAGAACAACACCTTCGTCGACCATTACGTCGAGGTCGAGTACGACCTGTCGGACGTGATGTTCGTGGCCACCGCGAACACGCTCAACATCCCGCCGGCGCTGCTCGACCGGATGGAGGTGATCCGGCTTTCCGGCTACACCGAGGACGAGAAGATCGCAATCGCCAAGCAATACCTGGTCCCGAAGCAGATGAAGCACAACGGGCTCAAGGAGAACGAGCTGCACATCGTCGAATCGGCGCTGCGCGACATCACGCGCTACTACACGCGTGAGGCCGGCGTGCGCGCGCTCGAGCGCGACATCTCCAAGATCTGCCGCAAGGTGGTCAAGGGCCTGCTGCTCAAGGCCAGCGAAGGCAAGCCGCGGGCGGCGAAGAGCCCGGTGGAGGTCAACGCCAAGAACCTCGACAAGTACTTGGGGGTGCGCAAGTTCACTTACGGCATCGCCGAGAAGAAGAACCAGATCGGCCAGGTGACCGGGCTCGCGTGGACCGAGGTCGGTGGCGACCTGCTATCGATCGAGGCGGTGTCCCTGCCGGGCAAGGGCAAGACGACCACCACCGGCAAGTTGGGCGATGTCATGAACGAATCGATCCAGGCGGCGCTGTCGGTGGTGCGGCATCGCTCGAAGCAGCTCGGGATTGCGCCGGATTTCTACCAGAAGACCGATCTGCACATCCACATGCCGGAAGGCGCGACGCCGAAGGATGGCCCCAGCGCCGGGACCGCGATCTGCACCTCGATGGTGTCGGTGCTCACGGGTATCCCGGTCCGCGCCGATGTGGCGATGACGGGGGAAATCACCCTGCGCGGCGAGGTGCTGCCCATCGGTGGCCTGAAGGAAAAGCTCCTGGCGGCCGGCCGTGGCGGCATCAAGCAGGTGCTGATCCCGGAAGAGAACGTCAAGGACCTGACCGAGATTCCTGACGAAATCAAGAATCGACTCGATATCCACCCGGTGCGGTGGATCGAGGAAGTGCTGCAGCACGCGCTGGAGCGCCAGCCGTTGCCCATCGTCGACGCGCCCGTCGTCGAGGGCACGGCCGCCGTGCCAGCAGCGCCGGTCGAGGAACCGACCCCGACCGCAGTCATCAAGCACTAAGCGAGCGCAGCCGCAAAGGGCCGGCGCGATGCGCGGACCCTTTGCGCAGGCGTGGACGCGAAGCGCCGCTATCCATCCCGGTGCACCGAAGATACACGCCGCGCTGACCGTGCCGCTTGACACGATGAATTCGCGATTGCTATAAAGCACGTTCGCCGATTCGCAACTGCGGTGCCGCCTGCTTCTCGCATGCAGGGCCGACTTTCATTCCGTTCTCTACTTCTACTCCGCATCGAAAGGGGTCACTCGTGAACAAGTCAGAACTGATCGACGCGATCGCCAAGCATGCTGATATTTCGAAGGCAGCGGCCGGCCGCGCCTTGGACGCGACGGTCAACTCGATCCGGGGTTCGCTCAAGAAGGGCGACGTCGTCACGTTGGTCGGATTCGGCTCGTTCTACGTCGGCAAGCGCACCGCCCGCCAGGGCCGTAATCCCCGCACCAACGAGCCGATCAAGATCAAGGCTGCACGCGTGCCCAAGTTCCGCGCTGGCAAAGCGCTAAAGGATTCGGTAAACTAGCCGGTTGTTTTTGCAGCCGGCCGCGGCAGGCAGCCAGGGCCGCTGATGCGTCGGCGCCCGGCATAACCAAGCGCGGGTGCTTAGCTCAGTTGGTAGAGCGTCGCCCTTACAAGGCGAATGTCGGGAGTTCGAGCCTCTCAGCACCCACCAACCGGCCAAGGCGTCCGGTGCGAATTCGGGAGTGGTAGTTCAGTTGGTTAGAATACCGGCCTGTCACGCCGGGGGTCGCGGGTTCGAGTCCCGTCCACTCCGCCAACACCCTGGGGTTGCAACGCTGTCGAAATGGCGGATCCATAACGGTCAAGCAGGTCCCAGCGCTGTCTGTGTCGGCGTCTCGGCGCTGTTGCCTGGCAACGCCAAGCGCGCTTGACCGCTCCCGCATGTAACCCCTACGCTGTCGGCCAGCGACCCGCAGTACGCGGTCGCAACCATTCAAGGGAGAGGCATCCTCATGGATCGCGGCGTTCGCCGTTCGCGTCGTTGCTCGCGTTGGCTCCTGGCTTTGGGATGCGGGGTCGCCGGTGTCGTGAACATGGCACCGGTCCAGGCTCAGGAGATGTGCGGCGGCGCAAACTATCCCTTTCCATACACCGATGTCTCCGGGGTTGGGGCCGCGTTCTGCCCCGGCATCATGGAGGCGTATGTCACCGGCGTTTCCAAGGGCACCACGCCGACTACGTTCAGCCCGAATAGCACCGTTACCCGGGTGCAGATGACGACCTTCCTGCAACGCTCGCTCGATCAAGGTCTCGCACGGACGAGCCGGCGCGCTGCGCTCAATCAGTGGTGGACCTCGGAGAGCGTCACCTCGATGCAGACGATCTTCGTTGGGGGCGCAGCACTTCGCTGCGCCGCGGACGGCAAAGACATTTGGACTGCCAATGACGGCCAAGTGGTCCGGGTGCAGGCCAGTACTGGCGCGGTGCTTGGCACCTGGACGGGGGCTAGCGGCAGCCAGGGCGTTTTTGTCGCCGCCGGTAAGGTCTTTGTGGCGGGCTTTACTTCGCCCGGCAACCTGTACGTGATCGATCCCACGCAGCCACCGGGTGCGGTTAGCAGTGCCGCCACTCTTGGGAACCGTCCCTACGGCATCGCCTTCGATGGCACTAACATCTGGACCGCCAACTTTGGCTCGCCTGGCTCGGTGTCGATCATCACGCCGCAGGCCCCCTATACCGTGTTAACGAAGACAACCGGATTCAACACCCCGGTCGGAATCCTCTACGATGGGGCCTATATCTGGGTCACCGACTACACAGCCGGGACGCTGTTGAAGCTTGATTCCGCTGGAACGATCCTCCAGACCGTAACCGTCGGAGTAAATCCATATTATCCAGCGTTCGATGGCGCGAACATCTGGGTTCCAAATAGCGGCGGTAACTCGATCACCGTGGTCCAGGCAAGCACCGGCAACGTGGTGGCCACGATCAACTCGGATGCGAGCAACCAATTGACCGGTCCATTTGGGGCAAGTTTCGATGGCGAGCGCGTGCTGATCACGAACTATGGCGGCAACAGCGTGACGCTGTTCAAGGCGGCAGACCTGAGCTTCATCGCCAACCTCGCGACCGGGGCTGGGACCTTGCCGAACGGCGCGTGCAGCGACGGGGTCAACTTCTGGGTGCCCCTCTTCGGTACGGGCAATCTGCTGCGGTTCTGATATGGCCGTTTGTGTCAGCAAGGGGTGATTCCATCCTATCGGGGTATTGGGCGCTGGCCACAAGTCTGAGTGCAACGACGATGGATCAGCCTGATATCCGTGGGTTGGTTACCACTGTGGGAGAGTCCGTCGCGGAAGCTGCCTCGGTCTAAGGGGCGCAGGTTACCCAAAGGGTCTGGAGATAGAACCGTTGAGGGTTCTTCCTATCGTGATTCGTAGCACATCGCCCGATACCCCGAATTTCGGTCTCCCCGACCCGCCGCGCACACTGAAATCGCAAATGGTTTCCTTATGAACATCCTAGGGCAGCCAAAAAAGCTCGTCGCGCCAGCCAGCGCACGCCAGCGCGCAGTTTCCCGGGGCTATGCCGGCACGGTGTACCCGAGACGTTGCAGCGCCTCTCCGGCCCCAAGGACCAATTCGTCGCGTTCCTGGTGAGTCAAGGTTCCCTGTGAAGTGGTCGACAGTCGCGCATCGAGTGCCCTGACGAGATGCTCGTCGTGGCGCAGTCTGAAGAAACTTGCCACTTCGCCAATCCGATCTCTTGTCTCCTCGTATTTGAGGAACAGCGCTCTTGAATCGGCAGCAAGCGTCGTATAGCCGACGGATCTCTGCGCCCATAGTTGCGCGATTTCCCGTGGGCCCCCGGCCCACCAGGTCTGCCACGACAGCGCCCGCAACGACAGGTAGACCTGCGCCAAGTCGCGTACCAGGAGGATCACCTTGAGCGCAGGAAAAAGCTCCCACAGATAGCGTATGTCATCGGCATCGTAGCTGACGGCTTTCCAACCCCATCGGCTCCTTCCGTAGCGCTCGGAGTACAAGCGGCGAAACAGCGCGCGTTGGGCGTCGATGAACTCGTCCGCGGATGGGCTCATGTTCGAGACCGCGACGTCGGGAGCCATACCACTGGCAAGAAACTCGGAGCGCTCCCGATCGGCAATCGGCGCGCGCTTGCGCCAGAGCTCCGTCGCGGTCCGCAGACTCGGCACCAGTTTGCCTGTTTCGCCCCACACGATCGTGTCGGATCCGGCGGCAATGATGCGCTGCAGCCAAGTGCTGCCGCTGCGATGAAAAGAGGCGCTGATCAGAACACAGGGATCATCCGCGTGAGTCATCGCGCACCGCTATCCAATTCAAGTAGCAAAAACCCCTCATCCGGATTGGCGCAGGGTGCAGATTCTCCCCCACGCGCCGCTTAAGCGCACAGCTGCCGCGGGGAAAGCAGGCTTGCTGGAACCAGTCGCCGCGGCTTTAGGCCCCGGTTGCTGTCTGGGGCGCGCCGTTTTTTTGACGGGCCTCAGAACTTGCGTGGCGGCGGCGCCTTGACGCACTCGCCGTTCGCCAGGATGCCCTGGCCGTTGAGCCACTGCGCGCCACCGGTAACGCGGTTGATGTGCGTGGTCGCGAGACCCCAAGGCATCTGGTTCACGATTTCGATCGAGTCATTGGTGATGGTCGCGGGCATCCCATTCACCGTTTTTTTGTCGAAGTCGACCGCGTAGGTGACATCTCCCTTGGTTCCGCCTTCCTTCGGGATAAGGACCATGGTGCAGATCAGGGTTACCGGCTCGGTAGCCGCAAGAGCGGCCGGCGCAACCGCTGCGAGCAGCGCGCCTGCAACAATCAGTCTCTTCATGGTCTTTCGCTCGGTTGGCAATCCGTCGGTCAAGGAAGTCCTGGCCAACGCGCACGGATTTTAACCCGGCGCCATTGCGAACGCCGTTGGGTGATAGCGCGGGTCATCCTGGTGCTCCAGACGGCAGTCGGCGGGCGCGCTGGGATCGGTCGTTGTCGGCCTTAGTCCCGGGCAACGGCAGGGCGCCGGCGGGGGTTCTGTGCCGGCGCTTGCCGGTCGGAAACTGCCGCTAGAGGACAGTCGCCTGCGGCGCCTACCCGCGTCTGCAGAGGTGCCGCAACGCAACAAATTGCCCGGTGCCAAGAAGCCGACCGGCGGTCACTAAGACGCCAAGGGGGTGATGCCAATGGCATAGGCTGGTATGATCGGCGCCGGTTTATGCCGATGGCATTGGCCGGCTGGGGAAGACTCGGGAGCAGGGGGCATATTGGCATGTCGGTTGCTTCCTTTCCCTTACCTAGGGGAGGCATTTCATGAATCTGCCCGTTCTAAGCAAGAGCGCAACCTGCGCCTTGGCGATCGTCATACTCAGTTTAGGCTGCTCCGGCGCCATCGCGCACGAAGCCGCACCCAGCGCCCAGCCAGCTGCGCTGCAAGATGGCGCGACGATGGACCTGGCCGGTCGCTTGTCGATTCTCAATGTCGTCGTGCCCATGGGGCCTGGCAGCGAGCGGATCTACGCGCTGGTCGGCGCCGACGGCACGGTCACCCGCCTTGATCCGGGAGTGCAGGGCGTGGCCTGGCGTGATGGCATGTCGCTCACGCTCACCGGGCACGTCGCCAATGCCGCGCTATTCGTCGACCAATTCAGCACCAACGTCTCATCCAGTGCGCTGCCACCCAACGCCAACGTTGCTTCGTCCCCGCTCACCGTCGAAGGGACGGTGCGGCTGCGCCACGCCGACTACTTCGATGCCGCGAAGAGCCAATTCTTCTGGGCGGTCGAAAGCGATAACGGCCAGCGCACGGAGCTTAACTTCGCGATCGTCCCCAGGGTGCTCAAAGTCGGGATGAGGGTCCAAGTCTCGGGACTGGCCGCCAGTGGCACCCTGACGCCGCAATCGATGACCGTGCTGGCGCAAGCCCCGGCGGTGCAGAGACCGGCCACGGTGGAAAACGACAACGTGCTGGTGATCCTGATCCGCTTCAGCGACAGCCCGGCGACCGCACCGTTCACGCAGGCCGAGGTTACCACCACGATGACCGCTGCCGGTGGTGTCGCGCCGTATTGGCAAGAGGCATCGTTCGGCCAGGAGGTCATGCACCCAACCGTGACCGCGTGGCTTACGGACAGCAAAGACAAAACCTCGACGAATTGCGACTACACCTTCATATCGAACGAGGCGCAGACCCTCGCGACCGCAGCCGGTTACCAGCATAGTGCGTATCAGTTCCAAAAGTACGTCTACCTGTTTCCGTCCAACAGCAGTTGCGGTTGGGCAGGCCTGGGCGATGTCGGAGGGCCGGACGCCTGGAGCAATGGCTACAACGCGCTCTGGGTGATCGGCCACGAGCTCGGGCATACCATTGGCAACGGCCACGACAACTCGCTTGTCACCTGTGGCACCGGCGTGATCATCGGGCCGAATTGCGCCAACTCCCAATACGGTGATCCGTGGGGCGTCATGGGCAACCACACGCCCACCATGCACGTCAATGTGTGGCAGAAAAACAATATGGGCTGGGTGACCGATGCGCAGATGGCGACCCATAGTCAGGGCACGGCGACCTACACGCTCTCGCCGCTGGAAACGCCCGGGGGCACCACCTATGGGGTGGCCGTTTTTGCCAACGCGCACCGCGGCTATTGGCTGGAGTTCCGCCAACCGGTCGGGTTTGACGCCTCGCTTTCGGGCCCGGCCATCGACGGCACCGTCGTGCACCTTGCGAACGACTACAGCGGTGCACCCGAGATCATCACCGATTACAGTTGTTGGGACACTTGTTTTCTTACCATGCCGTCCAGCGACGGCGCGCTGGCGGTGGGCTCCGCCTTTGTCGACAGTGACACCGGCGTGACGATAACCGCGATTTCAAAGACGACCGGTGCCAATCCCACCCTGACCGTGTCCGTGGCGTCGCCCACCCGACCGACATTTGTCGATGTGCCAGTCACCTACTGGGCCGACGCTGCCATTGAAGCATTGGTTTGGAACGGCATCACCAAGGGCTGTGCTTCCAGTCCGCGGCAGTTCTGTCCCACGACACTGGTGACCCGGGAGCAATTGGCGATCTTCGTCGAGCGCGCATACCATGGCTGGATGTTCAGTTACACCGCGACCGGCATATTCGCTGACGTCCCAAAAACGGATCCCACGGCTGGATTTGTCGAATCGATTTACCACGACGGTTTCATGACGAGTTGCTCGACCAGTCCTCTGGATTTCTGCCCCACGACGGAGGTTACGCGCGCCTCCATGGCCGAGATCCTGATGAAGGGTCGCAATGGGGCGGCGTATGTCCCGCCGGCAGCGACCGGCATATTTGCCGACGTTCCCAAGACCGATCCCAACGCGCCGTGGATTGAGGCTCTATATAACGCGGGTATTACGCTGGGTTGCGGCAAGAACCCCGCTATTTATTGCCCGAACACGATTGTCTCGCGCGACCAGATGGCGGTGTTCCTGCAACGGGCGTTTTACCTGCAGGCACCGCCGCCCTGATCGGGGCTTGGTCGTTGCCATATCGCGGGCGCGTGGCCACGCGCGCTGCGGAAGATAGCCTAGTCCGCCCCATCGCCTAGTAGCCTCGCAGTGCGGTCCGCTGCTGGCACCGGGCGGTCGCATTGCCGCGCAGCAGCCGCAACGCCTATACCCGTCCGGTTACCCCTTGGCGGTGCAAATCCATTAGCGCCAGCATCCGCTAGCCGTGCCGCTTCCCGATGCCACGCCGCAGCGTGGGAACGGTCCGGAAGAGGAGGCTTCCCACGGACCCGCGGCAAGTCCATGCCGCCGCCCATCCCGCAACGCGCGATCAGGGCGCCTTGGTATATCCTTGGAAAATCACCGAAACCGACTCACTCGGAAACAATCGGCGCGCCATCTTAAGGATCGTTGAATGAGCGTCAAAGCCTCATGGCCATTGCACCTGCCTTCCAGTTTTGACGCCGCCGCTACCGATGCTCTGAAGCGGGACATCGCCGACGCGGAGCGCCAGGCCCAATACGGCTGGGGACACACGATTGATTTCGGTAGTTTCGCGCAACCGGGGCTATTCGAGGACTGGTTCCTGGAGATTGTCGGCGTCTTCGATCAACTGGGCTGGCTTCCCGCAGATCTACGTCAACATGTTGTTGCCGACGTTGGCTGTTATAGCGGTGGCATTACTGCGCTGCTTGCGTCGCGTCACGCGGAGAAGGTGTATGCGATCGACGAGGTCGCACCTAACCTTCGCCAGTGCGAGATTGTTTGCAAAGCATTCGGTTTGCAAAACGTTGTCTTCGTTCCCTCGTCGCTCTACCGGCTGCGGGATGCAATCCCTGCTTCAAGCGTCGACCTGATCACCCTGGCCGGCGTCTTATATCACCTGAGCGATATGCTGGTCGGCCTCGTCGCCCTACGCGACTTGCTCAAACCGCAGGGAGCTCTCCTCATCCAGACTCTGGCCGTTGACGATGGTGATCGATCGTATGCGAACTTTGGTCGCTTCTGTGGCGGAAGCTGGTGGCACCCGACCGGACGTTGCATTCAAGACTTGTGCGAGTTCGCCGGCTACGTTGATACCACCATCCATTTCTACAAGGACGGAAGGTGCGTGGCCCGGGCGGTACGCAGCGAAGGAGAGATTCCATTTAAGCGGGGCATGAACTGGGACTTTGCCGACCTTCGGGACGCTAGGGTACGTACCCTCGACCGGTCTGTCTTAGCACCGGCAAAGCTTTCTCGCGGCTGAATCGACATTCGGTGAAATTTCGGCTCCCGCAGCAGGTCCGTTTTGGGGTGCGCTGGGCGGCGTTGCCTCCGGGGTGGCTGTACGGCACGGGCGTCGAGTGGGATTCGACCGTCAGGGGAAGATCATGATTCTCGGGGGTCCCCAGCCAGCCGTTGCAGGTCCTGGCTTACACGTTTCGTGGCCGCGAGTGCTCGGCGCCCGACGCAACGTGCTCGACCGCTTCACCGTCAACGACGAAGCGCATGTGGAATTTGGGCCCGGTTTGCTGCAGCTGCTATCGCTGCGCCTTGAATCTGGCTTTGCTCTAGGCGCCGGATTGGCACCGCAATGGACGGTCCCGGTCGGAGCGGGATGTGCCGCGGCCTACGCGGTCCTCGAGCTACCTGACTTTGATGGGATCAATACTTGGTCCGGCCTGGGTACTACGATGCATTGGCGCCGCGCAGGCGTAATTGGCGAGACGCTCGAGGCGTACGCGCGCCTTGTCAAACTGGGTAGGACCTCCGCGACTTTGCCCTATCGCGTCTATTCCCGCGAACGCGGTGATTTGCTCGTCGACGGTGAATTCATCCTCGTGTCGGTCGATGGCAACGGCCCGCGAGCGTTCGTGACCGATCCGGCGCGTGTCGGCGCGGTTGCAGCAACGTCGGCCGAAGAGAACCCAGCGCCGCTCGGCGCAAGCGTTCGCCCGTCGAGCCCAGCGCGGCCGGCCACACCAACAGGCAACGACGCCGGCGTGATGCAGACATCGCCGGCCGGTTCCGCAGGCGCGCCACAACCCGAACGCTGGACACCCCCCGCCCCTGCAAGAACCCAGCAAGCCGAACCACGACGCCCGGAACTATTCGGCCTGAGCGCGCCGCGAGTCGTTTCCTGTCCAGGCACCGATCCTCCGGCGAAAGGCGATGTGTGGGAATGGATGTTTCCCAGCGGCTTGCTGCGTCTGCTGGCCAATCCCATCGCTGGCGCAACCGATCCCTTGGGACGGCGCTTTCATCCGCATGGCCGCATTTTCGAGAGCATGGGGGTGCACGCCGCGCTTACAATGGCGCCGGGAAGCGCGCCCCAGCAGGCTCGGGTGCGACGTCGAAAGCCCGTGCAGCAAAACACTGACTTCGTTATCCAGTCCAAGGTGATCGATGCGGGCGCAGACTGGAGCAGCACCCTGCACCGGCTGCGGCAGGGTCACGTCGAAATTGGAGAAGTCGAGGTAACCGTGTCTCGAGCCCTCGGTGACCCAGAAGAATGAAAGTCGCCAAGACCTTGGAAAGCGGGGCCGGCGTGACCGCGTTGGTCGATATCGAGCCGAAAATTGCGGCCGTGGATCGCGCGTATCTGGATCGGGAGGTTGTCGGCGATGCGCATAACGCGCGCGTTAACGAGATCTCCTACGCCCGCATCGACCGGCGGCTGTATCTGATTTATGCCGACCGCTTTGTCTTCTGGTCCGATGATGAGTTTGCGACGCTGCACGAGTTGCGCGAAGTCAATTATGACGGCGAAGCGATAGTTGGAGTGGACGACCAATCAATCGACGCCATCGTCGAGACCATGCGCGGGACCATTGTGCTCATCGGACGTGACAAACGCGATGGGCAAGCTGCCGGTATAGCCTGGCGCAAAGCATGCAATGCAGAGTCATTTACTCGTCATGTTGTCGCACGCCAGGGATGGAAAACATCGAAGTCGGGCAATGCGACGGCCGGTTACTTTGGCTCACCGCCGCGCGACATGGTGGCTGTTGCGATCTACGCCGAAAATGCACACTTATATTTCAGCCTGGACGACGGGTTGACGTGGACGCTCCAGCAACTCAGCAACGCGTTCGCACAACATGTTCACCAGGTGTATCTCCCCCAGGCGGTTCACCCGCAGCGAGCGGCCAGGATGTGGGTCACCGGCGGCGACGACCCGTCCGGCGCAGCCAGCGGACTGGTTTGCTTCGATGCCGTGGGAGCAGACGGCCTGCTAGCTGGATTCCGATACGTTCTGCGCGAGCGTCCGGGCTTCCGTCTGGTCGGTTTGACCGGTAACGGCAAATACGTCTACATCGGCAATGAGTCGCTGGCAGGCGGCATGTTGAAGCTTCAGGACAATGCGCAGTCGATCGAGACCCAGGACTTTGAATACATTCTGGGCAAAAATCGCCACGATTACTTCATCTTTCGCGCCATCGTCGCGACGCCAGATGGATTGCTGCTCGCCGGTAGCAATAGTTACGGTCGGGTCGGCGACACAATCCGCGCTGATTCCGGTGGCTACCTTTACGCCAGCACCGACGACGGCGCGAGCTTCCGGGAGATTTCACTCGGCGCAAAATGGGTAACGTCAATAACATACGACGGTGTGAGTTTTTGGGTGGGCATTAGCATGGGCGGCGACGAGAGTGGCGTAGACATTTCCAGTCGCCGCCTGACGCTACTGCGGTTGCCCAAGCCGTGCCCTTTTGCGGAGCTGACGGACCCCTACTGCGCTAAAGTAGTCGTCTCCGATAGCAGCGACTTCTACCGCGAAGCTGGCTACGCTGCGTATCCCCGTGCGCAACTGCAACCCGGCGAGACTACATTTCGGGTCGACATGTCTCGGTACCGCCGCCTTGCTCTTCTTGTCGACAGTTATGACGCCGGCGAGCTAGCGGTGGAATCGCTCCCTTTCCTTGATTGGCATCCGGATACACAGCGCTGGGCGCCCGTGACGGTTGTGAAACTCGTCGCACCGGGACGAAAGCAAATCCTCCTCTCTGAAGCGGACACGATTTCGCGGCATTTTCGCGTGCGCAATGTGGGCAGCCGACCCATCGCGCTGCGGCAGTTGGCATTTCTCGGAAAAAACTGAGGGCCGCCGCGGGTCCCCTCGCCGTCTATGTGGGAGTAATGTTGCGTTTCCAGCGCATTACCGCCCATAATATTCGAGAAGGTCGCTAGCAGGACGTAGTTGCCAAGTGCGAGTGCCGAGAAGAAAAGGAGCAGCGCGGAGGCGACCGCCCCGATGCTGCTGGACGGCAATGCAACGCATGGAGAGATTCTCTATACGAGCCATGTTCTATGATTGCCGCCGTCGGCAAACAACCTGAAACGGTAGCGCGCTAAAGAGACGGATAGTGCAATACTTTTGCGTATTCAGAGGCGCCGCGAAGGCAATTGCGATCGAGTCGCCCAAAACTCCAGAGAATGCATCGCACCTATCAAGTGGGTGGAGACGCGCTGCACGGTCGGCGCCCGCCGACCGTGCAGGTTGGCAGCGATGGGCGCAAACCCGACGAAAGCGATTGATTTTACTGGCATAATGGCGTCGAGTCGTGCCAAGGCATGGGATAATAGCGATCACCGATGCAATCGACCGTCCGCCTACTTGACCCTGTCGGCCCCCTTTGGCGCCATCGCGAGTTGCTTTGGCAACTAACCGAGCGCGACACCGTGGCGCGCTATCGCGGCTCAGCAATGGGCCTCGTCTGGGCGGCAATCTACCCGTTGTTGATGCTTACGGTCTATACCTTTTTCTTCACGGAAGTATTTCGCAGCAAGTGGAACCTGGCGGTGCAGAACAAGGGTGAATTCGCGCTGATCCTGTTTGTGGGATTGCTGCTGCATGGTTTTCTTTCTGAAGCGATCATGCGTGCGCCGAGCCTCATTGTAGGCAATCCGAACCTGGTGAAAAAGGTTGTGTTTCCACTAGAGATTCTACCGGCGGTGAACCTCGGCACGGCCTTGTTTCATCTTCTCATCGGTTTCTTGATCTGGTTAGGATTCTGTCTGGCGATCAACGGGGCGCCACCGCCAACCGCGCTCTTGCTGCCGGTCCTGCTTGTTCCTCTTGCGCTGATGACGTTGGGATTCAGTTGGATTTTGGCGTCGCTGGGCCTTTACCTTCGCGATGTCGGCCATGTCGTGCCCATCGTCGCGACCGTGCTGATGTTTGCGAGCCCGATTTTCTATCCCGTCGCAGCCCTTGCAGAACCCTTTCGATCGATCGTGATGTTCAGCCCCCTTACGGTACCGATCGAACAAGCGCGGATCGTGCTCATCGGCGGGCGCACTCCCGACTGGACGGCGTTTGCCATTTACTCTGCTATCTCCGTCTGCGTTGCTCTGGCGGGCTTCGTTTGGTTCCAGGGCACGCGCAAGGGCTTCGCAGATGTCCTATAGCGTAACGGAGCACATCGCCCCGCCGCGCAGTGCATCCACCTCGGCGACTGTGCTGCAACCCGAGTCGACGGCAATCGAACTAAGCGATTTGGGCAAGCGGTACGAGATTTATCAGCACCCATACCAACGGCTCCTGCAAACCATCTTTCGTGGCAAACGAACCTTCTATCGCGAGTTTTGGGCGCTACGGAATGTGAGTCTCCGACTGCGCCCTGGCGAAGCGCTCGGTGTGATTGGCCGCAATGGTTCGGGTAAATCCACGCTGCTCCAATTGGTGGCCGGAACGCTCACGCCGACTAGCGGCAGCGTGCGCACGTCGGGGCGGATCGCCGCATTGCTCGAACTGGGAAGCGGGTTCAATCCGGAGTTTACGGGTCGCGAAAATGTCTTCCTTAATGGCGCCATCTTGGGGGTTTCTCGTGGCGAAATGCGTCAGAACTTTGATCGGATCGCCAGTTTCGCGGATGTAGGTGATTTCATCGATCAACCGGTGAAAACGTACTCCACCGGCATGACGATGCGCCTGGCGTTTGCAGTTGCCGTGCACATTACGCCCGACATACTGATCATCGACGAAGCGTTGGCGGTTGGGGATACGGCCTTCCAGAGCAAGTGTCTATACCGTATTCGTGAGCTGCAAAAAGCCGGTGTGGCGATGCTGCTGGTAAGCCATTCGCCAAACATCCTGATTGAGTTTTGCGAACGTGCAGCCTACCTCGACAAGGGACAACTTGTCATGGTTGGGGATTGCCGCGAGGTGGTCGAGCGCTATACGAACGATATGGTCGCGCAGCGCAGTGGCGTTGCCATCGGCCGGCGTGACACCACCCTGATCGCGGCCGAAGCAACCCAAGCGGCACCTGGGACAGGGTCACCGGATGCCAGGACCGAGATTGCAGCGGTCACGATTACCGACGGGCAGGGCGAGCCTAAGATCTGCTTCGGATACGATGAAGAAATCCGCTTAGTGCTTGACCTTGAACTTCGTGATATAAACCCGGCACCCTGCTTCGGAATCCAGGTCAAGAGTACCGATGACATCGTGTTGTGGACGATAACGACCCAATTGATGGGGTTGGCGTTGGCGCCGACAGGCGTGGGGCGCCGGCAATACGAATGGCGCTTGCGCGCAAAGTTCGGTGCGGCCCGTTATGTTATTGCGGTCGGGGTTGGGCAAATCGTCGATGGGGCATATCGCTGGCATTCACGGATGCACTATGCGGGCCACTTTGACGTACTTGGCCAATCTCGGCATGGGGTCGGCTGGTTGGAGCCTGATGCAGTTTTCGTCGACAAGGCTTCGGTGCCCGAACGGGGACTGGTATGACCCACATGCCCTGGTCGCTTCCCGGCGCGCCTGGATCGCGAGGAAACCGAGTCGTATGATGCCTCCCGAGGACGTGCAGATGGGTCACGGTAAACATTCGCTGCCACAGGCACCGATTCAATGTGCCCTGGCTGCGGCGTCGCAGGCGGGGTTGCCCCGGGTGCTCCGTAGGTGGAGGCCATCGGTCGGCGCGGCGAGGAGTTCTGACCGATGTCGGTAGGACGCCGCCTCCAGGACGCCTTATCGAGCCCCAGCCGGCTCTTCTGGTTCGTCGTGCGCGCCGTTTATCTGGCCTTTACCGGCCGCATCGTGCGCAGCGTCGCGCGCCTGTTCCCGCACACCGGGAGCGCCACCAACTACCAACAATGGATCGCCAAGACCGAGACCAGGCAGGATCTCAGTGGCGTGTCCGATCCTGCCGCCCAGGTGGCGCCTTCGGTGGCGTTCTTGATAGCGACTACGGCCGACACCGTACCCGAAGATGTCGTTCGCAACGGTGGGCAGCACCGGCGTGCATTTCCGAGTTGCTGGCTCACCTGCGCGGTTGGAAGCGCGTGGCTTCCTCCCGTTCGTTGGCCGCCCGCCCACCCGAGCGCAGTACCCCAGGTCGACGTGCTCGGGTCCGGGGCATTCCTCGAGGTGCTCGCGGACGCCCAGCGCCAGACCGCATTGCCGCTTTGGGTCGTCTTCATGGCTGAAGGGGTTGTGCTCGATGCCCAGTGCCTGGAGATCATTGCCGCGACCGTGCGCCGCTGGCCGGGCGCGCGGCTGATCTATGCCGATCACGATCAGCTCAATGACGAGGGACGGCATGATCCCGTGTTCAAACCGGCATGGGACCCAATACAGATTCAAGAGCGCAACTACGTAGGCAACTCTTGGGCGGTCGAAGCCAAGCTCCTCCGGGGATGCTTTACGCAGCCGCCTGATGGCCGCCTCGACCTGGAAAGCCTGTTGCTTAAGTGTTCCCAGGCATTGCGGCCGGGGGAGGTCTTGCACATACCCCGGGTCCTTTGGCATCGCCTGGACAGTGCGCCCAGGCGCGAAGAACCTGCATCAGAAACTGCGGCGGCACAGCTAAACGGTGAGACATCACCGCTACAAGCTGACGACCTGGTGAGCGTGATTATCCCCGCCAAGGACTTTGTCAATCTCACGTCTCGTTGCATCTCGTCGCTGGTTGCGCAAACCCAGGGGTGCGCTTACGAAATACTGCTCGTCGACAATGGGTCCGACGAACCAGCGACGTGGGACTACTACGAGCGGCACCTTCTTCCGAGCGGCGTGCGCTTGCTGTCCTATCCCGGCACATTCAATTTCTCGGAGCTGTGCAATGCCGGCGCGGCGTCGAGTCGCGGTCGCATCCTCGTTTTCCTGAACAATGACACCGAAATCATCAGCCCAGACTGGCTGACTGAATTGTGCAGCTTGGCGATGCGCGAGGAGTGTGGCGCAGTAGGGCCCTTGCTTCTGCACGCAGATGGAACCATCCAGCACGCCGGTATTCTGATGGGGCTCCATGGCATGGCGGATCGGCCGCTGGTGAACATCCGCCCCGACCACCCCAAAGCCAGGGATTGGTGCTCGACACGACGCATCGTCGGCGCGGTGCTCGGCGCGTGTCTGGCGATCGACCGCGACAAGTATCGCGCGATCGGTGGCATGGATCCGCGCTACGCCGTTTCGCACAACGAAGTCGACTTGTGCTTACGCCTAGCCCAGGCCGGCCACGTGAGTGTCTTTACACCCCATGTGCGCTTGATTCACCTGGAGTCAGGGACCCGCGGCTACGACCTCACACCAGCGCAGCGTGCCAAGCTCAACGAGGAGTCAGAGTGCTTCTCGGAGCAATGGGGATCGCGCAGCCGAGCATGTGATCCGGCCTATCATCCGAACTTCAAACATAACGGTAACCCGTTCGCGCTGGCGCCTGACGCGCCGCCGTGTGTACCCCGCACTGGTTGGGACGCGGCATCCCTTGCTCCGGATGGCTTGGGGTGGCCACATCCGAATCGACCAGCACGTGCGGTAGCGTAACGGGCCTTTCCAGACGCGTTTAGCGGGGCGATGCGCTGCATCCGCGCGCCGGATAGCCCGTTCTCCGCAGCCTGTGCCGGCCTCAACGAGGCTTGCGCCGCATCCAGAAGCTTGAGCCGCCCCACCACGGCTGCGACTTGGGGAAGGTCTTCTGCATGTCGGCACTGTGCTTTTTCCCCATCAGCGCATTGGAGAATAGCACCTCGAATTCGGCATTGAAGGCAAGAAAGGCTTGCAGCAGGTATTGCTCGTTCCAGAAAAGATGGTGGTCCTTGATCCAGCCTTGCGGAAACTCATCCGGAAGAAAAATATCGTGGACATGGACGACGACACCCGGCTGGAGCCGCGGCAACACTTCGAGGAACAGAAAATTGACGTCGCTCCCGCACTTGGCGACGTGGGTTGAGTCAATGAATAGGATGTCACCGGCCTGCAGGGACTCGAAAATATCGAGTGGTGCTTCTTGCACGGGGGTTCGGATCACCCGGGTCAACCCCGGGAAACCGTGGATGAGTTCCGGTGCCGGATACGGTTCGATGCAAACGAGTTCCGTATTACCATTCACGAGGGCGGCCTGCGCCGACACGCGAGAAGAGAAGCCGGAGCCCACTTCGACAATGCGCTGGGGGCGAAAGTGACGCGCGAAACAGTACAGCACAAGCGCATCCGTGCCGTCGAACGCCGGATTGTTGAAGTGGAATTGGTAGGGAAGCGCCGTCGGCGCAGAAGGAAACAGATCATATTCGCTTTGGTACCGGGGAAATACCTCACGCAGGTAGCGCAATTGCCCGGCTTCGTTGAAGTCGATGCCGAGGGGCGAACGCGGACGGTCCCACAGGGTTGCCGGCAGCGCGTGGGTATCCGGGATCGGCGAGTAGAAGTGCACCGGCGTCACATGGACGCCATGCGCTTCCCACAACTGGAAATGTTTCCCGGCAGAGGGTCCCTGCATGTACAGCGGCAGGATCTCGGCCAGCAACGGCGCTATTCGATCGAGATCCGGCGTCGGGTCGCCGCTGAGCTCATGCAGCAGTTTGCGAAGTGCGTCTGGCAATCGCATCACTTTGCTCCACGGTAAGATCCGCGGTAAACAGCAGCATCAGCGTTTGCTGCAATGGAACAACTCGGTGTTGAGAATGCCGACGTCGGGAAAATCCGCCTTGGTGTAGCTGACGTCGAAACCGAGTGCGCTTAGCTCGTCGTCGAGCACGGTACCGTAGCTGCGATAGCTCAGAACCCCGGCCGTGCCGCCGGCATTGGCGTCACCGTGGTATTCGGGCTCGGTAAGGTACTCATCGCGGCTGCTGTCCTCCGGGTCGGCCACGCGCACGCGTACCAGCGTGTCGTGGCGGTCACGGAAATGCGGCACCGTGAACAGATAGTGGCCCCCGGGTTTCAGGACGCGGGCAATTTCGCGGTGCGCACGGTCGTCCAGACGCACGTGTTCCATGACGTCGCTCGTGACCACGATGTCAAAACTGCCATCGGCGAACGTCAGCGCTTCGAGGTTTTGGTTGGTGACGCCTTGGCCTAAGGCCGCGCCCGGCGTGATCTCCGGCTTGAAGCAGGAAAGCGTGAGATCGATCCAGTCGCAGCGGCGGAGCAGCTCCGGCAGCGGGTACGCGCAGGGCTCGAAGTAGAAAGGCGGCTGCGTGTCGTAAAGGCGGAGGCGCTGCTGGACCCCCCTTGCCGGCAACTCGGCAAGCGCAGACACCTCGACGCCGGCATGTTGGGCGATGGCAGCCAGCAGGCCGCGGGCGATCGAACGGTAACGGCTGGTGGTTCGGCAATGCTCACAGGTCAGTTCTTCGCGGTAGAGCGCCGGCGCCGTATAGAAGAAGCGCGTGGCCTTGCCGCAGACGTTGCAGCGACCCTCGACGAAGCGCCGCCCCGACAGTGCAGCGGGTAGGCTCGGCAGGGCAGCCGCAGCGCCGGCAGCGCCCGGTTGACGCCGAGCGCCGTTGTTGGCACGTACGGTAGTCGCATGCTGGGTGCTCTTGCGTACCGCAATCCGCCAGAAACCGGTCGCGTAGCGCAGCAGGAATGCGCGCTGTTCCTGCTCGGTCCTTCGGGGAGTCGCGGCGACCTCGGCAAGGTAGCGCTCCACGGCCGCTAGGGTGATGGCGCGCACGTCGGGTGGAACGGACTCCAGTCGGCTCGCGAGCGACGTGCGGAGCCCCGCGAGCCCGGCCTCGGTGTCGGCGACTGATCCACCATCGCCGGCGGCATTCAGCAGCGAGGGCTCAAGCCCGGCTGCCTCGAATAGCGTCTGATACTCAGCCAGGGAGAGGTAGTGCCCGACGCCGTAAGGAACCCCCGGCGCATGGGCCGCAAAATAGGCGCTGGCATCGTCGTAGCCCAGTTGAGTGATGCCGAAGAGCTGATAATGTCCGTCCGAGGCAACCGCCGCCCACGCATCCCGGTTGGGAATCTCGAAATAGGCGAGGCCGTCCTCGCGGAGCATGGCGGCAACGTGCTGTATCGTTGCCGCCGGATTGGTTACATGTTCTATGACGTCATTGCAGGTAATGATGTCGAACCGGTCGAGGAAGGGCGCGATGTCTTCGCTGTTCGTGACATCTTTGCAATAAGTCGGGAGGGTCCGACCGATATCGCGAAAGTTGTGATCACCGAGGCGGAGGAGCTGGGGATCGATATCGACACCTACCGGCTCGGCTCCCCGCTCGGATAGTGCGACCAGGAAGCCTCCATAGGCGCAGCCAATATCGAGCGCTCGCTTGCCCGCTAATGGGACCAGGCGCTCAATGATGTCCGCGGCCACGCGGCCCCGGTCGTTTGCCGAGATCGCGAACTCGAAGTACATCGGCAGGCAAGGGTCGTTGGCACTTCCTGCCGAATGCACGCAAAGCGCCCGGAAAAAATTTCGGTTGGCCGGCGTCTCCAAGTGGCGGAATCGCGCCATCAGCGACTGTTGAACCGGCGTCAGGTCGTCGCGCGGAGAGGTGCCCGGAGTCGTGACCTGCGACTGAGCGGTCGCCGCACTGGCAACCGATGCGACTGCTGGCTCCGGCGAATGCACAAACGTCGTCGCTGTGTGGCGTGCGTCCGCTCGTGGCCGCGCGACGACCCTCAGATAGGGGGACTGATAGCGGGCACCGAAGGCGCGTCCCGCCTCGCCCCCCCGGCGCGACGTGGCATCGGCTTCGGCAAGATATTCGTTGACGAGAGTTCTGGCGCGCGAGCGCATGGCTTCGGGCAGTTCGCGAAGTCGGGCTGAAAGCGATTGCCGCAACGCTGCGAGCCCCTCATCTGCGGCCGATTGCATATCCTCGCTGGAGGCACCGGGCGCCAACGCCATGTCGAGCCCCGCTGCAGCGAACATCGCCTCATATTCCCCAAGACTCGGGAAGTAGCGCCAAGTCGGATCAGCCTCGGACGCTCCGGCGGCCGCGGGCGCGAGCAAGTCTTTGCCGTCGAGAGGCGCCAAACCGAACAGTCGCTGCGGGCCGGCAGCAAGAACGCGTGCAACTGCGTCGCGATTGGGAAGATCACAGACGGCGATGCCGTCGTCCTTAAGCATCATGGCAATCCGCCGGATTGCCGTGGCGGCGTCGGGGGCTCTTTCCAGGCACGCGTTGCACGTTATCACGTCGTAGCGCCGCGATAACTTCGCGATATCGCCTGCACCCGCAACGTCGAGCTCATAGAGTAGAAAATCGTAACCGGCGTCGTTGAAATTTTGCCGTGCGAGCTTGAGCAAGCCTGGATTGGAGTCGATTCCTTCCGGGACGGCGCCCAATCGCGCGAGGGCTACGAGCAACCCGCCATAGGTGCAGTCGACGTCGAGCGTGCGCTTGCTGGCAAGGGGGGTAAGGGCGGCAATCTTGTGGGCCTCTTCGCGCCCTCGGTCGTTGGCCGCAATTGCGTAGGTGAAGATCTCGGCCAGTGCCGGGTCGTCCGCGAGGGGGCCGAGGTGGGCGGCGAGGGCGCGAAAGAACTGCCGGTTGGCCGAGCTCTCCCGATCGCGAAACCGCTCCATGGTCGTTCGCTGGTCCATCGCCGAGGGGCCAGATCCCAGGCTTCCGCAGGCGTGCAAGGCACGCAATACGGTCCGGGCCCGGCCAGCCCAGGTGTTTTGCGCAGCCAGCGCAACCAGTTGCCGGCGCACCTCGGGATCCTTGGCTGATGCCCGGGCGCTGTCCAATGCTGCCGCGAAGGCCTCCGCCGTGGCCGCCACATGCACCTCCGGAAACGTCGTGCATTCCGGCATCGGCGTGCTCACGATCGGCTTGCCGGCGGCAAAGTACTCGTAGAGCTTGAGCGGTGAAGTTGCCGTGGTGATGGAATTGATCCGGAACGGGATGGTTGCGACATCGAACAGGTGGAGGTAGCCGGGTAGGAGCAAGTAGTCACGCGGCCCGAGCCAGCAGATGTTCGGGATGCGATCCAGTGCGGCGCGGTTTAGACTCCCGTCGAGATCCGGGCCGATCAGTAGGAAGGACCACTCGGGCCGCAGTTCGGCCGTCCGTAGCAGTAGGTCATAGTCAAACCACTCGGCAAACGCGCCGTAGTAGCCGGCGATCGGCTTGCCCGACTCCAGCACTGTCTGCAAGGCCGGGTCGCTCCGCGCGATATTGGGTTGCGGCTCGCGGTCAAAGCGCCCTTCCTCGACGGCGTTCGGTAGGTAAATCGCATCGGTCCGGATCTGGACGGCCGCGGCGTGCAGCCGACGCGCGACACAAGTGACCATGGTCGCCTCGCGCAACGCACGTTCGTGGGTCGTGCTGAGGCAGGCCTGGTCGTACGGGAATACGCTCAGATCGTCGATCCAGTCGTAGACGACCGGTGTCGCAGGAGGGAAATGGTTCCGAAAATCGTAGTTGTAGGTAAAGGTCCAGAGCAGCGCATTGGGCAATGAAGTCAGCTTCGCGGCGTCGCCGCTGTAGAGGAACAGGCCGCGTTCCACCCCTTTCAGCACTTTGAAATCATTGACGTCGTTGCTGCAGTCGAATACCACGGTATAGCCGTCGCGGGCCAGCACGCGTGCAAGGTGGTGAGGGCGCTGAACGAGATCGATCGCCCAGCCGACCGAAGGCGCAAAGATGACCGTCCCCTTGGAACGCTTGGCGTGCTGGCGCAGCGGCGTAAGCTCGTCGGGCGGCGGTTCCTGGGTGCTCGCGCTGGGTTGCCATTTCGCGTGGTAGAGCGTTTCATTTTCGCGATAGATGCGCAGGTACTCTTCGCTACCAAGAAGATTGAATGACGCCTTCTGCCAATGGTGGACGAAGCTGTCGAGGGCAAGCCGCACTTCGAATCCGGCAGCGCGCACGCGACGATTGTAGTCATCGTCCTCGAACATGCCGGCGCCAAAGCGCTCATCGAGGGTGCCAACCCGATCCCAGATGTAGCGCGGCATCGCAACGCAGAAAAACGCGAGCATGGAGATTTCGTGCAGCTCACCGGCGTGCGCTGCGCAGTAGGGGTCGGCCCAGGCTGGCATGTCGGCGGGCGTGCTATACCCGACCGGGATCTTGGCCGCGTTGCCGATGGCGTTGGTCACCGGGCCGACCAGGCCAAGGCCCGGATGCCGGCGCAAATGCCCGATCAGCGTCGAGAGCCAGGCGCCGTGCACCACCGTATCGTTGTTGAGGAAGCACAGGTAGCGGCCGCGGGCGAGTTCCGCACCCTGGTTGTTGGCTGCGGAGAAGCCACGGTTGTCGGCGTTGAGCACAATCCGCACCCGGGGCTCCCGCGCCGCGAGCTCCCGGAGGAAGGCCGCCGTTCCGTCCGCGGAAGCGTTGTCGACCACGATGACCTCGATGGCGGGATAGTCCGTGTCTTCGAGGACGCTGGCCAGGCACTGGCGGTTGAAGGCAAGGTTGTTGTAGGTGACGACGATCACCGATACCAGCGGACGAATGGTGGCGATCGCGGCGGCGAATTGCTGTTGACGCGATTCCCAGTCGTTCTCCCGGGCATAGGCGCGCCGCGTGGCCTGGCGCTGTGGCGTGTCGCCAAGGACCATCCGTTCGATCGCGGTAACGAAGTCCTGCGCGCGCTCGGAGATCGCGACGAGTCCGCGGCTGGCAATGGGCTCAAGCTCCGGCAGGCCGACGGCGACGATGGGTTTGCCAGCCGCCAGCATTTCGTAGACCTTGACCGGATTGGTCGCTTCGGTCAGCGGCGTGCGCTTGAACGGGATGAGACAGCAATCCCAGGGACCCATGATCCGGGGCAGTTCCGCGTAGGGCTTTTCGCCGGTCAGCTCGATGTTGGCACTCGCCGTGAGCGGTTCCGTGTCCGCAGAAAAGGTGCTTCCGACCAGAACGAAGCGCCAGCCCGGGCGCAGGCGCGCGATCGCGGCGACGAGGTCGCTGTCGAACCAGTCGGCGATCGCGCCGTAGTAGCCAATCACGAGGCGTTCCACCGGGTTGTGCTCGCCGGTGGCGGTGGTGACAAAGTGTTCGTAATCGGCCGCATTGTGCACCAGGGCAACGGCGCGCGCGCGCGGCGTGACCTGATCATGCAGCGCGGTCGAGGAGGTGATCACCAGGTCTGCGCAGGCGAGCAGGCGCTCCTCCTCTGCAACCATCTGCGCACCGTTGGTGGAAAACCCGGCATGGTGATCCATGCAGTCATAGACTATGTCGCAACCACTGCGCCTCTGGAGTATCTGCGCAAGGGGAGTCCAGAAAGGCAGCTCCACAATGCAAACAAAATGCTCGGTCTGGCGGTGCTCGAGATGCGCCAGCAACGCGTCCGCCATCCGCTCGGCTTGGGCAGGTTCGAGCGACGACTGGTAGGGGTTGAGATCGGCGAGTCCCGGCAGCTCGAGCCCCTCGATGCCAGGCTCCAGGTGTGTTGCCGCGAGGGTCGTCCCGAATTTGAGTCGCGCGAAATAGACCGGGTGCTGGTTCCTGGCGAAGCGGCGCGCGACCTGCTGCGGACGCTGAAAGCGAAAGTGCCAGTCAATAAGCGGCAGGCAGACCACGGCGTACGGGGTCGGCGCAGGCAGCGGCCGGGATGCGACAGGCGCCTGGGACGGACCGGTCAAGGTTCCCGGATCGGCGGGCACTGTGTGGGTCGTGGCGGGAGCCAGACGCGGCGCGCGAGGGCGCCGCCGCCACGCATGGCGCCATTGGCGCTGCGCATGCATCGTCCCTTTGGCGAGGGCTTCGCGGCGACTGCCGCGGGGAAACAGCGCAAAGCGAATCTTGTAGAGCACTTGGAGCAGATGCCAGCCCGTGCTGGTCTTGATGCTCTTCAGTTCGGAGGAGGCCCAATAATGTTGTTGCTCGACCCAATTCTTGGCCTCCTGCGTTGCACGCAGTGCTTCACTGAGGGTGGCCAACTCCACCTGCGCAGCATCGCGTTCCCTTCCCACCGAGTCACGCTCCTGTGCCGCGCGATCGCGTTCAACTGCCATGTGCTGGCGGGACAC
The DNA here is from genome assembly GCA_963777455.1 of uncultured beta proteobacterium. GTDB lineage: Bacteria > Pseudomonadota > Gammaproteobacteria > Burkholderiales > Casimicrobiaceae > PALSA-1003. The sequence goes on from CAVZQQ010000003.1 coordinate 164,576, forward strand.
CTCGGCGGCGTCACGTTCGCTGATGGACCGATTGCGCAGGGCACCTGCCGCGTCACGCTCCGCCAGCGCGGCGTCACGTTCGGCGATTGCCCCGTCGCGCGTGGCAAGCGCGTCAGCGCGTTCGGCCAGCGCCGCCTGCCTGCCAGCGATCTCGGCATCGCGCTCGGCGAGCGCGTGGTCGCGTTCAAGTTGGGCGGTGTCACGCTCCGTGGCGAGGGTCGTTCGCGCGGTGTTGGCGGCGTCGCGCTCAAGAAGGGCCGCGCCCAGGGCGGCGTCCAGGCGAGCCCGCTCGAGGTGTGCCGTGGCAATTTGGGCCAAGGCTTGGTCACGCGCGATTGCCACGGCCGCTTGCGCCGCGACGGCCGCCGCGTGCAGGGCGGAGAACCTATCCCGGTCAGCGACCAGTTGCGCATGCTCGAGCGCGGCCAGGTCGTGCTTGCGCAGGGCTTCGTGCATCCAGCGGCGTGCGCGTTGCGCGGGTTCGGCGTCGCTGCCCTGCGCCGCAGAGAATCGATCCTGGGTCGCCGACCGTGCCACGGTGCGCCGGGTTGTGGCCTTGGCGACCCCGTCACCGACCGCCGCGGGGGTTGTTTTCAGCTGCAGAGGCAAGCAGGTGGACAGAACCTCACTCCACCGGGTCTCCCATTGCACGCGCGACAGCGACGCGCTGACACCCAGCGCATTGCGCGCGAGCGTTGCGAGTAGCGCGCGATCGGCCAACAGGTGTTCGACAGCCACGGTCAGCGACCGGACCCCGGGCCGAATCAGGAGTCCGTTGTAGCCGTCGATGATGAGGTTCGGCAGGCCGCCCACCGTGCTCGCGATGACCGCGTTGTTGCAGGCCATCGCTTCGATGCATGCCAGCGACGCACCCTCGCTGTAGGTGCTTGGCACCAATACCACGTGGCTTTCGACGTAGGCCTTCGGCATTTCCTCCATGGCCAGTTCGGACCAGTGGACGCGGCCCGGGTGCCGCGCCAGGAACTCCCGCGCCAACTGTTCGTCGACCGGGAGTCCGCTCCCGCAGAGGTGCAAAGCGATCTCGCGATGGCGGGGTAGCAGCGAGTCGAACGCCTCGAGCACGTCCCGGAAGCCGCGCTCTTCGCAGAGTCGCCGCGGAAACAGCACGTTGAGCCGCTTTAGGTCGAAGCGCTTTTTCTCTGGATGGAAGTGCTGCGTATCGACATAGTTCGGGATGTACTCGAGCAACGGCACGGTTCGACCGTCGATGGACTGCAGCCAGTTGCCGAAATTGGTGTCGACGCAGACGCACCGGGTAACGACATCGAGCGCCTCGAAAATGGAGCTAAACCGTGCCAGGCTGAAGGTTGAGCGGCGGTTTGACGGGCTATCCCAGTGGATGCCGTGGTTGATCCCGATAACGGGTGGTGACAGGTCGAGCCGGCAGGCGAGTTCCAGCGGAGAGGCAATGATCAGGGCCGCGTCCCGGGTCAGCTCCGCGAAGGCCCGCGACATCGCCGGAAAATCCATAGACTTGGCGGCCGGCACGCCGAGCACATCGATACCGTTGAACGTCCGCTCGAAAGCAACATTTCCGTTCTGGATGAAGCGCGCCCGCAACCCGAGTCTGCGACAGAGGAGCGCGAGGTCGTAAACGTAGCGCTCGGCCCCTCCGGTGAAGACACGCTCTCCGCTCCAATCGAAGAAATTGAAGTTAAGGATGTCGACGCGCCGCGCGGTGGTCATGGGACTCGAAGTGGGATGCGTGGCGAAGGGGTGGGCGCCGTTAGAGCGGCACGCCGCACGGATGCTCGGCACGCCGGCGCATCAGCGCGGCAAGCACCCGCGGCGCCGCGGACGGCTCCGCCTGGAGCCAGTCGTCCAGGAGTTGGGGCACCTCCTGCGTACGGGCGCCATCGGCCCCCATGGCCATCGCCATCGCGTTCCGAAGGATCTGGCGATGTTCGAGGGCAGCGGCTGCCAAACCCGTCCGGGCAACGCGCGAGAGGGTAAACGGTTTCGCGCCGGGCAGTGTTACGGACTCGATCGCGTGGCGCAACCGCCCGGGTATGTCGGCAAGCGGCATGCGCTGCGCGTGCGGCACGCCCAGCTCGTCGCCCAGCACCCGGACCTTGCCGTCATACTCGAGCGCAATTACCGGACGGCCTGCGCCATGACCAATCAGCACGCCATGGAGCCGCATGGCCAGCACGGCATCGCACGCCGCCAGGGCGCCAGCGCCTTCGGCCACCGTTGCGCCGTCCCAACGGACGTGCAGTCCCCGGCTGCCGAGGCGTTTCAGCATGCGCGGCGCGATCTCATCGTCAGCGAAGCCCGGCCCGTCCGATGTCGGCGTGCGCTGGAAATCGATCCACAGGCATGCCCAGTCGCCGGGTAGCGTTTCCCGAAACGCGGCGACAAACGAATCTTCCCAGTGGCCATCGAACGGCCAGTGCCGCAGATTGATGCCGAGAATGTGTTTGCCGGCAAACTCGGGAAACCGGCCGTGCAGGTCGATAGCGGGTAAACCGTCGAGGGCAATCCAGGCCGGATCCGGTGCTACGGGCGCGAGCCGCGTAACGCCCAGGTTGCTGAGCAGGGCAGCGGACTCGGCGTCGCGCAGCGATACGTGGTCCGCGCGGCGAAACACTTCCGCCGTGACGGCGCGGGCCCCGCTGCTGTGCAGCGGTCCGACACCCTGTGCCAAGGCAACCGTTGGCAGGCCCAGTCCCATAGCGAGGTGAAAGTATTGCGCATACAGCGTTGCGTTCAGCGCCGGAAACCGGCCGAGCGCCGCGCTGTCAAGGCCATCGTAACCCTGGAACAGCCCGCCACCGCCCAGGACGAACAGATCCGCCCCAGCCATCGCCTCGACGATCGCCGCGAGGTCCGTGAATGAAACCGCCTCGACACCCAGGGCACCTCGCGTGTGACCTGGATGGACGCTGAGGACCACCGGGGCTCCGCCTGCAGCGCGAACCCATCCCGTGATCGTGCTGAGGAGCAACTCGTCGCCGAAATTCGTTGCCCCGTACCACCCCGCCAGCACGACGCGGCACGGGCGCGATGGGCGGGGAGCTTTGGCGTTCATTGAATGAGCTCAGCGATGGCGCGTTGGTTGCCACCGGGCTTGGCGGCTTCAATGAGACTGGCTACGGCGCGCGCGCGCTCCGACCACTGGGCCTGGAGCAGCCACGTTTCACGGTCCCCAATACTCGCGGCTGCCGCGATACCGGCGGACCGGTCGTGAAGACGCTGCATCAAGTCGTCGGTGCCATCGTAGAACGTAACAAAGCCCGCGAATTGTTGCAACTGCGGATAGCGCACGGCCAGAATCGGCCGGCCGAGGGCCACGTACTCGTACAGCTTGACCGGGTCTATCGCGCGGGTGAGTTCCGTCACCCGAAAGGGGAGCAGCAGCGCATCCACATCGCGGACCGCCTGCGCCAGCGACGCATGTTCGACCTGGGGCTCGAGAACGAGCCGCGGATGCGGAGACGCGTAGCCGGAGGGGTTTGGCCCGATGAGGCGAATGGTAAGTTCGGGAAAGGTGCGGACCAGGGTTTCGAGAGTCGCAAAATCGAGCCATTCGCCAAGGGTGCCAAAAAAGCCCAGCGTCAAGGGTCCCGCCGCGGGCACGGCCCGCGAGGGCTGGACCGGAAACGCGATCGGGTCCCAGCCGTTGCGCACGACGGAGAGCCGGTCCCGACTGGCGCCGCGCTCTGCGCAGCGATCCAGCAACAGCTCGCTGCTGCAGGCGACGAAGTCGGCCCGGGCCAGGAGCGCCCGCTCCCAGTTGGCTTTGAGAGCGCGCACCGCTGGTTCCTGCGCAAAGGCCAGCGCATCATCCATGCAGTCATAGCCGAGAACCTTGCTGCGCAGGGATTCGCTCAGCCACGAAAAGCACTCCGGCGCGGTAACCAGGACGCTATCGGGGGGATGGCGCTGGGCGATGAACCGCACCTGCATCGCGACTATTGCGTTCGCGGTACGGAGCAGGGTTGCCGAGCGATACGATCCCGGCGTCCGGATCACCGGCGCCAGGCGAATGCCCGGGTGTGTGTTGGCCACCGTGCGGGAGCGGTGTCGGCTGACGGGAAAGGCGACGGTGACGTCAAAGTAGGGCGCAAGACCGACCGCCAGGTGATGTGGCCGCTGCCGGATGTGACCCCAGTCAACGTGGGTGACGTAGAGAAGACGTGATTTCAAAGTAACGCGCAATCCTCGCGACGATGCGGCTTGCGGCGTGTCCGTCGCCGTACGGAGAAACGCCGCGCGCCATGGCGCGGTAGTGCTCCGGGTTGTCCAGCAAATCCAGGGCGGCATGCACGATAACGTCGGTGCGAGTGCCGACGAGCCGCGCGACGCCGGCCTGGATGGCCTCGGGGCGTTCGGTCGCCTGGCGTAGCACCAGCACCGGTTTGCCAAGCGCTGGGGCTTCCTCTTGCAACCCGCCCGAATCGGTGAGGATGAGGTCGGCCTCGTTCAGGAGGGTGACAAATTGCCCGTATGGCAAAGGCGCCGTAACCCTCACACCCTCCGTGCCGTGCAGTTCTTCGGCAAGCGTCCGCTGCACATCCGGGTTTGGATGGGCGAGAAACACGATGTCCACATCGCGCCGTGACTGGACGATCTCTTTGAGCGCTCGCAAGATGCTGCGCAGCGGTTCGCCGAGATTTTCGCGCCGGTGAGAGGTGACGACGATGAGGCGTTTGCCGGGGTTGCGCGGCACGCCGTGCGCGATGCCCATGTCCCGGACCATGAGGAGCGCATCGATCACCGGGTTGCCGGTCAGCTCGATACGATCTTTGAGGATGCCTTCGTGCAGCAGGTTCTCGCGAGCGGCCGGGGTAGGCGCGAAGTGCAAGGCGGCAAAGCGCGCTGCCATGGCCCGATTCATTTCTTCCGGGAACGGATCGCGTGCCTTGCCGGTGCGCAGGCCGGCTTCCACGTGAAAGAACGGCAGGTCCTGGTAGAACGCGACCAAGCCCGCGGCGAGTACGGTCGACGTATCGCCTTCCGCGATGAGGGCGTCGGGCTTGAGGGTGGCGATGGTCGTGTCGAGGGCTTCGATACAGCGCCCAAGGAAGCCGGCCAACCGCTGCGCGGGGCGCATCAGGTCGAGGTTGATCTCCGGCGCCAGCTTGAACGTCGCTAGCGTATCGTCCACGAGCTCGCGGTGCTGCCCCGTGTTGATGAGCGTCGTTGTGAAATCGTTCTGTTCGCGCAGCGCGAACAGAACCGGCGCCATCTTGATTATTTCGGGGCGGGTGCCGACCACGCACGCGAGGTTACGGCGCGCGCGCGCAGGGGCCGGTAAAGGTGAATCGTCGCTACGCGCTCCGGGAATCGAGTGGGCAATCGAAATCACAGCACGAGACTCTAGCATAGGCTAGCCTCGGTTGTGCCTCCAGCGACGACCGTCGCGCTTGCCGGGGACGCGGTGCGGTTTGTTTAGCTACGCTGCTACTCCGTACCGGAAGCAAAGCGCCCGATTGACGACCACTTCCAATCAATATGGCGACGACGTTCCATTCTGGTTGAATATTTCCACCATCAGCTGGCAATGCGTGCCAACGGTGTTTCCAAGGACCATCTTCGTGGTCGTGGTCGCGCTTCCCGAGATGGAGAACAGACCAATCCCGAAATCATATTGCGTGTTGGCGGCAAGCGCCAAGCTTGCCGAACTTGATGCATTGGCAAGGACCACGCCCGAGCTCGAACCGTCCTGCGAGAAATTGTCGAAGAAGGTGAACGTCCCGGAGCCATCGGTGTTGTACATCAGGTGTTGACCGTACTCGCCGGCGGCATCGAACAGCAGAGAGGTGTGGCCGTGAACCACTGCAAGTCGAGGATAGGGCGCGGAAGCGAGGAGCCCCGTCTTGCAGACTCCAACGGTAGTCGACTCCACCGACAAGGTGAAGGTGCCCGGATTGTCGTCGATAACGGTGACCGTAGGCGAAAGCGCCGCACCGAGGCGATTCATGAAGGCCGCCATCGAATCGCGCCGCACGTCCTCGGCCGGACAATACATCCCCGACCCGCAACCCAGCGTGATTGACCGATTCTTAAGCCACTCGATGTTGTTACAGAACGCGGCTTCTGCCGGGACCCCTTCGACGTCGGTGAAGCCGCCGCAGGTCTGGGCGAGGGCCGATACGGCTGTCAGACTGCTCAGAAGGCCCAAGACAACGTGGAACCTGATCATCATGCCCTCCATTCCCGAGCGGGTTAGGAACTGCTGTTACTGACACTTGGATGCTGGCGGCAGAAGCGCCGCGCGGTGACGTGGGTCTTAGCTCCCCTGGTTGAATTCTCGCGCGCGGTTGCCTCGGGCGCAAGCGCTTATATCCGGATTCGTCAACGGGCGTTACGGCTGCTGAAGACGCGCCAGAGGGTCAAGGTCAGGATGCGCAGGTCGAACCACAGCGACCAGTTTTCGATGTAATACAGGTCGAACTGGATACGCTTGTGCAGATCGCTGTCGCCGCGCAGATCGTTGACCTGTGCCCAACCAGTGATCCCGGCCTTGACCAGGTGTTTCTGCATGTAACCGGGAATCTCCTTGCGGAACTGGGCCACGAATTCCGGTCGCTCGGGGCGCGGCCCGACCAGCGACATTTCTCCGCGCAGGACATTGCACAACTGGGGCAGTTCGTCGAGGCTGAAGCGGCGCAAGAGCGCGCCGAGTCGAGTGGCCCTGCGCTCGCCACGCTGCGACCAGACCGGGCCGGTGGCATCTTCCACGTTGCTCGGCATCGTGCGGAACTTGAGCATGGCGAACCGTTCACCCTTCCAGGTCACCCGCTCCTGGCGGTAAAGCACCGGGCCGGGTGAAGAGAGCTTGACTGCGAGCGCGATCGCGAGCAGCAGCGGCGACATGACGGCCAGCAGGATGGCTGCGAGGGCATAGTCCTCCACGGTCTTGATGACGGTGTTGATGCCCGACATCGGCGTTTCGGTGAGGGACACCACCGGCAGGCCCGCGATATCGGTCAACGAATGATTGAGCAGGTGAAAACCGTAGAGGTCAGGGACGAAACGCACTTCGAGAGAGTGCTCACGCAGCGCCGTCAGGATGTCGCGAATGCGCGCTTCCGCACGCAGCGGCAGGGCGATCCAGACCTGGTCAACTCCCAGGGTGGCGCCGTCCTCGGCAAGCCGATCGACTGAGCCCAGCACCGGGCGGCCGGCGACGATGCTGCCGTGCTTGGCGGGATCGTCATCGTAGAAGCCCACCACGTTCAAGCCCGCCCATCCGGCTGAGCCGAGCTGCTCGGCGATCACGCGCCCTAGTTCGCCCGCGCCGACGATCACCACGTGGCGCAGGTTGTAGCCACGGCGCCGCAGGCGGCGGAGCACCACGCGCGCGGCGACGCGCACCGCGGCGGTTATCGTGAAACTGCCAACCAGCCACGCCCCGACCCATACCCGCGAGAAAGCCTCCGCCGACTTGGTCACGAAGAGCGCGGTGCCTGCGAGGGCACCCATGAGTGCCCAGGCGAGCAACAGCTGGCGCAGTTCGCCGGCGAGACTCGCGCCGCGCTGCGGCTCGTACAGGCGAAAGCTGGGGAAGATCGCGACCAGCGCCAGGACAGCGGCAACGAGGAACAGTAGATAGTGCTCGGGTGGCCAGAACTGGCCCAGGTACAAGCGGTAGGCGACAAGGCCGACCAGAAATACCGTGACCGGATCGCTGGCACGCAGGACGAACGCGAACAACGGCGCGTGCGGTTTGAGGATGGGACGGTGCATGGGCGCTGATTATCGCTTACCAGCGTGCGGCAGCCGACGGAACGTCGCCACGGGGTCCCGAGCGGAGCCAGGCACGGCGGCCCGCTCCTGTCCCCCGGGGCGATTCTTTGCTATGCTAATGTCATAGGGGTGGGAGGCCGAAGGAGAATGGCGGTGCAGCGGAGTTTGAAGGCTTGGCTCGCTTGGGGCGCTTGCGCATTTTTTGCCCAGCTATCGTCCCCGGTTGCGCAGGCTTACGACTGGCTGCAGTTCAATGGTGGCCCGGGGCACAGCGGCAACAACCAGCTCGAAACGCAGATCAACGTTAACAACGTTGGGCAGCTCCTGCAGAAGTTTCAGGTTTCGTTGCCCGACGTCGAGGACGGAGCGCCGGTTTTTCTGGAGAACGTGAGCACCAACGCGGGTGTGCAAAGCCTGGTTTTTGTCACCACCCGCAACGGCTACATCATTGCGCTCAACGCGGACACCGGCGCGACCGTGTGGAGCCACCAGAACGGCCCGGGCTCTTGCATCTCCAGCAACGGGGGCACCTGTTATACGACCTCGTCGCCGGCCATCGACCCCAATCGCCTTTATGTTTACAGCTATGGCCTCGATGGCAACGTGCACAAGTACCAGGTCGGCACCGGCACCGAAGTGACAACGGGGGGCTGGCCGGTTGCGACGACCAAGAAGCCAACCACTGAAAAGGGAGCCTCCGCGCTCGCCACCGCGACCTCGCAGGGTGCAACCTATCTCTACGTCACCCACGGGGGCTATCCCGGTGACGCGGGCGATTACCAGGGCCATGTGTCGGTGATCAATCTGGCAACGGCCGCCACTAACGTGTTCAACGGGATGTGCAGCAATCAGACGGTGCTGTTCCTCATCGCGCCGAAGACGCCTAACTGCCCCGATCATGCGTCCGCGATGTGGGGCCGGCCTGGCGCAGTCTACGATGCGGGCACCGACCGCGTGTTCGTGGCAACCGGCAATTCCGAGAAGGGCAACTGGAACGGCACCACGCTCTGGAGTGAGTCCATTCTTGAGATACACCCCAACGGCACGGGCACGGCGACCGGGCCGCTCGATAGCTTCACGCCTGCAGACTATCAAGACCTCGACGACGGGGATGCGGACCTTGGCAGCACGTCGCCGGCGATACTTCCCGTGCCGCCCAATTCCAACGTCCAGCACCTCGCCGTCATGGGCGGCAAGGACGCCCTGCTGCGGCTGGTCAACCTGGCCAACTTGAGCAGCGCCGGAGCACCGGGCAACACCGGTGGCGAACTCCAGATCCTCAATGTCCCGCAGGGCAACGAGGTCCTCAGTCAGCCCGCGGTGTGGGTCAACCCCGTCGACGGGACGACGTGGGTCTTTGTCGGTAACAGCGGCGGACTTTCCGGGCTGCAACTTACCTTCGATGGCAGCGGCAAGCCATCGCTCATCCCGCAGTGGCAACTCGGGTCGCAACAAGCCGACTCCTCGCCGCTGATCGCCAACAACATCCTGTTCTACTTTAGCGGCGGCCAGTTAACCGCGTACGCGCCCACGACGGGTGTGCAGCTCTGGACCACCGGCCTGGTTGGCGGTACCCATTGGGAAAGTCCGATCGTGGCCAATGGCATGGTCTACGTCACCGATGAATCGGCGCAGCTGACTGGCTTCGCGATCGGCGGTGCAGGCATCAATGTCGACGCGCGCAGCGGCGCGGGGTCATCGTCGAACGTCAACGGCATCCTGGAGCCGGGCGAGTCGGTGTTTGTCGACCCGTCGTGGACGAATTTCACCGGCGGCACGGTACATTTGACCGGCGCGGCGACCGCGCTAACCGGCCCGAGCGGTGCCACCTACACGATCAACGCCGCCTCAGCGGACTATGGCTCGATCGCGGCCGGCGCCGCCGCGAATTGCTTTGCCGCGACCGGCACCTGCTACCGCATCACGGTCAGCAATCCGGCGACGCGCCCGGCGCGGCGCTGGGAAATCTCGCTGCTGGAGACCCTGAGCAGCGGCGACACGGTGACGATGCTCCTGCATGTCGGGGCAACATTTACCGATGTGCCGGTCAGCGACGCACTCTATCGCTATGTCGAAGCGCTGGTGCGCAACCAGGGTACCGTCGGCTTTGCCGACGGTACCTATCGGCCCGCGACGTCTTCGCTGCGGTCGTTTACGTCGATGTTCACTGCGCGCGCGCTGGTGGCTCCCGATGGCGACCCAGCGATTCCGGCCAGTGGCACGGTAGGCGCCAACGCCTACGCCTGCGTGGCCGGAGGTACGTCGCTATTCGTCGATGTCCAGCCGACCGACGGCTGGTGCAAGCAGATCCACTACCTGGCCAGCCGCAACGTGGACGTGAGCTTCCAGTGCAGTGACAGTTCCCACGCTTGCCCGCTCGCGGACACGTCCCGTGCGGCGACGGCGGTGGTCGTTGCCGGTGCGATGGCGGGGGCGGATGCCTCGGTGCCGGTGTCGGGAACGTTCAGCGATACGGGGACCCCTCGCAGCTACAACTGCAGCAGCGGCGGCAGCAGCCATTTCCCCGACGTGCTGGTCACCGACGCGTTCTGTCGCCACGTCAACTACCTGTGGGCACGCGGTGTGATCGGCGGCTATCTGGATGGAACTTACGAACCGGCATCGGACGTGACCCGCGACCAAATCGCGAAATTCATTGTCAACGCGTTTCACTTGACTGTATACGGCCCCTAATAGGCGGCATTTGTCGTGACGATTCGCGCTCGACCCTTGGCGCGAAGGTCCCTGGGCATTCAGGATGATGGCGACTCTGGCTAAAAGCGTAGCAGGGTGCCAGCAGTAGAGCCTGTTACCCAGAAATTGACGCCGTCGCTACAGGCGCCCTGGGGCGTTGAGCCGGTTGGCAAGTTGGCGATCACGCTCAGGTCCGCCGCCTTGAAAATCGTGACACTGCCGGCGTTAGCAACCAGAACACGCTGACCGTCAAAGCTCGCTGCGACGGGGTCGAGCAACTTGTTGGTTGCATCGGTGGTTATCGTGGCGACGATGTCGCCGGTGCTGGCCTGGACCACCGTGATTGAGCTGTCAAGGAAGTTCGGCACCCAGATGTTTGCGCCGTCGAACACCGGGTACATTGGAGAAGTGCCGGTCGCTACCGTCTGCAGAATCGCGCCTGTTGGGCTTAGTTTGAGCAGGGTGCTGGCCTCAACGTCGGTTACCCAGATGTGCGCGCCATCGTAGAGAATGCCAGCCGGGCTCAGAAATCCGGTGCTTACGGTGGTCGCCGGATACGGGGTCGCGGCCTGCGGCGTGATGATCGACACTGAACCGAGGTTGTTGGCGGTCCAGAGGTGGGTGCCGTCGAAAGCGACGCCCAGTGGAGTGAGGCCGAGATTGCTGTTGGCCACCGTCACCGGACCCGGCGCCTGCGTCGGATCGATGACGAACAGCGCGCCGTTGTTGGGTGGCGTATTGCCAGTCACAAAGACCTTGCCCGCGGCCACCACAATGCCAGCGCTCTCGGGAGCCGCAGTCCATGTGCCGAGCACGGTGCCGGTGCTGGCCTGCACCTGGACGACCTGGGTGTTATTCGTCGTCCAGATTGTCTCGCCATCGGCTGCGCAGAACTGGACAATCCCCCCGACGCTGATGGTTTGGGTGGCGGCGGTGGTCTGCGGGGTTGCCCAGAGATTGAGCGCCGCCCGCCGGCTCGTCCGTTCCAGCCCTTGATCAAGCGAGCGCTGCAGGAAGGTCGTCATCTGCACGCGGGTCACCGTGGCGTTCGGGCTAAATGTGGTCGGCGTGGTGCCTTTGGAAACGCCCGTCACATACGCCTCCATGATCCCGGGGCAGAACGGGTCGGTGACGCTGGCGACATCGGTGTACGGAAATGGATAGGTTCCAGTACCACACGGTTCGGCAGCAAACGCGCTGGGGATGGCAGCAAAAAGCCCCAGGCCGAACACCAGCATCCGATGGTAACAACGGCGCGCGCTAGAACGCATCGGGGCGAAACCAACGTTTGCGGGAGCGATGCATGATTTTGTCTCGATATGGTGGTTGGCAATCGTAGCGCCGGTCGTTGGGGTGAGCGTAGTAGACAACCGCGGACCGGGTCAAGCGGCTCATATTGAGCACGCGGCCGGCCGTGCTGGCCGCCGCCTTGCACAGGCCTGCACTGCTACACGGGCGAAGCCAGTGCACCGGCAGGCTGGCTCAGGGAGACCCGATCGGCTACCATTATAGGTTCGCCGCCCGCGTCGGGTTTTTGCCGGCGACCGGGCTGGGCGGGGCCGGCGAAGGTTCGCTGCGCACCCGCAGCGCAAGGGCGAACTGACGTTCGCCTTTTTGATTGACTCACCCTGCAGAGTGCCATGTACGATTTTGTATACAAGCGCAAGCGCCTAGTCCAGTTCGTCCTGGCATTGATCACCTTGCCGTTCGCGTTTTTTGGCGTCAATTACTACTTCGCCAATACCGGTCGGGGCAGCGAGATCGCCAAGGTCGGGGGCAGCGTCATCACCGACGCCGATTTCGCCAAGACGCTGACCGAGCAGCAGGAGCGGATGCAACGCGCGCTCGGCGCCAACTACGATCCGGCCGTCTTCCAGCAGCCGGAAGTCCGCTACTCGATGCTCGAGCAACTCATTGGCGAGCGGCTCCTGCAGGAGCAGGCACGGCGCGATCACCTGACCGTTTCCGACGACCAAGTGCGGCAGTTTATAGCGGAGATTCCGGCGTTTCAGGAAGACGGCAAGTTCTCACAGGCGAAATACGAGCAGTTGCTCTCCATGCAGAACCCGCCGCAAACGCCGGCCGCGTTCGCGCAGAGCGTGCGCGAGGGACTGGCGCTCGCCCCGCTGGAGGAGCCCATCGCCGGTGCCAACATCGTCGCCCGCAGCAATGTTGAGCACTACCTGAGCCTGCTCGATCAGCAGCGCGAGACCGCGGCCGCCAGTGTCGAGCCCGACGCCTTTCTCAGGGACGTCAAGATCGACGACGCGGCGGTGAAGGATTTCTACGACGCCAACCTGGCCGCGTTCCAGGTGCCCGAGCAAGTCAAGCTCGAGTACGTGACGCTGAGCCCCGCGGAGCTGGCGGCGTCGATCAGCGTCGATCCGGCCGAGGTGCGCAAGCAATACGATGACAACCCGCGGCAGTACGGCAAGGTCGAGCAGCGCGACGCGGCGCACATCCTGATCGCGGTCAAGCCGGACGCCTCGGCCGAGGACAAGGCGGCGGCGAAGAAGAAGGCCGACGAGATCGCGGCGCAGGCGCGCAAGAACCCGGCGCAATTTGCGGAGCTGGCGAAGAAGGTTTCGCAGGATACGGGCTCGGCCGCGCAGGGTGGCGACCTGGGGTTTTTCGCGCGCGACGGCTCGATGGTCAAGCCCTTCGAGGATGCGGTGTTTGGCATGAAGCCGGGCGAAATCGCGGGTCCCGTGCAGAGCAACTTCGGCTGGCACGTGATCAAGCTCATCGCCATTCAGCCGGCGCAGCAGCAGACCTTCGACCAGGTGAAGGGGCAGATCGAGCAGGACCTCAAACGCCAGCAGGCCACGCGCAAGCTCGCCGAAGCCGCCGACCAGATGCAGAACCTGGTCTACGAGCAGGCCGATTCGCTGCAGCCGGTGGCCAAGGCGCTCAATCTGACGGTCCAGTCCACGCCGCTGCTCACGCGCGCGCAGGTGCAGACGCTCGGCCAGAACAACCCCAAGTTCCTGCAGGCGGTATTCAGCGCCGATTCGCTGCAGGCGAAGCGCAATACCGAAGCGATCGAAGTGGCGCCGAACACGCTGATGGCCGCGCGCGTGGTCGAGTACCGGCCCGCCGTGCCGCGGCCGTTTGACGAGGTCAAGGCGGAGGTTCGCCGCCAGCTCGAGCACCGCGCCGCGAGCGAGCTCGCGCAGCAAGCCGGCAGGGCCAAGCTGGCGCTGCTCGAGGCGGGCAAGGACGCGGGGCTGACCTTCGGCAAGCCGGTGCCGGTCACCCGCAACAAGGCGCAGCCGGGATTTTCACAAGCGGCGCTGACTGCGATCTTTCGCGCCGACACCGCGAAGCTGCCGGCCTATGCCGGGGCGGCCAACGAGCGCGGCGGTTATACGCTGTACCGGGTCGAGCGCGTGATCAACCCCCCGCCGCCGGAAGCTGCGCGCCTGACCGCGGTCACCGCTCGCGTCGGGGAGCAGATCGGCCACGAATTGGCGGCGGCCAATATCGCCAGCCTTCGGGCGAAGGCCGACGTGACGATCAACCAGGTGAATCTGGAGAAGGGTCTGGACCAGGGTGGCGGGGCGAGCCCGCCGCTCAACCCGCGTTAGGGCACTCCAGGTCGCGCATCGCCTTTTCGGTCTCGGCGACGGCGCTGTCGCGCTCGGCTGCGTCGTAATACACCTTCGCGCCGCTGTCATCGAACTTGTACAGCGGCGTATTGCTGTGCAGCGTCTGCAGCCTCCCGCGCAGCTGCACGCAGCGGTCGAGCTTGGCCTTGGCGTCGAGCTCCGCCTTTTGCGCCTTGGCCTCGTCTTCCGCCCGCGCTTGTTGCCGCTTCTTGAGCTGCGCATCCTTGGATGCCATTTCCTGGACCGCGTTTGGATCCGCCGGGGCTACGGTCGCGGTAATGCGCTCGGCCTTCACGCCGGGCGGCGGCGTGTCGCCATAGACCGTGCCGCCCTTGTCGTCGGTCCATTTGTACAGGGCCGCGCCAGCGGGCAGCGCCGCGAAGAGCAGCGTGCAGATGGCGAGCCGAAATGTTGCGTGGCGAAGCATGGCGACGTCCTCGAGTGCGACGATAGCGACACGGTAATGCAAACGGCATAAAGCGTCAAACCGCGCCGTTGCTGCGCAGCTGCGTTTACCGACCTCGGCGACCCGCGTATAATCCCGTTTTGCGCATAGGAGAAATGCACCATGCGTGTCGTGCAGAAGGCGCTGACTTTCGACGACGTCCTGCTGCTTCCCGCCCACTCCGCCGTTCTGCCCCGCGACGTTAGCCTCCAGACCCGCCTTACCCGCCGCATCACGCTCAACATTCCGCTGATGTCGGCGGCCATGGACACCGTCACCGAAGCGCGGCTTGCCATCGCGATCGCGCAAGAGGGTGGACTTGGTGTGGTGCACAAGAACATGTCGCCCAAGGCGCAGGCGGCCGAGGTGGCCAAGGTCAAGCGCTTTGAGAGCGGCGTGGTCAAGGATCCGATAACGATCCCGCCGAGCATGTCGGTGCGCGAGGTGCTCGCCCTTACCCAACAGCACAAGATTTCGGGGCTGCCGGTCGTCGACGGCCGCCAGGTCGTCGGCATCGTCACCAACCGCGACCTGCGCTTCGAAACCAACCTCGACCAACCGGTCTCCGGCATCATGACCCAGCGCGACCGGCTGGTAACCGTGCCGGAAGGCGCGGAGCTCGAGCACGCCAAGGCGCTGATGCATCAGCATCGCCTGGAGCGGGTACTGGTCGTCAACGACCGATTCGAGCTCAAGGGACTCATCACCGTCAAGGACATCCTGAAGGCGACCGAGCATCCGCTCGCTTGCAAGGACGAGCTTGGCCAGCTGCGCGTCGGCGCGGCGGTCGGCACCGGAGGCGACACCGAGGAGCGCCTCGAGGCGCTGGTCGCCGCCGGCGTCGATGTGATCGTGGTGGACACTTCGCACGGTCACTCGCAGGGCGTGCTCGAACGCGTCCGCTGGGTGAAGCGGACCTATCCGCAGGTGCAGGTGGTTGGCGGCAACGTGGCCACGGCGGCGGGTGCCCAGGCGCTAGCCGACCACGGTGCCGATGCGATCAAGGTCGGTATCGGGCCGGGCTCGATCTGCACCACGCGCATCGTCGCCGGCGTTGGCGTGCCGCAAATCACGGCGGTGTTGAACGCGCTCGAGGGTGCCGCCAAGCTCGATTTGCCGCTCATCGCCGACGGCGGCATTCGCTATTCCGGCGATATCGCCAAGGCGATTGCCGCGGGCGCTTCCTGTGTCATGCTGGGCAGCCTCTTCGCCGGCACCGAGGAAGCGCCCGGCGAGATCGAGCTCTATCAGGGGCGCTCGTACAAGATCTATCGGGGCATGGGGTCGTTGGGCGCCATGCAGCAGGGTTCGAGCGACCGCTATTTCCAGGACGCCGAGGGCGACGATGCCGCCGAAAAGCTCGTCCCCGAGGGCATCGAGGGTCGCGTCCCGTACAAAGGCGCACTCACCGCGGTCATCCACCAGCTCATGGGCGGCATGCGCGCGGCGATGGGCTACTGCGGCTGCGCCACCATCGACGAATTGCGCACCCGTGCGCAGTTCGTCGAGATCACCGCCGCGGGGATGCGCGAATCGCACGTGCACGACGTGCAGATCACCAAGGAAGCACCCAACTACCGGGCCGAATGAATCCGCCAGGACCCGCCCGTGTCTGAAGCGCCGCTTGCGGCCGGCCGTCGCGCGGCACTGCCCTTCATCCTGGTCGTTGTCTTCCTCGACGTACTCGGCATCGGCCTGGCGATGCCGGTGTTGCCGATGCTCGTCGGCGACTACACACCCAGCCGGGACCTGCAGTCGTACTGGTACGGCGCACTGGTCATCGTCTATGGCCTGATGCAATTCTTCTGCGCGCCGCTGCTCGGGGCGCTGTCCGACCGCTTCGGCCGGCGGCCGGTGATCCTGGCCTCGATCTTCGGCCTGGGGCTGCACTACCTGTTGCTCGCGGTGTCCCCTTCACTCTGGTTCATGTTGCTCGCGCGGGTGCTCGGCGGGATCACCGGAGCGAGCTTTTCGGTGGCCAACGCCTATGCCTCGGACGTGACGCCGGCCGAAGGCCGCGCCAAGAGTTTCGGGCTGATCGGTGCGGCATTCGGACTCGGGTTCATCTGCGGCCCGATGCTCGGCGGATTGTTGGGCAGCATCGACCTGCATCTACCGTTCTACGCCGCGGCCGGCCTCGCCCTGGTCAACGGCCTGTACGGGTTGTTCGGCGTGCCCGAATCGCTGCCGCGCGAGCGGCGGGCGCCCTTTGCGCTCCGCCGCGCGAACCCGTTTGCGGCGTTCGTCACGCTATCCCGACATCCCGAGATCGGGCGGCTGGTGGTCGTGTTCGCACTGGTCGTGCTGGCGCAGCTGATCCTGCAGACGACCTGGGTGCTGTTCACCCATTTCCGCTTTGGCTGGGGGCCGCGCGAGAACGGCTTTGCGCTCTTCTGCGTGGGCCTGGTCGCTGCGGTCGTGCAGGGCGCGCTGCTCGGGCCGCTGCTGCGGCGCTTCGGCGAGGTGCGACTGGCGTTGCTCGGCCTGGGTGTCGGCACCATTGCCTACCTGCTCTACGGCCTGGCGTCGCAGGGGTGGATGATGTACGCCATCATCGTCGGCAACTTCGTTTCCTTCGCCGCCGGCCCGGCGCTGCAGGGGATCGTTTCCAACGCCGTCGGTCCGCGCGAGCAAGGCGTGACCATGGGCGCGCTCACGTCGATCAATAGCATCATGTTTGTGATCGCGCCGGCGATCGGGACGCCGCTGCTGGCCCAAGTGAGTCACCTGCCGCCGTCGGATTGGCGGGTCGGCGCAACTTTTTACCTCAGCGCGGCGCTCCAGGCGATCGCCCTGGTGGTAGCCCAGCGACATTTCGCCGAGCAGCGCGTGGCGCCGGCTGCATGACGCGCGCCATGCACTGCAAGATTCTGATCCTCGATTTCGGCGCGCAATACACGCAGCTCATTGCCCGGCGCGTGCGCGAGCTGCACGTCTATTGCGAAATTCACCCGTTCGACGTCGGCGACGCGTTCATCCGCGATTTTGCGCCGGCCGGGATCATCCTCTCCGGCGGTCCCGAGAGCGTGACCGAGGGCGATACGCCGCGGGCTCCCCATGCAGTCTATAGCGCCGGTGTGCCGGTGCTGGGCATCTGCTACGGCATGCAGACCATGGCCGCGCAGCTCGGTGGGACGGTGGAGGGCGGCCGGGTGCGCGAGTTCGGCTACGCGGAAGTACGCGCCCGCGGGCACGGCCGTCTGCTCGAGGGCATCCAGGATCGCGCCGGCGGCGAGGGGCACGGGTTGCTCGACGTGTGGATGAGCCACGGCGACAAGGTCACGGCGCTGCCGCCAGGTTTTGCGCTCATGGCGAGCAATCCCGCCACTCCGATCGCGGCGATGATGGATGAAGCACGCCGCTTCTACGCGGTGCAGTTTCACCCCGAGGTCACGCACACGCGCCAGGGCAAGGCGCTGCTCGCGCGTTTCGTGCGGGACATCTGCGCTTGCCCCGGGGATTGGACGATGCCCGGCTACGCCGACGAGGCGGTCGCGCGCATCCGCGCCCGCGTGCGGCAGGACGCGGTGATCCTGGGCTTGTCCGGCGGGGTCGATTCGTCGGTCGCTGCGGCACTCATCCATCGCGCCATTGGCGCGCAGCTGACGTGCATCTTTGTCGACACCGGACTGTTGCGCCTGAACGAGGCCGAGCAGGTCATGGCGACCTTCGCGCAGCACCTCGGGGTCAAGGTCGAGCTCGTCGACGCGAGCGCGGCGTTTCTTGGGGCACTCGCCGAGGTCAGCGACCCGGAAGACAAGCGCAAGATCATCGGCCGCGAGTTCGTGCACGTGTTTCAGGCCGCTGCGGCCAGGCTGCAGGGCCAGGGCAGCGGGGCGAAGTGGCTCGCCCAGGGGACGATCTACCCGGACGTGATCGAGTCCGCGGGGGCGAAGACGCGCAAGGCGCACACCATCAAGTCGCACCATAACGTCGGGGGGCTGCCAGAGACGTTGCACCTGCAGCTGCTCGAGCCGTTACGGGAGCTCTTCAAGGACGAAGTGCGCGAGCTCGGGGTGGCGCTTGGCCTGCCACGGGAGCTCGTGTTCCGGCACCCGTTTCCCGGTCCCGGCCTGGGCGTGCGCATCCTGGGCCCGGTCACGCGCGAGCGGGCGGACATGCTGCGCCAGGCCGATGCGATCTTCATCGAGGAGCTGCGGCGCGCCGGGTGGTACGACCAGGTTGCGCAGGCGTTCGCAGTGTTCCTGCCGGTGCGCTCGGTGGGCGTCATGGGCGACGGTCGCACCTACGAGCACGCCGTGGCGCTGCGCGCGGTGCAGACCACCGACTTCATGACTGCGCACTGGGCGCACTTGCCGCACGAGTTGCTGGCCACGGTATCTACGCGCATCACCAACGAGGTGCGCGGCATCAACCGGGTCGTCTACGACATCTCGAGCAAGCCACCAGCGACCATAGAGTGGGAATGATTGCTAATGGATCAGTGGACTTCTTCCAGTTCGATGTTCCAACGTCGAAGTCATGTCGCTGGCGCAGTGCGCGGCCGAGCTGGCTTGCCCCAAGCGGGTGACGTCCCGCATTGATTTGACATCAACCTCTATGTACATATAATGTACATGTACATCGAAAGCCCGGGGGTTCGTCATGGCAGGAGCAGTTGAAAGGATCGTCGTTCAGGCGACGGCGCAGGAGAAGAAGGCGATTGCGGCCAAGGCAAAGAAGCTCGGTCTCCCGATTGCGGAGTTGATGCGGCGGGGAGCAAACGCTTATCGGTCGGCGGGTGCTGATGAGGAGCTGGGCGGCCTGGCCGATGTAGCCAGGGCGGCGGCTGAACGGGCCAGTGCGTCAATAGACAGTGCGCTGGAGTTTATCGAGGCGAGCAACAGGCGCATCGCGGCGTTGGAGGCCGGTGCTAAACGCGGCGCTCGAAAGGCCGGTTGATGGGTGTCACGGAGCGCGTCTGGAGTGCCTTGACCTCGATGATCAAACTCGAGGACAAGGTGACGCGCCAGGCCGATGCGCTGAAAACCCAGCAAGTAAAGATCGAGGATCTGACGGCCAGGGTCATCCGGCTTGAAGCTCAGTTCGAACTGCTGGTCGGCGCCGCGATGATAAAGAGACTCAAGGGCGAATAGACGCGGGTAGGGCACGCCGCCAGCGGTCGCGGCGCCCCTGCGGAAGAAGCGTCGGATGGTCTACCCAGACCGAGGTATCGACCAGCACTGCCTATCCCGCGGCGCGGCCACGCCTGCGCGCTATGGATTTAAGGCCGCGCTCGCTGCCTCCGAGCACGGCCAAGCGCCGCGCGCTCTCGCGTGCAATAAGCGATTCGAGGCCCGCCCGAACGACAGCGGTTTTCTCCGTAAGGCCGCTCAGCTTGCGAGCTTTCTCGAGCAGCGCATCATCGATGATCAATGTCGTTCTCATATGCATCATTATGGCTTTTTCATACACATCAGTCAACCCCGGTGCCCGGCTTCGTATCGATTGGCGCCCGAGGCCCGAATCCGGCAAGATTTGTAATGCACGCACGGCCCACCCGACTCTCGATGGGATAAAACCGCGGACAATTCGATGAAGCGCGAACTGTTTTCTTCCGGGACGCCATGGGAGCCCATCGTCGGCTACTCGCGAGCGGTGCGGGTCGGCAGCCGCATCTGGATCTCAGGTACGACGGCAACGGACGCCCGGGGCGGCATCGTGGGCAAGGATGACCCCTACCTGCAGGCGAAGCAGGCGATCGCCAACATCGAGCGCGCGCTCATGCAGGCCGGCGCAGGGTTGGCCGATGTCGTACGCACGCGCATCTACGTGCGCGACATCACCCAGTGGGAGGCAATCGGTCGCGCCCATGGCGAGGCATTCGGCGCAATCCGACCGGCGACCGCGATGCTGGAAGTGAGCCGGCTCATCGACCCGGACATGCTGGTCGAGATCGAGGCCGACGCCGTCGTGAGCGGCGGCCGGGCGCGGTCGTGATCCTTCCCGGCGTGGTGCCACCGCCCTCCGGACCCGAGGCGGCGCTCGTTGAGGACGAGCGCTGGATGCGCGAGGCCTTGGCGCTTGCCCGCCTGGCGCAGGCGCGTGGCGAGGTGCCCGTTGGCGCTCTGGTGGTGCAGGCCGGGGCGGTCATCGGCCGCGCCGGCAACGCGCCGATCGCGGATAACG
Source organism: uncultured beta proteobacterium (assembly GCA_963777455.1). GTDB lineage: Bacteria > Pseudomonadota > Gammaproteobacteria > Burkholderiales > Casimicrobiaceae > PALSA-1003. The sequence continues at coordinate 185,168 of CAVZQQ010000003.1, forward strand.
ACCCGACCGCGCACGCGGAAATCGGTGCCCTGCGCAGTGCCACCGCGGCCCTGGGCAACTATCGGTTGCCCGAGGCGACCCTGTTTGTGACCCTCGAGCCGTGCGCGATGTGTGCCGGGGCGATCCTGCAGGCCCGCTTGAAGCGCGTGGTATTTGGCGCGCGCGACCCCAAGACCGGCGCTTGCGGGAGCATCATCGACCTGTTCGCCGAGACCCGGCTCAATCATCACACCACGCTGCGTGGCGGCGTACTCGCGGCGGAGTGCGGTAAGCTGTTGTCTGATTTCTTCGCCACCCGTCGCTGATGCCCGCCAAGCCTTCCGACGTTGCTCTGGACACGGCTGCGCCGACCGCGTTGAGCTACGGCATCGGCGTCTATGCGCCGGCCGGCTTTGCGCTTGAGCCCGAGGTGGTGGCGCGCGCCGTGGCGCGCCTCGAAGCCGCGGGGCACCGGGTGGTGGTGGACCCCACCGCGACGGCGCGCTGGCAGCGCTTTTCGGGCACCGACGACGAGCGCCTGGCAGCCATCTGGCGCATGGCCGAGGACCCGCGCATCGATCTCGTGCTCGCCGTGCGCGGCGGTTATGGCTGGACGCGTCTGCTTGACCGAATCGATTTTGCCCGACTGGCCGCAGCCGGCAAGCGCTGGCTGGGCTACAGCGATTTCACTGCTTTCCAACTCGCCGCGCTGGCGCAAGCCGGGATGGTGACCTACGCCGGGCCGTTGGCCGCCTACGATTTCGGCGGTGCGAGCACTTCAGCCTACACCCTGGAGCACTGCTTTGGCCTACTCGCCAGTGCGCGCTACGGGGTCGAGGTCCCGCTCTCCGGGGCGGCGCAGTTCTCCGGCGAAGGCACGCTCTGGGGTGGCAACCTGGCGCTGGTTGCCCATCTCGTCGGGACCCCGTACCTGCCGCAGATCGACGGCGGGATCCTGTTTCTTGAAGACGTCGGCGAGCATCCCTATCGCGTCGAGCGCATGCTCTACCAGCTGCATTACGCCGGCGTGCTGCGGCGGCAGCGCGCGCTGCTGTTGGGCACGTTCAACGGCTTTGCCCCGAGCGCCAACGACAACGGTTACGATCTCGCGGCGATGGTCGCGCATGCCCGCGCCCGCTTTGCCGTGCCGCTATTCACGGGGCTGCCGTTCGGTCACGGCCCGGACAAGCTGACGCTGCCCGTCGGGGGCCGCTGCGCGCTCACCGTGCGCGATGGCCACGCGCGCCTCGAGCTGTCGCATTACCGTCCCTGAGCGCTCCTCGGCTGGCGAACCCAACGACAGTCCGCATGCGCATCGCGCACCTCGATCACCTCGTGCTGACGGTGGCCGACATCGAGGCCACGTGCGCGTTCTACCAGCGGGTCCTGGGCATGACAGTGGTCCAATTCGGCAACGGCCGCACCGCGCTCGCCTTCGGCGCGCAGAAGATCAACCTGCATGCGCACGGACGGGAGTTCGAGCCGAAGGCGCAGCGTCCGACCCCTGGCTCGGCGGATTTCTGCCTGATCACGGAGGTACCCTTAACCGAGGTCGTGGCACACCTGCGCGCCGAGGGTGTGGCCATCGTCGCGGGGCCGGTCGCGCGCACCGGTGCGACCGGGCCCCTGCTCTCGGTCTATTGCCGCGATCCGGACGGCAATCTGATCGAGGTCGCGAACCAGCAAGCCGCGTGAGACCCCGCGCGCGGTGCTAGGCCGCGCCGAGCGCGAAGGAGTGCGCGGCCTCGGCGGTGAGCCGCCCCTCCGCATCAAAATTGCGTTCGACGAAACGCGCCGTGCCGTCGCGGGCCACCATGAGCACTGTCGAGCAGCGCGTCCCGTAGCGCGCATCGACGATGAACGCGCTCGAAAGCAGCCGTTCCCATTCCGGCGCGATGCCGGTCGCGGGCAGCGCCGCGGGTTCGGCCTGCGTGCGGTCGGCGAGCAGCGCAAACAAAGCCTCGATGTCGACGACATCGGGGGCGAGGCATGCCGCCAGGCGTTGCCTGGCGCGCACGACTTTCGGCCACGGCGTGTCGAGCAGATGATTGGACAGGCCATGAATGCCCGGGCCGAGCGCGAGCGCGCCACTGGCCCGGTTGGAGCTGTAGGCCGCCGTGGCGACCTGGCCCAGGAGCAGGTTGTAGCCGTGGTAGCGCGTGCCGTCGATGGCGATTTGCGCGGCGCAGGCGAGCGGCGCGGTGTGCTCGGCGAGCGCGCGCGTGACGAGTCCCCCGCGCGACGGTGCGCGGGGATCGCGGGGAATGCCTTCCCGGTAGTTGGTCACCAGGGCCCAGCGGCCCGGGCGGGTCACACCGAACCAGGTGCCACCGGCCTCGAGGTCGACCCCGGCGAGCGTGCCGTCGGGCCACCAGTGCGCCGGCGCGGCCAGGCGCGCGTGGAATTCGTCGCGGTTGGCAGCGATCACCAGCCACAGGCGCGGATGCGCGTCGAGCGCGACCAGGGCGAGGCACACGGGGCTTGATGGCGCGTTACCCGGCAGCGGGCGCTCGGCCGCAGTGGCTCACGGCTCCTGCGCCACGAAGCGCTCGATGCGGCGCTCGGAACCGGGAGCGAGGAATTGCGCGAAGCGATGCGCCGCCAGCAGGTCGCCGAGGGTTCTCTCGAAACGTTGGGTATCGCGGACGTTTTCGTAGACTTCCATCCACAGCAATGGCTCATCCTCGCCTTCGAACAGGCGCCCGACAATGCCGGCGCGTTCGGCCAGGACGTTCAGGGTGGCGAACACGGCGGCGCGCGCCGCGGCCGCGTGCGGCGCGGCGACGCGGTAGTAAATGCAGCAGTGGGCGAGGCGGGTGCTCACGCGATGCGCCCGCGCGGTTCGGAGGGCACCGGCACGCGGTAGGGCAGGGGCAGCAGACGCAGGGGCGCGCCGTCCTCGGTGCGCAGGTCTCCGGCCGCGAGTGCCGCGACCTGCGCGACCAGCAGCAGGTCAGTCCCTCCACCTGGCGCCGCTCCGGCGTTGACCACGGTGCCGCAAGGTTGATCGCCGAACGTCGGCGCATACAGCCGTGCCCCAGGGTCGGGGCCGGCCGCGGCGTGCGCCAGCGCCAGCCGTTCCTTGAGCCGCCCCAGGTACTGGGTCCGGGCGACGATCTCCTGGCCGGTGTAGCAGCCCTTCTGGAAGCTCACGGCGCCGAGCGCGTCGAGGTTGAGCATCTGCGGAATGAACCGGTCCTGGGTCACCGGGAGGATGACCGGCACGCCGGCCTGGATGGTGAGCCAGCGCCAGCAGGGAAATCCCGCCGCGCGCGCCGTCGCCAGGCGTGCCCACAGGCGCGGAGCCTCGGCCGGGGCGACGCAGGCAAGAAAACGTCCGCCGGGTAGCGCCGCCAGTGCGCCGCCCTCGATCGGAAGCCAGCGCCGGTCCGCCGGTGCCGTCTCGGCGAGGGCAGCTACGCACTGGGCCGCGGCGGGGCCGCCGATGCCGATGCGCACGCTCGCCGCACTCGCATCGGCGAGGCCGACTTTCGCGCGCAACACGAACAACCCGAGGCGCCGTTGCACGGATTCGAGCAACAGGCGCGGCAGCAGCAGTTCGAAATGGTCGGGTGCGAGGCGCCGCAGGGTGAAGGTCGCCAGCACCCGGCCCTTCGGCGTGCACCACGCCGACAGTTGCCAACTCTCGGGCGCGAGAGCGGCCACGTCGCTGGTGAACTGGCCCTGCAGAAAGCTCGCCGCGTCGGCGCCGGTGACCGCGAGCGCGCCCATCAGGCCGAGGTCGCACACCACCGCCGCATTTTGGGCGGCGGCGAGCTCACCCTGCGCGTCGCCAAAGCCCGCGACGGCGGCACCGTCAAAGGCGGCACCGTGGGCGAGCAGGAAGGTGGTCCAGGAACTCAAGGGGTGGGGCCATGCGCGCCGGGTCGATGCCAGCCCGAGGCTCGCGAAAGCTGTGCTAAAATCGAATGTTAGCTTGGTTTGGCGGGAGTTGGCTGTCATCTTGCAGCGGATCGGTAGCCGCTGCGCGCAGGACGCCCCGCTTAAGAATCAGGCAATTCGCAGATCCGCCCGTTCAGGGTGCCTTGCGCGCCGCCCAAAAGGCCGCCTGAGGCCCGGTGGCGGATCGAGGCTCAACCCTGACAAGGAGTGTAGTGATGTCGGTCACGATGCGTCAAATGCTGGAGGCCGGAGTGCATTTCGGTCACCAGACGCGTTACTGGAACCCGAAGATGGCCGATTTCATCTTCGGCCAGCGCAACAAGATTCACATCGTCAACCTCGAAAAGACGATGACGATGTACCAGGAGGCGACCAAATACATCCGCCAACTGGCCATGAACCGCGGCACCATCCTGTTTGTCGGCACCAAGCGGCAGGCGCGCGAGATCGTCGCCGAGGAAGCCCAGCGCGCGGGCATGCCCTACGTCGATCACCGCTGGCTGGGCGGGATGCTGACCAACTTCAAGACCGTCAAGGCGTCGATCAAGCGGCTGAAGGATCTCGAGGCGATGGGGCTAGATGGCACCTTCGAGAAGATGAGCAAGCGCGAGGCCCTTACGTTGCAGCGCGAGATGGAGAAGCTCAATCGGAGCCTCGGCGGGATCAAGGAAATGAACGCGCTGCCCGACGCCCTGTTCATCATCGACGTCGGCTATCAGAAGATCGCGGTAACCGAGGCCAACAAGCTCAACATCCCGATCGTCGGCGTGGTCGACACCAATCACTCGCCCGACGGCATTGCCTATGTGATTCCAGGCAACGACGACTCGAGCCGCGCTATCCGCCTGTACGCGCGTGGCGTCGCCGACGCGATTCTGGAAGGACGCAGCCAAGTAATCCAGGAAATCATCCAGCCCGACGAATTCGTCGAGGTCTCGGGGGACGAGGCGGCGAAGTAGGCGCGGCGAGCAGGGGTCGCGACCCCTGGGCTTTACCCGCCGGCGGTCAGACTTTGGACTTTGCTGGCGGTATGGATAACCCGACCGGGTCGGGGCGGCGTCGAAACCGACGTGCACGCGCTGACTCGAGGACCTGGAGCAACGCAGGATGGCGGATATTCCCGCAAGCAAGGTGATGGATCTGCGCAGCCGGACCGGGCTGCCGCTGATGGAATGCAAGAAGGCGCTCGCCGAAGCCGACGGCGACATGACCAAGGCGGAGCAGTTGCTGCGCATCCGCAGCGGCGCGAAGGCGTCGAAAGCCGCCGCTCGGGTTGCGGCGGAGGGCGTCATCGGCGCCTACGTCGCGGACAACGGCAAGCTCGGCGCCATGGTCGAGCTCAACTGCGAAACCGATTTCGTGGCCCGCAACGCCGATTTTGTGGCCTTCGCGCAAAGGCTCGCGCGGCTGGTGGCCGAGAGCAATCCCGGCGATGTCGCCGCCTTGGCGGCGCTCCCGCTCGATGGCGGCACGGTCGAGAGTGCGCGTCAGGCGCTGGTGCAGAAGCTCGGCGAGAACATCGCGGTGCGGCGTTTCGTCCGTGTCGCGACCCCGGGGAGGCTCGCGCAATACGTGCACGGTGGCAGCATCGGCGTGCTCGTGGCCTACGAGGGCGGTGACGAGGAGACCGGCAAGTCCGTGGCGATGCATGTCGCGGCCTCGGCCCGCTCGGTGCGCGCGCTGTGCGTGACACGCGACCAGGTGCCGGCCGATCTCATCGCCCGCGAGCGGGCGATCTATACCGCCCAAGCGGCCGAGTCGGGCAAGAGCCCGGAGATCGTCGCCAAGATGGTCGAGGGGCGGGTCAACAAGTTCCTCTCGGAGGTGACGTTGCTCGGTCAGCCCTTCGTCAAGAACCCGGACGAATCGGTGGAGCAATACCTGAAGGCCCACGGGGCGACGGTCAAGGGCTTCGAGCTCTACGTCGTCGGGGAGGGCATCGAGCGAAAAAAAGATGATTTTGCGGCCGAGGTCGCCGCGATGGCCAAGACCGAGTAACCCGCCAGCAACCTCCGACCGAACCGGGAGCGCATCGCCATGACTGCACCGATCCTCGCGACGTTGCCCACACCGAAGGCACAGCCTGCCTATAAGCGGGTGCTGCTCAAGCTCTCGGGCGAGGCGCTGATGGGCGATGACCCCTACGGCATCAATCGCGAGGTGATCGACCGCATCATCGCCGAAATCGACGAGGTGGTGCGGCTGGGCGTGCAGGTCGCGGTGGTGATCGGCGGCGGCAACATCTTCCGCGGCGTGGCGCCGGGCGCCGCCGGAATGGACCGCGCTACCGCCGACTACATGGGGATGCTGGCCACGCTCATGAACGCGCTGGCGCTGCAGGATGCGATGCGCCGCGCGGGCCTCGTCTCGCGGGTGCAGTCGGCGCTGTCGATCGAGCAGGTGGCCGAGCCCTACATCCGCGGCAAGGCGTTGCGCTACCTGGAAGAAAACAAGGTGGTGATCTTCGCCGCCGGCACCGGCAATCCGTTCTTCACCACCGATACCGCGGCCGCCCTGCGCGGCCGCGAAATGGGCGTGGATATCGTGCTCAAGGCCACCAAGGTCGACGGGGTCTATACCTCCGACCCGAAGAAGGATCCGGCGGCCAAGCGGTATGCGAGCCTCACCTTCGACGAGGCGATCGTGAAGAACCTCAAGGTCATGGATGCGACTGCACTGGCGTTGTGCCGCGACCAGAACATGCTGCTCAAGGTCTTCAGTATCTTCGTCCCGGGCGCGCTCAAGCGCGTGGTGATGGGCGGGGACGAGGGCACGCTGGTGCACTGCTAGGAGGAGCCGATGATTGCCGATGTCAAAAAAGCCGCCGAGCAGAAGATGGTCAAGACCGTCGACGCCCTCAAGCACGATTACCAGAAGGTGCGCACCGGGCGCGCCCACACCGGCCTGCTCGACCACATCCAGGTCGATTACTACGGGGCCATGATGCCGCTCAACCAGGTGGCCAACGTCACCTTGGCCGACGCCCGGACCATTGCCGTGCAGCCCTGGGAGAAGAAGATGGTGCCGGTGGTCGAGAAGGCCATCCGCGAGTCCGATCTGGGCCTCAATCCGGCGACCTCCAGCGACGTGATCCGGGTGCCGATGCCGCCGTTGACGGAGGAACGGCGCAAGGACCTGATCAAGGTGGTGCGGCACGAGGCCGAAAACGCGCGCATCGCGGTGCGCAATGTGCGGCGCGACGCCAACGAGCACTTAAAGAAGCTGCTCAAGGACCACACGATCTCGGAGGATGACGAGCGGCATGCGCAGAGCGACGTGCAGAAGCTCACCGACCGCTACATCGCCGAGGTCGACAAGGTCCTTCAGGCCAAGGAAGCGGATCTGCTGGCGGTCTGAAGCGCGGGCGGCGCTGCCGCCGGCTTCGACGCCATCCCCCGCTGTCACCGCTGCACCTCACCGCCACCTGCCGTTGCCGCCGCCCCCGGTGTTCGAAAGCTCCACGCGCGAAATCCCCGTGCCGCGCAGCGTTCCGCGGCACATCGCGATCATCATGGACGGCAATGGGCGCTGGGCGAAGCAGCGTCTGCTGCCCCGGGTGGCCGGCCACCGCAGGGGGGTCGAGGCGGTGCGCACGACGGTGCGCGCCTGTGCCGAGTGCGGCGTGGAGTTTCTGACGCTGTTCGCCTTCTCCAGCGAGAACTGGCGCCGTCCGGCCGACGAGGTGTCGATCCTGATGCAGCTGTTCCTGCGCGCGCTCGAGCAGGAAGTGGCGAAGCTGCACGAAAACAGCATGCGCTTTCGGGTGATCGGCGACACCGCGCGCTTCGAGCCGCGCATTCGCGAGCTGATCGCGGCAGGCGAGGCGCTGACCGCGCGCAACACGCGGCTCACCCTGACCGTGGCCGCCAACTACGGCGGGCGCTGGGACGTAGCCCAGGCTGCGCAGCGGCTCATCGCCGCCCACCCGGAGGCGGCGCGCGGGTTTGCCCCCGAAGCGCTCGAGCCCTACCTGTCGCTCGCCTACGCGCCGGAGCCGGACCTGTTCATCCGCACTGGCGGGGAGCAGCGCATCTCCAATTTCCTATTGTGGCAGCTCGCGTACACGGAGTTTTACTTCACCGATCTGCTGTGGCCGGATTTTGACGCCGCCGCCCTGGCGACCGCGATCGCGTCCTACCAGCAGCGCGAGCGCCGCTTCGGGCGCACCAGCGAGCAGCTCGTGGCCAGCCGCTGATGCTCCGAACGCGCCTGCTGACCGCCGCGGTGCTCGTCCCGGCCACCCTCGCCGCACTGTTCCTGCTGAGCGCACGTGCCTGGGCCTTGGTCACGCTCGTCGTGGTCGTGGTCGCGGCGGCCGAGTGGGCGAACCTGGCCGGCTATCGGCGGCCGGCACGGCTGCTGTTCGTTGCCGGTACGCTGGGCATAGCCGGGGCGCTGCTGTTCGCGCCCGCCAGCGCCTTCGGTCGCGCTGCCGGCTGGCCGGAGGTGATCCCGCTGGTCGTTTGCGGGAGCGCAACCGTCTTCTGGCTGCTGGTCGCGCCGGCGTGGCTGGCCGCGGGCTGGCGGGTCGAATCGCGGCTCGCCCTGGCGGCGACCGGCTGGCTGGTGCTGATTGCGGCGTGGGTAGCGCTGGTGCAGATCCAGGCGCGTTCGCCGGCGTTGCTGCTCGCGCTCATGGCGGTGGTGTGGATCGCCGACACGGCGGCCTACTTCACCGGTCGCGCCTTCGGCCGGCGCCCGCTTGCACCGGCGATCAGCCCCGGCAAGACCTGGGAAGGGGTGTACGGCGCGCTGGCCGCTACCGCCTTGTACGGGGCCGGCTTGCTGGCGTTCGCCCCCGGCGTGGGCGGCCCGTGGGCCGGCTCGCCCTGGGCGGCCGCCCTCTGGGTGGCGCTGCTACTCGCGCTCGCGGCCGTGTCGATCGTCGGCGATCTGTTCGAGTCGCTGCTCAAGCGGCAGCGCGGGCTCAAGGACAGCGGTCGCAGCCTTCCGGGGCACGGCGGCGTGCTCGATCGCATCGACGCCCTGCTCGCGGCCATGCCGGCGGCGGCACTTGTCGTACAGTACGCGCTGCGATGAATACGCCTGCCCCTGCTGCGCGCAACATCACCATCCTCGGTGCCACCGGTTCGATCGGGGCGTCGACGCTCGATGTCATCGCCCGCCATCCGGACCGTTTTGCCGTGGCGGCGCTGGCCGCGAACCGCCAATGGCGGCCGCTGCTCGAGCAGCTGGCGCGGTTCCGGCCCCCGTACGCGGCGCTGCTCGATGTCCAGGCGGCGGCCGAGCTCGCGGCGGCGGTGCGCCGCGAAGGCCTGCCCACGCAGGTGCTCGCCGGCCCGGAAGGGCTGTGCGAAGTGGCCACCCTGGGCGAGGCCGACACCGTCGTGGCGGCGATCGTCGGCGCGGCGGGGCTGGCCCCGACGCTGGCCGCGGCGCGCGCCGGCAAGCGCATCCTGCTAGCCAACAAGGAGACGCTGGTGCTTTCCGGCAGCGTGTTCATGGCGGCGGTGCGCGCCGGCGGGGCGATGCTGCTGCCTATCGACAGCGAGCACAACGCGATCTTTCAGTGCTTGCCGCCGGGGTACGCCGGCGATCCTGAAGGGCACGGCGTGCGCCGCATCCTGCTCACCGCGTCCGGCGGCCCGTTCCGGGCCACGCCCATGGGTGCGCTCGCCGGGGTAACGCCGGAGGAGGCCTGCGCCCATCCGCGCTGGCGCATGGGTCGCAAGATCTCGGTGGACTCGGCCACGATGATGAACAAGGGTCTGGAGGTCATCGAGGCGCACTGGCTGTTCGGCGCCACGCGCGAGCAGATCGAAGTCGTCATCCATCCGGAGAGCATCATTCACTCGCTCGTCGAGTACGTCGACGGGTCGGTGCTCGCTCAGCTCGGCAACCCGGACATGCGCACGCCGATCGCGCAGGCGCTGGCGTGGCCGGCGCGGGTGGCCACGGGCGTGGCACCGCTCGAGCTCACGCAGATCGGGGCGCTGCACTTCACCGAGCCCGACGCCGCCCGCTTTCCTTGCCTCGAGCTCGCCTGTGGTGCGCTGCGCGCCGGCGGCAGCGCGCCGGCCACGCTCAACGCTGCCAACGAGGTGGCCGTCGCCGCCTTTCTGGAGGGTGCGATCGGTTTCCTCGATATCGCCGGGGTGTGCGCAGAGGCATTGGCGCGACTGCCGGCACAGCCGGTCGGCTCGCTCGACGATGCGCTGGAGGCCGATCGCGCCGGGCGGGCTCTGGCGCGACAATTGCTCGGCCGGCAGGCGGTCTCGGCATGATCGATATCGCGCAGAAGGTGCTTGCCTTCGCCGTCACCCTGGGCGTGCTGATCACGTTCCATGAGCTCGGCCATTACCTCGTCGCGCGCCTGGTCGGCGTCAAGGTGCTGCGCTTCTCGATTGGTTTCGGGCGCGTCGTGTGGTCGCGGCGGGTCGGACGCGACGGCACGGAGTGGGCGCTGTCGGCGCTGCCGCTCGGCGGCTACGTCAAGATGGCCGACGAGCACGAGGGCGAGGTGCCGGTGGAGGACCGCCCGCGCGCCTTCAATCGCCAGAGCGTGTGGAAGCGCGGCGCCATCGTCGCTGCCGGGCCGCTGGCCAACCTGTTGCTGGCGGTGCTGCTGTTCACCGGCACCTACCTGGTGGGGGTGCCCGGGCAGCGCCCGGTGCTGGCCTCGCCGCCGGCGGGTTCGCCCGCCGCGGTCGCGGGTCTGGCCGTGGGTGATGTGGTCACCGCGGAGGCTGGCGCGCCGGTGCGCTCGTGGCAGGACTTGCGCTGGCGCCTGCTGCGCGACTCCGGCGGCGCCTACGCCACGCTGCAAGTCGACCGACCGGACGGCACGCACGCGCTGCATGAGCTCGCGCTGGGCTCGCTTAAGCCCGCCGACTGGGAAGGCGACTTCCTCACGGCGCTCGGCCTGCGGATCGATCTGGGTCCGGCGCGGGTCGCCGAGGTGCTGCCGGGCAAGCCCGCGGCCGCGGCGGGCCTGGAATCGGGCGACACCATCCTCGCCATCGATGGCGCGCTCATGCACTCGCCCGCCGACGTCGCCACGGCGACCAATGCCCATCCGGGCGAGCGGTTGCGCTTCACGCTGCGGCGCGACGGCAAGACCTTCGACACCGAGGTCGTGCCGCAAGCGATCGAACAGAACGGCCGGTCGGTGGGCATCGCGGGCATGCGTCTGGGGGTTGATCCGGCGGCCGTGGCCAGCCTCGCGGTCACGGTTCGTTACGGTCCCATCGAGGCACTGGAGCAGGGCGCGATCAAGACCTGGGACCTGTCGGTATTTACGCTGAAGATGCTCGGGCGCATTCTCACCGGCGACGCATCGCTCAAGAACATCAGCGGTCCGCTGACGATGGCGCAGTATGCCGGCCAATCGGCGCAGGCGGGCGCGCTGACATTCATCGCCTACCTCGCGCTGATCAGCATCAGTCTGGGCGTGCTCAATCTGTTGCCGGTGCCCTTACTCGACGGAGGACACTTGTTGTATTATCTCGTCGAGATTTTCAAGGGCAGTCCCGTCTCCGACCGCGTTCTCGAGGTCGGCCAGCGCATCGGCATGGCCGTGCTGGCCCTGCTGATGGCTTTGGCGCTTTTTAATGACCTTACGCGTTTCCTTTGACGCCCGCGGACGGGTGCGGGCCGTCCTGCCGCACGCGTCCGCCCGGATCAAGGCGGCGCTGGCGTTGCTCTGCGGCCTGCTCGCGGTGCTGGCGGCGACGCCGGCGCTATCGTTCGAGCCGTTCACGGTCAAGGACATCCGCGTCGAGGGCGTGCAGCGCACCGAGGCCGGCACGGTCTTTAACTACCTGCCCATCAAGGTCGGCGACCGGGTCGACGACGAGAAAGCCTCGGCTGCGATCAAGGCGCTCTTCGCCACCGGCTTCTTTCGCGACGTGCGCATAGAGGATGAGAACGGCATCCTGGTGGTCATCGTCACCGAGCGGCCGACCATCAGCCAGATCGACATCACCGGCGCCAAGGAATTCGACAAGGACACGCTGCGCAAGGGGCTCAAGGACATTGGCGTGGCCGAGTCGCGCATTTTCGACCGCTCGGCCCTCGACCGCGCCGAGCAGGAAATCAAGCGCCAGTACATCAACCGCGGCTATTACGCGATGAAGGTGACCACAACGGTGACGCCGCAGGAACGCAATCGCGTCGCGGTGAGCTTCGCCATCGAGGAGGGCGATGTGGCCAAGATCGCCCACATCAACATCATCGGTTCGCAGGCGTTTCCGGAGGCCACGCTGATCAAGGAACTGCAGCTGTCGACCTCCGGCTGGTTCACCTGGTACACCAAGAACGACCAGTACTCCAAGCAGAAGCTATCCGGCGACCTGGAGACGCTGCGCAGCTATTACACCAACCGCGGCTATCTGCTGTTCCAGGTCGATTCAACCGAAGTGTCGATCACGCCGGACAAGGAGCACATCTACATTACGATCAACATCGTCGAGGGGCCGAAATACTCCATCGGCGAGATCCGCCTGGCCGGCGACTTGCTGCTGCCGGAAACCGAGCTGATGCGGCTGATTTCGGTCAAGCCGGGCGATGTGTACTCGCGCGAGAAGCTTACCCAGTCGGCGAAGGCCATTTCCGACCGCCTGGGCAGCGACGGCTACGCCTTCGCCAATGTCAACGCGGTGCCGGACATCAACAAGGAAAAGCTCACGGCGGGATTTACGTTTTACATCGACCCGGGACGCCGGATCTACATCCACAAGATCAACATCAGCGGCAACGCCAAGACGCGCGACGAGGTGATCCGGCGCGAGATGCGGCAGCTCGAGGACGCCTGGTTTGACGCCACGCGCATCGACCGCTCCAAGGTACGCATTACGCGGCTGAATTATTTCGACGACGTCAACATCGAGACGCCGGCGGTTGCCGGCAGCCCGGACCAGGTCGATATCGACGTGACGGTGACCGAAAAGCCGACCGGGAACCTGCTCGCCGGGGTAGGCTACTCCAGCGCTGAAGGCCTTGTGCTTACCGGCTCGGTGTCGCAGAACAACGTCTTCGGCACCGGCAACTCGGTATCGGCCACGGTCAACACCAGCAAGATCGGCCGCAGCATCTCGCTGCTGTACAGCGAGCCGTACTGGACCGACGACGGGATCTCGCGTACCACCGAGCTCTATGACCGGTCGGTCAACTCGTCGTCGCTGCCCATTGCGCAATATTCCTCGACCACGCTGGGGGCCGCGGTAGGCTTCGGCGTGCCCGTTACCGAGACCGACAGCATCAACTTCGGCGGCCGCTTCGAGCACACCAACCTTTCGCTCGGTGGCAACAGTCCCCCGATCTACGTCACCTTCGTCGAGGATTTTGGCTCCACCACCAACGGGTTCATCCTCACCACCGGCTGGGCGCGCGACACGCGGGACAGCGTGCTGTTCCCCACCAAGGGGCTGCTGCAGAGCGCGCTCGTGGAGTGGGGCACCCCGCTCGGCAACCTGGATTATTACAAGGCGAGCTACCTCGCCCAATGGTTTACGCCGCTGCCGCTTAACGTGGTGTGGATGCTGCGCGGCGACTTCGGCTATGGCGGCGGGCTCGACGGCAAGCCGCTGCCGTTCTTCAAGGCGTATTATGGCGGTGGCGTGGGTTCGGTACGCGGCTACGAAACGGCGTCGCTCGGTCCGCAGGACAACCAGGGCAATACGATCGGCGGTCGGCGCAAGATCATCGCCAACTCGGAGTGGTTCTTCCCGTTGCCGGGCGCGAAAGCCAACGATCAATCGACCCGGATGTCGGTATTCGTCGATGCCGGGCAGATCTACGACAATGGCACGCAGCCGCAGTTCGAGGGATTCCGGTATTCGACGGGGCTTGGTCTTGCCTGGAACTCCCCGGTTGGCCCGCTCAAGTTCAGCTACGGCATTCCGATCGCGCGCAAGCCCGGGGACCGGGTCCAGCACTTCCAGTTTCAGGTGGGGACGGTGTTCTAAGACCTCTTTGAGGCAGAACAGAAAGTTGAGACACGGCATGAGACCAACGATCATTCGCGCCGCGGCGGTGCTGGCAGCCGCCCTGGTAACCACGCTGGCGTATGCGCAGGGCAGCGACTACAAGATAGGCTTCGTCAACACCGAGCGGCTATTCCGCGAGGCAGCGCCGGCCAAGCGCGCGCAGCAGAAGCTGGAGAAGGAGTTCGCCGGCCGCGATGCCGATATCCAGAAACTGTCCAAGGACGTGCGCGACACGCAGGCGCAACTGGACAAGGAAGGCATCACCATGCCCGACGCCGAGCGGCGCAACAAGGAACGTGATCTGGCCAACATGACCCGCGACCTGCAGCGCCTGCAGCGCGAGTTCCGCGAGGACCTGAACCTGCGCCGTAATGAGGAGCTCGCCGCCGTGCAGGAGCGGGCGAACAAGGTTATTCAGCAGTTTGCCGAAGCCGAGAAGTTCGATTTGATCCTCCAGGATCCGGTCGTGTTCGCGAGCACACGGATCGACATCACCGACAAAGTCATCAAGGCGCTCGCCGACAAGTAGGCGGGCCTGCTTTGGCGGCGCGACGCGAACGCCCATGGGCTCACCACAGGCTGTCGGCATTTCCCTGCGCGAGCTTGCCGCGCGCTGCGGGGCCGAGCTCGCCGGCGACGGCGAGGTTGTGATCGACCGGGTGGCCACACTCGATGGCGCGGGGCAGGGCGCGATTGCCTTTCTGTCCAATCCGAAGTACCGCAGTCATCTTGCCGCGACCCGCGCCAGCGCGGTCATCGTGGCGCCAGCCGATGCGCCAGGTACGGCATTGCCCAAGCTGGTCGCCGCCAATCCCTACGCTGCCTACGCGCGGGTAGCCGCGATTCTGCATCCGCGCGCCGCGCCGCAGCCGGGTATCCATCCGAGCGCGGTCATCGCCGCGAGCGCGCGCGTGGCTGCGACCGCGGCAGTCGGCGCGCACGCGGTGATCGGCGAGCGGACGAGCGTGGGCGAGCGCACCGAGGTCGGTGCCGGAACGGTGCTCGGCGAGGACTGCGCGGTCGGCGAGGAGTGCCAGCTGCACGCCCGGGTCGTGCTCTACCCGCGCTCGGTCGTCGGCGCGCGCACGATTATCCACAGCGGGGTGGTCATCGGCGCCGATGGTTTCGGGATGGCCGAGCACGATGGGCGTTGGCTCAAGGTGCCGCAGGTCGGACGGGTGGTGATCGGCAGCGACGTGGAGATCGGCGCCAACACGACCGTCGATCGGGGTGCGATCGGCGATACGGTGATCGAAAATGACGTGAAACTCGATAACCAGATCCAGATCGGCCACAACTGCCGTATCGGCGCGCACACCGCGATCGCGGGCTGCGTGGGCATTGGCGGCAGCACGACCATCGGGCGCAACTGCAAGATCGGCGGTGCGGCCATGATCGCCGGCCATATCGAGATCGCGGCCGAGGTCGTGATCTCGGCGGCGACCCCGCTGTTCGAGTCGATCAGCGCACCGGGCATCTACACGGGCGTGTTTCCGGCTCTGCCGCATGGCGAATGGAAGCAGCTGGCGGCGACGTTGCGCCGGCTGCGCGCGGTGCTGCGGCGGCTGCGCGCGCCCGAGCGCGGGCATCACGACAAGGGGAGCTGACCGTGCCGGCCATGGACATCCACGAGATCATGCGGCATCTGCCGCACGCCTATCCGTTCCTGCTGGTCGACCGGGTGCTGGAATGCGAAGTCGGACAGCACATCAAGGCGATCAAGAATGTGACCATCAACGAGCCCTTTTTCCAGGGTCATTTCCCGGGCTACCCGGTGATGCCGGGAGTGCTGATCATCGAGGCGATGGCACAGGTATCGGCCATTCTCGCCTACATCACACGGTCGGAGCGTCCGGACGACAAGTCGCTGCTGTTTTTTGCCGGGATTGACGACGCGCGCTTCAAGCGGCCGGTGTTCCCCGGCGACCAGCTGGTGCTCGAGTCCTCCGAGCTCAACGTGGTGCGCAGCGTGTTCAAATTCGCCGCCAAGGCGAGCGTCGGTGGCGAGCTCGTCGCGCAGGCCACGCTCATGGCGGCCGTGCGCGACATACGGGCTTGACGTTGGAGCAGGTCCACCCCACCGCCCTGGTAGCCAGTGGAGCCCGGCTCGCCCCGGACGTGCGCGTCGGCCCGTTCACCGTCATCGGCCCGGCGGTCGAAGTCGAGGCCGGGACCACCATCGCCAGTCATGTCGTAATCACCGGGCGCACCCGCATCGGCCCGGGCAATCGCATTTTCCAGTTCGCCTCGGTCGGCGACATTCCCCAGGATCGCAAGTACGGCGGCGAACCGACGGCGACGGTCATCGGGGCGCATAACGTGATCCGCGAATACGTGACCATCCATGCCGGAACCGCCCAGGATCGGGGCACCACGACCATCGGCGACCGCAACCTGCTGCTCGCGTATAGCCATATCGCGCACGACTGCGTAATCGGCAACGACACGACCTTTTCCAACAATGCCCAGCTCGCCGGTCACGTGGTCATCGGCGACTACGCGGTGCTGGGGGGCTTCGTCGGCGTGCACCAATTCTGCCGCATCGGCGCGCATGCGATGATCGCGGCGGGATCGATCGTGCTGCAGGACGTCCCGCCGTTCGTGACCGCTGCCGGCTATCCAGCCAAGCCGCACGGCACCAACAGCGAGGGTCTGCGCCGCCGCGGCTTCACCGCGGGCGACCTGGCAGCGATCCGGCGCGCCTACAAGATGCTCTACCGGCAGCAACTTTCGCTCGAGGAGGCACGGGCGGCCATCATTGCCGCGGCCGGCCAAGAGACGGTCCTCGCCCCGCTGGCCGAGTTCCTGGAGACGCCCGGACGCGGGATCATTCGTTGAATCGGCATCGCGATGCGCCAGGGGGGTGAAGGGGTCACCATCGGCATAGTCGCCGGGGAGGCGTCCGGCGACGCGCTCGGCGCGCAGCTGGTCGAAGCGGTGCGCGCGCGGCTTCCGGAAGCGCGCTTCGTGGGTATTGCCGGCCCGCGACTCGAGGCGGCTGGCTGCGAAGCCTGGTATCCGATGGCGCGACTCGCAGTGCGCGGTTACGCCGAGGTCGTCAGTGCGCTGCCCGGGCTGTTGCGCATCCGACGCGACCTGCGCCGGCGCCTGCTCGCGGCCAGGGCGGCGCTGTTCATCGGCATCGACGCTCCGGATTTCAACCTTGGCCTGGAGGCCGGCCTCAAGCGCCGCGGCACGCGCACCATCCACTACGTGAGCCCGTCGGTATGGGCGTGGCGCAACGAGCGCATCCACACCATCGCGCGATCGGCCGATCACCTGCTCGCCTTGTTTCCGTTTGAGCCACCGCTGTATGCGGCCGCGGGCCTGCCGGTGACCTTTGTTGGGCATCCGCTGGCGGCCGAGGCGGCCACGGCGGCGAGCCGGCGCGAGACGCGCGAGATTCTCAGGCTCGACACCAAGCAGCCGGTGTTCGCGCTGCTGCCCGGCAGTCGCATGGGCGAGCTCGAGATGCACAGCGAGCTCTTGCTCGATGCCGCGGTCGAGATGCTGGTGGCGCAGCCGACAGCGCATTTTCTCGTGCCGCTAGTCAGCCGCGAGACGCGGGAGTATTTTGAGACGGTGCGTCACCGTCGCCAGCTCGAAGCGTTGCCCGTGACCATCCTCTACGGTCACGCCGATCAGGCGCTGCGCGCGGCCGACGTGGGGCTGGTCGCGTCGGGGACGGCGACGCTGGAGGCGGCACTGGCCCGCTGCCCGCACCTGATCTTCTATCGCGTCAACGCCCTGACCGCACGCCTGGTCGCGCGCAAGCTGCTCTTGCCCTACGTCGGCTTGCCCAACGTGCTTGCCGGGCGCTTCGTGGTCCCGGAATTCCTGCAGCGCGCGGCGACAGCGGGCAATCTGGCGCGGGCGGCGCTCAATCTGTACGACGACACGGTCACCCGCGTCCGCCTCGAGGCGTTGTTTGCGACGATGGCGCAGATGCTCGCAGCCGACACGCCGCTGCGGGTCGCCGACGCGGTCTTGGCGGAACTGCGCCTCGCGGACGTGACATGCTGATCGCCGGCGTCGACGAGGCGGGCAGGGGGCCGCTCGCCGGGCCGGTGGTGGCGGCAGCGGTCATCTTGAACCCACAGCAGCGCATCCGTGGCTTGCGCGATTCGAAGCTCCTGACCGCAGCGGCGCGCGAGGAGTTGGCGCTGGAGATCCGGGCCCATGCCGTTGCGTGGGCGGTCGCCGAGAGCGATGTCGGCGAAATCGACGCGCTCAACATCCTGCAGGCGACGCTGCTGGCGATGCGCCGCGCTATCGAGGGCCTGGCGACCCGGCCCGAGGTGGTGTGGATCGACGGCCTGCATTGCCCGCAGATCGATTGCCCGACGCGTGCCATCGTCGATGGCGACCGCTTGATCGCGGCCATCGCCGCGGCATCGATCCTTGCGAAGACGACACGCGACGCTCAGTTAGTCGAGCTTGACCGCCACTATCCGGCGTACGGCTTCGCGCGGCACAAGGGCTATGCCACGCCGGAGCACCTGGCGGCGCTGCGCGTACACGGCCCTTGCCCGATGCACCGCCGTTACTTCGCGCCCGTGGCGCAGACCGAGTTCGAGTTTTTCGGGCGCTGATCCGCGCGCGCGCTCGCCGCCAATACCCCTTATCGCTGCCCCCGCCGCAGCGTTCAGTACTTCAGCAGGGAGTGGGTCTGAGAGAACGCTACCCAGAAGTTCACCCCGTCGCTGCATGCGCCGTAAGGAAGTAAACCAGTTGGGCTCGCAATGTTGCCGAGGACGCTGTAGTCGGCTGCCTTGAAAATCGTCACGCTGCCGGTTGTGCCGTCGCCTAGATTGTTGGTGACGAGCATACGCTCGCCGTCGAAGCTCACTTGCTGTGGGCCGGACAGCTGGTTGGCCGGGTCCGAAGCGATCGTGGCGATCACCTTGGCGGCGCTCACAGAGACCACGCTGATCGTGTTGTCGAAGTAGTTCGGCACCCAGATGTTGGCGCCGTCGAAGGCGGGTCGTTGGGGACCCGAGCCAACGGCTACCGTATTGAGGATCGAGCCGTCGCTATTGAGCTCAAACAGCGCATCGGCACCGTTATCGACGACCCACATGTGCGTACCATCGTAGATCAGGCCCACCGGTTGCATGAACCCCGGGTCGCTGTGGTTTGACACGGTGCCCCCGAAGAGGGTCGAGACCGTGCCGCTAAAGTTGGCGGCCCAGACCCTGACGCCGTCGTAGGCGAGGCTGCTGGTGCCGGCGGGAAACGATAGCGCACTACTGACCGAGCCCGGGGCATTCACGGGATCGATGATGTACAGCGCGCCGGACGTGTTGTCGGCCGTGAGGATAAGTCCGGGGATCGCAGCAATGGGCCAGCTCAACGTCGCCCCCGTCCAGGTACCGATGACCTTGCCGGTGCTGGCCTGCACCTGGTCCACCGTACCGTAGCAAGCGATCCAGACGTATTCGCCGTCGGCGGCGCAGAAAACGGGATGACCACTCACGGTAATGATCTGCGGCGAGCCGTTCACGGCCCAAAGCTGCTTGAGCGCCGCCCGCCGGGCCGCGCGCGTGAGCCCCTGATCGAGCGTCGTTGCACGCTCGACGCGGAGGCTCCCCAGCATCCCGCTGGCCTTTAGAACCGCACTAGTTGGCCTACCAAACCCAGGAGCGTTATCCAGAAGTTGATGCCGTCGCTGCACACGCCCGACGGGTTGCTCTTGGCCCCGGTCGAAACATTGGCGATGAAACTCAAGTCCGCCGCCTTGAACAGCGTGACGGAATTGCCGGCGGTGTTGGCCACCAGGATGCGCTCGCCATCGAAGCTGGCCGCGAGCGGGTTATTGAGCATATTCGTCGCATCTTTGGCGATTGTCGCGACCACGTTGCCGGTGCTCGCCTGGATCACTGTGATCGAATTGCCCGCGCCTCCCGGGACCCAGATATTGGTGCCGTCGAAGACTGGCTTTTGCGGATCGGTCCCGATGCTGATGTTGAGCAGAATGTTACCCGTGGCGTCGAGCTCGAAGAGCTTCCCGGCGCCGCTGTCGGTCATCCAGATGTGGGCCCCGTCATAGAGTATGCCGTTGGGTTCGACGAACTCGGGCGCGGTAACCGTGTGCGTGTTGCCAGGCGGGTACGGGGTCGCTGCTTGCGGGGTGATGATCGACACCGAGCCGTCGAAAAAGTTGGCCGTCCAGAGATGAGTGCCGTCGAAGGTAATGTCGACCGGACCGTCGCCCAGGTTCGTCGCGGCCGTGGCGACGGTCCCCGGGGCTCGCGTGGGGTCGATTACATAGAGGGTGCCAGGCTCGGTGTTGTCCGTCACAAAAACCCTACCCGCGGCCAGCACGATCCCCGAACTGTCGCTGGGCCCGGTCCAGGTCCCCAGGACCTTGCCGTTGTAGGCTTGTACCTGTACCACCGAACCGGCCGTGGTCGTCCATATCGCGGAGCCGTCCGCAGCGCAAAGCAGTGGGTAACTGATGCCGGCGATGGTCTGCATCGCGCTGACGCCCTGCGGCGTCGACCACTGATTGAGCGTCGCCCGCCGGCCCGCCCGGGCGAGCCCCTGATCGAGCGAGCGCTGCAGAAACGTTGTCATCTGCACGCGGGTAACGGTCGTATTCGGACTGAACGTGGTCGGGGTGGTGCCCTTGGAGACGCCAGTGACATATGCTTCCATGATGCCGGGGCAGAAGGCAGCGCCGACCCCGGAGACATCGGTGTACGGAAACGGATAGCTTGCCCCACCGCAGGTCTGCTGGGCCTGCACCGGCACCCCGCACAGGGCGCTGACGAGCCCGAATCCCAGCGCCAGCGACCACCCCCGGCAACGACCTGAACCCAACGCATGGCCAAGGCCAAAACGCTGCGCGCTGCACCACATGTTGTTCTCCCCAAGAAAGTTGCGACCCCCGTCGCAACCAGCGTAGGACTGCTCGCCGGACAGTGTAATCGACTACCGGAGACGGCGCAGGAATGTGACAAAGGTGCGGCCGGCGCAGTAGCATAGCAAGGTGATTCACTGTGTTCTGCACGATCCGAACGATTCCGTCGCCGTCGTGGTCGCCGAGGGTGTCAAGGCCGGCCAGACGCTGACCGGACTCATCCTCGACGAGGATCGGACGCTGACTTTCTCCTGCACCGAGGACATCCCGCTCGGCCACAAGGTTGCCTTGCGCGATCTTGCCGTGGGCGACACGGTGATCAAGTATGGCGTTGACATCGGCAAGGTCGTCGCGCCCATCAAGAAGGGGCAGCATGCGCATGTGCACAACATCAAGACCAAGCGCTGGTGACTGACATGCAGACAAGCTTCTGGGGTTATCGCCGCGAGAATGACCGGGTCGGGGTGCGCAATCACGTCGTGATCCTGCCGGTCGACGATCTGTCCAATGCCGCCGCGGAAGCGGTCGCGAACAACGTGAAGGGCACGCTGGCGATCCCGCATCCCTATGGCCGGCTGCAGTTCGGCGCCGACCTCGACCTGCATTTCCGCACCCTCATTGGCGCCGGTTGCAATCCGAATGTCGCCGCGGTGGTGGTCATCGGCATCGAGGAAGGCTGGACCAAGCGGGTGGTCGATGGCATCGCCTCGACCGGCAAGCCCGTTACCGGCTTCGGCATCGAGTTGCACGGCGACCACGACACGATCATGCGTGCGTCCAAGGCGGCCCGGGAATACCTGCAGTGGGCGAGCGAGAAGCAGCGCGTCGAATGCGCCCTGAACGAACTGTGGGTATCGTGCAAGTGCGGCGAATCGGATACGACGTCGGGCTGCGGCTCCAATCCGACGGTGGGCAACGCCTTCGACAAGCTCTACGCGATGGGCAGTACGCTGGTCTTCGGCGAGACCACCGAGTTGACCGGTGGCGAGCAGATCGTCGCTGCGCGTTGTCGCGACGACCGGGTGCGCGCCGATTTCCGGCGCGTGTTCGATCGCTACCAGGAACTGATCAACCGCCACAAGACTACTGACCTGTCCGAGTCCCAGCCGACCAAGGGCAACATCGCCGGCGGGCTCACCACGATCGAGGAAAAGGCGCTCGGCAACATCCAGAAGATCGGCAAGCAGTGCCAGATCGACGGCGTGCTCGACAAGGCGGAGATGCCCACGCACCCTGGGCTGTGGTTCATGGACAGCTCGTCGGCGGCGGCCGAGATGGTTACGCTGTGCGCCGCCGCCGGCTTCGTGGTGCACTTCTTTCCCACCGGGCAGGGCAACGTCATCGGCAACCCGATCCTGCCGGTGATCAAGGTCTGCGCCAACCCGCGCACGGTGCGTACCATGAGCGAGCACATCGATGTCGACACCTCGGGGCTGCTGCAGCGCGAGATGACGATGGACCAGGCCGGCAACAAGTTGCTGGCCATGATGTTCCGGACTGCCAACGGGCGGCTGACCGCGGCCGAGGCGCTCGGGCACCGCGAGTTCGTGCTGACGCGCCTCTACGAAAGCGCCTGACCGACCCTGCGCCGCGCGGCCGCGCGGCGGCGCCTATAATCGCGGCATTTCGCCTCTGGAGTAAGGCTTATGCGACTGTTGTCGTGGCGGCGCACCGGCGCCGCGCTCTGCGCTGCCGTGGCGCTGTCCCTGCCGGCGGCCGCCAGCGCCGAGCTGACCGAGATCAAGGTTGCCAAGCAATACGGCATCAGCTACTTGCCGCTGATGCTCATGGAAGACGGCAAGCTGATCGAAAAGCACGCCAAGGCGGCCGGGATCGACGTCACGGTCACGTGGGCGACTTTCGCCGGCGGCAACGTCATGAACGACGCGCTGCTGTCCAACAGCCTGCAGATCGCCTCGGGCGGCGTCGGCCCGCTGGTGACGCTCTGGTCGCGTACCCGTGGCAACCTCGATGTGCGCGGCGTGGGCGCGCTCAATTCGATGCCGCTCTACCTGGTCACGCGCGACCCGCAGGTCAAAACGGTGGCCGACCTGTCCGACCGGGACCGGATCGCGTTGCCGGCGGCGAAGATCTCGGTGCAGGCGCTGGCGCTGCAGATGGCCGCGGAGCAGGTTTTCGGGCCGGGGCAGCAGAACCGGTTCGACGCGCTGACCGTGTCGATGGCGCACCCGGACGCGATGCAGGCGCTGCTCTCCGGGCGGTCGGAAATCAACGCCCATTTCGGTTCTCCGCCGTACCAGTACCAGGAACTCGCCCGGCCCGGCATGCACGCGGTACTCAACAACTACGACCTGATGGGCGGGGCGGTGACTTTCAACGTGGTCTGGACCACGGCCCGGTTCCGCAGCGAGAATCCGAAGCTCTACGCCGCCTTCGTTGCCGCGCTCGACGAGGCCGAGGCGACGATCAACCGCGACAAGCGCGCCGCCGCCGTTGCGTACCTGCGCATCTCCCACGACAAGGACACGCGCGAAGACATCGAGCGGATGCTCAATGATCCGCAGGTGGTGTTCACGACGACGCCGCAGAACGTGATGAAGTACGCCGATTTCATGTACAAGACCGGCGCCATCAAGGTCAAGCCCGAAACGTGGCAGGACCTGTTCTTCCCCAACGTGCACGCGCTGCCGGGCAGCTGATGCCTGACGCGAGCCACAGTGCCGACGCGCTGGCGCTGCCCGATCTCGCGGCCATCCGCGCGGCGGCCGCGCGCATCGCCCCGTACGTGCACCGCACACCTGTGTTCACCTGCCGCGCGCTCGACGCCGAAGTCGGGGCGCAGCTGGTGTTCAAGGCGGAGAACCTGCAACGGGTAGGCGCGTTCAAGGCTCGCGGTGCGACCAACGCGGTGTTTTCCCTGACCGAGGCCGAAGCGCGCCACGGGGTGGTGACGCATTCGTCAGGCAATCACGGTGCGGCGCTCGCGTACGCGGCGGCACGCCGCGGCATTGCCGCGTACGTGGTCATGCCTGACAACGCACCGCAGGTGAAGCTCGCCAACGTGCGCCGCTATGGCGCGACGGTCCGACTGTGCGCGCCGACCCCGGCGGCCCGCGCCGCGGGCTGCGCCGACGTCGAGCGCGAGACCGGCGCGACGCTGGTGCATCCGTTCGATGACCCGCGGGTGATCGCGGGGCAGGGCACCGCGACCCTGGAGCTCCTGGAGCAGGTGCCCGAGCTCGACGTGGTCATCGCCCCGGTCGGGGGCGGCGGGCTGCTCTCGGGCACGGCGATCGCGGCGCGCGCAAGCGCGCAGGCGCTGCGGGTTTTCGGGGCGGAGCCGGCCAACGCTGATGACGCGGCGCGCAGCTTCCGTTCCGGCCGCGTCGAGCCGCTGCCGTCGGCCACGACCATCGCCGACGGCTTGCGCACGACGCTCTCGCCGCGCACGCTCGGCGCGATTCGCGCCGGGGTCGAAGCGATCGGAGTGGCCAGCGAAGCGGCGATCATCCGCGCCATGCGCATGCTCTGGGAGCGCGCCAAAATCATCGTCGAGCCCTCGGCAGCGGTGCCGCTCGCCTGCCTGTTGGAGCGCGCGCTCGAGGTGGACGGGGCGCGGGTCGGCATCATCATCTCCGGCGGCAACGTCGATCTCGACCGGTTGCCGTGGCAAGCGTAGACGGCGCGCCGGCGGAAGCGCCCCTGGCCGACGCGGCCGCGCCGATCCTCGATGTGCGTGGCGTGACTCTGCAGTACAAAACGCGCGAGCACCTGGTCACGGCCACCTACCGGGTCGACTTCCAGGTGTATCCGGCCGACCGTTTCATCCTGCTCGGCCCGTCCGGTTGCGGCAAGTCGACACTGCTCAAGGCCGTGGGCGGCTACATGCAGCCGGTCGAAGGCGAGATCCGGTTGAAACAGCAGGTCGTCACGCGACCGGGGCCCGACCGGATGATGGTGTTCCAGGAGTTTGATCAGCTGCTGCCGTGGAAGACGGTCAAGGAGAACGTCATGTTCGCGCTCACGGCCAGCGGCCGACTCTCGGGCAAGGCGGCCGAGGACAAGGCGCTGGAGTACATCGCCAAGGTCAACCTCGCGCCGTTCGCCGACAGCTTTCCGCACATGCTGTCCGGCGGCATGAAGCAGCGAGTGGCTATCGCCCGCGGCATGGCCATGGAACCGGATATCCTGCTCATGGACGAGCCGTTCGCCGCGCTCGACGCGCTCACCCGGCGCAAGATGCAGGACGAGTTGCTCTCGCTCTGGGACGATACGCATTTCACGGTCCTGTTCGTGACGCACTCGATCGCCGAGGCGATCACGGTCGGCAGCCGCATCCTGTTGCTCTCGCCGGCGCCCGGACAGGTCAAGGCGGAGCTCAACAGCCTGGCGCGCGGGCACGGCGACCGGGTGCAGGCGCAGGGACTCGAGCAGAAGATCCACGACCTGTTGTTTGCCGACAAAGTCGAAGGCGAGGAGGTGGGCACGCATGGCTGATTCGGCGCTGCAGCGCAAGGATGCCTATCGGGAGCCGGTCGACGCGGCACAGTTCGGCATTGTCACCAAGCCGCTGTCGGGCTGGGAGCGACTCTACAATGTGGGCGCGGTGCGCAAGCTCGTGCTGCTCATCGCCCTGGCAGTCGCCTGGGAGATCTATGCGCGTTGGCTGGATAATCCGTTGCTCTTTCCGACCTTCGGCGCGACCGTCGGTGCCCTGGTCGACGGAATCGCGCACGGCGAGCTGCTGGTGCGCGCCTGGACCTCGATCAAGGTGCTGCTCATCGGCTACACCGCCGGCATCCTGCTCGCGGGGCTGCTCACCGTCGTCGCCATCACCTCGCGCGTCGGCACGGATTTGCTCGAGACCTTGACCTCGATGTTCAATCCCCTGCCGGCGATCGCGCTCCTGCCGCTCGCGCTCATCTGGTTCGGGCTGGGTACCGGCAGCATTGTCTTCGTGCTCATCCACTCGGTGCTGTGGGCGGTGACGCTGAACACGCACTCCGGTTTTCTGTCGGTGTCCAACACCTTGCGCATGGTCGGGCGCAACTACGGCCTGCGCGGCCTGCCCTACGTCGGTCGGATCCTGATTCCGGCGGCCTTCCCCAGCATCCTCACCGGTCTCAAAATCGGCTGGGCTTTCGCGTGGCGGACCCTGATCGCGGCCGAGCTCGTGTTCGGGGTCTCGTCCGGATCGGGGGGCTGGGCTGGTTCATCTACGAGAACAAGAACGAGCTCGAGATACCGAGCGTCTTCGCGGGGCTGCTGACGGTAATCGTGATCGGGCTCATCGTCGAGAACCTGATCTTTCGCACCATCGAGACCCGCACCGTGCGCCGCTGGGGCATGCAGAGCTAAGCTGCCGCGGTGGCGACGGATGCGCGTGCTCATCGCCGAGTTCATGGACGAGGCAGCCGTCGGGTGGTTGCAGCGGCGGTTTGCGACGACTTATGACGCGGGACTTTTCGAGCGGCGCGCGGAGCTCCTCGACGCGGTGCGCGCCTTCGACGCGCTAATCGTGCGCAACGGGGTGCGCGTCGATGCCGAGCTCATTGCCGCGGCGGCGCGGCTCCGCGTGCTCGGGCGCCTCGGCGTGGGCCTCGACAATGTCGATCTACCGGCATGTGCGGCGCGTGGTATCGCGGTCATTCCGGCGACCGGCGCCAACGCGCTCGCCGTCGCCGAGTACGTGCTCGCCGCGGCGCTGATGCTGCTGCGCGGCGCGTACGGTAGCACCGTCGCGGTGGCGGCCGGCGCTTGGCCGCGCGGGGTGCTCTCCACCGGACGCGAGCTTGCCGGCAAGCGCTGCGGCGTGATCGGCTTCGGCAGCATTGGCCGGGAGACCGCGCGCCTGGCGCGGGCGCTCGGCATGCGCGTGCTCGGCTATGACCCGCTGCTTGGCGCGGACTCGCCGTTTTGGGCCGAGCAGCACACGCTGCCGCGCAGCCTCGACGATCTGCTGCGCGAAGCCGAGGTCGTGTCGCTGCATGTGCCGCTGACAGATGCGACCCGCAACCTGATTGGTGCCGCACAGATCGCGCGGATGCAGCACGATGCCATCCT
Organism: uncultured beta proteobacterium; assembly: GCA_963777455.1. Taxonomy (GTDB): domain Bacteria; phylum Pseudomonadota; class Gammaproteobacteria; order Burkholderiales; family Casimicrobiaceae; genus PALSA-1003. Next base: position 211,883 of record CAVZQQ010000003.1, read on the forward strand.
CATCAATACCGCGCGCGGCGGCATCGTCGACGAAACGGCGGTGGCGGCAGCGCTGCGAACTGGGCACCTCGGCGGCGCCGCGCTCGATGTCTTCGCCACCGAACCGTTGCCCGGCGCGTCAGCGCTGGTCGACTGCCCCAATCTGCTGCTGACCCCGCATATCGCCGGCGTCACCCGCGAATCGAACGCGCGCGTGTCGACGCTGATCGCCGAGAAGGTCGCCGCCGCGCTCAATGCGGTGCCGCGCAGCCGTTAGCCAGGACCACGGTGCCGCAAGTCAACCTTGAACTGTTGCACGATCTGACTCAGCGTGCGCTGCAGCGTGCCGGCGCCCATGGCGAGCAGGCGCGGGCAACGGCAGCGGCGCTAGTCTATGCCGACGCGCGCGGCTTGGCCGCGCACGGCGTGGCGCGTGTCCCGCAATACGCTGCGCACCTGCAAAGCGGGCGCGCCGATGGCCGCGCCCGCCCGCGGGTCGTCGCCGCCAAGGGCGGGGCGACGTTGGTCGATGCGGGAGCGGGCCTTGCCTACGCCGCGTGTGCGCTCGCGGTTGCCGAGGCGGTGCGCCGCGCCGCGGACGTCGGCGTGGCCTGCTCCGCGGTCACCAACAGCCACCATTTCGGCGTTGCCGGATACCATCTCGAGGCGGTTGGCGCGGCGGGTTTGGTCGGATTGGCGTTTGGCAATTCGCCCGCCGCCATGCCGGCCGCGGGGGGCAGGCGCCCTGTGTTCGGCACCAACCCGATCGCCGCGATCTTTCCGCGACCGCATGCGTCGCCGTTGCTCATCGATTTGTCGCTCTCCGCCATCGCCCGCGGCAAGCTGATGCTTGCTGCCAACGCGGGCGCTCCCATTCCGCTTGGCTGGGCGCTGGACAAGGAGGGCAATCCGACCACCGATCCGCGTGCCGGGCTTGAGGGCAGCATGCTCGGACTCGGCGGCGCCAAGGGCGCGTTGCTCGCGCTTATCGTCGAACTGCTTGTGACCACGCTCACCGGCGCGGCGTTGGGCTTCGAGGCGACGTCCTTCTTCGTCGACGCGGGGAATCGGCCGCGGTTGGGGCAGGTGTTTCTGGTGATCGATCCCGCGGCGCTTGCGGGTCTGGTGGTCTACAACGAGCGCGTCGAAGCGCTGGTGGCGGCGATGACCGCGGAGCCGGAGGTGCGACTGCCGGGCGCGCGCCGCGAGACGCTCGCGCGCCAGGCGGCCGCCGAGGGTGTGGCGATCCCGGAAGCACTCTACGACCGCCTGCGGGCGCTGGCAGGCGAGCGCGCTTGACGCCTGCTGAGGGTGGTCCTACGCTCGTTGACCGACCGGCCGCATCGTCGCTGTTCGTATTCCCTTGGAGGAGAAGACAATGGATCGCACCCGTTCCGGTTCCGGTCGTGGCTGTCCTATTGCCTCACGCCGCTGTCGGGGTTGGCTTTTCGCCGTGGGATTGGGGGCGGCAACGGCATTGAGCGCAGGGCCCGCGCAGGCGGGATTGTGTGGCGGGACCAACTATCCATTTCCGTACACCGACGTCGCCGCGGTCGGGTCCCCGTTCTGCCCCGGCATCTTGGAAGCGTTTGTAACCGGCGTCACCAACGGCACCGCGCCGGGCACGTTCAGCCCCAACGAAAACGTCACCCGCGTGCAGATGACTACCTTTCTGCAACGCTAATTCGATCAGGGACTCAGACGCGACAGCCGGCGCGGGGCACTCAACGAGTGGTGGACGACCCAGTACCCCGTGGCCTCGCAGGCGATTGCCGTGGCCGGCGACCCGATTTTCTGCGCTGCGGACGGTCAGAACATCTGGGTATCGACACTCGGCACGGTGGTTCAGTTGGATGCAAGCACGGGCAAGACGTTGGGCACCTGGACGGGCGCGACCGACGGCTACGGCATTGTGGTGGCCGTGGGCAGGATCTTCGTCGCGAGCGACGACACGCCCGGCGTCCTGTACGTGGTCGACCCATCGACTAAGCCAGGAGCGGTCACCGTGTCCGCCACTGCCCTTGGCAACCAACCGAAGGGTATTGCCTTCGATGGCGTCAATCTCTGGACGGCCAACAATGGCGGGTCGTCGATCATCTTGCCGACGCCGCCCTATGAGGTGACCAACGTTGCCGGGTTCTCGGTTCCAGCCGGCATTCTCTTTGACGGCAGCAACATCTGGATTACCGACTAGGCCGCCGGGACGCTGTTGAAGCTCGATGTCAACGGCACGGTCCTGCAGACGGTAACTGTGGGCACGGGTCCGCAATATCCCGTCTTCGACGGCGCCAACATCTGGGTGCCGCTGCAGAACACCAACTCGATCACGGTCGTGCAGGCGAGCACTGGCAACATTGTGGCCACGATCAGCGCGGATGCGTCCAACCTCTTGAATCAACCCTTCGCCGCGACCTTCGACGGCGAGCGCATCCTGGTTACCAACATGGGCGGCAGCAGCGTGAGCATCTTCAGGGCGGCGGACCTGAGGTTCATCACCAATGTCGCGACGCCTTCAGTCCTTCCGTTCGGCGCGTGCAGCGATGGCATCAACCTCTGGGCGGCCGACCAAGCGAGCGGCCTGGTGCGCTACTAAACCGCGCGGAAGGGCGGCGTGGGCGCCTTGGCCGACCCGGGCGGCGTCAGACGCCGCGCCGCGAGCCGTCAATGCAGGGCGGTGCCGATCGCCTCGCGCATGGCGTTGAAAACGCCCGGCGTCGCTGCGATCACTTCGGCCCGGCGCAGGCAGTCCGAGCCGCCGGCAAAATCACCGACGCGGCCGCCTGCTTCGTTTACCAGGAGGGCGCCGGCGGCCACGTCCCAGGTCTGCACGCTCATCACCCAGAACGCGTCGAGCCGGCCTGCCGCGACGTAGGCCAGGTCGAGCGCGCAGGCGCCGGCGCGGCGAATGCCGGCGCAGCGCCCCAGGAGCGCGTGGAAGATCGGCAGATAGTCCGGCAGGCGCGCACTGGCGCGGCCCGGGAACACGGTTCCGACCAGGGCATCGTCGAGCGCGGTGCAGCCGGATACGCGCAACGCCACGCCATTGAGTAGCGCCCCCCGCCCCTTGATGGCGGTGAACAGCTCGTCGCGGATCGGATCGAGCACCACCGCATGGGTCAGCTCGGAGCCGTGCGACAGGGCGATGGAGATGGCGTAGTAAGGGTAGCCGTGCAGGAAGTTGGCCGTGCCGTCGAGCGAGTCGACAATCCACCGCCAAGTCGAGTGGCCGTCGCGCTTGGGTCCCGCCTCCGGGCCGAGGATGGCGTGGTCGGGGAAGGCCGTCGCCAGGGTCGTGGTGATGGCGTCGGCCGCCTCGCTGCCGGCGGCCACGGCGATGTCGCGGTGCTCCTTTGATGAACTGGGCAGGCGCATGAGGTCGCGCGCGGCATCCTCGATGACGGCGGCGGCATTGCGCGCGGCGCGGACCGCCACTGCCAGGGAGGGATCGCTCATGGACGCCATTGTAGGCCACAATCACGCCGGCGACCACCATGCGCTTCAGGTCACTCGAACCCCGAGCATCATGCCGCCGTCCTCGTGCTCGAGGTTGTGGCAGTGGAACACGTAGGTCTGCGCACCCGGGAACGGGCATTGCCGGCGCCGCACCAGTCGCCGGACGAAGCCGGCGCGGCAGCACGTGGCGACTGGCTGCGTACGCCGCCAGGAATAGCCAGGGCGAGCCCCGCGACGGTCCGAACAAGCTGGCGGCGGGTGCAGGTCACCGATCGCGGGTCGGGCCTGCGCGGGAAGCGCAATGGACAACAGGCGTACGGCCGAGCCTCACCGGATCGCGACGCCCCAGGGCAGTTCGCCAACCGGGATCTCGGCGATCTTGGTGTTGGTCTGCGTATCGATCACGGCCACCGCGTTCGAGCGGCCGCAAGCAACGTAGAGTTTCTTGCCGTCGGGGGTGATGGCCATGTTCCACGGCCGCTTGCCCACTGGAATCCTGGCGATGATGGTGTTGCTGGCGGTATCGATGACCTGCACCAAGCCTTCGCCGCCGGAGCTCACGTACACGCGTTTGCCGTCCGGATGCACGGTGACGCCGTTGGAGCGGCTGGCCGCCTTGATGCGGGTGATGACTTCGCCGCGCGCCACGTCGAAGACATTGACGACGTCGGCGTTCTCCGCGGCGACGTAGGCGCGCGTGCTGTCGGGCAGGAAACCGATGCCACGCGGCCGGTCGCCCACCGGCACCGACTTGACCACCTGGTCGGAGCCCAGGTCGACGATGTCGACGCTGTCGGCTTCTTCGCTGCTCACGTACAACCATTTGCCGTCGGGGCTGAACACCGCGTGCTCGGGATTCTTGCCGTGCATGGCGATGCGGCGCATGACCTTGCCGGTCGCCGTGTCCACCAGCAGCACCTGGTTGTTTTCCTCGATGGCCGCCGAAAGCCACTTGCCGTCGGCGGAAAGGTAGATGCCCTCGGGCGAATCGCCGAGCGGCGTGTGCTCGATGGTCGCGCCGGTGGCGGTGTCGACCGTGAGCAGGGAATTGCTCGTCTGGTCGCTGATGTACAGGCGCTTGCCGTCGAGCGCTACGGCAACTCCGCGCGGCCGGGTGCCGACGCGGAAGGTCTGCGTGACCCGGTCGGTGGCGGTGTCGATGACCGAGACGCTGCCTGAGCCTTCGTTAGGGACATAGGCGAGCGGTGCGGCAAAGACCGCAGTGTGGCCCACGGCCACGGCGGCGAGAACGAGACGGATGAGCATAGGGACTGGACCTTGGGCGGCACGTGGTGCGCAAGCGAATATGCTACCCGAGTTCCTGACTCCCTTCGCAGCGCGGGCAATTAACACTGCCAAAACAGATGATTGCGCGGGGCTTGCACCGGCGGCGCCGTGAAATATAATAGGCCTCGTAGTCCCCGAACGTTGCTCGACCAACTTAGAGGCAAACCATGCTGTGGACGAAACCCCAATTCGAAGACATCCGGTTCGGCTTCGAAATCACGATGTACGTCGCGACGCGCTAAGTCGCGGCTGCGGTCAGAATCTGGCTGTCGCACTTCTCTGCCGTGCCTGAAGGCCGCTGAAGGCACGCGGCTCTCGCCGGTCGCGGGACGGCGGGACGGTGTCTCTATCTGCCGGTGATTGTCCACGTCCTCGGTTCAGCCGCGGGCGGCGGGTTCCCGCAATGGAACTGCAACTGCCGCAACTGCGACGGCCTGCGCCGCGGGCGGATCAAGGCCCGCGCCCGCACGCAATCTTCGCTCGCGGTCAGTGGCGACGGCAACAACTGGGTGCTGGTCAACGCCTCACCCGATATCCTGGCGCAATTGCGCGCTTTCCCGTCGCTGCAGCCCGCGCGCGCCCTGCGCGACACGGCGCTGGTTGGCGTGCTCCTGGTCGATAGCCAGATCGATCACACCACCGGCCTGTTCATGTTGCGCGAAGGTCGGCCGCTGCACGTCTACGCGACCGATTGCGTGCGTGAGGACTTGACCAGCGGCAACCCGGTGTTCACCGTGCTCGGACACTATTGCGGGGTCGAGTGGCATCCCATGCGCACCGACCCCGATGCGACCTTCCGCATCGAGGGCGCGCCTGGCGTGGACTTCCGCGCCGTGCCGCTCACGAGCAAGGCGCCGCCGTACTCGCCGCACCGGCAGGCCTCGCGCGCGGGCGACAACGTGGGCATCGTCATGCGCGACGAGGCGAGCGGTCGGACGCTCTTCTATGCGCCCGGTCTCGGCGCGATCGACGCCAGTTTAAGGGCGCTCTTCGCCCAGGCCGATTGCCTGCTCGTCGACGGCACGTTCTGGACCGAGGACGAGCTGTTGCGCCTGCAGGTTTCGACCAAGCACGCCCAGGACATGGGTCATCTGCCGCTGTCGGGAGCGGGGGGCATGCTCGAGGCCCTCGCCGCCTGCCCGCGTGCGCGAAAGGTGCTCATCCACATCAACAACACCAATCCCATTCTCGACGAAGACTCGCCGGAGCGCGCTCTGCTCACCGCGGCCGGGATCGAGGTGGCGCACGACGGCATGGAAATTTCCCTGTAGCCGTGACCGCGCCGACCATGGGCGTTTCCGACCAGCAACCCTGGAGCAGGGAGGAATTCCACCGGCAGCTGCTCGCACAGGGCGCGCGCTATCACATTCACCATCCGTTCCAGGTGGCCATGAACGCCGGGCAGTGCACGCGCGCGCAGATCCAGGGCTGGGTGTGCAATCGCTTCTACTACCAGCTCTGCATTCCGCTCAAGGATGCCGCCATCCTGTCCAACTGCCCGGACCGCGCGGTGCGTCGCGAGTGGATCAAGCGCATCGTTGATCACGACGGCAGCTCGGGCCGCGAAGGGGGCATCGAGGCCTGGATCGAGCTCGGCGTCGCCACCGGCGTGCCGCGCGACGAGATCACGTCGCTGCGCCAGGTCTTGCCCGGGGTGCGCTTCGCCGTCGACGCCTACGTGAATTTCGCGCGTACGCGACCGTGGCAGGAAGCGGTCTGTTCGTCGCTGACGGAGTTGTTTGCCCCGGAAATCCACAAGCACCGTCTGGCTGGCTGGCCGCAGCATTACCCGTGGATCGATCCGGCGGGGCTCGCGTACTTTCGTGAGCGCGTGACGCTGGCGCGGCGCGACGTGGCACACGGCCTGGAACTGACGCTGGAGCACTTCGCCACGCGCGCAGCGCAGGAGCGGGCACTGGAAATCCTGCGCTTCAAGCTGGACGTGCTATGGTCGATGCTCGATGCGATGCAGCTCGCCTATGGACTTCCCGGAGGCGCTGATGGCCGCTGAGCCCACGCTGGGGCCCGAGGCTGCCCCGCAGCTGTCGGGCAAGTTCCGGTTGCAGTACGAGCCGGCCCAGGCCGCATGGGTGTTGCTCTATCCGGAGGGCATGGTCAAGCTCTCCGCCAGCGCCGGTGAGATCATGCAGCGTATCGACGGCCGGATCACCGTCGCCACGCTGATCCGCGATCTCGAAGCCGCGTTTCCGGGCGCGGCGTTGCGGCAGGATGTTCTGGACTTCATGCAGGAGGCCCATGCCCGTGGCTGGATCACCGCCGGGCCCTAGCGTGCCGCGGCCCGCGGGGCCGCGCTGGCTGCTGGCGGAACTCACCTACCGTTGCCCGCTGCACTGCGTGTTCTGCTACAACCCGCTCGACTACACCGCGCAGGGTGCGGAGCTCGACACCGAAGCGTGGCGGCGGGTATTGCGCGAGGCGCGCGCGCTCGGCGCCGTGCAGCTGGGGTTCTCCGGGGGCGAGCCGCTCGTGCGGGACGACCTGGAAGTGCTTATCGCCGAGGCGCGCGGGCTCGGTTACTACTCGAACCTGATCACCTCCGGGGTCGGGCTCAACGCCACGCGCATCCGCGCCTTCAAGGCCGCCGGGCTCGACCATATCCAGCTGTCGTTTCAGGACTCGACCCGCGAGCTGAACGATTTTCTGTCGAGCACGCGCACCTTCGAGCTCAAGTCGCGCGTTGCCCAGCTCATCAAGGCCCATGATTACCCGATGGTGCTCAACGTGGTCCTGCACCGGCTCAACGTCGACCATGTGGGCGAGATCCTGGAAATGGCCGAGGCGCTGGGGGCCGAGTATGTGGAACTCGCCAATACCCAGTATTACGGCTGGGGTCATCTGAACCGCGACGCGCTGCTGCCCACGCGCGAGCAGCTCGTCCGGGCGGAGGCGGTGACCAACCGCTTCCGCGAGAAAGTCGGCGCGCGCATGCGCGTGTTCTTCGTCGTCCCCGACTACTTCGAGACGCGGCCGAAGGCCTGCATGAACGGCTGGGGCTCGGTGTTCCTGACCATAACGCCGGATGGCACGGCGCTGCCTTGCCACGCCGCGCGCATGCTGCCGGGCTTGAAGTTTCCCAACGTGGGCGAGGCCGATCTGGCCGCCATCTGGTACGACTCCGAAGGTTTCAACCGCTATCGGGGTGATGCCTGGATGAAGGAGCCGTGTCGCTCCTGCCCGGAAAAGGTCAAGGATTTCGGCGGCTGCCGCTGCCAGGCGTACCTGCTCACCGGGGACCCGGCCACCGCCGATCCGGTGTGCGACCTGTCCCCGCATCACCACCTGGTGACCGAGGCGGTCGAGCGCGCCCGCGCCGCGGGCGTGCCGGGGCAGCCCATCGTGTTTCGCGACGATCGCAACTCGCGCCGGCTGACTGCGAAAGCACCGGTGTGAGTGCGGCCACGTCCCGCCTCACCCGCTACACCACCACGGCGAGTCTCCTGCACTGGCTGGTCGCGGCAGTGGTGATCGGCATGCTCGGCTTCGGCTGGTGGATGCAGGGGATACCCGAAGATTCCAGTGGGCCCGCGGGTGACCGCCTACAACCTGCACAAGTCGCTCGGCATGGTGGTGTTGCTGCTCATGCTCCTGCGCGTGCTGTGGCGCGCGCGCCATCCGCCGCCCGCGCTGCCGCCGATGCCGCGCTGGCAGGCGCGCGCCGCGTGCGGCGTGCACCTGCTGCTCTACGTTTGCCTGTTCGTGCAGCCGCTCACGGGCTATCTCGGTTCGGCGTACAGCGGCTATCCGGTCAAGTTCTTCGCCTGGACGCTGCCGGCCTGGGCGGGCGCCGATGCGACGGTCAAGGAAGTGATGAGTAGGGTGCACCTCGCCAACAGCTGGGTGCTGGTGGCCGCATTGGTGCTGCATCTGGCCGGCAGCCTGAAGCACGCCCTGATCGACCGCGACGGATCGTTTCGTCGCATCTGGCCGTGGTCGGGGCCGGCGCGCGATGCGCGCGATCTCGTCGGTGGGTGATTAGCGCGGCGCCGCGCGCGCCGCGGTATCCAGCAGGTTGACGGTGGCCGGATAAGCACCCTCGCGGGCGATGTCCAGTGCGCTCTTGCCGCGATCGTCCACCGGCGCGGTCTGCGCGCCCGCGCCGAGCAGCGCCCGTACCGTCTCGTTCTGGCCGTAGCCGGCCGCCCACATCAGCGCCGTGAGCTGGTGCGCGTACACCGCGTTCGGATCGATGCCGGCGTGCAGCAGCAGCAACACGACTTCGGTACGGCCTTCGCCGGCAGCATAGATCATCGCGGTCTTTTGCAGCCGGTCGGTGGCGCTGGCGTCAGCTCCCCGGGCGAGCAACTCGCCGGCGAGGTCCGCATACCCGCGGTACGCGGCGGCCATGAGCGGGGTCACGCCATTGGCCGCGCCGAGGTTGACGTCGGCGCCGGCGGCGAGCATCTGCCGGGCCAGATCGGGGCGTCCTTCTGCAGGGCGATCAGGAGTGCCGACTCGCCCAGCCGGTTGCGGGCGTTGGCGGTTGCCCCGTCGGCCAGCGCCCGCGCCATGCCGGCCGGATCGCCGGCGCTGGCGGCGGCGACCAGGCGGACGTTGGCGCTGGGCTCCTGGGCCCTGGCAGGCGGCGGCAACCCGGCCAGAGCAGCGGCGCACAGCCACAGCGCGAGGCCGCGCCCGGGCAGCCGCCGGGCGCGCGCCGCAGCGCCGGCTGCGCGGTAGCGCCATTCTGGCCTCATGCCCGACTCCTTTGTGGCTCACAGGTTTGCATTGGCCTATATTTTCGACTATAAGTTGCGCACGCGGGAGCGTTCCCGCGACCGACCCGCGAGCACCGGCGCGTTGCCGCGCACGCGTCGTGGCGGGTCCACAACAAGATCGTAGCGTTTGAGGAGGAACACATGTTATCTCGCATTTTCCGGCTGGCAGGCGCCCTGGTTGCGCCCGCGCTGGCCCTGAGCCTCTCGCCCCTTTGTGCCGCGCAGGAAACCGGCAGTGCGGCCACGACTAACGCCCGGCCGATGACCTCGGCGCTCGCGCCGATCTCGCAAGGAATGCTCGACGGCGCCGCCAAGGATACCAAGAACTGGCTGCACGCGAACGGCAACTACGATCAGACACGCTACTACACCGGCACCCAGATCAACAGCCAAGACCGTCGGCAAGCTCAAGCCTGCGTTCGTCTTCCAGACCGCGGTGCTGGAGTCGATGGAAACCGCGCCCATCGTCGACAACGGGGTGATGTTCCTGACCACGTCGTTCAACCACGTATATGCCATCGATGCGGCGACCGGTGAAGAATACTGGCACTACAAGCACAAGCTCGGGCCGATCGTGACGGTGTGCTGCGGCAACAACAACCGCGGCGTGGCCATTGCCGAAGGCAAGCTCTACATGGGCACGATCGATGCCAAGCTGGTGGCGCTCGATGCCAAGACCGGCAAGCTCTTGTGGGAACAGCAGATCGCCGATCCGGACAAGGGCTACTCGGAGACGATGGCGCCCACGGTTGTCGACGGCAAGGTGCTCATCGGCACCAACGGTGGTGAGTACGGCATTCGCGGCTTCGTCAAGGCCTTCGACGCCAACGATGGCCATCTGCTGTGGACGTTCTACACGATTCCCGAGACGGGGCAAGAGGGTGTGTGGGCGAGAAACGACGCCACCGGGCGCGACATGCATCGCAACATCGACGCCGAGAAGGCAGCTCTTGCCAAGGACAGCTCGTTCTACCAGCGTCTTGGCGGCGGCGTGTGGATGACACCCGCGATCGACCGCAAGACCAAGACCGTGTTCTTCGTCGTCGGCAATCCGTCGCCGGACCTGTACGGCGCGATTCGCCCCGGTGACAACCTGTACACCGACTCGCTGGTCGCGATCGATCTCGACAAGGGCACCTACAAGTGGCACTTCCAATACATCGCGCACGACGTATGGGATCTCGACGCGGTCAGCCCACCGATCCTGACGCAGGCGAAGGACAAGAACGGCAAGATGGTCGACGTGGTGATCCACGGCGGCAAGACCGGCCACATCTACGTGCATGAGCGCAGCACCGGAAAGCTGATCCGCTTCTCCGAGGCGATGATTCCGCAGGAGAACATGTGGGTGCTGCCGACCAAGGAGGGTGCGCGCATGCTGCCCGGTGCCAACGGCGGGGTCGAATGGTCGCCGATGGCGGTCAACCCGATGCTGCATCTGGCCTACGCCGCGAACCTGCATCAGCCCATGACCTATTCGGTCGAGGACGTGCCGTATCCCGGCGGCAAGCTGTGGCTGGGCGGCGCGTTCAAGACCATTCCCAGCGAGCAGCAGTGGGGCCAGCTGGTGGCGGTTGACCTCGATACCGGCAAGATTGCCTGGAAGGAGAAGACGCCGCAGCCGCTCATCGGCGGCGTGCTCGCCACCGCGGGCGACCTCGTGTTCAACGGCGAGGCCAATGGCTGGTTCAAGGCCTATGACGCGAAGACCGGCAAGGAACTGTGGAAGTACAACTGCGGTGCCGGGGTGAACGCGCCGGCCGTCTCCTACATGGTGGGCGGCAAGCAATACGTCGCCGTCGCCGTGGGAGGCAACAACCAGATTGATTCCAAGCGCGGCAACAGCGTGTTCGTATTCGCCTTGCCATAGCCGCCGAGCCGAAGCCAACGCGGCTGTCTGGGTCACACCGGACAGCCGCTTTTTTGTGTCGATGAGCCGCTTGCTCAAGCTGGGCCTCTACGCCGCCGCTGCGACGTTCGTGTCACCGGCACTCGCGCAGAAGATCGGCTCCGCCGCCGACCGAAGTGGCCCGCCCCGCCAAGGCGCAGGCCTGTGAGGCATGCCATGGCCCGAATGGCAACTCGCAGAATCCGGCCTATCCGATTCTGGCCGGGCAAAGCTGGCGCTACATCTACATCGAGCTCAAGGATTACAAGGCGGGCCGGCGCAGCGACCCGGTGATGTCGCCGATCGCGCAGACCCTCTCGCCCGACGACATGATTGCGCTGGGCAACTTCTTTGCCGCCCAGAAGCCGCTGCCGATCAATTTCCAGGCGGACCCGGCGAAGGTCGACGCCGGCCGCAAGACCTCCGACGCCGCGCTCTGTCCGATGTGTCATCTGGGCGGCTTTGTCGGCCAGAATGACATCCCGCGCGTCGCCGGACAATATCCGCAATATATTCAGAAGCAGCTCGCGGACTTCAAGGCCCGGCGCCGCACCAACGACGCGGGCAACATGACCAGCGTGACCGCCGGCCTGTCCGACCAGGACATCGAGAACCTGGCGCAATACATCGCCAACCTGAACTGAGCAGGGCCGCACCGCGGCCCGTACGCGGGTTGCGAGCCGGCTTGCGCCGCGGCGCTTGCGCATTGCCGTCGTTTGGCACGCGGAGTATCCTAGCTTCGCCGCCGCACCGCGTTGCCAACGACACTCCTCGCGGCGGCATTCAACCGAAGGAGGATGACCGTGTCTGTCGCGTTGTCACTCACCGTCAACGGCAAGGCGGAACGCAAGGACGTTGATCCGCGCACGCTGCTCGTCGAATTCATCCGCAACGATCTGGCCCTCACCGGCACGCACGTCGGCTGCGACACAGGGCAATGCGGCGCCTGCACCGTGCTTGTCGATGGGCACGCGGTCAAGGCCTGCACCATCCTCGCCGTCCAGGCAGAGGGCGCGCAGGTCATGACCATCGAGGGCCTGGCGCCCGACGGCACCATGCATCCGATGCAGGCGGCGTTCAAGGACTGCCACGGACTGCAGTGCGGCTTCTGCACGCCGGGCATGGTCCTGAGCGCGATCGATCTGGTGAAGCGCCATCCGGGTGCCGACGAGGCGACGATCCGGGCCGCGCTGGAAGGCAACCTCTGTCGCTGCACGGGCTATCAGAACATCGTCAAGGCGGTGGCGCAGGGCGCTGCCGCCATGCGGAGCTAGAGCATGGGCGCGAACGATCTGAACAGCATTGGGCAGTCGATCCGGCGCAAGGAAGACTATCGCTTCCTGATCGGCGCCGGGCAGTACACCGACGACGTCAACCCGCCGCACCACGCGCATGTGTTTTTCCTGCGCTCCCCGCATGCGCACGCCAGGATACGCAAAATCGACACGACCAAGGCCAAGGCAGCACCCGGGGTGATCGCGATCTACACCGCCGCAGACCTGACCGGCGTCAACGGTCTGCCCTGCGGCTGGCTGATCACCGGCAGCGACGGGCAGCCGATGAAGGAGCCGCCGCATCCGGTGCTCGCCCAGGGCAAGGTGCGCTATGTCGGCGATGGCGTGGCGCTGGTGGTCGCCGAAACGCCAGCCGAGGCCAAGGACGCGGCTGAGCTCATCGAGGTCGACTACGAGGTATTGCCGGCAGTCGTCAATCCGGTTGCGGCACTCAATGCCGGCGCGCCGCAGCTGCACGAGGGCGCGCCCGGCAACAAATGCTACACCTGGGCGTTGGGAGACAAGGCCGCCGTCGACAGTGCGTTCGCCAAGGCCGCGCACGTGACCAAGCTCGACATCATCAACAACCGCCTCATCCCCAACGCCATCGAACCGCGCGCCGCCGTGGCGAGCTACAGCCGCGCCAATGACAGCTACACGCTCTACGTCACCAGCCAAAACCCGCACGTCGAGCGCCTGCTGATGACCGCCTTCGTGCTGGGCCTTCCGGAGACCAAGGTGCGCGTCATCGCTCCCGATGTGGGTGGCGGTTTCGGCTCGAAGATCTATCTCTACCCCGAAGAGACGGCGATGGTTTGGGCGTCGAAGCGGGTGAATCGGCCGCTGAAGTGGACCGCGGAGCGCAGCGAATCGTTTCTGTCTGATGCGCACGGCCGCGATCACGTCACCCATGCCGAGCTCGCGCTGGACAAGGACGGCAAGTTTCTCGCCATGCGCGTGCAGACCACCGCGGCGATGGGCGCGTATCTGTCGACCTTTGCCTCATGCATCCCGACCATCCTGTACGCGACCCTGCTGGCCGGGCAGTACACGACGCCCGCCATCCATTGCGAGGTCACGGCGGTGTTCACCAACACCGCACCGGTGGACGCCTACCGCGGCGCGGGGCGGCCGGAAGCGACCTATGTCGTCGAGCGGCTGGTGCACGCCGCGGCGGTGGAACTGGGGATCGCCCAGGACGAGATCCGGCGCCGCAATTTCATTCGCAGTTTTCCGTATCAGACGCCCGTTGCCCTGCTCTACGACACAGGCGGCTACGAAGTCTGCCTCGACGAGGCGATGAAGATGGCCGACGTCAAAGGCTTCGCCGGGCGCAAGGCTGAAGCGGCCAAGCGCGGCAAGCTACGCGGCTTGGGCTATGCCTCGTATATCGAGGCCTGCGGCATCGCACCGTCCAACATCGCCGGCGCGCTCGGTGCGCGCGCGGGCCTGTACGAGGCCGGCGAGGTGCGCGTCAATCCGACCGGCGGGGTGACCGTCTTCACTGGCTCGCACAGCCACGGCCAAGGGCACGAGACGACCTTCTCGCAGGTGGTCGCAAGCCGCCTGGGCATTCCCATCGAGAACGTCGAGATCGTGCATGGCGACACCGGGCGCATTCCCTTCGGCATGGGCACCTACGGCTCGCGTTCGCTGGCCGTGGGCGGCACGGCGATCGTCAAGGCGCTCGACAAGGTCGTGGCCAAGGGCAAGAAGATCGCGGCCCACCTGCTCGAGGCGGCGGAGGCCGACATCGAATTCGCAGATGGCAAGTTCACCGTTGCCGGGACCGATCGCAGCAAGGCGTTCGGCGAGGTCGCGCTGGCCGCCTACGTGCCGCACAACTATCCGCTGGACAAGCTGGAGCCCGGCCTCGACGAGACAGCGTTCTACGATCCGACGAACTTCACCTTTCCGGCCGGCACGCACATCTGCGAGGTCGAGATCGATCCGGACACGGGTGCGGTCACCATCGTCAACTTCGCGGCGTGCGATGACTTTGGCAACATCATCAATCCGATGATTGTCGAAGGGCAGGTACACGGCGGCCTGGCGCAGGGCATCGGTCAGGCGCTGCTCGAGTGCTGCGTTTACGACCCTGACAGCGGCCAGTTGCTCACCGGCAGCTACATGGATTACGCCATGCCGCGCGCCGACGATCTGCCGACGTTCAAGGTGGCCACCAAGGTCACGCCGTGCACGCACAACCCGCTCGGCGCCAAGGGCTGCGGCGAGGCCGGCGCGATCGGCGCACCCGCCGCGCTCATGAACGCGGTGCACGACGCGCTGGCCGGTGCCGGCGTCAAGTATCTCGACATGCCGGCCACACCGCACCGGGTGTGGGCCGCGCTGCAGGCCGCGAGCCACTGACCGGGAGCCTCCCATGTACGCATTCGAATATCAGCGCGCGAAGTCGGTGGCCGATGCCGCCGCAGTACTGGCCAAGTCCGGCGGCATGGCGTTGGCCGGCGGCCAGAGCCTGGTCGGGGCGATGAAGTTGCGCCTGGCCAATCCCGGCACCGTCGTCGATCTGTCGGGCATCGCCGAGCTCAAGGGCATCAAGAAGGAGGGCGCTGCGCTGGTCATCGGCGCGCTCACCACCCACGCCGAGGTGGCCGCGTCAGCCGTCGTCAAGCAGTCAATCCCCGCGCTGGCCGCCCTCGCGGAGGGCATCGGCGACCGGCAGGTGCGCAATCGTGGCACGCTCGGGGGCTCGCTCGCCAACAACGATCCGGCCGCCGACTATCCGGCCGCGGCGCTGGGCCTGGGCGCGACGATTCACACCAACCGACGCAAGATCGCGGCCGACGATTTCTTCAAGGGCATGTTTGAAACGGCGCTCGGCGCCGACGAGATCATCACTGCAGTCAGTTTCCCGGTCCCGGAAAAGGCCGCCTACGTCAAGTTCCCACAGCCGGCTTCCCGTTTTGCCTTGGTCGGCGTGTTTGTGGCGCAGACCGCGGGCGCAGTGCGCGTGGCGGTGACCGGTGCTGCCGCGCAGGTGCACCGGGCGAAGGCGATCGAGGATGCGCTTGCCAAGAGCTTCACGGCCGCAGCGGCAAAAGCGGTGAAGATTCCTGCAGGACATTTGAACAATGATTTGCACGGCTCGGCCGAGTACCGGGCCCACCTCGTCGCCGTGCTTGCCGCACGGGCGGTTGCGGCGGCGGCCTAACGCGCAACAGTTGCAGCGGGCCTTGTGCCCGGGTCCTCGCCGTTGGCGGTGCCGATGCGCCTACGACGCGTTGAGTTTCCCGGCAGGATTCGAACGTGCCATAGAGTCCGTCTTCTCTTCTGCGGCGGTCGAACGGAACAGTGCCACCGCCCACGAACGCCGTTGCCGGATCCTCATAAAGGAGGCCTGTTAGACACTTGCGTATCAATTCCAGATACAGATCGCGAACCTGATCAGTAGCAATGGCCATGTTTGTGTCCGCCTCGAGCGCGAGCTCAGATCGCATCGAGCGCCTCGCGCAAGTCGCGGCGCAGGTCAGCTACGTCCTCGATCCCGACCGACAGGCGGACTAGCGCGTCGTTGATGCCCAGCGCGTCACGCTGCAGGGCCGGGATCGAGCCGTGGGTCATCAACGCCGGATGCTCGATCAGGCTTTCGACACCGCCGAGGCTTTCGGCTAGGGCGAACAGGTGACAATGCTCCAGAAACCGTTTGCTGCCCGCGAGATCGGTGTCCAGCGCGACGCTGACCATGCCGCCGAAGGCGCGCATCTGCCGCTGGGCGAGGGTGTGTTGCGGATGGGAGGCAAGGCCGGGGTAATACACGCGCGCCACTTCCGGCTGCGCGGCAAGCCAGTGCGCGAGCTCCAGCGCGTTCGCGCAGTGCCGTTCCATGCGTACGGCGAGCGTCTTCAGGCCGCGCAAGGCGAGGAAGCTGTCGAACGGGCCGCTGATAGCGCCGACCGCGTTTTGCAGATAGGCGAGCTGCTTGGCGAGGGCCTCGTGGCGTGCCTCGCCGCCGATCACGACTACCCCGCCGATGATGTCTGAGTGGCCGTTCAGGTATTTGGTCGCGGAATGCACGACCAGGTCGAAACCATGTTCGAGCGGCCGCTGAATCCAGGGACTGGCGAAGGTGTTGTCGGCCACGGCAATCAGATTGTGCTCGCGCGCGATCTTGGCCACTGCCGCCAGGTCGATGAGCTTGAGCAGCGGATTGCTCGGGGTCTCGACCCAGAGCATGCGTGTCTCAGGGCGGATCGCGGCGCGCAGCCGCGTCGGGTCGGTCATGTCGACGAAGCTCGTGCTGAGGTTGGCGGAGCGCTTGCGCACATTCTCGAACAGCCGGTACGTTCCGCCGTAAAGATCGTCGCTCGCGATGACATGCGAGCCGGCATCGAGTGCGTCGAGCACCGTCGCCATGCCGGCGAGGCCGGACGCGAAGGCCAGCCCATGGGTACCGCTTTCGAGATCGGCCACGCAGGCCTCCAATGCCGCGCGCGTCGGGTTGGCGGTGCGCGCGTAGTCGTAGCCCTTGTGCACGCCAGGGCTGCTCTGCACGTAGGTCGAGGTGGCATAGATCGGGGTCATGATCGCGCCAGTTGCCGGATCGGGTGCCTGGCCGGCGTGGATGGCGCGCGTTGCGAAGCCCTCGCGCGCGATGCGCACCGGCTTCGGGTTGCGGTCGTTCATGGCAGGCTTCTCCGCAGGTAGGTGAGCAGATCGTAGCGCGTGATGAGGCCGAAGAAATGCCCATCCTGGAGGATGATGGCCACGCGATCGCGGTTGAGGATCGCCAGCAAATCGGCGAGGCTCGCGCCCGGATCGAGCGTCTCCAGCCGCTGCGTCATGGCGGTGGCGACCTTGTCGTGGAAGCGGTCGGGTTGCTTATGCACGTGCAGCAGGACGTCGGATTCGTCGACGATGCCCACAACCTGGTCGGCCTCGAGCACCGGCACCTGCGACACGTCGGCCATGCGCATGCGCTGGAAGGCGGTAAGCAGTGTGTCTTCCGCGCTCACCGAGACCACCGCGCCGGCGGCGTAGCGGCGCGTCACCAGGTCGCGCAAGTCGCCATAGTGCGGCAACGTGAGAAAGCCCTGGTCGACCATCCAGAAATCGTTGTACATCTTGGACAGGTACTTGCTGCCGGTATCCGGGATGAAGGTCACCACGCGCTTGGCGCTATCCTGTTCGCGGCAATAGCGCAGCGCCGCGGCGACCAGCGTGCCCGCCGATGAGCCGCCAAGAATGAGCTCCGCGCGTAGCAGCTCGCGTGCGGTGGCGAGGCTTTCTGCGTCAGGAATCGAGTACGCCTTCCTGACTGCGGACAAGTCCGCGATCGGGGGAATGAAATCCTCGCCGATACCTTCGACGACCCAGGAGCCGGCGACGCCGAGCTTGCCCGTCGCAACGTAACCGGCGAGCACGGAGCCCAGTGGATCGGCGAGCACCATCTCGGTTCGCGGGCTTGCACGCGCGAAAAACCGCGACAGTCCGGTCAGCGTGCCGCCCGATCCGACGCCGCAGACGACGGCGTCGACCGCATGCCCCATCTGCTCCCAGATCTCCGGACCGGTGATGCGCTCGTGCGCCAGCGGATTGGCGGGATTGCCGAACTGATTGACGTAGAACGCGCCGGGCATGCTCGCGGCCAGCGCGGCGGCCATGTCCTGGTAATACTCGGGGTGGCCTTTGTTGACATCCGAGCGCGTCATGCGGATCTCCGCACCGAGCGCTTTGAGGTGCAGCACCTTCTCCGCCGACATCTTGTCCGGGATCACCAGCAGAACCCGATAGCCCTTGGCGCGCGCGACCAGCGCGAGGCCCAGGCCGGTGTTGCCCGCGGTGGCTTCCACCACCGTGCCGCCGGGCGAGAGCTGCCCGTCTCGCTCCGCGGCGGCGATCATCGACAGCGCGATGCGGTCTTTGATCGAGCCGCCCGGGTTCTGGCTCTCCAGCTTGACGAACAGACGACAGCAGCCGACGTCGAGACGGGTGATCTCGACCAGCGGCGTGTTGCCGATCAAACCCAGGACGCCAGGATCGCGGTCAGGCCGCTCCGAGCCAACGCGTGCCGTGATCGGGCGAGGGGACATGGCTTGGGAGTTCATGCCTTGGGCGCGCCTGGGTCACGGATCACGCGCCCGCGCCCTGCGTGCTAGCGGCCAGGCATCAGCTGTCGGCGGGCGCGTCCCCGGCCGTGCACACCCGATTCCGACCCTCACGCTTGGCGCGATAGAGTGCCTGGTCGGCAGCCTTGACCAGCTCGCCGGGCGTGGTGCCGTGGGTGGGAGAGACCGCAACGCCGAACGAGGCGGTCGGCGCCGGCAGCCTTTGCCCCAGATGGGTCAGGTTGGTTTCGTGGATCGCGAGCCGCAGTCGTTCGGCCCGCTCGAGGGCGCATTCCAGATCCGCCTCGGCGAGCACGACCGCGAACTCTTCGCCGCCGTAGCGGCAGGCGATGTCGGAGGGGCGGATGCTCTTGGCGATGATGCGAGCCACGGTGCCGAGCACGTAGTCGCCTGCGTCGTGGCCATGCTGGTCATTGAAGTATTTGAACTGATCGACATCGAGCATGATCACGGAAACGGGCTTGCTGTTGCGCTCGGCCCGCTGCAGCTCGCGGTTGAGGGCGTCTTCCAGATAGCGCCGGTTGTACAGGCCGGTCAGGCTGTCGCGCAAGGCCATCTCGCGCAGCGCGTCGCGCAACTTGAGGTTCGCCAGCGCCGGACCGATCCGATCGGTGAGCGCGCGCAGGCGCTGTTCGTCCTCGCGCGGCAACTCCCGGCTCTTCGGGTTGGCTTCCAGCGCAACGTGCAACAGACCCAGGATCTGCCCCTGTCCCTGCACCGGCATGCAGATGTGACTGGCGAAGTCCTCGGGCAGATGGCGACAGCGCACGGCTCCCCTGCCGGGCACGAAGTGCGGCCGGCCCAGACGCAATGCCCAGCAGTCGCTCGGCGGCAGGGTTGGCTCGGCGGGGTGCTCAATGCCCCAGCTCGCGACATGTTCGAGGCCATCGCGCGATTCGCGGAAGATGAACAGCGATCCGGACGATTCCGGATACAACAGCGCCGCGGTGTCGCACACGATCGCGTAGGCCTCGGCGCGCTGTGCACAGGATTGCAGCAGTTCGGCCATGCGCGACAGCGCTTCACCGTCGCGATGGAACGATTCCAATTGCCGGATGGTTTCGGCCAGCGCCTGGTTGTTGCGCCGCATCGCTGCGTCAGCCTTGCGCCGCGCGGCCATTTCCCGCGTCAGCGTGCGGTTGGTGTCACGGATTGTCGCCACCTTGGCCTGGAGCGTTGCCTGCGCGGAGCGCAGTGCTTCCTCGGTACGCTGCAGCATGGTCACATCGCGGGCGACGGTGATCTCGCCCACCAGTTTGCCTTTGGCGTCCAGCAACGGGGTGGTCTTGAGGGCGACGCGAACGATCTCACCATTCTTCTTGCGGCGCTCGGTAAAGGAGGAGGTCGGATGGCCCTGGCGAACGCGCTCGAGAATGCGGGCGTAGTCGGCTTCCGAGCGGTCGGCCGCATGCAGCTTGCGAAGCGGCTGGCCGATCGCTTCCTTCGCGGAAAAACCGTACAGCGACACCGCCTCGCGGTTCCAATAGGTGACCACCGCGTTGAGGTCCTTGACAATGACGGCTTCGCCAATCTGTTCAAGCACTTGCTCGAATTCGAGCGCGCGTCCCTCCAGCCGATCGTTGCTGATCGCGCGAACTAGGTGCGGCTTGGCCACGCGCATCGCTTGCTGATCTCCATCGGCGCCTTTGCTCCGAAAGATACCCGCTCGAGCGGCCAATTCCGTGCGAAGGGTTGTTGGGGAGCGGACTACACCCCGGTCCATCCGCAATGTTCTGGGAATATCCGGAGCTTTGGGTTGCGCTGCCTGAATTTTACGCTTCGGGTTGGCAATCAGGGACGAGGTTGACTATCGAACGATCGTTCGATAGAGTATCCCTTCCTGTCTGACTGGAGCTCGTCCGGGATGAAACCGGGCGGGCTCCGGTTACCCGGCTCGCCATGAAACCCGTACTTGCCGCACTGCTGCAGCATCCGTTGCTCTGGCGCGGAGATCAGCTGGCGCAGGCCGATGACGCGGTCGCCAGCGGTTTTGCCAGCCTCGATCGCGAGCTGCCAGGCGGCGGCTGGCCGCGGGCCGCGTTGACGGAGCTGCTGCTCGACACGGAGGGCATCGGCGAGTTGCAGCTGCTCGTGCCTGCGCTTCAGCGCCTGGCGCAAGCCGGAGCGTGGCTGGCGCTGGTGGCGCCGCCGCATCGCCCCTATGCGCCGGCCTTTGCCGGCCGGGGTATCGATCCCGCCCGGGTGATCGTGGTCGAGGCGGCAGAAGACCGGCAGCGCTGGTGGGCGGCGGAGCAGGTGCTGCGCTCGAAGAGTGCGGGGGCGCTCCTGTTCTGGCCGAAAACCGTGGGTGATGCGCGCGCGCGGCGGTTGCAGGTCGCCGCACAGGAGGGCAAGGCGCTGGCGTTCCTGTTCGCGCCGGCCGCCCGCGCCGCGCAGCCCTCGCCGGCACCGCTGCGGCTGCGGTTGATGGGCGCGGGAGCGCACCTGGGCATCGCCATCGTCAAACGGCGCGGAGGCGGGGCCTGCGCGCCGCTGCGGCTCGAGGTTGCGGCCCAACCGGCGGCCATTGCGTCCGGCGAGCGCACGGCCGGCCCGGTCCGGACGCTGGGGAAGCCCGACCGCCCGACGACGACCCGCGCGACGAGCTTCCATCGCCACTATCCGGTCGGCGGTCCCCAGGCATGGATCTGGAATCGAGCGCTGGTGCGCGCCGACGAGGTCCGGCGCGTGCCGGGACCGGATCCCCGGGGCGGGCATGCTCTGGACCTGCCTTAATTTTCCCGATCTGCCGCTGGCCGTCTTCGCGCGTGGCGCGGCGCGCGTGCGCTGCCGGCCGTGGTGGCAAGCGCGAGCCACCGGCCCGACGTCGTGGTCGCCAATGCAGCGGCAGCCAAGCGCGGCATCACCGCGGGCCTGTCCATCGCCGCCGCGCTCGCGCTTGACCCCGAGCTCATCATTCATCTGCGCGATGAGCGCGCGGAGAGCCATGCGTTACTAAACATCGCGCTCTGGGCGGGGCAATGGACCTCCGCCATCAGCCTCGAGCCGCCGGCTTGCGTACTGCTGGAAATCTCCGCCTGCCGCAACTACTTTGGCGGCCTCGAGGCGCTGCTCGCCCGCATCGAGGCGGGCTTGGCCGCGCTCGGTTTTTGCGGGACCCTCGCCACCGCGCCCACCGCCGGCGCGGCAAGCCTGTTCGCCCGCGCCGGCCAGGCGCTCGTCGCCGCCGAAGACAGCGACTGGACGGCCCAGCTCGCCGCGCTGCCGCTCGCGCTGCTCGGCGGCGCGCAGGCGGCGCTGGACATGCTCTCGGGCATTGGGGTGCGCACCCTCGGCGAATTCATCGCCTTGCCGCGCGACGGTGCCGCCCGCCGCTTCGGCCAGGCCCTGCTCGACGAGGTCGATCGGGCGCGCGGCCTGCTGCCCGATCCGCGGCTGCCGTTCGTGCCGCCGGAGCGCTATCACGGCCAGCTCGAGCTGCCCGCGCCGGTCGCCGAGGTCGAGGCGCTGCTGTTCGGCATCAAGCGCCTGGTCGTCGAGCTCGCCGGTTTTCTGCATGGCCGCGGCGCGGGCGTCACGCGCCTGCGCTGCGACCTCGTGCACGAAGACGCGGCACCGACTTCGCTCGTGCTCGGGCTCAGCTGCACGCGGCAGGTCGAGCACATCCTGAACGTGCTGCGCGAACGGCTGGCGCGCACCGAGTTGCCCGACCGGGTCGAGGCGATCCGGATCGTGGCCGAAGAGAGCGCGCCGCTGGGCGCGAAGGCAGGAGAGTTCTTCCCCACCGTGGGCGGCGATGAGGAAGCCGCAGCGCAACTGCTCGAGCGGTTGCGGGCGCGGCTCGGCGAGGATGCGGTGCGGGCGCTCGCGCTGTACGCCGATCATCGTCCCGAGCGGGCCTCGCGCCAGATCGCCCTTGGCATCGCCCCAGTTCCGGAAAAAAATCCACAGCGCTTCCCGCTGCGGCCGCTGTGGTTACTCGCTACGCCGCGACCGCTCGGACCCGACCCGGCGGCGGCGGAGCTAAAGCTCCTGTCCGGTCCCGAGCGCATTGAAACCGGCTGGTGGGACGGCGGCGAAATCGGCCGCGATTATTTCGTGGGCTGCAGCCCGCGCGGCGAGGCGTTGTGGCTCTATCGCGAGCGCGGAGGCAACTGGTTCGTGCACGGCGTGTTCGCGTGAGGCCATGGTCTACGCCGAGCTGCACTGCATCTCCAACTTCACCTTTCTGCGCGGCGCATCGCATCCGGAAGAGCTCGTCGTGCGCGCGCAGGAGCTCGGCTACGCGGCGCTGGCCATCACCGATGAGTGCTCGCTCGCCGGCGTGGTGCGGGCCCATGTCGAAGCCAAGCAGCAGCGCATGCCGCTTATCATCGGCAGTGAATTTCGTCTCGAGGACGACCTGCGCTTGGTGCTGCTCGCGGGCGATCGTGCGGGTTACGGCAACCTCGCCGCGCTGATTACGCGTGGCCGTCGCAACGCCATCAAGGGCAGCTATCGCCTGACCCGCGCCGATCTCGCCGATGGGGTCGCCGGCTGCCTGGCGCTGTGGCTGCCCGGGCGGGTGCCCGACGGTGACCAGGCGCGTTGGCTCGCGGCGCGTTTTCCCGGGGCGCTGTGGATCGCGGCCGAACGGCTACTCGACGCCGACGACGCGCTCCGGTGCGAGCTGCTCGTCGCCCTGGGCACCACAACCGGCCTGCCGCTGGTTGCGGCCGGTGACGTGCACATGCATCGGCGCGAGCGCCGCGCGCTGCAGGACACGCTGACCGCGATCCGCCTGAAAACATCGGTCGCGCAGGCCGGCTACGCCCTGCATCCGAACGGCGAACGTCACCTGCGACCGCTGTCGACCCTGCAGCGCCTCTATCCGAGCGCCTGGCTGGCGCAGACGCTGGTCATCGCGGAGCGGTGCCGGTTCTCGCTCGACGAACTGCGCTACGAATATCCCGAGGAGATCGTACCGGCCGGCCAGACGCCGACCTCCTACCTGCGCCATCTCACCGAGGCAGGATTCGCCCGGCGCTTCCCCGCGGCGACGACCCCGGCCGCGGCGCGCGGCAAAGTACGCAAGCTGATCGAGCACGAATTAGCGCTCATCGCCGAGGCACGCTACGAGGCGTTCTTCCTGACCGTCTATGACATCGTCGAGTTTGCCCGCGGCCAAGGCATTCTCTGCCAGGGCCGCGGCTCGGCGGCCAACTCGGCGGTGTGCTATTGCCTGGGCATCACGGCCGTCGATCCCTCGCGCATGGAGATGCTCTTCGAGCGTTTCATCTCGCGCGAACGCAACGAACCGCCCGACATCGACGTCGACTTTGAGCACCAGCGGCGCGAGGAAGTCATCCAGTACCTGTACCGCAAATACACGCGCGAGCGCGCCGCGCTGACCGCCACCGTGATCTGCTATCGGCCGCGCTCGGCCCTGCGTGACGTGGGCAAGGCACTGGGGCTCGATCTGGCGCAGGTCGATCGGCTGGCGAAGTCGATGGCGTGGTGGGACGGTAGCCGGGCGCTCGCGCAACGGGTAAAAGAGGCCGGTTTCGACGCAGACAGTCCCGTGCTGCAGCGGCTTTTTGCGTTGGTCACCGAGTTGCTCGGCTTTCCCCGCCACCTGTCGCAACACACCGGCGGCTTCGTGATCTCGCGGGGGCCTTTGTCGGAGCTCGTTCCGGTCGAGAACGCGGCGATGCCCGAGCGCACGGTCATCGAATGGGACAAGGACGACCTGGACGCGCTGGGCCTGCTCAAGGTCGATGTGCTGGCGCTGGGCATGCTCTCCGCGATCCGCCGCGCGTTCGACCTGCTCTCCGCCCGCTATGGCCGACCGTTCGAGCTGACTGACGTGCCGGCAGAAGACCGCGACGTGTACGAGATGATCGGCCATGGCGACACGGTCGGCGTATTCCAGATCGAGTCGCGCGCGCAGATGGCGATGCTGCCCCGACTCAAGCCCGCGAACTATTACGACCTGGTGATCGAGGTCGCGATCGTGCGCCCCGGGCCGATCCAGGGCGGCATGGTGCATCCGTACCTGCGCCGGCGGCAGCAGCTCGAGCCGGTCACCTATCCCAGCGCAGCGGTGCAGGGTGTGCTGGAGCGCACGCTCGGCGTGCCGATTTTCCAGGAGCAGGTGATGCAGCTCGCGGTGGTCGCCGCCGACTTCACTCCGGGCGAATCCGACCAGCTGCGCCGCTCGATGGCGGCGTGGAAGCGCAAGGGCGGGCTGGAGCCGTTCGAGCGACGGCTGGTCGACGGCATGCGCAAGAACGGCTACGACGAACAGTTTGCGCGGCAGATCTACCAGCAGATACTAGGCTTCGGCGAGTATGGCTTTCCCGAATGTGTCGTCGGCGAGACCCGGGTCGTGGATGCCGATACCGGGCGGTGGGTGACTATCGACGAGATCCTTTCCGGCCGTGCCGCCTTCACGAACACGCTGGCCTGTGATGGTGAGCTGCGGTTGCAAAAACAGAGAGTGCTCGCGGTCAGAGCGAGCGGGACAAAGCCCGTATGGCGTTTACAAACGGCCTCGGATCATACGATAACCGCGACGGCCGAACATCCATTCCTGACCGTACAGGGGTGGCGTAAGCTCGGCGCGCTGCGCGAGGGTGACCAGGTGGCTGCGGCGCGCTCGTTGCCCCTGCGGTGCCTGGCGGGTTCAGCTGCGTATTGGGACCGGATCGTAAGGATTGAAGCCGCGGGATATCAGCCAACCTACGATCTTCAAATTGAAGGCAATCATAATTTTCTTGCCAACAATCTCGTCGTGCACAATTCGCACGCGGCGAGCTTCGCGCTTTTGGTCTACATTTCAGCGTGGATCAAATGCTACGAGCCGGCGGTGTTCACCTGCGCGTTGCTTAATTCACAGCCGATGGGCTTCTATTCACCGTCGCAATTGACGCAGGACCTGCGTCGGCACGGCGGAGTCATTCTGCCGGCCGACGCGACACTGAGCGAATGGGAATGCACGCTTGAGGCATTGCCCTCGGCGCCGGCATTGCGCCTGGGCTTGTGCCTGGTCAAGGGGCTGTCACAGGTGGCCGGTGAGCGTTTGATCGCGGCGCGCCGGGTGCAGCCGTTCACCAGCGTCGACGATCTTGCCCGCCGCGGTCGCCTCAACGCCCACGACATGCAGGCGCTGGCCGCAGCCGGCGCACTGGCCGGCCTGAGCGGGCATCGCCGCTTCGCGCTGTGGGACGTTGCCGGTGTCGAGCGCATGCCGGCGCTGCTGGACGCAGCGCCGATCGCCGACACCGCGCCGGTGCTCGTCGCGCCCAGCGAAGGCGAAGACATCGTCGCTGATTACGCCAGTCTGGGGCTCACGCTGGGGCGCCATCCGCTGGCGTTGCTGCGCGAGCGCCTGCGGCGCCAGCGCATGGTCACCGCGGCCGAGCTCAAAGCATTGCCGCACGGGCGCCTGGCGCGCGTCACGGGCCTGGTCACCGGTCGCCAGCGGCCGGGCACGGCCAGTGGCGTCACCTTCGTCACGCTCGAAGACGAAACCGGCATGGTCAACGTCATCGTCTGGCGCGACCTCGCCGAGCGCCAGCGCAAGGAGCTGCTGCGCTCGAGCCTGCTCACCGTGTACGGTACGCTCGAGCGCGAAGGCGAAGTTGTGCACCTGATTGCCGGGCGTCTGCGCGATCAGACGCCGCTGCTCGGCAATCTGCTCACGCGCTCAAGAGATTTCCATTGAAACCTGCGCCCGAGCACTTCAGCGTTCCACGCTTCGGTCCACCGATATCACGTGGCCGCCATCGCGGTTGAAGCGAATGAGAGTGCGCGTTTGCGGGTCGTCGGGCGTTGGCGGGTAGATCCAGTAGGTGCCAACGCCCCATAGGTTGCTGCTTACCTTGGTGTCGGCTGGCGGCCCAATCCGCTCGCGGACGGCATCCTGCGTCATGCCCTCCCGAACGAACCTTCGCTCTCCAGATTTTTCCAGCCGTTCTTGCTCCTCGTCCAGCGCCTTTTGCTTCTCGAACTCGGCGGCCGTCATTCGCAAGGGTTCATCGGGTGGGAGCGGTTTCGCTGCGACAGCGTACGGGCCGCCTATCATGGCGACAGCACCGCTGCGAATGAAAATTTCGGTCTCTTCACCATCGCGGATGTAGGTCCAGCGTTCCGTTATCCCTTGCGCGCCCTCATCCATGCGTGTCGTTGCGGGCTTACCCCACGCCCGTTCGACCTGCTTCATGGTCATCCCGACTGCAATACGCCCGGCATCGGCTTCGGTCTGCAAGTCAATGGGGATGGGGCTGATCGTTGACACCGGGGCGCTGGGTGCCGGGTTCTTGACCATGTCCCCGCCGCAAGGCTTGTCGGAATAGATTGTCTTTCCACCTTCGGTGCAGCGATAGATATCTGCACTCGAAAGCGAGGGCAGCAGAAAAAGACAGGTGCTAAGCCAGACAAGGCGGCAGACGGTCATAGCCCAACCATGTTACTCCGCTGACCATCCCGTACTTCAGTTCTCAGTCTTGAGCTACGTGGCGGGCAGACGAGCTGGCTGCCGCAAGTTGACCGCTCCGGAGGATGGCCCTACGCTGGTGCGCAACGGCCGTCAGTACGACCGTCAGGCCCTAAGCGACCAATGGACCCTCTGACGCAGGCTCTCGCAATCCTCGAAGAGTTGGGCATTACGCTGCCCAGCCGGGCCTATTGGATTGGAGCATTGGTCTTTAGCATCATTGGCTATGGCGGTTATCGGTATGGCAAGAAGGCCTCGCTCCGGACCACGAAGTGGATTGGCATTGCCCTGATGCTCTACCCCTACGTTGTTTGGGAGACTTGGCTTATGTACACCGTGGGCGCTGCACTGTGCATTGGGTTGTATCTCTCATCCCGGCCCGGTTGATTGTCCAGTCCTGTGGGGATCTGTGTGTACCCGGCACGCCGGAATGGCCTGTACGCGGACGGGCAACGAACGTCTGCACGGTCTACCCGAATTGGTCGAAAATCCCGAACCGCAACCGGCAATGACCTGAACCGGCACCTATGGCGCTCAAACAGCTGACCGAAGAGCAGGTGCGAACCTGGACGCGGGCCCAAAAGGACGAATGGTGGTTCAAGAACGTCTTTCGGGGTGACATGCCGCAATTGACGATTCGTTCGGGGATCACCGGATTCCTCCTCGGCGGCGTGCTGGCCGCGACGGCGCTGTACATCGCCGCGAAGACGGGTATCGGTATCGGCGTCGGACTCACCGCGGTCATCCTCTCCTTCGCGCTCTATCGGACCATGGACAGCGCCGGGATCGCCACGGATTTCACCATCCTTGAGAATAACTGCACGCAGTCGATCGCCACGGCCGCCGGCTATATGGTCGCGCCGCTGATCTCGAGCCTGGCCGCGTACATGCTGATCACCGGCAAGATCATCCCCTGGCCACACATGATCGCCTGGATGTGCGTGGTGGCGATCATCGGGGTGCTGCTCGCGTTCCCGATGAAGCGGCGCTTCATCAACGACGAGCAGCTGCCGTTCCCGGAAGGTCGCGCGAGCGGCGTGGTGCTCGACGCGCTCTATACCGGCGCCGCCAGCGAGGGGATGTTCAAGGCGAAGCTGTTGGCGTTTACCGCGCTCTACACCGGCCTCTACCAGGCCATCATCAGCGACGGCTGGATGAGGCTGCTGCAGTTCAAGATCCTGCGCATGGACCGGTGGGCGGGCATGAAGGAGCCGTGGACCTTCCACGAGCGCCTCGATTCGTACTACTACGCCATGGCCGGGAAGACGAACGGGTACATCCCGACCATTCTCGGCACCGACATCCGCGTGCTTGGCCTTCGTCTCACGCTCGATGCAGCAATGCTCGGCATCGGCGGCCTCATGGGCATCATGGTCGCGAGCAGTTGCCTGCTCGGCGGATTGCTCAACTTCGTGGTTCTGGCACCGCTCATGATCCAGGCCGGCGACATTGTCGCCCGCGTCGCTCCCAACGGCACTGTGGTGCCAATTTCCCGCGTGGAGATCGTCAACCAGTGGTCGCTGTGGTGGGGCGTGACCATGATGGTCGTGGGCTCGCTGTTAAGTCTCCTGGGTCGACCTGAAATCTTCAAGGGTCTTTTCAAGCGCAGCGTGAAGGGCGATGGTCCCGACGTTCTCAAGCACATCGAATTCCCGTTGTGGATCTCCGCGGTGGGTGTCCCGATCTTCGGCGTGCTCGGGGCGACCGTCGCGCACGAGTTTTTCGCTGTCCCGTGGCTGCTGGCCTTCATCTCGCTACCGCTTATCTTTGTGCTGGCGGTGATCTGCACGAACTCGATGGCACTTACCTCGTGGACGCCCACCGGGGCGCTCTCCAAGATAACGCAGTTCACGATGGGCGCGATCGACCGCACTAACCCTGCGAGCAACCTGATCCCGGCCGGCATGACCGGAGAAATTTCGGGCAATGCAGCCAACCTCCTATCCGACATCAAGCCCGGCTACATGCTCGGGGGCAAGCCACGCCAGCAGGCCATCGGCCACGTGATCGGCATTTTCTCGGGGGCGCTGGCGTGCGTGCCGCTGTTCTTCCTGCTGTTCCTGCCTCCCGATGCGCATGGAGTGCGTTCGGTGGCGACGATGGTTTCCGACAATTTTGCGTTCCCGGCGGCGCTGCAGTGGAAAGGCGTGGCCGAGCTGATTGCCAAAGGCCTCAGTGCATTGCCGTATTCGGCCGTCGTATCGATGGTTGTGGCGGCCCTGGCTGCCGCAGCGATCGAGATCGCGCGCATCGTCACGAAGGGGCGCTTTCCACTTTCCGCCGTATCGATCGGGCTGGGCGTGGTGCTGCCGCCCGAGTCCACCTTCGCGATGTGGGTAGGGGCGCTGATCTTCTGGGTGATGCGACGCCGCTATGCGACCAAGGGCACCCAGGGCAACCGCTTCTGGGTCGGAGGCATGGAGACCATTTGCGCCGGGCTGATTTCAGGGTCGGCGTTGATGGGAATCGGGAATGCGATCGTGAACGTGCTCCTGGACTAGCGCCGGGTACGTCCGTCCTACCGTTCTCTTAGCGAGCGCCTCCTGGCGCGTTCGCAACGGGCACCAGCGGAGACTCCGGGTGACTTGCGGCCGCGGCACGCGGCGGTGCGTTCTTCACGTATTTGTCGAACCAGCGCAGCATCTCGTAGACCAGCTGCTCGTTTGATTCCATGGCGGTATACCAGTGCGGCTCGTGCGGAAGCATCACCAGGCGCGCCGTGCCGCCGTTACCGCGAATTGCTTCGTAGAGCTTGCTGGCCTGCAGTGGCGTCGTGCCGGGATTGGCATCGTCGGCACCGTGCACGATAAGCAGCGGCGTCTTGAGCTTGTCGGCGAAGAAGAAAGGCGAGACTTTCAGATAGACATCGGGCGCCTCCCATACTGATCGGCGCTCGTTCTGGAAACCGAAGGGCGTAAGCGTCTTGTTAAAAGAGCCGCTCGTCGCGACGCCGGCCCGGAACAAATCGGAATGCGCCACCAGGTTGGCAGTCATCAAGGCGCCGTGGCTGTGTCCGGTGACCCCTATCCGTTCAGGATCTGCGACGCCGAGCCGCACCGCCTCGTCCACTGCGGCCTTCGCGTCGGCGAGAAGTTGCTCCAAATAAGTGTCATAGGCTTTCTTTGGATCGCCGACGATGGGGAAAGCCGCGCGGTCGATGATGGCGTAGCCCGCCAGGAGCAGCAACTTGTATTGCCGCAACCGGATGAAGGTCTCCTGCGAGCCCACAACCTGGCCGGCCTGCGAAGCGTCGGCATAGTCGAGGGGATACGCGTAAAGAATGGTCGGGACGCGCGTGCCCTCCTTGTAGCCAGGTGGTGTGTAGAGCGTGAACGACAAGTCGAGGCCATCGTCGCGCTTGTACTTGATTAAGCGCTGCTTGATCTGTCTTACTATCGGCGTCGGATCGGCAATATGGGTCATGGCGACGCTGGTCGAAGCAAAGGCCGCTTCGCTGGCGGCGGCATCGACGGGTTTTTCAAGGGTCCGCACAAAAGCGTTCGGCGGTTCGGTCGCCGATTGCCGCCACGTCAGAAACGAGCGCGCATCCGGTCCGGTAAAGGCAAGGAATTGCTCGAAAGATTGCCTGTCGCTGCGGAACAGGCGCTCGGACTTGAGCGTGTTGATATCAAGTCGATCGAGGAAAGGCCGGTCGCCGTCCGGCGAGGAGCCAATGCCGGCCAGGTAAATCCAGTCGCCGTCTTGGCGCATTACCCGGAATCCGTTGGCGAGTTGGCGTGTCACCGGACTGCCGGGGTTGGCGTACTTCTCATCGTAAGAGAGGTCCCACAGCAATCGAGGCTTTTGTTGTGGGTCATCGACGTTGACAAGCAACGTCCGTCGCCAGTGTCGGTTGTGGTCAACCTCATGCAAGAGCGCGATGTTTGGCTGCTCGCCCCAAGAGAAGCCGATAAAGCGCTGCTCAGTCCGGGCGATCTCAACGGGGGGCGAGTTGAATGGCGCTTTCAGGAGCAAGATCTTGTCTCGAGCCGGAACCTTGACTTTCCAATCGCCACCGTCGAGTGCCTCTGCCCAGACCAGCGTCGCCGGCGCGGTGGCTCGCCATGCAAACTCGCGTGGGCCTAGCGGAACGCCGCGGATGGGAACGCGGTCTGCCAACGGCAATGACGCGAGGTGACGGGTGATCACATGGGAGCGCGTGGCAGTGTCCCAGACTTCGATTTCTCGGGGGAAGCGATCGGAGGTCGTGACGTAGGAGTAGGGCTTGTGAATGGTGGTGACCAGCAAGTGCTGTCCATCCGGGGCGGGGTCTAGCCCTTCATACAGGCCCGGCTTGCCCACTGGCGCGATGGCTCCAGTCGTCGCATCGACGAACGCGAGTTGCGATGCCGCGTAGTAATCGAACAGATCCTCGTCGTGCTTGTTGCCAAGCGTATCGCGGTTTTCGTAGGTGCTGCTCTCTCCCTTTTCCCCGTCGGTCTCCTGGACACTCGGACCGTTCGGCAGTTCTGACGCGGCCGGGGGCGGGCCCATCCCCTGGGGCACAAGCTTCACCAGGAGCGTTCTCTGGTCAGGCATCCACTGCACTTCTTGTTCGAACATCGGGTTCAGATGCGCGCCGGGCACTCGATGGGCCAGGCCTGTGCGCGCATCGCCGATCCAGAGTTCGACCGCATCGGGCGCGACATTCTCGAAAGCGAAACGCTTTCCGTCGGCGCTCCATATCGGCGAATTCGGGCATGCACCTGCCGGAAGCGCGACATGAATTTGCCCGCCATCGGCGGTGTGCACGAGGTCGAAGCTCCTGACGCAGGGCGTAATTCCGTAACCGCTGGGGGTATCGTGCTTGCTGTGATTTTTCGGCTCGATGCGTGCGCCCGCTAGGCGCAAGAACGGCGTGGCCACGCGAGCAATGGACGGGTAGTCCTGCCAAGAGACCAGCAGAATCGTGTCTCGCGTCGGGCTTACCTGGGGGGTTGGCGGCGACGGCGCGCGCATGACTTCTAGAATGTTCGGCGGCGGTTGGTCATAACCTGAAGCTGGCGCCAAGGTCGTGCCCGACGATGGCGAGTGTGACTGCGCGGGCGCCGGCACGGGAATCAAAGCGGCAGCAAGTGCGGCGACCAACAGAAAGGTCAAGGAGTTCTGGGTTGGCATAAGATCACTCGGGTTGGATTCGGATGGAAATGGACGCGATCCAGGATTGGGTCATGGCTTCATAGCCGACGCGATCGGTCCGCTGGTTCCGATCCGGGAAATTCTAGGCCCCGCCGCCCGCTTTGTGGAAACTTCGCGGCGGTCCGTTCCTAGCGGTCAGCGGCTGTCGCGAGAAGGGCCGTTCACGGTTCGGCGACATTCGCCCGACCGTCGCAAACCGACGCACAGCAGCCGTCGCGACTCATGAAAAGAGTCTATGGTTTCATGTCAAGGATTTCATGAGACGTCCTGGGTCAAATTCTGCTTTGTGGACGCTCAGAACCCACCTAACGCGATGACTCAAAAAATGCGATGGCCGTTATGAATAATGCGGCTCTCGCGCCGACAGGTGGCGGCGCTAGATTGACGATGCGCCATCCTCAAACTCAATTGGTGTATAAGGATCGGCAACCAACTCTTCGTCCTCTGGCGCGGGTCTTGGATGAACCGCGTTGAGTTGAGCTTGATTGAAGCGGTGGAACTGACCGTCGCCTGTACGAGTGACTACTTGATCCCACTTGTTCGTGCAGCCTGCTTCGATCGTATGCCATTGACCGTTAAATAGGAACGTATGGCCAATTTGATATTGCACGCGCTCGTAGTTACCGGTAGCGGCAGTTGCAGTCCAGGCAGCATTTTCAGCGTCCTTGATATGCTCAACTTCTCTTGATACCGTATCCATGTCTTCGAGTTGCGGAAAACTTAGTTCGTCCACTTTAATCTCCAAGTCTTGTTTGAGCCGATCGGGAGCGGCGCAACGCTTGGGTGGCGAATAAGCCAGATCGGGCACCGTGTCGGAATAGATCATCGCAAAGCTAGAAATTGGCGTAGTGCCTTTGGCGCTGATCTGGCGCACCAGGCAGCGCATACCGCTTGGGGCTTCGGCTAGCGAGCGATGACTGCATGGTTTCGCTGATCCGTTACATTGGGCACCCCGTATGGTAGCTCAGCCATGGGAACATGAATTGACCTATGTCAATGCTCCCGTTCGATCCGCTTGTTGCACCTGTTCGCTGGCCACGAAGCCGACGCTGGCCACTGAGGCAATGAGCAGGAGGTGTCGGACGGTGCGGGTCGTCGGTGGTTTCTGGATCAAATGAGCAACCAGGCGTTTTCGGGGCAATAGCGAGCGAGACCTCCGCATCCGGCTCGCTGTTAACTTTGGCACACTCCTTGCGATCTGCTGACTTAGGTAGCGGTTTAGTACCGCTGGAGTTACCCGGTTGACGCCGCTCGTCACATAGCGACGACGGTGGCGCTCGCCGAGCGCAATCGCGGAAAGGCAGGGAGAATGCAATGGGCATCGACGAAAAATGGTCAAGACGCTAACCGAAGCCGAAGCTGCAGGCGTCAGCGTCCGTTGCTGGGGCACCCACGGCGATCACCGTTGGTGCCTGCTATGTCGTCACAACAATGGTGTGCTGGACGTGAAACAACTCCTGCAAATGCACGATGCATACTTGCAGAGAAGACTGGATAACAAGTTTGAGACAACGGAAGATCAAAGAGAAATTGCAAACATTAGCGAAGCCCTCATGCTGCTCAAGGCGTAGCCGGCCGGTCTGCGACCGTCGAGGCCGGCGGCAACGACCGGGCAGCGATTACACTTCCGTGACGCCTAGGCGATGTGCTCGATGTCCGGAGGCATGGATATCCAGCGGTGCATGCGTTGCTCGTAGACCGAGACTGTGGGACTCGGAAACTGCGGGTCTGCGAAGGCGCCTACGGGAATCCCGATAAAGCCGTCGAGGCCTTCGGCTGTGTAGTATACCGTTGATCCGCACGCCGGACAGAACCTGAAAGTGCAGTGCGTCCCTTCGTCTCCGGCTCGGACGAACTCCTTGCTCGTGCCCTTGATCGTGACTGAGGCTGACGCGAAGCGAGCTTGAGCTCCAAAGACACTTCCAGTTCGGCGCTGACAGGCAAGGCAGTGACAGACGGATACTCGAATCGGCTCGGATGCGACGTGAGCCTGAAGCTGACCACAACTGCAGGAGGCGGTTCGAAGGGTCATCGGCTTGTAGAGTGAGGATTAGGACGACATACGTCCGACATGGACCGGTTAGGCCTTGGGTTCGTGGCAAACTACTTCGATGTTGTGCCCGTCCGGACCAATGACGAAAGCTGCATGGTAGTGCGCGTGGTAGTGCGGGCGCAGACCGGGCGCACCATTGTCCTTGCCACCCGCCTCCAGCGCCGCGCGATAGAAAGTTTCGACTTGCTGGCGATTCTTGGCCGTGAACGCCAGGTGAAGATGTGCCGGTTTCTCCTCGGTTTGGTATAGGCACAATGATGCCTCACCCTTTGCGCTAAGCTCGACACCGTACGTCGGGGGTCCCTCCGAGACAACCGCTACGCCGAGCGGTTCGAGCGCCTTGAGGAAGAACGCCTTGCTCGCTGCAAAGTCGCTAACTCCGAATTTGACGTGGTCAAACATGAGTTCTCCTGCCGTGTGTGGACCTGCGCGAGATCTACTTTGTTATAGTAGCCAGTGCAACCTGCCGTCGTCGCAGCCGTATGTCACCTTGGGGAAAACAACATGGGTCGTCGCCTTCGCTTGTTTGGTTGGCGTGGATGGAGCTTAGCACTGGTTCTTGGGATCGCAGGTGTCGTGAACAGTGCGCCGGCGCGGGCTCAGCAGCTTTGTGGCGGCGTCAACTATCCGTTTCCGTATACCGACGTTTCCAGCGTTGGGGCGGCGTTCTGCCCCGGCATCATGGAGGCCTATGTCACCGGCGTGTCCAAGGGCACCTCACCAACTACGTTTAGCCCGAACGAGACCGTGAGCCGCGTGCAGATGACAACGTTCTTGCAGCGCTCACTCGATCAAGGGCTTACGCGTGCGAACCGGCGGGCGGCACTCAATCAGTGGTGGATACCGCAAACGACCAACGCGGTGCAAATAATTGCACCGGGCCCCGCCTTGTTCTGCACCGCCGACGGCGAACACATCTGGGTCGACGGTGCGTCCTCGCCCACCGCTGGCCAAGTGTCCGAGGTGGAGGCCAATACGGGTGCAGTCCTGGCCACCTGGACGGGGGCGCAGCTTCCGCAAGCCATGGTGGTGGCCGCTGGCAAGGTCTTTGTGGCGGGCGACACGACGCCCGGCAGCCTCTACGTGATCGATCCCACTGGGGCGCCGGGGTCGGTGACGGTGGCCGCATCCAACCTGGGCGACAACCCCGAAGGCATCGCCTTCGACGGCGTGAATATCTGGACGGCCAACTTGGGCGGCTCGGTGTCGCTCATCACGCCGCAGTCTCCATATACGGTGACCACGGTCAGCACGGGATTCTTCCAACCATACGGCATAATCTATGACGGCTCGCACATCTGGGTTACCGACTCGAGTGCCGGCGGCCAGCTCTTCGAGCTTGATGCCGCTGGCGCGATTCTCCAAGCCGTAACGGTGGGCCACAGTCCCGCGTTTCCGGCTTTTGACGGTACCAACATCTGGGTGCCTAATACCGGCAGCAATTCGGTCACCGTGGTCCAGGCCAGCACCGGCAACGTGGTCGCCACCATTGCCTCGGATGCAAGCAACCTCCTCGACGGCCCCAATGCAGTTGCCTTCGACGGCGAGCGCATGCTGGTGACGAACTATACCGGCAATACGGTGAGCGTGTTCAAGGCGGCGGACTTAAGCTTCATTGCCAACGTGTCGACGGGGGCGGCAAGCGGGCCATTCTTACCGTGCAGCGACGGTATTAATTTTTGGGTACCGCTCCAAGCCATGAGCAAGCTGTGGCGCTTCTAGGCGCCGTGGGCGGCAACTGCTTCTAAGCCGCGCGCCCACACGTTGGCGGCGACCGACTGCTCGACGGGATCAACTTCTGGGTGTCGCTCGTTGGTACGGGCAACCTGCTGCGCTTTTGAGCGGCGTTTGGACGGCCAATCGCCGTGAGCCGACTGATGGTCGACAGCCGCAGATCGACCCTGAACCGAGGGTCGACCTTCCGGAGAGTCGACGCGCACTGGTGACAAAGTGGACGTCGCGCAACCTCCGCTCCGGAAGAAGCCGCCGCAAGTTGACCTCTCGTGACTGTGGGCCTACGCTTTGGAGCAATGACCGGCAGCACGGTCGCCACGGAGGTATCTACCCTCAGGAGGACACCCATGGATCGCAACGTCAGCCGTCGCACTACGCTTGGCTCGTCTGGTTTACATCGCTTGCTCCTGACCGCGTGGCTGGCGGTAGTTGTCGCCAATACCACCGCGCTCGCATCATCCGAACCCTGCGGGACCGGAACGTACCCGTTTCCGTACACCGACGTGGCTAGTGTCACCGACCCGTTCTGCCCCGGCATCATGGAGGCTTATGTTACCGGCGTAAGCAAGGGCACCGGGCCCAGCACGTTCAGCCCAGACGAAAACGTCACCCGGCTGCAGATGACAACTTTCCTGCAACGCTCGCTCGACCAGGCAGTCACGCGGGCAAGTCAGCAGACGCTACTCAAGCAGAGTTGGCAAATTAATTACACTCCACAGCCCGTTTCCGTGACCGGCAATCCCGTTTTCTGCGCCGCCGACGGCGAGAACATCTGGGTCGCTTCCCAAGCCGAGGTGGACCAGGTGCAGGCCAGCACCGGCAAGGTCCTCGGTTCCTGGACGGGGGTTACGAAAAGCTGGCCCATCGCGGCGATCCCTGGCCTGATCATTACGGCAGACAACGGGGCACCCAACGGCGTGTACTTTATTGATCCCACAGCGCCCCCGGGCCCGCTCACGGCGAGCTACACGCTTGCGAACAGCGGCGCCAGCAGCATCGCCTACGATGGCCTGTACGTCTGGATCGCCAGTTTTGGCGGCTCGGTGTCAACCATATTTCCATCCGGGGGCGGTCTGGCCTCCGGTGGCACTCTGACCGAATACCCCAACGGGTTTACCCAACCGGTCGGACTTGTCTACGATGGTACCCAAATGTGGGTCACTGACTACGGCGCGGACACCCTGTTGCCGGTTGCGCAAAACGGCACGATCGGCACCCCGGTAGCCGTTGGCGCGGGTCCCGAACAACCCGCATTCGACGGCGAGAACATCTGGGTGCCGAACTCTTTGGACAATTCAATCACTGTGGTCCAGGCAAGCACCGGCAAGGTGGTGGCTACGATCGTCTCGGACGGGACCAACAAATTGTCGGGCCCCGAGCAGGCAAGCTTCGACGGCGAGCGCATCCTGGTCACCAACCACGGACCCAAGCCCGGCATCACGATCTTCAAGGCCGCCGATTTGAGCGTCATCACCAGCGCTGCCTTTGTTGTCGCTCCTTACGGCGTATGCAGCGACGGTAAACACTTCTGGTTGGAGATCATTAGCGAACACGGTCTGTTCAAATTCTGAGCAGTCCGCGGCGGCAGGAATCGAGGCGTGCCCGGATTCGAGCGCCGCGATGCGGTGCGGTGGGTCGTTCCATGGCCGCATCCGGGAAACTTGAGTGACGACACTGACCCGTCGCTTGTGGCCGAACCGCGTCGCGCGCGATCGACGCCAGTCGACTTGAGGCGACGCGGGGCGGGCGTAAGGCCCAAGCGTTCCAAGCCGAAACCAAACGCTAACCACGCCTGGCGTGGGGGACGGGCGGCCGCGATGATGACCTAGCGCCGGAGGCTATAATCGGGGCTCAACGAACGGTTCTGAGCCACCTCTCATGTCGGTTCCCGCGCTCCCTTCCAGCGTCGACGGTGTCATCGCGTTGCTCGAGCAGCACGCCTACTTCGCCGACCGGCGCCTGGCCACGAGCGTCTTTCTGGCGCTCAAGATGCGCCGCCCGTTGTTCCTCGAGGGCGAGGCGGGCGTCGGCAAGACCGAGATCGCCAAGGTCCTGGCCGCCGCGCTGGGCCGGGAGCTCGTGCGTCTGCAATGCTACGAGGGACTGGACACGGCCTCGGCGGTATACGAGTGGAACTATCCGCGGCAGATGATCGAAATCCGCCTCGCCGAGGCCCAGGGTGAGGTGGACCGCAACGCCCTGGCAACCGATATTTTTGCCGAGCGCTTCCTCATCAGGCGGCCGATTCTGCAGGCGCTGGCGCCGCACGCGGGCGGCGCGCCGGTGCTGCTGATCGACGAGCTCGATCGGACCGACGAGCCGTTCGAAGCGTATTTGCTCGAGGTCCTCGCCGAGTACCAGGTGACCATTCCCGAGCTCGGCGCCATCGTGGCGCCGGCGCCGCCGGTGGTCGTCATCACCTCCAACCGCACGCGCGAGATTCACGATGCGATCAAGCGCCGCTGCCTGTATCACTGGGTCGACTATCCGACCGCGCAGCGCGAGCTTGCCATTGTCCGGCGCAAGGTCCCCGGGGCCGATGCGCGGCTGTCGCGTGAGGTGGTCGCCTTCACGCAGCGGCTGCGCACGATGGACCTGTTCAAGGCGCCGGGCATCGCCGAGACGCTCGACTGGGCCGAGGCGCTGGTTGCCCTAGACCGGATCGCGCTCGATCCGGAGACGGTCGCCAACACCCTCGGCGCGCTGCTCAAGTACCAGGACGATATCGGGGCGGTGACGCCCGAGGTCGCCGCGCAGCTTATCGGCGAGGCACAGCTCGAGTCGGCCGCGCTCGACCTGCCATGACCTCGCAGCGGGCCGCCGGCGAACGGCTGGCGGAGAATGTCCTGCACTTCGCGCGGGTGCTGCGTAGCGCCGGGCTGCCGGTGGGGCCGGCCAAGGTGATCGCAGCGCTGGAAGCCGTGCAGGCGGTCGGCGTCGAGCAGCGCGAGGACTTTCGCGCCGCGCTTGGCTGCGTGCTTATCGAACGCCACGAGCAACAGGCGCTGTTCGATCAGGCCTTCGAGTTGTACTGGCGCAATCCGCGCCTGCTCGAGCGCATGATGCAGCTGTTGATGCCGAAGGTGCATGGGCGCGTGCCGCGAGCGGACGCTGAAGCGCCGCTGCCGGGGCGGCTTGCCGCTGCGCTGGCGGCGCCGCGCGATGCAGAGCGGGAGCTCAAAGAGCAGGAACTGACCGCCGACGCCGCGTTCACGTTCTCGCCACGCGAGGTGCTGCAAAGCAAGGACTTCGAGACCATGACCGCGGCCGAGCTGGGTGAGGTGCGGGCAATGATCGCCCGGCTGCGCCTGCCGCTGCCGGAGCTGCCCACGCGGCGCACGGTGGCGGCGCGCCACGGCTCCTCCGTCGACTTGCGCGCAACCTTGCGCGCGATGACCTCGGCCGGTGGGGCGGTCGTGCCACTGGCCTGGCGCCAGCGGCGCCGCCGCCGGCCGCCGCTGGTGGTGCTGTGCGACATTTCCGGGTCGATGGACCGCTATTCGCGCATGCTGCTGTTTTTTCTGCATGCGATCACCAATGATAACGACCGTGTGCACGTTCTCCTCTTCGGCACACGGTTGACCAATATCACGCGCCATCTGAAACGCCGCGATGTCGACGTGGCGTTGGCGCGGGTGAGCGCCGCGGTGTCGGACTGGGCGGGAGGCACGCGCATCGGCGCGTGCCTGGCCGAATTCAACCGCCGCTGGTCGCGGCGCCTGCTCGCCCAGGGTGCGGTA
Source organism: uncultured beta proteobacterium (assembly GCA_963777455.1). Classification (GTDB taxonomy): domain Bacteria; phylum Pseudomonadota; class Gammaproteobacteria; order Burkholderiales; family Casimicrobiaceae; genus PALSA-1003. The sequence goes on from CAVZQQ010000003.1 coordinate 251,692, forward strand.
GTGCTGTTGATCAGCGATGGTCTGGACAGTGACGTCGGCGATGGTTTGGCGGCAGAGATGGAGCGTCTGGCCAAATCCTGCCGGCGCCTGATCTGGCTCAACCCGCTGCTGCGCTACGACCAGTTTGAGGCGCGGCCGGCGGGCATTCGCGCCATGCTGCCCTACGTCGATGATTTCCTGCCGGTGCACAATCTGGAGAGCCTGAAGCAGCTGGCGGCCGCGTTGAGCCACCGGCACGGCCGACGCGGCGTGGGACGCGGGTTCGCAGCCGGCGGCGCGCGCCGGGCCGCCTGAAGCGATGGAGAAACGACAATGGAATTGACCAGCGCCCGCACTGTGCCGGCAACGCCGGAGGCGACCTGGGCCGCGCTCAACGATCCGGATACGCTCAAGGCTTGCATTCCCGGCTGCGAGTCGATCGAGCGCGTCTCCGACAGCGAATTCGTGGTGGCAATGACCGCGCGCGTGGGCCCGGTGGCGGCGAAGTTTACTGGTCGCATCGTGCTCGCCGATCGGGTTGCGCCCACGTCCTACCGGCTGAGCTTCGAAGGGCAGGGTGGGGCCGCCGGCTTTGCGCGGGGCCAGGCGCGCGTGGTGCTGGTGCCGGAGGGCGAGGGCACGCGCATCGAGTACACGGCGACCGCCCAGGTGGGCGGGAAGCTCGCCCAGATCGGCTCGCGGCTGGTCGATGGCGCGGCGGCCAAGGTGGCCGAGGATTTCTTCGCCTGCTTCGTCGCCCGGTCTGCGGTGGCGGCTCGCCCGCCGCAGCTGCGCCGGCGAAGGCCGCGGCTGGATGATTGGCTCGCGCACGCATGTGGCTCCGATCTCGCCTTGTGCCGCGTTGGCTCATCGTCGGCGTAGAAGCGCGGAACTCTACTGGCTTACCGGTCCGGCGTAAATATCGGTCCCGTATGGATAGCGTCGATCTGGAAGTACTGCGCAAGAGCGCCGAATGGCTGGCCGCGGGCAAGCGGGTGCTGCTCGTCACCGTGGTCAAGACCTGGGGCAGCTCGCCGCGTCCGCCGGGCGCGCTGCTCGCCGTGCGCGAGGATGGGCAGGTGGTCGGGCTCGGTGTCCGGTGGTTGCATCGAGGACGATATCGTCGAGCGCTCGCGACGCGAGGGGCCGTACGTGACGCGGCCGCAGACGGTGACTTACGGCGTCTCCGCCGACGACGCGCGCAAATATGGCCTGCCGTGCGGGGGCACGATCCAGCTCGTGCTCGAGCCGCTGACCGCCAAGAGCCGCATCGGCGAGCTGCTCGGCGTCGGTGCGGGCCGGCCGGCTCATCGCGCGTCGCCTCGAGTCTGGAAACCGCGGCGGTCGACCTCGCCGCGGCGCGCGCGACCGACGGTCTGGCCTTCGACGGCCAGGTGCTGACCACGGTGCACGGGCCGCGCTATCGGATGCTGGTCATCGGTGCCGGGCAACTGTCGCGCTATCTGGCGCAAATTGCCGTCGGACTGGACTTCCAGGTGACGGTCTGCGATCCGCGCGAGGAATACACCGAAACCTGGGATATTCCGGGCGTCAGGCTGGTGAAGACGATGCCCGATGACACGGTCGTGGCCATGTGCCCCGACGAACGCTGCGCCGTGGTGGCCCTGACGCACGATCCGAAGCTTGACGACCTGGCGCTGCATGGAGGCGCTCAAATCGCCGGCGTTTTATGTCGGCGCGCTCGGTTCGCGTGCTAACAATGCCGAGCGCCGCAAGCGGCTCGAGGAATTCGACTTGCGGCCCGAACAGATCGAGCGGCTGCACGGGCCCATCGGGCTCTACATCGGCAGCCGCACGCCACCGGAGATCGCGATCTCGATCCTGGCAGAGATCATCGCCGCCAAGAACGGCGTGGCCTTGCCCGACAGCGTGCAGGTTGCCCGCGCCAAGGAGAAGCTCGGCCCGTCGGTCGCCTGCGCCACGACCGACGCCTGAAGCGGGCCGCAGGCCACGGAATCGCGTTCACCTCCTTTCGATCTTCGGGTCGAGCGCGTCGCGCAAGCCGTCGCCGAGCAGGTTGAAGGCGAGCACGGTCAGAAAAATGGCCAGGCTCGGGAAAAGCGCCACGTGCGGCGAGGTCATCATGTCGGCGCGCGCCTCGTTGAGCATCGCGCCCCATTCGGGCGTGGGCGGCTGGGCGCCCATGCCGATGAAGGACAGGCTCGCCGCGGTGATGATCGAGGTGCCAATGCGCAGGGAGAAATACACGACGACCGCGGCGATCGTCCCCGGAAAGATGTGGCGCATGACGATGGTCCAGTCCGATGCCCCGATGCTGCGCGCCGCCTCGATAAAGGTCAGGTGCTTGAGCGAGAGCGTGTTGCCGCGGACCAGGCGGGCGAAGGTCGGAATGCTGAAGATCGCCACCGCGATGATCACGTTTACCATGCCGCCGCCGAGGATGGCGACGATGCCGATGGCGAGCAGGATGCCCGGAAACGCGAACAGCACGTCGCACAGGCGCATGATGATGCGGTCCCACCAGCCTTCGTAGTAGCCGGCCACGAGTCCCATGGCCGTGCCGACGACCGCCCCGACGGCGACCGACACGAAGCCGGCGGTAAGCGAGATGCGCGCGCCCATCAGGATGCGACTGAAGATGTCGCGCCCGAGCGGGTCGACGCCGAACCAGTGCTGGGCCGAGGGCAGCGCGTTGAGGCTGTCGTAGTCGAAATAGTTCTCGGCGTCATAGGGAACGATCCACGGCGCGGCGACGGCGAGCACGACCAGCAGCGACGACGAACAGGCCCGGCGACGACGGCGACGTGCTGCTTGCGGAACTTGCGCCAGAACTCGCGTCCACGGCGTGCGCACCTCGGTCGCGGCGACGCGGCGCGCTGGTGGCGGTGGTCATCGGTAGCGGATCTGCGGATTGATCACGGCGTAGAGCACGTCGACGACCAGGTTGATGAGCACGAACTCGAACGAAAACAGCAGCACCAGTCCCTGGATCACCGGATAGTCGCGCATGTCGACCGCGTCGACCAGCAGGCGCCCCATGCCGGGCCAGTTGAAGACGACCTCGACCACGATCGACCCGCCGAGCAGGAAGCCGAACTGCAGGCCCATCATGGTAACCACGGGGATGAGCGCGTTGCGCAGCGCATGCTTGATGATCACCAGGCTCTCCGGCAGCCCCTTGGCACGCGCGGTGCGCACGTAGTCCTCCTGCAGAATGTCCAGGAACGATGAGCGCGTAAAGCGCGCCATGATGGCGGCGACGGCAGCGCCCAGCGTCAGCGACGGCAGTATGTAGTGGCGCCAGGTATCGGCGCCCACCGTGGGCAGCCAGTTCAGTCGCACCGCGAAGATCTGCATGAGCAGCATGCCCAGCGCGAAGGCGGGAAAGGAGATGCCGGACACGGCGAGCGTCATGCCTACGCGGTCGGGCCAGCGATTGCGCCACACGGCGGAGGCGATGCCGATGGCCATGCCGATGAGCACCGACCAGGCCATGCTGGTGACGGTAAGCCAGAAGGTCGGCCAGAAGCGTTCGCCGATTTCGGTGGACACCGGCCGCTTGGTGCGCAGCGAGCGGCCGAAGTCCCCGCGGAGCACCCCGCCGGAGAAGCGCAGAAACTGTTCCGGCAGGGATCGATCCAGGCCCAGATCCTGGCGCACCAGTACGACCGTTTCCGGGGTCGCGTCCGGACCGGCGGCCAGGCGCGCCGGATCGCCCGGCAGCAGGTGCACGAACAGGAATACCAGGATGCCGACGAGCAGCAGGGTCGGGATCAGGCCGAGCAGGCGGCGGACGAGGTACTGCAGCATGGCGCGAGGCGCGGCGGCGACTCCGGTGCGGGATCGGCCCGCGCCTCCGACCGCCGGACGCGCGGGCGAGCAAGCGGGCCGCTAGTGCAGATCGACGTCGGTGAAATTGAACGACGCGTCGGGAATCACGTACACACCGGTCAGTTTCTTGTTGTGCGCCGAGAGCAGCTTCTCGACCACGAGCGGCGCCCAGGGCGCATCGTGATAGGCGACCTCCTGCGCGTCCTTGTACAGCCTCGCCTTCTCGGCCGGATTGGTTGTCAGTTGCGCATCCTTGATATCGGCGTCGAACTTGGCGTTCTTGTAATAGGCGTTGTTGGATAGCTTCGGCGGCCAGGATTCGCTGTCGAGCAGTGGGCGCAGCGCCCAGTCCGCTTCGCCGGTCGATGTCGACCAGCCGACGTAGTACAGGCGCACCGGCGCCGTCGCCGGATCCGGCCAGCTTTCGACCTTCTCCACGCGCTGGCCGGCCTCGAGCAGCGTGATCTTGGTCTTGATGCCGACCTGCTGCAGTTGCTGCTGCAGGAATTGCGTGACCTTCTGCGCGGTGGAGTGGTTGTACGCCGACCACAGCTCGGTCTCAAAGCCGTCCGGGTACCCGGCCTCCTTCAGCAGCTGCTTGGCCTTGGCCACATCGTAGGGCCAGACCCCGATCTTGACTGCGTATTCCACGCCTTCCGGGGCTACGCCATCGGCTGGCGTCGCGTAACCGCTGAAGGCGACCTTGGCGAGGGCCTCCTTGTTGATGGCGTAGGCGATGGCCTGGCGCACCTTGGGGTTGTCGAATGGCTTCTGCAACGTGTTCATCGCCAGGTAGCGCAGCACGATCGACGGCGCGGCGACCACCTCGAGGTCGGGCCTGGCCTTGAGCACTTCGGCCTGCTCATAGGGCACCGGAAACGTGAACTGCGCCTCGCCGGTCTGCATCAGCGCGGCGCGCGAGTTATTGTCGACGACCGGCTTCCAGGTGATCGAGTCGATCTTCGGATAGCCTTTCTTCCAGTAGCCGTCGAATTTCACGACCTTGAGATAGTCGGTCTGCTTCCATTCGACGAACTTGAAGGGGCCGGTGCCGACCGGATGGAAGGCGATGTCCTTGCTCCCCCACTGCTTGAGCGCGGCCGGACTGATCATGACCGTCGACGGATGGGCGAGCTGGTTGATGAACGGCGAGAAGGGCGTCTTGAGCGTAATGCGGGCGGTATAGTCGTCGACGACCTCGGTCTTGGCGATGTTGTTGTTGTACAGGCCGTAGCGCTTGAGCCGGTTGTCCGGATTGGTGGCTCGATCGAGGTTCACCTTGACGGCCTCGGCCTTGAAATCGGTCCCGTCATGGAACTTGATGCCTTTCTTGAGCTTGATGGTGTAGACCAGGCCGTCCTTGCTCACTTCGTAGCTTTCGGCGAGCACCGGGATCAACTTCATGTTCTTGTCGAAGCCGAACAGGCCTTCGTAGAACGACTTGGCCATCGCCTGCGACAGCGTGTCGTTGGCGTCGTACGGGTCGGTGGTGGTGAAGGTGGAGGCGACGGCGAACACCACGTCCTTGGCGGCCAGGGCGGGCCCAGCGACCACGGCGCCCAGCGCCAGCGCAATCAACCAATTCAGGCGAGGCAGGGGTTTCATGCGATACCTCCGAGTGCAGTGGGATGGGCCATCGCGGCGGCGGTAGCGGAACCGATCAGTACGCGCCGCCGATGGGGTGTGTCGCTACGTAGTGATCCGGTCCCACCTGCTCGAGCGGCAGCACGACCGGCTCGTCGCCGACGGCGCGGATGGGGCTGGGCAACTCATCGGATGATAGCTCGGTTTGACGGCGTCGTCGCGCCGGGTCGGCAATGGGCACCGCCGCCATGAGCTTGCGCGTGTAGGGATGCCGCGGCTGTTCGAAGATGGCGCGGCGCGGGCCGATTTCCACGATCTGCCCCAGGTACATCACCGCCACCCGGTGGCTGATGCGCTCGACCACGGCCATGTCGTGCGAGATGAACAGGTAGGAAAGCCCGAATTCGGCTTGCAGGTCGAGCAGCAGGTTGATGATCTGCGCCCGGATCGACACGTCGAGAGCCGAGACCGCCTCGTCGGCGATGATGAGCTTCGGTTGCAGCGCCAGCGCGCGGGCGATGGCGATACGCTGGCGCTGACCGCCCGAGAACTCGTGCGGATAGCGCTGCGCGTAATCGGGCGACAAGCCGACATGGCGCAGCAGCCACGCCACCCGCTCCTCGGCTTCCGCGCCGCGTGGCGTGCCGTGCACGTAGAGCGGCTCGGCCACCGAAAAGCCGACCGTGAGACGCGGATCGAGCGAGGCGTACGGATCCTGGAATACCATCTGGATCTCGCGGCGCAGTGGGCGCACCTGATCGGAGGGCAGCTGGGCGATGTCGCGGCCCTCGAATTCGATGGCACCGCCGGCGATATCGACCAAGCGCAGCAGCGAGCGGCCGGTGGTGGACTTGCCGCAGCCGGATTCGCCGACCAGCGCCAGGGTTTCGCGCGCGTGCAGATCGAAGCTCACCTGCTCGACCGCGTACACGCGGCGTTGCACGCGGCCAAAGAATCCGCCGGGCACGTCGAACCAGGTCTTCAGGCCGCGCACCTTGAGCAGCGGCGGGCCCGGGTCTGGCGCCGCCGCCGCGGCCTCCGGGGCGGCGGCGAGGCCTTCGGTCTGGAGCAGCGGGAAGCGCGCCGGCCGATCGGTGCCCTGCATCGACCCCAGGCGCGGCACAGCGGCGAGCAGGGCGCGGGTGTAGGGATGGCGTGGGGCGTGAAAGATGGTCTCGGCGCTGCCTTGCTCGACCAGTTCCCCGCGGTACATGACCAGCACCCGCTCGGCGACCTCGGCGACGACACCCATGTCGTGGGTGATGAAGATCACCGCCATGTGCATCTCGGCCTGCAGCTGCCGGATGAGTTGGAGAATCTGCGCCTGGATGGTCACGTCCAGCGCCGTGGTCGGCTCGTCGGCGATGAGCAGTGCCGGCTTGCAGGACAGGGCGATGGCGATCATCACGCGCTGGCGCATGCCTCCGGACAGCTGATGCGGGTAGCGGCCGAGCACCTGGCCGGCTTCCGGGATGCGCACCTGCTCGAGCATGCGCAGGGCCTCGCGCCGTGCCGCGGCGTAGTCCTTGCCCTGATGCAGCCGGATCGATTCGGCGATCTGCTCGCCGGCGGTGTACACCGGGTTGAGCGAGGTCATCGGTTCCTGGAAGATCATGGCGATCTCGGCGCCGCGAATCGCGCGCAGCGTCGCGGCATCGGCTCGCGCCAGATCGATGTGCTCTCCGCCGGGGCGCAAGAACTCGAGCTTGCCTGACAGGATGTGGCCGCCGCCGTGCTCGACCAGGCGCAGCACCGAGAGCGCCGTCACCGACTTGCCGGACCCGGATTCGCCGACGATGGCCACTGTCTCGGCCCGGGCAACGTGGAACGACACCCCGCGCACCGCGCTCACCGTGCGCTCGGCGGTGCGAAACTCGACCGCCAGGTCGGAGACGGCGAGCACCGCGTCAGGCGGGAGAGCGGCCATGCGCTGGTTGCGGCGTCAGCGCGGATCGCCGGCGCTGTGCGCGCGCAGCGCGCCGATGGTGGTGTTCATGGTGATCGCCTCCGGGTCGATGCGCAGGTGCAGCAGCGCCGGGCGGTTGGCCGCGAGCGCGCGCTCCAGGGCCGGGCCAAACTCCTCGGTGCGATTGACCGTCTCGCCGTGCGCGCCGTAGGCCCGCGCCAGCGCGGCGAAATCGGGATTGACCAGGTCGGTGCCATAGACGCGTGTCGGATAGGTGCGCTCCTGATGCATGCGGATGGTGCCGTACATCGCGTTGTCGATGATGATAAACACCACCGCCAGGCCGTATTGCACGGCGGTGGCGAGTTCCTGGCCGTTCATGAGAAAGCAGCCGTCGCCGTTCCAGGAAATGACCACCCGGTCCGGATGCAGCGCCTTGGCGGCGACCGCCGCGGGTACGCCATAACCCATCGACCCGTTGTAGGGTGCGAGCTGGGTGCGATAGCGCGGATAGCGGTACAGGCGAGCCACCCACGCGGCGTAGTTGCCCGCGCCGTTGGCGAGGATCGCATCCTCCGGCAGGAGCGCGCGCAAGTCGGCGACGACCTGCCACAGGTCGAGCGCGCCCGGCATGGATTGCGGGGTCTGCCAGGCGAGGTACTCGGCATGCGCCGCGGCGGCGCTGCCGGCCCAGGCCGGTGCCTCGATGGGCGCCAGCGCCGCGAGCGCCGCGCAGGCGGCCCCGGGCGCGGCTTCGATCGCCAGCGCCGGCTGATACACCCGTCCCAACTCTTCGGCACCGGGGTGGATGTGAATGAGGGCGGGCTTGGGCTGGGGCGCCTCGAGCAACGCGTAGCCGCCGGTCACCATCTCGCCTAAGCGTTCACCGATCACCAGCAGCACGTCGGCATCGCGCACGCGCGCGGCGAGCTTCGGATTAACGCCGATACCGACGTCGCCGGCATAGTGGGAATGGCGATTGTCGAACACGTCCTGGTTGCGAAAGGCGGAGGCGACCGGCAGCGCGTTGGCTACGGCAAAGGCGGCCAGATCGCGGCAGGCCGGTGTGCTCCAGCCGCTGCCGCCGGCCAGCACCAGGGGCCGCTTGGCGCCGGCGAGCAGGCTCCGCAAGTGCGCCAGGGCCGGCGCGGGGGGAGCGGTCGCCGGCATCACCACGCGCGCCACGTCGGCGACCTCGGCTTGCGCCGTGAGCATGTCTTCGGGCAGCGCCAGCACCACCGGGCCGGGCCGGCCGGAGAGCGCGACGCGAAAGGCGCGCGCGACGTATTCGGGCACGCGCTCCGCACGTTGTATCTCCGCCACCCACTTGACGCTGCCACCGTACATGCGCCGATAGTCGATCTCCTGGAACGCCTCGCGATCGGCGAAGTCGCTGCCGACCTGGCCGATGAAGACGATAAGCGGCGTGGAGTCCTGGGCTGCGGTGTGGATGCCGATCGCGGCGTTGGAGGCGCCGGGGCCACGCGTGACGAACACGATCCCCGGCCGACCGGTGAGCTTGCCGTACGCTTCGCCCATATAGGAAGCGCCACCTTCCTGGCGGCAAACGATCAGCCGCAGCCGCTCGCGCACGTCGTAGAGTGCGTCGAGCACCGGCAGATAGCTCTCGCCGGGCACGCAGAAGGCAAGCTCGACGCCTTGCTGCAGAAGGCTGTCGACGAGTATGCGACCACCGGTACGCATCGATTGAGGCGAGACAGATTGAGCGGGGACGGCGGCCATTCTAGCGTGATTCGCTACCAGGCCGTGGGGCCGGTCGCCTTGGCCGTATAATCCGCGCGAGCACGCCGCGCCGCGACGGCCAGGGAGGGACGCGTCACCGATGGTTGAATCGATCACGGTTCAGGAAGCGCTGTGGTTCAGCGCCGTCGCCCTGCTCTTCGGCCTGATCACGATGCGTTCGCGGCCGGAGCTGCGGCGCTCGGTCGTGATCACGCTGTGCATCATCGTGGTCGGACTCTGTGCGCTCGCCCTGGTTGAGCGCTACCAGGTCATTCCCTCGCACCTGACCATCGCGGTGGTGCCACGCGAGATCTGCCTGCTGATTGTCGCCGTCGGCAACATCCGCATTTTCGTCGGCTTCGTCACTGGGGTGCTGCTGGCGCGCAAGGCGGTGCCGCGCATTCTCGGCGAAGTGAGTCTTGCCGTCGCGCTGATCGTCTATGCATTGTTCCGCATGGATGCGGTGGGCGTGAATCTGACCGCCATCACGGTGTCGGCCACCACCTTGGCTGCGGCCATCGGTTTTGCGGCACAGGCGATGCTCGGCAACCTAATCGGCGGCATTTCCGTCCAAGCCGACAACACCTGCCGCATCGGCGACTGGATCGAGATCGATGGGGCAGTCGGGGAAATCGTCAGCGTGCGCTGGCGCTACACGGCGCTGGCCACGGTCAACAACGTCACCATCGTCATTCCCAACGCCGACCTGATGAAGAACCGCGTGACGCTGCTCGGGCGGCGCGGCGATCTGCGCATTCCCTGGCGGCGGCCGATCGAGTTCTCCGTCGGCTACGAATGGACCCCGGGCCAGGTGCTCGCGGTAGTGTCCGCCGCCCTGGAGCGGGTCGAAATTCCGTATGTCGCCGCCAACCCGTTGCCGCAAAGCGTATGTGCCGGCTTCGACGGCACGGCGATCAAGTACATCGTCTATTACTGGCTGACCGACATCAAGACCTACCTGACGACCGACTCGCGCATGCGCGTGCACATCTATGCGGCGCTCGGCCGCGCGGGAATGGAAATCCCGATCGCGCGCACGGAGATTTTCATGCATTCGGCGCGCCAGGCGCAGGCGGCGCGGGTCGAGCACGAGGGTGCCGCGCGGGTCGGGTTGCTGCATTCGCTGGAGCTCTTCGCTGCGCTCACCGACGACGAGGCCCGGGCGCTGGCTATGCAGCTGGTTCCGACGCCTTTCGCCGCCGGGGACCTCGCCACCAAGCAGGGCGAGCCCTCCGACTCGCTCTATATCCTGGCGCGCGGCGAAGTCGGCATCTTCCGCGAAGCCGATCCGGGGATGCCCGCCGGGCGGCACCGGCTGGCCAAGCTCGCGGCGCCGGCGTTCTTCGGCGAAATGGGCTTGCTCACCGGCCAGGCGCGCACCGCGAACGTGGTGGCCGAAACTGACGCCCTGTGTTACCGACTCGACAAGCGCGGTTTCGAAGCCGTCATCCGCGCCCGGCCGGAGCTGGCCGACGCGATGTCCAAGACGGTCGCGGCGCGGCAGGCGGCGAACGACGCGACGCTCGCCTCGCTCTCCGCCGACGCGCGGGCGCGCGCCACCGGTACGCGCGCCAACGAGCTGGTGCGGCGCATCCGCAGCTTCTTCGGTTTGGTTGCCGAGTAGTCGCGCCGCCTTAGGCAGCGGCGCGCTGTGCGGCGAGCAGATCTTGGCGCCGCAGGAGAAACACGCTCTCTTCAGACGATGGCGTTGCAAGCCAGGTGAACGGCAGGCGCGGGAATGCCGCCTCGGTGGCCTCGCGGTTGGCTCCCACCTCGACCACCAGCAGGCCCTCGGGACTTAGGAAATCGGCAGCGCGCGCCAGAATCGTGCGCACCGCGTCCAGGCCATCGTCACCGCCGGCGAGCGCCAGTTGCGGCTCGTGCCGGTACTCGGGCGGCAATTCCTCCATCGCCACCGCCGTCACGTAGGGCGGGTTGCTGACGATGAGATCGTATTGCTTGCCGGTGAGGTTGGACAGCAGGTCGGAGCGAATCAGGTTGACCCGGCCCTGCACGCCGTGGTCGGCGACGTTGCGCAGCGCCACCGCGAGCGCATCGGAGGAGACGTCAGCAGCATCGACGTCGGCGTCCGGGAACTGGTGCGCCATGAGGATGGCGAGGCATCCCGAGCCGGTGCACAGGTCGAGCGCGGTCTGGATGCTCTCCGGCTGCGCAATCCACGGACTGAGGCCCTCGCCCAGCAGCTCGGCGATATACGAGCGCGGAATGAGCACGCGCTCGTCGACGTAGAAGCGGTGCTCGCCCAGCCACGCCTCGCGCGTGAGGTAGGCGGCGGGCATGCGCTCGTTGACGCGGCGGGCGATGATATCGAGCACTTCCTCGCGCTCGGCATGGGTCAGTTGCGCGTCGAGGAACGGCTCCAGGCGGTCGAGCGGCAGGTGCAGGGTGTGCAGCAGCAGGTAGGCGGCCTCGTCGTAGGCGTTGGTTGTGCCATGCCCAAAATACAGCCCGGTCGCCACAAAGCGCGACACGGCGTAGCGCAGCCAGTCGCGGACGGTTTCCAGTTCCTGGGTGAGGGTGCTCATTGGGGCGTAGCGGTGAGCAGCAGTCGCTCCAGTATGCCACGATACAGCGCGGTCAGCGGCTCGAGCTCGGCGATGGCGACACACTCATCGAGCTTGTGGATGGTGGCGTTGACCGGACCCAGTTCGATGATCTCGCGACACACCGCGGCAATGAAGCGCCCGTCGGAGGTGCCTCCGGTGCAGGAAACTTCGGGCACGATGCCGCACACCGCACCGATTGCCTCGGTAGCGACGCGGACGAGCTCGCCGCGTGGCGTCAGATAGGGGGCCCCGGCGCCGGTCCACAGGAGCTCATAGTCGAGCCCGTGGCGCTGCAGCACGGCCTCCAACCGTGCCTGCAGGCTCTCCTGCGAGCTGGCGGTGGCATAGCGGAAATTGAACGTGAGCTCGAGGAAGCCCGGGATGACGTTCGTCGCCCCGGTGCCGGCGTGGATGTTCGACGCCTGCCACGAGGTCGGCGGAAAATATTCGTTGCCTTCGTCCCAATGCATGCCGGCGAGCTCGGCGATGACGGGCGCGGCGAGGTGGATCGGGTTGCGCGTCAGGTGGGGATAGGCGATGTGGCCCTGTACGCCGCGCACGCGCAGCGTGCCCGACAGCGTGCCGCGCCGTCCGTTCTTGATCATGTCGCCGAGTCGCTCGACCGACGAGGGTTCGCCCACGATGCAATAGTCGAGCTGCGTGCCGGCTCGGCCTTGAGCCGCTCGACCACGCGCACGGTGCCGTCAATGGCCGGTCCTTCCTCGTCGGACGTGATCAGCAGCGCGATCGATCCGGGGTGCGCCGGGTGCGCGGCGACGAATTGCTCGACCGCGACCACAAAGGCCGCCAGCGAGGATTTCATGTCGGCGGCGCCGCGGCCGTAGAGCCGTCCGTCGCGCTCGGTCGGGGTGAACGGATCGGAGCTCCAGGCGGTAAGCGGTCCTGGGGGTACGACGTCGGTGTGGCCGGCAAGGCAGACTGCCGGTCGCGCCTGGCCGCGCCGCGCCCAGAGGTTGGTGACGCCGTTGCAGCGCAGCGTTTCGCAGCGAAAGCCAATGCCCTCCAGGCGCGCTTTGATGAGATCCTGGCAACCGCCGTCGTCGGGCGTCTGCGAACGGCGCGCGATGAGCTCGCGGGCGAGCTCGAGCGTGGCGTGGGGCCCCATCGTGGTCGCGCGGCCGGAGGCGGGGCTCCGCCGTCAGTGCTCGCGGTTCAGGAACTCCGGATCAATCTCGAGCTTGGTCAGGCTGCCGCTGGCACGGTGGTGCGTACCGGCATCGTCGCTCTCGTCGTAGTCGGTGCGCGGGGCGGGCGTGTTCTGGTTCACCAGCCACGCCAGGTTGGTCGGCGAGTCAGAAGCGGCAAGCGCCTCTTCGTAGGCGACCACGCCGTCGAGGTAGAGGCGGCAGAGCGCCTGCTCGAAGGTCTGCGATCCCGGGTAGAGGCTTTGTTCCATCGCCTCCTTGATCTGGGTGATCTCGCCGTTCTTGATCAGTTCGGCGATGAGCGAGGTGTTAAGCAGGATTTCCACGGCCGGCTGCTGCTCACCTTCCTTGTTGCGCACCAGGCGCTGGGAAATGATCGCGCGCAATCCGATCGACAGGTCGGAGAGCAGGCCCGAGCGCGCATCATAAGGGAACATGTTGATGATCCGCGACAGGGCGTGATAACTGTTGTTGGCGTGCAGCGTCGACAGGCAGAGGTGGCCGGTGAGCGTATGCAGCAGCGCCTGTTGCATTGTCTCCCGGTCGCGCACCTCGCCGATCATGATCAGGTCCGGCGCCTCGCGCAACGCGTTGCCCAGCGCCTTGTTGTAGTTCTGGGTGTCCACGCCGATCTCGCGCTGGTTGACGATCGACTGCTTGTGCTCGAACAGGTACTCGATGGGGTCCTCGAGCGTGAGGATGTGTCCGGACTTGTTGTTGTTGCGGTAGTCGATGAGCGCCGCCAGGGTCGTCGACTTGCCGCAGCCGGTGGCGCCGGCGATGAGCACGAGGCCCCGTTTTTCCATCACCAGGTTCTGCAGCACCGAGGGCAGCTTCAGGTCCTCGAACGGAGGCACGTTGCTGCGCACATAGCGGATACACAGGGAGATCGTACCGCGCTGGCGGAAGATGTTGATCCGGAAGTTGCCGACGCTGCGATCGAGGTAGGAGAGGTTCATCTCCATCTCGTTTTCGAACTCGCGCGCCTGATCCTTGGTCATAAGCTCGTAGGCGACGCGGCGGACGGTCTCGACGTCCATCGGCTGGGTGGAGATGGGCGAGACGATGCCGTTGATCTTGATATTGATCGGCGCGCCGCAGGAGATGAACAGGTCCGAGGCCTGCTTCTCCGCCATCAGCTTGAACAGTCGGTCGAGGTACATGGATTAGGCCTCGCGGCGAGCGGCTGGGCCGGGTCGTGACCCGGCCGTGACAATGTCATGAATTGACAAGAATAACCAAGCTCAAGCAAAGTAACAACTGGCACGCCGGATGCGGGTGCGGTTTCCCCGACGAACGGTACGCGCAAAGCGCTTTCCTGCAGAGAAGATTCCATGCTGGCCATCATCGGCGGCAGCGGGCTAACCCGACTGTCGACGCTCGCCGTTGCGCACCGCGAAGTGGTCCGCACGCCCTATGGCGAGCCGTCATCGGCCCTCGTCTTCGGCCAGCTGGCCCGGCGCGACGTAGTCTTTCTCGCGCGCCATGGCCACGGCCATACCATACCGCCGCACCGCGTCAATTACCGCGCCAACCTGTGGGCGCTCAAGCATCGCGGCGTCGATACGGTCCTGGCCGTGGCGTCGGTCGGTGCGATCGCCGGCAACTGCGTGCCCGGCGAGCTGGTGTTGCCCGATCAGCTCATCGACTACACCAGCGGCCGGCACAATACCTTTTTTGACGGCGAGGATCGCACCGTCATGCATGTCGATTTCACCCATCCGTACAGCGCCGAGCTGCGCCGGCGCTGCCTCGCCGCCGCGCGCACCGCCGGCGTGGCGCTGCACGACGGGGGCGTCTATGGCGCGGTTTCGGGGCCGCGCCTGGAGACCGCCGCGGAGATCAACCGCATGGAACGCGATGGCGCGACCCTGGTGGGCATGACCGGCATGCCCGAGGCGGCGCTGGCGCGGGAGCTCGGCATCGCCTACGCCGTGCTCGCCGTGATCGTCAACCATGCCGCCGGGCGCGGCGACAGCACGCAGGTGGTCTCGATCGAGCGCATCGCGGGCATTCTGGAGTCCGCCATGGACAAGGCGAAGAAGCTCATCGACCAGGTGGTGCAGGAGGGGGCCGCATGAACCGCCTGGCTGCCGTTGCCGGGCGCGCCGCACCGGCCGCCGAGGGGGTGACGTGATCCTACCGATTCTGCGCATGGGCGATCCGCGCCTGCTGGAGCGCGCCAAACCGGTCGAGCGCTACCCGACGCCGGAACTGATGCAGCTCATCGCGGACATGCGCGAGACAATGATCGCCGCGCACGGCGCCGGGCTGGCTGCGCCGCAGATTGGCGTGGGCCTGCGCGTGGTGATCTTCGGCTTCGAGCACAACGAGCGCTATCCGGACCAGGATCCGGTGCCGTACACCGAACTGATCAACCCGCTGCTCACGCCGCTCACCGCCGAGATGGAGGAAGGCTGGGAAGGTTGCCTGTCGGTCCCGGGCCTGCGTGGCCAGGTGCCGCGTTTCACGCGCCTGCGCTACACCGGCTTCGCGCCCGATGGCCAGCCGATCCAGCGCGAGGCCGACGGTTTCCACGCCCGCGTCGTGCAGCACGAATGCGATCATCTCGACGGCATCCTCTACCCGATGCGCATGCGCGACCTGCGACTGCTGGGCTATACCGACGTGCTGTTCCCCGACGCGGAGCTAGTCGACGAGTGAGGCGCGCGGCGCGGCCGCGCCTGCGTCAGCCGAGCTGTAGCTGCTCGTAGAGAGCGGTCTCCAGTCGCAGCAGCGCCGCCTCGTCGTGCAGCCGGGCGCCCTCGAGCAGGAACACGTCCTCCGCCCGCTCCCCCAGGGTGTTGATCTTGGCGCTGGCGACGTTGACGTTGGCCTTGGCCAGCGTATAGGCGATCGGGCGAGCAGCCCCGGCCGGTCGCCGGCGACGATCTCGAGGATATAGTGCGTGCCCTTGTCGTCGGGAAACAGGCGCACCTCCGGCGTGAGCGGAAAGTGCTTGAGGTGGCGGCTCATGCGGCCGATCGGCGGCGGTTCGAGGGGCGCTCGCTCGGCAAGCAGGCGCTTCAACTCGAATTCGATGTAGCCGGTGACGGCGCGGTAGGCGGCGTGGGCGTTGACCGGGTCATGCACCATGAACGTATCGAGCGCGTAACCGTGGCCGGTGGTGTGAACCTTGGCGTCGAGGATCGACAGCCGGGCCCGGCCCAAGAAGCCGCAGATGCGCGCGAACAGTTCTTTCTGGTCCGGCAGGTAGATCATTACCTGCAGCCCGGCGCCGGAGCGTGACAGGCGGGCCCTGACCACCGGCTCCTGGCCGGCGACGCGAAAATAGAGTTGGCGCGCGTGCCAGGCGATCTCGTCGGCGGTGTGGCGCTGGAAATACACGCTGTCGAGCTTGCTCCACAGCGCGCGCTCCGCGCCCTCGGGAATGGCGTACAGGCGCAGTTGCCGCGCGGCCTCCACCCGGCGCGCTTCCAGGCTGTCATCCAGGCTTGCCGTTGCCGCGCGCCCGGTCAGGCGTGCCCGCGTGGCGTGAAACAGGTCTTCAAGCAGTTTCGCCTTCCAGGCATTCCAGACCCGGGGACTGGTGCCGCGAATGTCGGCCACGGTCAGCAGATAGAGCGCGGCCAGGCGCCTTTCGGTGCGCACCCTGGCGGCAAACGCCGCCACGACCGCGGGGTCGGTGATGTCCTGCTTCTGCGCAGTGAGCGACATCGCCAGGTGCTCTTCGACCAGCCAGCGCGACCAGGCGCGCGTCCGCCGCGGCCAGGCCATGCTGACGGCAGAAGCGCCGCGCGTCGCTGGCACCCAGGTGCGAGTGGTTGCCGCCGCGGCCCTTGGCGATGTCGTGGAACAGGGCCGCGAGGTAGAGCACCTCGGGCCGCGCGAAGTCGGCGATCAGCCGGGAGCAGAGCGGATACTCGTGCGCATGCTGGGCCTCGGTGAAGCGGCGCAGATTGCGAATCACCATCAGGATGTGCTCGTCGACGGTGTAGACGTGATACAGGTCGTGCTGCATCTGCCCGACGATGCGCCCGTAGGCCGGGATGTAACGGCCGAGGATGCCGTACTGGTTCATGCGCCGCAGTTCGTGGGTCACGCCGTGCGGCTCGCGCAGGATCGCCAGGAAGCGGGCGCGATTTTCCGGATCGCGGCGGAACGCCGCATCGACGCGCTTGCGGTGGCGCCAGAGCGCGCGCAGGGTCGGCGCCGACATGCCCTTGAGCTCCGGGTGGCGCTGCAGCGTGAGAAAGCTGTCGAGGATCGCACCCGGACGCTTGCTGAACAGCTCCTCGTCCTTGATGTCGAGCAACTCGTCGACCGCCTGGAAATCGGCGTCGATCGGTTGCACCTTGACCTCCGCCGGAAACAGCCGCGCGCGCAGGTTCTGCAGCAGGATGACGTTGAGCTGCCGGATCGATTTGGCGGCGCGATAGTAGCGCTGCATCAGCTGCTCGGAGGCGCGCCGCGACGGGCGTGTCGGTTAAGCCGAGCTCGCGGGCGAGCGCGCCTTGCAGGTCGAACACCAGTCGATCCTCGCGCCGGCCGGCGAGGTAATGCAGGCGGATGCGCAGGTCGTCGATCAGGGTTTCGTTGCGCGCGAGTTCGCGCGCTTCCGCGCGGTCATCAGGCCGCGCGCGGCCAGTTCGCGCCAGGTATGGCCGAAGCCGGCGGCGCGCGCGATCCACAGGATCGTCTGCAGGTCGCGCCGGCCGCCGGGGCTTTCCTTGAGGTTCGGCTCGAGGTTGTACGCCGTGTCCTGGTAGCGCAGGTGGCGCTGCTGCTGCTCCAGCGCCTTGGCCTCGTAGAAGCCGCGCTCGTCGAGCGTGGCGTCGAAGCGGCGCACGAAGCGCACATAGAGCGCGCGCGAGCCGGCCAGCAGCCGCCGCTCGAGCAAGCTGGTGCGGATGACCGCGTCGCCTTCCATCTCGGCTTCGCATTCGTCGACGGTGCGCACGCTGTGGCCGATCTCGAGGCCGGTGTCCCACAACGAGCCGATGAAGCGCTCGAGGTGCGCCGCGGTGCCCGGTGGCATCTGGCGAGAGTGGCTGCGGCAGCAGGACCACCATGTCGACGTCGGAATGCGGGAACAGCTCGCCGCGGCCGTAGCCGCCGACGGCGACCAGCGCACAGCCCGGCGGCGGATCGGCCGCAACCCAGAGGCCACGCACGATCCGGTCGGTCAGCCGCGCCTGCGCGGCGAGCAGCCGTCGCGGCCGGCAGCCGGAGGCGATAGGCAGCCTCCAGCCCGCGCCGGCCGGCGTCGAGCTCGCGTTTCCAGGGTGCGACCCCCGTGGCGGCGGCGCGGTTCGCGGCCGGGGCGAGGACGCTGCTCGAGGCCAAGGGCCCTTAGCTCGGCGCCGGCGGCGGTGCCCCGGGCGAAACGGTGAGCACCTCGTAACCGCTGTCGGTGACCAGCACCGTGTGCTCCCATTGCGCGGAGAGGCTGTGATCGGCGGTGACCACGGTCCAGCCATCGGCCAGGCAGCGAATGCCCGGCCGCCCGGCATTGATCATCGGCTCGATGGTGAACACCATCCCGGGCTGGAGCTTAAGGCCCGTGCCGGCACGCCCGTAGTGCAGTACCTGCGGTTCCTCGTGGAACTGGCGGCCGATGCCGTGGCCACAGAATTCGCGCACCACCGAAAAGCCGTGGCCCTCGGCGTGGCGCTGAATGGTTGCGCCGATGTCGCCCAGATGTGCGCCCGGGCGCGACGGTGCGGATGCCGCGCCACATCGCCTCGTAGGTGATTTCGCACAGGCGCCGGGCCTGGATCGGCGGCGCGCCAACATAGAACATGCGGCTGGTGTCGCCGTGGAATCCGTCCTTGATCACCGTGACGTCGATATTGACGATATCGCCGCTCTTGAGCTTCTTGTCGCCCGGGATGCCGTGACAGACGACGTGGTTCACCGAGGTGCAGATTGACGCCGGATACGGCTGGTATCCCGGCGGCGCGTAATGCAGCGGCGCGGGAATGGTGTTCTGGACCTCGACCATGTAGGCGTGGCAGAGCTGGTCGAGTTCGCCCGTGGTCACTCCCGCGGTGACATGCGGCGTGACGTAGTCGAGCACCTCGGCGGCGAGCGCGCCGGCCACGCGCATCTTGGCGACCTCTTCGGCGGATTTGAGCGAAACGGACATGGGCGTCAGCTGCGCAACAGCTCGTTGATGCTGGTCTTGGCGCGAGTCCGGGCGTCGACCTGCTTGACGATCACCGCGCAATACAGGTGGCAGTTGCCCTCGCCCGAGGGCAGGCTGCCGGCGACGACCACGGAGCCGGCCGGCACGCGGCCGTAGCCAAACTGCCCGGTGGCACGATCGTAGATCTTGGTGCTCTGGCCGATGAACACGCCCATTCCCAACACGCAATTCTCCTCGACGATGACGCCCTCGACGACTTCCGACCGGGCGCCGATGAAACAGTTGTCTTCAATGATGGTGGGGTTGGCCTGCAGCGGTTCAAGCACCCCTCCGATGCCCACCCCGCCGGAGAGGTGGACGCCTTTGCCAATCTGGGCGCAGGAACCCACCGTGGCCCAGGTGTCGACCATCGTTCCCTCGTCGACGTAAGCCCCGATGTTGACATACGAGGGCATGAGTACGACGTTGCGTGCGATGTAGGCCCCGTGGCGGGCGATGGCGGGTGGCACGACCCGTACGCCCGCGGCGGCGAAGGCGGCCGCGTCGAAGCGGGCAAACTTGGTGGGCACCTTGTCGTAGAAGCGAAACGGGGCCTCGTCCGCCGCGCCCATGGGCACGTTGTCGGCGAGCCGGAACGACAGCAGGACCGCCTTCTTGAGCCACTGGTGCGTGGTCCACACGCCGGCCACCTTCTCCGCGACGCGCAGGCGGCCGGCATCGAGTTCCGCGATCGCGCCGGCGACCGCATCGCGGACTTCCGCGCCCGCCGATTGCGGCGAGAGCGTACTGCGCCCTTCCCAGGCGGCGTCGATCGTGGCTTGCAGGGTGCTCATCAGGCTTGGCAGGCGGCCCGTGCCGGCAAAGAGCGCATTTTACCTGCTCGGTGGCGCGCGGCGCGCCGCACCGGGCGCCGCCTACATCGCCTTGAACAGATGCGCGAAGGTGCGACTGACGATGAGCTTCTCCGGGCGCAACTTGAGGATGATCAGCGGCTGGTCGCGGTAGTCGCGATCGACCCGCGCGATGGCGCGCAGGTTGACGATGGTGCCGCGATGCACCTGCCAGAAAAGCTCGCTATCGAGCATCTCGAACAGATCCTTGATCGTCTTGCGGATCAGTGCCTCGCCTTCGCCGGTGACGACCTTGGTGTACTTGTCCTCGGCGTGAAAGTACAGCACCTCGTCGACCGGGATGAGCCGCATCGAGGCGCCGAGGGAGGCCCTGATCCACTGCAGCTTGCCGCCCGACTCGCGCGCCTCGAGCTGGGCAAGCACGGTGGCGAGGTCGGCCGGGGGTCGGTGCAGACGCTGCTTGAGGCGCTCGACGACCTTGGCCACCCGCTCCGCGGTCGCCGGTTTCAGGACATAGTCGACCGCGCCCTGTTCGAACGCGGTCACCGCATATTCATCGTAGGCGGTGACGAACACGACGTGACAGGTGCCGGCGAGCGCGTCGGCCACTTCGAGCCCGGACTTCACCGGCATGCGGATATCGAGAAACGCAATGTCAGGCTCGAGCTCGCGCTGCAGGGCGAGGGCCTGCTCGCCGTTCTCCGCTTCGGCAACGACGGCGAGCTCCGGCCAGGCCTGGGTGAGCCGGGCCCGCAGTTGGGCGCGCAGCATCGGTTCGTCCTCGGCGATGAGCGCCGTCGGCTGTCTAGCGCGCGTTGTCATCCAACGGAATCTCGATAGTCGCCCGCGCTCCGTGTGGTGCCACTTCTTCCAGGCTGAAGCGCGCGCTGCCGGCGTAGAGCGCCTGCAGGCGTTCGCGCAGGTTGGTTAGGCCCACGCCGTTGCCGATCTGGGCGCGCAATCCGCCGCCATCGTCGACCACCGCCACGATGAGGTGCTCACCGCTACTGCGTGCCTCGAGTCGAATCGTGCCGCCCGAGGCACGCGGCTCGAGCCCGTGCTTGATCGCGTTCTCCACCAGCGACAGCAGCAACATCGGGACAAAGCGGTGCTCGCGCAAAGCTCCCCGGCACAGCGATGACGAAGGCCAGCCGCGCGCCCATGCGCATCTGCATGATCGACAGGTAGGCCTGGGCGAGGTCGATCTCCTGGCCGAGGGTGGTGCTGTCCGAGCGCAACTGCGGCAAGGCGGCGCGCAGGTACGCCAGCAGGTGCCCAAGCATCATGCCCGCTTGCGGCGGGTTGGTCTCGGTCAGGAACTGCACGGAAGCGAGCGTGTTGAACAGGAAATGCGGCTCGACCTGCGCCTGCATGAGCTTCAGTTCGGCCTCGAGCGCCTGCTTGGAGAGCCTGTGGCGGTCGGCATCCGCCTTGAGCATTTGCGCCCGCGCCCGCGCTTCCTGGAACTTGAGCATGAAGAACAGGCTGATGAACGTGCCCATGATGCAGGACGCAATCATGGTCCAACAGAGCTGGCCGGTATTGATAAGCCCCGTCTCGAGACGGTAGCGTTCATCGCCGATCAGGTAGCCCTTGATCGCAAAAACCAGGATGAGCCCGATGGCGCTACCGACGACCACCGCGCCGACCAGGCGCAACACCGGGTGCGGCTTGTCCCAAGGTGCGGCCGCGTTGACGGCGTAGGCGATCGACAGGCCGCAGCATTGCGCGGTGATCAGCGGATGCCAGAAGGCGCGGGTCTCGTCAGTGTAGAGGATGGCGGCCACGCCCATGTTGATGGCCACGATGAGGCCGAGTGAGAGCCACGACACGCCGCGGACGCCGGCGAAGAGGGGCGCCCACCAGGTGCCGGGGCGCGTGCTTGAAAGTGCCGTTACTTCCGTCATCGCGCCGATTGTACGCGCCACGATGGGCGCGCCCGGGCCACGCGACAGGGCGCGCCCGGCCCCGACAAAATGGCCCCCTCTAGGGCAAGCCGCGGCGCGCGAAGCGCACCAGCCGGTCGACGGCTTCGGTGCACTCGTCCAAGCCGGCGACGAGCGCAATGCGGATGTAGCCGTGCCCGGGGTTCACGGCGTGATCGTCGCGCGCCAGATAGCTGCCCGGGAGGACCAACACCGCCTCCTCGGCGTACAGGCGCTGCGCGAAAGCGGCGTCATCGCCGGGAACTTGGGCCCAGAGATAGAACGCCGCCTCGGGTAGCGCAGTCGGACACTCCGCCGCTACGCGCGGCGTGAGTTGGGCGAACTTCTGCGCGTATTGAGCGCGGTTCTCGCGCACGTGCGTCTCGTCGTTCCAGGCAGCGATGCTGGCGCTCGCGACCGCCGGCGACATGGCCGCGCCATGGTAGGTCCGGTAGAGCAGAAAGGCCTTGAGCAACGCCGCGTCGCCGGCGACATAACCGGAGCGCAGTCCCGGCGCGTTGGAGCGCTTGGACAGGCTGCCGAAGGCTACCAGCCGCGGATAGCCCTGGCGGCCCAAGGCCTGCGCTGCGGCCAGCGCGCCCAGCGGCGGCCGCGCTTCGTCGAAATAGATTTCCGAGTAGCACTCGTCGGCCGCGATGATGAAGCCGTAGCGGTCGGAGAGTGCGAACAGGCGTTGCCACTCGTCCTGGCGCAGGACGCGGCCGGTCGGGTTGTCAGGGGAGCAGACATAGACGAGCTGGGTCCGCGTCCAAGTCTGTTCGGGCACGTCCTGCCATTGCGGCGCATAGCCGTTGGTCGCGAGGCTGTTGACGTAGTACGGCGTCGCCCCGGCGAGAAGCGCCGCGCCTTCGTAGATCTGATAGAAGGGATTGGGCACGACCACGGTTGCGCCGACGCGACTCGGGTCGATGACCGTTTGCGCGAACGCGAACAGCGCTTCGCGGCTGCCGAGCACCGGCAGCACCTGGGTCAACGCATCGAGCGCGCGCAGGTCATGCCGTCGCCGCAGCCACGCCGCGATGGCCTCGCGCAGGGCGGGGGCGCCGGCTGTTGTGGGATAATTCGCGAGGCCCTTGGCGCCGCTCGCGAGCGCCTCCAGCAGCAGGGCGGGCGTGGGATGTTTGGGCTCGCCGAGCGAGAGATTGATCGGCGGGTGTGCCGGGTTCGCGGTGACCGCGCCGAAGAGCGCTCGCAGCCGCTCGAAAGGATACGGTTGCAAGCGCGCAAGCTGCGGATTCAACGGGGCACGAGATAACGTGAGCGAAGCCGAATTATACGCGCCGGCCGCCGCGCCGCCGTGGCGCTGGCGACTCGTCGCGGCCGGCTGCCTGCTCGTTGCGCTGGCGCTGCTCGCCGGTGTGCTCGCCTATTGGGGTTGGCGCTGGTTCGGGCCGGCGCCGGCGAGCATCGCCCCGCCCGCGGTCGAAGGCGACTTCCCGCGGCACATCGCCGCGGCCCACCTGTTCGGTAACGCTGCGCCGCACGCGGCCGCGGGCGAGCCGGTGAGCAGCGGCGCGGGCGAGTTGCGCCTGCTGGGGGTGTTTGCGCAGCGGGATGGCAGGGGCTACGCGCTGTTTCGTGCCGGCCCGCGCGGCCCGCTGCTCATCGCTGCGGGCAGCGACATTGCGCCGGGCGTGCGCCTGGAGTCGGTGCAGCCCGAGGGCGTCACGCTGGTCGACGGCGGAGCGCGCCGCGACGTCGCCTTGCGCGTGGCTGCGGCGGACAAGGCAAGCGCGCCGCCGCCGAGCGCGAATCCGAAGCGTGCGGCCTGTGCCGCGCCGGCCGGCTTCAAGGGGCAGGTTATCCGCCTTAACGCGGAACTCCTCTCGGGCATGGTCGGTACGCCGGACACCTGGAAGGCCCTGTTGCAGCCCGGACCCGGTGGGCTGGTTGTGCGCGACCAGAGCGGGTTTGCGGGCATGATGGGCTTGCGCAACGGCGATCATGTCGAGCGCGCCAACGGCATCGCGCTGGCGATTCCCGACGACATCGCCGGCACCGTGCTCAAGCCGCTCACGCGCAGCCAGCCCGTGTTTGTGTCGGGCACGCGCGAGGACAAGCCGCAGCAGTGGCTGTATCTGAATGCCGGGGCTTGCCCGTCCTAGGCGTTGACCCGGTCGGGAAGCCAGGCGAGCAGCGCCGACAGCGAGGCAATGCATCCGTCCGGGCCCCAGGTCTCGGGCGCGATGTCCGCGGCGATGTAACCGTAGCTTGCGACCAGCGCGGCCATGCCGGCGGCGCGCGCGGCGGCGACGTCGCGCTCCGCATCACCGACATAGACGCAAGCGGCAGGCGCGATGCCGAGGTGCGTGGCGGCGTGCAACAGCGGCGCCGGGTGCGGTTTGGTCTCACCCGTGGTGTCGCCGCAGACGATCACGTTGGCGCGCGTGGCCAGCGCCAGGTACTCGAGCAGCGGCAAGGCGAAGCGGCTGGCCTTGTTGGTCACGATGCCCCAGGCCAGCTGTCGTCTCTCGATCTCGGCGAGCACCGGCTGGGCATCGGCAAACAGGACCGTGTGCACTGCCAGCGCCCCCGCGTAGTAGGCGAGGAAGGAATCCTTGAGCGCTTCCCAGTGCGGATCGTCATGGGTCACGCCCAGTCCCGTGCCGAGCATGCCGCGGCTGCCATCGGAGGCGTGCGGACGCAGGGTCGCAACGGACAGCGGCGGCAGCTGGCGATCGGCGCGCACGCGGTTGAGCGCAGCGGCCAAGTCGGCGGCGGTGTCGGCGAGCGTGCCGTCGAGATCGAACAGCACCGCGCGCACCGGGAGCACCCGCGCATCGGCGTACGCCACGTCCTCAGCGGTCACGGTGAAAGGTCGCAATGTAGTTGACCGCGGTGTCCGCGGCGAGGCGGTAGGTTTGCGTCAGCGGGTTATAGGTCATGCCGGTCAGGTCGTCGGCCTCGAGCCCCGCGCGCCGGGCAAAGGCGGACAGTTCCGAGGGTTTGATGAAGCGCGCGTAATCGTGCGTGCCGCGGGGTAGCAGGCGCAGCAGGTATTCGCCACCGATGACGGCGAACAGATACGCCTTCGGATTGCGGTTGATGGTCGCGAACACGATCAACCCGCCGGGTTTGGCCAGTGTGGCGCAGGCGGCCACGGTCGAAGCCGGCTCCGGCACGTGCTCAAGCATCTCCATGCAGGTGACGATGTCGAACGTGCCGGGGCGCTGGGCAGCGAGCGCTTCCGCGGCGACAAGTTGGTAGTCGACGGCAACGCCCGACTCGAGCCGATGCAGTTGGGCCACGGCCAGAGCCTTGTCGGACAGGTCGATGCCGGTAACGCTCGCGCCGGCGGCGGCCATTGCCTCGGCGAGAATGCCGCCGCCGCAGCCGACGTCGAGCGCCGTCTTGCCGGCGAGCCCGTGGCTGCGCCGCGCGATGTACTCCAGGCGCAACGGATTGATGTCGTGCAGCGGCTTGAAATCGCTGGTCGGATCCCACCAGCGATGTGCCAGGGCGCTGAACTTCGCGAGCTCCGCCGGATCGGCATTCAACATGGGGCCCAGTATAGACCGCGGCCTCATCCGGCCTGCAGCCGCTCCTGCCACATCCGGGCGCGCGCGGCGAGATCGGCCGCGTCGAGCGTGGTGAGTGCACCGGTGTGCACCACGCGCTCCCCGCCGACCCACACGTCGCTGACCTGGTCGCGCCCGGCGACGTGCACCAGGTGCGAGAGCGGGTCGTAGCAGGGCAGGTGCTGGAACGCGCCCAGGTTCACCGCGACGGCGTCGGCCTGCTTGCCCACGCGCAGCGAGCCGATGGCCGCATCCAGGCCCAGGGCGGTGGCGCCGCCGAGCGTGGCCATGCGTAGCGCCGCGGCGGCAGGCAACGCCGCCGCATCGCCGGTGGCGAACTTGGCGATGAGCGCCGCCAGGCGCATTTCCGCGAGTACGTCGAGGCGGTTGTTGCTCGCGGCGCCGTCGCTGCCCAGTGCGACGTTGATGCCGCGGGCCTGCAGGCGGATCACCGGGGCCAAGCCGCTCGCGAGCTTCAGGTTCGACGCCGGGCAGTGCACCACTTGGCAGCCGTGCGTGGCGAGCAGTTCGATATCCGAATCGAGCAGGTGCACGGCGTGCACGGCGATGAAATCCGAGGCCGTGACGCCGAGCCGATCCAGCCGCGCCAGCGGACTGGCTCCGTGGCTGGCCAGGCTCTGCTCGAGCTCGGCGCGCGTTTCCTGGAGGTGCGTCTGAATCGGCAGATCGAGCTGCCGTGCGTACACGACGATCTGCTCCCAGCTTGCGTCGCTGACGGTGTAGGGCGCATGCGGCGCGAGCGCGAACGCGAGCCGCACTTCGTGCTTCCAGCTGTCGCGCACGGCCAGCCCCGTCTGCAGGTAGGCGTGCGCATCGGCGGCGTAGGGCGTCGGAAAGTCGAGTACCGGCAGGCCGAGGAAGGCGCGCATGCCGCTGTGCTGGTAGGCGCGGGCGGCGGCGTCCGGAAAAAAATACTGATCGGCACAGCAGGTCACGCCGCCGAGCAGCATCTCGCCGGCGGCGAGGAGCGTGCCGTCGTGCACGAACTCCGGCGACAGGAAGCGGGCCTCGTGCGGCCAGATGTGCAGCTCGAGCCAGGTCTGGAGCGGCACGTCGTCGGCGATGCCGCGCAGCAGCGTCATCGCCGCGTGGGTGTGGGCGTTAACCAGGCCCGGCAGGAGCACGTGCGTCGGTAACGCCACACGCACGCGCGCACTGTAGTCGTGCTCGGCCAGCGCCGTGGGCAGCAAAGCGGCGATGCGGCCGGCATCGATGAGCAGCGAGTGCTGCTCCAGCACGCCCGCGGGCTCGACCGGAACGATCCAGCGGGCGTCGAGACGGAGGTCGACGGGAATAGGCATCGATAGAAAAAAGCCCCGCGCGAGGCGGGGCTTTTGCAGTGCGCGAACTGAAGCTTAGTGCCTGACGATAATCTCGCCCTTCACTTCGACCTCGACGCGACGGTTCGGCGCCAGGCATTCGATGAGCGCCTTGCGTTCCTTCGGATAGGGCTGGTTGCAGACCACGCCCGGTACCGGTTGCGTCTTGCCCATGCCCAGGGTCTCGATCTTGTCCCTGGCGATACCCTTCGACACCAGGTAATCGCGCACCGCGTTGGCGCGGCGTTCGGACAGCTTCTGGTTGTAGGCTTGCGTGCCGATACGGTCGGTGTGGCCGGTCACGAGCACGAGCTCGAGCTTCGAGACGTTGTTGAGTTTGGAGATCACCTCGGTGTCGATGGCCGTCTTGCCTTCGGGCTTGAGCACCGCCTTGTCAAAGTCGAACAGGGCCTTGGTGGCCAGCGTGATCTTTTGCAGGCCCGGCGCGGGCGGCGGGGACGGCGGCGGGGGCGGCGGCGGCACGACGGCCGGCATGGGCGGCGCGGCCTTCGGCACCAGATCCGGGTCGCATTGCACGATCGCCATTGCAGGAGTCCAGTAGCCGGTTCTCCAGCACAGGGTGTCGTTTATCCCCGGCTTGCCGCCATAGGAACCGCTGCGCCATATGTTGGCATCGGGCTTGCCATAGCCGAACAGGACATAGCCGCTGTTCTGGGGGTTGGCCTGGCCAAACGCCGCGGACCACAGCGTGGCTGCTGCCGCGCCGGTCGCTATGGTTGCAATCAGACGAAGTTTCATCAGTTTCACCCCTTTGCTTAAAGTTATCGTGGCTTACGCTTCTTTTGATCTGAAACAGCTACTCTGATGCCGCTGGAGGCCAAGCGCGCTTTGCGCTCGACTATAGCATAGGGATTATTGCGGCTGCAAAGATTCCCGCGACGATAGCTTAGCGAGTGTCGCGCGAATACAACGGTCGTGATAAACTGCATCATTTTCCGCTCGCGGCGCCGTGTTGCCGGCCAAGGGCGCGGCAAGGAGCTTCTGCCCCCGGCGCCAAGACGATCGGGCCAGGAGTAGTTTGCATTCTTTCAACCGCTAAAGAGCGCCTCCCCTGATGGAGCAGTTCGCCAAAGAAACCCTCCCGGTCAGCCTCGAGGCCGAAATGCGGCATTCCTACCTCGATTACGCGATGAGCGTGATCGTCGGGAGGGCCCTGCCGGACGTGCGCGACGGACTCAAACCGGTCCATCGCCGGGTGCTTTTTGCCATGCATGAGGCCAACACCGTCTGGAACCGCCCGTATGTGAAGAGCGCGCGGGTGGTGGGGGAAGTGATGGGTAAGTATCACCCGCACGGCGACCTGGCGATCTACGACACCCTGGTGCGCCTGGCGCAGACGTTCTCGCTGCGCTATCCGCTAATCGATGGCCAGGGCAATTTCGGCTCGGTCGATGGCGATAACGCCGCGGCGATGCGCTACACCGAGTGTCGGCTGGAAAGGATTACCAACGAGCTGCTTTCCGATATTGACAAAGAGACCGTCGATTTTGTCCCCAATTACGACGGCAAGGAGCAGGAGCCCAGCGTCCTGCCTTCGCGGCTGCCGAATCTGCTCATCAACGGCTCGTCGGGCATTGCCGTGGGCATGGCGACGAACATTCCGCCGCACAACCTGACCGAAATCACCACCGGCTGTCTGGCGTTGCTCGACAACCCGGAGATGACCGTCGACGAATTAATCGAGCACGTGCCGGGACCGGATTTCCCGACCGCAGGCATCATCTTCGGCACCGAGGGCGTGCGCGAGGGCTATCGCACCGGTCGCGGCCGGGTCGTGATCCGGGCGCGCACCCATATCGAAGACCTGGAAAAAGGCAACCGCCAGGCGATCATCGTCGACGAGTTGCCCTACCAGGTTGGCGGCGACCAGGTGCTCAAGCGCGTGGGCGAACTGGTCACCGGCAAGAAACTCGACGGCATCGCGGAGCTGCGTAACGAGAGCGACAAGAAAGGCATGCGCCTGGTCATCGAACTGCGGCGCGGCGAAGTGCCCGACATCGTTCTCAACAACCTCTTCAAGCTCACCCAGCTGCAGGACAGCTTCGGCATGAACATGGTGGCGCTGGTCGATGGCCAGCCGCGGCTGCTCAACCTGAAGCAGTTTCTCGAGCACTTCATTACCCATCGGCGCGAGGTCGTGGTGCGCCGGACCCGCTACGAGCTCGCCCGCGCCCGCGAGCGCGGGCACGTGCTCGAAGGCCTCGCGGTGGCGCTGTCCAACGTCGACGAGATCATCGCCCTGATCAAGGCCGCACCGACGCCGGCGGAAGCGAAGGTGGGGTTGATGGCGCGGCGCTGGCGTTCGGCGCTGGTCGAAGACATGCTGCACCGTGCCGCCGCGCAGGCGGCGCGCCCCGAGGGCCTCGCGCCGGAGTTCGGCTGGCAGGAGAAGGAGCCGCCCGGCTACAACCTCTCCGATGCGCAGGCGCAGGCGATCCTCGAGCTGCGCCTCGCGCGGCTGACCGGGCTCGAACAGGACAAGCTCACCGCCGAATACAAGGAAGTCATGGGCCAGATCGTGGAGCTGCTCGACGTGCTGGCGAAGCCGGCGCGCGTGACCACGATCGTCGGCGACGAACTGAAATCGATCCGGGACACGTTCGGTGACAAGCGCCGCTCGGAGATCGTGGCCCAGGGCATCGACCTGTCGATGGAGGACCTCATCGCGCCGGAGGACATGGTGGTCACGCTCTCGCACGGCGGCTACATGAAGGCGCAGCCGGTTGCGGAGTACCGCGCCCAGCGACGCGGAGGTCGCGGCAAGCAGGCGGCGGCGACCAAAGAGGATGATTTCATCGATCATCTGTTCATCGCCAACACCCACGACCACATCCTGTGCTTTTCGAATCGCGGCCGGGTGTACTGGCTCAAGGTCTACAACGTACCGCAGGGCAGCCGCGTCTCCCGCGGCAAGCCCATCGTCAACCTGGTGCCGCTGCTCGAGCACGAGAAGATCACCGCCATCCTGCCGGTGAAAGAGTTCGTCGAGGACCGCTTCGTGTTCATGGCGACCACGCAGGGGACGGTGAAGAAGACGCCGCTGTCCGATTTCTCGCGGCCGCGACCGTCGGGCATCATCGCGGTTGATCTCGACGACGGCGATTTCCTGGTGGGCGCGGCGCTCACCGACGGTGAACACGACGTGATGTTGTTCAGCTCCGGCGGCAAGGCGGTGCGCTTCGAGGAAACCGATGTGCGGCCGATGGGACGCGGCGCGCACGGCGTGCGTGGGATGCAGCTCGGCAAGGGCCAGCGCGTGATCAGCATGCTCGTCGCCCTGGACGAGGAGCAGTCGGTGCTGACGGCAACCGAAAACGGCTACGGCAAGCGCACGCCCATCGTCGAATACACGCGCCACGGCCGGGGCACCAAGGGCATGATCGCCATCCAGCAGAGCGACCGCAACGGTCAGGTCGTGGCCGCGGAGCTGGTGCACCCCGACGACGAGGTGATGCTGATCTCGACCGGCGGGGTGCTCATCCGCACGCCGGTGAAGGCGATCCGGGAGATGGGGCGCTCGACCCAGGGCGTGACGCTGATCAACCTCGGCCCCGGAGAGAAGTTGGCCGGTCTCGAGCGCGTGGTCGAAACCGAGGACGAGAACGGCAACGGCGAGTAGCGCCGGCGCGCGCTGGCGCTGAGGCATGGGCAACGACGACAACCGCAACGAGGGAGCGGACCTCGGCACGCACCGGGCGGCCATTGACGCGCTCGATCGCGAGCTGCTGCGGCTGCTCTCCGAGCGCGCCCGCCATGCGCAGGCGATCGGCGCGCTCAAGAACGGTCCGGCCTACCGGCCCGAACGCGAGGCGCAGGTGCTGCGCCACGTGCAGGAGCACAACCCGGGACCGCTGTCGGACGCGGCCATCGGGCGCGTGTTTCGCGAAGTCATGTCGGCCTGTCTCGCTCTGGAGCAGAAGCTCTCGGTGGCCTACCTGGGCCCGGCGGGGACCTACAGCCACGCCGCGGTGACGCGGCATTTCGGCGACGCGGTAGCCGCCGAGCCCTGCGCTTCGATCGACGAGGTGTTCCGCGCCGCCGAAGCCGGGCGCACCGATTACGCGATCGTCCCGGTCGAAAACTCCACCGAGGGCGCGGTTGGACGCACGCTGGACCTGATGTGCCAGACGCCGCTGACCATCGTGGGCGAGATCAAGCTGCGCATCCAGCAGAATCTGCTCGCGCAGGGCGGCGCCCTGGATGCCGTGACCAAGGTCTACGCCCACGCCCAGTCGCTGGGGCAATGTGTGCAGTGGCTCGCCCGCCGCCTGCCGAGCGCGGCGCGCGTGGCGGTGGCCAGCAACGCCGAGGCGGCGCGCCTGGCGGCGAGCGAGCCCGGGGCCGCGGCGATCGCCGGGGAGGCGGCCGCCGCAATTTATGGCCTGGACATCCTGGCGGCACATATCGAAGACGAGCCGAACAACACCACGCGCTTCTGGGTACTGGGCGCCCATGCCGTGCCGGCGTCGGGCAAGGACGAGACCTCGCTGGTGATGGCGGCGCAGAACAAGCCGGGCGCCATGGTCGCGCTGCTGGAGCCCTTCGCGCAGCACGGCGTGAGCATGTCGCGGCTGGAGTCGCGGCCGGCGCGCACGGGTCTCTGGGAGTACCTGTTCTTCGTCGACCTCGAGGGCCATCAGGCGGACCGCGCGGTGGCGGCGGCGCTTGCCGACCTCCGCCAGCGGGCGCCGTTTCTCAAGCTCCTGGGCTCCTATCCGGTCGCGGTCGCATGAGCGCGCCGCACTCGGGTCCGCCCGTGGCCGGCGCCCTCGCGGGGGGAGCGCAGGTCGCCGCCCGCGCGCCGGAGTACATCCGCGACCTCGCGGCTTACGTCCCGGGCAAGCCCATCGAGGAGCTGGCGCGCGAATGCGGCCTGTCTGCCGCGGCGATCATCAAGCTGGCCTCGAACGAGAATCCGCGCGGGCCGAGCCCGCGGGTGCGCGCCGCGATCGCGGCGGCGGCGGCCGAGGTCACGCGCTATCCGGACGGCAACGGCTTCGAACTCAAGACCGCCCTGGCCGCGCGCTACGGCATCGAGCGCGAGCAGGTCGTGCTCGGCAACGGTTCGAATGACGTGCTCGAATTGGCGGCGCAGGCGTTCCTGCGCCCCGGCGACGAGGCGGTGTACGCGCAGCACGCCTTCGCCGTCTACCCGCTGGCGATCCAGGCGCGCGGTGCCTCCGGCATCGAGGTTCCGGCGCGCGCCTATGGCCATGATCTGGATGCGATGCGCGCTGCGCTCACGGCGCGCACGCGCGTGGTGTTCGTCGCCAACCCGAACAACCCCACCGGCACGTGGTTGGCGCCAGCCGCGGTCAAGGCCTTTCTCGCGGCGCTGCCGCGCGAGCTGGTGGTCGTGCTCGACGAAGCCTACGACGAGTACCTCGACCCCGCGCAGCGCTCGCCGAGTGCCGGCTGGCTCTCCGAGCATCCCAACCTCATCGTGTCGCGGACCTTTTCGAAGGCCTATGGGCTTGCCGGCCTGCGGGTCGGCTACGGCCTGATGGACACGGCGGTGGCGGCGCTGCTCAATCGTGTGCGCCAGCCGTTCAATGTCAACTCGGTGGCCCAGGCGGCGGCGCTGGCGGCGCTCGCCGACACCGAGTACGTGGCCCAGAGCGCGGCGCTCAATGGCGCGGGCTTGCGCGAGCTTGGCGCCGGCCTC
This sequence comes from uncultured beta proteobacterium, assembly GCA_963777455.1. Taxonomy (GTDB): domain Bacteria; phylum Pseudomonadota; class Gammaproteobacteria; order Burkholderiales; family Casimicrobiaceae; genus PALSA-1003. Next base: position 283,900 of record CAVZQQ010000003.1, read on the forward strand.
GACGCCATGGGCGTGGGTTACGTGCCCTCGCACGGTAATTTCCTGCTGGTGCACGTCGGCGATGGCGCGCAGGTCTACGCCAAGCTGCTGCGCCAGGGCGTGATCGTGCGGCCGGTGGCCAACTACGGCTTGCCCCAGCATCTGCGGGTGACTGTCGGCCTGCCCGCGGAGAACCAGCGCTTTCTGGGCGCGCTCGCAGCGGCGCTGGCCCGATGACCTCGCCCGCCATCGGCAAGCTGGTCGTGGTCGGCGTCGGGCTGATCGGCGGCTCGTTCGCGCTCGCGCTCAAGCGCGCCGGCGCGGCGGCGCGGGTGGTGGGCGTGGGTCGCAGCCGCGGCAATCTCGATGCGGCCAAGCGACTGGGCATTGTCGACGCCGCGTTCAGGCTCGACGAGGGGTGGACGGACGAGCTCGCCGACGCCGACCTGGTGCTCCTCGCCACACCGGTGGGACAGATGCCGGCGCTGCTCGCCTCGATCGCCCCGCGCCTCGGCGCACACACCGTGCTCACCGATGCCGGTAGCACCAAGCAGGACGTCATCGTCGCGGCGCGCGGTTGCCTCGGTGCGGCCCTGCCGCGCTTTGTGCCGGGGCATCCGATCGCCGGCACCGAGCGTTCCGGCGCGCGCGCCGCATTCGACGGGCTGTTCCGCGACAAGCACGTCGTGCTGACGCCGCTCGCCGAGACCGCGCCGGAGGCGTTGGCGCGGGTGAGCGCGTGCTGGACGCGCTGCGGCGCGCAGGTGCGCCACCTCGAAGCCGGGCGCCACGACGCCATCTTTGCGGCGGTGAGTCATCTGCCGCACGCGCTCGCCTTCGCGCTGGTGGCCGAGCTCGCGGCGCGCCCCGACGCGGACGAATGCTTCGCCTTCGCCGGCAGCGGGTTGCGCGACTTCACGCGGCTGGCAAGCAGCGAGCCGGAGCTGTGGCGCGATGTCTGTCTTGCCAATCGCGAGGCTCTGCGCAGCGACCTGGCCGCGTATCGCGCCGGGCTCGGCCGCGTGGAGGCTCTGCTCGCGGCGGCGGACGGCCCGGCGCTGCTGCAACTCTTCGAGCGGGCGCGCAGCGCGCGCGCGGGCTGGCTGGAGCGGGCAGCCGGCGGCGACGAGGTCTAGCCAGCCACCTGCCTGCGCTGCAGTCGCGATGGACTTCCTCGATCTCGCCCCGGTCGCCCGCGTGGCAGGCACGGTGCGGCTGCCCGGCTCCAAGAGCATTTCCAACCGCACGCTGCTGCTCTGCGCGCTGGCGCACGGCGCCACCGAGGTGGCGGGACTGCTCGCCGCGGAGGATGTCGACCTCATGCTCGCCGCGTTGCGCGCACTGGGCGTGCGCATCGAACACCGGGACGCGACGCGCGCGTTCGCTGTCCACGGCAGCGGCGGAGCGTTTGCGGTCAAGCGGGCCGAGCTCTATCTGGGCAACGCCGGCACGGCGGTACGACCCTGACCGCGGCGCTGGCGTTCTGCGGCGGCAACTACCGGCTCTCCGGGGTAGCCCGCATGCACGAGCGCCCGATTGGTGATCTGGTCACGGCGCTGCGCGGGCTGGGCGCGGACATCCGCTATCTCGGCCAGGAGGGTTTTCCGCCACTGGTCATCGGCCCGGGGGCCTTGCAGCGCCGCGACCAGGTCGTAATCGCCGGCGGGATCTCGAGCCAGTTTGTGAGCGCGCTGCTGATGGCGCTGCCGCTTCTCGGTGGCGCTATTACCGTCGACATCGCCGGCGAGCTTATCTCCCGGCCCTACGTGGACATGACCGTCAACCTGATGGCCCGTTTCGGCGTCGCGGTCGAAGCCCAGGGCGAACGTCGGCTGTGCGTGCCCCCCGGCGCGGGATATGCGAGTCCCGGGCGCATGGTGGTCGAGGGCGACGCCTCCTCGGCGTCGTACTTCCTGGCCGCCGGCGCGATCGGCGGCGGCCCGGTGCGGGTGCAAGGCGTGGGCAGCCACAGCATCCAGGGCGACGTCGGATTCGCCGATACGCTCGCCGCGATGGGCGCGCAAGTCAGCCGCGGTGCGGACTGGATCGAGGCGGCAGCGCGCCGGCCGCTGCGTCCCATCGACGCCGACTTCAACCGCATGCCCGACGCCGCGATGACCGCGGCCATGGTGGCGCTCTTCGCCGACGGAACCTCGACGTTGCGCCATATCGGCAGCTGGCGGGTGAAGGAGACCGATCGCATCGCCGCCATGGCGGCCGAGCTTCGGAAGCTCGGCGCGCAGGTCGCCACGGGACCGGATTGGCTGTCGATCACGCCGCCGACGCGCTTCACGCCGGCGACGATTGACACCTACGATGATCACCGCATGGCGATGTGCTTTGCGCTCGCGGCGCTGGGCGGGGTGCCGGTGCGCATCAACGACCCGGAGTGCGTGCGCAAGACCTTTCCGGACTACTTCGCGGTGTTGCGCGCGCTCTGCCAATGAGCGACGCGCCGGTGCCGGTCATCGCCGTCGACGGTCCGGCCGCGTCGGGCAAGGGCACCATCGCCCAAGGCGTGGCGCAAAGTCTCGCCTTCCACTACCTGGACAGCGGTTCGCTCTACCGGCTGGTCGCGTTGCGGGCCCTGGAGAGCGGTGTCCCTCTCGAGGACGAAGCGCGGCTCGCCGCGGCCGCCGCGGGCCTTGCCAGCGCCTTCGACGGGACGCGCATTGTCCTCGATGACCGGGATGTGACCACCCCGATCCGCAGCCCGGCGGTGAGCGCGGCGGCCTCGCGCGTGGCGGTGCATCCCCAAGTGCGCCGGGCGCTGCTGTCGCGGCAGCGGGCGTTGCGGCAGCCGCCCGGGCTGGTGGCCGACGGCCGGGACATGGGGACGGTTGTCTTCCCGGACGCCCGGCTCAAGGTATACGTCACCGCCAGCGCCGAGGAGCGGGCGAGGCGCCGGTATAAGCAGTTGATAGAAAAAGGAAACTCCGTTATACTGGCAAGTCTTTTGCGCGACATCCAGGAACGGGATGCGCGCGACGGCGCGCGGGCGGCGGCACCGCTGCGGCCCGCAGCCGACGCGGTCATTCTCGATACGACCGGGATGTCGATTCCGGCCAGTATCGAATTCGTGCTGCGGCGCTACCGCGCGCTGGAGGCTGCGGGGAACGCTTAATTGGCGAGCCGGGCTCGACACACAAAAGCCCTGTGGCAGCAAGGACCTGGAAGCAACGACACGCAACCGCAACGCGAACTGCATCGGCGCGGAACGAAATCGGGCTGTACCGCGCGACGCAAACGATTCACCGACCCGCCGCCAGGCCCGTGGCGCGGATTTAGCGATAGGAACGCAACTACTCATGGCAACCGCCACCCCCAACCCCAACCCGCCCGGCCAAGTGCAGGAAAACTTCGCCGCCCTGTTCGAGGAATCGCTCGCGCGCCAAGAGATGCGCCAGGGTGAGCTCATCACGGCCGAGGTCACGCGCGTCGACTACAACATCGTCGTGGTCAACGCCGGTCTGAAATCGGAAAGCTTCATTCCCATCGAGGAATTCAAGAACGACAAAGGCGAGGTCGAGGTCAAGCCGGGCGATTTTGTCACCGTCGCCATCGAGAGTCTCGAAGACGGCTATGGCGAGACGCGGCTGTCACGGGACAAGGCCAAGCGCCTGAAGGCCTGGCACGATCTCGAGGCCGCGATGGAGCAGGGCAACGTGGTGCAGGGCCTGGTGACCGGTAAGGTCAAGGGCGGGCTCACGGTCATGGTCAACGGCATCCGCGCCTTCCTGCCCGGATCGCTGGTCGACATCCGGCCGGTCAAGGACACCGCGCCCTTCGAAGGCAAGCCGCTCGAATTCAAAGTCATCAAGCTCGATCGCAAGCGCAACAACGTGGTGGTGTCGCGCCGTGCGGTGCTCGAGGCGAGCCTGGGCGCGGAGCGCGAGGAGTTGTTGAAGACGCTGCAGGAAGGCGCGATCGTCAAGGGCGTGGTCAAGAACATTACCGACTATGGCGCGTTCGTCGACCTGGGTGGCATCGATGGCCTGCTGCACATCACCGACCTGGCCTGGCGACGGGTCAAGCATCCGTCGGAAGTGTTGGCGGTGGGTGACGAGGTAACCGCGAAGGTGCTCAAGTTCGATCAGGAAAAGAACCGCGTGTCGCTGGGCATGAAGCAGCTCGGCGAAGACCCATGGGTGGGGCTGTCGCGGCGCTATCCGACCGGCACGCGGCTGTTCGGCAAGGTCACCAACATTACCGACTACGGCGCGTTCGTCGAGATCGAGCAGGGCATCGAGGGCCTGGTGCACGTCTCGGAGATGGACTGGACGAACAAGAACATCCATCCGACCAAGGTGGTGCAGTTGGGCGACGAGGTCGAGGTGATGATCCTCGAAATCGACGAGGAGCGGCGACGCATCTCCCTGGGCATGAAGCAATGCATGCCCAATCCGTGGGAGGAGTTCGCCATGAACCACAAGAAGGGCGACAAGGTAAAGGGCCTGATCAAGTCGATCACCGACTTCGGTGTATTCATCGGCCTGCCGGGTTCGATCGACGGCCTGGTGCACCTGTCCGACCTATCCTGGACGCTGCCCGGCGAAGCGGCCGTGCGCGACTACCGCAAGGGCCAGGAAGTCGAAGCGGTGGTGCTGGCGATCGACGTCGAGCGCGAGCGCATCTCGCTTGGCATCAAGCAGCTCGATGGCGACCCGTTCTCGAACTACGTGGCCACGCACGACAAGGGCAACGTTGTCACCGGCACGGTCAAGTCGCTCGACGGCAAAGGGGCGGTGATTGGGCTCGACGGCGACGTCGAGGGCTACCTGCGCGCCTCCGAGGTCGCCCGCGACCGGGTCGAGGACATCCGCTCGCACCTGAAGGAGGGTGATTCGGTGACGGCGATGATCATCAACATCGATCGCAAGAACCGCTCGATCAATCTGTCGATCAAGGCGAAGGATCACGCCGAAGAGGCCGAGGCGATGCAGCGCATGAGCGCGGAGAATTCCGGGGCCAGTGCCGGGACGACCAACCTCGGCGCACTGCTCAAGGCCAAGCTCGACAACAAGAGTCAAGGGTAAGCGAGCCCGTGATGACCAAATCGGAGCTGATCGACCGCCTGGCGGCGCAGTTCCCGCAATTGGTAGCCAAGGACGCCGAACTTGCGGTGAAGATGATCCTCGACGCCATGGCCGAAAGCCTGGCCAAGGGCGAGAGGATCGAGATCCGCGGCTTCGGCAGCTTCGGCCTCAACTACCGGCCGCCGCGGACCGGACGCAATCCCAAGTCCGGCGAGCGGGTGCAGGTGCCCGAAAAGCACGTCCCGCACTTCAAGGCCGGCAAGGAATTGCGCGAGCGCGTCGACTTCAAGAAGAGCTGAATGGCTGCCCTCGGAGGCCGGCCCTGATGGCGTATGTACGCTGGACGGTTGGCATCACGCTGTTCGCAGCCCTGCTGCTGCTGTCGCTGCAGAATTCCGACCTGGTGACGGTGCGCTTCTATCACTGGTTTTCCTGGCAGGCGCCGTTGATCATCCTGTTGCTGCTGGCGTTTGCCTCGGGCGTCCTCGCGGGACTGCTGGCCGGGCTGTTGCGCAGCGCCCGCCTCAAGCGCCAGCTCGGACGCCTGCGCCGGGAGCAGCGACGCGGGCCTGCCACGCGGCCGCCGCATCCGGTCGACGGCGGCTGACGCACCGTGCCGGTCATGGAAAACGAACTGTGGTGGCTGCTGCCGCTCACCGTGCTGTTCTTTGCGCTGGGCTGGATCGCCGCGCGTATCGACATCAAGCATCTGCTGCGCGAATCGCGCGCCTTGCCGCTGTCCTACTTTCGCGGCCTGAACTTCCTGCTCAACGAGCAGCCGGACAAGGCGATCGAGTCGTTCATCGAGGTAGTCAAGGTCGACCCGCAGACCATCGACCTGCACTTCGCGCTGGGCAGTCTCTTCCGGCGCCAGGGCGAGATTGATCGCGCCATCCGCATGCACCAGAATCTGCTCGACCGCCCCGACCTGGCAGCCGACAAGCGCGAGCTCGCGGTGTTCGAGCTGGCGCAGGATTTCCATCGCGCCGGGCTGCTCGACCGCGCCGAAGAGCTCTTCAGCCGACTCGACGGCAGCCCGTTCGAGCTGCAGTCGCTGAGTTTTCTGTTGCAGATTTTCGAGCAGGAGAAGGATTGGCAGAAGGCGATCTCGGTGAGCAAGCGCATGGAGGCGCTCGCCAAGCGGCCGTACTTCAAGGAGGTCGCCCATTATTTCTGCGAGCTCGCGCAAGGCGCGATGCTGCGCTCGCAGCTGGACGAAGCGCGGGGCCACCTCGAGCAGGCGCTGGCTGAATACAAGCTGTGCACGCGGGCGACCATCGTGCTGGGCGACCTCGAGGCGCAAGAGGGGCATTACGACCTGGCCGTGGCCGCCTGGCAGCGCATCGAATCGCAGAACCCCGCGTTCCTGGGGCTGGTTGCGGAGCGGCTTGCCGACGCCTATCGGCGCACCGACGAAGTCGCGCAGGGCATCCGCGTGCTGCGCAGTTACGAGGACCAGTATCCGTCGCTGGATCTATTGAATGCGCTGTTTGGCCAGGTGCTGGCGCACGAGGGCCCCGACGCCGCCGAGCAGCTCATCAAGGACGAGCTCACGCGCAATCCGACGCTGCTGGGCCTGGACAAGCTGCTCGAGGCGCAGCTGACGGTCGCACCGGCCGACCGGCGCCACGACCTGGAGCTGGTCAAGGGCCTGGTCGGACAGCACACCAAGCGCTTGGGCATGTACCGCTGCGAGCAGTGCGGGTTCCGCGTCAAGCAGTATCAGTGGCGTTGCCCCGCCTGCAGCAAGTGGGAGACCTACACGCCACGGCGCACGGAGATACCGGATGGCCATGTCGCGTAGCCCGGCGGCGCCGGCCGAGCCGAAGGTGATCGTCGCGCTCGATTTCGCCGCCGCGGCGGCGGCGCTGGCGCTGGTCGATCGGCTCGATCCGGGTGCCTGCGCGCTGAAGGTCGGCAACGAGTTGTTCGTGGCCGCCGGACCCGAGCCGGTGCAGCAGCTCGTGGCGCGGGGCTTCCGCGTTTTTCTCGACCTCAAGTTCTACGATATTCCGAACACCGTGGCACAGGCTTGCGCCGCCGCAGCGCGCCTGGGGGTGTGGATGGTCAACGTGCACGCGGCCGGCGGCCGCGCGATGCTCGGGGCAGCACACGCGGCGCTGGTCAAGACCGCCGAGGAGCGCGCCGTGCCGCCGCCGCTGCTCATCGCGGTGACGGCGTTAACGAGCCTGGGTGCGGCCGATGTGGCCGAGATCGGCTATGCCGAGGCGCCCGAAGCGCTGGCGCTGCGCTTGGCGCGGCTGGCGGCGGAGTGCGGACTGGACGGCGTGGTTTGTGCTGCTCTCGAGGCGCCCGCGCTGCGCCGCGCGCTGGGACCCCACTTCAAGCTCGTCACCCCGGGCATCCGGCCGGCCGGCTCGGACCCGGCCGACCAGGCGCGCGTGGTCACGCCGGAAGCGGCTATCGCCAACGGTGCCGATTACCTAGTCATCGGGCGGCCGATCACCCGGGCGGTGGATCCGGCCGCCGAGCTCGCCCGCATCAACGCGGCCCTGAGGGTCGGCACATGAACATCACCATGATCGGCACCGGTTACGTCGGCCTGGTCAGTGGCGCATGCCTGGCGGAGGTCGGCAACGACGTGCTCTGTTTCGACGTCGACGCCACCAAGATCGAGGTGCTCGACCGCGGCGACGTGCCGATCCACGAGCCCGGGTTGCCCGAGGTGATCCGCCGCAATGTCGCGGCCGGAAGGCTGCGTTTTTCCACCGACATCGACCTCGCGGTAGCGCACGGTACGCTGCAGTTCATCGCCGTCGGTACGCCGCCGGGCGAGGACGGTTCGGCGGACATCCGGCACGTGCTTGCGGCGGCGCAGAGCATCGGCGCGCGCATGACCGAGTTCAAGGTCGTCATCGACAAGTCGACGGTGCCGGTCGGCACGGCCGACCTGGTACGCGACACCATCGCTGGCGCGCTCTCCGAGCGCGGCGCGCAGGTGCCCTTCGCGGTGGTGTCCAACCCGGAATTCCTCAAGGAGGGCGCCGCGGTCGACGATTTCATGAAGCCCGATCGTGTGGTCATCGGCAGCGACGACGAGCGCGCGCTGGCGCTGCTGCGCGCGGTGTATGCGCCGTTTCAGCGCAACCACGAGCGGCTGCTGGTGATGGATACGCGCTCCGCGGAGCTCACCAAGTACGCGGCCAACGCGATGCTGGCCACGCGCATTTCCTTCATGAATGAACTCGCCAATCTCGCCGACGCGCTCGGGGCGGACATTGAACACGTGCGCCAGGGCATCGGTTCGGATCCGCGCATCGGTTACCACTTCCTGTATCCGGGTGCCGGGTACGGCGGCTCGTGTTTTCCGAAGGACCTGCGCGCCCTGCAGAACACGGCGCGGCAGCGCGGTCGCCCGCTGACGATTCTGGCGGCGGTGGAGAGCGTCAACGAGGCGCAGAAGCTGCGGCTGGTCGAGAAGGTGGTGGCGCGCCTGGGCCCCGATCTTGGCGGCCACAAAATCGCGCTCTGGGGTCTGGCCTTTAAGCCCAACACCGACGACATGCGCGAAGCGCCGTCGCGCACCATGGTCGCGGGTTTTCTCAGTCGCGGTGCGCAGGTGGTGGCCTACGATCCGGTGGCGATGGAGGCGGCGCAACGGGTGCTCGGACCGCTCGCCGGCCTGTCCTATGCAGCCACGCCGCTCGACGCGCTGGCCAACGCCGATGCACTGGTCGTTGTCACCGAGTGGCAGGAGTTTCGCAGCCCCGACTTCGATGAACTCAAGCGCCGGCTGCGCCAGCCGCTCATCTTCGACGGGCGCAACCTGTACGACCCGGTGCTGGCCCGTGCCGCCGGGCTCGAGTATTTCGGCATAGGCCGCTCGTGAGCGCCAAGCAGGGCTTCGCCGCTTACCGCGCCCAGGTCGCGCGCACGCGCCTGCTCGTCGTCGGCGACGTGATGCTCGACCGCTACTGGTTCGGGGATGTCGAGCGCATCTCCCCCGAGGCGCCGGTACCGGTGGTCAAGATCGCGCGCAACGAAGAGCGCCCAGGCGGAGCGGCCAACGTCGCGCGCAACGCCGCGGCGCTCGGTGCGCAGGTCACCCTGATCAGCGTCATCGGCGACGACGAAGCCGGACGCATGCTGGAGACACTGCTGGCCGGCGAGGGCGTGCGCACCTCGTTTCATCGCGACGCGGCGGTGCCGACGACGGTTAAGCTGCGCGTGATCGGACGGCAGCAGCAGCTGCTGCGCATCGACTTCGAGACCGCGCCGTCGCACGAAATCCTGGCGACCAAGCTCGCCGATTACGAGCGCGCCCTGCCGGATTTCGACGCGGTGGTGCTGTCCGACTACGGCAAGGGCGGACTCGCCCACATCGAGCGCATGATCGAGCGGGCGAGGGCGCGCGGCGCGCCGGTGCTGGTCGACCCCAAGGGCGAGGATTACCTGCGCTACCGTGGCGCCACCCTGCTCACCCCGAACCGCACCGAGTTTCGCGAGGTCGCCGGACGCTGGCGTACCGAGGCCGAGCTCGCCGGCAAGGCGCAGCAGCTGCGCGCCGAACTCTCGCTCGACGCGCTGCTGATCACGCGCTCCGAGGAGGGCATGTCGCTCTACACCGATGCCGGCGCGGTCAGTTTCCCGGCACAGGCGCGGGAGGTCTACGACGTGTCCGGTGCTGGTGACACGGTGATCGCCACGCTCGGGGCGCTGCTCGGTGCGCACGCCGATCTCGCCACCGCAGTGCGCATCGCCAATCAGGCGGCGGGCGTGGTCGTGGGCAAACTCGGGACCGCCGTCGTGCACCCGGACGAGCTCGCCTGACCGAGCGCCGCATGGCCAAGGCGAAAACCGTATACGCCTGCACCGAATGCGGCGGGCGCAGCAGCAAGTGGCAGGGCCAATGTCCGCATTGCGCCGCCTGGAACACCCTGGTGGAAGCAGTGGCCGTTCCGGCGGCAACCCGTTTTCATGCGGTCGCCGGCGCCGTGGGCGAGGTGCGCGCGCTGGCCTCGGTTGACGCCCGCGTCGACCCGCGTTCGCCCACCGGCATTGAAGAGTTCGATCGCGTGCTTGGCGGCGGCCTGGTACCGGGCGCCGTGATCCTGCTCGGGGGCGACCCGGGCATCGGCAAATCGACGCTGCTGTTGCAGGCGATGGCCGCCGTCGGCGGGGCCAAGCGCGCGCTCTATGTAACCGGGGAAGAATCTGCCGAGCAGATTGCCATGCGCGCGCAGCGGCTGGGCCTGGTCAACGCGCCGGTCGAGCTCCTCGCCGAGGTCCAGCTCGAGGCCATCATTAGCGTGCTGCGCACGCAGGCACCCGAGGTGGTGGTCATCGACTCGATCCAGACCGTCTACACCGAGGCGCTGGAGTCGGCGCCCGGCAGCGTGGCGCAGGTGCGCGAGTGCGCGGCGCAGCTCACGCGCTTCGCCAAGCAGAGCGCGATCACCGTGGTGCTCGTCGGGCATGTAACCAAGGAAGGCGCCATTGCCGGGCCGCGCGTGCTTGAGCACATCGTCGACACCGTGCTCTATTTCGAAGGGGATACACACTCGAGCTTCCGGCTGGTGCGGGCGATCAAGAATCGCTTCGGCGCCGCCAACGAACTCGGGGTGTTTGCGATGACCGAACGCGGGCTTAAGGGTGTGTCCAACCCTTCGGCGCTGTTTCTGTCGCAGCATGCGCAGGCGGTATCCGGAAGCTGCATCGTGGCCACCATGGAGGGTTCGCGGCCGCTCTTGGTCGAAGTGCAAGCGCTGGTCGATCCGGTCCAGGGCGCCTTGGCGCGGCGGCTGGCGGTGGGTCTGGACGCGCAGCGGCTGGCCCTGCTGCTTGCAGTTCTGCATCGGCACGGGGGCGTCGAGACCGGCAACTATGATGTCTTCGTCAACGCCGTGGGCGGTGTGCGTATCGCCGAACCGGCGGCCGACTTGGCAGTCCTGGCAGCGGTCTATTCATCGATTAAAAACATTGCCTTATCTAATAAATCGCTGGTGTTTGGTGAAGTCGGCTTGGCTGGGGAAATCCGCCCGGTCCAGCGTGGCCAGGAGCGGCTTCGGGAGGCCGCCAAACTCGGTTTCCGGCGGGCATTGATCCCGCTCGCCAACCGCCCCAAACAGGCGATCGAGGGCATCGATGTCGTGCCCGTGGCACGGGTCGCGGACGCGCTCGAGCAATTGGTCGACGCGCGCTGAAGGCTCCGGAGATGGCGAGCGAGGCCCACATGCACGCCATGGTGCTCGACGCACCGGGCCAGCTATTGCATACGGCCGAGCGGCCGTGCCCGGAACCAGGGCGGGGAAAGTTGCTCATTGCGGTGCGCGCCTGCGGGGTGTGCCGCACCGATTTGCACCTGATCGATGGCGAACTGCCCGATCCGACGCTGCCGATCATCCCCGGGCACGAAATCGTTGGCGAAGTGGTCGCGCTGGGCGCCGGGGTCACCGAGCACGCCGTCGGCGCGCGCGTCGGAGTGCCCTGGCTCGGCAGCACCTGCGGCCATTGCATCTTCTGCACCACGGGCCGGGAGAATCTGTGTCCTGAGGCGCGCTTCACCGGTTATCAGATCGATGGCGGCTACGCGAACTACGTTGTGGCGGACGCACGCTACTGCTTTGCCTTGCCACGCGGCTACGACGATATCGCGGCGGCGCCGTTGCTATGCGCCGGCTTGATCGGTTACCGGGCCTACCGGATGGCGGGCGAGGCGCCGCGCCTCGGCATTTACGGATTCGGCGCCGCTGGCCATTTGATTGCGCAGGTTGCCGTTGCGCAGGGTCGGCGCGTCTACGCGTTCAGCCGCCCCGGCGATACGGCTGGGCAGGCCCTGGCGCGCGAACTCGGTGCAGTGTGGGCAGGCGGCAGTGACCAGACGCCGCCGGATGGCCTTGATGCGGCGCTGATCTTTGCGCCGGTCGGGGCACTGGTGCCGGTCGCGCTCGCGGCCGTCATGCCCGGCGCCACCGTGGTCTGCGCCGGCATTCACATGAGCGACCTGCCGAGCTTCCCGTATCGTCTTCTCTGGGGCGAGCGCTGCGTGCGGTCAGTCGCCAATCTCACCCGGCGTGATGCCCGGGAATTCCTGGCGCTGGCCGCATCGCTCCCGCTGGCGATCCACGCGCGGCCCTATCCGCTGACGGAAGCAAATGCGGCGCTTGCCGACCTGCGTGCGGGTCGCCTCGAAGGCGCGGCGGTGTTGACGATTGAGCGCTGATGGCGTCGAATAGTCGGCTCCCGTTGGTAATTGAAAGGAGGCCATGATCATGGCCAGGAAAGCAACAGCCAAACGCAAGATTGCCGGCCGAGCACGGGCCGCGCCACGCCGCGCCGCGGCACCGAAGTCCGCGCCGCGTGCCGCGGCGGCCCCGTCGGGAGCCCATGTGGGCGACCTGTCGAAGATGACGAAGCTGCTCACGCCGCAGCAGGCGTTCGAGCTCTACCGCGCCAACGCCAAGATGGCGCTCGACGTGATCAACGCCTCGATCGAGAGTGCGGCGAAGCTGCGCAAGCTGCAGTACGAGGGCGAAGAGGCGGCGCGTTCGATGCAGAAGAAGGCGGTGCGCCACGCAGCGGAGGCCAGCGACCCGCAAGCCCTGATGGCCGCCGGTCAGGCCGTCACGCAGGAGGCAGTCGAGAAGGCGATGCAGTATTGGGGCCAGATGTTCGACATGATCGTCGAGATTCAGAAACGCTTGTTCGCGCTGATGGAACAGCAGATGGGCGATATGCCGGGCGCCAAGGAAGCGAAGGCGGCGCTGGCCATGATGCCGGATTTGAGCCAGACCCAGAATCTGGTCAAGGCGATGCAGGGGGTGATGTCTTCGGGTGGTTCGGCGTTCGATTCGATGCAGCGCGTGATGGGTGACTTCACCCGCATGGCGCAGCAATCGATGCCGGGCGTCAGACGCTGACGCCCGCCTCTGCCGGGTAGGCGGCGGCCGCACGCGCCGCCGGGCCCGGCAGATTGATGGCGCTCGTCCGGCCGGCAAGGCCAATGGGGATGCATCCGGACAGAACGACGAGCAGAACGCACCCAATCAGTACCTTCATCGCATTTCCTTGGCGGTTAGTCGTGGCCTCGAACCACGCGAGACCGCCTTGGGCCCAGGGAGGAATCTTGCCGCATTCTAGGCCGCAATTGAAGGCGACACCCAACAATATCGCTTTCCCGTCAGGTAGTTTGAGTATCAACGTTCCCAGCGGCGGTGATTGCTACATCGGCGGTTGGCGTTTGACAGCCCCGTCGTGACTGCCGAGTTGTGGACGTGAACCGACGCCAACCGGCACCTCGGTGAGCGCACGCAGCGTGGCCCGCAGATATTGATGGCCGTAACGTTGGTCGGGCTCGATATGGGCTCCCTCCGCCCACTCGTTCCAGGCATTGATGAACACCAACCGCTCTTCCGGGCGGTGCCGCGCGGTCGTCCGCCGGACGATTTCGCGCAGCCAGACTTCGTATATCTCCGGAGATGCGTTGATAAAAATGTTCGCATGATCCGGGCGCCGCGCGGTGTTGTCCCAGCCAGGAAGCAACGTGTGATGGCGCACATAGGGCACGGCGACCCGCATCAGCAGGTCCTCGACCACATGCCGGTAATCGTAAACGAAACCACTGAAGGCAGGATTGGTGAACTCGATCTGCCGAGTGACCGGCAGGGTCCTGATGTTATGCGGCGGAAACTCGACCAGCGCGTCGAAACCGTAGGCGGTCGGATCGGTGGTGTCGTGCGTCTCGGCAACGCACAGGTACAGTTCGCCAACGCCTTCGCGTCGACAGACTTCGCGCCAGGTGGTAGCCGTCGCCAAGGGGTCGGGCAGCATGCCGCCCCGATAGACGATGAACACCGGCTTCCCGTCGACGCGGATGTACCGGGGGTCCCGAAAGTGGATGAGCAACTCCCGGATGAGCGCCTCGTCATCGGTCGCGGACGGATTCTGCGCGATGAGGATGTGATCGTCCTTACCGTCCCAGCGCCGGGTCCAGTTCTCGTTGGCCCAGCACAGGCAATAGGGAAAGTCGGGCTTTCCCGATTCCCGCATCTGCTCGATCGGCCGCTCGAGCAGTCGCTTGCCGCCGAACCAATAGTAGTAGTAGCAGAAGCCATGCAGCCCGTAACTGCGCGCCAGCGCTGCCTGGCGTTCGAGCGTCTCGGGAACGCGCAGATCGTAGAAGCCGAAGTCAGCGGGCAACTGCGGCTGATAGTGCCCGGCGAAGTTGGGGCGCGCCCGCGTCACGTTGGTCCAATCGGTGAACCCCTTGCCCCACCACAGGTCATTTTCCGGGATGGGGTGATACTGCGGCAGATAGAAGGCGATCGCCCGCACGGAGGGTGTCATGGCGCAATCCGCAGCGCATCGCTCATAGCGTGATGGCCGTCAGCGGCGGCGCTTCGGTGGGACCGGATGCGGGCGGCGAAGCATGCCCGGTCACCAGTTGCTCCACGAGGGCCGCAACGGTCGCGGCGTCGAGCAACCTGGCGGCCTTGGCGCGCGCCGCTGCACCGAGGGCGGCAATGCGCGTTGGCGCGCAGCGCAGGTCCACCAATTGCTGCACGGCTTCTTCACGCGAACGGTAGAGGAGTCCATCCACGCCGTCGGCGATGTACTCGGCATAGATCGATTCGGCGGGGCACAGCACCGGAACGCCGCTCGCCATGGCCGTGAACAGCTCCCGCCCGTCGCCCTCGCGCCACCACGGCTCCGGATAGATAAGCAGGAGGTCGAGGGCGTCGACGAAGGGCTCGAGCCCGTTAGGCCGGCGCGGCTGAAAGTGCACGGACGCCTCGCCACCCAGACTGAAGCGCAATAGACCCGCATCATAGAGCGCTAGGGTGCCGGCGCTGGCGACCACCTGGGTGAGAAACTGTGCCTCTTCGGCCGACGCCTCACCGCGCCAGTTCCGGCCGATGACGCCGACCTGAAGTCCGGCGACGCGCGTCCGCGCCGAGTCGTTGTCTCGATTCAACGCTGGCCGATGGCTCCGCAATTCGACCGGCGGTGGCAGTATCGCGTGAGCGCTGCCGAAGCGAGTCGCCATCGCCTGTGACGGAAACACCAGCTCGATCGACCGCCTGCCATCCCAGGCCAGTGCCCGCAGGCGATCGAGAAAAACCGCCGGCGGCGCGGGCTGGCAAATAACGACCACGCGCTCCGCCTCCGCACGATCTATCCATTCGGCGCAAGCAACATCGATCCCGACGAAGAGGTGGCAGCCTCCGCGCGGGAAGAGCCCGAACTCCGAATCGATGCGGCGCATTTTCCCGCCGTCGATCCCGGCATCGTGCGTGCCGTCACCCGCCCAGAGGTGAAGGTCGGTCGGGGCGAGGATCGCCGCGAGGCGGCGCACGAGCCAGCCTGGATCGACGTCGGAACCTGGGCTGCCCTGAATCAGATGGACGGGGCCTGCCATGTGCAGGCTCGTGGGCGTAGCGGCAAGTCGCGCCCGTGGTTCAGGATCGCGCGCATACGACAAGTGATCGACCAGGATGGGCAACGCCCGCTCGCAAAGCTCGGTACTGGTGGCCCGGCGCACGGACAAGCGCTCCTTGACTCGCTCCCCGTCGTAAACCAGTTGCAGGTTGTGCTCGATAGCCGGATAACGGGCTCGCAAGCGCATGGCGGTGACGATCAGGCGCCTGGCCTCGCGCAGCTCGCCGCGACGCATCTTGATGACCCCCAGCATGTGCAGCGCGTCGTGCGTCCGCGGGGCCTTGACGAGCACTGCGGAATAGATCTCCGCAGCCGCGTCAAAACGCTCTGCCAACTGGTGCTCGAGGGCGTGCCCCATCAGCGTACCGCAATGGTCCTGTTCGGCTTCGCTTAGCTCAACCCAGTCGGTGCCTGCCGGGCGGTACGACGCAACGGCTTCCGGTACGACCGCGGATCCCGTTGGGTCCGGCTCAACCGGCGCGGCGCCGAGGACGCCGTGACAGTCCTTGTAGCGCCGGTTGCTGCCGCAGGGGCACGGCGCGTTGCGCGCGACGTCGGACATCCGGATGCAACCTTCAGGTTCTAGGCGCGTTCATGCGGCACCTGCTGCGCGCTCCGGATTCGACGCGACGGCGGCGACGCGGGCGTCGATGACGTACTGGAACGCATAGAGATCTTCGAGATCTTCGAGATCGCGAACGTGTATGGACAGGTTACGCGTCATCAGTCGTCCCGGATGACGCGCCACGATGTGGGGATCGACCAGCTCGGGACGGAGCAGCGGCTGCATATCGAAGATGTCGTAACCTGTGTCTTCGAACAACTCGCGCAGTGACGCCTTGGTAAAGAAGCGAACGTGCGTGATGTCCAGCACCCCGTTGGCCTCGTACCGCCAGCGCCCGCCAGCGAGGTCGTCGAGGGTCTTCAGGTTGCGGACATTCGGGATGCTCGCCAGTACCCGCGTTCCTGGGGTTAGCCAGCTATGGATTCGCTGCAGCGCACGCCACGGATCGAACAGATGCTCCAGCACGTCGAGCAACAACACCAGGTCGACCGGCGCGCGCCCGAGGCGAGTAGAAAACGGGATCTCATAGAGGTCGCCGCAGATCACGTCATCCAGGTACGCCCGGGCGTGATCGGCGGCTTGCGGGTTGCTTTCGATGCCGACAACCCTGGCCCCGGGAAACTTCTCCTTGATCAGTTTGCCGGTAGCGCCCCCGCCGCAGCCCACGTCGAGGACGAGTGCCGGCGGCTCGGTGATGAAGCTCGCGATTTCTACCCGGGTGTTGTCGTGGTACTGCCGGTCGTAGGGCAGCGCGTCGCCAAGGTGGGTCTTCCAGACTGGGGCCATCGTTCCCTAGCAGTACCTCGTGACGCGCATGGATCCGCGCGTCGGCGCAGCGTATTAAGTTATGTTAAACGAGCAATTTTGAGTATATCACCGTCATAGAGCCGTCGTTTCTTAACTCCGGCGATAGTCCGCCTCCGTTCGCGGGGAATTAACCACGCTTTCCCGGCAAGTGTGCCAGCGGTGGGTCGTCGCGCACGAGAGCGTTGACCGAACGTGGCGTTTGCGCGCGGTCGCGACGCCGGACCCGTTCCTGACGATCGTTAAGGATAACAAGGCCTGACAATGCGCTGACAGATGCCGTCGCTTGCCTATTGCCTCATGAATAACCCATATAATAAAACTTGTCGGGCGCCAGCGGGGCCCGCTGCAAGCCCAAAAACTAGACTGTCATGGAGGATGCCCGATGAAGTTTGCGAAGTGGTCGTTCGCCAGCGAAGTGGCCGCTGCGTTGGCACTGGCGAGCGCGTTGCCGGCCCTGGCTGCCGAGGGCACTGCCACGGGCACGCTGACCTATAAGGGCCAGAGCGCGCCGATCGAGTACGTGTGGCTGATCAAGGGCCCGGACACGTTCGACCCGAAGGTGACCATTCGGCATCTGATTTTCTCCAGCATGGACATCGGCGCCAAGGTTACGGCCTGCAAGACCATGAGCTGCACGGATGCGGCGCTTGGCAGCGGCATGACGGTCGACGTCAGTGCCGGCCCGCGGCTCAACTACTGGGTAGTGCTAAACGATCAACGCGTCCAGTACTCCGGCACGGTGCGCCCGGATGCGCTCAAGCTCACGTTGGACACGCCGACCCGTCTGGCCGGAAAATTGACCATCGATGACGCCTCGGCCGGCGGGGCGAAGGTCGATGCCACGTTTGACGCACCGCTGTTGCAGGAGTTGACGCTCGCCCGTTAAGTAACCGTGGGCATACCGCCGGACGCGGCTGGGTTGACTGGCCGGTGGCCGCGCACCGGGCAATTAGCTCGCGTCCGCAGGCGCGCCGTTCAACGCCGCCTTCTCCGTCAAGCGGCGCGTTCGAGGTCGCTTAAGGAAACGGTGGGCGGCGCTTAGCCGTTACACTACCGGGGGGTTGATCAATGCGTTTCGCGGCGGCTTGCCCGGCGACGACCGAGGTCGCGACGCGCGGAGCCACCGGGGTTGACGCCGGCCCGTGCGCAGACTGCCGCGTCGCAGTCGACACCGGCCCTTTGCCGCCGTTGTCAATCGATGGGATCGTTACATGAACGATGAGAAAATTCAGATCCGGGTCACCAGCAGCGGGCAGACGCTCGAGGTCGTCGTTCTGAACAAGCGTCTGGACGTGATCCAGATCGTGCTGGGCGAAGGCGTGCACAACGTGCGCTGCGACTTGACGCCGACGCGCAACGGCCTGGCCTACGTCGGCAACGCCATGGGACGCGAGGTCGTCTACGAGCGCAGCCGCGAGGACGTCAAAGCGGACCTCGCGCGCGCTGCGGGTTTCCGCGACTTCAAGCGCTAGCGCCCGCACCGGGCGCGGCACGGCCGGCCGGGTCGCCGCCGCCGCGCTCTCCCTTGGCCATGTCCATCCCAGTACATTGGGCAAGCCAGTACCGGCTCCTCGCGGCCGGGAGCGTCCTGGTGGTCGCCGTTCTGTTGCTGCTGACGTGGGCGCCTTATTTCGGAGCGCACCGGCTAGCGAGCCAATCGGAGATGGCATTCAGTTATTTTGCCGAGAGGCTGGGGGAGGCTACCCTGTGCAAAAAGATATCCTGGGAGGCATACCAGCGTTATAGCGTGTTGTTCGGCGGGGGTGGGGCTTCCTTCGCCCGCTCCGACTGCTACGAGAGCGTCGCCGTCAGAAATCACGATCCTGCGGTCTGCTGGCAGGTAAGACCGCTGGTCGATGTTAGCCCGGTTTCGCCCGGATACTCCGCGCTTGCCTGCCGGCGGCGCGTCCATCAAGGCGGCCGCGGTTATGTGACCCTGGCGCCGGAGATCGTGATTCGCGCCTTCACCACGCTCGGCTATGATGTGGACGAACTGTATCGTGAGGGCGTCATCGAGCAGGCCATCCGGCCCAGCGATGTGTACCGCAGCCTCGAGCATGAGCCCGGGGTGATTGATCGGGTGCAACAGGCTCTAGCTCGCCCGGACGCCGTGCTGTCAACGGAAGCGAAGGACTACCTTGCGCAACTGGCGGCAGTGGCCACCGATGACGCGCACCAGTGTGAGCGCATTCCGGTCAATGCGTCGGTTGCCACAGAGGACATTCCGTTTCGCGACTGGTGCTATTTCACCGTGGCGTTCAACACGCTGGATGTGCGCGTCTGCAAGCGCATGACGCCGGCCGCCGCCGAAGCGAAGGTCATCAAGGCAAAAGCCGCGGGGGTGCGGCCCGAAATCGCCGAGCAGTTTTCGATGCACGCCCAGTGCGACCGCGTCGACCAGCGGGTGGGGCCGCGCATGCATTACGGTCCCGAGGTGCCACAGGATCCAGCGCAGACGGAGCAGCTGATTGCCGCGCTGGGCTACCCCATGCCACTCGCCAGAGATTGGCCGCCGTACCAGATCGCGGCGTACTACGCGCGCTTCCTCGATGCGTTGCAGGCCGGTAGCCCGTCGGATCCCCGACGGGAGATGGCACGCGCCAAGCTCATCGCCAGGCTCAAGGGACTCGCCCAGATCCCATAGCTGACGCGGAAGGATGGGCAGCTTCAGTTCAGTGAGGCGGGCAGCGTGGGATCGACACCGGAGAAGTAGCCTGAGTACTCACAACCCAGATTGGTGCTCTGCCCGCTAACCCGGCCGGAGATCATCCCCATGCGGTTGGTCATCTCGAACAGGTCCAGCTGTCCGACTTCGCCGGTGCTGCAGCGGTAGTTGGCGCTGAAGGCGCCTAGCTTGCCCGTCTGCGTAAATGGTCCACTGTAGGTGCACACGGCGCCGCTGAGAAAAGTCCAGGTCATGCTCATGCTGCTGCCTGTCTGGCTGACCATCAGGTTCATCGGGCCAGCCGTATCTCCGTTGCTTGAA
Organism: uncultured beta proteobacterium; assembly: GCA_963777455.1. Lineage (GTDB taxonomy): Bacteria > Pseudomonadota > Gammaproteobacteria > Burkholderiales > Casimicrobiaceae > PALSA-1003. The sequence continues at coordinate 303,671 of CAVZQQ010000003.1, forward strand.
GGATTGGTGCAGGCGCTCGCCAGGAGGTGCGCTGCAATCATGTAGTTGCCGGTGTAGTCATCGAGCACCAGCGATTGTCGAATGACCTGCTTCGTCACTTCGGTACCGTCGATGGAATAGGTGAGGTTGCCGTTGGCAACGGTGCTGAGTTCGAAGGTCATGGAGCCGGCTTGGCGATTGCTTACCATGCTCGGGTCAAAGGAGCTTCCAAACCAAGGCCCGATATAGACATAGAGCGGCCCGCTCCAGATGTAGGAGCCCTCGCCGTGGCTTTGAAGGGTCGCCGCAGCCCATGTCGGCTGGTTCGATGCCCCGTAGATGAAAAGGGTTGCGAAAACAGTGCTGCCTTCCTGGACGAGTTGCATCCCCCACCCCGACTCGGTGGGCATCCACCAAAGATCGGTCACGTCAGTCGAATAGGACGTCGCGTACGCGGGCGATGCAAGGCAAAGAGCAGCGGCAAGCAGGCCCCCGGCGACGCGACGCAGCGCATTCATCGTACAACTCCGTTAGCGCGAAGGCTCCGCTCTTCGGGCCTGTGCTCCAGACGCTGAGTGGGCAGGTGCCGCCAGCACTCTCGTGTTGTCCCGAGTTGGCGAGAATGGTTCATAGGTTGGAGTTCTGCGACCGGACCCGACCTCGATGGTCAGGGCGGACCCATTCCGGGGCGCAGCCAAGAGTAATGCACGGCAATGGTTACAGGCATTTGACAACCGATCGCGCCTACCGCAACGGCCTGGGCGCCGCCCTTAACAGCAACCGGTCGGAAGATCGGCCCGGCTTAGGATTGCGGTAGGATGGGCAGGCGAAGTCACTGGACTTGGTGTGCGGAGGCAGGACCTGCATGCCGCAGAGCATGGACTGTCCAGATGCTGCAGCAAGTCCATTCGTTGCGGGATTCGAGAGTTTGCATGCGCCTAAACGGTAAGTGCCATTGCGGCAATATTGCGTTCTCGCTTGAGGTGCCCGGCGAATCGCCGCAGATTCCAGCTCGCGCCTGCAGTTGCTCATTCTGCCTGAGGCACGGCGGTGTATGGACCTCAAACCCAGCCTCGAGTCTGCTGGTCACGATCGCGGATCCCGCGCTCGTGTCAAAGTACGCCTTCGGAACTCAAACGGCCACGTTTCACGTTTGCTCCCGGTGCGGAACGGTCCCATTTGTCACTAGCCAAATTGACGACCGGGTGTACGCGGTCGTCAATGTTAACGCGCTTGAGAATGTCGACCGCTCGCGCGTTCGCCAATCCGCCGCAAGCTTCGAAGGCGAGGAGGTTGCGGTTCGCATGGAGCGCAGAAAGCGCAATTGGATCGCGGACGTGCGGATCATCCGGCGCAACGCCTAGCTGATCTATTTCACCGCGACGGTTTCAGCGCCGCGTCGCAACTCGGTGAGCGCGGATTTGAGCGCATCGATGTCGGCGGCCAGATTTTTCGTGTACTGCACTTGCTCCTTCAGTTCGGCGATCTCGCCTTGCTGCTCCCTGATTGTCGCCGCCTGATCTTCCAGTTGGCGACTCTTCTCCTGCACCGCGCTTTCCAGGCGCGCGGTCTGCTCATCGAGCTTCGCATTCAATCCTTGGATCGCCGCCAGCGCCACCCCTTGGCTATCCCCAATGTCAATGTGCGTGTCGTCCTTCGGGTCCCCCAAGCCAAAGCTGGCATGGAAATCCTGTGCCACCGGTCCGATGTGGCGCCGGTCGGGGTGTCCGATGACCGTCCACGACGCGACGGGCATCGCGACCACGCGCCGGAGAATATCGCGCCGGTCGAGCGTTTGAAAATGTTCCTTCAGATGGCGGTCGCTCGAGCAGGCCCAGTTGTTACTGCCGCTGCTGACTGTGCACGACCAACCTGAATCCCAAAGGATACCTACGGCCGCGCTACCCGGATACAGGCCGATGCCCCCGGTGGCCAGGACCGAAAAGGTGGCAGTCCCCGTCGAATTGGCGGCCCGACTACCGTCGCCCCACACGAACGAACCATCGTCAGTGGCGTTCGCGTTGCTGCCGGCGGCGAAGCTATTAAGTCCGTCTGCGCTGTTGCCGTTTCCCCCGGGGATGGTGGCACCATCGGCGCCCGCCGTATTGCTTAGGCCCCCGCCGACCGTGGCCCCATAGCCGTCTGCGGTGTTGGCCGAGCCGCCCCCCACGGTCCCGAATTCGCCGTCAACATGATTCCCGGATTGCGATGTGCAGCTGCCGCCGGTCCCCGGGTTACAACCACCGCCGCCGGCAATGGTCGCACCGGCGATGCCGCCGGCAACTGAGTTGAAGAACATGCCGTTGACCACGTTTGGATTGAAACCTAGTTGGACGTCGCCAGCCGGCTGCGCGCTTATTGCCCGTTGGCCATCGACCATCACGTTCAGGGAGTTGAAATCGTTGGTGCCCAAGGCGGCCGGCTCCGCGAACGCATTGCCGCCATTGACGAACGCCGGGTTTTCACCCAGCCGATGCATGAAGGCCGCCATCTGCAACCGGGTGACATTTTCGTTGGGACAGAACTGCGACCCTCCGCAGCCCTTGGTGATGTCGCGCTGCGCGATCCACGTCACGTCGGGGCAAAACGGGCTGCTGGCCGGCACGTCGGTGAAGTTGTCGCAGTCTTGCGCAACAGCGGAAGAGCAGGCAAGCGCAAGGGTGACCGCTAACGGTAACGCGAAGCGACGCATGACAAGGTACCTCCTTGAAAGCTGGTGCCGGTCGGCAGCCGGTGGATTCTACGCCCCGGACACTGCGCTAGCGTCGGGGCGCCTCAACCCAGGGATTGCGCCTCGATTCGCCGCCTGCCGCGCGGCTCAGAACCGCATCAGCTTGCCCGGGACGAAAAGGGGGGCAGAAATTTTGCAATTGAGGCTTGTCAACGCAGGGCTAACGGTGGTCACGGGATATGAGGTCATTGCTACGGCGTGACGATCGACGCCGATTCGCCACATTTGACATGGCCACCGGCGTTAGTCATCGGCACCCTCCACTGCGGCACGCATCGAATCGTCGGGCGGCTTGATGAGCGTGAGCACGTGTAGGAGCTCCCAGAACGCGGCCGCGATCTTGTCGTCGGTCACCCGCACGTGGGCCTCGATCTTATTGAGCTGATTGCGCACCGTGTGCAGCGCCACCTCTGTGTCCTCGCTCTCGCGAACCGCGTCGATGGTGTGCTGCAGAGTGAGCAGAAACTGCCTGCGCTCGTCGCTCATGGTTTCCAGTCCTCTTTGAGCCGGCCGGTGCAGAAAGAGTAGACACCGACGATTGTTTGCAGCGCCCCAGCTAGCGTTACTCTGGATCCGCTGACGGCGGCGCGTCGATCAGCGAGTTAGCGCGGTCGTGCCCCGCCAAGAGCGTCACGCCAGACGCCCTGGTAGGCGGTTCACACGGCATTGCCAAGTACCCGGCGGGAAGTGAGGGCGCCAGGTCGCCGAGCCTCGGCGAAAAATAGAAGTCCGTCGTGGCGTCGTGAATGTTGTAGCGCGAAAAAACCGCCGCGTCCCACTCCATTGGGGCGCGCTTCAACACCTCGAACCACGCATCAAACAGCTCCTTCGACACCGCTGCCGACTTTGGCTGGTCCTCGGTGAACTTTTGCCAATGCATCGTGCTTGGTCCCAGGTTTCCAATCGGCTGGTACAGACACGGCCGCCATGCCGTTTGTGCCCGGGGCCGGACTTGAACCGGCATGGCGGATTTCCCCGCCGAGGGATTTTAAGTCCCTTGTGTATACCAGTTTCACCACCCGGGCTGGCGGCTATTCTATACCGCGCCACGCGGCGCCAAGATGTTGCGATCCAGCTCGGTACAAACACCGGTATGATTCCACCGTCGCGCTTTTCTGGAAATCCTGTATTGAGCAAGCGTCGGGTTACCTGCATCTGTGCGGCAAAGACGTTTACTGCTCTTAAGAACTGACCGCTGGCCATGAAGAAAATCGTTCTGCTGCGACACGGCGAGTCGATCTGGAATCGGGAAAACCGCTTTACCGGCTGGACCGACGTCGGTCTTACCGACAAGGGCGTCGCCGAAGCGCAGGCCGCCGCCGGCCTGCTGCGCGGCGCGGAGCTGGATTTCGACATCGCGTTCACCTCGGTGCTCAAGCGCGCGATCAAGACGTTATGGATTGTTCTGGAGGACATGGACCGGATGTGGATTCCAGTGCAGAAGTCCTGGCGCCTGAACGAACGCCATTACGGCGCGCTGCAGGGACTCAACAAGGCCGAGACGGCAGCGCAGTTTGGCGAGGCGCAGGTCAAGCTCTGGCGCCGCGCCTACGACACGCCGCCTCCTGCGCTGAAGCCAGGCGATTTGCGGCTCGAGGAGGGTGATCCGCGTTATGCCGACCTCGAGCCGGGCGCCGTCCCGCGCACCGAGTGCCTGCGCGACACCGTGGCGCGCTTCCTGCCGTACTGGCATGCGACGATCGCGCCGGCGGTGCGCTCGGGCAAGCGGGTACTGATCGCCGCGCATGGCAACAGCCTGCGCGCGCTGGTGAAGTATCTCGACGATGTGTCTGACTCCGCCATCGTCGATCTCAACATTCCGACCGGGCAGCCGCTGGTCTATGAGCTCGACAGCGAGCTCAAGCCGGTGCGGCATTACTACCTGGGTGACCCGGAAGCGATCAAGGCCGCCATGGACGCGGTCGCGAACCAGAGCAAATCGCCATGAAGATCGAACGCGCGTACACCATCGTTACCTGTCCAGGGCGCAACTTCATCACCCTCAAGATCGTGACCGGCGAGGGCGTGTACGGCGTAGGCGACGCCACGCTCAACGGGCGCGAGCTGGCGGTCAAGGCGTACCTCGACGAGCACGTGATCCCGTGTCTGATCGGGCGCGACGCGCGCACCATCGAGGACACCTGGCAGTACCTGTATCGCGGCGCCTACTGGCGACGCGGGCCGGTGACGATGGCCGCGATCGGCGCGGTCGACATGGCGCTCTGGGATATCGCGGGCAAGACTGCGGGCATGCCGCTGTACCAGCTGCTCGGCGGGCGCAGCCGGCATGGCGTCATGGTGTACGGGCACGCCAACGGTCGCGACCATGGCGAAGCGGTCGAGGCAGTCGGTCGTTACCTGGACCTGGGCTACAAGGCGGTCCGTGTCCAAGCCGGGGTTCCGGGGCTCGACAAAGCCTACGGAGTGGCCAAGGGCGAGCTGTACTACGAACCGGCCGACCGGGGCTTGCCCGACGAGGAAATCTGGGACACCGCGCTCTACCTACGCCATACCCCGGAACTCTTCCGCAAGGTGCGCGACGCCTATGGCGATACACCCCACCTGCTGCACGACGGCCATCACCGCATGACGCCGATCGAAGCCGCACGGCTGGGCAAGGACTTGGAGCCGTATCGGCTGTTCTGGCTCGAGGACGCGACCCCGGCCGAGAACCAGGAGGCATTCCGGCTGATCCGGCAGCACACGACGACCCCCCTGGCGGTGGGCGAGGTCTTCAATTCGATCTGGGACTGCAAGGACTTGATCCGCGAGCAGCTCATCGACTATATCCGGGCAGCGGTCGTACACGCCGGCGGCATTACCCATCTGCGCCGCATCGCCGATTTGGCGGCGCTCTATCAGATCCGCACCGGCTGTCACGGCGCGACCGACCTGTCTCCCGTGTGCATGGCGGCGGCAGTGAATTTCGGGCTATGGGTGCCCAACTTCGGCATTCAGGAATACATGCGTCACACGCCGGAGGCCGATGCGGTCTTTCCGCACAACTACCGCTTCGAGGACGGCTTCATGGTCATGGACGAGGTGCCCGGGCTTGGGCGTCGACATCGACGAAGGCCTCGCCGCCAAGTATCCCTATCAGCGGGCATACTTGCCGGTCGCGCGCCTGCGTGATGGCTCCATGTGGAACTGGTAGAAAGCGCCGCGGCCGGCCTGCTTGGCAATCGCCGCTAACCGGGGAGCAGCCCTCCGGCTAGCGCGGCATCGCGGACCGCGCCCATCGCGACGAACGCGGCGCGGGCCGCTGTGGCCTCGGCGCGCGCGGCCTGCTGCTGCGCTGCGTCCCCGTGCGCGAGCTGTACCGCTGCGCGCTGCGTCCGTGCCCGCGCGAGCTCCAGCCGGCTGCCCAACTTCTCGAAGTGCGCGATCGCGGCATCGAAGGCTACTAGCGCATCGGCGATCTGTTCCTGGGCCGCGAGGATGCGTCCCCGGACGCGAAATCCGACCGAGTAGAAGTGGACCGCGTGGCCGAATTGCGACGTGGCGATGGCTTCGTCGACCAGTTGCAGTGCTTCGGCCAATCGGCCGGCGTTGCAGTAGCCTTCCGCCGCGTTCGCCAGCGTCAGGTTGCGTATGACTGCGCCTTCGGAGTCGCGTATCAGCGCCACGTGCTGCTCGTACCATGCGAGCGACTCCGACTGGTCGCCGCGCATGGCCGCCGCATAGCCCAGCGCATTGAGCGCCCAACCGGAAAGTACCAGCTGCTCGAGCTCGCGCGCACGCACCCAACCGCGCTCCGCGTGGGTGCGCGCCAGCGCGTCATTGCCAAGATCGGCGGCGATCACGGCCGCCATCGGGTCGAGCCACGTCGCCAGCGCTTCCTTCGCCGATCTGTTCGCACGATTCAAGCGCCGCCAACGCGTGCCTCGAGCCCGACGGCCAGTTGACCTTGGCCATACAATGCCGTGATGCGGCTGAACTCGCTCCACACCACGCGCGCCAGCGATCCGCTCTTGCGCCCTTCCTCGGCATCTTTGGCCGAGTTGGTCAGCGCGTCGTCCCAGCGACCTCTGGCGGCCGCATTCTCGGCCAGAAATTCATTGCCCAAAGCAATGACCGCCGGGGTCTTGGTGCGCTCACCCAGCGCGATGGCCTTGCGCGCCCAGCGTCGCTCTCATCGTAGAGCAGCAGATGCTGATGCGCGCCGGCGAGGTAGCAGTAGATGTCGCCCAGCGTGTCCGGATCGTCGAGCGGCTCGGCCAGGCGCCGCGCCCGTTCCAGGAACTCGATCGCCTTGCGGTGCTCGGTGCGATAGTGATAGTAGCGGCCGACCAGTGCCGTCGCGAGCGCAAGCGCATTGGTCTGCGTCTGCGGGTTGAGCTCGGCGATCGCCTGTTCGAGGTACGCCAGCCCACGCGGGTCGCCAACCGGCACGTAGGCATTGCCGACCTTGGCCTTGAGCGCCGCGCGCGCTTCGCGCGACGTTACTCGCGGCAAGCGCGCGCTCGTAGCTCTCGATCGCACGCGGAATCACGCCGCGGGCTTCGTGGATGTCGCCGATGGCCTCGTCGATCGCCGGCAGCTCCTCGGTGCGGCCGAGCGCCTGTGCCGCCTCGCGCGCCTGTTCCAGGTACTTGAGCGCCTCGTCATACGCAAAGACGCGCTGCGCGTTGCGCGCGGCACGGCGCGAATAGCGTCATCGACCCGTTCAAGGTCGCCGGCCTTGCGCAAAGTGATGGGCGAGATCCTGGGCGTGCTCGTCCGTCCGCCACGGCGTTGCCTTGCCGGGCCGCCGACGACGCGTAGAGCGTCTCCAGCGCTTCGCCGATGCGCTGGTGCAGGCGGCGGCGACGAATCGGATTGAGCTCCTCGTACAGCACCTCGCGAATCTTGTCGTGGGTGAAGGCGAAGCTGTCGTCGCCATCGCCGTCGGCCGGACGAGCTGCGCGCTGCTAGCTTCGTCGAGCGCGTCGAGGAGCGCATCCTCGCCGGCTGGGAGACAGCGCCGCGAGTTCGCGAAAGGGGAAAATCTTGCCCAGTGCGGCCGCGGTGCGCAACGTATCGACCGCGGCATCGCTCATGCGGTTGAGCCTGCGGCCGATCGCTTCCTTCACGCTTTGCGGAATCGCCAGCTCATGGGTCTCCTTGCGCCCCCAGCGGTCGCCCTCGCGATAGATCTCCCCCTGCTCGATCAGCGACTTGATGACTTCTTCGATGAAGAACGGATTGCCCTCGGTCTCGCGGTAGAGCGCGCCGGTGAATTCGTCGGACACGTTTTCCACACGGAACAAGGTGGCGAGCAGCGCGCCCGTATCCGCACGCGACAGGCGCCCGAGCGCGATGCGCGTCGCCAGGCGCTCGCGATTCCAGTCGATCAGGGCAGCGGCCAGCGGATGGGCGCGGTCGAGCTCGATCTCGCGGTAGGCGGCGAGCACCAGCACGCGATGGGCGCGCAGATGGCGCAGCAGATATTGCAGCAGCGAAAGCGTTCCCTGGTCGGCCCAATGGACGTCGTCGATGAACACCAGCAGGCTGCTGTCCGCGGCAAGCGATTGCAGGAAGCGCGCGGTGTGGTCGAACAGCCGCAGTCGCTCGTCGTTCGGGGACAGGGGGGCGTTGGGGGCTAGCGCACCGAGCTTGGCTTCGATCTCGGGGGCGAACTTGGCAATCTCGGCTGCGCTCGCTGCCCAGCTGATGCGCAGGCCATCGGCGCTCTGCCAGTGGACCCATTCGCGCAAGGCTTCGACGAAGGGCAGGTAGGGTGTGGTTGCTTCGTACTCGTAACAACCGCCGCGCAGGATCGACCGCGCCGCTGTTCTGGGCGTGCGCAATGAGATCCTGGGCAAGGCGGGTCTTGCCCACGCCAGGCTCGCCGGAGAGCAGGACCAGGTGGCCGCGGGCCTGTTGCGCCTGATCCCAGTGAGCCTTGAGTTGCTGCAGTTCCGCACCACGCCCAACCAGCCGGCCCCGCGCAAGCTGCTGCAAAGGCGCAACGTTCGACGTCTCCGCATCCTCGACCCGCAAGGGTGGAAAATCCGACGGCAAGTCGGCCGCGACCAGCTGGTAGATGCGCTCCGCTTCGCCCAGGCCGCGCAACTTGTGCAGGCCGAGATCGCGCAACGTCGTCCCGCCGGGGAGCTGTGCGCCGAGGCGCTCGGCGGCCGCAGTCGAAAGCAGCGTTTGGCCGCCATGGCCCGCGGCCGCGACGCGCTGGGTACGCACCAGGGTAAGCGAAGAGACGTATGCGCCGTCGTGCGTTTCCGCCGTGCCGATGTGCAAGCCGATGCGCACCCGCACGGCACCGACTTCGCCCCAGCTCTCCTGGTGCAGGGCGCGCTGCGCGTCGAGGGCCGCGCCGAGCGCCTGGTCGGCGTCGTCAAACACCGAGCAGAAGGCATCGCCGACGACCTGGAACACCTGCCCGCGGTGCGCATCGATTGCACTCTGCAGCAGCACGTGATGCCGCGCGAACGCAACGGTTGCAGCCTCAGGATGCTGCTGGATCAGGCGCGTCGAGCCCTCGATATCGGTGAACAGGAAGGTGACGATGCCATTGGGCAGGCTGCTCATGCCGGGAACAGGGGGGCGGACGCAGAGTCAAAGCGAGTTGCAGGGCAACAGCCCCGACCGATTTCAACAGAAACCAGGGCACAACGCAAACGGCCGCTGGCACAATGCTCGCGGTTGCCCGACAAACTGCGGTCTCTGCGCTGGCGCGCGCGGCGTAGTTTTTTTGCCGGAGGCGGCCCGTGTACCATCTCGGCTGCAACGGCGGCATACCCTTCCCATTCTTAGCGAGTGGAATCATGAAGATCCAAGCCATCAACCCGGCCAACGGGGAGCTTCTCGCCGGCTACGACGAGCTCGCGCCCGCCGCCGTGACCGCGATCATCCGCGATGTTCATGCGGCGTTCGTCGCATGGCGCCAGGTTCCCTTCGCCGAGCGCGCCGGACCGATGCGCAAGGCAGCGGAGATCCTGCGCGCCGAGGCGGGGGAGTTTGCCCGCCTCATGGCGCGCGAGATGGGCAAGCCGGTGCGCGACGGTGTCGCCGAAGCGCAGAAGTGCGCGCTGGCCTGCGACTTCTACGCTGACAATGCGGCGCGCTTTCTGGCGCGGGAAACGGTCGCGACCGAAGCGCGCAGCAGCTTTGTGACTTTCGTGCCGCTGGGCGTGGTGCTCGCGGTGATGCCGTGGAATTTTCCGTTCTGGCAGGTTTTCCGGTTCGCGGCACCAGGGCTCATGGCGGGCAACGCCGCGGTGCTGAAGCATGCGTCGAATGTGCCCGGGTGTGCGCTGGCCATCGAGGACATCTTTCGCCGCGCCGGCTTTCCGGCCAACCTGTTTCGCACCCTGTTAATTGGCAACGGGCAAGTCGACGCGGTGCTTGAGGACCCGCTGGTTTGCGCCGCAACGCTTACCGGCAGCGGGCCGGCGGGTCGTGCGGTGGCCGGCAAAGCCGGTCAACTGCTCAAGAAAACCGTGCTCGAGCTCGGCGGCAGCGATCCTTATCTCGTGCTCGAAGACGCCGATGTTGACCTTGCCGCCACCGTGTGTGCCAGGGGCCGGCTCATCAACGCCGGACAAAGTTGCATTGCCGCGAAGCGCTTTATCGTCGTTGGCAACATGCGCGCACCGTTCGAGGAGCGCCTCGTGCAGCGCATGGCGGCGGCGACCATGGGGGACCCGCTGCAGGAGGACACGCAGCTCGGGCCGCTGGCGCGCCGGGATCTGCGCGACAGCCTGCACCGGCAGGTCGAAGCAAGCCTTGCGCGGGGTGCGAAGTGTCTGCTCGGCGGCAAGATTCCCACGGGCAACGGTGCCTACTATCCGCCCACGGTGTTGACTGATGTGCGCAAAGGTATGGCAGCCTACGACGAGGAACTGTTCGGACCGGTGGCGGCGATTATCCCGGTCAAGAGCGAGTCCGAGGCTATCGCGACCGCCAACGACTCGGTGTTCGGCCTGGGCGCCGCGGTCATCACGCGCGATGTGGCGCGCGGCGAGCGCATTGCCGCCGAGCTGATCGACAGCGGCTGCGTGTTCGTCAACGACAACGTGAAATCCGATCCGCGTCTGCCCTTCGGAGGGATCAAGGAGAGCGGTTATGGACGCGAACTTTCCACCTACGGGATCAAGGAATTCGTAAACATCAAAGCGGTCTACGTCGCCTGACGCACGCCGGCGGCGCTAAGGCGCCCGCCAAAAAAGAAAACCCCGCGAAGTGCGGGGTTGCCTGCCTGTCGCGCTGGAGGAGTCTGGAAGGAATGCAGCCACAGGCTGTCGCGGTTAGCTGGCACTCGGCGCACTCACGACTAAACGCCGTACGGCAACGACCCGGGCGCTAAATGCCCGGCGTGCTCAATCTTCGGTCGCGTCGGCCGTTTCGGCGTGCAGTTCGGCGTGCTTCTTGCTGGCGTGCCCCGCATGTTCATGCGCGTGGATCGCATGCCCGTGGGCTACGTGGGCGTGATGGGCCGCTGATTCGTGGTTGCCATCGCCAACGTGTTCCGCCGCGGCGCGGTGATGCTCGGCCGCCTTTTCGTGATGCTCGGCCGCCTTCTCGTGCAGTTTCTTGAGCTCTTTCATGATCGATCCTCGGTCAAATATGTTGATAGCCGTATCGTCGTGGCGCTCGTGACGCCACCACCGAGGCTACAGCACGCGCATGGCGGATTTATGACCGCGGGATTTTGCGCGCGGAGAATTGCGCGGCCTGACCCGCGCTTCTTACTCGAGCGCGTTGCTCAGATCGCCGACGCTCGCGCGCACGCCCGGCAACGGCTCCAGCGCGAAGCGGCGCGTAATGAGCTTTAGTATCGAAGTCGTGTCGTAGAGCGTGTCGTCGATGTACCGTTTCTTGACCATCGTCCCGATGAGCAGCGTCGGGATGCGCGTTCCGGGTCCCCAGCGGTCACCCGGCGGCGGCGGCACGTGATCCCAGAAGCCGCCGTTCTCATCGTAGGTAACGATGATCAGCGTCGACTTCCAGGCCGCGCTGGCCTGTATCTTGCCTACCAGGTCCGCGATGTGTATGTCGCCGGCCAGTACGTCGGCGTAACCCGGGATGCTCGTTGTGATTGCCCTGTGGCTTGTAGAAGGCGACCGCGGGCAGGGTGTTAGTCCGGATCTGCGTCACGAGCTCGCTGTAATCCTTCAGGTGCCGGGCGCGCTCCGCGGTCCCGGGCGCGTACTTGCTGAAGTAGTTGAACGGCTGATGATGGGTCTTGAAGTCCTGTGCTCCGGGCGCAGCGTTGTCGATGACCTTGCGCGGTGCACCGGCCGGTTGCATGCCATCGGCCAGTGCGTCGTTCCACGCCTCGGCATACCACGCCCAGTCCAGGCCCTTTGCCGACAACGTGTCGCCGATGGTCTTCATCGTTTGCGGTGGCAGGGGATCCTGCTTCGGATCGGCGAAGCGCGCGTCGCCGCCGCCGGCCGGCGGGATATTGCTCGGCTCGAAAGGCGGCTGCAGGGTATTGACCGCGAATCCGTCGGGCGTCACCGCACCGTCGTTGACGAATTTCGGGGGACCGGCGAGGGCACTCGCCGGTGAAACGCCCGTCTGGGCGAGGTGGCTGTTGGCATCGAGGGCGGCGACCAGCGCGGCAGGGGCGTGCGGGAAAACCGGCGTGCAGGCACAGATCAACCAGAAGTGATTCAGGAACGAGCCGCCGAAGGCGCCCATGAAGAAGTTGTCGGCCAGCGTGTAGTCCTGCGCCAACTCCCACAGCGGCAGGGTCGAGCCGTCGTAATAGCCCATGACCAGGCCCCCGGCATCGGACAACGCCGCATAGCGGTCGAGTTTGCCGTGGTTGATTTGCTCCTGGTTGGTGTAAAAGCGGTGCACCAGGTCCCGGGTGGCCACGGATAGCGGTTGGTTAATCGGGGGCGCGTCGATCCGGAACGGGCGGTTGGGCAGTCTGCTCGGATAGCGCGGATCCGGCGTGGCGCCGGACTTCCATACCGGCGGCAGAACCGGCAGGACCCCGCCATTGCGATCGGTTTGCGTCCAGGTTGACGGGCTGGCGTTGTCGAGGCCGTTGGCGCCCGGAAACTTGCCGTACAGGTTGTCAAAGCTCCGGTTCTCGGCATAGATCACCACGATGTGCTCGATGCGGGCCAGGCTGTCGGCGGTTCCCTCTGTGCGTTGGGGTGGCGGCGCCGTACAACCGGCCAGCCACAACAGCGGGGCGATCAGCAAGCAAGCGATACGAAGGCGCATGGGTCGACACCGCTGAATGGGAAGAGGGTTTTAGCTACACGTGCCAAATGAAAATACGATGACAACTCGAGTCCCGCCACCTGCGGGACAATCCGCGTCAGGCGCTCCAACATCGCCGCCGGCGTGACTGCACCCAACCCGGTGCGCCCATCGGGCGCGTGCCGTCACCAGTAGCGCTAATGCAACGGTCACAATTCTGACGTATTCTCGCCGGGGACGCGAGACTACGCGCCGATCACCGTCGAGACGAGGAGGGGAGATGAGCAGGGTATTGCCAAGGAGTCTGAGCGGACTGGTCGCCGGTCTGGCGTTGGTCGCAGCGGCAGCCAGTGCGCAAACGGCGATCTGCTACAACTGCCCGCCCGAGTGGGCCGACTGGGCGACGCAGCTCAAATTGATCAAGGAAAAGACCGGGGTGACCGTGCCCCCGGACAACAAGAATTCGGGGCAGGCGCTGGCCCAGTTGGTGGCGGAGAAAGGCAGTCCCGTCGCCGACGTTGTCTACTATGGCGTCACCTTCGGCATTCAGGCGAAGAAGGAGGGCGTGATCGGCGCCTACAAGCCGGCCCACTGGAACGAGATACCCGCTGGTCTGAAGGACCCTGATGGTTACTGGTTCACGATCCACTCCGGGACGCTGGGCTTCATGGTCAACGTCGATGCCTTGAAGGGCAAGCCGGTGCCGAAGTCGTGGCAGGATCTGCTCAAGCCCGACTACCGCGGGCTCATTGGGTACCTCGACCCGGCCAGTGCCTTCGTCGGTTACGTCGGGGCCGTGGCCGTGAACAGCGCGCTCGGCGGCACCCTCGACAACTTCACGCCGGCCCTGAATTACTTCAAGCAATTGAAGAAGAACGAACCCATCGTTCCCAAGCAGACGTCCTATGCGCGCGTGCTGTCCGGCGAAATTCCGATCCTCCTGGACTATGACTTCAACGCCTACCGGGCCAAGTACAAGGACAAGGCCAACGTGGTGTTCGTCATCCCCGCCGAGGGCACCGTCGTCGTCCCCTACGTCATGAGCCTGGTCAGCAACGACCCGAACCAGGCGGCCGCCAAGAAGGTGCTCGACTTCGTGCTGTCCGACGAAGGCCAGGCGGTGTGGGCCAATGCCTACCTGCGCCCGGTGCGGGCCAACGCGATTTCAAAGGAGGCGGAAGCACACTTCCTGCCGGCGTCGGAGTATGCGCGCGCCAAGCCGCTCGACTATGGCAAGATGGCTGATGTGCAGAAGAGCTTCTCGGATCGCTATCTCCGCGAAGTGCAGTAGGCGCGATGCGAGCCGCGCGCGCTTGGTTTAGCGCGCCGGCTCGACCTCCTAAGACGGCCCTGCGATGCGCTCCTCGGCCCGTGCGCTGATCCTGACGCTGCCCGCGCTGATCGTCTTTGTGGCATTCTGGCTGCTGCCCATGGTTCGTCTGTCGGCCGTGGGGGCGTCGGGTCCGGATGGCGTGGCGGCCTACTGGCTGGTGCTCGTCGACGCGCGCTACCTGCGCAGCCTCCTCGCCACGGTCGTCCTCTCGTTCGCGGTGACGGCCGCGGCGCTCGGAGTCTCCGGTTTCACCGGCTTCTTCCTGCAGCGCCAGCGCTTTCCGGGGCGGACCTTGCTGGTGGCACTGCTGAGCTTTCCGTTGGCCTTTCCCGGTGTGGTCGTCGGCTTCCTCGTGATCCTGCTCGCCGGCCGCCAGGGCATCCTCGCCAATCTGACCGAGTGGTTGACCGGCACTCGCCTGGTGTTCGCTTATGGCATGGGAGGGCTGTTTCTCGGCTACCTCTACTTTTCGATTCCGCGCACGATCCTGACGGTCATGGCCAACGTCGAGAAACTCGACCCGAGCCTGGAGGAGGCCGCGCGCACGCTGGGTGCCTCGCCGTGGCAAGTCTTGACCGATGTCATTCTGCCCGCGCTTAAGCCCGCGCTGATTGCTGCCGGGGCGATCTGTTTTGCCACCAGCATGGGTGCCTTCGGTACTGCGTTTACGCTGGCGACACAGATCGACGTGTTGCCCATCACCATCTATAACGAGTTCACCAACTACGCGAATTTTTCGATCGCCGCTGTCCTGTCGCTGGTCCTGGGCCTGGTGACCTGGCTGGCGCTGGCCCTGGCCAGGCAACTGACCGGCGCGCAAGCCGCCGCAGCGGCGTAATCCCGATGCGCGGCGTACAGCTGAGGTTCTATCTGCAACTGGCCCTGGCGCTGGTAACCGCCGCGTTCATGATCGTGCCGATATTTGTGTCCGTGCTTGCTGGCGTGACGGAGAACTACTTCATCGGCTGGCGCAGCGGCTTGACCCTGCGCTGGCTGATAACCGTTTGGGACCTGTATCAGCCGACGGTGTGGTTGTCGTTGCGCATCGCCCTTGCCTGTGTTGTCGTGACCGTAGTCATCGGCTTGCCGGCAGCCTATGTCCTGTGCCGCCATGCGAGTCGCGCCACGCGCCTGCTCGAAGAGCTGCTGGTGTTGCCCGTGGCGGTGCCGGGCCTGGCCACCGCGCTTGCGCTGATCCTCACCTACGGCCGCTGGCAGGCGCTGCGCACGAGCTGGCTATTCATCCTCGTCGGCCACGTGCTGTTTACGCTTCCCTTCATGACCCGCGCTTGCCTGGCCGTGCTGTCCGCGATCAATCTTGACGCTCTGGAAGAGGCCGCCGCGACGCTGGGCGCCGGATTCGCGGAGCGCTTTCGCACGGTGGTCGTTCCGAATGCCGTGCCCGGAATCGTCGCCGGGGCGCTCACCGTGCTGACCCTTTCGGTGGGGGAGTTCAACCTGACCTGGATGCTGCATACGCCGCTCACGCAGACGCTGCCGGTGGGCCTGGCCGACAGCTATGCGTCGATGCGCCTCGAAATCGCCTCCGCCTATACCCTGATCTTCTTGTTACTGTTATTGCCGCTGCTGCTCGGTGTCCAGATCGTTGCCCGGCGTTTTGTTGTGAGTGGGCGTTGACCATGGCCGCGAGCGTATCGGTCCGCCTCGAGCAGTGCAGCAAGACCTACGCCAACAGCAACCGCGCGCTCGATCCGATCGACCTCACCGTGACGGCGGGCGAGACGCTTGCCGTGCTCGGCCCGTCCGGCTGCGGCAAGACCACGGTGTTGCGCATGATCGCGGGCTTGGAACAACCCGATCCCGGAGGTCGGATTTTCATCGGCGATGCGGACGTGACCAATGTCGCCACCGAACAGCGCGGGGTCGGCATGGTGTTTCAGCACTACGCGCTCTTCCCGAACCTGAGCCTCGCCGACAACATCGGCTATGGCCTGAAGGTGCGCAGACTCGAACCCGCCAAGCGCCGGCAGCGCGTCATCGACCTGCTGGCCATGATGCACCTGACGGAGTTTGCCGAGCGCTCCGTGCAGCAGTTGTCCGGCGGGCAGAAGCAGCGGGTAGCGCTGGCGCGGGCGCTGGCGCCGGAGCCGCGGGTGCTGTTGCTCGACGAGCCGCTGACCGCGCTCGACGCCAAGCTTCGCGACGCGCTGCGCGTCGAGCTCGCGGAACTGCTCGGCCGCCTGCGGATTACCACGGTTCTGGTGACCCACGACCAGGCCGAGGCCATGGCCCTCGGCCATCGCGTCGCGGTCATGTCCCGGCGCAAGATCGAGCAGTTGGGGTCGCCCCAGGAGCTCTACGGGGCACCACGCAATCCCTTCGTGGCCGACTTTGTGGGCACCATGAATCGGGTTAACGCGCACCGGGTCAACGGCAAGCTCGTCCTCGGTGGCGAACAGGCACTCTACTTTCGCCCGCACGATGTGGCGCTGGCCGCCGCGCAGGGCGGCGACGCAACCGGCCTGGTGGTGGGCAGCTTCTTCGCCGGCAGCGTGACTCGCGTCATCGTTCGGCTGGACGACGGACAGATGGTCACCATCGACGCCCTCGGGCACACCAGCGTCAGCGCCGGCACGCCGGTCGGTGTCTTCTTCAACCAGCCCACGCCGATCGGCGAGGCGGCGCTGTAACCATGCTCCTTGCGCACATCAGTGACCTGCATATTCGGCAGCGGGGCGAGCTGGCCTATCGTCGCGTCGACACTGCCGCGCATCTCAGGCGCTGCGTTGCCCACCTGCTGGCGCAGCGCCCGCTGCCCGGCTTGGTGGTGGCGACCGGCGATCTGGCCGATTCGGGTCGCCCAGAGGAATACGAGCACCTGGCGGAGCTACTGGCGCCGTTGCCGATGCCCCTGTACCTCATTCCCGGCAACCACGACCGTCGCGAGGCGCTGCGGGCAGCATTCCCTCAACATTACTACCTGCAGGAACGCGAGGAGTTCGTCCAGTACAGCGTGCCCGTGGGTCCCTTGCAGATCATCGCCCTGGACACGCTGGTGCCCGGCGAAGGGGGAGGGCAGCTGTGCCGAAGCCGGCTGCGCTGGCTCGAGGAGCGGCTGGTCGTCTACCGACGGCGACCGGTGGTGATACTGATGCACCATCCGCCGTTTGTGACCGGCATCGCATTCATGGACCAGGTGGGGTTGCGGACTGCCTATCCGCTCGAACCGATTATCCGGCGGCATACCAATATCGAGAGAATCCTGTGCGGTCACCTGCATCGAACAATCATCGCTCGTTTTGGCGGGACGGTTGCGGTGACCTGTCCGAGCCCGGCGCACCAGGTTGCGCTCGACCTGTTGCCCGACCGCCCGGCGCAGTTTGTCATGGAGCCTCCCGGCTACATGCTGCACCACTGGAGCAACCAGCGCTTCGTAACCTTCGGCGTCACCGTGGGCGATTTTGACGGGCCGTATCCGTTCTACGAACGGGGCAAGCTGATCGATGGGGAAGAGTCTCCGGCAGACGGCAAACCATCGATTGATGCCGCGTAAGCCGGCGCCGAAGGGAGCGCCCCGCCGGCCAAGGGCGAGAACGGCGCGCTGAGGATGTTGCCCGCCGCCTCGGGCTTCCCCACGCGGCGCTTTGCAGCGCGACCCCGGCCGCCCGGCTGCGGTCGCGCTCGGTCACGCGTCCCTACGGCGCGCCGTCGAACAGGTCCGACATTACCGGTGTACTCGCGTCGCAGGCATGGTTGAGGCACGGCAGGCCAAGCCCGGCTTCGATCGATTTCAACAACGAAAAGTGGTTATACATGACGTTGCTGGTGACGGGAACTCCGTAGTTTCGGTCCACGATCATGACCACCTGATTGACGTTGGGCGCGAAGCTGTAATCGTTTTCGTCCCACACCACGATGAGCACGTTATTACCCGTGCGCCAGGCCGGAGAATTCTTGATCGCGTCGACCAGCGTCCGGACCGTCACGTCGCCCTGATAGATCAGGGCTGGATTCAGACCCGCCTGCGTGCCGTTGTCGTTTGGATCGAAGTTGCAGAAAGGCCCCGCGTTGCCGCGCCCGTGCTGATCGTTGCACTGATTGGGGACGATGAACGAGAAGGTCGGCACCGTTCCCGCGGCGAGGTCCGCGTACAGGCCGGCCGGCCCGGTGAAACCCGCCACATTGTCCATCGTGTTGTTGAGGCTGTAACCCTCCTGCACACTCTGGAAATACACGAATGGGTTGTGCTTCGAGGCGTAGAGTTGGACGACATCCGAGGACGTCAGGGCCGGAGTTTGCGCCGGCATGATCTGCGTAAAATCGGTCAGGTTGGTATAGACCCCGTCGCTGTAATCGATCAGGTCGGCGCCGGACAGAGGCAGGCTTTCCTGATAGCTCTTCCAGGTAAGACCTTGCTCGGCGAGCTGATCGCCGATCGACTTACCGACCGTGTTCTTGGCCGCGGCATACGACGCACTGCCGTTGATGTTAAGGAGGCCGGGCGCGGTTTGCACCTCGTTGGTCATGTCAATCGCCGGTGTGGCGGCGTCACTGCCGCCGCCGGCAATAGGGCAGATCGCCGGGCTAGGCGGGTTGTCGGTGTTCGCCGTGCCCGTACCGAGGTTGTTGGTGCAGAACAGGTTGTGCCAATCGGGATTGTTGTCGCTCTGGATGCCGAAGTTGGAGCCGCCGACCACTTCGAGATAGTTGGTCAGGCTCGGGTGTCCGACCGCAAAATAATTCGTCGCCTGGCTTGCGGCTCCGGCCAGGTAATTGATGTAGGGCGCGTTCGGGTTGTTGATGATCTGGCCGTAGCCGTGATTCTCCATCATGATCAGGAACACGTGATTCAAGGGCGGCACGCCCGTTGGGACCGGGCCTTCGGCCGCGAATGCAAGCACGCTTGTCAACAGCACGGATACTGCGATGATTTTCTTCATGGTCGTGACAAACCTCCGGACGTTGGGAGAAGCGCAGGACGATGCGCCCTTGGTGGCAAGGGCTCGACCGCCATTGGCGGCGCGCCGCGTGTACCGAGGCGCAGTCTGCGATCGTTTGTTTGCTGTTTTGTGTCATCCGACGGATGTAAGAATTCGGTCATCGACTGCGTTGAACAGTCGGCCGAGCGCTGGCCTCGCGCGTTGCGCGCAGTGGCGCACGGCCAGGCAACGGCTGTCATGAAAGTGTTATCTGCGCGCGGCCTAATGGAGGGGGAAGGCTGCAATGAACCCCGACTCCGATGCCATGAAGCGCGCCCAAGGGGCCGACAAGATCGCTGATGAGGCGCGGCGGATGGCGTCGATTGCCGGGGTGGCTCCCATCGGCGTCACCTGGGACCACGGGGAACAGCTGGTACCGCGACCCTCGCACATCCTGGAGATCTTCCGCGGGAGTGCGCACGCGACCGCCATGTTCTCCGACGATGAGTTGACGTACTTTCCGGATCGCCTGACCAAGGCGCGCACCGAGGTCAAGCTCTGCGCCATGGTGACCGACCTGGCCCGGCGCCGCGCCGCGCGGCCTGTGCCCGTCCGCGCGAAAGCCACGGCAAGTTCCGAGTTGTAGCGCGCGCCCGGTGGTCGCCGCCGGAGGTACCGGCAGCGGGGCGTCGGTCGCGCGTTACAATGCAGGCCCCGCTCGGCGCACTCTACCTGGCACGTCGGGTGGGATCGGCCCGAGCCCATGTCGACGCAGAGCAAAGAACCCACCCAGCCCGGCGCGCCACGCAGTTTCTGGTCGCACCTGCGACGGCCGCGACTGTTTGCCGGCACCACGACCGGTATTGTCGTTTACCTGGCGCTGCTGTTTGTCGACTCCATTCCCGGTCGCCTGCGTTTCATCCTGTCCTGGGACATCGGCGTCACAGTCGCATTGACCTTGATGCTGTTCACGCTGCGCCACGTGTCGCCGGAAAGGATCCGGACGATCGCTGCCCGACAGGTCGTCGGCAAATGGACTGTGCTTGGACTGACCGTGGTGGCGGCGACGGCGAGCCTGGTCGTGATCGCGGCGGAAGTACCGTTGATCAAGACCGCAGCGCACTTCGAACAGATGGTGCGGTTGACGCTCGTCCTGGTAACGATCGTGCTGTCCTGGGCGCTGATCCATACCATCTTTGCCCTGCATTACGCACATGACTACTACCTGGGGGCCTCGGGCAAGGAGCAATGCGTGCAGGGCGGTATCGTGTTTCCCGGCGACCGCCCTCCGTCTTACGGAGATTTTGTGTACTTCTCGTTCACCATCGGCATGACGTTTCAGGTGTCCGACACGCAGATTGTCGACCCCGCCGTGCGGCAGCTGGCTGTTACCCACGGGATCATTTCCTTCTTTTACTCGACCGGGATCCTGGCGCTCACCATCAATTTGGTCGCGGGCCTGCTCTGATCGGCCGCTGGTTCGTGGCGCACACCGAGGCTGCGGGTGTGCGGACGCCTCTGCGCGACATCTGCCACCGGCGCACGCCGGTGGTCACGCCGTCGCTCCCGAGGGCGTGGCGTCTGGGGCCGGGTCGCATTTGTCCCCGGGCAGAGCCTCATGGTAGGGTTGAATTTCCAAGCCACGAGACGATCGCCCGGTTCCAGCATTTCCCACCCGAGCGCGAGCCATGATTTGGAGTGGCGCCGGTGTTAACCGGCGCACGGTCACGGCGGCAAGACGTGCTGCGGGCGGCCGGAACGAATCCCATAAGGAGGAAATCATGTCCAGAAGGTCGAATGTCCTTTTCCTGCTCGCCCTTGCCTTGGCGGCCGCCGGCTCGTCTGCGGCAGTGGCCCAGGAAGTCCGCCACTTCCGCTTTGCCTACGACCAGCCGCATGGCACCGGTTACGGCGTTGCCGGCGATATTTTCGCCGACAAGCTGAAGGAGTTGAGCAAGGGCACGATGCTCATCGAGCAGTATCCGGGCGCGCAACTCGGGCAGGAGCCGCAGGTTCTGCAACTGATCAAGGCCGGCGACATCGAGTTCTGCATCAGCTCGTCGGCCAACGCTGCCACGCTCTCGCCGCAGGCCGGGGTCATGTCGCTGCACTACCTGTTCCGGTCGGAAGATCACCTGAAGAAGGCGATCGCCGATCCCAAGGTGGTGCAGGCGGTCAAGGACATGATTGAGGACACAGTCCAGGGCGCACATGTGCTGGCCCTCATCACGCTGGGCCTGCGCGACATGTACAGCAAGAAGGAGATCCACAGGGTCGAGGACATGAAGGGTTTGAAGGTGCGTGTCCAGGCCACGGCCACCGAGGACACCATGTTTCCGGCCTATGGCGCGCAGACCGTGCACATGCCCTTCGGCAGCGTCTATACGTCGCTGCAGACCGGCGTGATCGACGTAGCCGAAAACGGCGTCAACGTCTATCTGCTCAACCGCCACTATGAGGTAGCACCGGTGCTGTCGATGACCGAGCACGAGGCCAATAACAACTTGATCTGGGTTAGCGACAAGCTGTGGAAAAGCCTCACCGACGAGCAAAGAAAGTGGGTAACGATCGCGGCCGACGAGGTCGGGCGGAACGAGCCGGCCAAGGCGCTCCAACTGGAGCATGAATCGGCCACTAAGCTGAAGGCCCTCGGGGTGAAGATCGTACGACGTCGACAAGTCGGGCTTTCAGAAGATTGCCGCACCGTATCTGGACAAGCTGGCTAAGGAACTCGGGCCGCACGCGGTCAAGATCAAGGACCTGATCGGCGCCATCAAGTAAGAAGCGCCTGCTGCCGTGCCGGGGCGGCGAGGGCGGCCCCGGTTATCCCTCGTCCTGAAACGCGGGTGCCGATGCGTATCGCCGAAAAGCTCGTGCTTCAGCGACAGCGTCATCTGAAATGGCGCGCGCTCGATGGGCTCGAGATGATCCTGATGATCATCTGTGGCGTGCTGCTGTTCGGCTTCTCGACTACGGTGATGTTCGACATCTTCACCCGGACGATCGGCCACCCCTGGCTGTGGTTGCAGGAAGTCACGCAGACGCTGTTCATCTACGGCATTTTCATCGGTGCGGCGGTGGCGACCCGGCGCAACGATCACCTCTACCTCACTGCGGTTGCCGAGGCCCTGCACGGCACACCGCGGCTTGTCGCCGAGGTCGTCATCCGCCTGGTCGTGCTGGCGGTTGCTTGCTGCCTGATTGGCTTTGGCTACATCAATTTCCTGCGCGGCTTCTCGAGCTTTCGGATGCCCTCGCTCACTCCGATCGCCTCGCTGTATGCCGCGATCCCCATCGCCGGTGTCCTGATCGCGCTGTTCACCGTGGAGCAGCTGGTCAACGGCTGGCGTAACGGCTTCGATCACCCGGAGCCGCCCGAGGAACTGCTCGCCATCAGCCCGGTCAAGGTGCTGGGATCGGTTGGGGACCGCGGATGAGTGCCCCGTGGATCCTGGGGCTCATGACCGTGCTGTTCCTGGTCTTCGGTTACCTCGGCGTTCCGGTGGCGTTCTCCCTGATGGCGGGAGTGTTCGTCGGCGCCGCGTTCACCGACGTGACGTTCCCGGCGATCATCCAGAAAATGTTCGACGGCATGGATTCGGAGGCGTTGTTGGCGATTCCTTTTTTCCTGCTGGTCGGCGAGCTCATGACCTCGGCCAACGTGGTGAGCCGGGTCACCAATCTCTCGCTGGCGCTCGTCGGGCACGTGCGCGGCGGCCTGTCCCAGGTCGTAACGGTGTTCAGCATGTTCTTCTCGGAGATGTCGGGCTCGACGACGGCCGACGTGGCCGTGATCAGCCGCACGCTCGGCGGCCCGATGAAGCAGGAAGGGTACAGTCCGGCCTTCACCGCCGCGATCATTGCCGCGGCATCCACGATTGCGGCGCTGGTGCCGCCGAGCATCACGGCGGTGGTCTACGGGGCGGTGGGCAACGTTTCGATCGCCGGGCTGTTCATGGCCGGCTTCGTGCCTGGATTCATGATCGGCTTCGGCTTGATGCTCTACTGCTACTTCTTCGGGCCAGTGGGCATCCGTCGCCCGCGCGCGCCGTTGCGGGTCGTCGTGTATGCGTTCCGGGACGCTTCCCTGCCGCTGATGATTCCGATCATCCTGCTCGGTGGCATCCTCACCGGCTGGTTCACGCCAACCGAGGCGGGCGTGGTGGCCGCGATCTGGATTTTGGTCGTGGTCATTCCCAGCCTCAATCCGGCCCATCTCAAGCGGCTGCCCTACGATTTCTGTCTGGCCGGGTTGATCTTCTCGCTGCCGCTGATCACCATCGGTGCCGCCAACGCCTTCGGCTGGCTCCTGGCCTACCTGCGTGGCGCGATCGTGATCGCCGACTGGATCAGCGGCATGGCCCACAACGATCCGCATCTGATCATGTTGCTGATGGTGGTGCTGTTCACCATCATCGGCGATTTCATCGAGCCGGTGCCGACCATCATCATCTTCATGCCGCTGGTCAACGCGCTGACCGCGGCGGGAAACATCAATCCGGTGCACATGGGCGTGGTCCTGATCGCGACCCTGGCCTTCGGGTTGATCACGCCGCCCTACGGCCTGGTGCTGCTGATGGCATCGAAATTCGTCGGCGTTCGCTTCTCCAAGGCGCTGCGCGCGGCCCTGCCCATCTATGTCGTCTTCTTCGGCACCATCGCCTTTGCAATCTATTTTCCCAAGGTCGTGCTGTGGCTTCCCAAGCAGGTTCTCCCCGAATCGGTGGGCTGCTTCAAGAATCCGAGCGCGCCGGGATACCTGTGTCCGCCCTGAGAATCCGTGCCGGTGCGCTGGCTGTCGTTACCTCGGATAGGGCGTACCATCCTTGTGGGTAAAGCCGCGTTTCGGCTCAACAAGCAAGTCGATGTCGGGATAGACCACGCGTTCGCCGTCCACCCGGGTACCGACCTCGAGACACACGACCGCGGCGTCGCTGCGGTTGACCAGGTGGTGGCCGTCGGGCGTGTTCTTGGGAAACGCCGCGCAATCGCCGGCGTGCAACGTCTCTTCCCCCTGGTCGGTGACGAGCACGACCTCCCCGGAAACCACGAAGACGAATTCGTCTTCCAGGGCATGCCAATGGCGCTGGCTGGACCAGGCGCCGGGCGGCAGCTGCAGCAGATTGACGCCGAACTGGGTCAGGCCGCCGGCGTCGCCCAGGCGTTGGCGCGTGCGCTGGGCCGCTTCGCGCGCAAACGGCGCGGGGTAGGACGAACCCTGGCGGATGGCGATGGAACTCAGATCAAGTTTGGGCATGGCTGGGGCTCCCGGAGCGTTTTGAGGGCGCAAGCGAACCGATGCGTTAGACCGGGCCTCATTGTCGCCGCTTTCTTGCATCGACCCGAAACACGTTGTCGTCGTATGCCTCCGCGTACACGCGCCAGTCTTTTTCGACCTGCGCCGAGCACTTCCGCGCGGCCTCGAACAGCGGCTCTTGCCATCCTCCGTCGCGCGCAAAGGCGATCAATTCGTCGGCGATGGCCGAGCCGTTGCGCCCGCTGCTGCGCAGTTGTCCCCACGCGAGGTTCTCCCCCATGACTTGCACGGCGCTTTGGAAGCGCCGCAGTTCCTTGTTCCGGGCAGACAGCTCGACGCGGTCTTCGCTTGGTTGCAGGGCGCGCAGGACATAGGGTTGCTTGCCCATGACCACTGGGTGCAGGAACGCCATGGACACCGCCTGCATGCGTTGCATCACGCCCACTACCCGGTGCGCCTCGGTGTCCCAGCCGGGCTGCTTGGTCTTCAGCCGGGGCAGAAGCGCGGAGGGCACGGCCTGCTTCAGATCGAGCAGGTAGTTGCGATCGGGCGATCCCTTGCCCTCGACCAGGATCGCGTAGCGATCGACACCCAAGCTCCCCGTGCCCGCGATGCGTCGCGCCACGTCGAGCACCCGAAAGAAGGCGGGATCGGGCTGTTCGATGGCAAAGTCGCGCATGAACGCGACGACCCTGGCACGCTGCGCGGCGTTCGCCGGCAGCGCCTTCTTGCCATCGGTGCGCAGCACCCGCCGGCGGCCGCGGAGCACGGTCCGGGTCGCCAGAAATTCGGGGCGGGTCCGGTTCTGCAGCGTGTCGAGGAGCTCTCGGACGATGCCCTCCGCGGTCTGTCGCTCGACCCAGCGCGCCTTGCCCACGGCCAGGGCGGCAATATAGGCATCGACGAAAACGTGGCACAGAACGAGCGCGGCGGACTCTTTGACCGCGAGCGCGCGAGCGGCCACCAGAATACTGGCCAGGAAGCGCACTAGGTCCCAGGTGCAAGGCGCCATCACGGCCTCGTCAAAGTCGTTGATGTCGAAATACACCAGCGCGTTGTCGCCCTTGTAGCTGCCGAAGTTTTCCAGGTGCAGGTCACCGCAGACCCAGGTCGTGGGGGCGTGGTCGTACACGTGCCGCGCCGCGCGCCGCTGATAGAAGAGGTGGCAGGTGCCGCGCAGGAAGGCGAACGGGCTCGTGCGCATCTTCGCGTATTTCAATGCGAGACGCTCTGGGTCGCGCCCGGCGTTGTAGGCGAGGATAGAACCAATGACGTCGGCCATGCGCGCTCCCTATACCCTGGCCGCGATCCACTCGCGCAGCCGGTTGCTCAACCGCCATTTTGGCACCGTGCGCCCGGCGGCGCCTGCCGGCCGGGGAGAGGACCGGTGCTGCTGACCCTGGCTTTGGGCAGCCTGCCTTGCACGCCGCAATGGGCCGGTGTATGTTCTCGCGGGGGGCCGAAATCCGGCCAAGAAATGCGCCGTTTTCCAGGGAGAGCGCAATGAATCGTGGCTGGCGCGCAGCTGCAGCATATCCGCTTTCCTACCCCGCCGTCCGCGTCGCGGACTCGAGTCGCACCGAACGGCCACTACGCGCAGCGAAGCTGGCGCGGTCTAGCCGCCCGCAGGCGCCGATTGTTTTGCGCGGTCGCCCTCGTCACCCGACCGTTCGAAAATCAGCAAGCCACTCCGATCAACAGTAAGGAGACAAACCCGTGATGAGCGCGAAGATTGGACTTGTGCTGTCGTTTGTGGTGCTGGGCATGATGTCGAGCGCCCAGGGGCAGGTTGCAGTGCCCTATCCCACGCCCGCAACGCCTGCGGCAATCGATCTCGGCGAACTCAAGGGGCTCGCGAGCGTTACCCCGATCTCGATCACCGTCGCGCTCCGGTTGCGCGATGCGGACGCCGCCGAAGCGCTGCTGACCGCAGTAAGCACGCCCGGCAATGCGCAGTTTCATCACTTCCTGAGTGCGGAAGAGGCGGCCGCGCGCTTCGCGCCGACGGGCGCTGACGTCGCCAAGGCCATTGCGGGGCTCGCCACCTACGGGCTGAAGGCCGAACCGATCACGCCGACCACGCTCAAGGTCACCGGTGTGGCCGCGGAACTGGAGCGCGCGTTTGCCGTCACGCTGCACAACTACCAGGTTGCCGCGCAAGGCAACGCCCCGAGCTACACCTATCATGCGCCGGTCGGCAGTGCGACGATTCCGCCCGAGCTCGCCGGCATGGTCGCGGCGGTCGGTGGGCTGGACAGCCGCCCGACCCTGCGCCCGCACATGCAGCATGCCCCCGCGGGTTTCACCCGGGCGCCGTCGGAGTCACCGGCTACGGGGGGCTTTGATTTCGGCTTCTTGACGGTGGCCGACTTCGTCACCCAGTACGGCGTACAGCCGCTGTACAACACCGGTGTGGATGGCACGGGCAGCACGCTGGCGATCATCACCTTCGCGAACTTTACGCCCGCCGATGTCTTTGCCTATTGGGCTTCACTGGGACTGACGGTCAACCCTGGCCGTCTCACCGTCGTCAATATCGATGGCGGACCCGGCGCAATCTGTGACGCGTGCGGCTCGGATGAGACTACGCTCGATGTCGAGCAATCCGGGGGCCTCGCGCCCGGCGCCAATATAATCGTCTACCAGGCACCCAACACCAACCAGGGCTTTATCGACGCCTATGCGGCCGCGGTCACGGCCAATGCGGCGCAAACGGTCTCCAGCAGCTGGGGCGGCTGGGAGTGGCTCGACAACATCGATAACTCCCCCGTCATTGACCCGCTTTCGGGGCTGACCGTAGCCGTCTCGACGGCGGTCCACGAGCAACTCGTGCTCGCCGGGATCCAGGGACAGACCTATTTCGCCGCGGCGGGCGATGGCGGCGCCTACGACGTGAACCGCGATCTGGGCTGCTTTCCGGTCAGCTTCGTTCCCTGCACCAACGTCGTAAGCGTCGATTATCCGGCCAGCGATCCGGCCATGACCGGTGCGGGCGGCACAACGCTCCCCGGCCTGCAGTCGTATTGCCTGAACCAGGCGTGCACGTCGGTGTTCAACATCAACATTGCCAACGAGGCGGTCTGGGGATGGCAGTACCTGCAGCCGTTTTGCGACGCGATAGGAATTCACAGTATCTACAAGTGCGGCATCTTTCCGGGCGGCGGTGGCGGCGGCGTGAGCGTGTTCTTCGGCATACCCTCGTACCAGAACCGCCTGGCAGGCACGATGACCAGCGCGGTCGGGCAGAGCTTTGTATACGGCGGGATCGATTACTTCAACCTGCCGGCGAAGTTCGCCGGTCGCAACGTCCCCGATATCTCGGCCAACGCCGATCCGCAAACCGGCTACACGATTTTCTACACCTCAAGCAGTTTCGGATTCGAGGTTCTGACCTTTTATGGCGGCACGAGCTTCGTCGCGCCCCAATTTAACGGCGTATCTGCCCTGTTCGTGCAGTATCTGGGCGGCCGGATGGGGCTGATCAATATTCCGCTGTACCAACTGGCAGCCAGCGGCAAGGCCTATATCAAGCCACACGCGCCGTTGCATGTGATCGGCTATGGCAACAACTGGTTCTACAACGCCAACAACGGCTACAGCCCGGCGGCCGGACTGGGCACGCTGAACACCTACTATCTGGCGGTGGCCCTCAAGGGGCTGGGGCTGTAGCAGGCCGGTTCGGTATATACGGGCCACGGGTGGTGATCCGCCCGTGCGCCTGTAACCCGGTCTGAGGACGCGTGGTTAGTCGTTAGCGCCGGGGTGGGGTTGGCCTAGCCGGCCGCGGCGCGCATGTCCGGCTCTTCGGGAGGCGCATGGTTCCGCGCCGGCGGGCCCGACCCGAGCTGGATGATGGTCGCGCGCGGCAGCTGCTTGACCAGCAGGCGGTAGATATCCAGATCGAAGTCCACCCGCGGCGGGGTTTCACTGATCCCTTGCAGGTCGCTCTCGTCGCGCGCCGTGGCGAGCCAGCACCAATCACGGAAAACATGCAATTCGACCCGCTCGCCGCTGAGCGAGACCTCGCGCACGCCGATAGCGCCCGGATATGGCCAGGGTTTGAGCGCGAACGGCTCCAGCGCCTCGCGCAGGCGCGCCTGATGCACAGCGGCCGGCTCCGCGCCGACGCAGGCGCCGGCGCACTTGCGTACCTGGCGGGCAAAGCAGGGGCCGGTGCGGCGCTCCAGACCCAGCGCGGTCCAGCACAGTCCCGCTTCGCCCGCGATCCGGCGCAAGGTCTCGCGCGCCTGCTGGCGCGAGGCGAACGGGCCGTAGAGATCGTCGAGCCGGTGCGCTTCGATCGCCTCGGAGCGAACGAAGTCGGGCATCCCGGGCTCCGCGCGCACGGCGAGTGCCACCATGTCGGCGCGCCGGCGCAGCCGCTGGTTGTATGCCGGTAGCAGCTGCTTGACCAAGCGCGACTCCTGCAGCAGGGCGCCCAATTCGCCGGCGGCCTCCGTGTACTCGATGCGCGTGATCTCGGCCGACAGACGCAGATCATTGGCGCTGCGATAGTCGGACGAGAAGTGCGCCGCGATGCGTGCCCGTAGATTGATGCTCTTGCCGACGTAAAGCGGCAACGCGTTCAAGCCGTAGAAGCGGTAGGTACCGGGCGCTTCGGGAATAGCATCGAGCGCGTCGGCCGGCAGTTGCGGGGGCAGGCTCGGTGTCCTGAGGATGCGCCCGATTGCCGCGTCGATCGTCGCCGAGGGCTGCTCCCGGTAGATCGCCTGCACGAATTGCCACAGGATGCGCGCGTCGCCGAGTGCGCGGTGGCGGTCGGCAGCGCCGAGCGCATGGCGCGCGATCAGCGCGTCGAGGTGATGGCGGCCCGCCTCCGGGTAGAGGCGGCGCGAGAGCTTGACCGTGCACAGCACCTTGGCCGTGAAGGCGCGCCCGAGGCGGCCGAACTCGTGTTTCAGGAAACCGTAGTCGAAGCGCGCGTTGTGCGCGACGAAGACGCAGCCGGCGATGCGCGCTGCGACTTCGTCGGCGATCTGCGCAAAGGTCGGTGCCGCGCTGACCATGGCGTTGGTGATTCCGGTCAAGGCCTGGATGGCCGGGGGAATGCTGCACTCCGGGTTGACCAGGCTGCTCCATTCCTCGACGCCTGCGCCCTCGGCAATGCGGACGATGGCCACCTCGGTAACCCGGTCGGCACTGGCCGCGGTACCGGTGGTCTCGAGGTCGACAAAGGCGACAGCGGGGGCAAACATGGGTCTTGACGGCTGAACGATCGTTCGCTAGTCTACCCCAAATGTCGAACGATCGTTCCTACCTCAGCGCCCTGCAGGACTATTACGCGCGCCATCGCGCGCTGCCGTCCTATTCGTCCATTGGCGGGCTGCTGGGCCTGCGCTCGAAATCCTCGGTCGCGGCGCTGGTGGCGCGGCTGAAGCTGGCGGGCTTTGTCGAATCGACCCCCGATCGGCGCCTCGCGCCAACGCGCCGTTTCTTCGCCCGCCCGCTGGCCGACTCGCCGGTGCACGCGGGGCTCCCCAATCCGATCGATGATGCACCGCCGGATGCGTTGACCCTCGACGATTACCTGATCGAGCATCCGTCGCGGACCGTTTTCGTGCGCGTCAAGGGCGATTCGATGCAGGATGCGGGCATCCTCGATGGCGATCTGGTGGTGGTGGAAAAGCGCGGCACCGCGCGCCGCGGCGAAATCGTCGTCGCCATCGTCGACAACCAGTTTACGCTCAAGCGCCTCGATCTCGAGCAGGGCCGCTTCATCCTGCGCCCCGAGAACAAGGCGTATCCGGTAATCCGCCCCGAAGGAACGCTCGAGATTTTCGGGGTGATGGTCGGTCTGGTACGCAAGACCGCCTGAGGCCATCTCTGGCTTGCGGGCGAGGGCTGCCGCGGTAACATACGGGGGCGATTGGCGGGCGGGGAGCCGGGGCTTTCGCGCCGGGCCGCTCGTCGCCACCCCTTTGCCGACTACCCATGCCGCCCGCGCCCCGGATCGCGCTGATTCTCTCCGGAGGCGGAGCGCGCGCCGCCTATCAGGCGGGCGTGGCGCGGGCACTCTCCGAACTCGTTCCCCCGGGCAGTGCCAGTCCGTTTGCCATCATCTGCGGCACCTCCGCCGGCGCCATCAACGCCGCCTCGCTCGCCGCCGGCGCGCGCGACTTTCGCCGCGCCGCGACGACCCTGTGCGGGGTGTGGTCGCGACTGACCGTTGGCGACATCTATCGCGCCGACGCCGCGCACCTGTTGCAGACGGCCTGGCGCGTCGTGCGCTCGGTGCTGCCGCGCTCCGATCGCAAGCGCATGGTCGGGTTGCTCGACAATGCGCCACTGGCGAAGCTGCTCGAGCGCGAAATTCACTTTCCGGCGATCGAGCAGAGCATCGCCGCGGGTGCGCTCGAGGCGCTGACCATCACCGCATCAAGCTACCAGACCGGCATGTCGGTGAGCTTCTGCATGGGTGGCCCGACCATGGAGCTGTGGGAACGCTCGCAGCGCATCGGCGTGCGTGCCGCGATCGGCGTGCCGCATCTGCTGGCTTCCAGCGCGATCCCGGTCGTGTTCCCGCCGACGCGCATCGGCAAGGAGTATTTCGGCGATGGCGCGATCCGGCAGATGGCGCCAACCGCGCCGGCCCTGCACCTGGGTGCGGATCGCATCCTGGTCGTCGGCGCGGCGCGCACTGGCACCGCCACCGCGCCCGGCGAGGCAATCGACCCGCCGTCGTTGGCGCAGATCGGCAGCCACGTGCTGGCCAGCATTTTTACCGATGCTTTGGGCACCGATCTGGAAAAGGTCCGGCTGGTGAACATCGCCGTGCGGCAGATCGATGCGGCGCGTCTGGCGTTAAGCCCGATGCCCTTGCGCGACATTACCATGCTGGTGCTCACGCCAAGCGTGCCGCTCGAAACCATCGCCCACGACTACCGCGACGGGCTGCCGCCCAGCCTGCGCTTTGCGCTGCGCGGCATCGGCGGGACGCGCGCCGGTGGCGAGGGTTTGCTCTCCTACCTGTTGTTCGATTCCGGGTTTTGCTCCGCGCTCATCGACCTCGGCTATAAGGACACGCAGAGCAAGCGCGCGGAACTCGAACAGCTGCTGGCGCCTTCCTAGGCGGCGACGCGCTCGGCCTGGACCAGGCAATCGTAGAACGTCGCCGCGCGCCCCAGGTCGGTCAACGCCTGGCTCGTAACCATGTTGGCATTGGTGCCGTCGGGTGAGAGCTTGCGCCACCAGACCGACAGCGCCACGACCACGCCCGGCCGGGCCCGCGTGCTCACGCGCGCGGTGAGCAGCAGTGCGCCGCGATCGTTGAACACCCGCACCCGGTCGCCGCTGGCGATGCCGCGCGCGCCCGCGTCGTCGGGATGGATATCCAGATGCGGGGTCCGCTCGCTGTCCAGGAACGTCGGCAGGTTGGCGAAGCTGGAATTGAGTGCATGCCGCGCCGGCGGCGAGATCATTGCCAGGGGAAAGCGCGCGGCCAGCGTCGGGTTGCTCGCGACCGATTCGCGCGGCGGCGTGTAGGTCGGCAGTGGATCGACGCCTTCGCGGCGCAGGGATTCGGAGTAGAACTCGCACTTGCCCGACGCGGTGGGGAAGTTGCCCTGGGCAAAGGGCGCGTAGGGGGAGGGCACGTTGAGCCGCTGCCAGCCGGTGGCCTTCAGTGTTTCCCAGTCGATGCCCTGCCCATGCGCGTGCGTCGGCAGGAAGGCGTGGCGGGCGATGTCCTCGTCGCTTTCGCGCAGGCACGGTTCGGTAAATCCCATGCGCTCGGCCAGCAGCCGAAACACCTCGGTGTTGGGCTTGGCTTCACCCACCGGCGCGATCGCCGGGTTATTCGCCAGCACGTACAGGTGTCCGTAGGACGAGTGCACGTCGAGGTGCTCGAGTTGGGTGGTCGCCGGCAGCACGATGTCGGCGTAATCGGCGGTGTCGGTCTGGAACACGTCATGGACCACGCAGAACAGGTCCTCGCGGGCAAATCCGGCGACGACCTTGGCCGATTCCGGCGCGACGGCGACCGGGTTGGAGTTGTATACGTACAGCGCGCGGATGGGCGGGTCGTCGACCTCGAGCAGCGCGTCGCCGAGCGCCGACATGTTGATCGTGCGCGGGTTGTTCCAGATCAGGTCGGGGCGCTCGAGCGCGTTGCGATCGACCGGATAGGCACCGCTGGAGGACAACAGCGCGCCGCCGGCCGGGTCGCGCCAAGCGCCGACCAGGGCAGGCAGGCAGGCCGCGGTGCGGATCGCCATGCCGCCGCCGGCGTGGCGCTGCATGCCATAGTTGAGGCGAATCGCGGCCGGCTTGATGCTGCCGTAGTCGCGCGCCACCGCGACGATGGCGTCGATCGCCAGGCCCGTGATCTGCGCCACGCGCGCCGGCGGGTATTCGCGTACTCGCTCGCGCAGCGCATCGAAGCCCAGCGTGTAGCGCGCGATGTAGTCGTGATCGAGCCGGTCCTCGGCGATGAGCACGTGCATCATGCCCAGCGCCAGTGCCGCGTCGGTGCCCGGCAGCGGCGCGAGGTGCACGTGGCATTTCTCGGCGGTGAGGCTCCGGTACGGATCGATCGCGATCAGCTTCGCGCCGCGGCGTTTCGCCTCCTGCACCCGGCTCCACAAATGCAGGTTGGAGACGATCGGATTCGAGCCCCAGATCAGGATCATTTTGGCGTGCTCGAACTGCTCCAGGTCGGTGCCGATCGAGGCGCCGATGGTGGCGGCATAGCCGGCCTTGCCGGCGCTCGAGCAGATTGTCCGGTCGAGCAGCGAAGCGCCGAGCTTATAAAAAAAGCGCCGGTCCATCGAGCAGTACTGCAGCAGGCCCATGGTGCCGGCGTAGCTGTAGGGCAGGATCGCCTGCGGCCCGTCGGGGGAGGCGGCGATCGCCTTGAAGCGCGTAGCGATCTCGTCGAGTGCCTCGTCCCAGCTCACGCGCGCGAAGCGCCCGGAGCCTTTCGGGCCGACGCGGCGCAACGGATGCAGCAGCCGCGTGGCGGCATACGTGCGATCGAGGTAGCGGGCGACCTTGGTACACAGGGTGCCGCGCGTGGTCGGGTGATCCGGCGCACCCTCGACCTTGATCGCGCGACCGTTCTCCACCGTGATCTGCAGCGCGCAGGTGTCCGGACAATCGTGCGGACAGGCGCCCCGGACGACGCGGCGCAGCGCGGCAGAGGGGGAAGCTGCATCAGGCATCGGTGCATTCTAACCTGCGCTCGCCAACGGCGGCATCGGGTATGCTCAACGGTTCCTAGCGGGAGGAATGCCATGGCTGCAACGCCGCCGCATCTTGCCCTGCGCTCCGGAGCGGCCATGCCGCAGCTGGGCATGGGCACGTGGCACATGGGAGAGCGGCAACGCGCCCGCGCCCAAGAGGTCGCCGCGCTGCGGCAGGGTCTCGATGCGGGCCTGACGCTCGTTGACACCGCGGAGATGTACGGCAACGGCGGGGCCGAGGAAGTCGTCGGGGAGGCGCTCGCCGCGCGGCGCCAGGATGTGTTTCTGGTGAGCAAGGTCTACCCGCACCATGCCAGTCGCCGCGGCGCGATGGCCGCCTGCAAGCAAAGCTTGCAGCGGCTTGCAACTGATCGGCTTGATCTGTATCTGCTGCACTGGCGGGGCGAGGTCCCGCTCGCCGAGACCGTGGCCGGCTTCGAAGCCTTGCGCGCGGCCGGCAGCATCCGGGCCTGGGGCGTGTCGAACTTCGATTGCGGCGACATGGAGGAGCTCTTGGCGCTGCCCGGCGGTGAACACTGCGTCGCCAACCAGGTGCTCTATCACCTCGACTGTCGCGGCATCGAATGGGATCTGCTGCCGCTGTGCCGGCGGCATGGCATTGCCGTCATGGCCTACTCGCCGTTGGACGAGGGCAGGCTGCTCACCAAGCGCCGGCTAGGTGAGCTCGCCGCCCAGGCGGGCGTGACCGCGGCGCAACTGGCGCTCGCCTGGTTACTCGCGCAGCAGGTGGCCGTGATCGTCAAGGCGTCCGATCCGGCGCATGTGCAGGACAACCGCCGCGCCCTCGATGTGCCGCTGGGGCCGGACCTGCTGCGCCAGATCGACCAGGCGTTTCCGCCGCCCGCCGGTCCCGGACCGCTGCGGATGATCTAGCCGCCCGTTCCCCGGCCGCCGGCCAGTAACTGCCGCATTGCGGCAGCCCGCAGCGACCCGGCGCAGCGGTTCTTGGGCCGCCGCCTCCCCACCTCCCTTAGCGCCCCAACGCACCCGGCGGCCCCTGCAAATCAGGGGCTTGGCCATGGTCTTTGCCGTCGCCCGCGGGCCATGGCATGGTTGTTGCTGACTGTTGCTCAGGAGACCTAACTGGAACCAGGGCAATCAGGAGAACCGCCATGCTCTACACCCACTATGACTACCTCGAACTACCCCCCGGGGCGTCGACCACGCGCATCGAGGCGGCCTACCAAACGATCAAGCAACGCCTCAACGGCCAGGCTGACGACATGATGGTGCGGCTGATTCATCAGGCCTACTCGGTGTTGTCCGATCCGGAGCAACGGCATGTCTACGACGACACGCTGCAACAGGCCGCGGCCGAAGCTGACGAAGAGCTCAAGGCTTGCCTGGACCAGCTGCCGATGCAACCGCGTTACGTTCAAGACGTGCCGGCGCCGCTGCTCGCGGTGATCAGGGCGTGGGCCGCCTGACGCAAGTCCTGCGCCGGGCCCGTGCCGATGCGCGGACCTGTGCTCGCGCCACCTCGCTGGCGCGCGAACCCGCGCGCGCGACGCGGCTGCGGGAGATCATCAGCGTGGCGCGCGATGCCGGGCGTTCCTGCTACTTCCGGCCACTGTTCGATCGGCCGCGGCAATGGGCCGCGCAGCGTACACCGCGCCCGACGCCGACCGCACATAAGTAACGCCGCGCCGCGCGCGGCCAAAAATCCAGTTTTCCTGAACGATCCCTGAGGAGCGAACGTTGGTCCGCACCCGAACCACGAACGAGCGCAAGCCTCCGGACGAGGCGAGTGAGGCGGCTCCGCCGGCGGCGGAAGCCAGCACAACGACGAGCAGCAACGTCGAGAAGTGCGTCAACTGTCAATACTATGACCGCCGGCGGGCACGCCCGACCGACGGCAAGGCACCCATGTGGGGACAATGCCGGCGCCACTCCCCGCAGTTGAACCAGGTCACGGCCAAGGCTTATGTCGTCGAAGGGGTGTGGCCCCTGGTACGCGATGACGACTGGTGTGGCGAATGGCGCGTGCTGACGCGCATGCCCGAGGAACCGCTTCCCGAAACCGTCGCGTTGCCCACCGAGGATGCGCCGGCTGCCGCACCGGCACGAGTCCGGCCGGCCACGGCCCCGACCGGCGTCCCTGTCGCCGCAGGCGACGACTGATCCTCTCCTGAAGTTCGGTGGCGTGGCGCGCCGGCGCAGGTCGCTGGCGCGCGCTCGCACGACTGGCGCCCGGGTCCGGCGCGCCGCAGCGGTCGAACACACGGGTCGGCTACCATGGCGACCGTGAGCTCAATCCTGCACGCCGCGCTCGCCGAAGGCGCGGTCATCGTTACCCCGAACCGCCGTCTGGCGCGCGTGCTGCACCGCGAGTTCGATGTTGCCCAACGGGCGGGGGGCCGAACCGCGTGGCCGACGCCGACCATCCTCCCCTATCCGATATGGCTTGAAACGCTGTGGCACCAAGCGTTTCCAGCCGCTGACGGCGCCCTCGCACCGCTGCTGCTGACCGGCGCGCAGACCGCACACTTGTGGCGCGCGGTGGTCGAGGCCGACCGCATGCCCCTGCTCGATGCGCAGGGAGCGGCCGCGCTCGCCGCCGAGGCGTGGGAACTCGTGCACGCCTGGGGGACAGGGGGCGAAAGCTGGCGTGCCTGGCGACGCGGCGGCGATGAACCGGATGACGCGGCCGTTTTTGCGCGCTGGGCGGAAGCCTATCGGGCCGAGTTGCAGCGGCTCGGAGCGCAGGACCTGGCCGTGGCGGCGACCGCGCTTGCCGCGGTCGCCGATCGTGTCGCCGCCGGGTGCGAGGCCACCGTGCTGGTCGGCTTCACTGAACTCACGCCGCAGCAGGAACGCCTCGGCGCCGCGTTGCTTGCCGCCGGCGCCAATCTGCGCCAGCTCGACCCGCTGCCCACCGCCAGCGCCACCGTGACCCGAACCCTCGCTGCCTCGGCGCGTGACGAGGTCGCCGCCGCACTCGAGTGGGCGCGCGGCCACGCCGTACGCAATCCGGAGGCACGCATCGGCATCGTCGTTGAAGATCTCGCCGCGCGCCGCGAAGAGATCGTGGCGCTGGCCGAGGAGCGGCTGTGCCCTGGCGCACTGCTGCCCGGCGCCGGGCCGCGCCTCGCGCCGTTCGAGGTTTCGCTGGGCATTGGCCTGGCGGTGGTGCCGCTGGTGGTGGCCGCACTCGATCTGATCGACCTGGGCGAAGCGTCGCTGGCATCCGGTGCCGCAGCGGCTTTGCTCCGCTCACCTTATCTGCCGGCAGCCGACGAGGCGTGGGCGGCGCGGGCCGGAATCGAACGCGATTGGCTCGAAGGCGGCCGCCGTGAGGTCACGCTGGGCGAGGCCATCGCGGCACTGGATACCTGCTCACCGGCGTTGGCCGCGCAGTGGCGCGAGGGCCGCGATGCGCGGCGCCGAATGCCAGCGGCGAGCCCGCGGGAATGGGTTGATGCCTGGCGCAACTGGCTGCTCGCCGCCGGTTGGCCCGGCTCGCGTCCGCTCGACAGCGATGAGTACCAGGCGCGCGCGGCGTGGGACCGGCTGCTCGGCGAGTTCGCAAGCCTGGCCGCGGTCAGCCGGAGGCTTGCCCCCGCGGCTGCGATCGCCACCTTGCGCGCGCTGGCGGGGCAGACGATCTTCCAAGTCGAGGGCAGCGCGGCGCCGATCCAGATCCTGGGCGTGCTCGAAGGCACGAGCCTTCGCTTCGATGCACTGTGGGTCGCCGGACTCGCCGCCGAGCGCTGGCCGGCAGCGCCGGCGCCAAACCCGTTGCTGCCCCTCGCCTGGCAACGCGAACGCAACGTGCCGCGCGCGAGCCCCGCACGGGAGCTCGCCTACGCGCAGCTGCTCACGGAGCGCTTTGCGCGCGCCGCGCCCGAGGTCCGGTTCAGCTCCGCGGCCAGTGCCGATGATCACACGCTATCGCCTTCGACCCTGATTCTGGACTATCCCGAGAGCCCAACGGCCCGACCGAGCGCAACATGGGTCGACGCGCTCTCGCACAGCGCGACGCTCGAGGCGGTTGACGACGATCGGGCCCCGGCCCTCGTTGCGGGGAGCCCTGCTCCAGGCGGGGCGCACATCATCGCCGCGCAAAGCGATTGTCCGTTTCAGGCGGTGGCGCGCCATCGCCTGCGCGCGCAGCCGTGGCCGATACGGTGGGTGGGACTGTCGCCCTCGGAGCGCGGGCTCTTGGTGCATGCGGCGCTGGCGAGCTTCTGGCGCGCGACGGGCGACCACGCCGCGCTCAGCGCGCTGGCCGCTGCGGCGCTGGCGGAGCGCATCGCCAGCGCGGTGGAGGAGGCGGTCGCGGCGCTACCGGCGGCGCGCTGGCGCGGGGTGCCGCCGGTCGTGCGCGCGAGCGAAGCGCGCCGACTCGCCGCGCTCCTCGACGCGTGGCTGTTGCTCGAACGCGCGCGCGCACCGTTTCTTGTGCGCGCCATCGAGTCGCCACAGACGCTGCAGCTTGGCGGCCTCACGTTCCAGTTTCGCCTCGACCGCGTCGACACGCTGGCGCCGGAAGGCCTGGCCGTACTCGACTACAAGACTGGCCGCGCTGAGCGGCCGACACAGTGGTTCGAGCCACGCCCGCGCGCATCCCAGCTCGGTCTGTACACCCTGGCCCAGCGCGCGGCCGACCCGCACCAGCCG
Organism: uncultured beta proteobacterium; assembly: GCA_963777455.1. Taxonomy (GTDB): domain Bacteria; phylum Pseudomonadota; class Gammaproteobacteria; order Burkholderiales; family Casimicrobiaceae; genus PALSA-1003. The sequence continues at coordinate 341,853 of CAVZQQ010000003.1, forward strand.
GTGCGGGTGGTGGCCTACGCGCAGCTACGTGCCGATGCCGTCGCCGTGGCCGGTCTCGCCGCGGACACCACCGCGTGGCCCGGGCTCGCTGCGGTGAGCGCCGTCAGCCCGCTGCCCGACTGGCCGGCGCTCGAGTTGTGGTGGCGCGACAAGTTGGGCGCGCTTGCCGTAGAAATCGCGCATGGCCATGCCGCAGTGACCCCGCGCGAATCGCCCCTGCCGTGCCGCAGCTGCGGCCTGTATGCGGTCTGCCGGATCCAATCGGTGCGGCACCTGCAGGAAAGCGATGCCGACGATGCATGACGCCCTTGCGCCAAGCGACGCCGGCGCCCGCGCGGCGGCGCTGGACGGGACCCGCTCGTTCATTGTTCGTGCTCCCGCGGGCTCGGGGAAGACCGAGCTCTTGCTGCAACGCTACCTCGCGCTGCTCGCGCGGGTGGCGCAGCCGGAAGCGATCGTCGCCATGACGTTCACCCGCAAGGCAGCCGGCGAAATCCGCGCCCGCATCGTGGCGGCGCTGCGTGCGGCGCAGGAGCCGGCACCTGGGGACGCGCAGCAGGCGCTGACCTGGCGCCTGGCCCGCGCGGCGCTGGATCGCGATGCGGCGCTGGGCTGGAACCTGCTCGCGCATCCGGCGCGCATGCAAGTGCACACCATCGACGCGCTGTGCGTGATGCTGATGCGGCGGGCACCGCTGGCGGTGCAACTCGGCGCGGTACCGCAAATGACCGAGCGCGCCGAACCGCTGTACGTCGAAGCAGCGCGAGAGGAGCTCGAAGCGGCCGGTGGCGGCGACGCGGACTGGCAACGCGTGCTTGACTACCTCGACAACGACGCCGATCGGCTGGTCACGCTCATTGCCGACCTGCTGCGCAAGCGCGAGCAATGGCTGCGCTATCTCATTACCGGCGACGCCCCGGCGCTGCGCGCCGCCCTGGAGGCAGCGCTGCGGACGGCGATCGACGCTGAGCTGGCCGCGCTGAGCGCACTCTTGCCTGACGCGGTCGCACGCGCGCTTGGCGCAGAGCTGCGCTACGCGGCAAGCAATCTCGCGCGCGATGCGCCCACCCATGCCCTGGCGAGCTATCCGCACGACGCCTTGCCGCCACCCACTGGCGAGGCGCTCCCGTATTGGCAGGCGATTGCCCACTGGCTCCTTACGCGGCCCGGTCGCATGCGACTGCAGGTCGACAAGCGGCACGGCTTTCCGGCCAAGGGCAGCCCGGAGTGTGGCGCGCGCAAGAAAACCATGGAGGAGCTGCTCGCGCGCCTAGCGGCGATCCCGGGGCTTGCCGACGCACTGCATTTCGTGCGCAATCTCCCGCCACCTCGGTATGACGACGCCGCCTGGTCGTTCATCCAGGCGTTGCTCGCCGTGCTGCCGCGCGTGGCGGCGCGGCTGCAGCTCGTCTTCGCGCAGGCCAACGCGATTGATTTCAGCGAGGCGACGCTGATCGCGCTGCGCGCCTTGGCCGGCAATGAGGCTCCTTCCGACCTGCTGCTCGCGCTCGATGCCCGGATCGAGCACCTGCTTGTTGACGAATTTCAGGATACCTCGCTCGCGCAGTGGCAGCTGATCGGCTGCCTGACTGCGGGGTGGACGACCGGCGACGGTCGGACGCTGTTTCTGGTCGGCGACCCGATGCAGTCGATCTACCGTTTCCGCGATGCGGAGGTACGGCTGTTTCTCGAAGCCTGGCAGCTCGGCCGGTCGGGCGAGGTTGCGCTGGAGCCGCTGACGCTGACGCGCAATTTCCGCTCGCAGCGCGCGCTAGTCGAGTGGGTCAATCGCGCCTTCCTCGTCTTGCCGGCGATGCGCGATGCGCCCGGGCGCGGCGCGGTCGCCTTCACCGCCGCCGTCGCGGCACGCGACACGGGTCCGCAGCCCGCGGTGACCCTCGACCTGCGCCCCGATGCGGTGCAGGAAGCCGCGGTCGTGGTGGCGCGAATACGTGCGGCGCTGGCTACCGACGCCAAGGAAATTGCCGTGCTGGTGCGCTGGCGCGCAGACCTCGCGGAAATTCTGCCGGCGCTGCGCCGTGCCGGCATCGCCTATGCCGCCGTGGAGCTCGACCGCTTGTCCGAGCGCCAGGTTGTCCTCGACATCGCCTCGCTGGCGCACGCGCTGCTGCAGCCTGACGATCGCGCGGCCTGGCTCGCGGTGCTGCGCGCGCCATGGTGTGCGCTCGCGCTGCCTGATCTGTTCGCGCTCGCGCAGGCGTGCGATCGGGCACCCCTCAGCGCGGCGGTCACCGGTGCCTGCGGCGAGCAGGCACTGCTGCGGCTGTCCCCGGACGGCCGGGCGCGCTTCGCACGCTTCACCGCCGTCATGGCGCCGGCACTCGCGCAGCGCGGCCGCGTGCCGCTGGCGCGGCTGGTGCGCGGCGTGTGGCTGGCACTCGGTGGGCCGGCCTGCGTCACCGAAGCGCTCGACGTCGGCGCGGCACAGCAGGTGTTCGACCTGCTGCACGAGCAGGCGCTTGGCGCCGACGTGCCCGATTGGGAGAGCTTCACCACGGCGCTGCAGACGCTCTACGCGGCACCACCCACGGATGCGGCAACGCGGGTGCGGGTGATGACCCTGCACCGGGCCAAGGGCCTCGAATTCGACGTCGTCATCATACCCGGCCTCAGCCGTCGGCCGCCGCGTGGCGGCGCCCAGCTGCTGCTCTGGCGCCAGGCCGCCTCGGGCTTGCTGCTGGCCCCCATTCGGGCCCGGACCGTGGCCAGCAAGCGCGAGGACCCGGTGTACGCCTACTTGCGCGCGCACGCCGCGGCGGAGGATGAGGCAGAGCTGCGAAGGCTGTTGTATGTCGGCTGCACGCGTGCCCGGCAACACCTGCACCTGACCGCAACGCTGGGCGTCGACAGCGGCGCCGGGGGCCCGCCGCGCTGGAAGCAGCCATGGCGCGGGTCGTCGCTCGCCGCGCTCTGGCCCGCGTTGCCAGTGTTGGTGTTTCCGCCCCCCGAGCCAACCCGCGCCGGCCACGCGCCGGAGAGTTCCCGTTCGTTGCTCCTCGCGCGTTTGCCGCTCACCTGGCGCGTCCCGCCACCGCCCACGCTTGAGATGCCCGCACGCACGGAGCCACCATGGGCCGGCGACACGGTGGCTTTTGACTGGGTGCGCGAAACCGCGCGCCGCATCGGCACGGTGGCCCACCGCCTGCTGCGACGCATCGGCGAGGACGGTGTGGACAGCTGGCAGGCTGATCGGGTCGCCGCCCAACGCCCCTACGTCGAGCGTGAGTTCATCGCGCTCGGATTCACCACGGCGGAGGCGGGCGCCGCCGCCGGCCAGGTTCTCGACGCGTTGCAAACCACGCTCGGTGACGCACGCGGCCGTTGGCTGTTCGAGCGCACGCACGCGGATGCGCACAGCGAATGGGCGTTGACACATTGGCACGACGGTACGTTCGTGCACGGCGTGCTCGATCGCAGCTTCGTCAGCGCCGACGGCACGCGCTGGATCGTCGACTTCAAACTGTCGCGGCACGAGGGTGGCGACGTCGAGGGTTTTCTGGACCAGGAGCGCGAGCGCTACCGGCCGCAGCTCGATGCGTACGCAGCCGCATTGCGTGAGCTTGAGGCGCGTCCGATCCGCGTGGGCCTATACTTTCCGTTGCTCGCCGGCTGGCGCGAGTGGGCGCCGCCCGGGTAGGTGGTGGTGCGCTTGGTCCAACTGATTATCCGCGCACGCTGCTTCAATATAATCTTGTCAACACGCCATCGTATGACGCGAATGATCCTCGCCCTACTATGTGGCCTAATGGCCAGCACCGTGTCCGCCTCCGAAGAAGTTCTGACGATCCCGACCCGGAGCGGCGTCGTCCTTTCCTATCTTCTCGTTCAGGAGCAATCCGCGGTGCCGGGCATTGTCGTGATTTCCTTCGTCGGCGGTTACGGCGACATTGATTTGATCAAGCAATCGCAGAACCATGAGCCCGGATTTGGGCCGACCGCGAATTTCTTGGTCCGTATTCGCGACCTGATGGCTAAGGACGGTATCGTCGACGTCATCGTTGATTCGCCTTCCGACACGCTGCCACAGGGAATGACCGACAGGTTCCGCCAGGGGGCCGATCATCTGGCCGACGTTCGTGCACTGATCGCGGATCTTAAGCTGCGGTTCCCGCACGCCAAAGTGTATTTGCTTGGTACCAGCCGCGGCACAGTCTCTGCCGCGGCGCTCGCGGCAAAGCTTGGTGGTTCCGTGCAAGGCGTGATCCTGACTTCGACGACAACCAAGCGCGACCGGATGGGTGAAGCGCTGTCGGGATTTGACTTCACGACCATCAAGATACCCGTGCTCCTCGTCCATCATCGCGATGATGGATGTGTGACGAGCCCGTACTGGGAGGCTGCCCGGTTGTCGAAGAACTTCCCGTTAGTCAGCGTGAGCGGCGGCGATGCGCCGCAAACCGACCCGTGCGACGCACTGTCCCCACACGGCTTCTTCGGGCGCGAGGCACCGGTGGTCAACGCAATGAAAAACTGGATGCTCGGACGGGACTTTACCCGCGACATCCGATGATGGCGGACATGCCGAGCCGGCACGGAACAACAGGCGCATCACAGGCAATAAAATAGATCCGGGACAAGCGAACGTCCGCTGTCCGCGCAGCGCTACGAACTGTGACGGTGATTATGGTGCGGCAGCGAGCCGCTGTGGTGGCCTCACCACCGCCGCGAGCGATCAGCGCGCCGCGCCACCAGCACCGAAGACTGTCGCTACCGCGGACGGACGGACTGGAAAACGACAACCGAAAGATCGCTGGTATTGAACAAGCCCCGACCTGGAACGAGCTTCAGGCTCCAGCGGTCACCGCCGATGACCACCGAATAAATCATGCTGTCGGGATCGAACAGCGTCCATGTACCGCTGTGGCCGTCGGTGGTGCGCACTGTTCCATTAGCGTCAAAGTGGATTGCCAGACTACCCTGGCACCGGGTCCGGTAAAGGTGGCGGGCATGTCGACCACGGCCGCCGGACCACTCGACGTCAGGGCGCGGGTCACGGTCCATGCGCGGTGGAGGTCGCTGATGGTGACGTTTATCGTTGCTGTCGTCGGATTGCCGAGCAGGCCCATGGAGGAAAAGCGAACGTTGAGCCTGCCGGAACCTTTGCTGTATTTAAACGACCAGTACTGCGGGCCCACCATGCAGTCCAGAGTTCCCCGGTTTTCACCTGGAGTCAGCCGTGTAGGCGCTTTCGGGTCCAGCGACTGGGCGTTGCCTGGTGCGGCGAGCACAATCAAGAAAGCACTTAAGCAAATGCCGCCGATTCCTTGGGCCAGCTTCATTGGGCGCCCCTGTCGTTTAACTAACGAATTCGACCACACAAAATGGTCCGATCAACTCAATCTCTTCAATACAGAATTTAGCAACGATCCGACGCGATCGCGTACGCCGACTTGAGCCCTTGCGCATAGCCATGCGGCGCCGCGTCGAGGCGCTTGAGTCAGCAATTTGCGCCTCGACTTGCCGCCCGCAGCTTTGCCTAGAACCGCAACAGGTCGTTGGCGTTGATCCAGAAGTTAATCCCGTCACTACACGCGGTGGTCGGCGTCAGAGGATTGGTGGAAACATTAGCAATGAAACTCAGGTCCGCCGCCTTGAACACCGTCACCGTGTTGTTACCTTCGTTGGTCACCAGGACGCGTTCGCCGTCGAAGCTGGCCGCGTTAGGCTGGTTCAATTTGTTCCTCGGTCCCTCAGTGATCGTTGCGACGACAGTTCCAGTGCTCGCCTGGACCACGGTGACCGAATTGCTACCGGCGTTCGGCACCCAGATGTTGGCACCGTCGAATGCGGGGAAGCCCGGACTAGTACCGACGGTTATGTTGGCCAGGATACCGTTGGTGGTGGGGTCGATCTGCAACAGGGTGCCTAACAAGAAATCGGTGACCCAGATGCTCGTGCCGTCAAAGAGAATGCCATTCGGCTCGCCGATTGCACCGCTGGTGAGGGTGGACACCGCATAGGGCGTTGTCGGCCCCGGTGTGACGATCGACAGCGAGCCCGGATAGATAAAGTTCGTTGTCCAGATGTTGGTGCCGTCGAAGGCGATGCCGATAGTGGTGCCCGTGGGATTCCCAAGGTTGTTGGCAGCCAACGTGACTGCACCGGGCGTCTGCGTGGGATCGAGCACGTACAGGCTGCCGCCGGGATTCGTAGCGCCAACCGCAAAGACCTTGCCAGCGGCTACCAGCACACCCCCCGCAAACGTGGCCCCCGTCCAGTGGTTCAGAATCTTGCCGGTGCCCCCGTCCAGTTGGACCACCGTGTCCCCGAGTGTGGTCACCCAAATGTTCGGACCGTCAGCCTTGCAGAATTGCGGGATGCCCGCCGGCAGAAGAATGGTCTGCATCGAGACCGGTGTCTGGGGCGTCCACAACTGCTCCAGCGCCGTCCGGCGGCTCGTGCGAGCGAGCCCCTGATCGAGCGAGCGTTGCAGGAAGGTCGTCATCTCGGAGCGAATGACTGTGTCGTTCGGACTGAAGGTGCTCGGAGTTGTGCCCCTAGAAACACCGGTGACATACGCCTCCATGATGCCTGGGCAGAACGCGTCTCCAACGCTACCAACATCGGTGTAGGGAAATGGATACAAGCCGGTCCCGCATGGTTCGAATGCGAGCGCGGTGGTACTTGTGGCAACTAACGCCAGCCCGGCGGCCATGAGCAAACGACGCAAACCAGGCGAGCCAGGCGTAGTGCGACGGCTGACTGTGCGATCCATGGTGTCCATCTCCTGAGGGTGAACTACGACCGTGGCGACTGTGCTGGCGGTCGTTGAGCACCAGCGTAGGCCTACCCTCAGGACAGGTCAACTTCCAGCTTGGGGCGCATGCCACTCCAGTTTCCCGTGAGCGTAGCGGACACGCGCTTGAACGACTGTTTCCATCTGTTTCTATGACCGGTTCGGAGCACTCTAGGCCGCGGCTTCGGCTCGTGAACGGTCATCGGAAGGACGGGCAGCAGCTCACGGCCAACTGCGGCAAGTGAAGTTACCCACGTTTCGTGGAGAGTTCCATCGGGCACAATAGCTCCAGGAGGGCTGTGTCATGGAACGCAAGGAACGCAGGCGCCATAGCCGGGAGTTCAAGCTCGAGGCGGTGCGGTTGGCCGCCGTTGGAGATAAGACCAAGGCCAAGGTGGCCCGGGAACTGGGCATTCGGGTGAACATGCTGCGCCAGTGGCGCCTGGACTTTGAGGAAGAGGAACGCAACGGCGTTCCCAAGCAAGAGCTGGCCACGGCTGAGCAAGACCTCGGGGCGCTGCGGCGTGAGAACGCCAGACTGCGAGAGGAGATCGAGATTTTAAAAAAAGCGGCCATCTACTTTGCGAAGGCGTCGAGATGAAGTACGCCTTTGTCGAATGCCAGCGCAGGCACCATTCGGTGGGTAAGCTGTGTCGTGCCCTGCGCGTTTCACCCAGTGGCTACTACGCAGCCCGCAGGCGGCCACCCAGCGCGCGGGCTGAGCGACAAACGTCTCTGATCACCAAGATCCGGGAAGTCCACCTCGCCAGCCGCCAGACGTATGGCGCGCCGCGGGTGCACGCGGAGCTCTCGGTTCAGGGGATTGCTTGCTGCCGCAACACGGTCGCCAAGCTGATGCGCAGAGCGCAGATTGTGCCCAAGGCGATCCGGCACTTCCGGGTAACGACCGACTCGCGCAATACCAAGGAGGTCTTCCCCAACGTGGTCAAGCGGTGCTTCAAAGCCGAGCGGCCCAATGCTTGCTGGCTCAGCGATGTGACTTACATCCCAACCCGCGAGGGCTGGCTGTACCTGGCTGCTGTTCTGGACGTGTACTCCCGGGCCATTGTGGGCTGGGCCATGGGCCACACTCTGGGCGGCCAGTTGGCCACCGACGCGCTCGCTATGGCAATCTCCGGACGCGGCGTTCCCGAGCTCGTGCACTCCGATCGAGGCTCAACCTACGCAACCTCGATATACCGGGACCTCATCAGGAAACACGGGATCCGCCAGAGCATGAGCCGCAAAGGAAATTGCTGGGATAACGCGCCTATGGAAAGCTTCTTCCACTCCCTGAAGACGGAGCTTGTAATGCACTGCGACTACAAGACCAGGGACCAGGCACGTGCAAGCCTGTTTGACTACATGGAAGTCTTCTACAACCGCCAGCGGCGTCACTCCACTATCAACTACGTGGCTCCGCTAGCATTCGAGGCATCAACCAGCGCCTGATCGGACTGTCCACCGTTCGTGGGTAACATCACAAGTCGTCGTTGCCGCTCAGTTCTCAAGAAAGCAGCCGTCCTGCGTCACGCGAACTCTGGCATGTGGCACGAGCTCTAAAGATGCTGGTCGACGGGGTGGCGAATCGCTCTCAGCCCGCGTCCCGCACTGCATCCCTGAGGAGGTCCTATGGATACACCGGAAGCTAGAAACATCGAAGTGGTGCGAAAGTATTTCGACGGCTGTAGCTCTGGTGATATTGACGACCTAATGAGCACTTTGGCACCCGATGCCTCTCATTACTTTCTTCCATCAACATTTCCGCCAATCAAAGGCGCGGAGCGCCGGGTGGCATTACCAAGACCGGCAATGCCCATGCGCGCCGCCTTCTCACCGAAGCCGCCTGGCATTACCGCTATCCGGCGCGCCTGAGCAAGCTCCTCAGCAACCGTCAGCAAGGCCAGCCCGAGGTCATCCGCCACCACGCCTGGAAGGCCCAGCTCCGCCTGTGCGCTCGCTTTGCTCATCTGCAGCGTCGCGGCGTTCACGTCAACAAGGTCTGTATCGCCACCGCACGCGAGCTCACTGGCTTTATCTGGGCGATCGCCCGCATGGCGGCGATGACACCGGGCCCTTGAAACCAAATTCGGGGTATTGGGCGATGCGCCACGAATCACGATAGGAAGAACCCTCAACGGTTCTATCTCCAGACCCTTTGGGTAACCTGCGCCCCTTAGACCGAGGCAGCTTCCGCGACGGACTCTCCCACAGTGGTAACCAACCCACGGATATCAGGCTGATCCATCGTCGTTGCACTCAGACTTGTGGCCAGCGCCCAATACCCCGATCGATGACAATCAACTCCCTCCATTGACACAAACGGCCATATCAGAACCGCAACAGACCATCGTTGTCGGCCACCCAGAAGTTAATCCCGTCGCTGCACGCCCCGGCGGGTTGGGAATCTGGCCCGGTCGACACGTTGGCGATGAAGCTTAAATCCGCCGCCTTGAAAATGCTCACGGTGTTGCCATTGAAGTTCGCGACCAGAACGCGCTCGCCGTCGAAGCTCGCCGCGAGGGGCCCGCTCAATTGGTTATTCGCATCGGTAGTGATCGTGGCAACGACGGTTCCGGTACTCGCCTGGACCACAGTAATCGAATTGTCGCCGTAGTTTGGCACCCAGATGTTGGTACCGTCGAATACGGGATAATACGGTTGCGATCCGACGGCTACAGTCTTCAGGATAGCTCCATTGGTGGTATTGAGCTTCAACAGCGTCCCGGCATCGCTGTCTGTAACCCAAATGTTGGCACCGTCGTAGAGAATGCCTATTGGAGCGTTGAACCCCGTGGTGACCGTGTTCACAGAGTAGGACTGCGGGTTGATAATCGACACCGAGCCGGGGGGGCCATTGTCGGCGCTCCAGAGGTTAGTGCCGTCGGTGACGATGCCGGCGGAGCCGTTCCCAAGATTGTTGGCGGCCACGATGACCGTGCCCGGGGGAAGAGTGGGATCAATCACGTAGAGGTTGCCGGGGAAGCCGCTAGCCACGACATAGACCTTTCCGGCAGCCACGAAGACACCCTCGCTATCGCTAGCCCCCGTCCAGGTGCCCAGCACCTTGCCGGTACTTGCCTGCACCTCACTTACTGTGCCGTTGTTAAAGTTAGCGATCCAAATATTCTCGCGGTCGGCGGCGCAGGCAGTGGTCCCGCCCACGACGGTGATCGTCTGCATCGCGTTGGTGTCTTGCGGAATCCACCACTGATTGAGCGCAGCCCGCCGGCTCACACGCGTGAGTCCCTGATCGAGAGAGCGTTGCAGAAACGTTGTCATCTGCACGCGAGTTACCGTGGCGTTCGGGCTGAACGTCGTCGGCGTGGTGCCCTTGGAGACGCCGGTGACGTACGCCTCCATGATGCCCGGACAGAATGCAGCCCCTACTCCGGAGACGTCGGTGTACGGAAACGGATAGGTTGTTCCGCCGCACATTTCCTGCGCCTGGACCGGCGCGATGCCCATCACACCTGCGGTCCCCAATCCAACAACGAAGAGCAAATGACGCAAATCGGGCGAACGAATGCTGCGATTCATGGTGTTCTCCCCCAGGTGAGCTACGCACGTAGCGACCGTGCTGCGATTCGTTGCGGGCGAGCGTAGGCCTTCCGTCTGGGGGCGTCAACTTGTAGCTTGGAGGCGACGGGTCCATGCATCGGCGGTACGCACTTATCGTCTGACCGACCGCTTCCGTCGGTTTCTCTGACCGCCCGAGCACTGTGTAGGACTGCTGGGGATCGTGAACGGCGCTTCGAGCGACGACCGCTGACGGCCCACAAGCAGCCGCCTGGTGTCACCAACCCCCCGCACCATACAAGCGGTCATTCGAATGACCGAGGCGCAATCACCGAATCAAGCGCCTCGAGGCCCTGGCTGCCGGGCGTAGAATCCGTCGGGTGCCGACTCCGGCACGCGGTCTGGGAGGACTCGCTGAAGGCGGCGCTGGCGGAGTTAAAGCGCCGGCGAGAAACCGTCGCAGTCAAATGGGCGCGCACTAAAGCGCTCAGCGTCTGGTTGGTCGCCGTCGAGTGTCGGCTCTCCAGAAGATCGGCCGTCTGCAACCGAGGCGCTTGCCTCGGGGATTACGGCTATGTGCCGCTCGTGGCGCCGACTAAAAGCGCAAAAGCCCGGTCGTCGTATTGACCCAAAAGTTGATCGCGTCGCTGCACGCTCCAACCGGATGGGCCGAGCCGGTCAAGACATTGCCGATCAAACTCAAATCCGCCGCCTTGAACAGCGTTACGCTGGCTCCGGAGTTGTTGGTCACGAGGACGCGCTCGCCGTCGAAAGTCGCCGCAAATGGCCCGTTCAAGTTGTTGCTCGCATTCGTACTGATGGTAGCAACCACGTTGCCGGTGCTCGCCTGGACCACGGTAACTGAATTGCTGGCGGTGTTCGGCACCCAGATATTGGCACCGTCGAATGCAGGAATTTCCGGACTCGTGCCAACAACTACGGTTTGGGCGACTCCGCCGGCGGGATTGAGCTTCAGCAGCGTTCCGGCACCGCTGTCCGTGACCCAGATGGACGTGCCGTCAAAGACGATGCCATAGGGCGAGGTAAACCCCGTGGCGACTGTGGTCACGGTATAGGGGGATTGCGGTGTAATGATCGACACCGAGGCGCCCGCGAAGTTGGCAGTCCAGAGATTGTTCCCGTCGAAGGCGATGCCGACGGGGTGATTGCCAAGGGTGCTGGCAGCCACGGTGACCGCGGTGGGTGCCAGGGTGGGATCGATCACGTACAGGCTACCGGGCGAAGTAGCGCCTGTCACAAAGACCTTGCCGGCGGCCACCGCAACGCCTTCGCCTTCGGTGGCTCCCGTCCAGGTACCCAGCACGGCGCCGGAGCTCGCTTGCACTTGGGCCAGCGAACCGAAGTTAGACGCCCAGATGTTTTCACCGTCCACGGCGCAGAATTGCGGTGTGCCTCCGAGACTGATCGTCTGCATCGACGCGGTGTTCTGCGGGACCCACCATTGATTCAGAGCAGCCCGCCGGCTGGTCCGTGCCAGCCCTTGATCCAGTGAGCGCTGCAGGAAGGTTGTCATCTGGACCCGGGTGACGGTGGTGTTCGGGCTGAAGGTGGTCGGCGTAGTGCCCTTGGAAACGCCGGTTACATAGGCTTCCATGATCCCCGGGCAGAACGCGGCCCCGACCCCGGAGACATCGGTGTACGGAAACGGATAGGTCTGGCTCCCACACATCTCCTGGGCTTGCAGCGGCGCAAAACCCACCGTACCGGCGATGCCGAATGCAAGAATCAAGAACCAACGCAAGCAATGGCGTGTTTGGCGGGGCCTGTAATCCATGTGTAAGCTCAAGTGTAGGTTATAGAACGTGACCGACGGGTTGACCGCAATTGCCGGTAGCGTAGGGCTACTTGCCGAAGAGGTCAACTTGCCGCCTCTGGGAGAGGCAGCCGTCCATCGGTTGCGACGACCGGCCAGGCGCAGCCTGGTTGCCGGCTCGTCTGCCAACAATGTGCATTGACACGCTGCCGGCGCGAGGAACAGAATTTTTGGCACGTGAACCCTTCGCGCAGCGAGGGCGGCAAACCGTACCAGGGAGGACTATGACTCAGACTCACAAGGGAAGCTGTTTTTGCGGCGCGGTGGAGCTCTCCGTTACCGGCGAGCCGGTCGCGGCGGGATTCTGCCATTGCGCGTCGTGTCGGAGTTGGTCGGCCGCTCCGGTCAACGCGTTTAGCCTCTGGAAGCCCGAAGCGGTGAAGATCACCAAGGGCGAGGGCAACATTGGCGTCTATCACAAGACGGAGATCAGCTACCGCAAGTTCTGTAAGACTTGCGGCGGGCACCTGCTGACGGACCACCCGTCGTTCGGTATGGTCGACGTGTACGCCGCCACGATCCCGACCTACCGCCACGAGCCGAAGCTTCACGTCCACTACCAAGAGGCTGTGCTGCCCATCAAGGACGGGCTCCCTAAGATGAGGGATATGCCTAAGGAGATGGGCGGGTCGGGAGAGATGCTTCCGGAGTAGCAATCACTTTAGTTCGCGGCAAAGAGCGGTCGGTTAGCTCGACCTCGCACATTCGCTGCGCCAGCGTTTGCCAGATCCTGGCGCGAGCTTCATTAACTGCTGAGCCGCGCCGCCGCGGCACCGGTGCTCGGCTGCTATTGCCGGCACTGACGCAGCAGCGAGTCAACCGAGTGCACCACGCGCTGCACGTCAAGCTGGACCGGACCCGGGTCAAGACGGTAAAATCAATGTTTTTTCAAAGGCTTTCGGCCTCTTTTTCCCGGCCGCAGCGAACTCAAGCGTGCAGGTCTTTCGCGGTTTTCCCGCTGCAGCGGCGGATCACGTTGCGCTGACCATCGGCAACTTCGACGGTGTGCACCGCGGCCATCAGGCGATGCTGGCCCGGCTCGCGGAGGCCGCGACCGACCTCGAGTTGCCGGCAGCGGTGCTGACTTTCGAGCCCCAGCCGCGCGAATTCTTCGCCGGCGCGGCCGCGCCGGGGCGACTGTCGACGCTGCGCGACAAGCTCGAGCGCTTTGCCGCACTCGGCGTTGAGCGGGTCTATGTTGCGCGCTTCGCCGCGGCCTTGGCGGGGCTTCCAGCGGAGCGCTTCATCGCCGAAGTGCTGGTGCGTGGGCTGGGTACGCGCTGGATACTCGTTGGCACGGACTTCCGCTTTGGCCGCGGCCGCAGCGGCGATCTCGCCTTGTTGCGCGCCGCGGCGCAAACCTTCAGCGTGGAGGTCATGCCGACGGTGAGTGTGGGCGGCGAGCGTGCCGCGAGCAGCGCCATCCGCGACGCGCTCGCCCGGGGTGAGCTCGAACAAGCGGCGCGCATGCTCGGCCGACCCTATGCCATCACCGGGCGCGTCGCCCACGGCGACAAGCGTGGCCGCAGTCTCGGATTTCCCACCGCCAACGTGGCGTTGCGGCGCAAGCCCGCTCTGTCGGGAATATTCGCGGTGCGGGTGCACGGCCTGGACGGTGCGCCGCGCGCCGGCGTGGCGAGCCTCGGGGTACGGCCGACGGTTGCGGTCGACGGTCGGCCGCTGCTCGAGGTCTTCGTGTTCGATTTTGACCAGGCCATCTATGGTCGGCGCGTCGGCGTCGAGTTCCTCCACAAGTTGCGCGACGAGGAGCGCTACGCCGACCTGGACGCGCTCAAGCGGCAAATCCATGTCGACGTCGCGCAGGCACGCGACTATTTCGCCACCCAGAAATAGCCTTAAGCTCACGATGCCTGACGCTCCGAAGACCGATTACAAGTCGACGCTCAACATGCCCGAGACGCCGTTCCCGATGCGCGGCGACCTGGCCAGGCGCGAGCCCGGCTGGGTGCACGACTGGCAACAGCGCAAGGTGTACCAGGCGATCCGCGCCGCCAGCCGCGGCCGCCCGCGCTTCCTCCTGCACGACGGGCCGCCGTACGCGAACGCCGATATACACATCGGCCACGCGGTCAACAAGATCCTCAAGGACATCGTCGTCAAGAGTAAGACGCTGGCGGGCTTCGACGCGCCCTATGTTCCCGGCTGGGATTGTCACGGCATGCCCATCGAGGTGCAGATCGAAAAGACCTACGGCAAGCACCTGTCGATCGCAGAGACGCAACGGCTGTGTCGCGCCTACGCCAGCGAACAGATCACGCACCAGAAGGTTCAGTTCGAACGCCTGGGTGTGCTCGGCGACTGGGAGCACCACTACACGACGATGGGCTATCGCAACGAGGCCGACGAGATCCGGATCCTCGGGCGGTTGCTGCAGAAGGGCTATCTATATCGCGGCCTCAAGCCGGTGAACTGGTGTTTCGATTGCCAGAGCGCGCTCGCCGAGGCCGAGGTCGAATATGAAGAGCGGCGGGACGTCGCCGTCGACGTCGCCTTTGCGCTGACCGAGCCGGCCGAGCGCGCCCGGCTGGGCGCAGGCGTTCGGCGTGGCCGCGCCCGAAGGCGAGATCGCCGCGGTGATCTGGACAACCACGCCGTGGACGCTACCAGCCAACCAGGCACTCAACGTGCATCCGGATTTCAGCTATGCGCTGGTGCGCACTGCGCGCGGAGTGCTGCTGCTTGCCGGCGAGCTCGTGGATCGCTGCCTGCAGCGTTACGGGCTCGAGGGCACGGTGCTCGCGGCCGCCCCGGGAGCGGCGCTGGAAGGACTCTCGTTCCGGCATCCGTTCTACGATCGCAACGCGCCGGTGTACCTGGGCGATTTCGTCACCCTGGAGCAGGGCACCGGCATCGTGCACTCGTCGCCCGCCTACGGCGTGGACGACTTCAATACCTGGCATCGCTACGGGCAGGCCGGACGACGCGATCCTCAACCCGGTGCAGGGCGACGGTCGCTACGCCAAGGACCTGCCGTACTTCGGTGGCATGGACATCTGGGCCGCCAATCCCAAGATCGTCGACAAGCTGCGCGAGGTCGGGGCGCTCTTGCACGCCGAACCGTGGACCCACAGCTACATGCATTGCTGGCGGCACAGGACGCCGATCATCTATCGCGCCACGACCCAGTGGTTCGCCGGCATGGACGAGGTGCCCGGGTGGTGCGGCGTCAGACCCGCTGAGACGCTGCGCACGACCGCGCTGCGCGGCGTCGAGGCCACCGAATTCTTCCCGGCCTGGGGCAAGGCGCGCCTGGCCGGCATGATCGCCAACCGGCCGGACTGGACGCTATCGCGCCAGCGCCAGTGGGGCGTCCCGCTGCCGTTCTTCGTCGACAAGGAAACCGACGAATTGCACCCCGACACCCCGGCCCTGCTGGAGCTCGCGGCGGCGAAAGTGGAGCGGGGAGGCATCGAGGCGTGGTTCGAGGCCACGCATGAAGACTTTGGCGTCGACGCTGGCCAGTACCGCAAGCTGACCGACACGCTCGATGTCTGGTTCGACTCCGGTTCGACCCACGAAACGGTCCTGCGCCGCGACCCGCATCTGGGCTTTCCCGCGGATCTGTACCTGGAAGGATCGGACCAGCACCGCGGCTGGTTTCATTCGTCGCTGCTGACCTCGAGCATGCTCAACGGTCGGCCGCCCTACAACGCGCTGCTGACGCACGGCTTCGTCGTCGACGGCACGGGCGCCAAGATGTCCAAGTCGAAGGGCAACGTGGTCGCCCCGCAGCAGATCTCCAGCAGCTACGGCGCCGAGATCCTGCGGCTGTGGGTGGCGGCGACGGACTACTCCGGCGAGCTGTTCATTTCCGACGAGATTCTCAAGCGCGTGGTGGAAAGCTACCGCCGTGTCCGGAACACGCTGCGTTTTCTGATGGCGAACACGGCCGACTTCGATCCGGCCAAAGATGCGCTGGCGGTGCCGGAGCTGCTCGAGCTGGATCGCTATGCGCTGGTCCTCGCCCATGGCGCCTTCACCAGCTTCGCCGCGGCGTACGCGAAGTACGAGTTTCATCCGGTCGTGCAGTTGCTGCAGAATTTCTGCTCCGAGGACTTAGGCGGCTTCTACGTCGACATCCTGAAGGATCGGCTCTATACCACCGCGCCGGACAGTCGCGCCCGCCGCTCCGCGCAAACCGCGCTCACGCTCATCCGCGACGAAATGCTCAAGTTCATGGCGCCGGTATTGAGCTTTACCGCCGAGGAGGCCTGGCGCACGCTCCGTCCGCGCGACGCCACGATCTTCGTGCACACCTGGAGCCGGGAAATCGCCGGCCTCGGCATCACACCGGCGTTCGCGGAAAAATGGGCGCTTATCCGTGCCTACCGAGCGGAGGTCCTGAAGAAGCTCGAGGACGCGCGCGCGGGCGGCGAAATCGGATCATCGCTGCAGGCCGAGGTCGATGTGGTCGCGCCGGCTCAGGAATACGAGGCGCTGGCGAGCCTTGGCGAGGACCTGCGCTTCGTGTTCATCACCTCGGCGGCCAGGGTCACCCGCGGTGCGGCGCGGGAGGTGCGGGTGGTTCCCAGCGCGCATCCCAAGTGCGCGCGTTGCTGGCACTATCGCGCCGACGTGGGCGCGGACCGCGCGCAACCCGCATTGTGCGGGCGCTGCGTCGCCAACCTGTTCGGGCCGGGCGAGCCGCGCGCCTTCGCGTGAGGACGCCCGGCGCGGCTTATGGCTGACAAGGGTCGCTGGTGGGCGTGGCTGGTTTTGAGCGTCGGCGTCATCGTGCTCGATCAGCTTACCAAGGCGGCGGTGGTCGCGGAGCTGCGCCTGGGGGAACAGCGCGTGGTCACCGAGTTCTTCAGCCTCGTGCTCGCGTTCAATTCCGGAGCGGCGTTCAGCATGTTTCGCGATGGTGGACGCTGGCCGCGGTATCTGTTTTCCGGGGTCGCCGTCGTCGCCGGCATGGTCATCGTCTGGCTGCTGCGGCGCGGCGGTGACCGCTGGTACTGCGCGGGTCTCGCGCTCATCCTCGGCGGCGCGCTGGGCAACCTATGGGATCGGGTGACTCTCGGCCACGTCGTCGACTTTTTGCTGTTCCACTGGCGCGGCTGGTCCTATCCCGCCTTCAACGTCGCCGACAGTGCCATCACGATCGGTGCGGCCCTGCTCATCCTCGACAGCCTCGGGCGGCGACGCGATACACGCGCCGACGACGATTGAATCGGGTCCGGAGGACCCGACGCACGGCCTCGCGCTGCTGCCACGGGAGATGCGCAGCGGCTGGGCTGGCGCCCTAGTTGACGGCGATGTACTCGTAGAGTTCGAAGCCTGGACCATGCTCAACGAGCTTGGTCAGCACCGCCGTATCGGCGCTCTCGCCCTGTCGCAACGAGATCGCCTGCTCGATTTCGAAGGTCTTGGAGGGTACCAGGACCATCGGCGGTGAACCGTCCTGCCCATCCGCGGGCAGCACCACGGCCGGGAGCAGCGCCGCGTTGTTAGAGTCCTCGGCGCGGGCCGCAGCCGCCTGCGGATTGTCGGTCAGCAGCTCGCAGCCAAACTCGAGCCCGCTGCCGCGCAGCGTATTGCGGAACCAGCGCACCATCGCCACCTGCAGGGCGCTCCGGCCCTCGACGCGCAGGGCGATCAGGTCGCCGATGCGCAGCTGGGCATGGATGGTATCGATCTGCCGCAGCGCATAGCCCGCCGGGCGTGTGGTTGATGACCTGGCAGGCATTCATGGTGGGCAGGCCGGCCGGCACGCTGGCGACCGCGGCGTGCACGCCGCGGCTGTACTGCCAGATCCCGGGGAGGCCGGCGCACATCACCACCCGCGCGCGCGAGGGCAGCCGGTTGAATTGCCGCGCCGGTGGAATCGCCCACTGGCGCAACAGCCGGCGCAGGAGCGCCACGTAGTCGGCCTTTGCCGCCTGGTCGCCGCCGATGTTGCCCGGCGGCAGGCCGCCGGCCTCGAGCGCGCGCAGCTGCTCCTGGATCTGGAATGCGAGATCGAAGGTCAGCAGGAAGAGCTTGCTGCCGTCGACATTGCCGCCCTTGTTGGCCGCAAACGGCGGGAAGTCGTGGCCGACCGGGATGATCGCGACCGCTTTCGCCAGGCGGTGCACCGGCGCGACGTCGGTGATGCGTGCCCAGTGCGCGTGTTCCTGCAGGTACTGGATCACCTGCCCGAGTTGCCCCGGCATGAAGCCGTACGGATTGGCGAGCGCGAGCAGCAGCGCCTGCACGTAGTGCCGCTCCGGCGTGGCCTCGGCGCTGTCGCTGGCGATCGGGCGTCATCTGCAGGTTGCGCTGGTGCGCAAACAGATAGATGGCGTGCGCGTCGTGCCAGGTGCGCGGGGGCACCGGCGCGTAGGCCTGGTAGCTGTTCACCAGGATGCGCGTCGTGCATTGCAGGCAGCGATGGATCAGGGCAACCAGTAACCGATTGCCGGATAGCAGAATGCGCTTCTCGGCCTCATGCGCGAGCAGGTGCTTGTAGGCGGTCGCCAGTTCCGTCGACAGGGTAAGCGCCGCCTTGGCTGCGGCCAGCCCCTCGCCGCTCAGCGGGTGCGGGGCGCGGGCGAAATGCCGCTCGAGATTCGGCCAGAGCGTAAGCGCGGTGCCGTAGTAGCGTTCGGCGAGCTCGAGCCGCCGCGTTTCCGAGACAGCGACCCGGTTGGTTGCGGCCAAGGCATCGCCGATGACGCCGGCGGCCTCGATCGGATCGCGCTTGAGGGTCTCTTCCAGCCACGGTTGCACGCGTGCCGGCCGCGTCTCCGGGGGATTCGCCGGTCGCGCATCGAGGGCAGGGAGGCTTAGCGCCAGGGCCATGACGTTGGCATTGTTGGGCTCGCCCCCGATTGTAGTCGATGCGCCCCATTTAAGCAGGGCGCGCGCTCGGTATCCTCCAGAAACGCCGTGACCGGTGCGATTTGCGCCGGGTCGAGCAGCATCGGTGCATGGCCGACGCCCGGGAACTCGACCATCCGCGGCCCGGGCCCGCGCGTCTGCATCGCCGCCGCCGTTTCCGCGGCGAGCAGGTCGGACTGGGCGCCGTGCAGTAGCAGCGTCGGACAGCGGATCGCGTCCCAGACCGCCCACAGATCCGGCACGGCGACATTGGCGTTGCGAAACGGGACAGCGATGCCCGGATCGTACTTAAGGCGCCAGTGCCCGTCGTCGCCCTGGCGCGCGGTGCTGCGCGCAAGGTCGGTCCACTGCTCATCGGTGAGTGGGCCGAACGGAGCAGAGATTTCCCGGATATACGCTTCCAGCGCGGCAAAGGTGTCGAATACGGGATCGACACCGACATACGTGGCGATGCGCGCCAGCGCCGCCGGCTGGATCACCGGACCGACATCGTTGACTACAAGGCGTGTCACCGGCGTATTGGGTTGGGCGGCGATCGCCATGCCGAGCAGTCCGCCCATCGACGTGCCGATCCACGCCACCTGCTCTACGTCGGCGTGCGCCAGCAAGGCCGTGAGCGTGGTGAGGTAGGTCGGGAAAACGTAATCGTTCGGGTCGCGCAGCCAGTCGCTGTCGCCGCGGCCGGGCATGTCGGGACAAATCAGGCGGAAGCGGTCGTCGAGGGTTCGCGCCAGCGTGTCGAAGTCGCGCCCATTGCGGGTGAGGCCGTGCACGCAAACAACCACCCGCGGACAGCACGGATGGCCCCATTCGCGATACGCGACGCGGTGGAAGCCGTGAGGGCTCAGACTTTGGAAGTGGCATTCGCGCGGCTGCAGCATGGGGCTCGATCGCTAGTAGAGTTCAACAGGAAACAGGGGGTCGTAGAGCGTGCCTTGCGGCGCCAGGAAGGCCACGATTTCGTCGCGCCGGGCGAGCGCATCGCGATAGCCGAGGTCGAGCAGCGCCCGAATATAGGGCTGCTCGAAGAGCAGGTACGACAGCAGTCCGGCCCCGGTTCCCTCGGTGCTCCCCAGTCCGTGCAGGAGGTAGCGCACGCCGCGCGGGAGGGCCCGCGCGAAGGGCACGGCCATCGCGCCCAGATCGCGGCTTGGACTGAGCACGAGCGCATCAAGGTGCACGATCTCCGGATGGAGTTTCTGGCGTTCCTCCGGGACCAGGTGCAAAACGTAATTGAGCCGCTGCAGGCGCTCGAGGTCGGCGCCGAGATTGTCCAGGAAGATCGACGACAGGGCGTGGCCGGCTACCTGCGCGAAGGAGGGGTATTGCAACTCGCTCGGACTGCTTGGCGGCCGTTGCCCGTTGAACTGGCCGACCGCGATCACCAGGATGCGGCGCGCACCGAGGTGGAGTGCCGGCGACAGCGGTGCGATCTGCCGCACCGACCCATCGGCGAAGAAGTCGTCATCGAGGCATTCCCCGGGGAAGACGAACGGGATCGCGGTCGAGGCGAGTAGATGCTCGATACGCATCGTGCAGGGCTCGCCGCGTCGCCGCGTGCGCCGCCATGGTACGAGGTCCGGCGAGCCCTGGTAGAAGGTGACGGCGTGACCGGTGGTGTAGCTCGTCGCATTGATGGCCAGCGCGCGCAGCATGCCGGAGCGCACCTGCTCGTCGATCACGCTCAAGTCGAGCTGGCGCTGCAGCAGGGCGCGCAGCGGCCCGTTATCGAGCATCGAGGCGGCCCGTTTCGGCCCGCCGATGCCGACCAGTACCGAAGCGAACCAACGCATGCCGTGCAGCGCCACGTGCGCCAGGTCGGCGTGGTAGATCATGCCCACGTCAAGGGCGCTCCACCAGCGCGACAGGCGGGCTACACCGCGGCGGAAGCTGTCGGCGTGTACGGCGAGGGTCGCCGCGTTGATCGCGCCAGCCGAGGTGCCGCAGATGATGGGAAACGGCTGGCCGATATCGCGCCCGAGGACGCGGGCGATGCCGCGCAGCACGCCGACTTGATAGGCCGCACGCGCACCGCCCCCCGGCAGGAGAATCGCAGTCTCGTGGTCGGATGGCTCCGCCATGATTCAGCGCGCGCGCAGCGTGCGGTCGAGGATCAGGAGCATCGCTGCGGTCGCGCCCCAGATGTAGTGCTCGCGATAGGGGATGGCGTAGTAATCGCGGCGGATGTCCCCGACCATGCGGTAATGCCGTTGCTGGTTGGCGGGCTCCAGTAGGAACGCCAGCGGGACCTCGAACACGGCGGCGACTTCGACCGGATCGACCTTGAGCTCGAACGGGAGCTCGACCCAGCCGACCACCGGAGTCACGCGGTAGCCGGTAACCGTTTCGTAGTCGGCGAGCCGGCCGAGAAGGGTCACGCGCGCGCGCTGCAGGCCGACTTCTTCTTCGGCTTCGCGCAGCGCTGTCGCGCCCGCGTCGGCATCGCCGGGCTCGACCCGGCCCCCCGGAAAACTGATCTGGCCGGCGTGGTCGACGAGCTCCGCGCTGCGTTGCGTGAACAGCACGCTCAAGCCACCTTCGCGGTTGACCAGCGGCACGAGCACTGCCGCCGGTGTGGGCGTCCCGGCGCGTCCCGGCAGGCGATAGCCGTCGGACAGGCTTTGCTCCTCCGTCGCCACCGGTCGCTCGAGGCGCTCGCGCAGCCAAGCCTGTTGGGCGGCGGGAGCGAGATCGAACAGGGGTATGGGCATCGCGGGCGGCGCGTCGGCTTGAGCGCATGCCCGCTCGCCGTCGTGCCCCTATGATACCGTCTTACGGCGCTGCGGCTTTTTGCGCCGCCGCGCGGCGCGTCAGGCAAGTAACTTGAACCCGGCCAGAGCGAGGGTCGCGACCAGGATCAGGCGTAAAGCACGGGTTGGTACGCGCGGCGCAAGCAGGCTCCCCAGCACAATGCCGGGCACCCCGCCCACCAGCAGGGCAAGTAGCAGGGCGCCGTCGATAGTTCCCAGCCAGGCGTGTCCTGCGGCGGCGACTGCCGTGAGCGGCACCGCATGGGCGATGTCGCTGCCGGCGATCTCCACCGGCTCGAGCTCGGGGTAGAGCATGGCCAAGCACGCGGCACCGATCGCGCCCGCACCGAGCGAGGTCAGGGCCACCGCCACCCCGATCAGGGCGCCAACGGCCATCGTTGCCGCCGGCCGGTGGCGGTGCAGGGCCGCACTGGCGGACGAGTGCAGCGCCCAGCGCCGCAACGGATCGCGCAACAGCAGCAGCGTGATGCTGAGCAGGAGTGCGATACCGACGCTGTCCCGGATCAGGCGATCGAGCCGATGCGCATCCAGGTGCGCCAGGGCCAGCAGCGCCAGGGTCAGGATGGCGGCTGGGACGCTGCCGAGCGCGAGCCGTTTGACGATGTTCCTGGCAATGTTGTGCGCCGCGCCGTGGGCTAGCGTGCCCACTGCCTTGGTGATAGCCGCGCTCGCGAGATCTGTGCCGACCGCAACCGGCGCCGGGACGCCGAACACGGTGATGAGCAATGGCGTCATGATCGATCCGCCGCCCACACCGGTGAGCCCGACGATGGCGCCGACGAGAAGGCCGGCCGTGGCCAGCAAGAACAGCGCGCCCAAAGTCACGGGCCTGCCTAGCGGTTCGCGGTGCGGGGGAGCGCGGCGCCGTACGGGGCGGGGGCGTCGCGCCGGGTTGCCCGTGCCGGCGCGCGAAACTGGGGCCCGAGCAGGATCAAGGCGGGACCGCCGCTCTCGGCCGCCATGCTCGCGGGCAATCCGCCCAAAGTCGTGTAGCGCACGCACGCCGTCGGCAGCGACGCGTTCTCGACGATTGCAACCGGCGTCGCGGCACTCTTCCCAGCGGCGATCAGCGCGGTGGCAATCGCCGCGGCCTCACCGCGCCCCATGTAAACCGCACCGGTGTCGGCGGCAGCCAGGCTGCGCGCCCAGTCGGACGGTCGCTCACCGGGGCCGACGCGCGGCGTTGCGAAGGCCACGCTGCGGGCGAGTCCTCGCTGGGTGAGCGCGACGCCGAGCTCGGCGCTGGCGGCGAGCGCGGCGGTGACGCCTGGCACGACCTCATAGTAGATACCGGCGGCGGCGAGCGCGGCGATTTCCTCCTGCGCCCGGCCGAAGAGCATCGGATCGCCGCCCTTGAGGCGCACGACGACGCGATGCCGGCGTGCAGCATCGACGAGCCGCTTGTTGATGAACTGCTGTGCCGTGGAGTGCTTGCCGCAGCGCTTGCCCACGGCAATTTTCTCGGCGTGCGCGGCCAGCGCAACCGTGTCCGGATGCACGAGCGCGTCGTGAAACACGATGTCCGCTTTGCCGAGCAACTGCGCCGCACGCAGGGTCAGCAGATCGGGAGCGCCAGGGCCGGCGCCGACGAGATAAACCGTGCCGTTCATTGAATCATGCCCGCGGCCACCGTGTTGTTGGTGGCCTCGTCAACGAGGATGAAGCTGCCCGTCGTGCGATTGTCGACGTAGCGGTCGGCAAACACCGGGTGTGCGAGCGTGAGACCGATGCGCGCGATATCGTTCATTGCCAGCGCCGCCGGCGCCGGCTCGCGTTCCTGCGTCGTCACGTTCCACAGGTGATCGATGTGATCGACCCGGGCGCGCACTTCGCGGGTAGTGTGGCGCAGCACGTACTTGCGGCGCGTATCGAGGGGTCTGTCGCCCAGCCAGCAGAGTGTCGCCTCGAGGTGGCGCAGCGCGGGCGGCGCGGCATCGTCGCACACGATCATGTCGCCGCGCGCGACGTCCCGCTCGTCGGCGAGGTGCACGGTTACGGCCGCGTGCAACCCGGCGCGGCGCTGCGTCCCATGCGCCGTGCGCAGCTCCCGCACATGGCTTTCCGCCGCCGACGGAAGAACGCGCACCCGATCACCGACGGCGATCGCGCCGGACTCGATGCGTCCCATGTAGCCGCGCGGCTTTCCGGCAACGGCACGCGTGACATATTGCACGGGCAGGCGCAAGGGCGCCGCCGCCGGCGCCTGCGGCAACTCGGCGGTTTCCAGGATCTGCAGTAGGGTCGGGCCGTCATACCAGCCGAGCCGCTCGCCGCGGCCGACGACCATGTCGCCTTCGAGGGCGGAAATGGGGACGAAGCGAACGCCAGCGATGCCGCTGCGAGCGGCGAAGGCGAGGAAATCCTCGACGATCGCGGCAAAGGCCTCGCTCCGGTAACCGACCAGATCCATCTTGTTGACCGCGACGACGAGGTGAGGAATGCCAAGCAGGTGCGCGAGCGTCGCGTGGCGCCGGGTCTGGGTGACGACGCCGTGCCGGGCATCGACGAGCAGGATGGCGAGTTGCGCCGTACTCGCGGCGGTCACCATGTTGCGCGTGTACTGCTCGTGCCCGGGCGCGTCGGCGATGATGAACTTGCGCACGGCCGTGGCGAAGTAGCGATAAGCGACGTCGATGGTGATGCCCTGCTCGCGTTCGGCGACCAGGCCGTCGGTCAGCAGCGACAGATCCAGCGCCCGGCCGCGGCGGCGCGGAGGTGTGTTCCAGCGCGGCGAGCTGATCGGCCAGGAGCGCCTTGGTGTCGTAGAGCAGGCGGCCGATGAGCGTGCTCTTGCCGTCGTCGACGCTGCCCGCGGTCAGGAACCGCAGCACGCCGTGGTCGAGCACCGCCGGGTCTTCGCGCGCCGACATCAGAAGTAGCCTTCCTTCTTGCGCTGCTCCATCGATGCCTCGTGCGTCTGGTCGTCCATGCGCGTGGCGCCGCGCTCGGTGAGCGTGGTCGCGGCGGTCTCGGCGATGATGGCGTCGAGCGTCGCGGCATCCGAGGCCACCGGCGCGGTGCAGGTGATGTCGCCCACCGTGCGAAAGCGCACCGCGAGCTCCTCGACGGTCTCGCCCTCGCGCGGCGGCGTGAGCCGCGGTAACGGCCAGCAGCGCGCCCCCGCGGCGCACGACGCGGCGCTGGATGCGCGAAATAGATCGTGGGCACGGCGAGCTCCTCGCGGGCGATGTACTGCCACACGTCGAGCTCGGTCCAGTTGCTGATCGGGAACACGCGCACGTGCTCGCCCGGGTGCACGCGCGCGTTGTACAGATTCCACAGCTCCGGCCGCTGGTTTCGGGGATCCCATTGGCCGAAGCCGTCGCGGAACGAGAAGATGCGCTCCTTGGCGCGGGCCTTTTCCTCGTCGCGCCGCGCGCCGCCGATGCAGGCGTCGAAGCCGAACTCTTCGATGGCGTCGAGCAGGGTCACCGACTGGTGGCGGTTGCGGCTTTCGTCGGCCGGGCGCAGCAGCACCCGGCCGCGGGCGATGGACGCCTCGACCGAACGCACGATCAGCCGCTCGCCGAGCTCTGCGACGCGCCGGTCGCGAAAGTCGATGACTTCGGGAAAATTGTGGCCGGTGTCGATGTGCAGCAGCGGGAAGGGGAACGGCCCCGGCCGGAACGCCTTGTCCGCCAGGCGCAGCAGGACGAGCGAATCCTTGCCGCCGGAGAACAGCAGGGCGGGGTTGCCGCACTGGCCGGCGACTTCGCGCAGGATGTGGATCGCCTCGGCCTCGAGCCAGCCGAGGTGGTGCGCGTCGGCGGCCGTCGCGCCGCTTGCCTGCTCGGAGCGCGCCGGCTCGAGCAACGCTGTCGTGCTCATGACGCTACGCCGGGCGGGGCGACGCGCACGGCTATGTCCAGCGGCGGGCGATGCAGGCCGCATTCCCGGTGCTCGGGATGCTCCCACCACCAGCGTCCCGCGCGCGGGTCTTCACCCGGTTCCACCGCACGCGTGCAGGGCGCACAACCGATGGATGGATAGCCGCGCGCGTGCAGAGGGTTGGTCGGCACGTCGTGCATGCGCAGGTAGTCCCACACCTCGGCTTCGGTCCAGTCGGCGAGCGGATTGAACTTGGGCAGGTGGTGGTCGGCGTCGAACTCCTCGATCGCGAGGTCGAGGCGCGTCACCGACTGGCCCCGGCGCTGGCCGGTGATCCAGGCGCTGCGGGTGGCCAGGGCGCGGGCAAGCGGCGCGGCCTTGCGAATCGCGCAGCAGCGCTCGCGCAACTCGCGGCTGCGATAAAAGCCGTTGACGCCGTGCACCTGGACGTAGGCCTCCAGCGCGCGGGTATCCGGAGAATGCACCTCGATGGGTAGGCCGTAGTGCTCGCGCACGCGGTCGATCAAGGCGTACGTCTCGCCGGGCAGGCGGCCGGTGTCCAGCGTGAAAATCGCGATCGGCAGTGCGGCCTTGGCAATGAGGTCGGTCAGGAC
Organism: uncultured beta proteobacterium; assembly: GCA_963777455.1. Lineage (GTDB taxonomy): Bacteria > Pseudomonadota > Gammaproteobacteria > Burkholderiales > Casimicrobiaceae > PALSA-1003. The sequence continues at coordinate 368,019 of CAVZQQ010000003.1, forward strand.
CATGTCCTCGGCGCCCAGGCTGCTGGCCAGTGCTACCGGCGGATGGCGGGCGGCGACCCGCCAGAGGAGAGAGGTGACCTCGGCGACGCGCTGGTCGAGACTCATGCGGGTTCGGTCGCCGGCGGCGAAGCCCGGCGCCGAAATAGCGGCAAGGGCGTGACCACGGTCGCCTGGTAGCTGTCGCTGAAGTCGCGCAGGCCGCGCAACGCGTCTTCGAGGTTGTGGTCGGCGCGCACCGCAAAGGCATTGAAGCCGCACTGGCGGAGGTAGAACAGCTGATCGCGCAGCACGTCGCCGATCGCGCGCAATTCCCCGGCGTAGCGGTATTTCTCGCGCAGCAGGCGGCCGGTCGAATAGCCGCGGCCGTCGGTGAATTGCGGGAAATCGACGGCGATCAGCGGCAAGTGGCTGATGTCGGAGGCCAGCACCTCCGGATCGGCTTCCGGGGACAGCCACACGCCGACCGCGCCGCGGGTGCGCAGGGCGTCGCGCTCGGCGGCCCACCGAGGAAGCGGGACGATGCACCGGCTCTTCCGGTGCCAGGGCGCCGGTCGCTTCGCGCAGCAGCGTCCAGCGATCCGCGACGATTGCGCCGTCCTTAATGAGCTGCGGCATAGACGCGCTGCTTGAACGGTTCGATGCCCAGACGGCGCACGGTGTCGATGAAATGCTCGTCCTCGTGGCGTTGCTCGAGGTAGACCTCGATCAAGCCGCCGACGACATCGGGGACAGCGGCGGCAGCGAACGACGGGCCGATCACCCGGCCCAGCGCCGCCCGCGTCGCCTTGCTCGCCGCCGATGGACACCTGGTACCACTCCGTGCCGTTCTTATCGACGCCGAGCACACCGATATTGCCGACGTGATGGTGGCCGCAGGCGTTCATGCAGCCGGAGATGTTCACGGCGAGCTCGCCCACGTCGTAGAGGTAGTCGAGGTCGTCGAAACGCCGCTGGATTGCTTCGGCGATCGGAATCGATTTCGCGTTGGCGAGCGAGCAGAAATCGCCGCCGGGACAGCAGATGATGTCGGTGAGAAGCCCGATGTTCGGGGTTGCTAAGCCCAGCGCCTTGAGCTCGCTCCACAGCCTCGGCAGGGCCGCTTGCCTGACGTCGCTGAAAACCAGGTTCTGCTCGTGGGTGACGCGCAGGGTCGCCGAAGCTGTAGGCGTCGGCGAGATCGGCCACGGCATCCATCTGCTCGCAGGTCACGTCGCCCGGCGGCACGCCGGTTTTCTTGAGCGAGAGCGTGACCGCGGCGTAGCCGGGCACCTTGTGCGGGAAGACGTTGCGCTTGACCCAGTTGCCGAACGCGCGGTTGTCAGCGAGCGCGGCCCGGAAGGCCGCATCGTTGCCGGGCGGTTGCTCATACGCGGGCGGGGCGAAGAATGCGGCCAGGCGCGCGATCTCCGCGTCGGGGACGGTGGCCGGGCCACCCTTGAGGCGCTCCCAGTCGGCCTCGACTTGCTGCGCGAAGATCTCCGGCGTCATTTCCTTGACCAGGATCTTGATGCGCGCCTTGTACTTGTTGTCGCGCCGGCCGAAGCGGTTGTAGACGCGCAGGATGGCGTCGAGGTAGTTAAGAATTTCCGCGCGCGGCAGGAATTCGCGGATGACATGGCCGATCATCGGCGTGCGGCCCAGGCCGCCGCCGACGAGCACCCGGAAGCCGACCTCGCCGGTGGCACTGCGCACCGCGTGCACCCCGATGTCGTGGACGAGCGTGGCCGCCCGATCGATCTGCGACCCGCAGACCGCGATCTTGAACTTGCGCGGCAGGTAGGCGAACTCCGGGTGAAAGGTCGACCACTGGCGCAGCAGCTCGCAATAGGGGCGCGGGTCGACGACCTCGTCGCCGGCGATACCGGCGAAGTGATCGGTGGTGATGTTACGCACGCAGTTGCCGCTGGTCTGGATGGCGTGCATCTCCACGCTGGCGAGTTCGGCCAGGATGTCGGGCACGTCTTCGAGTCGGGGCCAGTTGAACTGGAGGTTCTGGCGCGTCGTGAAGTGCCCGTAGCCTCTGTCATACTTCCGCCCGATGTGGGCGAGCTTGCGCAGCTGGGTCGTCGACAACAAGCCGTAGGGAATGGCAATGCGCAGCATCGGCGCGTACTTCTGGATGTACAGGCCGTTCTGCAGGCGTAGCGGCCGAAACTCGTCCTCGGTCAGTTCCCCGGCGAGAAAACGCCGCGTCTGGTCGCGGAATTGTGCGACCCGCTCGGCAAGGAAGCGCTGGTCGTAGGTGTCGTACCGGTACATTGCAGAGGCTCCGAATGGCCCAAAGCCTACCGGCGTACCGATATATACAAAAGGAATGTTTGGCGATTAGATGATAGCAGTGGGGTATATCAACTCGACTGGCTGCGGCAAACCAAGGCGCGGCTGCACGCCGGCAAGACACCGCGGATGAAGCCTGGCCTGATCCTGTTCGGCCACGGCTCGCGCGATCCGCGCTGGGCCGAGCCCTTCGAGCGTCTGGCGGCGCGGGTTCGCGCCAAGACGTCGGCCCCGCTGGGTCTGGCCTATCTGGAGGTGATGGCGCCGGACCTCGGCACGGCCGCGGACGAGTTGATCGCAGCCGGCGTCGGCTCGATCCACATTGTGCCGATCTTCTTCGGGCAAGGCGGGCACGTGCGCAGCGACCTACCGGCTCTGGTCGAAGTCTTGCGCCGGCGCCATCCCACCGTGCCGTTCCGCTGCGCCGCAGCCATTGGCGAGGACGACGCGGTGCTCGACGCGCTGGCCGCCTACTGCTTGCGCGCCCTGACGCCGGGCAGCTGACGGGCGCCTTGGGCGGCGCGCGGCGTCAGTTTGCGCCGACCTTGACACCTTTGGCGCCACCGGGCCGGCAGGGCCTTAGCGGGATCGGCCCCTGCAGCGCGAAGAGCAGGGGTGCCTAGCGTCGATCGTCGGGTTGGTACGGTCCTTGCGGTTGTCCTCGCAAGAGGAAAGCTCAAGGAGTCCGACCATGGATATGCCAGTCGTTCTCGTGTGCTGCGGCGTTACGCCGACGAGCTTCGTTTCCGAGGTCCAGGAGTTTCGGCAGTGGGTGGCCAACCCGGCGCTCACCCCCGATGCCAAGAAGCGCGCCTATTGCCTTATCGTGCAGCACGCCGCGATGCTTAACCCGCTGGACGCCGGCTACGAGGGCGCGGGCGTGGCGCTCAAGCAGGCAGCGTGCACCTGGCTCGACTCGCAAACCCACTAAGGCGCCCACGTGGCGCGCTTCCACGGAGGCGATAGCAGCCTCCGCACATCCAGCGTGTACGCCGCAGCCCCAAGGTAGGTCCGCTGCCGGATTCGCTACTAAAGCAGGTTCTAAAAAAACAATCCCAAGCAACTGGTTTTGCATAGGAAGGCTGGGCTCTGAGATGCTCAAGTCCGTCCCGTGAGCAGGTGCCGAAGCGGCGGGGTAGCCACTGATACGAACCCGCGGGTCGGATCCATTTGTAACTTTACATAATATACATTATACGTCATTTGATTCGGATCGACAGAACGGCCGACACCGCCCTTAGACCCTTCCTCTGCCATGCATGCGGAGCCCGGCCCCTTTCGCCCGGTATGTTCAGCCCGGACCGGCGCGGTAAAGTTCGATTGCCGTTGAGGCAACCGGACCGGACCGTGCAGCCTGGTACCGCCTTGGGCCGGCGAGCCTGCTCGGCCACGGTGACCGCGCCCGACGCCTGTGTTGGACAGCGTTCCCGGCGTGGTAAGGCCCTTCACAAAGACCCTGGCGGCGGCTACCAAGACCCCCTGGCTGTCCCCTTGGATACGGCGGTGACATACGCTTCCATAATGCCCGGGCAGAACGGATCGGCGACGCTCGCGACATCGGTGTACGGACACGGCTAGCTCCCGCTTGCGCACGGCTCGGCGGCGAACGCGGGAGCACTCGCGACGGCTAGGAAGAGCGCGAGGACACCCCACATGGCCGCGATGATAGCGCCCGTAGAGGATCAAAAGGGCGCCCTCTTCGGTGCTAGGTGCGCCCTGCGTCGAGACCAAGAATTGTTCGTAGAAAACAATTGTAACGTATTGATCTAATGTGCTTGCTAGGTTGCGAGCTGGCGCTATTTTGCTCGCGTTATCTACCCCGCTTGACTGATCAACCCCGCTTGACTGATCAATAACCATATGGTTATGTATTGCCATGCGCCCTGCCCCCGATGTCGTTTTCAGGACGCTTGCCGACCCCACTCGGCGCGCGCTCTTGGAGCGCCTGGTGCGAGGCGGCGAACAAACCGTGCGCGCTTTAACCGCGGGCGCCGGGGTGTCGCAACCGGCGGTGTCCAAGCACCTGGGCGTGCTGAAGCTGGCCGGGCTAGTTCGGCGTCGGCGGCAAGGACGCTTGGTCCATTACCGCGCTGAGCCCAATGGCCTGGCGCCCATGCTCGACTGGATGAGCCGCTACGGCATCTACTGGCGCGACCGGTTCGATCGGCTTGAAATCCTGCTGGGCCAGGGGGACCCCTGACCGACGCCGCTGCCGGTCCACGTTTCCACGTCATCGAGCCGGGGATATCCCACCCGCTGCGCCACAGCGCAGGCATGCCCTCGCCGGTCGAGCCCGGGCGATCTCGTGCGCCTGGCCGCCAACCCGCGGCGGAACAGCGCTAGTAGCTCGCCAGCAACCTTCGCGGGCTCGGTTGTTTTTTCAGGAGACCTTGAGTCGGTGAGGGATATCGATCCCTAATACGACCGCCGGACGTGCAAGGAACGTCTGGAGCGTCCGAGTGACATGGGGAAAATCCGCGATCCCCACGAGGTCACCGGCACCGTAGAAACCGATTAGGTTGCGAACCCAAGGGAAGGTGGCTATATCGGCGATGGTATAGACATCGCCCACCAGCCACTTGCGGTCGGCAAGCTGTCGATTCAGCACGTTCAACAGGCGCCTTGCTTCCGCGACGTAGCGGTCGCGCGGGCGTTTGTCTTCGTAGTCCTTACCGGCGAATTTGTTGAAGAACCCAACCTGGCCGAACATCGGGCCAATGCCGGCCATCTGGAACATGAGCCACTGGAGCGTCTCGTAACGGCCGGCTGGATCCTGCGGCAGAAACTGGCCAGACTTGTCGGCAAGGTAAATCAGGATCGCACCGGATTCGAATAGGGGGAGTGCCTTGCCGCCCGGCCCGTTGGGGTCGATGATCGCCGGGATCTTGCCGTACGGATTGAGCGACAGAAATTCCGGGGACGCCTGCTCGTTGGCTTCGAAGCGCACGAGGTGGGGCTCGTAGGGCAGACCGCTCTCCTCCAACATGACCGAGACCTTCACCCCGTTGGGGGTGGGCAGCGAATAGAGCTGAATGCGGTCGGGGTGCTGCGCGGGCCACTTGCTTGTGATGGGGAATGTGGAAAGATCGGTCAAGGTTGATCCTTTACGCAGCATTGCGATGACCCACTCGCCGTGGGGGAGTCCGGTCGAGATTCTCGGATCCAGGGCGCCTCATGGTCCCGAATCCGCGTCGCGGCTGACCCCATCCATCCCTTTCGCGGCATCTTAACGCTGAACCCACGTCCGCCTTGCTCCCAGCTGTTGCTCAGCGGGACAGAGAATGCTCTGGAAGCCGGTCGCAGTTGGGAGATGAGATGAAGACTTGGCGCCGGTTGTTGCTGTGGATCGCAGTACCGCTCTCGATATTGATATTGTCGGCCAGAGTTCTCGTCTTCGCGTTCTTTCACAATTCTACCCCGACGCCCCGGCTGCTATGTTTCCTGCGCCGCGCGACGTGGTGACTGCACAGCAGCAGGACTGCGACTACTTCGCAATTACTTCACCGGCACGCGCCAGCACCCGTCCGACCGTACTCTTCGACACAGACTGGTGGCAATGCGCGCCTGGGTGAGCCGGTGGCGGCGCAACGCGACAATCGTTTCTAGGCGCCTCGATGCGGCGGGGTGGGGACTCGAATGGCCGCTTAGTGGAAATTTGAGCTGCGACACCGACGGGGTGCTCGTGGCGTGAGCCGGCTGATTGTCGAAAATCGCAGATCGGTAGAGTCGACGACTGGCGCGGTGGCGATAGGCATAGGCATCTCTGTTACCGCGCCTTTCGGTTCGCGGTGCCCCACTAGCCACGCCATAGCTCCGTTTCCAGTCGCCGCTCATCGAACCGGACGTGCAGATCTCCCGCATCCGGCTCTCGGACAAGACTTCACGCCTTCACCCACGACACGTCGTGCCCAAGCCGGGTCAGACGTACGAGACCGAAGTACCCGTAGAGGTGCGAGGGTGGGTAGGCCCCGCCCCTGCGTCGCTTGGCCTTATGCTTGGTGCGCAACCACCGGCGCAACCGCGCAGCAGTGTAGCTATCGAGCGCCCGATACGCCGTGCCGGTCGTGCCTACTTGGAAGTAGTTCGCCCAGCCGCGTAGCGCGCGATTCAACTTGCCCACCAACTCCGTGGTTCCTTTGCCACGTCATCGAGACTGTCGTCAGCGCATGGATCTTCGCGACCATGCGCCGGATGCTCTTCTTCGACGGCCGGATACCCAGATAAGCCTGTCCCGTACTCGCCGAGTACATCCGCCCAAACGTGTACCCCAGGAAGTCGAACTCGCCTTCCGGTACCGTGCAGATCCGTGTCTTCTCCGCGTTGACCGTGAGCTTCAGCTTGCCCATGAGCTCGCGCATTTGTTGCAAGGCCTCCTCGGCGTTGCCTTTCCTGCACAGGATCACGAGATCGTCAGCGTAGGTCACGATGCGACTGCCAAGGCTCTTCTCCAGCCCGAGCTTCTTCCATCCCAGCACGAAGCGGCGCATGTACAGATTGGCCAACAACGGTGAGATCGGTGAACCCTGCGGGATGCCGCGTCCGCTGTCTTTGGCCTCGGTCGTTCGTGTCTTTCGGGCTCGATCATCGGTCTCTTCGACGGCGCACTCCAGCCACATCTTGATCAGATGCAACACGCGCCGATCAACGATGCGTCGCGCAAGCGAGCGCATCAGTTCGGCGTGAGGAATGCTTCCGAAGTAGTCCGCGAGGTCGGCGTCTACGACTTCCGGGTGGCCTCGGAACAGCGTCTCTTGCACCTCGACCACCGCCTGTTGGGCATTGCGGCCCGGACGGTAGGCGTACTGCTCCGGTGGAAGATCGGCTTCGAAGATCGGATCGAGCACGAGCAATGCTGCACTCATGCACACCCGATCGCGCAAAGTCGAGATGCCCAGCGGTCGAAGTTTGCCATTGGCCTTCGGGATAAACACGCGTCTGAGGGGCTCCGGTCGGTAGCTCTCCTCTCTGAGCGCAAGCGCCAGTTCACCGAGCCACCGCTCAACCCCGTACGCTTCGACGTCCGCGAACTCCTGCCCGTCCACACCTGGAGCGCCCTTATTGGATCGGCACTGCGCATAAGCATGGGCCAGGATATCGTCACGGCTTATCTTGTCGTACAGGGCGTAGAAGCGATAACCCGGCTCTGCCTTCGCTTTCGCGTGCAACGCCGTCTGCAGCTTCTGAACACTCTTCGGAGTTGCTAGGTTTCCCAATCTCCGAGTCCCTCGCCACTTGTTGCGTTCGTCTTGAACTGAGGTCCCTTCCCTCCACCGACATTGCTCGGCTTCGGCGGTACTGCGAACCTCTCCGTCACCCCAGAGCGCCCAGCCTGTCCGTCACCGGCGTCCGGTTGGTCATCCCTGACCACGCCTTGGGGCTTCCCGTGTTGCCTGCGCTTTCCTTGTGTACGTGCTGTCGCCACTACCCCGGCGCAGCCGCTGGCGGTCCTACATCGCTCATCCGCTCAGCGGTGTCAGCCTTCCCCGAAAGGGTTGTCGGGTCGGCCTGCGCATCGTCCTTTTCGAGGCTTGCTCAGCGTTCACTCGCGTTACGGCCCGCACACTCGCGCTGCCACCAATTCGTGGCACGCTTACCCGAAGGCTTCAGCCCTTTCGTTTCCTCCATAGCTGCTCCGGTTGCTTCCGGCTGGAGCATTTGCCGGGCGGGACTCTCACCCACTGGAAAGCGCCGCCCTATCACGGCGCACACCCTGAGCGGAAATATTGACTGCCCGAAAGCGGTCGTCCTGCGGCCAAGTGTGAAGGATCCGCTCAAGCGCATAGGCCCCTGGCTGTGGCAAGTGTCGGTTGACCTCTCGTGAGCGTCGTCCTACGCTGCGACCGTCTGCCTGATCGTCAAGTCGCTAAACCAATCTGGGAGAACGTTATGGAACGCGGCATCAGTCGTTGGGGTCGTTGCTTAGCGGCGCTCGGAATCGTTGGCACGATCAGCATTGCGCCGGCGCAGGCCCAGCAAATGTGCGGCGGCACAACCTATCCGTTTCCGTACACGGATGTGGCCAGCGTCGGGTTCCCGTTTTGCCCCGGCATCATGGAGGCCTATGTCACCGGCATCTCCAAGGGCACCTCGCCAACTACCTTCAGCCCGGACGAAAACGTCAGTCGCCTGCAGATGACGACCTTCCTGCAACGCTCGGTCGATCTCGGGCTCACCCGCACGAGCTGGCGGGCCGCCGCGGAGCAATGGTGGTTGCCGCAAAACAGCACCGGTCTCCTAATTGTCTACCCGGGTGTGGCACCGGTGCTCTGTAAGCCGGATCGCGATTCGATTTGGGTGGCTGCCGGCGACACGGTGGTCCGTTTTGATGCGAATACGGGGGCAAGCCTGGGAGCGTGGACCGGCGCCACCAATGCCTCCGGAGTCCTGGTGGTGGGGGGGCTGGTCTACGTAACCGGTAACACCAGTCCGGGCGCAGTCTACGTCATCAACACGCAGTCGACTGGCGGGGCCGTCGGGACGCTGGGGACGCCCGGGATCGGGGCGTATCCGAAGGGCATCGCATTCGATGGCGCAAACATCTGGACGGCGAACGGCGATGGGACCGTCTCCATCATCCCCCCCTCGCACATCGTGCAGACGGTCTCTGGCTTCATCCAGCCGTTCGGCATGGTTTTCGACGGAACGAGCATGTGGACAACCGACCTTGGCGCCAATTTGCTCGACAAACTCGACGCCAGCGGCCATATTGTGCAAAAGATCTCCACCGGCGCCGGTCCCGCGTTTCCCGTCTTCGACGGGGCGAATATCTGGGTGCCTAACTCGATCGATTCCACCGTTACCGTGGTCCAGGCGAGTACCGGGGCGATCGTTGCGTCCATCGGGAGTAGCTTCGGACTCGACGCGCCGGCCACCGCGGCGTTTGATGGAGTACGCATTCTGATAACCAACCAAAATAGCGATACGGCGACCCTGTTCAAGGCAGCCGATTTGAGCTTGATCGGGAACGTCTCGCTCCCGGGCGCGACGCCCTACGGCGCCTGCTCCGACGGGCTCAACTTCTGGGTTACGCTCAACGGTGCAGGTGCGCTTGCTAGGTTCTGACGCCGTACCGGTGAGCGACGGTACCGCACCGGATCAACGTGCAGCCCTTCAATCCGCTTCGGGCCGCCCGCGCAAGAGCTTTCATCGATGCCATATCTTTGGGTGAACGACTTCCTTAGCCGTCATGCGTACGCTCATCGTCACCGGCGCCGATGAAGGATTCGTGCCGCTGGTCCGCGGCCTGCTCCAGTCGCTCCAACACTGCAGCCACAACCGTTTACCGTCCTCGCCTGCTTCGATGTAGGGCTCGGGCCGGAGAGCCGCGAGTGGATTTCGCGCAACGTGTCGCACGTTGTCATGCCCGATTGGGATTTGCCAGTTGATCGCCAGTTGCATTGACCGGTTGAAACCGCGGCCGTCAGCGGCCGTCGCTCAAAAGGTCGTTCACGACCCCACAGCGGAAATTGCGGCCACCCCAAAGCGGTCGTGCGCCGTGCTCGAAGCCGACGTTTTGCGACTCGATTCGTGTGGCCCGCTCACGGGCAAGCGTGTCGACCACAAAGCTGTAATTTGACCTCTCCGCGGAGTAGTCCTAGGCTGGCGTGCGACGATCGGCGGCACGGTCGTCAGCTCCGTTATTCACCTTGGGGAGAACGCGATGGATTGCAGCATCAGCCGTTTGGGTCGTTGGCTCGTAGCATTGGGATTGGGGATCGCAAGCGCGATGGGCGTTGCGTCGGCGCAGGCACAGGAACCATGCGGTTCGCCCCCTGTGATTTACCCGTTTCCGTACAACGATGTAGCCACCGTCGGGACCGCGTTCTGCCCGGGCATCATGGAGGCATATGTCACCGGCGTGTCCAAAGGCACCACGCCGACGACGTTCAGCCCGAACGAGACCGTAAGCCGCGTACAGATGACCACCTTCCTGCAACGCTCTCTGGATCAAGGGCTCGCGCGCGCGAGCCGTCGGGCGGCGTTCAATCAATGGTGGACTACGCAGAGCACCAACGTGATGCAGACGATAGCCGTCGGAGGCTCCCCATTTGCCTGCACCGGGGACGGTGAGAGTATCTGGACTTCGACCCAAGGCGCCAACCAGGTGGTACAAGTGCACGCTAGCACCGGTGCAGTGATTGGAACCTGGACGGGGGCCACGAATAGCACGGGCATTGTGGCGGCCGCCGGCAAGGTCTTTGCTACGAGCTTTACATCGCCCGGCAATCTCTACGTGCTTGATCCCACGCTGCCCCCGGGTGCGGTCACCGTGGCCGCCAGTAACCTCGGCAACAACCCTGAAGGGCTCGCCTTCGACGGCGCTCGGCTCTGGACCGCCAACTTCGCCGGCTCGGTATCGATCATTACGCCCCAAGCCACGACGCCCTATCCGGTGACGACCGTTACGACCGGGTTTACCCAGCCAGCCGGCATACTCTATGACGGCACCAACATCTGGGCTGCCGACAATGGCGCCAACAAGCTGTTCAAGCTTGATGGCAACGGTGCAATTATCCAGACTGTAACTGTCGGCTTGGGTCCGGGAGTTCCCGTATTCGACGGCACCAACATCTGGGTGCCGAACCTGTTGGCCAATTCGATCACCGTGGTTCAGGCAAGCAGCGGGAACGTGGTGACCACGATTAGCACCGATGCCAATAACCATTTGAACGGACCCGTGACTGCGAGCTTCGACGGCGAGCGCGTGCTGGTGACGAATCAAGGCGGCAGCAGCGTGACCCTGTTCAAGGCGGCGGATTTGAGCCTCATCGCGAACGTCGCGACCGTATTTGGTACGTTCGCCGCATGCAGCGACCGCCTTAACTTCTGGGTATCATCCGGGAGCGATCTGCTGCGATTCTAAGCGGCGCGGCGGGCGGTAAATCGAGGCGCAATCAAGGATTCAAGCGCCTCGATCTGGCGCGCGATGGTCATGCCAATGCCTGCTTAGGGACAAATTGAGCGGCGACACCGAGCGGCTGCTGTTGGCCGTCAGTGCCCGATGGAACTCTCCACGAGACGTGGGTAACTTCATCAGCGGCCGTCGCTCGAAGGGCCGTTCCCGACCCACACCAGCTGGTTAGCTTTTTGAGCTTCCCGATTACGGACTGGATGTTATTCCCTCGTTTGGGAAATCGTCGCGAACAGTGGCCAGTCCCCTGGAACGCCCTTGAGGGTGTGCGTGCCGCGCGATTCGAAACGGATTCCCGATCCCGCGACGAGATCCTTCACCGTGTGCGAAACGAGGACCTCTCCCGGTCGAGCCAAAGCGGCGACGCGGGAGGCCGTGTGCACGGCGATTCCCCCGACGTTGTCGTCGATGAGCTCGCATTCACCAGTGTGCAGCCCTGTACGAACCTCCAGTCCGAGCGGGAGGACAGCAGCGGCGATGCTGCGAGCGCAGCGCACGCCACGCGCTGGACCATCAAAGGTGGCCAGCATTCCGTCGCCTGCCGTGCTCACCTCGACGCCGCGAAAGCGCGGCAACTCTCGCCGTACGACGCCGTAGAAGCTTTCCAATAGATCTCTCCAGCGGCGGTCGCCGAGCTCGGCTGCCCGGTCGGTCGAACCGACGATGTCGGTGAAGAGGATGGTGGCGAGAATTCGATCCGGCTCCGGCCCGTGCCGTGACCCGGTGAGGAACTCTTCGATTTCGTCGAGGATGGCATCGGCGTCCGCTCCCCAGGGCAGATGGTCCGCGCCGGGCAACTCCACGCATTTGGCGCCAGCGATCGATTCCGCCATATAGCGGCTGGCATGCACAGGGACTGCCATGTCGCCAACGGAATGTAGCAGCAGTGTTGGAACGCGAATCGCGCTCAGGACGTGGCGCACGTCGATCTCGTAATTCATACGCGTAAGCTCAAGCGCCGTTGTCGGGCTCGCGCTCATACGTAGGAAGCGAGCCCACCACTGGCGCACGCGGTGGTCGTGAGCGAAACTTGGCGCGCGCAGATCGAGGCCGACCGGTCCGCCCCAGTTGTTCTGGATCGCGTCCAGAAATTCTTCCTGCTGTTCCTGCGTACGGCCCCAGGGGTAGCCGGGAGCGGGCTTTTGCCGCGCATAGCTGCCGATGGTGATCAGCGCGGTCGTTCGTGCAGGGTAGGTGGCGGCGAACATCGCGCACATCACACCGCCCTCCGAGTACCCACATAGCGCCGCACGCTCGGAGCCGACCGCATCCATCACCGCGCGTACGTCGTCCATCCGCGTCTCGAGGTCCGGCAACGTGCCCGACCGGTCCGAGAGCCCCGTTCCGCGTTTGTCGAATAGGATCAGCCGGGAGAAGGAGGCCAGACGCCGCAGAAAGCGTGCAACGGCGGGTTCATCCCAGAAGACCTCGATGTTCGACACCCAGCCCGGGACGAGAATCAGATCGCGCGGCCCGTCGCCCACCACCTGGTAGGCAATGCTGACTTCTCCGCTTTTTGCATAGCGCGTCTCGGGGCTCACGACAACGATGATCGTTTGCTGCGCCAACCTTTGCAAGCGACGCCGATCCCACATCTACTCCGCAGAAGGTTGCCGCTCCCGCCAAGCTACGTCTCCATCAAGAAGATGGCTTCGATGGTTGTACGGAACATTCGCGCGATCGCGAAAGCCAAGGGTAGGCTGGGATCGTAGCGGCCGGTCTCAATGGCATTGATCGTCTGTCGTGACACGCCCAGGAGATCGGCGAGCGCAGCCTGACTCCAGCCGTTTTCCGAGCGCCGCTCGCGCACGAGATTTTTCATCGGTGGCGTAAATGGTCGACGCACGCCACCAATGCCCAGACGGCACCCATCACCGGCCAAACCGTGAACATGCTCAACTTGGGGTAGCCGGCGTTTTCGAGGAAACCGTAGGTAAAGGTCCAACCCGCAGTGACTGCCGCGGCAATCGCAAGGTACTCAAGCGTGGTTTTCCGGATGTACTCGTCGGAGCGACGGACTTGTCTGACCACGGCCCACACCACCAACAGGAAACCAGCCATTGGGCAAACGAAGAGGGCAGTCTGCAGCGGGCCCGGCGACATCCGCTGCCCGAAATGCAGCGACAGTCCCAGGATCAGCGTATAGAGCGCAAGCGCCCCGCTCAACTCGAGCAAGTAGGTCCGTGTATTCGCGCGCTGGGTCATGACGTTTCTCCGTAACTGTAAAGGACGCTTGACATTCTACGGGGCGAGATATCGACATGTCAAGTGTCCTTGACATCGCGCACCGGAGCACAAGGGCGCGGCACGGGCTGCAACTCGCGGTACCGGCAGCGCCGGTCACGCTACGAGGATTGACGGCGCGCTGGCACAACCCAGGGCAAGATAAGATGATCGCCGCTTCGCAAGACTGCCCTCAGGCCCGGTTCCATGTCCTCTCTTGGGTCGAGCGCGAGTGCCCGGTGAACCGCAGTTCTCGGAAATCGAATGATCTACACAGGATCTTGTCATTGCGGCACCGTTCGGTTTCGCATTGAATCGGCAATCGCCGAACTCACCACTTGCGACTGCTCGCTTTGCGTCATGCGCAACGCCGTCATGGTGAAGGTGCCGGAAAATCGCTTGACGGTGCTCGAAGGTGAGACGGCGCTCTCGGTCTACCAGTGGAATAGCCGCCGGGCGAAGCACTACTTTTGCAGCCATTGCGGGATCTATGTCTTTCATCGCAAACGTGCGGCGCCAGACCACTTTGGCGTCAACGCATTCTGCCTGGAAGACTTCGATGCAGCCTCGGTACCCGTGCGGGCGACCGAAGGCGCAAATATGCCGATCGAGGATCCCCTCGCCCGTCCGCAATGGCCAGGCCCGCGAGGGGCCTAGCCTAGGGTGTCGTTACCAGACCCCAGTCGCACAAGGACATCTCGAAGCTCTGGTTTGTGGCGATAAGCGTCGTGCAAGCTGACCACCACGCGCGTCTTGTTTTTCAGAGCTTGGCTATTGCGAAGTCTTCCGGCCCGAACATTTGGCGAACCTCGGTCTCGCCCTCCCAGCCCGGCCAGTGTTTCTTGTGCAGTTCCATGAAGCGGACCGCCGATTCGATCGCCGCCGCCTTGGATTGCAACTCAAATTGCGCATAACCGCCGACGATCTCCTTGGTCTCGATGAAGGGCCCGTCGGTCACGGTCACCTTCCCTCCGGCAAGCCGGACGCGGGCGCCCAGGGCGGTGGGCGCGAGTCCGCCGCTGCCCAGCATCGTCCCGGCTTTGGTTTCTTCCTCGGCGAGCTTCCCGATCGCCTCCATGAGCTCCTTGGGCGGATGGCCCTGCTTCTCGGCGTGCTTGACTATCATCATGAATCGCATCGTTAAATCTCCGTTGGATTTGGATTGGGCGAGCATCCGGACGATTGTGACCTGGCGGCCCGGGCTCTACTGACTAGTCGATCGAGGACCCTCCGAATCGACAGCTGTGCTGTTTTTGTTGGCGGCATGCGCGTGCATTGTGGGGTAACCGCGGGGACGATGCGCAACGGGCGCGGGCCCACTGCGGCTGTGCACTGCCCTGCCCGCTGGCGAAAAAATAACGGCCCGCATCGCTGCAGGCCTCAGCTCCAAACCTCCAGTCCCAGCGTGGCCGCCGCCGTCATCGGTCTCCGGTCGGAGTCGGTGGTTGCCACAACTCGACCTTGTTGCCGTCCGGATCGATGAACCATCCGAAGCGGCCGTACTCGTGCTCTTCGACTTCGCCCACGACCTGCGCCCCGCCGAGGTGGACCTGGCCGAGTGCGCCGTCCAGATCGTCGACGATGAGGTTGAACATGAATTCGCGCGGCGAGGGCGCGAAGTAGTCGGTGTTGGCCGGAAACGGGCTCCAGACGGTGAAGCTGCGCGTCGGCAGGCCAACGGCGCGGAATTCAACCGACGACTTGCCATCGCCGATGCCCAGCCACTTGGCGTACCAGGCCAGCAGGCGTTCCGGATCCGGCGACTTGAAGAACAGGCCGCCAAGGCCGACCACTCGTGCCATGATTTCGTTTCCTCTTCTACTTAAGCACCACCGCGACGCGCACCGTCCCCGCCCGCTCGTGCCGGGCGAGCAGATTGATGGCAGCGCCGGGCTTGCCGCGGATGACCCATTCGATCTTGGCGCGGTCGTCGGTGACATGATAATCCGGCCAGAACGAAATGCCGGTGTGCTTGTAGGCTTTGCCCTCGAGTTGACCCACCTCTTCCCGCCGTTTGCCGGTGACGAGCTCGACGCCCTCCGGAACGGCGATCTCCGCGAACACCCCGCGCACGACCTTGCGCTCGAGCGCCCGCTTGCTCACGTAGCTGGGCAGCCAGCCGGTATTCTGGACCACCAGCCGCACTCGCCACAGGCCCTCGCCCAAGGCCTGCGCATCGGCCGCGACGAGCTCCAGCCGCGGCGACAGCAGCGCCTGCCATAACAGCCATTGCGGAAAACGCGCGAGCTCGCGCTCGAGAAACTGCAACGGCGGATTGACGAAGGCATGAAACCGGTCCCAGCCGCCGATGTCGATGGGTCCCAGCTCCGGATGGTCGAACCGCTTCCAGGCGATATGTCCCGCGCCGCCCAGTTTCTCCTGGTTCCAGCGAAACAGCTTCAGGTCGTCTTCGATCGGGTGATCGCGGTACCAGTCGATGTACTGATAGCGCTCGAGGCCCGCTTCGCGCATCGGGCACCAGATTTCCACCACCCAGCTGAACATGCCCAGGTGGTCATAGATCCAGTCGAAGGCCCCGCCGATGACCTGCTTCGGGTGATAGCGAAATTCGTGATAGACGGAGATGTTGGGATAGCCGGTGAGTTCCGTCCCCTTGGCCCCGACCCGCTGGTAGTGCCACAGGTCCTCGGCGTGCATGTCGGTGTCGGGCAGATGGTCGAACGGCCGGAGCAAGACCCCCGCCCAAGTGTGGAAAGCCACCCCGCCGGTGATGTTGGGATGGTGCGCGATGAAGTCGGCTAACGCGCGCACCTCGGGCTCGGAGGTGGGGTAAGGGCCGGCCCCGAGCTGTTCGAATTCCTGTCGCCAATTTCCTGGGAAATTGCGATTGAGATCAAGTCCTTGTTTTGGCTTTTTAACCCTTAAGTTGAAGCCATCGTAGCCTTCCAGGCGGCCCTCGGGCAGGATCCGGTAATAGGTGCCACCGACCTCCGTGGGCTCGCGCCGCACCATCAGCTGTGGCTCCTGGGGATGGGGCTTCCACAAGCCGTTCGCGTCGGGGATGCGCATTTGCAGGATGCGGCCGTTGCCGTCGATATCCTCGACCGTCAGGCCCTCGATGGCGTCTTCCTCGAACGGGTAGCTGCGCGTACTCGAGCGCACATACTTCGGCTGGTCGGCCAGCGCCCATTCGGCGCCATCGGGATTGATGCGCGGGCAGAGGTAGAAGGTGCGCGTGTCGAGGGCCCGCGTTACCTCGGGGTCCTTGCCGTAGTGCTCGAGCAAGTGCTGCAGGAAATGCAGGCATGCGGCTGACGCCGCGACTTCGACCGAGTGGATATTGCCGTCGACCCAGAACCCGGGCTTATCCTCTGGCACACCGGTTGCGCGATTGGTGACGGTGACCAGCCAGATGTCGCGGCCTTCGTGGCTGCGGCCGATCGACTCGACGCTGCACAGTCCCGGAAATTCCTTGGCGAGCGCGGCTAGGAGGTCGGTGAGCTCGGCGTAACGAAAGTAGTGGTCAATGCGGACGCGGGGCATCGTGGGGGGCGCGGGCAAAGGGCGCAGTGTGGCGGCGCTCGACCGATGCCGTCAACGGGCGGTGCAAAAAACCGTCGGGGCGCCGTGGCGGGAACGCTCAGATGCCGGCGTACCACTCGTAGCCGTTGTCCTCCCAGTAGCCGCCCTTGCCGCCCGCGATGTGGTCGAAGCGCTCGACGAGCTCGATGCGCATGATGTATTTCGCGTGCTTGTAGCCGAGCTGGCGCTCGACGCGCAGGCGCACCGGCGCGCCGTTGGGCACCGGCAGCGGCTGGTCGTTGAGCTCATAGGCAAGGATCGTTTGCGGATGGTAGGCGTCGTCAAGGTCGATGCTTTCGTAGTACAGGCTGGTGCCGTTTTCCTCCATGGGATCGGCGCAATAGAAGACGACGTAGCGCGCCTCCGGGTGCGGCTCCACCAACGCCAGCAGTGCCGAGAGCTTGGCGCCCTTCCACTTGCCGATCGCGCTCCACCCCTCGACGCAGTCATGGCGGGTGATCTGGGTGCGCGCCGGTAGCGCGCGCAGCTCGGCGAGCGAAAAGCTGGCCGGCTTGCCCACCAGGCCCTTGACGTCGAGTCGGTAGGCGACGAATTGGCGCGCCGCCAGCGCCTCGTATTCCGGGTTGTCCGGCATCGAGGTGCCGTTGCTGCGGAACTCCGGCGAGCGGTCGGCCTCGCTGAACTCCTGCGCCAGCGCGGCGCGCGGCGTGAGCAGGTGCTGGGCGCTGCGGGTGAGCTTTTCACCGGCGCCGAGCACCCGAGGAAACCACTCGGTGCGCGACAGCGCGTCGCAGCCGGCAAGCAAGAGCGCCCCGGCCGCGGCGGCGCTGCGCCCCAAGAAGCGGCGGCGCGCGGGCCTAGCGTGCAGTTTCATCGGTAGCCTCCGTGGCGATGCGGTAGCGCCCCGTGATCATGGAGCGCAGGTGGTTCCAGAAACCGCTGACGATGACCTCGAAGACATGGATGAACACGAACGCCACCAGCAGCCAGGCCACGATGAAGTGCAGGGTCCGCGCCGACTGGCGCCCTCCGAACAGGTCGACCCAGCCGGCAAACACTGCATCGAGCCAGGGCGACATCGCAAATCCCATCAGAATGGCGAGCGGCAACAGAATGAAGATCACCGCCAGGTAGGCAAGCTTCTGCAGCACGTTGTAGCGCTTCGCCGCCTCGCCGCTGGGATGCCGGAAGCGCAGGTGGTCGATGATCGAGCGACCGAAACCGCGCCAGTCGGCGGGCGTGGGCGCGAGGTCGCGCCGCAGATGCCGGCTGGCCAGCGTATAGGCGAGATAACACAGGCCGTTGAGCACGAAAACCCAGGCGAAGAACAGATGCCAGCGGCGTGCCATGGAGAGCCAGCGCGAGTCGGGAATCGTCAGCCACGACGGGAAGGCGCGCGGGACGAGATCGCCGTCCTCGCCCGCGGATGCCCCCAGCACCCCGGTGGTGACGAAGTCATGGCCCAGGATGCGGGTAACGCCGACGACGTCGCCACCCGGGTCTTCGCGGGCCGAGATTTCGAATATGGGGGCGCGTCCGGTATAGGAGGATTTGCCCCAGTAGAGCGCCGGATGCGCACTGAAGATGTTGAGGCCACTGAGCAACAGGACGGTAAGCACGACCACGTTGATCCAGTGCATGATGCGCACTGGCAGCGTGTGCCGATAGTAGAGATAGGTACCGGTGCGCACGCCGGCGGCAGGCTGTTGCATGGGCATGGCGAAGGTTCCCCCGGGGTGTGGTGTGCGGCGCGGCGGCGTCACGCGCGCAGGCGCAGCGGGCCACTGACAAAGCTATTGTCGCGTTCGAAGAAGCGAAGCTTACGCTCGATTTCGCGACTAATGCCGATTCGGATGCTCCGGCCCAGCGGGCCTACTGGGCGCAGGGGGGAAGCGAGCCACAGCGGACCCGCCGCGCACAAGTCGGCGCCGTCGAAGCGCCGGTCGATGTCCAGGGCTGCGGCGAGGCGGCCGGGGCCGCGCGCGAGATCAAGCGGGCGCGCGCCGCCGCGGTGCTGCTGCATGAGCGCGAGGCCTTCGAGTGGTTCCACCGCCCGCAGCAGGACGCCCCCGCCGACCCCGGCCGCCTCGCCGCTGACGTTGAGCGCGTACCAGCAGCCGTAGATGAAATAGACATAGGCGTGCCCGCGGTCGAGAAACAGCGTGCGGTTACGTGCGGTCGGACCGCGAAACGCGTGGCCGGCGGCATCGCCGGGGACGTAAGCCTCGGTCTCGACGATACGGCCACTCATGCGCCCGGCCGGGTGGTCGTGCACGAGCGTCTTGCCGATGAGAAAACGCGCCAGCCGCGCCGTATCGACCGGCAGATCGGCGCGGCGCAGGCGCTGCGGTCCGGTCATGGACCGCGATGATAAGGCAGCGGCGCCGGGCGGGATTGACCAGGCGCCCGGTTGCGTCGCTTGCGACAGGCTTAGTGCCAGGTGACCGTAATTTCCCCCGGCGCGCCGACGCCGCTCGCGTTGGTGGCCTGGACGGTATACACCACCGATGTCGCCCGCCCCTTCTGGACCACGCAGGTCGGCCCGGAAAGGCCGCCGCAGCCGCCACCGGTCCAGACGTAAGTGTTGGCGAGCGGCTGGTTGCTGCAGTTGGCGGTGATGGTCGTCGACGTGCCGACCGCCGGGGAGGCCGGGTTGGCGCTCGGCACGCAAACGGGTACCCCGCCGCCGCCACCGCCACTGCCACCGCCGGCACAGGCCACGGACTGATTGGGCGGCGTGCCGGAGACCACAAAGCTGGTGCACCCGGGGCTCGTATACGTCACACCCGCGCCATTCGCGGATGGCGACAGCGCCCCCACCGCGATGGCGGCCATGGCGGCCACCAGCGCAGTGGCGCGCCAAGGGGCCGTCAAGTTTTCGATATGCATCACCATAATCTCTCCCAAAGTGCGCCCGCGTTGCCTCGCCCGAATGGGCACGTGTAGCCTTGATGCAACCGGCATGCCCGTTAGCCACTGGGCTCCCGGGGTCTTATGACATTAGCATAACAACGTGGCATGGTGAATGCCTCGTTGCGGGTCAGGATGCCCAACGACAAACCTCCCGCCGCGTTGTGCTTCACGCAGTAACGCCTTGATTAGTCGTCATTTACAACGAGGTCCGCCAGGACAATCGCCGCCATGAGGCGGCTGCGGACGCGGGCCGATTGCTCTGCCGGTCAGACTCGCACCGATCGGGTGCCACGCCCTGGCAGCGTAGGATCGCCCGCCGCTGGGTTGGTTCCCTGGCGCGCCGCGGCACTTCCGGACCGAAGGCGCCCGGCGCGGGCGGGCACCCGGTTCACCTGGGCTAGAGCAGCTCGCGCGTATGCTGCGCGATCATGCGTTCTTCGTCAGTCCTGATGACCCACGCGCTGACCGGCGAGGCGGCGCTAGAGATCCGTGGCCCGTGCCGCAGGTTGGCAGCGGCATCGAGCACGACACCCAGCCACGCGGCGTTGCGGCAGACGCTTTCCCGAATCGCGGCGGCGTTTTCCCCGATGCCGGCGGTGAACACCAGCGCGTCGAGGCCGCCCAGTGCCGCGGTGAGCGAGCCCAACTCGCGGCCGATGCGATAGCAGAAAAGCGCGATCGCCTCGCGGGCATGCGCATCGTCGGCCTGCAGCAGCTCGCGCATGTCGCTTGACAGACCCGACACCCCGAGCAGGCCGGAGCGCCGGTAGATCAGGTCCTCGATCGCGTGCGCATCCATGCCGCGCGTGGCAAGCAGATAGAGCAGCACGCCCGGGTCGAGGCTGCCCGTGCGGGTGCCCATGACCAGGCCGTCGACCGGCGTGAAGCCCATGGTCGTCGCCACGCTCTGGCCGTCCTGCAGCGCGCACATGCTCGCGCCATTGCCGAGGTGCAGCACCACGCTTCGCCCGCGTGCGGCGCGCGCATCGTATTGCGGCAAAACCGAGGCGATGTATTCGTACGACAGGCCGTGAAAGCCGTAGCGGCGAACGCCGGCGTCGGAGAGTTCGCGCGGCAGGGCGAACAGTTGCGCCAGGCGCGGCTGGGCGCGATGAAAACCGGTATCGAAGCACGCCACCTGGGGCAATCCCGGCCGGTGCGCGGCGAGGATGCGCATGGGTAGCAGGTTGTGCGGCTGGTGCAGCGGCGCGAGCGGCACGAGCCGCTCGAGCGCCGCGAGCACCGCGGGTGTGACGCGCACCGGTGCACCGTAGTCGGCCCCGCCGTGGACCACGCGATGGCCCACGGCGGCGAGCCCGTCATCGCCCAGGCGCGGCCGTAGCCAGTCGAGGAGAAAGGCGATTGCTCCCTCGTGGCCCGGCGGCGCTCCGTCCAGCCACGCGTGTTCGGCGACGAGTGCGCCCCGCGCATCCTGGGCGCGGAAGCGCGCATGACCCTGCAACTCCTCGAGGTTGCCGGTAACCGCGAGCGGCAGTTCGGCGGCGGCCGCAAACACGGCAAACTTGAGGCTCGATGAGCCCGCGTTGAGCACCAGGAGCGCCGCGGGCATCGGTCTAGTGCGTGGCCGGGCGCGGGCGCTCCGCGTGGGCGAGCAGCACCATCACCGCCGCCGAAGCCTCGCGGGTGCGCGCGCTGTCGGCGCGGCTGGTCAACACGATCGGGACGCGGGCCCCGAGCACCACGCCGGCGCTCTCCGCGGCGGCGAGATACGACAGTTCCTTGGCCAGGATGTTGCCCGCTTCCAGGTCGGGCACGACGAGAATGTCGGCGTCTCCGGCGACCGGCGAGACGATATCCTTGATCTTTGCGGCGGTCGCGCTGATGGCGTTGTCGAACGCGAGCGGTCCATCGAGGATGCCACCCTGAATCTGGCCGCGCTCGGCCATCTTGCACAGCGCGGCCGCGTCGAGGGTACTCTGGATCTTGGCGTTCACCGTCTCGACCGCGGACAGGAGCGCCACTTTCGGCAGCGCGATCCCGAGCACCCGCGCGAGATCGATCGCGTTCTGGCAGATGTCGCGCTTGGTGTCCAGGTCGGGGTGAATATTAATCGCCGCGTCGGTGACGAGCAGCAGTTTCGGGTACGTCGGCACGTCCATGACGAACACGTGGCTGATGCGGCGGTCGGTGCGCAGTCCCGTCGCCTCAGCGACGACTGCGCCCATCAATTCATCGGTGTGCAGACTGCCCTTCATGAGCGCCTGGACCTCTCCGGCGCGCGCCATCGCGACCGCCCGCTCCGCGGCGGCGTGGCTGTGCTCGGTAGCGACAATCCGCACGCCGGTCAAGGCAATGTTGCACGTCGCCGCCGCGGCGCGAATCTTCGCCTCCGGCCCGACCAGCACCGGGACGATCAGGCCCTTCGCCCCGGCTTCCAGCGCGCCGAGCAGCGATTCGCGATCGCACGGATGCACGACGGCGGTGGTGATCGGCGGCTGGCCCTGCACCCGTTCCAGGATCGCCTGGAAAGCGTTGTAGCGATGAAAGGCAACCTCGACTTCGCCCAGCCGCTGCACGGTGTGCCGCTCCGCGGGACACTCGACGAGCAAGGTGCCGGCAGTGACCGTATCGCCCCTCTGGTTGGTGCACGTCGCGTCGAGTAGTAACTGCCGCCCGGCAGGACGCTTCTCGCGCACCACGACCGTCGCCGTCAGCTCGTCCCCGACGGCGAGCCGACCGGTGAAGCGGAGCACCTGTTCGGCGATGCGCGCGCCTGGGCCGGGCAGCTGCGTACCCACCGCGGTGGCCAGCAGGACATTGCCTCCGAGGGCATGTGTCGACGCGGCACCCACAGGCCGCTCATCGGCTCCGTCGGCAAGGCGATCACCGGTGAGCATGATCAGCAGTTCGATGTCGGCAGCATCGAGTGTGCGCACGTAGCTGGCGCTCTCCCCGAGCGCAATCTCATCGAACAGGCGGGTGGTCCAGGTCGCCACGGGTTCAGGCTTTCAGCCAGCGCTCAGCGCGAGTGCGGGCTTGTCGGGCTTGGCGCGGCGCGAAACGCCAGCTTTAGTTCGGGATCCGGGCATGGCGCGGCGAGAGGCGGTGGGTTTAATTTGGGATCGGGGCTGCGCAGGTGCAAGCAAACCCCTGCAGCCTGACACAGCGCGGTTTCATTTTTCTTTCGAGCCAGCTCGCGCCTTCAACTTATCTCGCTTCCCCAGGTGTCAGCAGCGAAAACCCTGCGCTCGTCGCTCTCCGAAGTGAGCGGCGGGCGCCGTGCCTTCAGCCGCGTGGCCGACGATGCCATCGCAGCCAGTCTTAATGGTACCCTTTCCTGCCGGACCCAGACCGCAGGCACTGCTCCTTGGTCGTTCTCACTGTCGCAGGACGCACGGCTGCCGCCGCGATAGCGATCGCGTTGACGGTGTACGCCGCCGGACCCTGCGTGGCGACGACCGCAGCCGCCGCGCCGCAACCGGCGTCCACCGAGGCGGTGCCTTCCAGCGCGGCCCGGCAAGTGCTCGATCGCGCCCGTCCTGCCATCATCGAGGTCAAGGGCTTCTTTGGCACGAATACCTCCGAGGCGTTTCACGGCTCGGGGTTCGCCGTCGCGTCCGGCGGCGTGTTCGTGACCAATTGGCACGTGGTCAGCGACGCGGTGCTCTATCCCGAAAAGTATCGGCTCGAATACAAGACCGCCGCCGGCGCGAGCGGGCGCATCGATGTGCTCGCCATTGATGTCCGCCACGATCTGGCCATCGTCAAGGCAGTCGGGTTTGCGCCCGCACCGCTGGTCCTGTGGCCGGAAACCACGAAGGGCGAGCAGGTGTACTCCATTGGTTTTCCGCTGGACGTTGGGCTAACGATCACGGAGGGCGTCAGCAACGGCCGCGTCGAGGATTCCTTCCAGCCACGCATCCATTACTCCGGGGCGCTCAACGCCGGCATGTCGGGAGGACCCGGGCTGGATACCAGCGGGCGCGTGATCGGGGTGAACGTCGCCAGCAACTACGACTCGCAACTGATCGCCTTCTTCGTACCGGCGGAATACGCGATCACGCTGCTCGCCAGTGCAATGGATCGACCACTGGACGCAAAACGCGTGCACGATGAGATTGCCGACCAGCTGCGGGCGCATTCCGCAGCGCTGCTCGCAGCGCTCGAGACACCGCTCCCACGCCACAACGGTCAGGGTTATGAATTGCCGGGCAAACTTGCCGGGTTTTTCGATTGTCACGCCGGGGGCGATCCGGCGCCGGATCAGCCGGTTCAGGTCGAGAAGCTGTACTGTGATGCCAAATCCTCGCTCTACGTTGCCAGCGACGTCCGTAGCGGCGGCCTTTGGTTCTCGCACCAGATCCTGCACTCCACGACACTCGACGCGTGGCGGTTCGCGCACCGGCTGCAGACGCTCTCCACCATACCTTCCGGCAAGATCGGCTCCGGAAGGAATCGGCAGCTCGCCCCGTACGCCTGCCACCAGAACGACGTGGCGCTCGAAGGCCTCGAGGTCAATGCCATCGTCTGCCTTCGCGCCTATCGCAAGTTCGAAGGACTCTACGATTTGCGCGTGCACGTGGTCAGCAAGAATGAGGCGACGCGGGCGTTCATCTCGAATCTCTGGCTTACGGGCGTTTCATCCGAGGTCGCGCTGGCGTTCGCAAGAACCTACCTCGCGACGATCCAATGGATGCCGTGATTGTTCTCGACGTGGTCGGAGCCCACGACCGGGTTCGGTCGCGGCACCGCATTGAGCGCCCCGGTGCGGCGGCGAGCTGCACCATCGGCCGTGGGGCGGCAGCGGACGTGATCCTTGATGACCCCCACGTTGCGGCAGTGCATGCGCGCGTTAGCGTCGACGCGGCCGGAAAGGCGACCATCACTGATCTCAACAGCATCAATGGGATCGAAGTCGGTGGCCGCCGCCTGCGCGGTGTCGTGGACGAGCCGCTCGGCGATGGCGTGTTTCGAATCGGCCGGACGAAGTTACGCTTGCGCACGGCGACGGAGATTCTTCCAGCCGAGGTGTCGGATCAAAAACTTTCTCCGGCGGAAACCCGGGCACGCGACTTCCGCTGGCTCGCCATCGGCCTTGCAGTTACGACCGCCGGCATGATGTTCTCGATCTGGACTTCAACCATCCTGACGCGGGACCTGCCAACGTCGATGTTCATGGCTTTGGTGGCCTTTGGGGCAGTTTCCGCGGTGTGGATCGCGCTTTGGGCGCTGGTCAGTCGCGTGGCCTTCGGCGAATCGCGCTGGCTGCGCCATGCGGCGATTTTTTTCTGCGTCGTTGCCGCCATCTATGTCGGCCCCTTGGTGATTGACACCGTCAGCGCAGCGTTGGGAATCTTTTTGCCCGTAACCGTCGAGATGTGGGTGGGCGGAATCCTTATAGCGATTGCACTCGCGGTCCATCTGGTGAACGCAAGCACGATGCGGCCGCGCTTCGCCGTCGCGATCGGCATCCTGATTCCGGCGATCGCGCTCGGCTTGACGCAATGGATGTCGAGCCACAGCCAGAACCGCAGTGCGATTTACATTCCTGATCGAGACAAGATTGTGCCGCCGGTGCTCCTGGTGCACGGCGGCGAGCCGCTGCAGAAATTTGTCGGCGGTCTTGGCGACCTCAAAGGGCGGGCTGATGCGAAGCGCACGTTTGTCGAGGTGGAAGACCCGTCGCCCGAGGACGATTCGGACGACTGAGTAGCCTCCGGCCATGCCCTGGTGCATCGCGTTGCGGCGTTGCTCTGGGCGCAGCTATCGGCGCGGGCGCGCTGCCCGAGCGGCGGCGCTCGCTGGCCGCGGCCGACACCGTTGACCCGAAATTTCATGAAGCGTAGATTGCAAGCATTCGGCTCGATTGGCCGATCCAGGACGGCGATACAATGGCACCGTGCCCTGCCTGCCCGGAAAAGCTTCGGCTGCGGCTACTCGTAACCGGTCGCTTCCGTCGCGCTGCCGAACCGGGTTGCATTCCAATGTGTCCTTTGCCTTGAACCTCGCCGGTGCGATCTCGAGTCTCCCTGCCGTGCTCCTGTCGTTGGTGTGTCAGGCGTTCATGTGGCCTAGCGTGACGTTTATTGGCGTATTTGCCGCGCTCTCGAGTTCGCTTTCGCTGGTGCTGCTGCACGCCCGTCGCGACTGACCATGTTTAGGCGCTGGCCCGGCTGTCTACTGGCGGTGAGCGTGCTGGCCCTTGCCGGGGCACCGGCTTGGGCCGCCGACGTGCCGATCTACAAGTGCTTGGACAACCACCTGGGCTTGGTCTATACCGACGTGCCCTGCAAGGATGGCGAGCAACTCGACATCCGGGCGGGTGATGCCGACCCGAAAGCCGTTGCCCGCCTCGACCGCGCGCTGGATCAGCTCGACCAAAGCGCGGCGCAGCGCATGCTCGACGAACGGCACACGGCGGATTGGCGTGGCTCGGGGGGCTGGTTGCCGCGCAGCCCCGAGGACGATATGGACGCAGCGTCGGCTTCTTCCGCGCCGTTTGCCTATGGCTATGGCTACGGCTATTTGCCCTACCCGCCCTACGTGCGGCCCGTGCACCGTCGGCCGCACCGGCCGGCGCTGGTGCCGGGCCACCTCCCCGCGCTGCCGCACCTGCCGAAGTCGTAGGCCTACCGGTCCTTCAGCCGAGGTTGCCGCCGCCGGTCGTCTGCGGTCCCAATACCAAGGAGTGCCGATGAGTATGCTTTCTCCCGAGGAGCTTGCCCGACTGATTGCGGCCGAATCGCTGTTCCCGTCGCCGATACCGGTGCAATCGGTTGCCAGCGACGAATTCATGCCGGCACCGCAAACGCCCAAGCAGCGAGAGTTCGAGGCAAGGGTCAAGGCGCTGGGGACACAGATCGCCAAGCAGTTGGGGATGGGTCGGCGGCGGTTTTTCCAGAGCGCAGCCGGCATGGCGGCCGCTTTCCTCGCCATGAACGATACCTACGGACCGCTCTTTGGCGTCACCCGCGCCGAGGCAACCGAGCCGGAGCGCGCGGACGACCGGGCGAAGAAGCTCTCCGGGCAGTTCATCATGGACATGCACACCCACTTCCTGCGTCCGGGCACTCGGATCATGACCTTCGTGGCCCAGCGCCGGGCGGTGGGCAGGGCCGGCTGGAACCCCGCCTTGGGTGAGAAGGAGCAGACCATCGATGACCTGATGTTCGCGAACTACCTGAAGGAAATCTACCTGGACAGCGACACCAAGGTCGCCTGCATCAGCGGTTCACCGTCCGAGATTCCCGAAGACTGGTTCCTGACCAACGAGATGAAGGCCCAGGCGCGCGCCGACGTCAACGGCCTCGCCGGCAGCAAGCGCATGTTCGCCCACGCCATCTTCACGCCCGGTTACGACGGCTGGATGGAGCAAGTCGATCATGCGCTGGCCGATCTCAAGCCCGACTCGATGAAGGGCTATACGATCGGCGACAACACCAACAAGGACCTGTCGAAACATCCGTGGCGCATGGACGACGAGAAGCTCGTCTACCCGGCCTACGCCAAGTTCCAGAAGGCGGGCCTGATCAACGTGTGCGTGCACAAGGGCCTGTTTCCGCCCTCGATCGAAAAGCAGTTTCCGCACCTGCTCGCCTACTCCGATGTGCGCGATGTCGGCAAGGCGGCGCGGGACTGGCCGCAGATGAATTTCATCATCTATCACGGGGGCTATCGTTTCGCCGGCGGCGGCACGGCGGAAGAGGCGTGGACGCAGTTCCAGCGCAGCGGGCGCATCGAATGGGTCACGGACCTTGCCGAGATCCCGGCCAAGTACGGCGTGAGCAATCTCTACGCCGACGTCGGCCAGCTGTTTGCGCAGTCGACGCTGGCCGATCCGCGGGTCGCCGCGGTCATGCTCGGCCAGCTCATCAAGGGCATGGGCGCCGACCACGTGTGCTGGGGCACAGACGCCATCTGGACTGGTTCGCCGCAGTGGCAGATCGAGGCGCTGCGGCGTATCGAGATCCCGGAGGACCTGCAGAAGAAATATGGCCTGAAGCCCCTGGGCCCGGCGGACGGGCCGATCAAGACGGCGATTTTCGGCGGCAACAACGCGCGCCTGTACAACTTTCACCCGCAGCAGCAGGCCGCGCTTGCCGGCGATCAGCTCGCCCGCTACCGGGAACTCTACGACAGGCACGGCGCCGGGCGGACCAACCTCGCCTATGGTTATGCGCTGAAGGCAACGGCCTAGTTGTCACGGGCGAGACGCGTGCCCCGCACCGCATCGGCTTTGCCTTCCCGCCGCGATTTCCTGGCAGCGCTGGGCGCGCTCGGCGCGGCGACCAGCGCACCGTGCGCCACGGCCGCCACCCCGCCGCCGCGCGGGCCCGGGGAGCAGGCGGAGGTTTCCGGAACCGCGCACTGGGCGGTCAAACACGGTGGGCGCGGACAGCGTCAAGCTCTTCCTCTGGCGCAAGCAGCTGGCAAGCGGCGGCGCAGCGCGCGGCAATGGCGATGCGCCACGCGGCACGATCCTCTTCGTGCACGGCTCGTCGGTGTCGGCAACGCCGGAGTTCGACCTGCAGCTTCCGGGCAAGCCGGCGGCGTCGACCATGGACTACTTCGCGCGCCGCGGCTATGACACCTGGTGCGTCGACTGCGAGGGTTACGGCCGCTCCGACAAATGGCGACCGGTCAATGCGGATATCTCCTGCGGCGCCGACGATCTCGCCGCCGCATCCGCCTATATCCTGCAGCAACGCGGGGCGCCGCGGCTGCTCGTCTACGGCGTCTCCTCGGGAGCGCTGCGCGCCGGCCTGTTCGCGCAGCGTCATCCGGAGCGCGTGCAACGCCTCGCGCTCGACGCGCTGGTCTGGACGGGCGAAGGCAGTCCCACACTGGCCGAGCGGCGCAAGCACCTGGCAGAATATCGCGCCAGCAACCGGCGGCCGATCGACCGCGCTTTTGTGCGCAGCATCTTCACCCGCGATCATCCCGGCACAAGCGACCTCACCGTCGTCGACGCGTTCGCCGACGCGGTGTTGGCGCTGGATACCTCGGTGCCGACCGGGACCTATCTCGACATGACCGCCAATTTACCGATCCTCGACCCGGAGAAAATCAGCCCGCCGACGTTGCTCATGCGCGGGCAATGGGACGGGATTGCGTCGTTCCAGGACATCGCCAACTTCTTCGCGAAGCTGCCCAACCCCGACAGGCAGTTCGTGGTCATGCCGGGCATCGCCCACTCGAGCCTGCGCTCGAAGAACTACGCGCTCGTCTACCACCTGCTCGACGCCTATTTCAGCCAGCCGGCACCGGTGTACGTCGGCTGAGCGCTGCTGTCTTGCCCGCGTGGCCAGGACACGCCCCGGGGGCATCGACCCCACCCCTTGACACACCCCGCTGGCGGCGGTATCGTTCATGTATGAAGAACCGGGTCACCCAGCCTGCGCGTCAGGCCGCCGTTGCACCAGCTTCCTCCGAGCAGATGCTCTTCTCGCTGCTCCACGCCGCGCGCAACCTTGAGCAGCGCATGGAGGTGGCGTTGGAAGCAGTTGGATTGTCGACGGCCAAGTTCGTGGCGCTTACGCATCTCGTCGAGGCCGTGCAACCGCTCAGCCTCAGCGAGTGCGCCGCGCGCATGACCTGCGTGCGCTCCAACATCACGCAACTCATGGATCGCCTCGAAGCCGAGGGCCTGGTCCGCCGGGTCGACGACCCCGCGGATCGGCGCGGCGTGAAGGCACTGGTCACCCCGCTCGGAGCGGAGCGGCAGGCGGCAGGCGCAAAACAGATGGCGCGCGTGCAAAAAGAATTCGCCAAGACGTTGGCCGGCGTCGATCAGGGCGCGCTGGCGTCCGCCTTGGCGGCGATCCAGTAAATTTTTTTTGGAGTCTTAGTGCATATCTGCATGATGCAGTACCGAAGCGAGATCCAGGACCCTGCTGGCGCCCCTTTTTTGAGCAACAAGTACATGGCTACACCATACAGCACAGAATTTGGTCAACCGACCTTCCTGAAGGAGCACTCATGAGCAACCTGTTGTTTGTCACCAGCAGCCCCCGCGGTCGGCAATCCTTTTCGCACCAGATCGCGCGCGGGATCGTTGACGAGTTGAAGATCCGTGTCCCCGGAATGCGCGTGGTCGTGCGCGACCTGGCCAAGGAGCCGCTGGCGCACGCCAGCGAGGATTTCGCCCGCTCGCGCGCACTCCCGCTCGATCAAACCGACGAGGTGGCGGCGCGCGCGCTCGCCCTGTCGGACGCGTTGGTTGACGAATTGCGCGCGGCGGACGTGATCGTCATCGCGGCACCGATGCATAACTTTGGTATCCCGTCGGCGCTGAAGGCATGGATCGATCATATCGTGCGCCCCGGGAAGACGTTCACCTACTCAGAACGCGGTCCGCGCGGTCTGGTCGAAGGCAAGAAGGTGGTTCTGGTCCTCGCGCGCGGCGGTGTTTATAGCAGCGGCCCGATGCAGCCATTCGATTTCCAGGAGCCCTATTTGCGCACGGTTCTGGGCTTCATCGGCATGACCGATGTCGAGGTGGTGCGCATCGAAGGTCTTGGGCTGGGCGACGAAGCGACGAGGACTGCGCTGGCTTCGGCCAAGGCGCATGCGGTCGAGACGGTGGGCCGCCTCAGCGCCGCGGGCTCGGCCGAGGCCGCCCGGGTGGCGGCGTAGGCGCGAGCGGTCGATCGGTCAAGGGAGGGAAAAGCGCATGCGCGGTTTCCTGGCCGGACTGCTCTGCGGATCCGCGCTCGTCGGCGTGCTGTTCGCAGTGGCGGAAGAGGATGCCGAGCGGGTGTGGGTGCTACTTGGCGTGGCGGGGCTCGCTTTTATCGCTGGACTCGCCCTACGGGAGCTGGCCGTGCGCCGCCGTGTCCGGCCAGTCCGCAGGGCTGCGCGTTCCGCGCTGGCCTGGCCGAACCCGCGCGCCCCCTTGCAGCACTGACCCGCGCGGCGTAGTCAATAGCAGCGCGGTGCAGGTGTTTCCGCCGCGGCGGCGGCTTGCCGCGGCGCGGCGGGATGGTTTAGGCTAAGGTCGATGCCGCCTGCAGCCCAACGGCCCGCACGGGGCCACCGCCGGATCGACGCGTGAGCAAGCGCCCATGACCGGGTCGATCCACGCCTGGTCGATCGTCACCAGTGCTTTTCTGGCGTCCTCGGTGGAGGCGGTCGAGGCGTTGACGGTCGTGCTCGCGGTAGGCGTGGTGCGCGGCTGGCGCTCCGCGTTGCTGGGCACGGTGATCGCGCTGGGCTTGCTGGCCGTGCTGGTTGCGGTCTTCGGGGTAGCACTGGCGTCGGTACCGATCGCCCTGCTGCAGCTCATCGTCGGCACCCTGCTACTGCTCTTCGGCATCCGCTGGCTGCGCAAGGCCATGCTGCGCGCTGCCGGCGTGATCGACCTGCATGACGAGGGGAAACTCTACGCGAGCCACGTTTCCGCCCTGCGCGAGACCGACGCCGGCGCAGCCGTGCTGCGCACCTGGGACTGGATCGCGATTGTGACCGCGTTCAAGGCGGTCACCTTGGAGGGGATCGAGGTCATCGTCATCGTCATCGGCCTGGGCGCGGTGCAGGGGTTGCTCCTCGGCGCGAGCCTGGGCGCGCTGGCGGCGTGCCTGCTGGTGGTCGTCGCGGGTGTGGCCTTGCGCAGGCCCCTCGCCCGCGTTCCGGAGAATTCACTCAAGTTCGTCGTCGGGATCGTGATGAGCGCCTTCGGCCTGTTCTGGTTCGGCGAAGGCAGCGGCTTGCAGTGGCCTACCGATGATGGCGCGATCCTCGGGCTGATGGTTATCCTCGGCGGCGCGTCCTGGCTGGGCGTCGAGGTCGCCCGACGCTTGCGCGCAACCGCGACCCGCGGCGCGCTGCGCGACGGGACCCCATGACCGGCCTCGCGCACACCCTGCGTGGTCTCGTCGGCCTGTTCGTCGACGACGGCAAGTTGGCCCTGATCCTGGTCGGCCTCCTCCTGGCGGTGGGGCTCCTGACGCATTGCGGCGCGCTCGACGGATCGCTCGCGCTGCTGCTGCTGGTCGGCGGGACGCTCCTCGCCCTATTGGTGAATGTCTTTCGCGCCGCGGTCCTGTCCCGGCGCTGACGCCGTGGCCGTCGGCGGGCGCAAAATTCTCCGTAACTGACAAGCCGCCGCCCCATGCCGCCAGACCCATCCGTGCCGATGATCCAGCACGCCATCCAGCTTGCGATCGCCCCCGTGTTCCTGCTCTCGGGAATCTCCGCCCTGCTGGTCGTGATGACCAATCGCCTGGCCCGCATCGTCGACCGCGCGCGCACCCTTGAGCAGCGCTGGCCCGCGCTGGACGAACGCGGGCTGCTCGCGGCGCAACGGGAGATTGCCACTCTCGAGCGGCGGCGTCACCTCGCGAGTTGGTCGATTAATTTCTGCACCGGCGCCGCGCTCTTGCTCTGCGTGGTCATCGTGACGCTGTTCTTCGAGGAGTTCCTCGGCACCGATCTGAAATGGCTCGCCGGGGCGCTGTTCGTGACAGTGATGTTCGCGCTCATTGGTGGGCTCTCCGCCTTCTTGCGCGAGGTCTACCTCGCCACTCACGCCGGACGCATCGACGCCAGCCGGTTTCAGCGCTAACCGGTCTCCTGACCGTCCAGGCGGTGCCGCTGCACGGCCGTGCGCGACAGCCGGGTCACCAGCGCAGGTTGACGTTCTTGGTCTGCGTGTAGCTCAACAGCTCGTCGAAGCATTCCTCCACACCCAGGCCGCTCTGCTTGGCGCCGCCATAGGGTGCGCCCAGGTAGCGGCCGGTCGAATTGATCCACACGTAACCCGCCTCGACCCGCTCCGCGGTCTCCATCGCCCGGCTCAGGTCGTTGGTGACAATGGCCGCGGTGAGGCCGTACTCAAGCGCATTGACCTCCTCCAGCATGGCCTCGACCTCGGTCCATGCGAGCACCGACAGCACCGGACCGAAGATCTCTTCGCGCGCGATGCGCATGGTCGGGGAGACGCGATCGAATACCGTCGGGGCGATGAAGAACCCGTGTCGCAGACTCGCGTCCCCGGGCCTGCCGCCGCCAGTCAGCAGTTTGGCGCCTTCGCTGCGCGCCGATTCCATATAGTCCATGATGCGTTCAAACTGCCGCGCCGAGACGATCGGGCCAACCTCGTTGTGGTCGAGCCAGGGCAAGCCGACCGGAAGTGCCTCGGCCAGACGCACGAGTTCGGCCACCACCGCGTCATGCACATCGCCGTGCACGAAGACCCGCGAGGTGGAGCTGCACGACTGGCCTTGCCGGTTCATGTTCATGCCCTGCACGGCGGCGGCGGCGGCCTTGTTCGGATCGGCATCGGGAAAGATGATGATCGGGTTCTTGCCGCCGAGCTCCAGGCTAACGCGCTTGAGCCCCTGCGCCGCGTCGCGGGCGATGGCGCGACCGGTCGGGATGGAGCCGACGAAGCCGACCCGCCGCACTGCCGGGTGGCGGACGAGGGCGCAGCCCACGGCGCCGTCGCCGGTGATGATGTTGACCACTCCTGGGGGAAAGATGCCGTCGCACAACTCGCCGAGCTTGAGCCCGGAAATAGGGGCTTGCTCGGAACCCTTGATCACGACGCAATTGCCGGCGGCGAGGGGTGCCGCGGCCTTCTCCGCGCAGAACCGGAACGGATGATTGAATGGATTGATCTTGGCGACCACGCCATAGGGCACGCGCCGGGTGAAATTGAGGTGCCGCGGCCCCTGCGAGAAGGTCTCGCCCTTGATCTCGGTAATGAGCCCGGCAAAATAGTTGAGACTGTCCGCGGTCCAGACCATATCGCCGCGCATGCCGGTGATGGCGTTGCCTGAATCCACCGCATCGATCAGCGCGAGGCTCTCCTTGGCGTCGAGAATGCGCGCTGCGAGCTGTTCGAGGCAGCGCGCCCGCTCCTTGATGGGGGTGCGGTGCCAGTCGTGGAACGCGGCTTGCGCGGCGCGACAGGCGCGATCGACGTCGGCTGCGCTCGCATCCGGGATGTCGGCGAGTTTCTCGCCGGTGGATGGATTGATCGTCGCAAACGTCTTGCCCAGGTGCGGCGCCACCCAGGCCCCGCCGATGTACAGGCCCTTGGGCGTGAAGTCCAGGCGCGGTGCCGTGACCGCCGGCTGATCGGCGCTGGCGGTGGTCATGGGACGATGGCCGCGCGCAGCACGGTTCGCTCCGACGCCTTCTTGAACGCGAGGTCGAGTTCGAGCAGCGAGAACCTCGAATCGACGATCTGGTGGAATGGCAGCCGATGGCGATTGGAGCGCACGAAATCGAGCGCCTGGATCAAGTGCCTCGGGTGATAGTTGTGGATACCGCGCAAGGTGATCCACTTCCTGACCAGCACGTTGGCGTCGATCGTGACGTCGGCGTCCGGGTTGACCAGGCCCGCCAGCGTGTACCGGCCGCCGACGCGCAGCATCTGCAGGCCCTGGGGAATGACCTCCGGCACACCGCACACCTCGATGCACACATCCGCGCCATCGGGGCGGCACGCCTCGCGCACCTTCGCGACGATTTCGCTGGCCGCGAGGCGACCGACATCGAGCACGAGGTCGGCGCCAAAGCGCTTGGCGGTTTCGAGTCGCTCGGCGACGGCGTCGAGGCCGACCGCGAAGCGGGCGCCGCGCGCCTTGGCCAGTGCCAGGCCATACAGGCCCACCAGCCCCAGGCCCTGCACGACCACCGTGTCGCCAACGCCAATCGCCGAGGCCTCGGTCACCGCGACCATGGTTGCGACGCCGCAATTGAGCGGCGTCGCCTCCTCGTCGCTCAATTCGTCGGGCAGCTTCAGGATCCAGGTGCCGGGAACGATATAGCAGTACTCGGCGAATCCGCCGAGGAAATGCGGGTCCTGATCCACGGCATCGTGGCCGTACTTGCGCACGTCGGGGCACTTCTGCGGCATGTCGTGGATTGCGCTGTAATAGCAGTCGCCGTCGAAGAAGTACTCGCTCCAGGTGATGCGGTCGCCGCGCCGCAGCCGGTCGCCGCGCATGTCGCGCTCGATGCCGGGCCCGAGCTCCTCGATCACGCCGATGATCTCGTGGCCCAGGATTCCCGGGAAGGGGTTGGGTCGTCGGCCCTCGTAGGAGTGGATGTCCGAGCGACAGATGGTGGACATCTTGACCCGCACCAGAACCTCGCGGGCCTGCACCGGGCGCAGCGGATACTCCTTGATGACGAAGGGCGTGTTCGGTGCCTCGCAGACGGCGGCCTTGGCGGTGCGCATCGGGTCGCTATCCGTTGGCTGCCGCGGCGCAAAGCGCGCCCGATCAGGCACCCTCGAGGCCGTTGAGGGCGAAGTCGAACAGGTGGTGACTTTTGAGCCCTCCCGCCGCGGCGCGTTCCGCGTAGGCCTGGTTGAGCCGGCGGTTAAAAATGAAGGGCACGGTGGCCTCGGATACGCCCCCATGCGTGCGCAGTCGGTGTCCGGCCAGGCCGGACAGATCGTGCTCGGCTTGCGCCCCGCCGATGCAAGTGCCGGCGTCGCTGATGACGACGATGTCGCCTTCGCGGTCGAGCGGCAGCTCAAAACGGCGCGCGGCATCCTCCTTTTCCAGGATGGCTTCGATGCCCGGCAGCGCGGCGATGGGCTGCATGACCTCCCGGCGCGTCACGCCGCCACGGCAATACACCCGGACGAAGCCGCCGAGCGCGCCATGGTGGCCGACGAAACGATCGGTGATGGGACAGATCACGATCGTCCGCCCGCGACCGAGAGCCTGGTCGAGGTGATCCTGCAGCCAGATAACGTTGGGTGCTCCGTCGGGCCGCGACTTGTCGTTCATGCCGTGGTCGGCGGTGAGCGCTACCACCGCGCCGAGCGCATCCAGGCGCGCGAACATGGCGTCGAGCGCGCGGTAGAAGCGATCGGCTTCCGGCTCCCCGGGGGCGTATTTGTGCTGGACGTAATCGGTGAGCGAGAGGTACATGAGGTCGGGCCGCTGTCGCTCCAGCAGGCGCACGCCCGCCTCGAGCACGAACAGCGACAACTCCATCGAGTACATGTCCGGCAGCGGCATGCCAACCATCTGCAGAACATTTTCAATGCCGTGCCCGTCCTGGCGGCATTGATCGGCGCACTGCGAGGAGAAATTGATGCTCGCGCCGCTCATGGCAAAGTCCTTGCCGAGCTGTTGGCGCAGCTTGTCCTTGGCCGTAATGGAGACGACCCGTGCGCCGTGCTGGGAGAAACGGCCGAGGACGGTGCCCGAGCGCAGCAACTCGGGCCCGGTCATGACCACCGCTTCACCGGTTTCCGGATCCAGATAGAAGTTGCCGGAGATGCCATGGACCGAGGCCGGGGCTCCGGTCGCGATCGACATGTTGTTGGGGCACGTGAAACTGGGAATCGTGCCCTGTGCGGTCGCGCTGAAGCCGGTGCGCATGAAGCGATCGACGGTGGGGATGATGCCGTCGCGACGGCCGCGCTCAAAATAGGCGGGGTCACCGCCATCGATGCAGATCACGACCAGCGGCTGCGTCGGCCAGCGATAGGTGATCGCGTTGAGCTCTATGGTTGCGCCGTTCATGTCTTGGTTACGGGTGTGCCGAGCGCGCCCCGCGTTGCGCAATCCGAGCCGGTCCCGGCACAACGGTACGGGGCGCGCATAACACGCGCGTGACAAGGCTGGAGACTTCCGCAGGCGGAAGCAACGGAATGAGACAGGTTTGGTGCGACGCTCGGGCCCAGCCGGGGCCCTGCAACGACCCCGTCGATCTGCCTGGTGCCCCTGCGCGTCAACCCTTCCTCACGGCCGGAGCTTCGGCATAATATCTATTCAAAATCAATATTTTACTAGATATCGCTCATATAAAATCTAGACTCGTTTTACCTCGGCGAACCCCCTGGCGGGTGCGTCCTGGCGCACCCGCGCTGGGGCAAACCTTCCGACTGCCGCCGCGTTGGCAGCGCGGCGTGTGCGGTGCGCCAGCTTCCTCCGACGGGCACGCCGCCTGAAAAGAGCTGCGCGATCGATCAGGCCTTCTTGACCCAGGCGTTACACCAGCCCTTGGCGCTGACCAGCTTGCCGCCGAACGCGCTGCACGGGCCACTCGGGTCGCCCGGCTTGCCCGAATACAAGGTGCAGGTCGAACACGTGGCGGTCTTGTCCTTGCGATTGGCCGCCTTGGTGGCGTCGGTCTTGTAACCCAGCGCCACGGCGGTCGGATCCGATTCGCTGAGGGTCTCGGCCGCCTGCGCTGCTCCGCTCAACAGCGTCGCGGCGAACGGTGCGGCGGCAAGTCCGGCGACACTGATCTTGATGAAGCGCCGGCGATTTGCCGAAGCTTGGTCGGTCATGGTTCTCTCCTCAGGTTAGTTGCGGCTACGGGTTTGCCGTCAGCGTCATTATCTTGACAACCGCGGGCGCATTTGTCGAGTCGGGGGTAGGGGCGGGCGCAGTCCACACCTTGGTCACATTCCTGCAATGGGCAAACGCACCGCGCGCGCGGACAAGGAATCTCGCCCAGACCTTATACTTATGCCCCGCCAGCCGGGCGCTGGGTGCGCGCAGCCCTGGTGAGAATGCAACGGGCAAGCGCTAGGTCCCTCCAGGGGCTAGGCGCTTACGAATCATCACCCCACTCAGGACTGGTGTCCGCTTCGAATGCCTGGCATGACCGAACGTCCCTATCCCGAAACGACCGGGCAACAGGTTGAGCGCGGGCGGCACTATGGCTGGATCGACGCCATCGTCATCCTGGCCGTGTTGGTGCTGCTGTGGCTGGTGGTGGCCCTGGGTGGCGACATGCAGGTGCGCTTCGACGAGCTGCACCCGCCGGCTCTGTCCACCGACATCAAGTACATCCCCTACTACACCGCGCGCACGGTGCTGCGGATGTTCATCGCCTTTGGCGCGTCGCTGCTGTTCACGTTCACCTACGGCTACGTCGCCGCCAAAAGCCTGCGGGCGCGCAAGGTCATGCTGCCTGTTCTGGACATCCTCCAGTCGGTGCCCGTGCTGGGATTTCTGTCGATCACCGTAACCGGCTTCCTGGCGCTCTTCCCTGGGAGTCTGCTTGGCGTCGAGTGCGCCAGCATCTTTGCCATCTTCACGTCCCAGGCATGGAACATGACGTTTGGCTTCTACCATTCGCTGATCACCATTCCTAACGAGCTGCAGGAAGCCGCCACGGTCTACCGAATGAACCGCTGGCAGCGGTTCACCAAGGTCGAACTGCCCTCCTCCGCCATCGGTCTGATGTGGAACTCGATGATGAGCTTTGGAGGTGGCTGGTTCTTCGTCGCCCAAAGCGAAGCCATTACGGTGCTGAACAAGGACATCAAGCTGCCCGGACTGGGGTCGTACATGAAAGCGGCCGTCGACGCGGGCGACACACGGGCGGCGGTGTACGCCATCATCGCGATGATCGTCACCATCGTGGTAATCGATCAGCTGGTATGGCGCCCGCTCGTGGCGTGGGCCGAGAAATTCAAGCTCGAGCAGACCGAGGGCAGGGACAACCCGACCTCGTGGGTTCTGGATCTGCTGCAACGTTCCTACGTCCTGGCGTGGTTCTCCGATCACGTCGGCCGTGCCCTGGCGCGGTTCTCGGAACACACCTCGGTGCTCGGCTCGGATATTGCCAGCACCCTCTCCGGGCGCACGCCGGCGCCGGCCAAACTGGCGCTGCGCGTCGGCGTGTGGGTGGCCGCCGCCTGCGCCTTGGGCTGGCTCATCCTGGATGCGATCGATATTGCGCAGCAGATCAAGACCGACATGACCGGTGCGCAGATGCTGCACGTGCTATGGCTGGGTGTGCTCACGCTCTTGCGCGTGGTGGCCATGAGCATACTGGCCACGCTCATCTGGACCCCCATCGGAGTCTGGATCGGCCTGCGGCCGCGCGTCGCGCGCATCGCTCAGCCCTTGGCCCAGATCGCGGCGTCATTTCCGGTGAACATGACCTTTCCGTTCATGGTGGCCTTCTTCATCTTCGCCCACATCCCGATCAACTGGGGCAGCATTCTGCTGATGGCGCTGGGCACGCAGTGGTACATCCTGTTTAACGTCATCGCCGGCGCGATGGCGATTCCCACCGACCTGCGCGAAGCGGGGGCGATGTTCGGCCTGCGTCGCTGGCAGTTGTGGAAGAGGCTGATCATCCCCGCGATTTTTCCGTTCTGGGTGACCGGTGCGCTGACGGCGACTGGCGGTGCGTGGAACGCGAGCATCGTGGCCGAGGTCGCGACATGGGGCAACGACAAGCTCGTTGCCGACGGCCTCGGAGCCTACATTACGCAAGTGACCGAAAAGGGCGACCGGCCCGCGATTTATTTCAGTATCATGGTCATGGCGTTGTTCGTCGTGGTCATCAATCGCGTCTTCTGGCGGCGCCTCTACGACCTGGCGGAACGGAAATTCAAGCTCGATTGACGATGCGAAACGAAGCGCAACGACGCGTTGGCGGGCGCGGCCCGAGCCTGCCGGCCCCGAACGCCCGCCCTGCTGGAGTGTCGGATGGTTGGTGATATGTTGCTGGCGGAAAAACCGCTGCCGGAGCGCCCGCCGGAGAGCAGCGCCGGCCCGGCGCCCCTGGTCGAGCTGCGGCACGTGTCGAAGTCCTACGTCGGCACCGAGGGTCCCCCGGTAACGATCCTCGACGACATCAGCCTCGAGGTGCGCGAGGGCGAGATCGTGGCGCTGTTGGGTCAATCCGGGTCCGGCAAATCCACGATCCTGCGGCTGATGGCCGGCTTGACCGACCCCACGCAGGGCGCGGTGCTCAGTCACGGCACGCCGCTGGAGGGCGTCAACCGCAACCTCGCGATCGTGTTCCAGAGCTTTGCCCTTTATCCCTGGCTTACCGTGCAGGAAAACGTGCAGGTCGGCCTGCTCCAGCGCCGCCTCAACGTGCCAGAGGAGCAGCAGGAAATCGACCGCGCGCTCGAACTCATCGGCCTGTCCGGGTACGAAAATGCCTACCCGAAGCAGCTGTCCGGCGGCATGCGCCAGCGGGTGGGGCTGGCGCGCGCGCTGGTGGCGCAGCCGGAAGTGTTGTGCATGGACGAGCCGTTCAGCGCGCTCGACGTCCTGACCGCGGAGAGCCTGCGTGCCGAAGTGGTCGACCTGTGGCGCGGGTCGGGGCACGCCGGCCTCAAGAGCATCTTCCTGGTCACGCACAACATCGTCGAGGCGGTTTTCATTGCCACGCGGATTGTCATCATCTCGACTCATCCCGGGCGCATCCGCAATGTCATTGTCAACGCGCTGCCCTATCCGCGCGATATCAACTCCAAGCCATTTGCCGCCATGGTGGATCAGGTCCACGCGGCGATCACGGCGCTGGTCCTGCCCGACGAGCCGAGCGAAGCCGCGGAGCCGGCCGGAGCGGCCGGCACGGATCAGGCAGCCGCAGCGCGCGTCGGGGCGCCCGAGCGCGGGGCGGCGCCGGGGGCCCGGGTCGAGCCGATACCGAACGTGCCGGTGGAAACCATCATCGGCCTGCTCGAGATCATCGAGGATGCGAAAGAGACGATCAACGTTTTCGACTTGAGCGCGCGGATCGGCAAGGAGTTTGGCGAGACCATCGCCATCGTCAAGGCGGCCGAGATGCTGGACCTGGTCGACACGCCCAAGGACGACGTGCTGATGACCCAGGCCGGCTGGTACTTCCTGGCAGCCCCGCCGCCGGCGCGCAAGACCTTCTTCCGGCAGGCCATCCTGAAGCTGCGCCTGTTTCAGATGCTCACCGCGCACCTGGCCGAATCGCCGGACGGGCGGGTGGATGCCGACAGCGTTCTCGAGGAGCTCGCGACCCTGCTACCCTACGATCACCCCGCGAAGCTGCTCGAGACGATGATCGCGTGGGGACGCTATGCGGAGTTGGTCGACTTCGATCAAAATACGAATTCCGTTTATCTGCACGATGCGAGCGAGGACGAAGATGAGGATGAGACATCTTCGCCGTGAGCGGGCGAGTCGGCACCAGGGCCTGTCGAACCGGGAGTGAGCAGACGCAATGAATCCCCTAGGCGAATTACTGGCCCCCGACGACGTGCGCCTGGATGTCGACGTGTCGACCAAGGAGCAGCTGCTGCGGCAGATCGCCTCGCTGCTGGCGGCGCGCCAGCACCTTGCCGAGGGCCCCATTCTCGAAGGCATGACCGCGCGCGAGCAGCTGGGCTCGACCGGCGTGGGTCACGGTGTGGCCATTCCCCACGCCCGCATGACGCAATGCGGCGCGGCGGCGGCGGTTTTTGTGCGCACGAAGGTTGGCATTCCCTTCGACGCGCCCGATGGCCGGCCGGTGTCGGTGTTCCTCGGCCTGATCGTCCCCAACATGGCCAACGAGCGGCACCTGCAGCTGCTGGCCACGGCCGCGTCCATGTTGAGCGACCGGGCCTTCCGCGACAAGCTGCGGGCCTGCGCGGACCCGCAGGCGTTGCGCGATCTGCTGGCGGCGTGGCCGCAGGACCCGGCAAGCGCAGGGTGACCTGCGTCGCCCAGCCGCGGCGGCTGCGGGAACCAGCCTCGCGCGGGGCTGCCAATCCGTCCCGCGAAGAGGCCAGACTGCGCCTGTGGAAATCCGCAGATCCGCGCTGATCAGCCGTTCGGCGGTTGGCACGTTCGATTTGATCGAAGCCGCCGAGCGTTATCCGGAATTTCTTCCCTGGTGCGCCGCGGCGATCATCCTCACGCGTGACGCCGACGTGGTGGTAGCACGGCTCACGCTCAACTACCACGGATTGCATTTCGACCTCACGACCCGGAACCAGAAGCGGCGCCCGCGCTGGATGGCGATTCACCTCGAGCGCGGGCCTTTCCGGCGCTTCGACGGCGAGTGGCGAGTAACCGAATTGGCGGCCGAGGCCTGCAAGATCGAATTCTCACTGCGCTACGAATTCGACAGCGCGCTGATCGACAAGCTCGCCGGCCGCGTGTTCGACGACATCGCCGACAAGCTGGTCGACGCCTTTGCGCGCCGCGCCGAGCAGACGTTGCCAGGGGGCGAAAGCGGCGGCGACTTGCAGTCGCTTCCTACCCCGGGCAAATCCTCCTAGCAGACGGATCCGTCAACGCGCCGTTGCAGTGCCAAGGATACGTCAGCCTCCGGCGGGCAATTGGCCATGAATGCCGGCGAGTGCCGCATGACGCAGGAACGAGTTGTCGCGGCCGAGCATAAGGCGGATGAGTTCCTCCAGGACCGGCTCTTCGATTGCCGTACTGGGAAGCGCCACGACCGTACGATCGAACCGGTCGACGTTGACCAGCGTCACGGTAACCTGGGCTGTTTGATAGTCAACCCGAAACAGGACCGCCGCCTGAATCGCCGGCGGCACCGAGAACGAGCACTTCTGCACGGTCCCGTCCGTAGCCTCAACGCGCCGGGAGGTGTACTTCAGCGACACCGCCTCGAGGGTCTTCTCGACCAGCGCGAACCCGCCGGGCGCGACCTCGATGGTCAGCGGCTTCTGCGCCGCGATCTCGTAGTAGATATTGATTTCGTCGAGCACCGGAAAGCCGACAATCCGGCCCGAGTGCTGACCGATGTAGCCGTGCCCGAACCGCGGCGACTCGAACACGAAGCCGTGCCCCAGATCGAAGCGGTGGTTGAGCGGCGGCTTGATTCCGTCCAGATACGCGACGGCCTTCTCCAGCCAGCGGAATGCCTTGCGCAGGCGCGCGTCGACGGCCTGGAAGCCCTCGACCTCGACGTGCGGCGGCGTGGACTGGCGCGCGGTTTCGTACTGCACGCGCAATTCGTCGAGCAGAGAAACGTGGTCCGGCATGGTGGAACCTCGTAAGTCGGCGCTGAGGGTGGTGCCGTATCGAGCGGCTGGCGACGCATTGTTGCCCTGGGCGCTAGCCAAGCCAGCGCTGCGGGGCGAGCCCGTGCTGCCCTGCATAGTACCCCGCCCGCTCGCGCATCTTCCGCTCAGTCAGGGCTTGGCCAGCGCACCCCTCACCGCGTTGTCGACCGGAACGAGCGCAACAAGGATGACACCGCGGGACTGAAACGTCTCATGGCTTGGCCGCCACCGGGTACGGCAGAGGCTCGACAAAGCGGTGCCGACCCGACACCGCCCGCGGCAGGAGCGGCGCCGCCCGTACCGGGCGGCTGCTGACATGAACCATTGCCACGGGCGATCTTCTTTGCGCTCTTCGACGATCACCTCAGCTCCGGAGGGGCTCGGGTGCATCCCTGACCGGGCACGAGCGCTAGTATGGCGCCTGCATTGTTGCTGGAGATGCACGCTTGTGTTTCAAGCGACACAAATGCCTACGCCTTCCCCTCTTCCTCCTGGCCACGGCCCGCGTCAGCGATGGCATACTGCGCCCGTGCTCGAACGCGCCGCCGCGGCCAGCGGTCTGCGGCCAGACGGCGCGCAACTACCTGGTCCCCTGACTGCCCGCAATGGATGCCCATGCCTACGCGACCCCTCGATGACGACGGCCTCGATCTGATCTTCCGCAAGGCGCGCACGCGCAACGCCTGGCAGGACACGCCGGTGACCGATGCCATGATCCGCGCGATCTATGAACTGGCAAAGTGGGGGCCGACGAGCGCGAATTCCTGTCCGGGGCGTTTCCTGTTCGTGCGCTCACCGGCGGCGAAGGAGCGACTGCGTCCCCATCTGAGTGACACGAACCTTGCCAAGACGATGCAGGCGCCGTGCTGCGTTATCGTTGCCTACGACACACGCTTCTACGATCTGCTGCCGCAGCTGTTTCCGTCGCGGGACTTTCGGTCGGGATTCGCCGCCAA
Organism: uncultured beta proteobacterium; assembly: GCA_963777455.1. Taxonomy (GTDB): domain Bacteria; phylum Pseudomonadota; class Gammaproteobacteria; order Burkholderiales; family Casimicrobiaceae; genus PALSA-1003. The sequence goes on from CAVZQQ010000003.1 coordinate 411,478, forward strand.
CGCGAAGGTCAGCGAGGAGACCGCGTTTCGCAATGGCTCGTTGCAGGGAGCCTATTTGCTGATCGCGGCGCGGGCCCTGGGCCTGGACTGCGGGCCGATGTCTGGATTCAACCGAGCCACGCTGGATGCCGAGTTTTTTCCCGACGGGCGCTGGCGCTCCAACTTTCTCTGCAACATCGGCTACGGCAGCGACGAGAACCTGTTTCCCCGCAACCCGCGTCTCGAATTCGCGGAGGCGTGTCTCGAGCTGTGAGCGCCCTCGCGGCGCGCATTAGATGGCGTGATCGCGGACTGCTGGCGGTTCGACCCGGCCCGCGAGCGAGGGACTCGCTGGCGGTGCGCTGGCCGGACTCTGCGGTGTGACGGCTGGCGCCCTCGCCTTTGGTCTTGGCTGCAGTGGCGGCTCCGCGGATGGGGGAGCGAGCGGCGGCGCAGCGATGCGGGGTAGTGACTCGGTCGCGCCATTGCTCTTGCCGTTGCCCGGACCGGCAATGGTCTCGCGGGCGTCCATGCGGCCGCGCAGACCTTCGTCGCAGCGCCGACAGGTGTAGTAGAAACGCTTGACCTGGCGCTTGCATAGTCCACGGCGCAGGTTGTACTCCTCCATGGTGATGACCTCCTGCTGAAACAGCGGATCGAGGGCACGCAGCAGGTAGTCCGTTTTCTCGATCAGTTGCACGTAGCGATTGGTCAGCGGCGAGATGACTTCGGCTGTGTGACAGAGCGGTGGCGAGCAATTGGGTGTATCGGTGACGGACAGCGTGATGCCGTGCGCTTTCATCAGGGTCTCGGCCTGAACGATCGCTTCGTCAATCTGGGCATTGGCCTGGAGCACCTGCTCACGCAACTCGGCTTCGACCTTCGCGACGACCTCGTTGGACAGCCGCGAGCGCGCCTTGAAGTGGATAAAGTGAACGTGTTTCGATGCAAACCGGTAGAAATCGACATAATAATTCTTCATGTCCTGGATCCACAGCCGCACCGGGTATGGGCTGTAGGAACAGCCCAGGCCGAGCAGCGGGTTCTTCTCCTCGAGCTGCTTGAGTAGTTCGGCGTTGGAGCGCTTCGAGCCGGACATGATCCGTCCCTGTGTTGCAGGCGATTGAAGACCGGGCATCGATGCTGGCAGCGCCCCGAGTGGGTAGCTACCCGGTAAGCGGCGGCAAAACGCGGGGATTAAAGTGCCTGAGGGGAAACAATCAGCGTCACGAGCGAGCGCTTGCGGCGCGCGCGACGGGCCGGTGCAGATTCAAGACCGCCTTGAGCGCATTCAGTTCGTCGCGCCAGACGGCGATCTCCCGATCGTTCGTCGTAAGGTCATCCGCCGGCGGTCATGGACTGGGCTAGCAACGCGCTGACGTGCGGCGTGTCTCGCTCCGGAAAGCGGCTGGCGAGACGGCGATCGCGCCGGTAGCGCAGCGTAAGCTTGCAGAATGGACAGTCGCGCGCGTGATTGTCCACCACCGCCGGGAGCGCAAGGTAGCGGCAATGACAATGGCTGCAGGCGGTGCAGCGGAACACGGCTTCGCGTGCCGCCCACGCCCAGAGACGATCGGTCCAGGAGACGACGTAGAAGACCCGATCAAAGGATAGCTCGTGGGACGCCCGGCGGACCGTGTAATGCCCGTAGGCCGCGAGCAGCGCGTCGGCTGGGTGTGGCCAGCGATCGCGATGATCACGATAAATGATGTAGACCATCGAGGCGTCGATCATCGTCAGCAGCGTCGCATTCTTGACGAAGCGTTCCGGTGTGTACTCCGCAGGCACATCATCGGGCACCTTGATGAGCTTGTGGGCGATCGCCTTGGCGATTGCCTGGTTGCGGTTGAGCGCTCCCATCTTGCCCAGGATGGCTCCCACGTGCATGTCGACGGTGATCTTGGCCATGCCTAGCGTCACCGCGATCTCCTTCGAGGTCTTGCCCGCGGCGGCGAAGGTGAGGATGTCGCGTTCACGCAGGTTGAGCTTCATCGGCGGCGCGGGAAACAGCAGTTCCTGCTTGTTGAGGAACCGGCGCACCGTACGGCTCAGCACCCGGCCCAGAACCACGACCTGACCGGCGACAAGCAGGCGCTGTTCCGCGCTCCAGCCCTCGAACGTGGGTGCCGCGCGGTTGAGGCCCAGCATCGCGTAGGACGGCGGATCACGTGTGCACAGGCCGATCACCAGGCCCGACTCGATGCCGTAGGCGGTCGACTCGCGCAGAAACAGCCGGTGCCGCGGGTCGCGGTCGAATTGTCGGGCTTCCCAGAAGGCGTGACCCGGCTCGCCCGCGAGTTCGATCCGAGGATCGAGTTCGAGATATGCGCGTTCGTCATAGATGCGGATCCATGCCTCGGCTTGATCGGTGATCACGTAGGTGCGCGATTCGGCGTCGGGTCGCCGATCGTTGGCGACGATGCCGAACACAAACGTGTCGAAGCCAAGCGCGGCGGTAGCAAAAACCAGCGCCTCCTGCACCGACCCGGAACGCGCCTGGCGCAGTGCCTGCCTGACCAAGCCGGTGGCACACGCTTCCTCCTGGGATGTCCAGTTGATCTCCGGCAGACACAGCTTGCGCACCATCATGTCTTGGCCCTCCCCAGCGACGAAATTACCTCATGCTTATGAAATCTGCCATAGCGGTATAACAAGTTGGCATGTATCCCTTGACAACAAGTAAGCCCTAGGCTATAGTTCGGTCATAGGGAGCAAAACCGATGACCGAGAAATTCACGTTCAGGCAGTTCCAGAAGCAGTACCCAGATGACGACGCCTGCCTGTTGGCTATCCTGCGTAGGCGCTACACGCGGATCGATGTCTGCCCTTCGTGCGGCGTGGTCGGGAACCTAACCCGGATCACTGGCCGTCGCGCCTTCGCTTGCAGTGCCGGCTGCCATATCTACCCCTGTGCCGGAACGGTATTCGAGCATTCCAGCACAACCCTCACGCTTTGGTTTCATGCTGTCTACCTGATGACGGCCACTCGAAACGGCGTGTCAGCGAAGGAATTGGAGCGCCAGCTCGGCGTCACTTACAAATGCGCATGGCGCATCGGGCATCAACTGCGCCTGCTCATGTCAGCAAGGGCCAAGGCCGAGAACTCAGGTCAACTATCCGGCCACATCGAGATGGACGAGGTTTACATTGGCGGTCGTATTCGCAAGTTCAAAGGCCACGGCAAGGGCGAATACATGAAGAACAAGACCACCATATTTGGCATGGTGGAGCGAGGCGGCCCGTTGCGCGGTCAAGTAGTTGCAGACGGGCGTCGGGATACGTTGAGACCCATCATTCTGATGAACGTGGAGAAGGGTTCAACGATTTCAACCGATGGCTCCAGTGCATATCGTCGCCTGCAAAGATCTGGCTACAACCATGGTGCCCTCGACCACGACGAGAACGAATGGAAGCGTGGGGTCTACTGCACCAACACCATCGAGGGGTTCTGGTCACACCTAAAGCGCGGCATCAAGAGCACCCACGCGTCGGTATCGAAGAAGCATATGCAGAAATACGTAGACGAGTTCGCGTTCCGCTACAACAATCGCGACGCACCCGCCGAGATGTTCGAGCGGATGATTGCGCATATCAGCAAGCCTACTTCTTCCGCTTCTTCTTGACGCCAAGCACGGCGTCGTCTAGTAGCTGTTCAAATCGCGGCCTGTTCCCCGTCTCTATCGGAGTGGGGTCCGGGTTGCATCTGGCCGTGGGCACCTTACCCCCTGGTTTCTTCTGTTTCTTCTTCATTGCCGCCAGTCTCGCTGATTCGCGCCCATCGATCTAGCGCGGCGTGAAATTCAGTCACCGCCTTATCGCTGCTCGGGGCGGTTACCCCGAGTGATAGTGGCCAGCCGCGAGGCGTCACCGCGAGCCAGCCCCCGCAGCGACGTTCCATGAGGACGGGTTTCACCGCATATAGTGCCGAGTCATCGTTCATTCAGGTGTCATAACCTAAGGTTGCGATTCCGATACTATATTTATTTTATTCAATACAATCAAGCTATTGAACCAGTACCATATAGTGATGTAACAAATTGGTTGTCTTTGAACCGGTACTATGGTAGAATATGTTTGTTCAATTTTGAATCCGAGGCTAAACCATGGCGATGACCACTCAAACGGGCTCAGCATATACCGCAGGCTCGGCGGTGATCAGCATCTTGCGGCGTTTTCGCGACAAGGGACTCTCCACGCCGTTTACGGTGGACGTTCTGGTTCGCGCTGGGGTTCCTGAAAGTCTGACCCGGCGAACGCTGCAGTCCCTGCAAGTACTGGACTTGATCGATGACAAAGGGATGCCGACACCGACGCTCAACAAGATTCGACTCGCGCCGGAAAAGGAATACCAGAGTGTCGTTGCCGAGTGGATTAAGTCCGCCTATGCCGAGGTTTTCCAATTCATTGACCCGGCCAAGGACGATGCCTCGGCAATCCGGGACGCTTTCCGTTCCTACACACCGGTAGGGCAGCAAGAACGAATGGTCGCTCTATTCTTGGCGCTCTGTGCCGAAGCGGGACTGGTGGACGAATCCAAGAAATCCGAACCAAAACCGTCGCTGCGCAAACCGACGATGTTCCGATTTACGGCGTCGGCGCCACGGACCAATCGACGTGATACTGGTTCGAATGGGACCCTGCCGCCTGCGCTGGACGGGCTGATGAAAAGCCTGCCTACGACGGGGACCGGATGGACCAAAGATCAGCGCGACCGATTCCTGGAGACTTTCAAGTCTGTGCTGGATTTCGTTATCCCAGTGGTCGCTAAACAAACCGTGAAGGACACCGAGGAGAACGAATCATGAGGTAGCTCTGTGGCCGGGACCGTCAATGCCACCGACGCCCGCGCCCAAATGAACAAGGCCCGCGTCAGTTCGTCCGTGGAAAGATAGGACTGACGCGGGCCGGTGTGGCGCTACACTTACTGTCGGGGTGCGCAGGTTCGCCGTCTAGGCCTTCTAAACCACGGGTGAGGGATTCGACTTCCCTGCACTCCACCTTCTTATTGCAACTACTTTAGTGATAATACCATGACACAAGATATTCAAGTTAAGTGTATCAACAAGACCAACCGTCTAAATCCCCATGAGCGTATCCAGAATATCGGAGGCGTCAATCCTGATGGTGCTAGATGGAAGAGAGGTCAACCCCAAGCCATTCTTGATATTGAGAACGGCACTTACAGATACTTCGTTAGTGTTGGGGGTCATAGCGTCTGGGTCATCGTCGCCATTCATTCCGGCAACAAATACATCAAGACGCAGAACGACGGGATTCACCCGGACAATCTTCTGAGTTTGCCTGAGTGTCCTTGATTAGCGGTTGAACTTTTCCGTTGGCAATCGTGACGGACGGCGCAGCATAGCATCACATGCCGATGAAGCGCTTGCTGCGCCATAAGGTGCAGAGCCCCAGGGCAGCGCAAGCCACCGTGATGTCGCAGCTCAACAAACACATAGCCGAGAACCAACGCCAAGGTGAGAGCCACGGCAAGGGAACAGAACAAGTTATAGGAAGCGGCGGCGCGCCGCTCTGGCAGCGACGGCCGGGTCTTGGCAACGTGGGGGCAGGCGCTCGGCGGCGCCGTCCGGGTGGGAGTTTGTCAGGGAGCGGCGGGCGCGGAACAGTATGCTGCGCGACCCTGGTGGCCGCGTCGACCGCAGTCGACCCGAGGGGACGGCATGATCCATTCGGTTAGAGCACTGCTCGCGTTCGCGCTTGCGGACTTCGCCACGGTTTCCGTGGCGACCTTCCATACCTTTCAAATCGACGAAATCTATTCCAACGCCGAGGGCACAGTGCAGTACGTGGTGCCCCATGACACTCCCTGAAGACCAACCCCAAGGGGGGGGCAGCGTCAGCACCTTTCCTTTTGTCAGCAACCTTCCCAGCAATATGACCGCCAACAAGCGCGTGCCAAACAGCGCCGACAGTTCGCTCACCGTCGTCCAGGCGAGCACCGGCGACATCGTGGCTACGATCAGCGCCAATGCGAGCTTGTTAAGCGGCCCGACCGGGGCGAGCTTCGACGGCGAGCAGGTCCCGGTCGCGAATTCGAGCGGCAACAGCGTGACGCTCTTTAAGGCGGCAGATTTAAGTGTCCTCGGCGACGTGACCACACGATCTTCAACCAGCCCATTCGGTCCGTGCAGCGATGGAATCGCTTCTGGCTGGGGCGTCGGCCCCGTCGGAGAGCAGGCCCGATGATCCAGTCGAAGTCCAATTCGGACGGCCTACGTCTCCGTTAGCTTTTCGTGCGACCTACTCCTCAAAGCGACCCGTGGCGTCACGATCGCGCTCGTATCGTCTCGTGAGCGGAAACGGCGGCAACCAGGACTCGCGACGGACGATCCAGCTTTCGTAGGTTGGCATCAGTTGGTCAGGGGCATCCAGGGATCCTAGGTTCACTTCGATTTCGTCGGCCGTGCGCCCGAAAACGGACGAGCCGCAGCGGGGACAGAAAAACCGCCCGGCGTAGTCGCGCGTTTCGCCTTCGATCGTCACCGCATCCTGAGGGAACACCGCGGAAGCGTGAAAAAGAGCCCCATGATGCTTGCGGCAGTCGAGACAGTGACAAAGGCCGACCCGGTATGGGAGTCCCGACGCCACAATTCGGACGTTGCCGCACAGGCAACCGCCGGTGAATCGGTCCATGCTGCGTCTCCTCCAAAGAGCGGTGCGAAGGTTTACAACGAACCCGTCGGGCGTCCATGAAGGATGCGCCAGCTTCTTCAGCAATAGGCTTTACAGCGTCGAGAATATAAACCTTCGCCTCCGCGTGCGCATCCCCGCTTGCCGTCTTCTTTTGCTGGCACAGCGACCGGTTCGAAGCGGCCGGTCGACCGGGTTGACAACGCCGTGGCCAGCTCAGAATCCGGCGCGTAATCGGGCAAGATGAGACAGAAGGCGCTGCCGGAGACTGTTGCGCTACATGCAGTCGTTGCCTCGTGTCCATGGTGCCAGCACATGTCGCGGCAGTATTCGGGGCCTCGATTTCAGCGCCGCCTTGGTGCATTCGCGCTGCCGGAGATGCAGACTTTACCGAAGTTAAGAATTGGCGTTCGTTCGGGCGGCCCGGTAATGGGTGGCCGCTTTGGAGCAGGCACTTTGACGCCTTGAGTGACTCAAGCTGCCCGTGAGCAAGCGGCATCGACCGTCGCGCTTCGATCCACCCAGACAGTCGACGTTCTCATCACGCGCTACTGTCCCTGCAGTTACATCATCTATAATTTAGCCTTGGTTCTTCAATCAGAGCTGGCTCGGCAAAATGAGACTGGCGTTTAAGTGAAAGACCTGCTCTCATCGGCGAGGATATCGCCGGCAAAGGAGCAGTGCAATGAGAAGGCCGAGACGGAACCATACGGCGGCGTTCAAGGCGAAGGTGGCCTTGGCGGCGCTGAAGGGTGACAAGACGCTGGCGGAGCTGGCGGCGAAGTACGACGTGCACGGCAACCAGATCACGCAGTGGAAGACGCAGTTGTTGGAGGGGGCGATCGGCGTGTTCATGTCGCCGGCTGAGAAGCGCGGGGCGGAACAGGGCCCCAGCGCGAAGGAGATGCAGGCGAAGATCGGACAGCTGGCGTTGGAAGTCGATTTTTTGGAAGTCGCGCTCGGTCGCGTGGGCGATGCGAGCGCAAAGCGATGATCATCAAGACACATCGGCTGCCGGTGAAGCGGCAGGCGGAGTTGCTGGAGATCTCGCGGTCGAACGTGTATTACCTGCCGGCACCGACCCCGGAGCGGGACCTGGCGTTGATGCGCGCCATCGACGAGTTGCACCTGGAGCACCCATTTCTCGGGGCGCGGCAGCTGTCCCGGATTCTCGCCCGCGAAGGGCATCCTCACGCCGGCCGCCTGCACGTGGGTACGCTCATGGCGAAGATGGGCATCACGGCGTTGTACCGCCGGGCCAATACCAGCAAGCGCCATCCGGGTCACAAGATCTACCCGTACCTGCTGCGCCACCTCGCCATCGAGCGCGCAGATCACGTGTGGGCGATGGATATCACGTATTTGCCCATGCAACGCGGCTTCATCTACCTCGCGGCGGTCATGGATTGGGCGACGCGGCGGGTGCTGGCGTGGCGGGTATCGAACACGCTCACGGCCGACTTCTGTGTCGAAGCCGTCGAGGAAGCCATTGCCCGTTACGGCAAGCCGGAGATCTTCAACACCGACCAGGGCACGCAATTCACCAGCGACGCCTTCACCACGATGCTGCATGGTCACGGGGTGGCGATCAGCATGGACGGGCGGGGTTGCTGGCGTGACAACATCTTCGTGGAACGGCTGTGGAAGACGATCAAGTACGAAGAGGTCTACCTGCATGCCTACCCCAGCGTCAGCGCGGCCAAAGCCGGCGTCGGTCGATACCTCGATTTCTACAACGGTCGGCGCCCGCACACTGCACTCGGCAACCGAACCCCGGACGAGGCATACTTCGCCCAACAGACCGTCAAGAACGCAGCTTGAAAGAGATCCACCACCGCAGGGAATTCACTTACGAAACGCCAAAATCTGTCTCAACTAACCGAGCCACCTCTATCGATACATCGCAACCGGGAGTTCGCATGGCGTGGGTGATCCTGGTCGTAGCGGGGCTTTTCGAGATTGGTTGGGCAATCGGACTGAAGTACACGGAAGGATTCACGCGCTTGTGGCCCACCGTCGGGACGGTCTTGGCGATGATTGTCAGCCTTGGCATGCTGGGCGTAGCAATGAAGTCCCTTCCCGTGGGCACGTCCTACGCAGTGTGGGTCGGGGTAGGCGCTGTAGGCACCGCAATCCTAGGCATGGTGCTACTGGGAGAGTCTGCCAATATCGGGCGTCTCGTCAGTTTGGGATTCATCATTGTCGGCATCGTCGGGCTCAAAATTGCCACTCCGACCTAGCCTCTAGCAGCCGCCGAACCAAACAACAAACCGGACCATCGCCTGATTGTGGGCGGCCCGTCCACTGAATCCTGGGAAGTCCAGTTCACGAGCAGCCTACTCCAGTTCTAGTCGCCGCGTCGGGCGGCAATCGATAACCGACGTCGGCAATCTGCTGCGGTTCTGATATGGCCGTTTGTGTCAATGGAGGGAGTTGATTGTCATCGATCGGGGTATTGGGCGCTGGCCACAAGTCTGAGTGCAACGACGATGGATCAGCCTGATATCCGTGGGTTGGTTACCACTGTGGGAGAGTCCGTCGCGGAAGCTGCCTCGGTCTAAGGGGCGCAGGTTACCCAAAGGGTCTGGAGATAGAACCGTTGAGGGTTCTTCCTATCGTGATTCGTGGCGCATCGCCCAATACCCCGAATTTGGTTTCAAGGGCCCGGTGTCATCGCCGCCATGCGGGCGATCGCCCAGATAAAGCCAGTGAGCTCGCGTGCGGTGGCGATACAGACCTTGTTGATGTGAACGCCGCGACGCTGCAGATGAGCAAAGCGAGCGCACAGGCGGAGCTGGGCCTTCCAGGCGTGGTGGCGGATGACCTCGGGCTGGCCTTGCTGACGGTTGCTGAGGAGCTTGCTCAGGCGCGCCGGATAGCGGTAATGCCAGGCGGCTTCGGTGAGAAGGCGGCGCGCATGGGCATTGCCGGTCTTGGTAATGCCACCGCGGCGCACGGTATTGCCACTGGAGCGCTCGGAGGGCACCAGCCCGAGGTAGCTCATCAGATGCCGCGGGTGGGCAAAGCGCTGGATGTCGCCGATTTCCGCGACCAGGCCAATGGCGCTGACGCTGTCGATACCGCGCAACGTGCGCAAGGCAGACACGACCGTTTCAAAGCGCCATCCGGCGGTGGACTGCACCAGGGCCTGATCCAAGCGGCCGAGACGTTGGTCGGCTGCTTGCGTCGCCAGGACGTATTCGGTGAATGCCAATTGATCGCCGGCCTGTTCGAAGGACTGCTCGGCCAGCCAGCGCGCATGGGTCTTGTTCCAGGAGGTCTTGCCGGCATAGATGCGGCCGTGGCGCAGCAGGAAGGCTTTGAGCTGCTGGCGCGCCTTCAGGCGCGTGTGCAGCGCGTCCTCGCGGGCACGCCACAAATTGCGCAGCGCTTCGTGCTCGGTGTCCGGTACCCAGATGGGCGTGCGTTCCCCGGCACGCAGCAACTCGGCCAGCCGTGCACTGTCGCGCCGATCGGTCTTGATGCGCTCGCCGGCACGCTGGGGAATCAGCGACGGAGCAACGACCTGGCAGGCATAGCCTTGCTCAACCAGGCGCCGGTACAGGCCGTAGCCCGTCGGGCCCGCCTCGTAAGCCACCAGTTGCGTGGCAGGCGCCCCCAGCTTGCGCAGCACTTTGAGCAAAGCAGGCACGTCGTGCCGAATCGTTCCCCGAAACTGGCTCGCTTCCCGACCCGCCTCACACACCGAAATCGAAATGGTTTCCTTATGAACATCCAGTCCGACAAAGAACTTGGTATTCTCGTCCATGGCTCGTCTCCAGATGGTCTGCGGCTGGCCCATCCAACCGCATGTGGCTCGGCGCACTTCGGTGCGCAACCCACGTTGACGGAGACGAGCCTCCTACAGAACGGCCATTCTGTCTAACGGACCGACGGACCCCCAATCGAGGCACAATCACCCACTCAAGCGCCTCGATATTTTCGGAATGGCCGCTTACCCGAAATTTGCACCGCGACGCCAACCGTCGGCTCATGGCCTATTCCGAAAAACTGCTCAAGACTTGGGCAACGCGGTTTTGCCGGGGGTCATAAACCATCACCCGACCGCGTAGCGTTTCAACAGCGGCCGCTCTATGAGGTCGAATTTTGCCGCTGCTCTTGCTCCAGTTCGCCAACGAGTTTTTCAGGCCGATCTCGGTCGGTCGAGTTGGGACCTAACGGGTATGTGCCGAGACGGCCGAGCGCTACGCCGCACCGCGCAGCGCTTCGAGCAACAAATCGAACATCGCCTGCGGCAGGTCGACGATCGTGGCGACCGTTCGGGAGTGCGCAAAAAGGTGCGACACGTCGCAGTGAATGCCGATGCCGAGGGTCTCAATGCGGGCTGCGCCAAGCCGCGTGGTCATCGCTCGGCCAAGCTGCGCGTCGTAGGCGCCGTCAGTTGCCAGCAGCAGGATGCGCCGCGCCTGCGGTCGGCTGAGCAGCTCGCCTGCCCCCCACAGCAGTGCTTCAGCGAGCGGCGTTCCGCCGCCGGCCTCGAGACTTGCGAATCGCGCCGCGTGGCGGTCCACGCGCTGGTGAAACTGAGTGAGTATCGCCACCTCCTCTTGGCCGTTCCCCGGAAAGGCGGCGGCGGCTACGGCGAGACCGGGCACCGGCTGCAGTGCCAGCGCGGTGGCGTAGCACGCCGCGCGCGCCACCTCGATCGGACGTGGCACGCCGGCCTTCTCGCGCCCGCGCGACGCGCCCATCGAGCCGGACCGGTCAATCAGGATCTGGAGCGCGGTGTCAGTCGCAAGTCCCGCCATGGCGCGCATGAACAGGCGCGCTTCTCCAGTCTCGATCCGGCCGAGGCGGCGCGGGTCGATGCGGCGGCCGGTGACCGCCGGATAGTGGCGGCACAGCATTTGCGTCTGCAGTAATCCGGAAAGGCGCTGGCGCAACGCATTGGTGGCCGCCTTGACCTCGAGCGCGAAGCCCGCGCTGCTCCCAGCGCCCGGGGCGGAGCGCAAGGGCGCACCGCGGGCGAGCGCCAGGTTTGACCCTGGCGCTTCGCGGCCCTTGGCGTTGAGCGCCGTCTGCGCCAGTTCGCCGATGCCGCGCGCGTGTTCCTCGGGTCCCGCGTCGAGGGCCTGGCGCAGCGCGCTGGGGGACGCGTCCGAGGGCGCAGCCCCTCGGTCCGGCATCGCCGCCAACGATGTTGCCTCGGCGCGTGCCTCGGCCTCGAGCGTCTGCACGATGCGCTGGGCGAGCGCCTGCGCTTCGCAGGTCGAGCGGCAGTTGCGCACACCGAACATCAGCCCGTCGAGCTTCTCCTGTACGGCGCGCACAAAGGTCTGGCAAAACAGGTGCTCGGCCGCCGCGGCCAGGGGTTGCGCCGCGGCGACGCCGAGCACTTCGTGTTCGAGTCGCCACATCACGTAATTCTCGAGGATGCGCGCCGGGGCTGCGTCGGCGGCGCAAGCCTTCGCCTCGCCGCGGCGGATGAGCGCAGCCACCAAGGCCTCTTCCTCCCGCAGCGCGCCGCGATACGCTTGCTGGCCTAGCAGGTCGATGCGCACGTCCTCCAGCGCGTTGGTCAGAGCGCCCGCCAGGCCCTCGCCTTTGGCAACCGCAAAATCGGTGTAGCGCAGGTGGTTGGTCTCGTGCAACAGCAACCCGAAGCCCAGGGCCGCCGCCTCTGCATCATCGAGCGGCAGCGCGGGGAGCCAGATCGTGTTGCCGTCGGTGCAGGCTCTGCTGCCGCCGATGCGCACGTCCACACCGCGCTTCTTGCCCAGCACCGGACCCAGGATGTGCAGCGAGCGCTCCAGCGCCAAGGGCTTCATGGGGCGATAGCCCAGGGCGCGCGGTCGCGCCGCCACGGGCAACTACCAGAAGGCATCGAGGCGGGGCACGCGCGGTGGCGGCGGCGCCGGAACCGGCCCGGGTGCCGCCGGGGGAGCGCCCTCCTCCGCGCCGAGCGCGGCAGCGCCGGGCGCATGGCTCGAGCGCGCGCGCATGAGTTGACCGTGTTCGCGCATGCGGCCCGGGTCGGTCAACAGCGTCACGACGCCGCGCAGTGCCGCGAGCGCCGCGCCGTCGATGCGTCCTTGCGCCGGTACGGCTACCAGCACTTCGTCGATGCGCTCCACCAGCGGGCCGAGGCCAGGGTCCAGGAACGCGAGCCCGGCCAGTTTTTGCCGAAGCGCCCGTACCGGGCGCAGGAATTTTTGCGTCACCTCGGTGCGCCCGGTGAGTGACTCGCGCATGAAGGCGCAGGCTTCGCTGGCCACTTCCTGGTAGAGCGTGCCGACGAGCCCGCCGGCCAGATTGCCGGCGCCGCCCTGCTCCAGCAGCGCCGCGAGCTCGCCATCCCCGTCGACCGCGTTGATGGCGAATACTTCGTAGCCGAACGCGAGCCGCGTCGCCACCACCGCTTGCGGCAGCAACTCCGCCGCGATCAGCCGCTCGTATCCGGGATGCTGTTCCTGCCAGTGCGCGCGCTCGGCGTCGTAGGCGGCGAGAAAGGTGCTGCGCGCCTGGCGAAACTGCCGGCCGAGCTCGTTCAATTGCACGAGCAGCGGCTTGGCGGCGGCTTTCGGAATGGCGAACGCGCGCGCGAAGCGCACTCCGATCGCCTGGCAGCGCGCTTCCGCGCGGCGCTTGACCTGAAAGAACGGTTGCAGGGCCTCGGGACTGCACAGCCGCTTCGAGCCCAGCGACACCAGATCGGCTGGCGGCAGCCTGCCCGATGCAGTCAGGTCTTCGGGGCGCAGCTTCTTGCGCCCGCTCCAGATGCGGACCTCGAGACTGACCAGCATGACGTCGTTGAGGGCCTTGCTCATGGCCACTGCTCCGCAGGGAAACGCGCGCTCGCGCGCCCTGACCGGTCGGGTGTCTGGGGACTGTCAGTGTGGTGTCGGCGCGAGCGTCGCCGAGCGCTCTCACGCGGCCCGTTCTAACCCTGCGCACAGCACATCGGCCCAGTCGGTATCGACGCGGTGCGGAATGTGCACGGCGACCTCCGGCGCAGCCTGGCCGCGGGCCTGCATCTTGATGCGCCGGGCCAGCGCGTAGGCGGCGGCCTGCCCGGTGTAACTCGCGTCATGGTCGGCGTAGATGCCGATCTTGCGGATGCGGGCCGGAATCCAGAGCTTTTCCAGGTTGGCCGCACTGAGCGCGGCCCAGGTGGGCGCGCCGGTGCTCGCGTGAACGGCCAGGGCGGTCTCGATGCCTTCCGCGACGGCCAGTTCATCCGCGGGTTCGAACAGCCGCACCGCCGCACCGCAGATGCCGGCGGTGAGCAGCTTCTTGCTGTCGGTCACTGCTGCTTTCGCGCCATGCTCCAGATAGGTACGGTGCAGACTCACCAGCCGAGCGTCGGGCCCCTGCACCGCCGCCACCATGGCCGCGTAGTCGCGCACGCGCTTCGCTCGCGCCTGGCCGGGCTGTCGCACGTAGTAGCCGAGCGCCGCGTGCGTGCGCAAGACGGCCGGATACTTGGCGAGCACGATGCCGCGGCGGGCAAGATAGGTGGCCACCGCGTCGCCGGCCGCGATCGGCTGGGCTTCCTGCCAGATGTCTTCGGCGAGTTTGCGCATGCCCTGCGGCGATGCGCCTGGGGTGGGCGGCGCCGCGTGCTCGAGCGCCCGGCCGACAACGCCCTCGACGGCCTTGAGCGCGTCGATGAATTTCCAGTCGCGACACAAGATGAGCAGTGCGAAGCCATCGCCGGGCCCGCAGCCGCGGCACACGTAGTTGCCGTCAGCGTACTTGTCGGTGAACTGAAAGCGGTCCTTCCCACCGCACGCCGGGCACGGCTGGTTGCGCCCGCCGAGCACCGCCGCATCCACGCCCAGCCGCTCCAGGATGCCCGGCCAGCGGCCGTGGGCCCGGCGCTTGGCCCGCTCGATGCGTTGCGCCAAGGCGTGGTCGAACATGGCCGCCTCGCCTCAGCCGCACGCCCCGATGTGCCCGCACGCGGTGCAGAAATCGCAACCGTCCTTGCGGATCACAGTCTTGTTGCCGCACTCCGGGCACTTCTTGCCCGGCAGGGGCTTCATTTGCGCGCGAGCGGCCTGTTCGGCTCCCGGCACGTCCAGGATCCCGATGTGCGCGACCGGGTAGCCTGCTTCGTTGAGAATGCCGAGCAGCGCATACCGGTGAATCATCAATTGCGCCAGATAGGCGATCGTCGACGGCCACGACTGGGACTTGTCCGAGCCGGGAATGCGGGCCAGGAACGAGCCGTTGGTCTCCGCATAATTGAGCAGCTTGCGCAGCTTCATCCCGATCCAGGCCGGATCGCACACGCGCATGTCGAGGCTGAGTGCCTTGCACAGCCCGTCGAGCGTGCGCGGGTATTCCCCGGAGAGCCACATCGAATACGGCCGGCGCTGTCCATCGGGCATGACCAGTTCCTTCAGGAACAGGACGCAGTCATCGCCCGTGTTGTGATTGACGATGTCGACCGTCCAGCTGAGCGTCCCGTCGGGTCCCGCCTTGGGCTCCTTGAGACCGATCAGCGCGTCGACGACCGGCGTCGCATCCTTGGCGTCGTGGCTGAAGGCGCCCAGTTCGTTGCAGCGATAGCGGATCAAGCGCGCGAAACCGGATACCAGGCTCGGCACGCGCACCTTCTCGCCCGAGGGTGGCAACGCCATGTCGAAGGCGTCATCGCCGCTGGCCTTCTCCAGCGCGGCGAGCTTCAAGTGCAGCCACTGCCGGTCCTCGGCGCGCATGTCCATGGACAGGGTCTTGGCGATCGCACCGAGGCCGCGCGGCTGTTCGCCACCGTTGACCCAGACCTCGAACGGATACGTCGGTCCGTTGTCGATGTGTCCGATGAACACGGCGAAATCGCCGAGCGGATGGCGCACCGCGTAGGTCCAGCACGGATTGCCGTTGACCAGTTCCGGGCGGCCCGGCCAGCGCAAGCTCGCCAGCGGCGGTTGCGGCGCCTTCTCCAGGCGGATGCGACGATCCGGATCGGTGACGTCGAAATCCTCCGGGGCAACGGCCTGTCGCGGCGCCTCCAGCACCGACCCGACGACGGTGTTCGGCCGGTAGGTGGTAAGACCCTTCAGGCCGCTCTTCCAGGCCTCGAGGTAGAGGTCCTTGAAGTCGGCAAACGCATAGTCCGCGGGCACGTTCACGGTCTTGCTGATGGCGGTGTCGACGAACGGCTGTACGGCCGCGCTCATGCGCATGTGATCGAGCGCCGGCATCTCCAGCGCGGTGACGAAATACGGCGGCAGCATGGCGTAGCGCTTACTGTCGCGCTCCTCCCAGATCGTGCCGGGAGGAAGGCTGCGCACCGGATCGAACGGCAGGACCGTGACGTCGGCGCCGATGGCGCAGCGCTGCTTGAACAGTCGATAGGCGTGATCCTCGACCGGGTATTCCTTGCGCGTCTCATCGGCCATGCGCTTCTTGCGCGTGTAGAACCAGCTGAACGCCGGCTCGATGCCGTTGGAGGCGTTGTCGGCGAAAGCGAGCGAAATCGTTCCGGTCGGCGCGATGGCGAGCAGGTGGCTGTTGCGCACCCCATGCTCACGAATCGCCGCCTTGATGTCCTCCGGCAGGCGCGAGGCAAAGCGCGGTGCGGCCAGGTAAGCCTCAGCGGCGAACAGCGGGAACGGCCCCTTTTCCCGGGCCAGTGCCACCGATGCCCGGTAGGCCGCGTCGCGCAGCGCGCGGGCGATGTGCGCCGCCATGTGCCGGCCTTCCTCGGCGTCGTAGCGCAGCGTGAGCAGCAACAGCGCGTCGCCCAGGCCCGTGAATCCCAGGCCGATGCGTCGCTTCGCGGCCGCCTCCCGACTCTGCTGCGGCAGCGGCCAGACGGTCGCGTCGAGGACGTTGTCGAGCATCCGCACCGCGACGGCCACGACTTCCTCGAAAGCTATCGTGTCAAAGCGGGCCTCGGCCGTGAATGGCGCGTGCACGAAGCGCGTCAGGTCGATGCTGCCCAGATCACAGCAGCCATACGCGGGCAACGGTTCCTCGCCGCAGGGATTGGTCGCCTCGATCAGTTCGCAATAGGACAGGTTGTTGTCCCGGTTGACCGTGTCGATGAAGACCACGCCAGGCTCGGCATGATCGTAGGTACTGGCCATGATCTGCTGCCACAGGTCGGCCGCCGGCACCTGGCGATAGACCCACAGTCCGTCGCCGCGCCGGTACGCCCCCGCAGCGATCAACTCCGCCGCCGGCGGGGCCCGGTGCACGAGCTCCCACGGCGCATCCGCCGTCACCGCCCGCAGGAAAGCGTCGGTTGCGGCCACCGACAAGTTGAAGTTGCGCAAATCGCCTTGGTCCTTGGCGTGAATGAACGCCTCCACGTCCGGATGATCACAGCGCAGCACGCCCATCTGCGCCCCGCGGCGCGCGCCGGCCGACTCCACGGTTTCGCAGGACTGGTCGAACACGCGCATGTACGACAGCGGGCCGCTGGCACGGCTGTTGGTGCCCTTGACATGGGCGCCGCGCGGCCGGATGCGGGAGAAGTCGTAGCCCACCCCGCCGCCGCGGCGCATGGTCTCGGCCGCCTCGTTCAATGCCGCATAGATGCCGACCTCGTCGCCATCGTCGGAGATGCTGTCGCCAACCGGCTGTACGAAGCAGTTGATCAGGGTGGCCTTGAGCTCGGTCCCCGCCGCGGAGTTGATCCGCCCGCCGAGGATGAGCCCATCGACCTGGGCGCGATGGAAGGCTTCCTCCCAGCGCGCCTGCTGCTCGGGCGCTTCTACCGCGGCGAGCGCGCGCGCCACCCGGCGGCGGACGTCGTCGGCCGTGCGCTCGTCGCCCTTGGCATATTTTTCGAGGAGGACGTCCTCCGCAATGGCTTGCGGCGCCAGTTCGACCGCCGCCGGCACCGCCGCCATCGTTCCGTCGTTTAACTTCATCGCTTCGCTCCGCTTCATCCCGGTGCCGGCGGCACGAGCGCCGCCAAACCAGGCACGTTCCTGTTAGACAGATGTTGGGCGCCGAGTGCGGGATTGCTACCCGCCCCCGCTCCAAGCCCGCCGGCCCACAATGCGCGGCGCGGCGCGGGCAGGAATGGGCGCCCGGCGTCCTGCGCCCGCAGTTCGCGGATGAGCGCGGCGAGCGCGGCGCGATCCTGGGCGGCAAGCTCCGGCCGAAAGCGGTCGTCCGCGTCAATGTAACTCGCGCACTGGCGGACCGCGCTCCCGCCCTGCTCGCCGTCGGGAACCAGGATCCGCACCCCGCCATCGGTGCCCCACGCCATTGCCTGCTGCGTGACCACCACGGCCTCGCCCGCGATGCACACGCGGTAGGCCTGGCACAGGATCACGTCGGCGGCGACCCGTTGTCCACGCAGCCGGGCGCCTGCGCGCTCGCCGGCGATTGCGACCTCAGCCCGCTGCGCATCGAGCTCAGACACATACTCCCACAGCCAGTGGCCTGCGGCGAGCCCCCAGGTGCGGGTGAGGACCAGGAGCTCCCTGGCCCGGGCAAACATCCAGTAGGCGACGGTATCGGTCTTGGTTGCCGGCAGCATGGCCGCGCGCAACGCACCGCTGGCGAATTGCTCCCGCTGCACCAAACCGTGCAGCGCCTGCAGATACAGGGCGCGGCCGTAGCCCTCCTGGATCGGGTAGCCAGTGATGCGCGCGAACAGCTTGCCGGGAAGCCACGGCACGTCGGCCAGCAGCTCGCCCGCGCCCCAGGTCGTCGCGGCGTCGAAGAAGCGCGCCACGAAAGCCTCGCCCGGCAAAGTCCGCTTGGCGTCGGCCAGGCGCGCTCGCCACAGCGCCTTCAGCGTCGTCTCCACCGCGCGCAGCGTGCCGACTTCATCGACCAGGACCGTGCGCTCCGGCCAGCGCGCGTGAAAGCGACGCGGATCGAGGTGCACGACGTTGCCTTCCCGGTCGAGGCGGCGGTCGCCATAGACGATAGAGCCGTTGAGCAAGAGCAGCACCGCCGTGGTCGGCCTGCCGCCGGTCACGCCGGCCAGGTGAATCTGCCCGATGGGCGTCGCCAGGTACGACCTTGCGTCGCGGGCGAGTAGACGCGGCGGGTGCATCAGAAAAATATCCCCGCCTTCCACGGCCGTTGCAGCGCAGCGATGTCCAGCCGCGCGCGGTCGGCCACGCCAACCACGCCAGCGTGCTCCTGCAGTCGCTCGGCGACCTCGCCCGGCGACAGGCGGCGCGCCGCGAACCGATCCCGGATCGCGTGGCGAAAAAACTGGCCCTTCGACGGCGCCGCGCGAAAGGCGTCGAAGACCGCGCGCGGCACCGCCTGATAGACGTACACGCCGCCGGTCTTGAAGTGAATGAACAGGTGCTGCGCGTCCAGGTCGTAGGCAAACATCGCGATCGCATTCGATTCAAACAGGTCCACGTAGAGCATGCATGCCCCGGTCAACGGTTGGGACCCCGGGCGGGTGCGCCGGCGTCCCGCAGTCATTCGCGTCGACACCTCGCTTTAGGAGGCGCGCGGTGCCGCCGCGTCCCCGGACCCGCCCACAAAGTTGTTGCCCACGTGCAGCTGCACCACCTTGTGGATCGTGTGCCGCGTGGTCTCGTCGCACTTGTTGGTAAGGCCGATCTCGAAGGCCAGGCGGAACGGATCGATGCCGTGCTTGGCGCCCTCCAGGAACAGCAGCACCAGGTCGGCGATGCGCAGCATCGTGCGCGTCGAGATCGTGGCCTCGATCGCGTCGTTGTCCTTCGACGCGCCCATGAAACAGGCGCGCACATCCTCGGCGATCCGGCGCAGCGTCTTGGCGAAACGCTCGGCCACTTCCTCGCCCAGTTCGGCGAAGCGCCGCTGCACGAGGCGCACTTCAGGGTCGGCTGCCATGTACTCCATCTGCAGCGACCAGAACCGGTCCATGACGCTCGCGTCCTGGCGCAAGCGCCCCTGGGCGAGGCCGGTTTCATCGCCGACCAGGCCGCGGGTGTTGTCGGTGACCACCACCCGGCTGTCCGGATGCGGCCTGAGCAGCTCCTGGCGTTGCTCGATGAAGATGGGCTTGCCTTCGAGTACCTCGTTGTTGGCCACCCAGAAGCCCGGGTTGCATTTCGAGAACTCGTTGATCAGCAGCACGTAGCCGTGGCGCCAGGCAAGCGCCGCCGGGCCGTCGACCCACTCCATCCGCCGGTCGGCGCCGAGCACGTACATGCCGACCAGGTCCGCCTTCTCCATCGGCTCGCGGCCCATGATGGGCACGACCGGCACGTTGAGCCGCGCGAAGAACTGCTCGACGCTGCTGGTCTTGCCGCAGCCCCACGGGCCGTGAATGTACAGCGGCTCGCGGGTTGCACTCATCCACCACGCGCGCAGGATCGCGAGCGGCGTCTTCTCGAACACGTAACTGTGATCGATGTCGGGCACCAGGTCGTGCGCCTCGGCCAATCCCGGGACCGTGATCGGCACACCGCCGAAACCAAAGCGTTCCAGCGGCACATCCACGCGCGTTCTATCCATAGCGACTCCCGGGTTGCTGGCAAGCGCAGCAGGCGCGTCCCTGAGCACGCGACCTGCGGCGACGCGCGGCGTGCGGCGGCGACAGCACGCGACGCGAGCGCGAAGTTTCACTGCTGTGGGTTCCAGGAACGTCCAGCGCGACCTCAAGGGGCGCCGTCGTCGTGCGCGCGAATGCGCGCTTCCTGTCTCGGGGCTCGCCGGAACAACGTCGCGCACGGCCAGCTGTTGCGCGAAGACAAACTACGCCGCGCCGCCGGCCCGTGTCAACGCCCGCGCGCCGGAATGCGCGCAGTTAAGCGTGGCGGATCCGCAGCCTTAGTGAGTTGTTGCCGCACGCGCCCGCTATCGAAAATGCCGCAAGATCGATTTGGGTTGCCGTCATGCCGTCGCTTGGCACTTTCTTCGCGCACTGGATGCACTTGCCTCCGGAGGTACGGACCGCGCCGATCCGCGCCGCGGATCGTGAGTACCCAACTACCGACCCGGGATTGCCGGCGATCGCCGTCGCCGACCTCCTCGCAGCCCACGGCGATTGGCTGCGTCGCCTGCGGGACGCCTACGGCGCGGAACAGGTGGTGTTCGATCGCGACATCGGCAGCGTGGTCGAACGCTACGCGCAATACGTGCATCTGCTGCCGGCGACGCCGGACGGTCCCTATGCGGAGGCTGGCGGCCTGTTGCGCGCGGGGCTGGCCATCGGCTTCTACGCGCTGCAGGCCACCGACGGCGCGCTCTTTGGAGGGCGCCAGACCATTACCGCGCGCGCAACCCTCGAGCCACGGTGGCGCTACGCCACGTTCCTGGCCGGACTGTGCAGCGAGCTGCACCGCACCTTGAATCACCTGCGCGTGCACAATGCCCGGGGCGGCGCGTGGCCTGCGTACCGGCAACCGCTCGCGCTCTGGCTGCAGGAGACCGATACCCGGCGCTACCACACGTGCTGGACGCAGAACAATGCGCCCGTCCGCGCCTTGGCCATCGTGGCGATGGCGCAGGTCGTCGGTCCGGCGATTCTGCAATACCTCGCCCAGGGCAACAGTGTGGTTGTGCCGCATCTCGTCGCTGCACTCTCCGGGACCGCGCTCCCGGGTAACGGCAACACGCTCGATCGGCTGGTGCGGCGTGCGGCCGCGCTCGTGCTCGAAGGTGACGCGCAAGCAGACAGCGCTGTCGCGGACGCGCCCACGCCGCGGCCCCACGGGCTGCCCGCTGTTGAGGCGCCCGGTGCGGCGCAGTCAGCGCCGCGCCCAGCGCGCCCCGCCCTGCCGCTCGCCCTCGTCGCGCCGGCGCGCCTGCACCCGGCAGTGCGCGACGCGCTGCGCCAGATCATCGCCCGCCTCGACTCGAACACCCTGCCGCGGCCGGCTCGCGTGCTGGCGGACGGGGTGTTCGTGCCGCTGCGCGAATTCGCGCGGCGCCAGGTCGACCCGGCGCTGGCGGTACGCGCCTTGAGCGATGCCCACATGCTCGTGTGCAATCCGGAGGCTGGACAGTCGCGCACGTGCCTGCTCGAGGTCGACCAGGAACCGGTGCTCGGCGTGGTTCTCGCGTCCGGCTGTGTCAGCGGCTTCGCTGCGCACGCCGGTGCGGCGGCGAGCGCAGCCTAAGGCATTGGGCGGTGCTCAGCCTGCGCCGATACGAAATGCCATGGCGGCGTGTCTACGAGCTCTACGCCGCGCTCGCGTGGGCCGCCGGTGGCGTGCTCCTGGGCGTGCTCGCCGAGCAGGCCGGCGCCGCCCTCGGCGTGCCACTCGCGCTCTGCGCCGTGAGCCTGATCCTGGCGCTCTATCGTGGCCGCCAGGCGTTGCGCCTGCTGCGCTTGCGCGCCGCGCTGGGCGGCCGCGCCATGGAAACAATCAGCGTGCGACGGTTTCGCACCTGTTGCCGCGATCCGGAGCAACTGTTCCTGGGGTTCGGCTTCGAGTGGCTCCCGGTCCACTCGCAGCGTCTTTACGAGCTCGCCAAGGTGCCCTTTCGCGACTGGGTAGCGCCAGCGTGGCTGCTGCGCGCGCCCGGCGCGCGGCGCGCGATCCAGCCAGACACGGAGATCGGCTTGCCTTACATCCATGGCGTCGAGCCCGTGGAGCGCGCGCTGCATCGGCCGCTACGCAACTTCGAGGGTGGGACGCTAATCATCGGCACCACCCAGTCCGGCAAGGGCGTCACCCTGTCGGTGCTGGCGGCGCAGGCGGTGTACCGCGGCGACGTGGTCATCGTCATCGATCCGAAGAACTCCAAACGCCTGAAAAGCAACGTCCTGCGCGCCTGCCAGGACGCTGGCCGGGCCGACGCCTTCGTCGAGTTCCACCCGGCCTTTCCCGAGCGCGGCATACGCTTCGATCCGCTGTTCAACTGGCAGAAGCCCACCGAGCTCGCCTCGCGCATCCAGGCGCTCATGCCGCCGGACACCAGCGGCAGTTTCTCCGCCTTCGGTTGGGACGCCGTCAACGTCGTGGTACAAGGGTTGGTCGATCTCGAGGATCGCCCCAGCCTCGCCAAGCTCTCGCGCTGCATCGAAGGCGGCATCGAGGGCGTGCTGCTGCGCTCGCTCGAGCGCCACCTCGCCGCTGCAGGGCCGCCCGGTTGGCGCGAATTGGTCCGCCCCTACATCAAGCGCGCCGCCGAGGGCAAGCTGCGCCGGCCGGCGGATGCCGCGAGCGACGACCTGGTGGGCTACGTCACCTACTACGAGCGTTACCTGGCGCCGCGATACGGCACGCCCGCGATCGATGCGCAGCTGCGCATTTATCATCATCCGCGCGAGCACTATCAGAAGATCACGGCGAACCTGTTGCCGATCCTGGCCATGCTCACCTCGGGCGACCTGGGGCGCTCACTGTCGCCCGATCCGCTGGATGGGAAGGACGCGCGGCCGATCCTGAACCTGGACAAGATCGTGCGCGCGCGGCGCGTGTTCTATGTGGCCCTCGACTCGCTGCCCGATGCCGCGGTCGGGGGCGCCCTGGGTGCGATCCTGCTCGCCGATCTGGCCGCGCTGGCCGGCATGCGCTACAACCTCGATGCTGCCGAGCCGCGCATCAGTCTGTTCGTGGATGAGATCGCCGACGTGATCAATCAGCCGCTCATTCAGATCCTCAACAAGGGCGCCGAGTCGGGCATCTACACGACCTGCGCGATGCAAACTCTGGCCGATCTGGCCGACCGGCTGGGCAGCGAGGAAGCCGCGCGTCGCGCCGTGGGCAACCTCAACAACCTGATCGCGTTGCGCTCCAAAGACCGCCCCACCCAGGATTTCATTGTCGAGACCTTCGGCAAGACGCCCATCCACAGCGTCGAGGTCTCGCTGGGCACCCACACGCACGCGCGCTGGCCCGATTTCTCCGGCAGCCTCTCGCGCCGGCTGCGGGAGACGCGCGAGGAGACCATCCCCGCGGACATCCTGGGCAAGCTCCCCAACCTGCAGTATTTCGCGCTGGTGTCCGGGGGACGCCTGCTCAAGGGCCGGGTCCCGATCCTGGATTCCGGCGCGGACGAGGCTGCGGTTCCGCCCGCGCCCACGGCACCATGACGGCGTGGCGCGGCCTGGCGCTTGTCCTTTGCGCGTTGCTCGTCTACACGCTCTACCTGCCCTCGGTCCACGCGCCGGGGCGCTTCCTCGCACAGCTGCGTCTGGAGCACGAGCGCAATGTCACGTTCTGGGGCGCGGACCCGGCGAACCGGATTCTGGCGCGCGCGCTCGCGCTCTACGGCCAGCGCGAGGAACTGGCGCCGGCGGCGTTTGCCGCTCCGCCCGCTGCCGCGGTCACCGCCGCCAATGCCGCGCTCGAAGCGCACATGGCAGAGGTTGTGCAACGGCTGTTTCACAACCGCTATGCGCAGGGCTTCGACGCGCTCGTCCTGCTCGCCAGCTATCGGCTGGCGGTGCTGACGCAATGGCTACCCTGGGTGACGAGCTTCGTGCTGCTTGCCTGCGTCGACGGCTACCTCGTGCGCCTCATCCGCAGCCGCGAGTTTCTCGAGCACAGTCCCATCGGCTTTGCCCTGTGCGTGATCGGGGCAACGCTCGCGCTCTCGCTACTGCTGCTACTCCTGGTCATCCCCGCCGCTGTCGACCCGCTGGCGCTGTGCGGCGCGCCGCTTGCCCTGGGCGGACTCATCGCCCGGGCGATCAGCCACTTTCCCAGGTAACCGGCGGCTGCGGGCGGCTCACGATTCCGAGCCATGGCTGTGCGCCGCGCAAGGGGCCGCCGCATGCCCGGGCCGCGTCAGCAGGCTCACAAAATACGCGGTGCAGGCCACCAGCACGATCCAGAAAGTCGTCGGCCCGTCGGTGGCGTAGGCAAGCGCGATGCCGGCCCAGGTTTCAACCAGCGCGAGGAGCACCGCCAGGGCGATGCCGCGCCCGACGCGCGCGGTCAGGCGCTGCGCGGTCGCGGCCGGCGCTACCATCAGCGCGAACACCAGCAGCACGCCCACGACCTGCGCCGCCTCGGCGACGGCAATGGCCACGATGGCCAGGAACAGCACCGAGACAAGCCGCAACGAAACGCCCTTGGCGGCGGCGAGCTCCGGCGCCAAGGTTGCAAACAACAAGGGGCGCGAGAGGAACGCGAGCGCGCCCAGGCTCACACCCGTCAACGCGCCCAGCGCCCAGACGGTGTTCCGGTCGACGCCCAGCAGGTTGCCGAACAGGATCGCCGTCGCCTGGCTGGCATGGCTGGTGTACAAATAGAGAAACAGCACGCCCAGGCCCAGCGCCAGCGCCAGTATGATGCCCACGGCGACATCGCGCCCGCGCAGGCGCTCCCCGAGCAGCCCCATCACCAGGGCCGCCGCCAGCGTGAAGGCAAGCAGCCCCCAGAGCGGGCTCGCGCCGACCAGGACCGCACCGGTCGCGCCGGCAAACCCGACGTGCGACAGGGCGTGCCCGGCGAAAGTCAGGTTGCGCAGGACCAGAAAGAATCCGACCGCGCCGGCGACCACCGCGACGAGACTGCCCGCCAGAAAGGCGGTGCGCATGAATTCGTAGTCAAGCATCGTGGCGATGGGCATCGGCTTCGACCACTCCTTGGCCGGAGACCACCAGCAGCCGGCCGCCAGCGTGCACCACCTCGATGGGCGTGCCGTACAGGCGCGACAGCACGTCGCTCGTGATCACGGCCTCCACCGTGCCCAACGCAGCGCGACCCTGCCCGAGATAGAGAACCCGGTCCATGGCGCCCAGCAGCGGGTTGAGCTCGTGCGCGGTAAACAGAACCGTGATGCCCAGGTCCCGCTGGATACTCTTCACCAAGGCGACGATCGCCTGCTGGAACCGCGGGTCGAGGCTTAGGAACGGTTCGTCGAGCAGCAGCAACCGCGGCTTGCCGAGCAGTGCCTGCGCCAGCAGCAGCCGTTGCAGTTCGCCCCCGGAGAGCGCGCACAGCGGCCGGGCGGCGAGCGCCTGCGCGTCGACGGTCGCGAGCGCCTGGTCCACCTCGCGCCGGGCCGCACGATCGCACCATGGCAGCCCCGACCGGTCGCCGTCGTGGGCGCTGGCCACGAAATCCCAGCCGCGCAGTCCGAGGTCGGCAACCGACGCCCGTTGCTGCGGCAGATAGCCCGCCAGACGATTGCCGCGCGTGGGTGAGGCGCCGAATACCTTCAGTTCGCCGGCGACCGGCCGCAGCAGTCCCAGGATCGCCTGCAGCAGCGTCGTCTTGCCCGCGCCATTGGGGCCGAACACGCCGATGAATTCCCCGGCGCGGATCGCCAGGCTCACGTCCGCAAGCACGACGCGCTGCCCGCGCGCCAGGGTGACCCGGTCGAGCTCGATGACCACCATCGTCAGCGCTCCGCGAGCGCGCGCTCGAGCGCGTCGAGTTGCAGCAGCATCCACTCCGGGTAGCTAAGCCCCGCCGGTTCGGTCTCGGTGATGGCGACCACCGGCACCCCGCTCGCGCGGGCCAGGGTGCGCATGCGCCCGGCCAAGGCCTGGGTGGTTTGCTGGTTGTAGAAAAGAACCTTGACGGCGCGCGTGCGCAGGTCGTTTTCGAAAGCGGCGATGGCCGCCGCGCCCGGCTCCGTGCCGTTCATCACCGCGAGCTGGAAGCGACCGTTGCGCATCACCAGGCCCAGCGCCGCGGCCATGTAGTCGAAGACCGGCTCCGTCGCCGTCACCGCGGTCCCGGCGTAGCGCGCGCGCAGCACCGCGATTCGCGCCTGCAGCCGGCCCATCGCCGCGCCGAAGGTGGCAAGCCCGCGCGCATAGTCGGCGGCCGCCCTCCGGGTCGCGGCGCGTCAGGCGCGTCGCCAGGACCGCGGCTAACTCCGACACCGTCGCCGGGGCGTACCAGAGATGCGGGTCGTCGCCCGGCTGCCGGTGCGTGAGCGCGGCGACCTCGATGACCTCGCGCGAGGGCGACGGCGATGCGGCGAGCAGCCGCACCGCCCACGGGTCGTAGCCGACGCCGTTGTAGATGACGAGCCCGGCCGTCGCGATCGCGCGCGCGGTCGCGGCACTGGCCTCGAACTCGTGCGGATCCTGGTTCACATTGGTGAGGATGCTGCGCACGGCCACGCGGTCGCCGCCGATCTGCCGCGCGACATCACCATAGACGTTTTCGGCAGCGACAACCTGGATCGGCGCGGCGCGCGCGACCGGCAGGCCGAGCAAGATCGTCGCGAGCAAAGCGCCGGCAACGCCGCGCAGCGACGCCGCGTCACGCGCCCACCGAACCGGCCGGCTGCACGGGCGGCGCGCGTCGCGGACGAATGCATCCGCCGGCACCCCTTGCTCGCCCCCGTCGCAGCCAAACCGCAGCGGCTGGAGGTCAATCATCGGCGCGCGCGCGGCGCCCCTTTGCCGCAGTCCGAGCAGCGCCCGTAGAGCGTCACATCGTGATGCTCGACGGTGAATCCGTGCGGCGCGAGACGCCGCAGGTTGCCCGGGCAACCGGGCACGTCGTACACGCGCCGGCAGGTCGTGCACTGAAAATGGTGGTGATGCGCGCGCTCGCGCATTTCGTAGCGCGCACTGTCGGCCGGCAAGGTAATGACCTGGACAGCGCCCTCAGCCACGAGCAGCTTCAAATTGCGATAGACCGTGGCCATGCCCAGCGCCCGCACCGCCGTACGCGCCCCGTCCAGCACCTCCCGAGGCGACAGCGGTCGCTGCGCCGTCCGGAGTACCGACGTGATGGCTGCGCGCTGGCGCGTGGCCCGTTCCATGGCATGCAGGAGAAGGGGTGGGGATGGTTTGCGGTCCGACGATAATGATATATCATTCTCAACAGTGCGGCGCGCCTGAGCCGGATAACTCCGCCAGGCAACTTGGGAGTCAATCTGTTGCCCCTTAGCGTAGGCCCCTTGCGTGCGCGGCGCCGATCCTGGCGCAGCCGGCTGGTGCTGGCGGTCACGGCGGGCTGCTTTGCGCTGCTCGTCTCGGTGGCCGCGTCGCACCTGCACATCGGGCCGGATGCCGACGAGGCGTGCGCGCTTTGCGCGGCCTTTGCCGGCAAGCTCGAGGGTCCGAGCCTCTCGGTCCCGATGGTCGCCATCGCGACCGTCGTCCACACCGTCTGCATCACGCCGGTCGCCCGGCTCCTCCCGCCGCCACCGGCGCGTCTGCTGCCACCCTACCTGCGGGCCACCGCAGCGCGTCTAGAGCATCGCGAATGCGGCCGTTCCGGGCCGCTTCGCACTTTCCGTTAGCTGTCGACGCTGTTCGCCGCGACCCGGCGAAGCGTGCGTTTGCCCTGTCTTGAAAGGTCTTGCCATGCCTACCGCCCTGCCCTGGCGCGCGCTGGTGCTGTGCCTGGTGCTCGCCGCGCCCATTGCTCGCGCCGCGACCATCACCGCCTCCCTCATCGATACGACCGGCAAGCCCGTCGTCAATGCGCCCGTTACGCTCGCCGACCCGAACGGCAATGCCCTGGCTACCGCCTCGACCAATGCCGCGGGTGCGGCGGTCTTTGCCGACCTGCCAGCCGGCACCTATACGCTGCGCGCCACGTCCGGCGGGGGGGCGCCGCTCACCCAATCGATTACCGTCGCCGCGGCCGACGCGCCCACGGTGCGACTGTCCGCCACCAAGGTCGTGGTCCTGACCCCGGTGCAGGTAACGGCCCAGCGTCTGAAGGAAGCGCAGCTGGAGCTCTCGCCGAAGATCGGCACCACCGTCTATAGCGTCGACGAGCAGTTCATCGAGGACCTCGCCCTCGGCGCGGACACGCCGATGAACGACGTCCTGCTGCGCTTTCCTGGGGTCGCCCTGGACTCGAAGGCCTCGGGGTCGCTGCATGTGCGCGACGAGCACGCGAATGTGCAGTACCGCATCAATGGCGCGCAGCTGCCCGAAGGCATCACCGGCTTCGGACAATCGGTCGATACCCGCTTCGTCGACCGGATAGATTTTGTCACCGGCGCCCTGCCGGCGCAGTTTGGCCAGCGCACGGCCGGCATCGTCGAGATCCAGACCAAGGACGGCAACAACGTCGACTTCGGCGGGTCGGTGGGGATCTTCGGCGGCGGCTACGACACCGTGCAGCCGAGCTTCGAACTCCTGGGAGCAAAAGGGGGCTTCAGCTACTACGTCACCGGCAATTACCTGACCGACAACCTGGGCATCGAGAATCCGACGCCGAGCAAGAACGCGATCCACGATCGGACCGAGCAGACCAAGGGTTTCGCCTACTTCTCCGACATCGTCAACGACCAGACGCGCCTGGCCCTGATGCTCGGGTACCTACCTGGGCCGGTTCGAGATTCCCAACAATCCCGGCCAGACCCCGAGCTTCTCGCTCGCCGGCGTGAGCGATGTGCAAACCGGCTTCAACACCCTGCCCTCAACAGACCTGAACGACAACCAGCGGGAGGTCAACAATTACGCTGTGGTGTCGCTGCAGCAGTCGCTGGGCAAGCTCAACTACCAGGCTTCGTTCTTCACCCAGTACTCGGAGCTGCACTACACGCCCGACGTGCCCGGCGACCTGATCTACACCGGGGTTGCCTCCAACACCCTGCGTTCCAACTCGGCCAACGGCCTCCAGCTCGATGCCTCCTATCCGATCGCCGATTCCCATACGCTGCGCCTGGGCGGCACCTACACCAACCAGCACACGCGCAGCGATAACACCGTCGGCGTGTTCCCCACCGACGCCAACGGCAACCAGAGCACGAACGTGCCCACGACCATCCTCGACAACTCCAGCAAGAACGGCAACCTGGTCGGACTCTACGTGCAGGATGAATGGCATGTGTTCGCGCCGCTGACGATCAACTACGGCCTGCGCTTCGACCACGTGGCGGCCTTCACCGACGAGCACCAATGGAGTCCGCGCCTCAACGCGTTGTACGAAATTACGCCGCAAACGGGGATTCACGCCGGGTTTTCCCGTTTGTTCAGCCCCCCGCCGCAGGAACTGGCCGCCCAGAGCAGCATCGACCTCTACACCGGAACCACCAATGCCCCGGCGGTGCCGGTGTCCGACGCGGTGCGCGCCGAACGCGCGAGCTACTACGATCTGGGCGTGGCGCAGAAACTGTCGGCCAGCTTCACCGTCGGCCTCGACGGCTATTACAAGCAGGTCACAAACCTGCTCGACGAGGGGCAGTTCGGGCAGGCGCTGATCCTCACCCCGTTCAACTACGCGCACGGCTACCAGGAAGGCGTCGAGCTGTCGGCGACCTACAGCGACGCGCCCTGGTCGGGTTATCTCAATCTCGCGATCGCCCGCGCCAAGGCCAACAACATCATTTCCGGGCAATCGACGTTTCAACCCGATGAACTGGCCTACATCGCCGACCACTACTATCTACCTCGATCACGATCAGCGCTACTCCGTGGCGAGCGGACTGACCTACCAGTTCGGCGCGAGCCGCCTCGGCGGTGACTTGATCTTTGGCAGCGGACTGCGCCGCACGCCGCCAGGTGCGCCCCCCAACTCAGGCACCGTGCCGAGCTACGCGACCATCAACCTGTCGCTGACCCACGACTGGACAGGCACGCCGATCGGCGTGGTGCAGGGTCGCCTGGCACTGATCAACCTGTTCGACAAGAGCTACCTCCTGCGCGATGGCACCGGGTGTGGGCGTGGGCGCGCCGCAGTACGGGATGCGGCGCACCTTCTACGTCGGGCTGTCCACGACCTTCTGATGGCGCCCCGTTGCGGCGGGCCTCGTCCGGGGGCGGTCGGCGCGCACCGCGCCCCGGGGGCGAGGGCGGACTCAGGCGCGCAGACGCTCTGCGCGGATGCGAAAGCGCACGTCCACCCGATCCTGCACCAACAGCGCACCGCCCAGGATGGAAAGGGGAACGATGCCGAAGCTGCTCTGTTCGAGCGTAACCTCGCCGCTCACGCTCAACGCACCCGGACCGCGCTCGATCTGCACCGGAATCCGCACCGCGCGGCAGACCCCGCGCACGGCGATCGCCGCCTGCAACCAGGTTCCCGTCGCATCGCGGTCGACAGCGGCGACGGCAATGACCGCGTACGGATGTTCCGCCGCGTGCAATTGCGCGAGCATGTTCTGGCGCGTACCCGCGATCGCCGCCGCGGTGGGCTGCGTATCGAACCCGGCCTGGGCGCGTAACTCGGGCTCATCGACGACGAGTTCATCGAGTCGAATGAACAGGTCGGCCCGGTTCTCATTCGGCGCGACATAGCCGCGGACGTTGTGGCTGGCGATGGCATGATCGTGCCCGAGCTGGGCGAGCGATCCGCCCCGCCGCACGGCGATGACCAATAGCGACTGGCCCGGATCGACGGCGAAGACCGCACCGCCGGCCTGCGCGGCTTGCCGGTAGAACGCCTCCGGGAACTGCGCCGGCCGCGTGTCCGCGCCGTGCGGCGGCGGCGGGGCCTGCACGGCACAGCCGGAGAGCGTAAGCGCGACGACGAGCAGCGCGGCGCGGCAGCGCCCGCTCCCCGAGCGCCCAGCGAACGCGCTCACCGTGTCGCCAGAGCGAACACGGCGGCGGCCGCGCCCAGGCAGTAGTAGCCAAACCAGTGCCACTGACTGCGCTCCAGCCAGCGGGACAGCCAGCGCAGCGCCACCAGCGCGGCGCAGAAGCTCAAGGCCATTCCCAGCAGGCTCGGCCACGCGAGCTCGACGAGACTCCCCCCAGAACTCATGGCCGCATGGGCCTTGAGCAGTCGATACCCTTCCTTGGCGATGACCGCCGGGGTGAGGACGACGGCCAGGGCGAAGCTGAAATCCTCGACCGCCGCCTTGTCCAGGCTGAGCAGGAGGCCCACCGAGATCGTCGCGCCGGAGCGAGAGAAGCCGCGAAACGGAAGGCATAGGCCCTGGATCGCGCCGATCCAGGCGGCGCCCTTGAGCCCGAGCGCGCCCTGCCCGCGCGCGCGCGCCTCGCGCCAGCCTGAGAGCACGATCAGGATGCCGGCGCTGGCGAGACCGGCCGCAAGCAAATAGACATTGCCAAAAAGCTGCTCGACTTCGGCATGCGCCGAGCCGCGCAACACGACCTGCTCGATGGCAACCAGCAGCACCAGCCCGATGCCGCCGGTGAGCGCGGTCGCCAGCACCACGGCCTTGGCAAAGCGCCAGAACGCCGCGCCCGAGGCAAAATAGCGCTCCCGCCACGCGCGCCAGAAATAGGCGATCACGGCCAGCATCGTGCCCGTGTGCAGCATGACCAGGAGAAACGTCATTTCCGGAGCGGTCGGATCGAGCCCCAGGAGCGTCTCGGCCACGATGACGTGCGCGGAGCTCGACACGGGCAGCATTTCGCAGGCGCCCTGCACCACGGCGAGGATGAGAATCTGCAAGAGGGTCATGGCCTGCGAGGCGGGAGCAAGGGAAGGAACACTGCCGGATGGGCGCGCCATTGTGCCGCACCCGACTAAGCCCACGCTAGGGGCGCAGCGCCGATGGGCCCGACTGCACGTGGCAGAAGCTTCGGCCCGGTGCGGGCGCCACTGCACCGCTCGCGGATGACAAACGACGGGTACCCGGTTAGCTTGTCGCAGTAGCGTTACGGGCTGCGGCCGGCCGGTGGCCGCGAGGGGAAGCGTGCGCATTATTCTCTTGCTGGGTTTTGGCGGCGTCTTGGTGGCGCTGGTCGCGCTGCTGCTCACCAACACCCGGGTGGAGGCTGCGCTCGCGTGCGATCCGGCATCCGGGGTCTGCTCGTTGACGCAGGAGCAATCCGCGGGCAGCTGGCATAGCCAGGTGCCCATCACCGCCATTGATCGCGCCGAAGTCCGCGTGCGCCGTGGCCGCGGCGGATCGCCCCAGGTCTGGCTGGTGACCAGCAGCGGCGATTACTTCTTCGCTGACTATGTCCTGCGCTCCAGCGCCGACGAGGCGGCCCAGCAGATCAATGCTTTCCTGCGCAATCCCGCCAAGCACCAGCTCCTCCTGACCAAAGATGAGCGCGCCGGGTATTGGCTTGCCTGGGCGCTGATCCCGGTCGTGGTGGTCCTGCTGGGGCTGCTGGCCCGGGTGCTGTTCCGCAAATCGCCTGCGACGTCGCGGAATTAGCCGCTGTCGAGGCCAAGGCCGTGACGGCCTCGCAGCCCCCGGCCACCGCCGACCTGGGCGCGAAGGGCGCGGGTCGGGAAGCTCCTACAAGCGCCGCCAGACTCCGTCCACGAGACCGTCGATGGGCTTGAAGCTGGCCTTGTAGGCCATCTTGCGGCTCTGCTCGATCCAGTAGCCGAGATAGAGATAGGGCAGCTGCAATTCCTGGCAGCGCTGAATCTGCCACAGGACGTTGTAGGTGCCGTAGCTCGCGCCGGGAACGTCCGGATCGTAGAAGGTGTACACCGACGAGAGCCCGTCGTGCAGTCGGTCAACCAGGCTCACCATGCGCAGCCGCCCCAGGTCGCGAAACTCGAACAGGTCAGTGGTCACGTTGCTGTGCAGCAGGAAGTGCTGGTACTGCTCGCGGCTGTCCTGGTCCATGCCGCCGCCGGGATGCCGGTGCCGCTGGTATTGCAGGTAGAGCGCATAGTGCTCGGCGTCAAAGGCGAGGCTGCGCTGCGCGGCCGCCAGGGGCCCGTGCCTGCGCAGCGACCGGCGCTGGGCACGGTTCGGGGCAAACCGCGCCACCGGCACGCGCACCGGCACACAGGCACGGCAGTGATCGCAATAAGGCCGGTAGGTGAACGCCCCGCTGCGGCGAAACCCCATCCGCACCAGCTCGCCGTACACGCGCGCGTCGATCAGGTGGCTGGGCGTGGCCACTTGCGAGCGCGCGGCGCGATCCGGCAGGTAGCTGCACGGATAGGGCGCGGTTGCGTAGAACTGCAGCGCCGCCAGCGGCAGGTCGTTAAGCTTGGTCACGGTTCGTCGGGTGTGGTCCGCACCGCCGCGGTCCAGTCCTCGGCGGGCTCTGTCGAGTGTACCAACCGCGAAAGCCAATCGGCAAACTGGCGCCGCGTGATCGGGCGGGCGCCGAGCCGCGCCAGGTGCTCGGTTTCCTGCTGGCAATCGATGAGCGGCATGTTCATCCGCCCGAGCATGGCGACCAACTTCACCAGCGCCACCTTCGAGGCATCGGTCTCCCGGGCGAACATCGACTCGCCAAAAAACATCCTGCCAATGGTGACGCCGTACAGGCCGCCGACGAGCTCGCCCTTCGCGCCAGGCCTCGAGCGAATGGGCGTGGCCCTGCCGGTGCAGCGCCTCGTAGGCGTCGACGACCGCCGGCGTGATCCAGGTCCCGCTCTGCCCGTCGCGCGGCTCCGCGCAGCCTTCCATGACCTCGCGGAAGGCCGTGTCCGCCCGGATCTCGAAGCGCCGCTGCCGCACCACCCGGCGCAGCGAGCGCGGCAGCTTGAACTCATTGACGTGCAGCACCATCCGCGGGTCGGGGCTCCACCACAGGATTGGCGTGGCTTCGTTGTACCAGGGAAAAATGCCGTGCCGGTACGCCGCGAGCAGCCGTTCGGGCGACAGGTCACCGCCCGCGGCGAGCAGCCCGTTCGGGTCGTCGAGCGCGGCGTCGAGGGGAGGAAACGGCGCCCCGGAACGCAGCCATGGAACCACGCTGCCATTGTGCCGGCGCCGCGCCAAGCGAACAAGCGGTGTCGACGGCAGCGCCGCGCGATAATGGCTGCGGAGGTGGCCGATGCAACAGCTGCGGCGCTGCGGATGGGCGCGGAACCGACCCGCGCATGCTCGCCTATCACGACCAGGAATGGGGTGTCCCGGTTCACGATGAGCACCGGCTGTTCGAGTTCCTGGTGCTGGAAGGCGCGCAGGCGGGGCTGTCGTGGCAGACGATCCTCAACAAGCGCGAAGCCTACCGCGAGGCTTTCGCCGGCTTCGATCCGGCCCGCGTCGCACGCTTCGATGCGCGGCGCGTCGAGCGCCTGCTCGGCGACCCGGGCATCGTGAGGAACCGGCTCAAGGTCGAGAGTACCGTGAGCAACGCGCGCGCCTATCTCGAGGTGCAGCGCGAGGTGGGCAGCTTCGACCGCTTCGTGTGGGGCTTCGTCGGGGCTGCACCGCGGATCAACCGGCGTCGTTCCCTGCGCGCGGTGCCGGCAAGGAGCGCCCAATCCGATGCACTCTCGGCCGAGCTCAAGCGTCGCGGCTTCCGCTTTGTCGGCACGACGATCTGCTACGCGTTCATGCAGGCGACCGGCATGGTCAATGACCATCTGCTCACCTGTTACCGCTACCCGGAACTCGTCCGCGCTTAGGGCGCGGTCAACTCCGGGCCGAACTGCAGTGTGGCCAGTCGCCGGTAGAGCGGGTCGTCCCGGACCAGCGACGCGTGCGTGCCCGCGGCGATGGCCACACCGCCATCCAAGACGATGATGCGGTCGGCGCCGATGACGGTGGCCAGCCGATGGGCGATGATCAGCGTGGTCCGGCCGGCCATCAGCCGATCGAGCGCCAACTGCACCATGCGCTCGCTTTCGGCGTCTAAGGCGCTGGTCGCCTCGTCGAGCAACAGGATCGGTCGCTGCGCGAGCACGGCGCGCGCGATCGCCAGGCGCTGGCGCTGGCCGCCGGAGAGCTTGACGCCGCGCTCGCCGAGCGGCGTGTCGAAGCCCTGCGGCAGGCGCGCGAGGAATTCGGTCGCGTACGCCGCTTCGCAGGCGGCGCGGACTTCCTCCGCGGTCGCATCGGGTCGGCCGTAGCGGACATTTTCCCAGACGCTGGTCGCGAAGATCACCGGCTCCTGCGGCACGACCGCGAAGTGCTGCCGCACCGCGCGCGGATCCGCATGCTTGATGTCCACGCCGTCGAGCAGGACCCGCCCGGCCTGCGGATCGTAGAAGCGAAGCAGCAGCTGGAACACCGTGGTCTTGCCCGCACCGGAGGGCCCAACCAGCGCCACCCGCTCGCCGGTGGTCACGCGCAAGGACACCGCCTTCAGCGCCGGCTCAGCGGCCCGCGAAGGGTAGGCGAAGGTAACGTCCTCGAGGGCGAGCGTCGCCCGCGGCGGATCGGGCAGCGGCAGCGGAGCAGCGGGCACCGCGATGGCGGGCGGCGTATCGAGGAGTTCCAGCAGCCGCTCGGTCGCGCCGGCCGCGCGCTGCAGTTCGCCGGCGACCTCGCTCACTGCGCCGATCGAAGTGGCGACGATAACGGCATAGAACACGAAGGCGGAAAGCTGGCCGGCCGAGAGCTTCCCGGCGAGCACGTCGTGCCCGCCCACCCACAGGATGATCCCCACGGCGACAAACACCAGAAAAATCACCATGGCGATCAGCAGACCCCGTTGCCGGATGCGCCGCACACCGGTGGCGAAAGCCGCCTCGACGCGCGCCGCATAGGCAAGGCGATCCTCGGGCTCGTGGCCGTAGGCCTGCACCGTGCGGATCTCGTGGATCGCTTCGTCGACGTAGGCACCGGTATCGGCGACGCGGTCCTGACTCGAGCGCGAAAGCCGCCGCAGCCGGCGGCCGAAGAGGATGATCGGCAGCAACACTACCGGCAAGCCGGCCAGCACGAGCAGTGTCAGCTTGAGGCTCGTCAGCATGAGCAGGATCAGCGCGCCGATGCCGAGCACGGCGTTGCGCAGCGCCAGCGAGAGGCTCGAGCCAATGACGGTCTCCAGCATCGTCGCATCGTTGGTCAACCGGGAGATGACTTCACCGGTGCGCGTGATCTCAAAGAAGCCTGGCGAGAGAGTCAGGAGATGGTCGAAGACCGTGCGCCGTAGATCGGCGGTGACGCGCTCCCCGATCCAGGACACGTTGTAGAAGCGCACGTAGGTCGCTACCGACATGGTCGCTATCACCGCCAGCAGGGCAGCCAGTGCCGCGTCGAGCGCGCCCGAGTCATTGGCGATGAAACCGCGATCGATCACCAGCTTCAAGCCCTGCCCGATCGCGAGCGTGCACCCGGCCGCGAGCAACAGGGCGATGCCCGCGACGACGAAGCGGCTGCGATACGGCACCAGAAAGCGCGCGAGCCGGCCAGCCACGCGGGCGATCGGCGTGCGGGGAACTTCAGGGCTGGGAGAAGCCATGCTTGGTCGGCGAGCCGTTACGCGCGCTCTCTAGGTGGCGCCGGCCACCGGCCGCTCAAGGCACTTCAGGCCGATACGGTAGAATTTTACTGGTGTGCCCCGGTAGCTCAGTGGATAGAGCAGCCCCCTCCTAAGGGGCAGGTCGCCGGTTCGATTCCGGCCTGGGGCGCTCATGGCGATGGGTCACACATCTCCGCGGCAACGCATCCATCGCGTGCATGGCGTTGGCGAATGGACTAGACATGAGCGAACATTATAGGGGGCGCGCTCGGGCGTGACGACGGAGGGGCGGTAGGGCCGAACACCAGTCGCCCGTGCTTCAGGTCTTCACCAGCCCAGGCCGTTGAAATCGGGCCATAGATCCCAAGGCACGGAGGCGTCGCGCGTATCGGCTTTGCGCATCGTCGCATCCTGTTGGAAATAGGGTGCCTCCGCGTTTGCGACGGGCATATTATTTTGCGTCCGCAGCTTCAGGTACGCCTGATACTCCTTTGCCGTGCCGACATAGACCTGGTTGTTCGCCGCGTCGGGGTAGACGAAAAAATTCTTCCCCGTCTGCGTTACCACGGTGACCTGTCCCGGCGGGAGCGTTGGCAGCAGCTGCAACTGGCGATCGGTGGTGGCTGCGACGACCTTGAAGCCGGCGGCCCGTAGCAGGCCCTCGGCCTGCACCGGCGGGGACGGCGCTGGGCTAGCGCAACCGAAGGCCAGTACCGCCAGCAAGAGCGGACCAAGGGCTTGAGTGGCGTAGGAGCGCTTCATGGCGATTGGCATTCTCGTGGTCCCGTCGCTGCCTGCCCGAGTCGGTTGGCGCGTGGCGCAAGGGTACCATCTCGGTGCCGCAAGGGCCTTGGCCACGTCTCGCCCGCGGCGTCCGCCGCTATTGGCTGATTGCGGCCAGGGCGTCGCGAATGGGCGCGCTGGAGATCTGCATCAGCCCGCTGTAAGGTCGATTCATCTCCAGGATCAGAAAAATCGCGCCGGCAACGGACAGTGCGCCGACGAAGAACGCCGCCAGGACCGTCGCGTTCCAGCGCGTGATAAAGCCGAAGCCAACAAACAGCACGAGCAGCCAGAAGATCAAGATCGCGAAGAATGGCCAGGACAGGGAGCCACCGGCCTGCTCATACA
The DNA here is from genome assembly GCA_963777455.1 of uncultured beta proteobacterium. Lineage (GTDB taxonomy): Bacteria > Pseudomonadota > Gammaproteobacteria > Burkholderiales > Casimicrobiaceae > PALSA-1003. Next base: position 449,033 of record CAVZQQ010000003.1, read on the forward strand.
GCAGACGCCGCGTTTCTTCCAGTTGGGCCAGGAGCTGCAAGGCGCGGTCCTTGCCGTAGCGCTGGACCTCCGTCGTCCCGGGCAGATTCACGACCCGCGCAAGCAGTTCTTCGCCCAAGTCGGTCGCCATGGGGGCTCTCAGGTTTACCTTCTCGGCCCCGTCGTTCGGCCAGATCCGCTTCAGTTGCGCGGCGACGATGTCGCGCAAGAGATTGCGTGCCTCCGCGGCATCCGGCCCAAAGCGGATCAAGATCCGGTCGAGCTGAACGATGTGGATGCCGAGCGCCTGCACCTCCGACTCCTGACTGTCATAGGAGGTGTGTGCTGTGGCGATCAGCAAGCTCAGGACGAGGGCCGCGATGGTCGCGATCAGGCCCATCACCAGCTTCACCGCGTCCTTGGCGTCTTCTTCCTTGTGATGCAAGGGCAATTGACCGTGCAGGGTCATGCCGGCGAGAGCACCGCCAAAGGAAACGCCAAAAACGACCAGGCCAACGAGAATCGCGCTCATGGATGTCAGGTTCCGGGGACTAGCGCATCGCTCGGCGTAGCACCTGTGGTGCGGGGTTGTCTCGTGTTTGCGCTCAGGTGTACGGCTACCTGGCGGGATTGCCGCCGGACAGTATAGCTGGCTGCCCGCGCACCGCACCGGACGGGGACAGCAAGCCGGCTCCGGGAGCCAGGGCCGCGCCCATTTCAAGCAACGCGGCCCGCATCCCACCTTGCCAGGCGGCACTGACATCAAAACGTAACGCCCAGCATGCGCCGGGATGCGCGGGTCTTGATGGGCGGCTCGCTGCAAGCCCCGCCGGCGCCGCGCGCGCTTGCGAGAATTGGCGCAAGTCAACTACTATTGGCGCTCACTCCCAGTGGCTGTGGTCGGTGCTGCCCTGCCGATTGTTCCCCCGAGGGATTTTACGACGCGGGATCGGAGCTCGGTTTTGAATCTTCGGTTGATAGCCTCGTCGGTCGCCTGCCCCGATTGCGACCTGCTGCAGCGCATCCCGCCGCTCCCGCCTGGCGCCAAGGCAAGCTGCCTGCGGTGCGGCTGCGCATTGGCGAAACGGTCGGCCGTGTCCAGCGATATGCCGCTCGCCCTCACGCTCGCGGCAACGATCCTGTTTATCGTCGCCAATACCTCGGCCTTGATGAACCTGTCGGTGGTCGGGCGCACAGCGAGCACGACCATCGCGGGCGGCGCCTATCAAATGTTTTTGCAGGGCGAGCAAATCACCGCCGTGCTGGTCGCGTTTTGCGCGGTCATCGCGCCGGGCGGGTATCTGCTGTTCATGCTGACGCTTCTGCTCGCAGCGCGGCGCTCCCCGGCCCCGTTCTGGGTTGGCGAAATGTTGCGCTGGGTGAACCATTTCCAGGTCTGGTCCATGCTCGAAGTCATGCTGCTGGGCATTCTCGTCGCGTTGATCAAGATCGCGGAGCTGGCCACCGTGGACGCGGGTATTGGCCTGTTCGCGGTCGGCGCGCTGGTGCTGCTCATCCCGGCGATCATGGTCAATTTCAACGACCGCGATGTCTGGCAGCGGACGGAGTGGGTTGACGGCGAGACACCGCCCCTGGACGCGGCGCGAGCTCCCTTGGCCGGGGCGCGGCAATGACCGCCACCCTGCTGACCGCGGCGCAGGCGGGACTGCTCTCCTGCGAGGGTTGCCACCTGCTGTCGCGACCGGCCAGCTCCACCGAACCTGGCTTCTGCCGCCGCTGCGGCGATCGCCTCGAATCCCGGCGCCACGGTACGATCCAGACCACGTGGGCGCTGGTCATTGCCGCCGCCATTTGCTACATCCCTGCCAATGCGCTCCCGGTACTCAACACCACCACGCTCGGGACCTCGGAAGGTGACACGATCCTGGGCGGTGTCGCGTTTCTCTATACCTCGGGTTCGTGGCCGCTCGCGCTCGTCGTCTTGATCGCGAGCGTGATGATCCCGTTGGGGAAGCTCGTGGCGCTGATCTATCTCCTGATCACGGTGCAGCGCGGCGTGCCCGGGAGCAATCACGAGCGCACGCGTCTCTACCGGATGGTGGAATTCATCGGCCGCTGGTCGATGCTCGACGTGTTCGTCGACACCTTTACCGTCGCATTGGTGCAACTCCAGCCGTTGATGTCGGTAGCGCCCGGTCCGGGCGTCCTCTTCTTTGCGGCTGTGGTCGTGCTGACCATGCTCGCCGCCGAATCCTTCGACCCGCGCCTGGTCTGGGATTCGGCGCCAACCCGCTCTCGCCCACCATGGCTGACGAACCCGACCTCGACGACCTGCCCGAGGCGACCATCGTGCGCAAGAAGCGCATGCGCTTCTCGATCGTGTGGATCATCCCGATCCTGGCCGCGGTGGTGGCCATCGGCATCGCGGTGCAGCGGGTGCTGAGCGAAGGCCCGACCATCTACATCGTGTTCAAGGTCGCCTCAGGGGTCGAGGCCGGCAAGACCTTCATCAAGTACAAGGACGTCAATATCGGCCAGGTTACCGCGGTCCAGCTCTCCGACGATTACGCCAAGGTGCTGGTGCGGGCCAAGATCGCCAAGCACGCCGCCGGCCTGATGGTCAAGGATGCGAAGTTCTGGGTGGTCGAGCCGCGCATCTCGCTGAGCGGCGTCTCCGGGCTCAACACCCTGCTCTCGGGCAACTACATCGGCTTCGAAGCGGGCAAGTCGGACGAGGACGAACGTAATTTCATCGGCCTCGACGAACCGCCGCCGATCACCGACCAGGCCGGCCGGAAGTTCATCCTGAAGGCCACCACACTGGGCTCCCTGGGGGTCGGTGCGCCGGTCTACTATCGCCAGATCGCCGTCGGGCAGGTGGCGGGCTACAACCTCGCCGCGGACGGCAAGGCGGTGGAGATCACCCTGTTCGTCAAGTCGCCCTATGACAAGTACGTCACCCCGGCGACGCGGTTCTGGAACGCCAGCGGCATCAACGTCTCGGTCGGCGCGGACGGCGTGGATGTGCACACCGAGTCGCTCACCGCCCTGATTGCTGGCGGCGTGGCGTTCGATTCACCCGACTTTCTGCCCGCGGGGCAGCCGGCGCCCGCCGACAGCACCTTCATGCTATACCGCAGCCGAACCACGGCGATGAAGCAGCCCGACCCGATCGAGCGCCGCTACGTGCTTTATTTCGACGAATCGGTGCGCGGGCTGTCGGTCGGTGCGCCGGTGACGGTGTACGGCTTGCCGGCTGGCGACGTCGCCGAGGTGGGGCTCTACCATCGATCCGACGACGCAGACCCTGCGCCCGCGCGTGCTGATCACCTTCTTCCCCGAACGCCTGGTCGGGCGCTTGAACCAGTCCCAACAGGCCGCCGGCAAGGCTATGGTAGAAGACGACCCCTGAGGCGCGCATGAAGAACCTACGCCGCCAGGTGGAGGAGCTGGGGCTGCGCGCCCAATTGCGCACCGGCAGCTTCTTGACCGGGGAGCTCTACGTCGCCTTCGAGTACTTCCCGAATGCGCCCAAGGTCAAGCTCGATTTCAGCAAGGATCCCCTGGAGCTGCCGGTGGTGCCGGGAGGCCTGGCGAACCTCGAGGCCAAGCTCGGCAGCATCCTGACCAAGATCGACAACATGCCGCTCAATGCCATCGGCAGCGAAGTCAAGAACGCGATCGCTACCGCCAACCAGGCGCTCAAGGACGCCGACACCCTGATCAACCGGGTTGACGCGCAGTTGCTGCCCGAAGGTACCAAGACCCTCGAGGCGGCGCGGCGCGCCATCGCCGATGCCGATCGGGCGATCAACGATGCGGATTCGACCCTGCTCGCCAAGGACTCGCCCGCACCGCAGGACCTGCGCGACACGCTGCAGGAGGTGGCCCGTGCGGCGCGCGCCGTGCGCGACCTCGTCGACTATCTGGAACGCCATCCCGACATCCTGATCCGGGGCAAGCCACAGGAGAAGAACTAATGCGCACCGCCCTTCTCGCCACCCTGTGCGTCGTTGTTCTCTGCGTTGCCGGGTGCTCGACGACGCCGCCGGCGAAGTTCTACACCCTGAGCCCGGCTCCGGCCCCGGCCGTGCCGGCCGCCGCCTCGCCGCTCGCCGTGGTCGTGGGACCGGTGTCGATTCCCCCGGAGGTCGACCTGCCGCAGATCGTAGTCACCACCGGTCCCAACCAGGTCACAATCGACGAGTTCAACCGCTGGTCAGCGCCCCTGGCAAGCGCCATCTCGCGCGTGGTCGCCGAGAACCTCGTGACCATGCTCGGGACGCCGCGGGTGTCACAGTTTCAGCAATCGCTGAACGCCCCTGCGGATTACCGGGTGGCCATCGAAGTGCAGGGCTTCGATTCGGCGCCGGGCGAGGCGGCGAGCCTGAACGCGGTGTGGATCGTGCGCCGGACCAAGGACGGCAAGGCGGAGACCGGGCGCACGACCGTGCGCGAGCCGCTCGCCGACAAGAGCTACGAGGCGCTGGCGGCCGCGCACAGTCGCGCGCTCGCGCAGATGAGCCAGGAGATCGCCGATGCCGTGCGCACGCTCGAGCGCGCGCCCTAAGATCCGTCGCAAGCCGCGCGACCCGACCAACACGGGCCGCTCGCTGCCGGAACTGGCCTACCTACCAGCGCACCGAGGGATTGAGCGAATACACGCCGCTCAACGTCGCCTGCGCCAGAACATGGCCTTGCAAGGCCTGCCGCGCCTCCTGGCCCGAGAACGCGGCGCCCAGCGTCAGGTGCGGCACGTCGAGCGCGTACAGCGTGAAGATGTAATGGTGCACGCGTTCGTCGTTCCATGGCGGACACGGGCCGTCGTAACCGTAGTAGTTGCCCGCCATGTCCCGGTCCCCGGCGAACCAGCCGGTGTAGTCGTTGCGTCCCTGCCGCGCGCCGCGCGGCGCGTCCGGACCGGGCTTGCCCCGCGGCGTCACGCCGCGGGAGAATTCGCCGCGCGCGAGCGGCGCTGTATCCGGTGCGAGGTCGATCAGCACCCAGTGAAAGAAATCGACGCGTGGGAGCGACGCGGGCACGGTGCGCCCTTCTTGGTTGACATCGTCGCCGCGCGAGGGCACGTCGGGGTCGTGACAGATCAACGCCAAGGATTTGGTGCCGGCCGGCACATCGCTCCAGCGCAGGTCCGGATTCAGGTTCTCCGAGAGCTTCACGTGCGCGTCCGGATCGATCGCCCCGAACGCGAGGGCGACCGGCATGCGGCCGCCCTCGGCAAAGGCGGTGCTCGTCAGCTGCATCACGATGCTTTCCAATGCGGCGGTACCGTCTTGTCGAAATAGGGCAGCGCTTCGATGCGCGCTTTCCAGGCCTTGAGCTCCGGCGTGAGCAGGCTGTCGGCGTCGAAATCCGGTAGCTTGACCCGCGCGCGATAGATCAACCCGACCATCGGGTAGACGGAGAAATCCGCCGCCGACAGTGGCCCGACAAAAAAATCGCCCTTCAGGTAGCGCGACATCTGCATCAATTCTTCCTTGGCCGCCGCGCGCGCCTCGACGAGCTTCTGCGGATCGCGCTCCTCGGGCTTGCTAAAGAACGCGTAGTTGGCCACGCCTTCCATCGCCTTGCTGGTGTAGTTGTCGACCTCCATCATCAGCCGCCACACCGTCGCCTGGGTTTTGACGTCCCCCGGAAACAACGGCGCGCCGCGTCCGGGATAAGCTTCCTCCAGATACGCGGTGATCGCGTTCGACTCGTAGAGCACAAAGTCGCCGTCCACCAGGGTCGGCACCGTATGCCGCGGATTGAGCGCAATGAATTCGGGCTTGCGGGTGTCGCCGGCGGAGAAGGAGAGCACCTTGCGCTCGTAGGAAAGCGCCTTGTGCTCGAGCGCAAGTTGCACCCGCCACGCATAGGGAGAACCGGAACCGTAGTACAAGGTGAGACTCATCCACCCTCCTTGGAATGGGGTTTGGTTGATGCCGGCTCCGAAGCTGCGACGGCACCGGCGCGTAAGGCTTCCAGCGACGCTCGTTGCAGCTCAAGCGTCTTGATACTCAACTGCATGAAGCCGAGGCTCATCGACAGCCAGTTCTCGATCACGCGCAGCTCGTCGATCTTGCGTTCGATCTCCGCCGGATCGAGCGTGGCGAACATCGTCATCGGGTTCGGAAACAGCGGCGCGGCCGCCTGCACACCGGCTGCGGGCGGAGTCACGCCCGGCAGCGCGAAGCCCAGCGGGTTCCACATCTTCTGCATGAACTCCAAAGCCTGCTGCGGGGTGAACGACGACGGGTTCTCGGCCACGTTCTTCCTCCGGTGATCCAGTCTTTCGGCTAATATAGCGCACCATGGCGGAATCTGCCGCTCCCCTGCTCGCCACGCTGAGGGCGATCGTCGGTGAGGCCAACGTTCTGACGTCCGATGTGGACGTCACCCCCTACGTTACCGATGCGCGCGAACGCTATCACGGCCGCGCGCGCGCGGTCGTGCGGCCGGCGACGACCGCGGAAGTTGCCGCGGTCGTGCGCTGCTGCGCCGAGCACGCCGTGCCGCTCGTGCCGCAGGGTGGCAACACCGGCCTGTGCGGCGGCGCGACGCCGCACGATGACGGCGGCGAGGTCGTTGTCTCGCTGACCCGCATGAATCGCGTGCGCGCGCTCGACGCCGACAACGCCACGCTCACCGTCGAAGCCGGCCTGCCACTCGCCGGCGTGCAGCAGGCGGCCGCTGCCGCAGGGTTGCTGTTTCCTCTCTCGCTCGCCTCGGAAGGCAGCTGCGCCATCGGCGGCAACCTGTCGACCAATGCCGGTGGTACGGCAGTATTGCGCTATGGCAATGCGCGCGAACTGGTGCTGGGCCTGGAAGTGGTCCTGGCCGACGGCCGGATCTGGGACGGGCTCAAGGGCTTGCGCAAGGACAACACCGGTTACGACCTCAAGCAGCTGTTTCTGGGCAGCGAGGGCACGCTCGGCATCATCACCGCGGCGGTGCTGAAGCTCTTTCCGCAACCGAGCACGTCAGCGACCGCGTTCGCGGCGGTGGCCGATGTGCGCGCGGCGCTGGCGTTGCTTGGCCGCTTGCGCCAAGCGTTAAGCGACTGCCTCACCGGTTTCGAACTCGTCTCCCGGGCTTGCGTCGACCTCACCCGCGCCAAGTTTCCCGGGCTGCCGGACCCGTTGCCCGGGCACGCCTGGTACGTGCTCGTGCAGGCCGATGATGCGGCGGCGGACTCACCGCTCGCGGCGCAAGTCGAGGCGGCACTCGCGGCCGCGGTCGAGGAGCAGGTTGCACGCGATGTGGTGATCGCGCAATCAGAGCAGCAGGCGCAGGCGCTGTGGGCGTTGCGCGAGCATATCTCGGAAGCCCAGCGGATCGAGGGTCCGAACATCAAGCATGACATCAGCCTGCCGGTATCGAAGGTCCCGGAGTTTCTCGAGCAGGCGCAGGTTGCGCTCGATGCGGCCTTGGCGGGCCCGCGCTACATCGTCTTCGGACACCTTGGCGACGGCAACCTGCACTACAACCTCTGCGCGCCCGCGAGGACGGATGCGAGCCGCTTCCTGGAGCAGGCCGGCCGCGCCAACCGCATCGTCTACGACTTGGTGGCGGCCCTCGGCGGCAGCTTCAGCGCCGAGCACGGCGTGGGTATTTTGAAGCGTGACGAACTCAAGCGTTACAAGAGCGAGGTCGAAGTCGAGCTGATGCGCCGGATCAAGCGGGCGCTCGACCCGGACAATCGGCTCAATCCGGGCAAGGTGCTTTGATGGGCAAGGTCATTGCCTGGCTGGTGCTGATTTTTCTGGTGCTCTTCGCCTTGCGTGTTATCGCCCGGCGCGGCGGCCGCGCCCGGCAAGCAAGCAGTGCAACGCCGGCCGCCCAGCCGATGGTGCGCTGCGCGCGCTGCGGCGTGTACCTGCCGCGCGCGGAGGCGAAAGAGAAAGGCGGCGCTTATGTCTGCGCCACCGAAGAGTGCGTTCCCCATGGCTGAACCGCATCCACCACGCGCGGCGATACCGCAGTTCGAGCCACCTGCGCTGCCGTCCCTGATCACCGAGTCGGGGCGGCGGATCCTGTGGATCGTGGGCCTCTATCGCGCGGTTTGCGGTGCCCTGCTGCTCGGCGCGGCGCTATTCTTCGATTTGCGCACGATAGGGATCCTCGAACCCAACGCGTTTGTCACCGCGGTGGGACTGTACTTTCTCTATGGCTTGCTCACGCTGTGGTGGGTGCAGCGCGACGCGCTGCTGCTGCCGCTGCCGGCGCTATTGCTGTCGCTGCTGGTCGGCGACCTGTTTTTCATCGGGCTGCTGATCTATTCCGGTGGCGCGGCCGGTGGCCCGCTGTCGATCCTGCTCTTTCCGCAGCTCGCCGCCAGCGGCTGGCTGATGCGCACGCAGGTCGCCTTCTTCCATGCCGCCCTGGCCAGCTCGGCGCTGCTCGCGCTCGACTCCTGGCGCATGTTCCAAGGCTTCATTTCCGGCGCACAGCTGTTCCAGACCGGGCTCGTCGGGTTCGGTTACTTTGCCACGGTCGGCATCGCGCTCGCGCTCGGCCGCTATACCAAGGCCAGCGAAGACTTGGCGGCGCAGCGCAGCATCGACGTGGCGAACCTCGAACAGGTCAACCGGCTCATCATTCAGGATATGCAGGATGGCGTGCTCGTGGTCGATCTGAACGGCGTGGTCCGCGGCCACAATGCCCAGGTGACGCGGCTTCTGGGCGGCTTCGGCCGGATGCGCGGCGGCATGCGCCTGGCCGAGTTCAGCTCGACGCTGCACGATTACTGGCGGCGCTGGCAGGAAGACTTCGCCGACGCGTTGCCGCCGTTCAAGGTCGAGACCACCCAGCGGCTATTGCGCGTGCGGCTGGTGCGCATCGGCGCCGGCCTGAACGGCGGCACACTGATCTACCTGGAGGACCTCGGCCGCGCGCAATCCGAGGCGCAGCAGATGAAGCTCGCGGCGATGGGGCGCCTGACGGCCAGCATCGCCCACGAAGTGCGCAATCCCCTGTCGGCGATCAATCAGGCGGCGCAACTGCTCGAGGAGGATGGCTCGGTGGCGCCGGAGGGCGAGCGGCTGCTGTCGATGATCCGTAACAACGCCAAGCGCATCGACCGCATCGTCGGCGAAGTGCTGCAGTTGAACCGGCGCGACCGCCAGCAGCCGGAGGTGGTTCCCTTCGTCGAATTCATGACTTCGCTGGTCGAGGAGATCGTCCAAGCGGAGGCGATTCCGCCGCGCGGCGTCGCCGTGCAGGCTCCCGAGGACCTGCTCGTGATCTTCGATCGCGGCCACCTCAACCAGATTGTCTGGAACCTCGTGCGCAACGCGTGGCAGCACTGCCAGAAGAAGGAAGGCAGCATCCGCATCCTGGTGCGCCCCGGCTACATGGGGGATGCCGTAATATGCGAACTCAACGACGACGGACCGGGGATTCCTGCCGAGCTGCGGGGGCAGATCTTCGAGCCATTCTTCACGACGCGGCCGGGCGGCACGGGACTGGGGCTCTACATCGCGCGCGAGCTGGCCGATGCCAATGGCGCCGCGCTGGAACTCCTGCCCAAGGGACCCGGCGCGCACTTCCGCCTGACGATGAAGCGTGCGCTCAGCCCGGCGGAAAAATAGCAACGGGTACGAAGGGGAAGCGATCATGAGCCGGAGACCACGCGAGCGCGGACAGCCCAAGGTGCTGGTCATCGATGACGAGCCCGATCTGCTCGAGTTGCTGGAGCTCACCCTGTCGCGCATGGGCCTGGACACGACCCGGGCGCAGTCGGTCGAGGAAGCGATGCGCCTGCTCGACGGCCAGGCTTTCGACCTGTGCCTGACCGACATGCGCCTGCCCGACGGCGAGGGCCTGCGCGTGGTCGAGCACATCACCGACAAGGGCCTCGACGTTCCGGTCGCGGTCATCACCGCGTTTGGCAGCGCCGAGAACGCGGTCGCAGCGCTCAAGGCCGGGGCGTTTGATTACCTGGCGAAGCCGGTCGCCCTGGAGCAGTTGCGCGCGCTGGTCAAGCAGGCGCTGAAGGTCCCCGAGAAGCCGGCCGCGCCGTCGTCCTACCAGCTGTTAGGCGAGTCGCCGGCGATCATGCAGGTGCGGCAGATGATCGACCGGCTGTCCAAGAGCCAGGCGCCGGTGTTCATCACCGGCGAATCGGGCAGCGGCAAGGAGCTGGCCGCACGCATGATCCACCTCGGTGGCCCGCGCGCCGAGCAGCCGTTCGTGCCCGTGAATTGCGGCGCGATCCCGGAGAATCTGATGGAGAGCGAGTTCTTCGGCTACCGGAAAGGCGCCTTTCACCGGGGCCGAGGGTGATCGCGACGGCTTCTTCCAGGCGGCTAACGGCGGCACGTTGTTTCTCGACGAGGTCGCCGACCTGCCGTTGCCGATGCAGGTCAAGCTCTTGCGCGCCATCCAGGAGAAGCGCGTGCGCAAGGTCGGCGCGACGGCGGAGGAACCGGTCGACGTGCGCATCATCAGCGCCACGCACAAGAAGCTGCCGGCGCTGGTTGACGCGGGCGAGTTCCGCCAGGACCTGTTCTATCGCCTGCACGTGATCGAGCTCGCGATGCCCAGCCTGCGCGAAATGCGCGAGGACATCCCCTCGATTGCCGATGCGATCCTGCGCAAGTTGTCGCGCGCGGTGCCCGCCCGGCTCGACGCCGAGGCAATCACGGCGCTGGAGTCCTATCCGTTCCCTGGCAACGTGCGCGAACTGGAGAACATCCTCGAGCGCGGACTATCGCTTGCTGCGGACGCGCAGAAGATCACTGCCGAAGACCTGCATCTGACACCGCCTCCGGAAGAAGCGGACGCGGCGTTGCCGGCCGGTGACAAGTGGCCGCTGCAGGATTATCTCGATCGCGTCGAGCGAGCGGCCATCAACGAGGCGCTGGAGAAGACTCGCTACAACCGTACCGCAGCGGCCAAGTTGCTTGGCATCACCTTTCGCGCCATGCGCTACCGCATGGAGAGGTTGGGCATCAAGTAACCCAGCCTCATCGACGGTAAGAACGTCTGCGGTGGTCGCGTTGTTGTCGGTATTCTTGTCCTAGGTGTCGCCAACAACAAGGTGCGAGTGGTTTGTTTCGACAGCACGACCTGCCCTACGGATGGAGCGAGGGTTACCGGAAGTTCCAGGCACCCAGACCATAGATGTGAACGCCCATGCTGAGATTGCCATTGGTACCGCCGCGAACAACCTCGTGAAGGACGCCGAAGTCGGTAATTTCGTAGTCAGTAACTACGGGGCTGTACGCATTGCCAGCAGGTGTGGAGCTGCCGCAGTAGTTCTCCGTAGAGTGCGCGTGGCAATATGCATTCATGTCTGCCAGCGCCTGGCTGAATTTGACTTGCGACACTTGGGCGCGAAAAAATTTTAGTCCGCTCCAGACATTGCCTGTAAAAGTTGAGGAATAAGGGGATAACGTCAAATATTTGCCACTCGAGTTGATCGGCATGGAAACGAAGGGCGTCTCTCCATCGTGGCTGACGAATGAAGCATAGGTCGGATTTGACCCATACCGATTGTCAAAAATCCCGAACAGCAGCGCGAATGTCTTGCCGCTTTGCCGGTCGCGCAAGTAGGCGAACAAGCTGACCTCTCCGACGGGTACAATTCCGGCTGGTGCCATTGGATCAGCCCACGCTGCGAACCAGGGAATCTCCACGCTCGCTTGCACGACAAAATCAGTTCCAGGGTTGCTGTCGAAGATCAGCGGCGATTGCGCATCGTAGTAGCTATACCCATAGATCGAATGGGCGCCACCGCCCGTGAGCGGCAGGTCAGGAAACGTCCAGGTGTTGATGAATGATCCAGCGTCATAGCAATGCAATTGAAATGCGGATGAATTATCCGGCGTGGCGTCGGGGCGGTCCGCGCGCTGCCACGCGGCCACCGGTTCGGGCACGCTTAATCCGGTCAGCGCCATCCCACGAACCGGCGGCCACGGGTACGATTGTGGGAGGTAGCCATAGTCGTACGCACTAGGTGCGCTTACCGAATCAGCGCCAAGATAGCGAACAAGCATGTAGTAGCTACCGATCGGCAAGGTTGGGTGCACCGGCACGGTGGGTGGCAGGTTTTGCGAAAAGAACAAGTCTGACACGTCATCAAGGCACTCCGGGCTCGTGAGCGCCGTCACCTGGAAGTTGAACAGATCGGCAGCACACACCGGTGCCAGCGCACTCGGCAGCCAGCACAACGTGGCCAAAAGCAGCATACCGCGGGAACGATCGATCAAAGTGCTTCCTCGCCGCATCGGATTCCGTACGGAAGCAGATTCCTTCAGCGGACATAACAGCCGCCGAACGGTCCCAACGGCCGCACCCGACTCGTTACATTCTACGTTCTGACTCCACCATGCGCCGGCTCCTAATCAGGTCTGGAGCTGGAATTCAAACGTACGCTTAAGAAACCACGCCCACAACTGTCTCCGAAAAGCGACACGTTTGAAACTGTCATGCGGCGCGTTAAGCGCGCAATGTTTCTATTCGAACACGCACTTCCGCAAACAGGGCTTTAAACCGGTAGCAACGAGTTCCGCCGCATGGCCATCGGCGGGAGCCTTCAAGCGGGGTCTGAGGTCGGCATCCTCACTCAGTGCAGGATGTAGTCCTGTATGTACTTACGAGTGGCCTGGTGATAGGTATTCCAAAGCAGCGGGTTCGGCGTCCGATACTCGATCACCGCCGGCACCGTGTAGTCGGTCCTCTCCAGCTCCATCTTCCCGTGATCGTTGTCGTAGAAGAGCGTGGCCGGGACCCTCGTGACCCCGTACTTTTCAAGCGCTGCAAGCGCGTTGGGCTCCACGGTCGCTCCCGCAGTCACGGGATAGCAGTAGAACATGACCGACTTGCCGAACTCGAGAGCGAGATAGCGGACCAGGGTCGCAAGGTGCCGAGACCGCGGGTCCTGGTTCGCGTAGAACATTACGACGACCGGCTTCGAACTACCCTGTACAGTCGGCCAGTAAGCGGCGTCGGCTATCTGACCAATGGGCGCACCCGAGAGGATCGTATCGACGGGCTCCCGGGCCAGCCGACGAACTTCGGTCATGTTTACGTTGGCCGCCAGTACTGCCGGACAGAGGCTCAGCATGAACCCTAGCGTCCCTGCGAGTGCCATGCGCCGCATCACCATGCCTTCCCTCGCCAATCCAAGTGCAAAGCGACCATCGACCCAAGCTCGCCAATGCCAGCCCTTGCCGACGTCGTTCGCCACGCCCAAGGGCCCTGGGCGACGCACTGGATCATGTGGCGAAGAAATCCACTCTACCCGTCTCCAGGTTGTACATCGCACCGGCGATCTTGATCGCGCCCTTCGACTCCATTTCGGCGAGCACCGGACTGTCCTTGCGAATGTTGCTCATCGTGATCTGCACATTCGTGCGCGCGACGGCGTCAACAAACGCGTAGTTCTTCGACGTCTTTTCTCCAGCGTACGTCGTGCCCGCCACTGCGGGTTTGATTTTTGCCAACAAGCCCGTGAGATTGCCGAGCTCGGCGTTGTCAATCGCGCCCTTGATCGCGCCGCACGCGGTATGGCCCATGACCAGAACCAGCTTGGCGCCGGCAAGCTTGCAGGCGAACTCCATACTGCCCAGGATGTCTGGATTTTCAACGTTGCCCGCCACGCGGGCGTTGAAGATGTCGCCGATGCCCAGATCCAAGATCGTTTCGGCGGGAGCCCGCGAGTCAATACAGCTAAGCAATATCGCAGCCGGGTGCTGACCCGTTGCGCTGGCGCGTTGCTGGGCCAGTAAGTTACGCTCTTTGAGCTTGCCGGTATAAAAGCGCTTGTTGCCCTTCTTCATGAGCTTCAAGATGTCATCCGGAGTCAACTTGTCGCGCTGTGCCGCCGTCAGCGAGTCAGCGTAGGCAATGCTGCTGAGCGTCCCGGTACCCACGAACGTCATGGACGTGATTGCGCAGGACGCCCGCAGAAAGTTGCGACGATGGCCATGATCGTGAAGCGGGCCTGCGTTGCCTTTTTCAGACATGGAGGATCTCCTTTGGATCGACATTCGAAGGGCAATACTAGCGGCTACGCTGAGAATTGCCAATGCCCAATGACGGCATGATGGCTGCGTCGTAATGTCTTTATGTTTATCGAGTAACTGGGTTCAAAGCACTGCGCCGCGACCGCGCGCGATGTCAATGCTAGGATTAATGGTGCGTGCACAACCACGGCTGGCCCTCATCAAACAGCGCGTCTTCTCTTGGCCTCCGTCCTGACCCGACCTCGCGGCCGCCTCGACGTCGATCGCACGGGCATCGTCCGGGCGGCGCTACAGGTGCCTTCGCCCAATTTTGACGAGCGGCCGCCCGGCGCCGAAATCACGCTGCTGGTCGTCCATAACATCTCCCTGCCGCCGGGCCGGTTTGGCGGGACGGCCGTTGCAGAGTTGTTCACCAACCGGCTGGACGCTGCTGCGCACCCCTACTTCGCCACCGTCGCGACGCTGCGCGTGTCCGCGCATTTTCTAATCGCACGCGACGGCGCGCTGACGCAGTTCGTCTCCTGCGCGCGCCGCGCCTGGCATGCCGGCGCGTCGTCGTGGCAAGGCCACGCCAACTGCAACGATTTCTCCGTCGGCGTTGAGCTCGAAGGCACCGACGAGCTGCCTTACGAGGCGGGCCAATACCGTGTCCTGGCGCGACTCACCCGGGCCTTGCGGCGGCGCTACCCGATCGCTGATCTAGCCGGTCACCAGGACATCGCACCGGGACGGAAAACCGACCCGGGCCAGGCTTTCGACTGGGCGCACTTCCGGCAACTGGTCGCCACGAGTTCTCCGCGCTCCTCCTTCTCCCCAGGAGGCAGAACTTAAGCCGGACATTTCACGTGTTACCTAGACCGGACATTCCTCATGTTACTAACCGTTACCAACCACCCCCCTTGGAAATGGCCGAATTCCAAGGTAAAATAAGAGGTTATGCAGTTTCTTGCCGATTACTTTCCGCTGCTGCTGTTCTTTGCCGCGTTCCAGTTGTGGGACATTTATGTGGCGACCGCAGTGGCCATCGTCGCGTCGCTGGCGCAGATCGCCTACTTTCACTGGGGCCGTGGCAAGGTCCAGATCGTGCATTGGCTGAGCCTGGCGATCATCGTAACCTTCGGCGGGGCGACGCTGATCTTCCACGACGAGACCTTCATCAAGTGGAAGCCCACCGTCCTCTATTGGCTGTTCGCGGCGATCCTCGCCGTCGGCCGGCTGGTCTTTCGCCGCAACCTGATCGCCGCGCTTCTCAAGGACCTCACCCTGCCCGACGCGGTGTGGGCCCGGGTCACCTGGTCGTGGGTAGCGTTTTTTGCAGTTATGGGCGCGGCCAACCTGTACGTGGCGACCCATTTCCCAACCCGGATCTGGGTGCTGTTCAAGGTTCCCGGCGCGATCGCCCTGTCGGTCTTGTTTGCGGCAGCCACGGTGGCCTCGGTCGCCCGCTACTTGCCGCCGGAACGGCCCTCGCCATGACTGACGTCCCGGCGGCCCTGCGCACCCGGCTGGCCGACCTCGCCCCGCTGGCCCTCGAGATCCACGACGACAGCGCCGAGCATCTCGGCCATGCCGGCGCGGCCGCCGGTGGCGGGCACTTTTCGCTGCTAATCGTGTCTCAGGCCTTCGACGGGGTCCCGCGCCTGCGGCGCCACCAGAGCGTCATGGCCCGTGTTGCCGATCTGCTTCCCCACCCGATTCACGCGCTGTCGATCAAGGCGTTGGCGCCTGAAGAATTCTCTTAACCCCGAACCAACAGAAGGACTGTCACTTATGCAAACGTTTTTCCGAGTATTCACGGCGCTGACCGCGGCCACACTGCTGCTCGCGGCGCCCGCCGCGATGGCGCAGGACACCAAGAAGGCAGCCGCGAAGTCTGAGGCGTCAGCCAAGGGCAAGGACCTCTATTCGACCGCCGTCTTCGATTTCATGCTCAAGCAGCGCCTGGCGCAGGGCCAGACCGATACGCCGCAGTTGCGCGCGGCGGTTCGCGACGAACTCAACACGCGCGAGTTGCTGGTGCGCGAGGCGAAGAAGAAAGGCCTCGACAAGGCGCCGGGGATGAAGACGGAGATGGAGCTGTCGGCGCAGACGGTGCTGGTGCGCGCCTACATGGCCGACTACCTGAAGGCGCATCCGGTCTCCGATGAAGCCCTGCACAAGGAGTACGACTCGATCAAGGCGCAGATGGGCGACAAGGAGTATAAGGTCCGCCACATCCTGGTCGACAGTCAAGCCGAGGCTCAGGACATCATCGCGCAGCTGCAAAAGGGCGAAAAGTTCGAGACCCTCGCCGCGGCACGCTCCAAGGACACCGGCTCGAAGACGCGGGGTGGCGATCTGGATTGGAACACCCCGTCGAACTTCGTCAAGCCGTTCGGCGACGCCATGGTGGCGCTGCAGAAAGGCAAGTTCACCACGACCCCGGTGCAGACGCAGTTCGGCTGGCACGTGATCGAGGTCGATGATATTCGCGAAGCCAAGGTACCGAGCTTCGACGAGGTCAAGGCCCAGCTCACGCAACGCATGCAGGGTGCTGAGGTCGACGCGTACCTGAAGCAGCTGCGCGCCGAAAACGGTTACTGATCCGGCGCCCAGCGCCGTTTCCGTTTTGCCCAAGGGCAGGCCTCGCGCCTGCCCTTCTTTATCCCGGGCGCAGCCCGGCCACGCGCCCGGGCGAGATGCTATTCTGCGCGAGCGATGGAGTCGCCTTCCTTATGAACGACAGCCGACCCGCCCCACCTCACCCGCTTGCGGACTACGACTGGCAGCAGGCGTATGCATCGCGCCGTGCGCCGATCCTGGCGCGCAATGTCGTGGCGACTTCGCAGCCGCTTGCGACGCAAGCCGGCATCGCCATGCTGCGCGCCGGCGGCAGCGCCGTCGACGCGGCGCTGGCCACCGCGATGGCGCAGACGGTGGTCGAGCCGTGCAGCAACGGTATCGGCAGCGACCTGTTTGCCATCGTCTGGGACGGTCACGAGCTCGCCGGCTTGAACGCCTCGGGGCGTGCCCCGGCGGCGTGGACACTGGAGCGCTTTGGCGGGGCTGCCGAGATGCCGCGTGCCGGCTGGGACACGGTGACCATTCCGGGCGCTGTTTCCGGCTGGATGGCGCTGTCGCAGCGCTACGGCAAGCTGCCCTTCGCGGATCTGTTCGCTCCGGCCATGCACTACGCGCGCCAAGGCTACGCGGTAAGCCCGATTGTCGCCGACAAGTGGGCGAAGGCGGTTCCCATCTTGGGCGCCGTGCCCGGCTTTGCCGAACACTTCCTGCCGCGCGGCCGGGCACCCCGCCCGGGCGAGCTCTTCGCCGCGCCGGCGATGGCGGCGACGCTGGAAACCATTGCCACCACCCGTGGCGAGGCGTTCTATCGGGGCGAGCTCGCCGCGAAGATGGTGGCGCACGCGCGCGCCCACGGCGGCGGTCACACGCTGGCGGACTTCGCCGCGCACACGCCCGACTGGGTCACCCCGCTCGCCCTCGACTATCGCGGCACCACGGTGTACGAGCTGCCGCCCAACGGCCAGGGCATCGCCGCCTTAATCGCGCTGGGTATCCTGGAACACTTCGATCTTGCTTCGCAGCGCGTCGATTCGGCCGAAGTGCAGCATCTCGAGATCGAGGCGATGAAGCTCGCCTTTGCCGACGTCTATCGTTACGTGGGCGATCTGCGCACGATGCCGGTCGCTCCGGCGCAGATGCTCGACCGGGCCTATCTCGCGTCCCGGGCGCGGCTCATCGATCGCGATCGAGCGCAGGACTTCAGACACGGTACGCCGCCACCGGCCGGCACGGTCTACCTCACAGCGGCCGACGCAAGCGGCATGATGGTGTCGCTCATCCAATCCAATTACATGGGTTTTGGCTCGGGCATCGTCGTTCCCGGCACCGGCATCAGCCTGCAGAACCGGGGCACCGGGTTCTCGCTGCAGCCCGGTCATCCCAACTGCATCGGACCGGGCAAGCGACCCTTTCATACGATCATCCCTGGCTTCGCAACGCGCGCGGGCAAGCCGTACGCGAGCTTCGGGGTCATGGGTGGCGCGATCCAGCCGCAGGGCCACTTGCAGACCCTGGTGCGGTTGCTCGACTTTCGCCAGCAACCGCAGGCGGTGCTCGATGCCCCGCGCTGGAAGGTCAACACCGGCATCTCGGTCGATCTCGAGCCCAGCGTCGCGCCGAACGTGCGCGAAGGGCTGGCCGCGCGTGGGCACCGCTTCGCGTCGATCCCCGACGCCTACATGGATTTCGGCGCGGGCCAGTTCATCGTGTGCGCCGAGGATGGCTACGTGGCGGGATCTGACTCACGGCGCGACGGACAAGCCGCCGGATTCTAGGTCGGCGTCGCGCGCTCGCCCGACCTCAGAAACTCAGGTGGCCGATCGGGGCTTGCCTTTGAGGGTCGACAACGGCAGCAGATCCGGCAGCCCGATGCGCTGGCGATTCGGCTCGGCGGCTGGCAGTGCTGTGGTCTCCACCATCGTCGCGAGGCTGCGCCGCGCGAGGTCCTGATAGCTCAGCGTGCCCTCGACCTTCCAGGCGAGTTCCTGCTCGGTCAGCGCGCGCACCACGGTAGCGGGCACGCCGGCGACGAGCGTGCGCGGCGGTACGACCATGCCGGCCTTGACGAAGGCCATGGCCGCGACGATGGCCGATTCGCCGATGACCGCATTGTCGTTAACGACGGCGTTCATGCCGACCAGCGCATTCTTCTGCACAATGCAACCGTGCAGGATCGCCCCGTGCCCGATGTGTCCGTCCTCCTCGATGATCGTGTCGGTGCTGGGAAAGCCGTGCATGACACAGCAGTCCTGCAGGTTGGCGCCGGCGCGCACGTCGATGCGGCCGAAGTCGCCACGCAGGCATGCCGCTGGTCCGATGTAACAGCCGGCGCCGACGAGCACGTCGCCGATGAGCACCGCGCTCGGATGCACGAACGCGGTCGGGTCGACGACCGGCGTCACACCGTTGATGGACCACACGCGCACGCGCATCGTTTCCTCCAGTGCGTCTTTCAGCCGATCCAGGCACGCGCATTGCGGAACATGCGCATCCACGGCGAATCCTCGCCCCAGGTACCGGGATGCCACGACATCTGCACCGAGCGGAACACGCGCTCCGGATGGGGCATCAGAATGGTGAAGCGTCCGTCGGCGGTGGTGAGTCCGGTGATGCCGCCGGGTGAACCGTTGGGATTGTACGGGTAGCGCTCGGTCGGCGACCCGCGGTGATCGACGAAGCGCAGGCACACCAGCGCCTCGGCCGCCGCCCTCTGCTGCGCGTCGCGGAATTCCGCGTACCCCTCGCCGTGCGCGAGCGCCACCGGGATGCGGCTGCCTTCCATGCCGGCAAAGAACAGCGAGGCCGAAGGCTGTACCTCGAGCAGCACGAGGCGCGCTTCGAACTGTTCGCTCTGGTTGCGGACGAAGTGCGGCCAATGCGCCGTTCCGGGGATGAGCTCGTGCAGGTTGCTCATCATCTGGCAGCCGTTGCAGATCCCCAGCGCAAAAGTGTCGTCGCGGGCGAAGAAGGTCACAAAGGCATCGCGCGCTTGGACGTTGTACAGAATGGATTTAGCCCAACCCTCGCCCGCGCCCAGCACGTCTCCGTAGGAAAACCCGCCGCCGGCGACGATGCCCTTGAAACCGGTCAGGGTGGCGCGCCCGGCGATGATGTCCGTCATGTGCACGTCGTAGGCGTCGAAGCCGGCGCGGTCGAACGCCGCCGCCGCCTCGACATGGCCGTTGACGCCCTGTTCGCGCAAAATCGCGACGCGGGGCCGCGCCCCGGCAGCGATAAACGGCGCCGCGGTATCCTGGGTCGGATCGAACGTCAGGTGCGCGCTGAGGCCGGGGTCGCCCACGTCGAGCAGCCGCTCGTATTCCTGGTCGGCAGCCTGTGGATAATCGCGCAGCCGCTGCATTGCGTGCGTGGTGCGCGACCACGCCCGGTGCAGATCGACGCGCGTTTCGTCGAGCAGCACCGCGCTCCCCTGCGTTACGCGCACGCGTTCACCGCCGTTGGGCTCGCCGACGCCGATGCAGCGCAGGCCCGCGGTCTCGAACGCCTGGACGACGTCGTGGCGGTCTGGCGCACACACTTGCAGCACCGCTCCCAATTCTTCGTTGAACAACGCCGCGTTCGCAGTGCCCGGCAACTCGTCGAGCGCAATCGCTAACCCGCAGCGGGCCGCGAACGCCATCTCGACGAGCGTGGCGAACAGTCCGCCGTCGGAGCGATCGTGGTAGGCGAGAATCCGGTCCGCCCGGTGCAGTGCCTGCACGGTGGCGAAAAAATTCTTCAGGGTCTCCGGGTCGTCGAGATCCGGAGCGCTATTGCCGAGCCGGCCGTGCACCTGGGCCAGTGCCGAGGCGCCGAGGCGGTTGCGACCATTGGCAAGATCGACGAGCAGCAGCACCGTGCTTCCACGATCGAGACGCAATTGCGGCGTCAGCACGCGCCGCGCATCGGCCACGGGCGCAAACGCGGAGACGACGAGCGAGATCGGAGCAGTCACCGCGCGGGGCGCCCCGCCCTCGCTCCACGTGGTACGCATCGACATCGAATCCTTGCCGACGGGAATGCTGATACCCAGCGCCGGGCACAACTCCATGCCGACCGCATGCACCGTGTCGTAGAGCGCGGCATCCTCCCCCGGGTGGCCGGCCGGCGCCATCCAGTTCGCGGACAACTTGACGGTGCCGAGACCGCCAAGGGCTACCCCTGCCAGATTGGTGATGGCTTCGCCGACCGCCATCCGCCCCGACGCCGGCGCATCGATCAGCGCCAACGGCGTGCGCTCTCCCATCGTCATCACCTCGCCGGTATAGCCGTCGAAGTCGCGCAGCGCCACCGCCGCGTCCGAGACCGGCACCTGCCAGGGCCCGATCATCGGATCGCGCGCGCATAGGCCGCCGACAGTGCGATCGCCGATGGTCACCAGAAAAGTTTTGTCGGCCACCGCCGGAAACTGCAGCACGCGGTACGCGGATTCGCGCAGGTCCAGTCCCTGCGCCGAGAACGGCTCCAGTTCGCGCGCGAGATGCGCTACCGCGCGCGTCATTTTCGGGGGCTTGCCTAGCAAGACCGCCAGGTCCATATCGACGGCGGTGTTGTGGAAGAGCGGATCCTTGACCCGCAGTCGTTGGTCCGATGTGGCGTGGCCGAGCACCGCCAACGGGCAGCGCTCGCGCGCGCAGGCGGCCGCGAATACCGCCAGCCCCGCCGGACGGATGGCGAGCACGTAGCGCTCCTGCGCCTCGTTGCACCAGATCTCGCGCGGCGACATTCCCGGCTCGTCCGACGGAATCGCACGCAGATTGAGCTCTGCGCCCTTGCTGCCGCCGTGCGCGAGCTCCGGCAGCGCATTGGAAAGTCCGCCCGCCCCGACGTCGTGGATCGACAGGATCGGGTTGGCATCCCCGAGCTGCCAGCAGCGGTCGATGACCTCCTGGGCGCGGCGCTGGATTTCCGCATTGCCGCGCTGCACCGAATCGAAATCCAGGTCGGCCGTGTTGGCGCCGGTCGCCATCGACGAGGCGGCGCCGCCGCCCATGCCGATCAGCATGCCCGGGCCGCCGATCTGAACGTAGAGGGCGTCGTCGGTCAGCGGCCGCTTGCGCGCATCGCGTGCGGCGACGTTGCCCACGCCACCGGCGATCATGATCGGCTTGTGATAGCCGCGCATTTCGCCGCCGACCTCCTGCTCGAAGGTGCGGAAATAGCCGAGCAGGTTGGGTCGTCCGAATTCGTTGTTGAACGCCGCGCCCCCGATCGGACCCTGAAGCATGATCTGCAGCGCCGAAGCGCTGCGATCCGGCTTGCCGTAATCGACTTCCCAGGGTTGGGCCAGCCCGGGAATCTTCAGGTGCGACACGGTGAAGCCGGTGAGCCCGGCCTTCGGGCGCGCGCCAATGCCGGTCGCCCCTTCGTCACGGATCTCGCCGCCGGACCCAGTCGCCGCACCCGGAAACGGTGCGATCGCCGTCGGGTGATTGTGCGTCTCGACCTTCATCAGGGTGTGGGTCAGTTCGTCGACGGCGCCATAGCGCCCTTCGGCGCGGGGATAGAAGCGGCGCGCGTTGCCGCCTTCGATCACCGCCGCGTTGTCGGTGTAAGCGACGATCGTTCCCTGCGGATGCATGGCGTGGGTATGGCGGATCATCGCGAACAGCGATCGCGGTTGGGCGACGTCGTCGATGATCCAGTCCGCATTGAATATCTTGTGTCGGCAATGCTCGGAGTTGGCCTGCGCAAACATCATCAGCTCGACATCGGTCGGATCGCGGCCGGCGCGGCCAAAATGGTCGGCGAGATAGTCGATCTCGTCTGTTGACAGCGCCAGACCGAGCACGGCGTTGGCATCGGTGAGCGCGGCGCGGCCGCGCGCCAGCAGGTCGATGGTCGTGAACGCCCGCGGCGGAAAGTGTGTGAACAGAGCCGAGGCGGCGGCGAGCGACGGGAACACGCTCTCGGTCATGCGGTCGTGGAGCAACGGCAAAAGCGGTGCGCGCTCGTCGACCGCCAGCGCCGTGGCGTCCCGCGACTGGATCCGATAGGCGATGCCGCGCTCGATGCGCGAGATCGAGGTGAGCCCGCAGTTGTGGGCGATGTCGGTCGCCTTGGACGCCCAGGGTGACACCGTGCCGGGCCGCGGAATGACCAGCAGCAACTCGCCTGCGTCGCCGTGGCTGTCGCTCTGCGGACCGTAGGCGAGGATGCGCTCGAGTGTGGCGCGCTCGGTCGCGCTCAGGTCGCGTTCGGTGCGGACAAAGTGCCAGAAGTCAGCGGTAAGACCGGTGATACGGGTCCCGGCGAGATTCGACAGCAGCTTGGCGATGCGAAACGGCGACAGGGCATTGCGCCCGCGGAGCGACAGGAGCTCGGCCATCGATGCAGCGGTGGACGTAAAGCGGGATTATACGCTGCTTGACTCGCGCGCCACGCGGCGTGAACCTGCCGCCGCGCAACCGAGCCATCAGCGGGGGGAAATCCACGCCGGGAGCGGGAGGCGAGTGGCCGCCTCCCGCTCCGGGGCTCCGGGTCGAACAACCGCTCGAACTACGGGCCGATCTTGTTGCTGACTCGGTTCTCCTGCTGGTTCAGCGCTGCTTGTTCCTGCTTGGTAAGGTGGCTGTTGTTCTGACTGGCCATCGCCCGCTCTTCGCCGCGAACCTGCCGATCATCCTTATGCAGGCGCGCCGCCTGTCCCTTGGAGAGTTCTCCCTCCTCGACCTCCTGGTGAATGCGCGCATTCTGGTTGGCCAGGCGGTTGTTGACCTGCTCACGCC
Organism: uncultured beta proteobacterium; assembly: GCA_963777455.1. Lineage (GTDB taxonomy): Bacteria > Pseudomonadota > Gammaproteobacteria > Burkholderiales > Casimicrobiaceae > PALSA-1003. The sequence continues at coordinate 472,233 of CAVZQQ010000003.1, forward strand.
GCGGATGATTCTGCTGCCAGGTCGTGTCGGCGATCGCGCTGGTGGTCATCCCGACGGCAAACGCGGTCACAAGAGTGATCGCGGTCGCAGCCTTGAGGCTCGTTGTTTGTGCCATGTTGCAGTCTCCATACAATGGTTGAGATCGGTTTGATTGACCGCACTTCCCTCAACGCCTGAGCCACAGGGGCGCCGACAAAGGGCGGCCTGCGGTTGTAAGCAGTTGTTGCCCAAAACAAAGGCCACCGGCGCGAGCGGTGGCCCTGAGGCAGCGCATTCGGCGGCGCAGCGACCCGCGCTTCGAGGCGCAGGCCGACCGCGCAACGTCAGTGCGTGAGTATCTTCGACAGGAAAAGCTGCGCCCGATCGGAGCGCGGCTTGCCGAAGAAGTCTTCCTTGCTCGCGTCTTCGACGATCTTGCCCTGATCCATGAAGATGACCCGGTGCGCGACCTTGCGCGCAAATCCCATCTCGTGTGTGACGACCATCATCGTCATGCCTTCGGTGGCGAGTTGCACCATGACGTCGAGCACCTCGTTGATCATCTCCGGATCGAGCGCGGAGGTGGGCTCGTCGAAGAGCATGCAGATCGGATCCATCGACAGCGCCCGCGCAATGGCCACGCGCTGCTGCTGGCCGCCGGAGAGCTGCCCCGGGTACTTGTCCTTCTGCGCGGTCAGCCCGACGCGGTCGAGCAGCTTCAGCCCGCGCTCAAGCGCTTCGCCCTTGCCGCGACCGAGCACCTTGATCTGCGCCAGCGACAGGTTTTCCTTGATCGACAGGTGCGGGAACAGCTCGAAATGCTGGAACACCATGCCCACCCGCGCGCGCAGCTTCGGCAGGTCGGTCTTGGGGTCGCCGACGGAAATCCCGTCAACCGTGATCGTCCCCTTCTGAAACGGCTCGAGCGCGTTGACACACTTGATCAGCGTCGACTTGCCCGATCCCGATGGCCCGCACACCACGATCACCTCGCCCTTCTCGACCTTGGTCGAGCACTCGGTGAGGACCTGGAACGTGCCGTACCACTTCGAGACGTTGTCCATTGAAATCATCGGTGCCATTGTTGCTCTCCCTTGACCGGCGCAGCTAGCGGATCACCGCAATTTTCTTCTGCAGCCGCTTGACCATGAATGACAGCGTGTAGCAAAGCACGAAGTAGACGGCGGCGACGAACAGATACATCTCGATGAGCCGTCCATCGCGCTGGGCGATCTTCGACGCCGCGCCGACGAAGTCGGTGGCCGAGATCACGTACACGAGCGAGGTGTCCTGGAACAGGATGATGGTCTGCGTGAGCAGCACCGGGATCATGTTGCGGAACGCCTGCGGCAGGATGATCAGCCACATGGCCTGGCCGTAAGTCGAGCCCGAGCGCGTACGCCGAGTACACCTGGCCCTTGGGAATCGACTGGATCCCAGCGCGCATGATCTCGCAGAAGTAGGCCGCTTCGAACATGATGAAGGTGATGATCGCGGTGCGTTCGGCGCCAATCTGCACCGGCCGCTCCGCGCCGGTGAGCGTCTGGAACACCTGCGGCATGAGGAAGAAGAACCAGAAGATCACCAGCACCAGCGGAATCGAGCGCATCAGGTTGACGTAGGCCGACGCCGCGAACGACAGCCATTTCAGCGCCGACAGACGCGCCAAGGCGAGCAGCGTGCCGAAGAATAGGCCGCCCAGCGCCGCGATTGCGGTCAGCTGGACGGTGTACTCGAATCCGGTCCACAGGTAGGGCAGCGAGCGGACGACGACACCGAAGTCCAGATGCATGGCGGTCTCCTACTTCGCCCCGCCGACGATGTAACCCGGCACCGCGGTGCGGCGCTCGATGACGGCCATCACCCGATTGGCAGTCATCGCGATCACCAGGTAGATCACCGTCGCCGCCGTGAACGCTTCGAAAAAATTGAAGGTGTATTCGCCGAGCTCGCGGGCGCGAAAGGTGAGTTCGGCGAGGCCGATGGTGAGCGCGATCGACGAGTTCTTGATCAGGTTCATCGTCTCGCTGGTCAGCGGCGGGATGATGATGCGAAACCCCATCGGCAGCAGCACATAGCGATAGACCTGCGGCTGGGTGAGGCCGAGCGCCATGCCGGCCAGGCGCTGGCCCCGTGGCAGCGATTGAATGCCGGCGCGCACCTGCTCGGCGATTCGCGCCGAGGTAAACAGCCCCAGACAGAGCACGGCGCACACGAATTGCGCGTCTGCCGGGTCGGCCCGTACGATCCAGGATTTCATCGGCGGAATGAATTCCGGGATAACGAAATACCACAGGAACATCTGCACCAGCAGCGGGATGTTGCGGAAGAACTCGACCCAGGCGTTGCCAAAGCGCACCAGCCAGGGGCGGTCGGTCGTGCGGATGGTGCCGATGAGCGAGCCCAGCAACAGGGCGATGACCCAGGCGCAGGCGGACACGGCAAGCGTCCAGCCGACGCCGGAGACGATCAGTTGCCAGTATTCCTCGCCGCCGCCGGGCAGCTCCTCGAAGAAGATGCGCCAGTTGAAGACGTGGGTCATCGCTCACCTCCCGAGCCGCGCCTGCGCCAGCGCGCGGTCGACCAAACGGAAAGGGCCGGCGGCGGCAACTCGCTCTCCGGCCCTTCGCGCCTTGGCTGCTTCAGGCAGCCTTTCGCCTCAGATGCCCTTGTCGTTCGGGATTGGCGAAGGCTTCCTTGATCGGCGCCGTTTCTGGGAAGTTCAAGTTGACGTCCTTCGGCGGAATCGGGCTGGTGAACCACTTGGCGTAGATCTTGTTGATTTCGCCGGACCTCATCATCGCGTCGATGGTCTTGTCGACCAGCGCCTTGAACTGCGGATCGTCCTTGCGCAGCATCATGCTGTACGGCTCTTGGCGCAGCGACTCGGGCAGGATCATGTAGTCGCCCGGATTGCTCGAGTTGGCGATCTGTCCGGCGAGCAGGATGTCGTCCATGACGAATGCCGCCACGCGATCCTGGGAGAGCAACAGGAACGACTCGGCGTGGTCCTTGCCGTAGATTTCCTTGATGTCGGCGTTTTTGGTCTTCTCATACTGCTTGAGCAGCGGCACCGCGGTCGTGCCCGAGGTCGTCGAGATGGTCTTGCCCGCGAGATCGGCCATGCTCTTGATGCCGGAGCTCTTCTTCACCGCGGCACTGACGTTGATGACGAAGTACGTCGGCCCGAACGCGACCTGCTTCTGGCGATCGATGCTGTTGGTCGTCGACCCGCACTCCAGATCGATGGTTCCGTTCTGCAGCAGCGGGATGCGATTAGACGAGGAAACCGACTGCAGGTTGAGCTTAAGATTGGGCATCTTGAGCTCGGCCTTGACCGCATCGAAGACCTTCATGCACAGGTCCATGGCGTAGCCGATGGGCTGCTGTTTGTCGTCCAGATACGAAAACGGGATCGACGACTCGCGATACCCGAGGGTGAAGGATCCGGTGTCCTTCGCCTTTTTCAGCGTCCCTGTCAGTTCCTGCGCGCCTAGCGCGGTGACGATGCCCAGCGCAATGAGCGCCACGGCGAATTTGGCCAGCAGTTTCATGCATCCTCCCCGTCCCGAAGTGTCAGGCTAGTGTAACGACTGCCCCTAAGAATGTCCACGCTGCCACCACGGTCAGCGGCTTTAGGCCGTAGCCTATAATCCGCGCATGAAATGCGATCCGATCGGTCGCGTCGCGGACGTGCGCGCGATCGAACGCGCCGCGGCCGGTGTGCCGTTGATGGAGCGTGCCGGGTTGGCCGCGGCGGGCGTAGCCCGCGACCTGCTCGCCGGGGGCGCGCCGCGCGTTTTGGTTCTCGCCGGGCCCGGCAATAACGGCGGCGACGCACTGGTCGTCGCGCGCTGGCTGAAAAGCTGGTTCTTCGAGGTAACCGTGGCCTTTCATGGCGACGCGGGGAAACTGTCCGCCGACGCTGCCGCTGCCCATCAGGCCTGGCGCGCTGCCGGGGGCGCGCTGGGGGGCGATTAGCCGGACGACGACGACTGGGGCCTGATCGTTGACGGCTTGTTCGGCATCGGCCTGACGCGCCCGGTCGCCGGCACCGCCGCGCAGTGGATCGCGCGGGCCAACGCGAGCGGCACGCGCATCCTGGCGCTGGACGTACCGAGCGGTCTGAACGCCGACACCGGCGTTGCTTATCGACCGACGATCCGCGCGCATGCAACCGCGACGTTCATCGCGCTCAAGCCCGGACTGCTCACCGGGGATGGGCCGGACTGCTGCGGGATCATCGGCGTGCATGCGCTCGGTTTGGACGCGGCAGGCGGCGCGCCCGGACGGTGCTTGGCATGGCAGGCACTGGCGAGCGACTTGCCGGAGCCGCTGCGCCGTGCACGGCACAACGTGCACAAAGGCAGCTTCGGCACGCTCGGCATCGTCGGTGGCAATGACGGCATGGTGGGCGCCGCCGTGCTCTGCGCCCGCGCCGCGCTGCATCTGGGCGCCGGCAAGATCTGGATCGGCCTGGCGACGCCCGCGCCTCCCGCGGTGGACTGGACGCAGCCCGAACTGATGCTTCGGCGCGCAGCCGACGTGCTCGAGGCAGCCCCCACCGCCATGGTGGTCGGCCCGGGCCTCGGCACGGATGAGCGCGCACGGGCATTGCTCATGCGCGCGTTGTCGCTGCCGGTGCCACTGGTCCTCGACGCCGACGCGCTCAACCTGCTTGCCACCGAGGCGGAACTCGCGCGCACTATCGCCGCGCGCACGCACGCGACGGCCCTTACGCCGCATCCGGCGGAGGCTGCGCGGCTGCTTGCCACCACGACCGCCGCGGTGCAGGAGGATCGGCTTTGCGCCGCACTCGCGCTTGCGGCGAAATTCCACGCCGGGGTGGTGCTCAAGGGTGCGGGCAGCGTGCTCGCCTTTGCCGACGGCGCGTGGGCGATCAACAGCAGCGGCAATCCGGGGCTCGCCAGCGGCGGCACCGGAGACGTGCTCACCGGCATGCTCGGTGCCCTGTTTGCCCAAGGCATCGCGCTGAACGACGCGCTCGCCTGTGCGGTGTGCCTGCATGGCGCGGCCGCCGATGCCCTCGTCGCGGCCGGCGTCGGCCCGCTGGGGCTTACCGCCTCGGAAGTCGCACCCGCGGCGCGGCGCCTGCTCAACCTCGCCGCGCACGCACCGCCGGTCACGCCTACGGGATAAGCAGGGTCGCGCCGATCGTCTTGCGCGCCTCGAGATCGCGGTGCGCCTGCGCCGCGTCCTTGAGCGGGTAAGTCTGTCGCGGTTCGCTGACGATCTTGCCTGCCTTGACGAGCTCGAACATCTCGGCCGCCATCGCAACCAGCGCGGCGCGCGTCGCCGTATAGTTCACGAGCGTAGGCCGTGTTACGTAGAGCGAACCCTTCTGCGACAGGAGCAGGATGTCGAAGGCTGCAATTGCCCCGGACGAATTGCCGAAACTCACCAGCATCCCGCGTGGGCTCAAGCAGTCGAGCGACGCGGGAAAGGTGTCCTTGCCGACGGCGTCGTACACCACTGGCACGCCCTTGCCGCCGGTCAGCTGCTTGACGCGCTCGACGAAGTTTTCGCGGGTGTAGACGATGGTGTGGGCGCAGCCGTTGGCTTTGGCGACCTCCGCCTTGGCGTCGGACCCCACGGTACCGATCATCGTCACGCCGAGGGCTCGCGCCCATTGACAGGCAATCAGGCCCACGCCACCCGCGGCAGCATGGAAGAGAATCGTTTCCCCACCCTTGAGCGGATAGGTCTGCCGCAGCAGGTACTGGACCGTAAGCCCCTTGAGCATGAGCGTCGCCGCCGTGCGCTCCGACACGCCGTCGGGTAGCTTGACCAGCCGGTCGGTCGGCATCACGCGCACCTCCGCGTACGCTCCGGGGGGGCCGCCGCAGTAGGCCACCCGGTCACCGGCCTTGACGTCGCTAACCCCCGCGCCCACCGCCTCGACCACGCCGGCTCCCTCGCCGCCCAAACCGGAGGGCAGGCTGAGCTTGTACAGTCCGCTGCGCTGGTAGGTGTCGATATAGTTGAGCCCGATCGCGGTCTGGCGCACACGCGCCTCGCCGGGCCCCGGATCGCCGACGGCGACCTCCTCCCATTGCAGTACTTCCGGACCGCCGGTCTTGTGAATGCGTATTGCGTGGGCCATTGCCTGCTCCGTAGCGTGAATGATTGGGCGCAGTTTACCGCACGACCGTGGTCGTGCAATGCGCGTAGTGCATGACTTGCTTGGAAACCGAACCGATCAACCAGCGCGCGAAGAACGACTTGCCGCGGTGTCCGAGCACGATGTGGTCGACGTCGTGGGCCTCGGCGTAGTGCACGATCTGCTCCGCGGGGTGGCCGACGGTGACGACGCAAATTACCTTGACGCGCGCCTCCGCGGCGCGCGCCTGCAGTGGGCCGAACTGGCGCTGAAACTCGTCGCGTGCGTTTTCGATGATTGCCTCGGTTTCAACGTCCTCGGCGAGATCGGGCGGACGCGCGACCGCGAGAACGTACAGCGTGGCGTCGAACTTCGAGGCCAACTCCAGGGCAAAGTCGAACGCGTGTTCCGCCGGTGGCGAACCGTCGAATGCGACCAGGATGTGTTTCATGGCTTGGCCCCGGACACAGGGACCGCTTCGGTCCCCTCAGCCCTCGCGACCTCCGGTTCGCCCGCAGGGGCGTCGGCGCGCGTAACCAAATGATGCGGCAGGAAGAACGCATTGGCAATAAGCGTCGGCACAACCGCGCTGCCAATGACGGCAGTGCAGCCCAGGAAGGGCGCCAGGAAGGCGACCATCCCGATGGCGGTCGTCTGTTTGCACTGCGTGCGCCTGGCCGTAGGATCCAGCCCGGCGCCCGCTAGAAAGGTGAGCACGATGGCCCCGGTACCGGCGAGAAATTTGATCCCTGTTTGATCGACGCCGGGCACTGCCCCGCCGATGAACGCCCCGAGCGCCAGTTGGGCGACCGTACCGACGACAATCTCGGACATCGCCGTCGCAATGCGCAGCCAGATGGACAGCACCGTCGCCGCTAACGCAGGCCCAGCCAGAGCGCGGCAAGCGCGTAGATGTCTGTCATCGCCGTCGCCGCCGCTTAGCGGTCGCCCACGATGGTGCCAAATTCGACCGGCATGCGCGCGTAGAAGATGCTCACGCGCTCCTTGCGCAACAGATCAAGGAGGGTCTGGGCCTCTTCGTCGCTTACGACGAACTCCACTTCAACGGTCATGTCCGCGGCGAGGTCGAAGAAATGCTCCTCGTGGAGGATGCCGTGGCGCCCGAACCCCGCGATCGCCCGAAACGCCGATCCCCCATGAATGCCGGCTTTCTTGGCCTGCTCGAGCAGCCATTCGAAGAGCGCGATGTGGTGGTGCTTGCGATTCTCGTGCACGTAGAAACGAAGCAGCGTCCCGTTCATACGGCGCCCCAGCTATACAGGCTGCGGATCATCACAATCCCGAGTACCGTCATGACCAGCGATCCAGCCACGTGCCCGGCAATCGCCAGCGATCCCCACAGCCATTCCCGGCGCAGAAGCAACGTGACGACTTCCGCGGAGAAGGTCGAGAAGGTGGTGAGGCCGCCGAGAAATCCCGTCGTCACCAGCAATCGCGCTTCGGGCGGCAACATGGTGTGGCGCGTCAGGAGTTCCATCGCGAACCCCATGAGCAATCCCCCGACCAGGTTTGCAGCCAGCGTTCCCAACGGTAGCGTCGGAAACATCGGGTTGAGCACGATGCCGAGCCCCCAGCGCATCCACGCGCCGAGCGCCGCGCCACCACCGACGGCGAGAATTCCGCTCCAAGGCATGCCCATTCCTCTCTCGCGCAGCGAGCGCGATCTATGCACAGCGCGATACGACGGGGGGACCGAACAGCAACGCCTACCGTCTCACCGCGAACGGGTGTAACCAGTAGGCATCATCAGCCCCAAGGGCAGTTGGAGGAGGAATGCCATCTCCTGCTCAGCAGTATAGGGACCCTCGGTCGAGGTTACAAGCGTATGAGCGGCAAGGCATCAGCGCATGAACTGCTCGACGTAAGCGGCGCCCAGTCCCACCGCCGCATAGTGGCTGCGGCACATGTCGACTTTGGTGAACACGTCCTCGTAGCCGGTCTGCCGCCCGCCGGCATCGACGTAGATCATCGCGCCGCCGATGTTGAAGAAGGTGATCATCTCCGGGCAATCGTCGGGAACCGTCAGCGTGTGCATCTCCCCCGGCGGCTCATAGACGAAGCTGCCCTCCTCCGCGACCCAGTCGTGCTCGAGATAGCGCCAGCGGCCCTTGATGACATAGCCGACCACCGCCATGGGATGCCGATGCCGCGCCAGCACGCCGGATCGGCGCACGCGCAGCAAGTTGCACCAGCCGCCGCTGACAGTGTTGAGCAGCAGCGGCCGAAACCAGACATCCTGGGCCTGCGGTACCCAGACGCGCTCGTCCTGCGGCATCGCGCCGACGGCGATCTCCGGTCGGATCCCCGCGGAGGCGAGAATGACCGCCGTGTTCATGCCGCCCCCTCCTTAAGCGCGCGCGAGAGTTCCGCGACCTCGTGATCCATGTCGCGGTCCTTGGGAAATGCGCGGCCGGCGCGGCGATACCAGTAGCGCGCGTTGCCCAGGTCCCCCTCGATGAGGTGCACGATGCCGTGCGCCCAGCAGCCGAGCTTCGACTCATCCTGTTGCACAATGGCGTGCGCTTTTTGCCATTCGCCCTGCTTCAAATACCGGATTGCGCTGTTGAGCGGCATGTTCTACCCCGCCATGTAGCCGCCGTCGACGGCAAGAATGGTACCGGTCACAAAGGCGGCCGCGGGCGAGCACAGAAACAGCGCCGCGCCGGCGATTTCGTCGGGTTCGCCCCAGCGGCCGAGGGGCGTGCGCGCGATGATTGCCGCGTTGCGCACCGGGTCGTCGCGCAGCGCCTGGGTGAGCGGCGTGGCGATCCAGCCCGGCGCGACGGCGTTGACGCGGATACCCTCGGGCGCATACGCGAGTGCCAGCGATTTGGTGAGCTGCGCCACGCCGCCCTTGCTCGCGCTGTAGCCGGGAACGAGCGCGCCGCCGAAGGTGGCCAGCACGGACGCGGTGTTGACGATGCAGCCCTTGCTCTGCGCCAGCAGCGCTCGCGCCGCGGTACACAGCCGCAGCGTGCCGTTGAGGTTGACGTCGACGACTTGCGCGAACACCTCCGGATCGTGCTCCGCGCCGCGGCGGATGATGCCGGCGCAGTTGACCAGGATATCCAACCGCAACAGCGTCGCGAAGCAGGCGGCGATGGCCGCGCCATCGCGCACGTCAAGGGCGACGGCGCGCTCGACCCAGAAGCTCGCGCGCGAGCGCGCCTCCTCCGCTTCGGCGGCGGTGGCGCCGGTGACGGTGACCTTCGCGCCGAGTTCCGCGAGCGCGTTGCCGATGGCCGCGCCGATGCCGCTGGTACCCCCGGAGACCAGCGCCACCTTGTCGCGGAAGGCGTCCTCGTGAAACGTGGCGGCGATCACGATGGGACGCGCTCGCCGAGAAGCGCCATGACTGCGGCGTGATTGGGGAGCGGGGCAACGGCGCCATAGCCGGTTGTCGCCAGCGCCGCGGCGGCGTTGGCGTAACGCGCCGCCGCGAAGGGATCGTCCCCGGCGATCAGCCGCACCGCGAACGCGCCGTCGAAGCAGTCGCCGGCGCCGGTCGCATCGATCGCTGGCACTGGGTGGCCGGCAATGCGTTCCCGCCGGCGCCCGTCGGACACCACGCAGCCGGTGACACCGCAGCGCAGGACGACCAGCGGCGCGCCCGCCGCGTGGCAGGCGTCGAGAATTGCGTCCGGGTGCTCCTGCTCGAACAGGAGCGTCGCATCGTCCAGGCTCGGCAGTGCCCAGGAGGCGAGGGCCAGGCTCGCCCGGATGATCGCCCGCGCCCGCGCCAGCGGCCAGAGCTTCAGGCGCAGGTTGGTGTCGTAGGAGACCTTTACGCCGGCAGCGCGCGCCGCGTCGATGGCGGCAAAGCACGTGTCGCAGGCGGAGTCCGAGATCGCCTGGCTGATGCCGGACACATGCAGCACGCGCGCGGCGCGAATCAGGGACAGCGGCAGATCTGCCGGCCGCAGGCGGCTGGCGGCGGAGCCCGCGCGCCGGTAGGTGAACTCGTGGCCCCGGGCGCCGTGGGTGACGAAGTACACGCCCGTCGCGGCATCGGGGTCGATGCCCACGCCGCTGGCATCGACGCCCTCGCGCCGCCACAAGTCGAGAAACAGTCGGCCGAAGCGGTCGTCGCCCAGCCGCGTCACGTACGCAACGCGCGCTCCGAGGCGCGCCGCGGCGACCGCGCAGTTCGCCGTGTCCCCACCAAAACCCGGCGCGTAAGCCTCGCTCGTCTCGCGCGTCTGGTTCAATTCGAACAGGGGCTCGCCCAGCGCGACCAGGTCGAAGCGCTCGCTCATCGGGGCGCCTGCAACGCCGCCCAGGCCGCCGCGTACTGCGCGGCGACCGCACGCACCGCACCAGCAGCAGCGCCGGGCTGATACAGGTAGGAGCCGGTGCCGAAGCCGTCGGCGCCGGCGGCCCGATACGGCGCCATGTTATCGGGCCGGATACCGCCGACCGGAAATACCAGCGCGTCTTTCGGCAGCACCGCGCGCCAGGCCTTGAGCACAGCCGGCGTGAGTTGTTCGGCCGGAAACATCTTCAGGCCATCGGCGCCGGCGTCGAGCGCGGCGAACGCCTCGGTCGGCGTGGCCACGCCCGGCATGCAAACCAGGCCCTGGCGCTTGGCTTCGCGCACGATCGCCACGTCGCCGTGCGGCATGACGATGAGCTGGCCGCCCCCGGCCGCAACCCGCTGCACATCGGCGACGCGCAGCACCGTCCCGGCGCCGATGAGGCAGCGCGCGCCGAAGCCCTGCGCGAGCCGGGCGATGCTGGTGAACGGATCGGGTGAATTGAGCGGCACCTCGAGGATGCGAAAACCGTTGTCGGTCAGTGCGGCGCCGATGGCGTCGACCTCGGCAGGCGTGATGCCGCGCAGCACTGCGACCAGCGGTAGCGGCGCGAGATACGGGCGCAAGGCAGGTGCGCTCACGCCGTCAGGATCCCTGCCTGCCGTGCAATCCGCCACATGCCGCGTGCCGCCGCGTCGGGCGGTCCCGCCGCGACCGCGAATCCGGCCAACGCCAGCGCGCGCCGGTAGCGCTCGCACAGCGCCGCGTCTCCGACCAAGGTCACCGTTCCCTCCTCCACGCCATCGCCTTGTGCCCAGCCGCGCGCGGCCGCGACTTCGGCGCCGAGCAGCAAACCCGAAAGGTAGTCGGCCACGCCTTCGGGCGCAAGCGCTCCGGTGAGGGCCAGGCTGCGCGCGGAAAAAAGATCATGGGAGAGTGCCGCGCCCGCGCGCAGGCTCGTGCGCACGCCGCGCGCGAACGCGGCACGGTCGTGCCCGTTCCCGTCGGCCGCCAGGCGGCCGAGCATGCTGTGCGCGCGCAGCAGCGCGTAGAGCTCGCCGGTCATGAAGGTCGCGAAGGCTTCGATGCCGCGCGCGCCGCAGCGCGCCCACTTGCTGTGGGTTCCCGGCAGGACGATCAGCCGCTCCGCCGCAAGCGGCGACGCAGTGTCCTCCAACGCGCCCAGGATCTGCGTCTCCTCGCCGCGCAACACGTCCGGCACACCGTCTGCATCGTGGCAGAGAAGGCCCGGCACGATGGCCAGCCGCGTGCCGGGCACCGGCGTCAGGGCAGCCGCGATCGTCGCCAGATTCGCCGGGCAGGTGCAATAGGCCGCCTCGATCCAGCCTTGGCGGCTGCCGATCATGCCGCAGGCAAGAAGCGGCGCGTCGGCGACCCCCCCACCCAGGAGCGCCGCGAGGGCGCCCGGGAAACCACCGGCGCCAAGCTGCTGCACGCCGAGTGGCGCGCTCTTTTGCGCAATGCTGCGGCCAGCGCAGTCGAGCCAATAGGCGCGGGCGGTGGTCGTGCCCCAGTCGATGGCGATCAATGCGGTGGGCATGACGCGAGTTCCTGGGCGAGCTGGGCCGCATCCCCGGCGCGCCCCGCGAACCACGGCCGCACGGGCGAGGCTACCACCGTGCCGCTTTTTCGTCGTCGCTCGCGCGCGCCTCGACCCAGCGCTCGCCGTCAGGCGTGCGTTCCTTCTTCCAGAACGGGGCGCGTGTCTTGAGATAATCCATGACAAATTCGCACGCCGCGAAGGCCTCGCCGCGATGCGCCCCGGTGACCACCACCAGCACGATCTGGTCGGTGGGTTTGAGCTCGCCCACGCGGTGAACGACGAGCAGGTCGTGCACGCTCCAGCGCGACCGGGCCTCCGCGACGATGTCCGCCAGGGCCTTCTCCGTCATGCCCGGATAATGCTCGAGCGTAAGGCTGCTCACCGAGGCGGCGGCGTTGACGTCGCGCACCAGCCCCACGAAGGCGGCCACCGCGCCGACGCGCGCATCCTCGCCGCGCAGCGCGGCGATCTCGCGCGCAATGTCGAAATCCTCGCGTTGAATGCGCACCGGCATCGGATCGTCTGCCTACCCGCCGGTGACCGGAGGAAAGAACGCGACTTCGTCGCCTGCCTTGACCGGCGTGTCGGGGCGCGCCATGTCGTAGTTCACGGCCACGCGCACGGCGCGGCCGGGGGCGAGTTCGGCGGCCCACGCGCCGCCGCGGGTGCGCAGCCAAGCGAGCAGCGCCGCCACCGTGCCGACCTCGCCCGGCAATTCGATTTTTTCGACGGCGGCGCCCAGGGCTTCGCGCAGCCGGGCGAGATAGACGAGCGTGATCACAAGCGCATCTTAACGCGGGTATCCACAAACAAAAACGCCGGCGGTATTTCTCCGCCGGCGTATGCAGCTGAAGATGCAGCCTAGAACCGGTATTGCACTCCGATGGTGAGTTGGTCGGAATCGGGCATGCTGCCGGAGAGCGCCGTTTCGCCGGCGAAGCGACCGAAGCGTGCGTACTCGACGCGCAGCCCCAGCGAATGCGTTACGTCGTAGCGCAGGCCGACGCCGTAATTTACGCCGGTGAGCGATCGGCGCGGGTCAGTCTGAATCAGCGACGCGCCGGAAAAAACGAGGTGCTGGTCGCTCTGCGCGTAGCCAACGCGGCCATACAGCGACAGGCGGCGGATCATCTCCCAGCTGGTGTAGACATCGGCATTCCACGACCGGGCCGCGACATCGGGCAGGCTCAGCCCCAAACCGGGGCCCGCGCTCGTGCCCGGGGTACTCGGCCGCAAGGCGTACTGGTCGGTGGTCGCGGTATTGATCGCCGCTTCGACCGCGACATCATTCTTCCAGCGATAGCCGCCAAAAACCAGCGAGCGCTGGCTGCTGTCGTCGGCCACGGGCGCGGGTGCGGCGAATCGGTTCCAGGCCAAAGGCAGGTCGCCCAGAACAATCCCGCCCACGCTCGTTCCCGCGCCGTCGCGCATCGTCACGCCGCCGTAAAAGCCGTTCTGGGAGTTCTGGGCGTGTGCGGGCAACTCGGCGCAGACGACCAGCGCCGCGCCCAGCACACCCGCAACTATTTGTTTCTTCACGGCTTTCCGCCCCGCTATCCACTTTCGATGCACCCTGAATACACAGGGATATCCACCTCAATTCACCTTACGCCGGCCCTATCCCCAAGTCAATTCTGAGGCCCCACGAAGCCCAGATGGCGCAGGATGAATGTTGCAACGGTGTCATGATCCCCCAAAGGCAGCACCGGCAGCGGGGTCGCCACCGGTCCGTCCGTCGCCAGGGCGACGATTTCCGGGTCCCGCGGGTGCAGCAGCGGCTTGCCCACGCCGGCCCGGTAGACCTCAAGCTTGGCGATCGGCGCGGTCTTGAACCCTTCCACCAATACCAGATCGCATGGCGCCAGGCGTTGGAGGGCCTCGTCGAGGGTGAGTTCCGGTTGGCCACGCAGTTCATGCTGCAGCGCCCAGCGCACCGCGGAGGTGACCAGGACCTCGCGGCAGCCTGCTTGGCGGTGGCGAAACGAATCCTTGCCCGGCTGGTCGAGATCGAATTCGTGATGGGCATGCTTGACCAGCGAGACCGTCAGCCCGTGGGCGATGAAGCGCGGAATCAATTGCTCGATGAGGGTCGTCTTGCCGCTGCCGGACCAGCCGGCGAATCCGAACACCCGCCGGGCCGCCATGGTCAGGACCGACCGATGACCGAGTTGATGAAGGCGCCCTTGGCGTGGGTGTAGTCCTTCGGCTCGCGCACCCCGGAGAGCAGGATTGCGCGCTTCTTCGCCTGGTAGGCGTCGCGCAGTGCGGGATCGGCGCGCAGTGCGTCGCGAAAGCGCCGCAGCGTTTCTTTTTCCGGGCTGTTCATGCCGATCAGGTGCAGGTGCAGGCGGTAGCGCTTGCCGGCGTGTTCGATGGCGCCCACGCGCATGGGCCGCTCCTCGGGGAAGATATGGCCGTCCCGCTGGTGCTGAAAGCCCATGCCGTCGACCGCCGCGCGCGTCGCCTCGAGCTGGCCAGGCGGATACAGCGCCATGAGATCGACAATGCCCTTGCCGGCGCAGCCGGGCACGGCGGTGCTGCCGATGTGCTCGACCTCCGCCCAGGGCAGCGCGGACTTGATCAGCGCCGCGGCCCGGGCCGCGGCGTCGATCGCGCCGGGGTCGTATTCGACGTATCCGGTGCGCGACCCCGCGTACGGCAAAATCAGTGCCTTGTGTTTCACCGGTAAAGGCCGGTTGCCATGCGCACACCGGTCCGATGCGTCGTGCACACCGCTCCCCCCATGATTATGCAGCCGATTGTAACCCGTATACTGGCGAAGCCATGGCGCCCTCCCGCACCCTCACCGTGCACCCGCTGATCGGCGGCGTGGTCGACGCCATCGAGGACGCCGTCGCGGGCGTGCCGGCAACACGCGAGCACGCGGTCGAAACGCCGCGAGGCGCGGCGCGCCGGCTGGCGCGCAAGGCAGCCACGCGCGCCGCGGCGATTTCCGGGACGCTCGCGCTCCCGCCGGGGATCATGGGGATGCTGACGGTGCTGCCTGACCTGGTGGCGATCTGGCGCCTTCAGGCGCAGCTGGTGGCAGATATCGCTGGACTCTACGGCCGCGAGGTGCAACTCACACGCGCGCACTTGCTGTACTGTCTGTTCCGCCACGCGGCGAGCCACGTTGCGCGCGACATGGCGGTGCGCGCCGGCGAGCGCTTGGTCATTCGCCAGGTATCCGGCGGCGCCATGCGCAGCGCTCTTACCGGGGTCGGAATGTCGCTCACGCAGCGGGTCGCCGGCACCACGGCGAGTCGCTGGCTGCCGCTCGTCGGTGCCGCAGCGGTCGCGAGCTATGCCTACTTCGATACGCTGCAGGTGGCGAAGACGGCGGTGCAGATGCTGGAAGTGAAAGGGGTCGAGTTTGTCGTGGCGTCCTGATGCCGTGCCGGCGCCGGCCTAGCGCGCTGCGGCGCGCCCGCCAGCACCTCCGGCCACTGGATCGCCACCACCCGCATCGCGCCCGGACATGACGCTCGCCGACGTCAACGCGCTTGACCACGATGCCTTTGTAGCCGCGGTGGGCGGCGTGTTCGAGCATTCTCCCTGGATCGCCGCGGCCGTCTGGGCGCAACGGCCGTTCGCCTCCATTGACGCGTTGCACGCGGCGATGGTCGCCGCGATGTTCACCGCGCCGGAAGACAAGCAGCTGGCGCTCATGCGCGCGCATCCGGAGCTCGCCGGCACCGCCGCCATTCGCGGCGCCATGACCGCGCATTCGCGCAGCGAACCAGACAAGGTAGGCCTCACGCGTTGTTCGCCCGAGGAATACGCCCGCCTGCAGGCGCTCAATTCCGCCTACAACAGCAAGTTCGGGTTTCCCTTCATCATCGCCGTGACCGGACTGCACCGCCGCCAGATCATCGAGCGCTTCGGCAAGCGCCTCGGGCGGGACCGTGACCAGGAGTTCGGCGAGGCGCTGGCGCAGATCGCTCGCATCGCGCGCCTGCGGCTGGAGGTGATGTTCGGCGAACGCCCATCCTCGCTTGCCGGGCCCGCACCGCCACCCCCTGTCGACCCGGTGGACGCGGTGTTGCCGCTCGCACCGATGGCGGCCATCGGGCTGCAGCATGTGCTGGCGATGTACGCCGGTGCGATTGCCGTGCCGCTGCTGGTCGGCGGCGCGTTGCACCTGCCGCCGGACCAGCTTGCCTTCCTGGTCAACGCCAACCTGTTCGCCTGCGGTATCGCGACGCTGCTCCAGTGCGTCGGTTTCTGGCGCGTCGGCCTGCGCCTGCCGGTGGTCATGGGCGGGACCTTCGCCGCGGTCGGGCCGCTGATCGCCGTCGTGGCGCGCGGGATCCCGATCACCGGCCTGTTCGGGGCAGTGCTGGTGGCCGGCGTATTCACCCTGGCGGTTGCGCCGTTGGCCAGTCGCCTGGTGCGCTACTTTCCCCCGCTCGTCACCGGCACCATCATCACCATGATCGGCATCACGCTGCTGCGCATCGGCATCAACTGGGCGGGCGGCGGTGCGGGCGCTAAAAATTTCGGCGACCCGACCAACCTCGCCATCGTCGCCCTCGTGCTGGTGACCATCCTCATCGTCAACAAGCTCTTCACCGGCCTGGTCGCCAACCTCGCGGTGCTGCTGGGCCTCGGCATCGGCTATGTCGTGGCCATGGCCGTTGGCATGATCGACCTCGACGGCGTACGCGACGCCGCCTGGGTCGCGCTCGTCTACCCGTTCCGCTTCGGCCGGCCGACCTTCAATCTCGGCGCGATCGTTTCGCTGTGCGTGGTGATGCTCGTGGTGATGGTCGAATCCACCGGCATGTTTCTCGCACTGGGCGAAATCTGCGCGCGCCGGATCGGGCCGCGCGACATCGCCCGGGGGCTCGCCGCCGATGGGCTGGGGACGCTGATCGGGGGAGCGTTCAACAGCTTTCCGTACACCCCGTACGCGCAGAACGTCGGCCTGGTCGCGGTCACCGGGGTGCGCAGCCGCTGGGTCGTTGCGCTGGCTGGCGGCATGCTCATCGTGCTGGGGCTGCTGCCGAAGCTCGGGGCCCTGATCGCCACGATCCCGCCGCCGGTGCTCGGCGGGGCCGGGTTGGTCCTGTTTGGCATGGTTGCCGCGACCGGCATCAAGACCCTCGCCCGGGTCGACTACAGTGCGGGCCACAACCCGCTCATCATCGCCCTCAGCATTGCGATGGGCATGATTCCGCTGGTCGCACCGACGTTTTTCGTGCAGGCGCCGAAGGCGCTGGGGCCGCTGTTGAACAGCGGCATCACGCTGACGGCGATCAGCGCGGTGCTACTCAACGCGTGGTTTAACGGCAGCCCGGCGGACCGCGCAGCGTCCGGCTAACGGCACCGGTCGGTTCGCCCTCCGGCAGCCGAAGGCTAGCGGCCGAACAGGTGGCCGACAGCCTTGCCGAGGCTTTCGACCGGGTTCTGGTTGGTCGCGGGCTTTGCGCCGGCCGTGTTCGCGGTGCCGCCGCGGCCGAGTGCAATCTGGCACGGCGCACCCGGATCGCCCTCGGCCTTATCGAACAGCGATTCGCCCAGGATCGATAACCCGCCGGTGTACACCGCGGCGCCGATGCGGGCGACGGTCTCGGCCGTGGCAGTCGCGTCGATACCGACCACGGGCGAGCGCAACGGCCCGCTGAAGTGTACGAGCTGGGCCACCTGCGGCACGGCGATGGGAATGCCCTGGCGCACCTGCGGCTTGATCGACAGGTCGAGTGTCTCGGTGCGCAAATCGACTGTGCCGGTGGCGGTCGCTCCGAACTTGGTGGTCTCCACCGCGATGCTGCGTTCGATCGAGGCCACGCCGGCGGTGAGCGGCAGGCGCACGACCGCGCAGTGCAATTCGGTGGTCGCGTCGATGCCGCGAAACGGATTGGTTGCGGCCAGCAGGCGATCCAGCGGCACGTCCGTGCTGCCCTTGGGACTGACCACCGTCGCCGGCCCGGACACCGCGAGGACCGTACCACTGGCGCTGGCCGCCCATTGTCGCGGCGACGTGCCGTGCGCGTTTACATCGGCCGTGACTTCGGTCTTGCCGCCGCGCACCTCGCGTTTCACACCGGCGGCGGCCAGCAAGGCGCCCAGTTCGAGGTTCTGCGCTTCGGCGTGCAACGTCAGGGTCGCGTCCGGGGCGCGGGTTGCATCGATTTGCAAGCGGCCGGAGAGCGTGCCCCCGAACAGGGCCGCCTGCAGCACCGGCACGTCGAGCCGGCCGTTGACCAGCACCAGCTTGACGTGCACCTGGTCCAGGTGCTGCCCGTCGGCCAGGGTGAGGGTGCCGATTGCAATCTCGCCGTCGGCGTCGATGTCCTTGAGCGCCGCGAGGTTGACCGGTTCCTCGCCGAACACGTACTTGCCAGGGGTCACGGCCTTGGCCGGCGCCGTTCGTAGCGGCCACGCGACGTCGGCCAGCAAGAACGTGGGCGCATCGAGCGTGAAGGTCACCTTGGGCCGCGCCCCGCCGGTCACGACGCTGAGCTTGCCGGTGAGGGTGCTCGCGCCGGAAACGACCTTCAGCTCATCCAGGCCCACCACGTTGCCCTCGGCGGTGACCCGCGTGCCGAGCGACACCTTGCGGGTGCCCACCTCGCCCTGCACTGCCACCGGATAGGGCCAGTGCCCGCGCGTCAACTGTTCGAGCGGGCCGAAGTCGCCCTCGAGCGCGACCGCCGTATCGTTGACCCGGCCGCGGAAGCTGCCGCTGAGCGGAGACTGCGGGTCGCGCGCGTGCACCGACAAGTCCTCGATCACGATGGTCGTGACCTCGCCGGTCCTGCCGTCCCGGTAGGTGGCGGCGCCCCCGGTGACGTCGATGTCGCCCACCGCGAAGGCGCCCAGCGTTCCCCCGGAGGGCGCCGGCGTAGCTTCCTGCTGCGCCGTGCGCAACGCCGGGAAGTCCCAGTTGCCTTTGCCGGCGGCATCGGTCTCGAGCGCGATGGTCGGCTCGATCAGCCGCAAGCGGGTGACCTCGAAGCGCCTTTCCAGGAGCGGCAGGAGCGCCATCGTTACTTCAACCTGCTTGGCCGTGACCATCTGCGGCTGCTTGCCCCAGGGCGCATTGCCGAAGGCCACGTCCTCGAGCACGAGCTTGGGCTGCAGCCCGAGTTTGAGGGCGATGCCACCGTGCACGTCGAGCGTGCGGCCAGTGGCATCCTGCACGCGCTGCTCGAACGGACCGATGAACTCCTTGACGTTAACGGTGCGCACGGCGATGGCCACCGCCACCAGCAGCAGCACGATTCCGCCGCCGAGCACGGCCAGTATTCGCCAGAACACACGCATCGCGGAATTGTACCGCTTCGCCGGCTGCAGCCGGCGCTGCCCGATCGTCCTGCGGGTCAGGCTAGATCAGGTGCGTCAGCGCAGCGACGCGTTAAATTTCTCGAGCGCCGCGGCGCCGGGAACCAAGGCCTTTTCGTCGAGCGCGTTGAGCGGCTCCGCGACGGTGTTGAGGAGCCCGTGCAGGTCGTCGGCGTCGGCGCGAAGATAGAGCATGCCGGTGACGATCTCGCCCGCCTCCCGGCGCTGCTGGAGATAGGTCACCGCCGCGATCTTGTCGCTCGCGTCGTAATCGTCGTGCAGCTTGCGCAGACGCAGGACCGAGCCGTCGTGCTGCACCACATCCTGCACACTGCCCGGCGCATAGTTGGCGGTGATCTCGCTGTGCGACGGCATGAAGTCGAGCCGGTTGACCGCCTCGTTGTGTTCGCGCACGAAGTCGTAGCTCTTGGTCGAGCCCGGGTGGTTGTTGAAGGCGACGCAGGGCGAGATGACGTCGAGGAACGCCGCGCCGTGGTGGGCGACCGCCGCCCGGATCATCGGCACGAGCTGTTCCTTGTCGCCGGAGAAGCCGCGTGCGACGAAGGTGGCCCCCAGCTGCAGTGCGAGCATCACCATGTCGATGGGCTCGTCGTTGTTGATGGCGCCGCGCTTGGCCTTCGAGCCCTTGTCGGCGGTCGCCGAGAACTGGCCCTTGGTCAGGCCGTAGACGCCGTTGTTCTCGACGATATAAACCATGTTCACGCCGCGGCGCATGGCGTGCGCGAACTGGCCCAGGCCGATCGATGCCGAGTCCCCGTCGCCGGACACCCCGAGGTAGATCAGGTCGCGGTTGGCCAGATTGGCTCCGGTGAGCACCGATGGCATGCGGCCATGCACGCTGTTGAAGCCGTGCGACTTGCCCAGAAAGTAGGTCGGCGTCTTGGACGAGCAGCCGATGCCTGAGAGCTTGGCCACGCGATGCGGCGGAACATTGAGCTCGAAGAACGCCTGGATGATCGCGGCGGAGATCGAGTCGTGCCCGCAGCCCGCACACAGCGTCGACACCGTGCCCTCGTAGTCGCGATGGGTGTAGCCGAGCTGGTTTCGCGGCAGTTCAGGATGGTGCAGGCGGGGCTTGGCAAGGTAAGTCACGGCGCGACCTTTCGCAGCGGCGTCACGTTGAACATGGCGAGCTTCTCGCCGATCTCGCGCGCGATCAGGCGCGCGGTTATCGGCGTGCCATCGTAGTGCAGGACGGGAATGAGCTTGGTGGCGTCGATCGCCAGCTCGTTGCTGAGGAGCATGCGCATCTGCGCGTCGCGATTCTGCTCGACGACGTACACGTGCTCGTGCTCGGCGATGAAGTCGGCGACCTCGTCGTGGAAGGGAAAGGCGCGGATGCGCAGCGTGTCGAGGTGAATGCCCTGCAGCGCCAGCGCGGCGAGCGTCTCTTCCATCGCCGGCGCGGTCGAACCGAAGTAGATGGCACCGACGCGGGTCTTCTGCGCCGCGTCCTTGCGCACCGGTTGCGGCAGGTATTGCTTGGCCGTGTTGAACTTGCGCACCAGGCGCTGCATGTTGTCGACATAGGTCGCGCCGTCCTCGGTGTAGCGGGCGTAGCGGTCCTTGGTCGTGCCGCGGGTGAAATACGAGCCGCGCAACGGATGGGTCCCCGGCAGCGTGCGGTACGGGATGCCGTCGCCGTCGACGTCGAGGTAGCGGCCGAAGTCCTTGCCGGCCTCGAGCTCCGCGTGGCTCATCACCTTGCCGCGATCGAGGCGACGCGCGTCGTCCCAGGTGAGCGGCGCGCACAGCCAGTCCTGCATGCCGATCTCGAGGTCGAGCATCACGAACACCGGCGTCTGCAGCCGGTCAGCCAGGTCGAAGGACAGCGCCGCGAATTCAAACGCCTCGGTCGGATCCTGCGGAAAGACCAGCACGTGCTTGGTGTCGCCATGCGAGGCGTAGGCACACGACAGCAGATCCGCCTGCTGGGTGCGCGTCGGCATGCCGGTCGACGGGCTGCCGCGCTGGATGTCGAAGATGACCGCCGGAATCTCGGCGAAATAAGCGAGCCCGATGAATTCCTGCATCAGCGAGATGCCCGGCCCCGAGGTGCAGGTGAACGCGCGCGCGCCGTTCCAGCCGGCGCCGATGACGATGCCGATGGACGCCAGCTCGTCCTCCGCCTGGACGATCGCATAGCGCGCCTTGCCGGTCGCCGGGTCGGTGCGAAACTTGCGACAATGCCGCGCAAACGCTTCGGCGAGCGACGACGAGGGCGTGATCGGGTACCACGCCGCGACCGTGGCCCCGCCGTAGACGCAGCCCAGCGCCGCCGCGCTGTTGCCTTCGATGAAGATCTTCTCGCCCACCGCGTTGGCGCGCCGGACCGTGATGCCCAGGGGCACGTCGAGTTCGTTCTGGGCATAGGTGCGGCCCATGTGCATCGCCTGCACGTTGGGCTTGAGCAGCGCCTCCTTGCCCTTGTAGAGCTCACCGATGAGCTCGGCAATCGCCTCCGGTTCGATCTCGAGCAGCGCCGAGAGCGCACCCACGTAAATAATGTTCTTGAACAGCTGGCGCTGCCGGGCGTCCGAGTACTGGCGGTTGCAGATCCCGGTCAGCGGCATGCCGATGACCGTGATGTCCTCGCGAAACTTCGCCGGCGGCAACGGTTTCGTGGAATCGTAGAACAGGTAGCCGCCGGGCTCGATCTCGCGCACATCCTGGTCCCA
This sequence comes from uncultured beta proteobacterium, assembly GCA_963777455.1. Taxonomy (GTDB): domain Bacteria; phylum Pseudomonadota; class Gammaproteobacteria; order Burkholderiales; family Casimicrobiaceae; genus PALSA-1003. The sequence continues at coordinate 494,157 of CAVZQQ010000003.1, forward strand.
GGTCTGCGGATTCATCGCCACCATCAGGTCGACGCCCCCGCGGCGTCCGCGCCAGCCGGCCTCGCAGATGCGTACCTCGAACCACGTGGGCAGGCCCTGGATGTTCGACGGGAAGATGTTGCGTGGCGCCACCGGCACGCCCATGCGCAGGATCGACTTGGCGAACAGCAGGTTCGCCGACGCCGAGCCGGAGCCGTTGACGTTGGCGAACTTGACGACGAAGTCGTTAACGCGCCGGATCGGGGTGACGGTTGGCGGCATCAGTCGGCGGCCCGGCTGGCGACGGCGCCGTAAGCCGGCTTGCTGGCGGTCTTCGCCCGCCGGTGGCAATCGTGTGCCTGCGCCGGCTCGAGGAAGAATTTCTGCATGTCCCACGCGCCGGTCGGACAGCGCTCCGCGCACAGGCCGCAGTGCAGGCACACATCCTCATCCTTGACCATCACCCGGCCGGTCTTGAGCTCGCCCGCGACATACAGCGCCTGCGTCAGGTTGCGCGCCGGCGCGTTGAGCCGGCTGCGCAGCTCGGATTCCTCGCCGTCGGCGGTGAAGGTGATGCAGTCCATGGGGCAGATGTCGACGCAGGCGTCGCACTCGATGCACAGCTTCGGCGCAAACACCGTCTGCACGTCGCAATTGAGGCAGCGTTCGGCCTCGGCGTAGGCCTGCGCGACGTCGAAGCCGAGCTCGACCTCCATCTTGATGTGCTTGAGCGCGATCACCTTGTCCTTGAGCGGCACCTTGTAGCGCGCGTCATTGGAGATCGCGTTGTCGTAGCTCCATTCGTGGATGCCCATCTTCTGCGACAGCAGGTTGAAGATCGGTGGCGGGCGCTGCTTAAGATCCGCGCCGCGACACAGCGCATCGATCGAGATCGCCGCTTCATGACCGTGGGCGACCGCCCAGATGATGTTCTTCGGTCCGAAGGCGGAGTCGCCGCCAAAGAAAACCTTCGGCTGGGTCGACTGGAAGGTCGTCGGGTCGAGCACCGGCAGGCCGTGGCGGCCGAATTCGACGCCGGCATCGCGCTCGATCCAGGGAAAGGCGTTTTCCTGGCCGACGGCGACCAGCACGTCGTCGCAGGCGAAGTGCACCTCGGGCTCGCCGGTGGGTGTGAGCTGCCGCTTGCCCTGCGCATCGATGCCGGCGGCGACCTTCTCGAAGGTCACGCCGGTCAACCGCCCGTTGGCATGCGTGAACGCCTTCGGCACGTGACAATTGATGATCGGGATGCCCTCGTGCATCGCGTCTTCCTTTTCCCACGGCGAGGCTTTCATTTCGTCGAAGCCGGAGCGCACGATGACCTTCACGTCGTCGCCGCCGAGGCGGCGCGAGCTGCGGCAGCAGTCCATCGCCGTGTTGCCACCGCCGAGCACGATCACCCGCTTGCCGATCTTGGTCGTATGGCCGAAGGCAACGCTGGAGAGCCAGTCGATGCCGATGTGGATGTTCTTGGCCGCTTCTCTGCGCCCGGGAAGGTCAAGGTCGCGCCCGCGCGGCGCGCCGCTGCCGATGAAGATCGCGTCGTAGCCGCTGCCGTTGCCGGCGAGCAGGGCCTTCAGGCTGTCGATGCGCTCGCCGGCGCGAAACTCGATGCCGAGGCCCAGGATGTAGCCCACCTCCTCGTCGATCACCGCTTCGGGCAGGCGGAACTTCGGGATCTGGCTGCGGATCATGCCGCCGGCCTGTGCGTCGGCGTCGTAGATCACGCATTCATAGCCGAGCGGCGCCAGGTCGCGGGCCACGGTCAGCGAAGCGGGCCCCGCGCCGACGAGCGCGATACGCTTGGCATTCTTGCGTGCCGCGCGCTTGGGCAGGCGGTGCCGGATGTCGTCCTTGAGATCCGCGGCCACGCGCTTGAGGCGACAGATCGCCACTGGTTCCGGCTTGGTTGCTGGCGCATCGCCACCCGGAGCCCCTTCTTCCACGCGCCCACGGCGGCACGCCGGCTCGCACGGCCGGTCACAGGTGCGCCCGAGGATGCCGGGAAAGACGTTGGAGCGCCAGTTGACCAGGTAGGCGTCGTCGTAACGACCCGCCGCAATCAGGCGGATGTATTCGGGTACCGGCGTATGCGCCGGGCACGCCCACTGGCAGTCGACGACCTTGTGAAAGTAATCGGGATTCGCAATATCCGTTTGCTTCAATGCCCCTCCGTAGCGGACGCATTCGGTCAGTTATTCACCTTAGACCGCACGACTTCCCTGTCGGCGGCAAGGGCCCGCGACCGCTGTCGCATCCGCAAAGTGGCGCCATCCTACGCTTCCGGCGCTTGCCTGAAAAGCCTTTTGCTTTCAACTACTAGGCGTAGGGTTTTTACGTCTGGCCTCAGCCGCGTCCGTGCACTACACTGGAGGCCCGCGGCAATGGCACGTTCCGGCTCCCCCAGCCGCATCGTCCCCCGGCAAGCATAGAATGGGCCCGCGCTCGTTTCCTACCCTATGAACGCACCCGATCGCCCCGCGCTGCGCCTTACCGAGTTCAGCCATGGCGGAGGTTGCGGCTGCAAGGTCGCACCGGCGCTGTTGCGCGAACTCATCGCCCAGGCGACGCCGGGTCTCGTGCCGAAGGAGCTGCTGGTCGGCATCGAGACCGCGGACGACGCCGCGGTGTACCGCATCAACGACACCCAGGCGATCGTCGCGACCACCGACTTCTTCATGCCGATCGTCGATGATCCGTTCGACTTCGGCGCCATTGCCGCGACCAATGCCATTTCGGATATCTACGCCATGGGCGCGACGCCGTTGTTCGCACTGGCGCTCGTCGCCATGCCGGTCAGCCAGTTACCGGTGGCGACGATTCGGCGCGTGCTCGAAGGCGGCGCAGCGATCTGCGCCAAGGCGGGCATTCCCATCGCCGGCGGCCACACGATCGACTCGGTCGAGCCCATATACGGCCTGGTGGTCATCGGCGTCGTCGACCCGCGGCAGTTGCGTCGCAACGTCGGCGCCCGGCGGGGCGATGCGCTCATCCTCGGCAAGCCGCTCGGGGTCGGCATCTACAGCGCCGCGCTCAAGCGCGGGCAGCTGAGCGGCGAGCAATACGCGGCGCTGCTGGCGAGCGCGACGCAGCTCAATACGCCGGGGATCGCGCTGGGGCGCATGCCGGCCGTGCACGCCCTGACCGACGTCACCGGCTTCGGCCTGCTCGGGCATGTCCTCGAAATGTGCCGCGGCTCCGCGATCGCTGCCCACATCGACTTCGCGCAACTGCCCCTGCATCCGGGCGTGGTTGCGCTGGCGCGCGAAGGCATCGCCACCGGCGCGTCGGCACGCAACTGGGCGAGCTATGGTGCCGAGGTCATCGAGCGCAGCGGCGACGCGTGGGTGCGCGTGGTCCTGACCGACCCGCAGACATCGGGCGGGCTGCTCGTCGCCTGCGCCGCCGAGGCGGCCGACGACGTGCTCGCGGTTTTCCGTGCGGAAGGCTTCGCGCAGGCGACGCGGGTCGGCACCTTCGTTGCCGGACCGGCGAGTGTCACCGTAAGTTGAACTGCGTCGATGTTCTACCAGCGGCTGTTTGCAACTCTGGCGGGACACCATGTTCGCTATCTGCTGGTGGGTGGCCTGGCAGTCAACGTGCATGGCATCCCGCGGATGACGATGGATGTCGATGTGATCATTGCGCTCGACCCGCAGAACGTGGATCATTTCATCGCCGCGGCCGAGGAACTTGGGCTGCGCCCGGTGCTCCCGGTGCCGTTGGCCGAGCTGGGCGACCCGGCCAAGCGACGGGAATGGGTCGGGCAGCGCAACCTCGTAGCGTTCGCCCTGCGCGCGCCGGAGCCAGGCGTTCCCATTGTCGATGTCCTGCTGGGCGTCGAATTGCCCTTTGAACAGGCTTACCTGCGGCGCGTGGTGCGCGACCTTGACGGCATCGCGATCGATGTGGCGTGCGTCGCGGACTTGATCGCCATGAAGGACCAGTCCGGACGCGCGCAAGATCGATCCGACATCGAGCACCTGAGGAAACTGGATTTCTGATGTCAGATTCGATTCGCGGCGGATTCCGCTATACGGTAAGCGCGGAGCAGCTGGCCGCCTATGCGCGCATGACGTTGCGCCAGCGTCTGGAGTGGGTGGATGCCGCCCGCACTTTCACGCTCAAGATGCGGACCCCGCAGACCGCAATCCGGCAGGAGCGCCTGCGTCGCGGCTTGCCGATCGACGGCCCCGCGCCGCCCGACTTGGAATCGTAGTCCCGATTACCCACCTATCAAAACCAGCCGACCCTGTGCCATGAACGATCGCTTGCCGCTGTCAACCAAGGTATCCGACGCAACGACCCCAGCCGAGCTGGGAGCGCGCTTTCGCGCGGTGCGTGCCGCGACGGTGGCACTGGCCGCCCCGCTGTCGGCCGAGGATTGCGCGATCCAGTCGATGCCCGACGCGAGTCCGGTCAAATGGCACTTGGCGCACACCAGCTGGTTCTTTGAGACGTTCGTGCTCGAACTGCACCGCGCGGGGTATCGCCCGTTCAACGCCGCGTTTCGCGTCCTGTTCAACTCCTACTACCACGCCGTCGGCGACCGGCATCCCCGCCCGCAGCGCGGGCTGTTGTCGCGGCCGTCGCTCGCCGAAGTCCATGCCTACCGGGCACACGTGGATGCGGCGGTGGCGACGCTGCTGGAGGACGCCGCACCGGCAGCCCGCGTGCAGGAATTGCTCGAGCTGGGGCTCCAGCACGAACAGCAGCACCAGGAGCTGATCCTGACTGACCTCAAGCACCTGCTGTCGTGCAATCCGCTCAAGCCGCCGTACGCGCCGCCGCGCGCCACCGATGCTGCCGCCTGCGCACCGCCGCTTGCGTGGACTGCCTTTGCCGCAGGCTTATTCGAGATCGGCCAGGACGGGGCGGGATTCGCCTTCGACAACGAGACGCCGCGCCACCGCCAATACCTCGAAGCGTTTGCCTTGGCGAACCGCCCGGTCACCAATGCCGAATACGCGGCGTTCATTGCCGACGGCGGCTATCGCCGGCCGGATCTCTGGCTGTCCGAGGGCTGGGATTGGCTGCACGCCAACCGGATCGAGGCGCCGCTGTACTGGGAAGACGACGGTGGCTGGCAGGTGTTCACGCTGCACGGCATGCTGCCGCTCGAAGCCGACGCACCCGTCTGCCACGTGAGCCTGTTCGAGGCCGACGCCTACGCGCACTGGGCGGGCGCGCGGTTGCCGACCGAAGCCGAGTGGGAAGTGGCCGCCGCGCGCGTTCCGGTAGCCGGCCATTTCGTCGAAAGCGGAGCGCTGCGGCCGCTGCCTGCGGGCCCAACCCACGCCCCGCTGGTGCAACTGTTCGGCGACGTCTGGGAGTGGACGCAGAGCGCCTACGCGCCCTACCCGGGCTTTCGTCCCGCCGCCGGCGCCCTCGGTGAATACAACGGCAAGTTCATGTGCAACCAGTACGTGCTGCGCGGCGGCTCCTGCGCGACCCCGCAAGCGCACATGCGCGCGACCTATCGCAACTTCTTTCCGGCCGCGGCGCGCTGGCAGTTCAGCGGCTTCCGGCTCGCCCGCGACGCGTAAACGCCCGCGTGCAACCGACCATGACCACCGAAGAACAAGGGCCGCGGGTAGCGGCAACGCAGGACCGGATCAGGGCCCTGCTGGAGCGAGAACGGCAGCAACTGCTCGACGAGATCCGAACCTACCCCACGCCGATCCCGCGCTGCGACCAGCAGTTCAATCACCTCATCGCCCAGCGCGATCTTCTGGCCCAGGCGCTCGCGCGCCTCGATGCCGCCGCCGGTCACGGCGTCCCGGCCAGCGAACGGGGCGCGCGTCTGGACGCCTTCCTCGACTCGTGCGGCTGCCTCGACGCCGATCTCAAGCTGCGGTTGCAAGCGGCGTTGCGTGAGTCACCCCTCGGCACGGCAAAGACGCTTCATGTCCCGGGCACCTGACGCCGCGATCGATCTGCGTTCGGATACGGTAACGCGTCCGACCGCGGCGATGCGCTCAGCCATTGCCGGCGCCGCGGTCGGCGACGACCAATACGGAGAGGATCCGACCACCAACGCGTTGCAGGAGCGGGTGGCCGCGCTCCTGGGTAAGGAAGCGGCGATCTTCCTGCCGTCCGGAACGATGGCCAATCAGGTCGCGCTGCGCGTGCTGACGCGTCCGGGCGACGACGTCGTGGTCAGTCGCGAAAGTCATCTGGTCTGGCACGAAGCGGGCGCCGGGGCGGCGAATTCGGGCGTGCAATTCACGGAGATCGGCGCGCGCGGCGTGTTCACTGCGGCGCAGTTCGGCGCGGCGTGCAAGCCGCGCGGCCACGTCGTCTACCCGGCCACGACCCTGGTCGCGATCGAGAACACGCACAATCGCGCCGGCGGCGTCATCTTTCCGCAGGCCGAGGCGGAGGCCGTCTGCGCCGCGGCGCGGGCGCGCGACATCGCCACCTTCCTCGACGGTGCGCGACTGTGGAACGTCGCCATCGCGACGGACCGCGCGCTCTCGCTCCTCGCCGCCTCCTTCGACCTGGTCGCGGTCGCGCTGTCCAAGGGCCTGGGTGCTCCGGGCGGCTCGCTGCTGGCCGGATCGCGGCCGCTCATCGAGCGCGCCGTGCGCTATCGGCGCATGTTCGGCGGAGCCATGCGCCAGTCCGGGATTTTCGCCGCCGCCGGGCTGTACGCGCTGGACCGGCACCTGCAGCGGCTGGCCGAGGATCACCGCAACGCGCGCTTGATCGCCGAGCGCCTTGCGGGCAGCCCGCGCGTGCGCATCGACCTCGCCACGGCACAGACGAATATCCTGGTCTTCGAGCTCGCGCCCGAAGCGCCCGACGCGGCGACGGTCGTGGACCGGGCGCGTGAGCGCGGGTTGCTGCTTTTCGCCTTCGGCCCGCGCACGCTGCGCGCCGTCACCCACCTCGACGTGACCGGTGAGCAGTGCGCGCAGGCGGCCGAGATCCTGCTGCAAGTCATCGCCGCGGACGGCTGACGCGCGCGGATGGCGGGCCGGCAACCTGCGCCGGTAGACCGCTCCGGGCGGCTACTCGGCGTAGTACACCGCGAAGTCCCCCGCCGCATCCTGCCACACGGCAATGTCGGAAAACCCCGCGCGGCGCAGCAGCGCCGCAAACTCCTGTGGTGCGTACTTGTAGGAATGCTCGGTATGGATGCGCTCGCCTGCCGCAAACAGGCGCTCGCGCCCGGCGATGGTCACCCGTTGCACGCGCATCGCCTCGAGGTGCATCTCGACGCGGCTGGCGGCGGCGTTGTAGAACGCGACGTGGGCAAATGCCGCGGGATCGAAGTCGCTGCCCAGCAGCGCGTTGACGTGATTGAGAACGTTGCGGTTGAACGCTGCCGTGACGCCGAGCGCATCGTCGTAGGCGGCGGCAAGCCGGGCCTCGTCCTTGGGCGCGTCGACGCCGATCAAGAGGCCGCCGCGCCGGAAGCAAAGGTCGCGGATCTGGGAGAGCAAGCCGAGCGCGTCGTCGGGGCCAAAGTTGCCGATGCTCGAGCCCGGATAGAAGAAGGTCAGCGCGCCGGGGTCGAGGTCGGTACCGAGATCCAGGGTGCGCGAAAAGTCGGTGATGACGCCGGTGAACTCGATCTCCGGATGCGCGACGGCCAGGCGCGAGAGCGCCGGCTCGACCGCCGCCGCGGCGATGTCGACGGCGATAAAGCGCCTGGGCTTGAGCGCGCCGATCCAGGCCTCGCCCTTCGCGCAGTTGCCCGCGCCCAGATCGATGAATTGCCGGTTCTGGCCGACTACCGCGGCAATCGTCTCGCGGTGCGTGGCATAGATGCCACGCTCGGTGCGCGTCAGGTAGTATTCGGGCAATTCGCAGATCGCATCGAACAGTGCGCAGCCCAGCGCATCATAGAAATACTTCGGAGGAATCACCGCCGCAGGCGCGAACAGGCCGTCGACGAGCGCCGCCGATTCCGTTCGCGCCTGCGGGCGCAACGGACCGATCATGCGGTTGATCAGACGGTACCCGCGCGGCGTGACTCGCTCGGCACCGCGGTATGGAACCGCTGCCCATTGCGCCATTACTCACCCTCCCCGACCATGAATGATAACCGCAGCCGCTGTTCGTATGAGAATCGTCGTGCGGATGTTGCAAATCTTACAAAGCCGGTCAACCCAGCCTGCCGCTTAGCCATGCACATGGTGGCGGGCGCGCTGAGAGTCAAGCCCGCATGCGGGGGCCGTCCCAGGACTGCCCGCGCGCGCCAGGCGACGTAATCTCGCAAGTCCTGTGCCCGAATTTTCCGCATCCGACGCGTTCTCGCCGCTCGCCGCGCGCCTGGGCCTGTACGCGGGGCAGGACTTTCGCCTCACCACCGGCCGTTGCAGCGATTGCGCGGCCATCCCGCAGGCGCTGTGGTATTTCGCGGACGAAACGATCGCCGCGCCCAAGGCGGGTGTGCCGGTAGCCGGTTTCACACGCGGGGTGAGCGCATGGCAGGATCTGCAACGCTGGGCCGCGACCCAAGGCGCGGCGGCGCCGCTGGACGCGCCGCCGCTGATCTGGATCGCGGCGCCAGAAATCGTCCGCCGTGCCACGCTCACCGCCGACGGCGCAAAACTCACTGCGGGGTCCGATCGCTGGGCGTTCGAGCCGGTGCCGAAGATTGCGCTCAATCGTTCCTACTACAACGCCGCGTCGGCGGCCTACTTTGCCGCGCGCCGCCTGACCGTGCGCGGCAGCCGCCGCGACGGGGCGTTCATCGCCCGCACGATCTGGCCCGAGGACTTCCGCTTGGATAGCAGCGCCGCATTACAGCCTGTTGACGCCACGCCGGCGGCGCTGCAGGCGCTGGTGCGCGCCGAGCCGGGCGGCGGCGCGCAAAGCCCGTTCGCGGCCGTGCCGATCTGGGAGCGCGTGCCCGGCACGGCGCGGCGCTGGGAGAATGCCCCCGTGCTCGCGGCGATGCTCAACGGCGCGCAGCACGACGACGACGAAGCGCTCGCCGGCCACTTCGCCCTGGTCACCGGCCGGGTGGGCGCCGCGGACGACGCGGGCGGCCCGGCCGCGATCGGCGACTGGCTGGCGAACAATTTCTACACGCTCGATGCGGAAAGCGAAAAGGGCATCATCGCCGCGATGCTGCCGCTGGACAATTATCTTGCCGATCTCAACAGCGGGCAGGCTTGGTATCGGCCCTCGTACCTGATCGTCGCGGTGTTGCGCAGCGAGCGCGTCGCCCGCTATGTGCAGGGCGCGCTCGCGCGCACCTACAACCAGTTCTACCGGCACCAGCTCCTCTACGATCATCCGACCATGAACTGCACCAGCATCTGCGTCGACGTGCTGCGCACGCTCGGTTGGAAGGTGCCGGCGCGCGGCGCCACGAGCTGGCTGGCGGCCGCCGCAGGGTTGCCCTACTTCGCCGTGCGCAACCGCGGCCTGATCCGGGCGGCCCAGAGTTTCGACTATCTAACCGAGGATCAGACCCGGCTGTTTCCGGCGGCCGCGTTCGAGGAAATCGGCGCGGACCTGTTGCGCCTGGCGACCGGCCAACTGGCGCGTGCGCCCACGTCGTTCGAGACCCAGCTCGCCGAGGACCTCGAGGCCCTGCTATTCGTGCGCGTGCCGCAGCTGCCTTCGTCGCGAGTCTGGGGTGACTTTCCGGTGGAAAGCGCCTGGGAGTATCGGGACCGCTACCCGCGCGATCCGGCCGACGCGCAGATCATTCCCGTGCCGGCGCGGCCGTTCCCCGAGCGGCTGCGCGATCCGGACCTGTTGCCGCCGCCGCGCCACCGCGCCGACGTCGCGCTCGCCATCTGGGCGGTGCTGTCGGTGGTCGGCATCCCGTGGCTGCTCTGGCGCACCTGGCAACGCTGGCGGCGCAACACGGTGCAAGGCGCGCCACTCAATAAATCTCGAATTCCAGGGTGAAGCGCAGCGTCGTGTTGGGTGAATTGTGATTGAGCCCGAACAGCAGCGCCGTGTCGAACTTGAGTTTGTTGCGAGCGCTGACGAACGCCTGGCTGAATAGCGCCGGTCCGATCCGGGCTGTCGGCTCGCCAGCCGCACCATTCCAGCCCACCGTGCCGAAGCCCTGGAATCCGGGCTCGAAGAGCGGGTTGCCGCGCCACTTCACTTGCCAGTTGTAGTTGAGCTCGGTGCCTTGGGCGGCGAGTGCGCCCAGGCCACGCCGGAAGAGCGGATTGACGTTGACCTGGATGGCGCCGAATTCCTTCTGGAACATCGGCCCGATCGTCAGCGAACTGCCGCCGGCACCGTAGTCGCGTTCCAGTTCCGCGAACAGACCGAGGTCAAGCCAGTACTCTCCGGGCTCGGTCAGGGCAAAGATGTTTTCCCATTCCAGCTCGTCCTTGTGGGTTGACTCACCGGGCAGCCGGGTGGTGCCGAAGCCCAGCTCGCTCTTCCACCACGACGTCAGTCCATAGCCGAACTCGTAGATCAACTGCTTCTCGCCGTCGTCGGCACCGCTGTTCCCGTGCTGGTAGCCCCCGTTGAGCTCGAACTCGGCCTCGCCCTGCACCACGGTGGGAATATAGACTTTGTCGGCCGGGTCGGCGCGCGCTGTGGGCAGCTGCAGGCAAACCGCGGCGGCCAGCGCGCCGGTCGCACTTAATGCGCGCCAGGCATTTTTCTTCCCGGTTTTCCCCATAGCCTCATTCCGATGATGATCAGCGTGCCGGTGACGACGTAGAACAAAACCTGGACGCCCGCCGGACGCGCGTCGTAGCCGATGAGCGCATGCAGCATCTGACCCAGCAGCGATCGCTCGGAAAGCAAGGCCGAGGTGTCCCACAGCCGGCTCCCGAGCGCCGGCAGCAGGTCCGCCTGGACGAGGAAACGCGCCGCCTGTGAGGCCATCCCGGCCGCGAGCAGGAGCAGCAGCCAGTTGGTCGCGGTGAAGAAGTAGCGCACCGGAATCCGCAACAAACCGAAATAGAGCGCGAGGCCGGTCGCAAAACCCGCGCCGACGCCCAGCGCAATGCCGCCGGCAATGTCGACCCATCCGGAACCGCCGGCGGCCTGGGCGAACAGGAACAGCACGATTTCAGAGCCTTCGCGCAACACCGCGATAGCCACGACGAGCAGCAGCGCCGTCAACGGCCTGCGGCCCACCGACACCTCGGAGCCGAGCGCCTGCAGCTGCAGTGCGAGTTGCCGGCCGTGAGTGGCCATCCAGATCGCGTGCCAGCCGATCATGACCACCGCGGCAAACAGGATCGTGGCGTTGAACAATTCCTGGCCCATGCCCGCGGCCGTCTGGGCGATGACTCCGGCAAAAAACGCGACGGCAACCGCGCCCAGCACGCCGGCGGCGACGCCGGCGCCGATCCAGCGCCCCCGTGCGGGTACCCCGCGCGTGGCCGCAAACACGACGCTGACCACCAGCGCCGCTTCGAGCACCTCACGGAAGACGAGTACGGCGATACCGAGCATGCAGGGCCTATTTCGCGATCAGCACGCCGGTGGCGGAATCTTTGTGGAAATCGCCAAAGAAAGGATAGCGACCCGGGTCGAGCGGCCCCACGAAGATCGTGATCTGGGCATTTGCCGGTACGACCTTCTCGCGATTGAGCTCGTAGCTCTCGAACTCCTCGGCGGTCGGGTCCTGGTTGTCGATGACGAGCTTGATCTTGGTGCCCGCCGGAACGGTGAGTTCCGTCGGAACGAAGTGGTGGTCGCGAATGGCAAGCCGCGCCTCCGCAACCTGGCCGAGCGCCGCGGTCGCCGCACTGAGCAGTCCCCCGCCCAGCAGCATCACCCACCAAGTCTTGAATTGCATGGCGCCGCTCCAGAAACTAATAGTAATAGTAATCGTTCTCATTAAATAACACAAGCCCCCGCTCAAGCGGGCTCGCCAGGCGCCTGAATTGATGGACATCCTCGGCTCCCTGGTCGACCGTGGCGAGCGGTCGCGCCGCCGGGAATAAACCACCACGCACCCCGGTATGATGTTCCGATGACCACCCTGGCCGACTCCTCCCGCTTCGAGCAACTGGTGCTGCCGCAGCTCGATGCGGCGTACAACCTTGCGCGCTGGCTAACCCGCAACGCCGGCGACGCCGAAGACGTGGTGCAGGACGCCTGCGAGCGCGCGCTCAAGTACATGGACGCGTTTCACGGCGGCGAGCCCAAGGCGTGGTTTCTGACCATCGTACGGCACGCCGGCTATGACTGGATCAAGCGCAACCGTCCGGCGGAATGCGTCCCGGACGGGACTGAGGCAATCGAACGCGCCGTCGATACCACAACGCCGACGCCGGAGCAGAATGCACTGCGCAGCGCCTCGAGTGCGGCGCTCGCGGAGGCGATCGCGGCACTGCCGCTGGGTTACCGCGAGGTGCTGATCCTGCGCGAGCTGGAGGAACTGCCGTATCGCGACATTGCGCGCGTGGTCGATATCCCGATCGGCACCGTCATGTCGCGGCTCGCCCGCGCCCGCGCCCTGTTGCAGCGCTCGCCGCTGCTCATCGCCATTCGCGAGCGCTCCGGCGGACAGGGCGATTGACGATGGCGACCCAACGAGGTTACGCATGAACTGTCACGAAGCAATGGCGCTGCTGCCAACCTACAGCGACGGCGAACTCGATGCCGTGCAGAGCGCGGCGATGGAGAAGCACGTGCTCGGTTGTCCAGAGTGCAGCGCGCAGCGCGATGCGCTCTCGACGCTGCGTACGCGCATCCGCAACGAGGCGCCCTACTACACCGCGCCGGCCGCGCTCCAGGCGCGGGTCCGGGCCACCCTCCCCCGGGCGCCGCGCGCGGCGAGCCGCCTCCCGCGACCCACACGCGAGCGCTGGAGCTGGCTTTCCGCCGGCGCGCTGGCCGGCAGCGCAGCGACGGTCTTCGCCTGGTTCCTCGGCAGCGCCGTGCTCGACTGGCGCGTCAACAATGACCTGGAAACCGAAGTGGTGGCCAACCACGCCCGGGCGACACTCGCCCATCGCTTGACCGACGTGGCTTCCTCGGACCAGCACACGGTAAAGCCGTGGTTGTCGAGCCGCCTCGACTATTCGCCGCCGGTGCAGGACTTCGCCGCCGACGGCTTGCCGCTGGTCGGTGGCCGGCTCGACTACCTGGGCGGACAGGCGGTGGCCACGCTCGTCTATCGCTATCGCGAGCACACCATCGACGTGTTCGTGCGGCCGCTGTCCGGTGGCGCGGCCGCGCCGTTGCCGGCGCTAACCACGCTCCGCGGCATTAACGTGGCGCATGCCACCGGCGCGGGGATGGAATGGTGGGGCGTGTCCGACGTCAGCGCCGACGTGCTCTCCGGGCTCGTCACCCGACTCGCGCACCCGTAGCCGCCACGCGCACCGGCGGCGCCGGGGCCGGCGCACTCCGTGCCGCGAACTCGCCGCGAACGCCCTATAATTTTGCGTGACTCACGGCACCCGGGACGGCGCCCGCTTGCGCCGGCCGTTTAGTGGTCGCAACACCTCGACCGGGATACGGCGCAAACAACCTAGCGGAGGAAGCGAATGCGTAGATTGGTACTGTTATCGTGGATCGTTTGCGGCGCGGCCCTGATCGGCGCCCAGGCACAGGCCCAAGCACCGGCTACGCCGCCGGCCGCCGGCGGCGCGGCGGATGGCATGCCGTTCGATATTCCGTATGGCACGCCGATCAACCTGGCAACGGCGCAGAAGCTGATCGCCGCCGTCGAGGCGGAGGCCACCAAGCACCGCTGGAAGATGAACATCGCGGTGGTCGACACCCACGGCGATCTGGTCGCCTTCGCCAGGATGGACGGTGCGCAGCTGGCCTCGATCAGCATTTCCCAGGGCAAAGCCCGCACGGCGGCGCGCTTCCGCCGCGAGTCACGCGTGTTCTACAACGCCTTCGAGGCCGGCCATGGTTACGTGGCGACGCTCGATCCGACGCTGATCGCTTCACCCGGTGGCTGGCCGCTAGTCGACGGCGGCAAGCTCATCGGCGCCATCGGCTGCGCCGGGGGCACGGGCGATCAGGACGCCGCTTCCTGCAAGGCGGGCGCGGATCTTGTGAAATAAGGTTGCCGGGCCCCGCAATAAGCCCTGCCGGGCGAGAGCGCGGCAGGGCCCGCTGCTTGTCCAGGGGCAGCAGCAGGTGCCGGCACACCCGGCCCGGCGCGGTCAAGTATGCATAGGCCGCGTCGGGACGCCCGTCTGACGCCATAGCTTTGCGCGACGGCAAGCTTGGCGGGCGTAATCGGCTCCTCGTTGCCGGCGGGTTACTGCCGCGGCACCACGCGCGCGCCTTCGCCGTTGCCCTCGATGTAGACGCGCTGGCCGGTGCTCAGGGTCGGGTCGAGTGGCTGGGTCACTGCGACCAGCACGCCGCTTTTGACCCGGACGATAATCTGTTGTCCCGCGACCGGTTGGTCGTACCGCTTCTGGACGTTATTGCCGAACAGTGCGCCGCCGAGCGCACCGGCGACCATCGCCACGTCGCGACCGGTGCCGCCACCGATCAGGCTGCCGATACCCAGGCCCCCGAGGCCGCCGACGATGGCCCCGATACCGCGATGATGGTTGCTCTGCAGTTGCACCGGCGTAATTTGCTCGATGACGCCCTGGCGAATCTCCATATCCCCGGGTTGCTGGCCGAACGCATGCCCGGCGGACAGCATGAGCGCCAGTAGCGCGGCGAACGTGCACGATGAAATGCGGTTGAGCATCGCGTTATCTCCCATAGGTCGGTAGCTGTCGCCTCCGGGTCCTGAAGCACTCCGGCGGCCCCGTTGCCATTGTAGCGCCCTGAGCGTGCGACTCCTGCACGCCGCATGAAGGTTGCACCCCGTGCTGCAAACCGGAGCCACCAAAGCGCCCCGCCAGCGCGGGCGTCTAACCGCTAGCGATGCTTGAATTCCGGCTTGCGCTTTTCCAGGAACGCGCGCATGCCTTCCTTCTGATCGTCGAGCGCGAAGGTGGCGTGAAATTCGCGTCGCTCGAAGAGCAGGCCTTCCGCGAGTGACGATTCGTACGCCCGGTTTACGGCTTCCTTGACCTTCACCACCAGCGGCAGGGAATAGCCGGCGATCCTGGTCGCGACGGCGAGGGCTTCGGTCGAACAGCTCGGCGGCCGGCACCACGCGCGCCACCAGCCCGGAGCGCTCGGCTTCGGCCGCGTCGATCATGCGTCCGGTCAGGCACCAGTCCATCGCCTTGGCCTTGCCCACCGCGCGCGGCAGCCGCTGCGTGCCGCCCATACCGGGCATGGTGCCGATGGTGATCTCCGGCTGACCGAACTTGGCGGTGTCGGCGGCGATGATCAGGTCGCACATCATGGCGAGCTCGCAGCCACCGCCCAGCGCATAGCCGGCGACGGCGGCGATGACCGGCTTGCGGGTGTGCCGTACCGACTCCCAGCTGGTGATGTAGTTGTCCGCGTACACCTTCTGGTAAGTCCACTCGGCCATCGCCCCGATGTCGGCGCCGGCCGCGAACGCTTTGTCGTTGCCGGTGATGACGATCGCGCCGATGCCCGGGTCGGCGTCGAAGGCGGCGAGCGCGGTGGCCAGTTCGGCGGCGAGCGCATCGTTGAGCGCGTTCAGCCGCTGGGGCCGGTTGAGGCGAATGACGCCGACACGGCCGTGGGTTTCGACCAGCAGGTCCTGGTAGTTCATCAGCTCTCCGTTGGGTGCGTTGGGTGCGTTGTGTGCTTTGGCTGTGTCGCCGGCGTTGCGGTCACGACGTCCTCGCCGCGCAGCGGCCAGCGCCGCGCGCAGCACCTGCGTCTCGCCGACATGGTTGGCCAGCAGCAGGATGAGCTTGGCATTGACCAGCGCGCTCTGCTCGGCGGTGAGATCGCGATGCAAGTCAATCAGCTCGGCATAGAAGTCGTCGGGTGCAGCAAGGTTCGGTTCGGTGTTGAGCATGCGCATTCCAGGGTCAGTGGACATACTGCCCGGTCGCGCGCGCGAGCGCCGCGCGCGTCTGGGTCAGGTTGAAGGCCCGCCAGCGCGCGCAAACGTGCTGGTCGGGACGGAATAGATACGCGGTGCCGGGCTGCGCATCGTAGCGCTCGGCAAGGGTTGCCGAGGCAGCGCTGATGGCGCAGGTTCCCGCGGGCAGCACCGCGCCGGTTGCGCCGACAAGCACGCTGCTGCAGGCGATCGGATCGGCGGCGAGCGCCGCCAGCTCGCGCAGCAGGCCCGCCGCCGGGACGCCGTCGACAAAGAGGAGCAGCGTGAAGCCGCTGCCGAGGTAGTCGAGCAGCCACGCTCCCGCCGCCCCGCGCACCGCCGCGTCGACCGCCGGCGAACCGGGCGCCATGCCCGGCGCGAACGGCGCCGAGTCGGGGGTGTTAAGCGGCGAACGCGAAAGCGTGGCCGGTAGCGACAGGCGCCCGCTGTTCACCAGGCCGCGAGCGAAGGCATGGCGCTTGGCGAGCATCAGCACCGCGTCGCGAAAGGTCCGACTCACCGCGCTCTTGGGGGTGATGAACTCGGTGCTGCGCGTCGAATGGCGAATGTTCTCGTCGGCCGCCCAGATGCGTTCGCTGTCATAGCTGTCGAGCAGCTGCTCGGGCGCGTGGCCGGCGAGGACCAGCTCCAGCTTCCAGGCGAGGTTGTCGACGTCCTGGATGCCGCTGTTCGCGCCGCGCGCGCCGAACGGCGAGACCAGGTGCGCGGCGTCGCCGGCAAAGAGCGCGCGGCCACGGCGAAAGGAGCGCAGGCGCCGGCACTGGAAGGTGTAGACGCTCGCCCATTCGATTTCGAAGCAGCGCTTGCTCGCCGAGCATCGCGCGCAGCCGCGGCAGGATGCGGTCGGGTTGCTTTTCCTGCTCCGGGTCGGCGTCCCAACCGAGCTGGAAATCGACCCGCCAGACATCGTCGGCCTGGCGGTGCAGCAGTGCCGACTGGTGGCGATGGAACGGCGGATCGAACCAGAACCAGCGCTCGGCCGGAAAACTCGACGTCATGTGAATGTCGGCGATGAGGAACCGGTCGCGAAACACCTGACCCTCGCTCTCCAGCCCGAGCATGGCGCCGATGGCGCTCTTCGAGCCGTCGGCGACGATCAGCCAGTCGGCGTGCACGGCGTAGTCACCATCCGGGCGTGGAGACGGTGAGCGTGACCCGGTCCGCCTGCTGCGTGACTCGCCGACCACCCGATGCCGCCAGCGCAGATCGACGCCGGGCAGCGAGCTCGCCCGTTCGACCAGGAATTGCTCGACGTAATACTGCTGCAGGTTGATGAACGCCGGGCGGCGGTGCCCCGGCTCGGGCAGCAGGTCGAACTGGTAGACCTGCGCGTCGCGGAAGAACACGCGACCGACGCTCCAGCGCACGCCCTTCTGCACCAGGGGCTCGGCGCAGCCCAGCCGGTCGAGAATCTCCAGCGTGCGCTTCGCCCAGCAGATCGCCCGCGAGCCGACGCTGACGGTGTCGTCCTCGTCGAGCACCAGCACGTCGATGCCGCGCAGCGCGAGATCGATCGCCGCGGTCAGCCCCACCGGTCCCGCGCCGGCAACGATCACCGGCCAGTGCTGCGGCGCGCCGGCGACCTCGGCGGGCTTGGCGTAGGGGTACACCGGCTGGGAGTAGGTTTTCATCGCGGTTGGCCCACGCCAGGACCGGCCCTCAGCCTTCCAATGCGTCCCACAACTCCCGGTCGCGTGCCGCGGTCCAGATACGCGGGTCGCGATGCTGCGTGGCCTCGTCATAGGCGCGCGACACGTCGAAGGGCAGGCAGTGATCGAAGATGACCCAGTGCCCGAATTTCGGTCGCAGCAGCGGCGTAGGTTTCGCTGGTACACGCTCTTCAGGTCCCGCCCGCGCGGCCGCGCCCTGCTTCACCGCCGCGAACATTTCGGTGACGAAGCTGCGCGTGCCCTCGAGGCCCGCGCGCACCGCCGCCGGGGTCTTAAGCGCGGCGCCGCGCCCGGGCACAAGCTGGTGCGGGTCGAGGGCGGCGATCGCATCGAGCGTGGCCGGCCAATCGGTCAGGTAGGCATCGCCCGTGTACGGCGTCGCCGCGTACTCGACCAGGTCGCCGGAGAACAGGATCTTCTCCTGCGGCAGCCAGACGACCGTGTCGCCTTTCGTGTGGCCGCGACCGAGCTGCAGGAGTTCGACCTGCAGCTTGCCCAGCCACAGCGTGAGCCGCTTTTCGAACACCAGCGTCGGCCAGGTCAGACCCGGCACCGACTCGACCGCCCGGAACAGGCGCGGGAAGCGCGCGATCTCGCTGTGCCATATCGGCTTCGCCGCGCTCGGCGATGAGCTCGTAGGTGTCGCGGCTGGCGATGATGTGCTCGGGCGCGGTAGCCCGAGGCACCGAGCACGCGCACCGCGTGATAGTGCGTGAGCACCACGTACTTGACCGGCTTGTCGGTCACCGTCCGCAGCGCGGCGGATCACGTCCTGCGCCATCACCGGCGTGGCCTGCGTGTCGATGACCATGACCGCGTCCGTCGCCGATCACCACCCCGGTATTCGGGTCGCCCTGCGCGGTATAGGCGTAGGCGTGGTCGGAGAGCTTGTCGAAGCTGATCTGCTTTTCCTGCAGGTCGGCTTGCGATGCGAAGTGCTTTTCCGCCATGCGCGAATCTCCGCTTCAGGTCTTCGGTCGCTTGTCGACGACGCGCTTCGCCTTGCCCAGCGAGCGCTCGATGCCGCCGCAGTCGACCACGCGCACCCCGGCGCTCACGCCGATGCGACTCTTGACCTGGTGCGCGAGGCGCGCGCCGGCCGCGTCGCCCGTCGGCGCCGGCGGCTCCCGGCGCGCGCTCGACGAGCACGGTGAGCTCGTCCAAGCTGCGTGGGCGCTCGATCTCGAGCTGGTAGTGCGGGGCGAGCGCCGGCGTGGGTGAGGATGAGCTCCTCGATCTGCGTCGGGAACACGTTGACGCCGCGGATGATCAGCATGTCGTCGGAGCGGCCGGTGATCTGCTCGATGCGCCGCATCGCGCGCGCGGTGGGCGGCAGCAGGCGGGTGAGATCGCGCGTGCGATAGCGCACGATCGGCAGGGCCTCCTTGGTCAGCGAGGTGAACACGAGCTCGCCGCGTTCACGCCTCGGGCAGCACCTCGCCGCTGTCCGGATCGATGATCTCCGGATAGAAGTGATCCTCCCAGACCGTCAGGCCGTCCTTGGTCTCGATGCATTCCTGCGCCACGCCGGGGCCGATCACCTCGGACAGCCCGTAGATGTCGATGGCGTCGATGCCGAGCTTCGCCTCGATCGCCTGGCGCATCGTCGGCGTCCACGGTTCGGCACCGAAGATGCCGATCTGCAGCGAGCAGGTTGTGCGGATCGATGCCCTGCCGCTCCATTTCCTCGGCGATGGCCAGCATGTACGAGGGCGTCACCATGATCAGGTCGGGCTTGAAATCGGCGATGAGTTGCACCTGCCGCTCGGTCATGCCCGCCTGACATCGGGATGACCGTGCAGCCGAGCTTCTCGGCGCCGTAATGCGCGCCCAGGCCGCCGGTGAACAACCCGTAGCCGTAGGCGATGTGCACGATGTCGCCCGGGCGGCCGCCCGCGGCGCGGATCGAGCGCGCCATCACGCGTCGCCCAGACGTCGATGTCGTTGCGGGTGTAGCCGACGACGGTCGGCTTGCCGGTGGTGCCGGAGGAGGCGTGAATGCGCACCACCTGCTCGCGCGGGACGGCGAACAGGCCGAACGGATAGTCCTCGCGCAGGTCCTGCTTGGTCGTAAACGGCAGCCGCGCGAGGTCGGCGAGCGACTTGAGGTCGTTGGGGTGAAAGCCCGCTGCCGTCGAACACCGCGCGGTAGTGCGGCGCGTGCGTCGTAGGCGTGGCGCAGCGTCCATTGCAGGCGCTGCAATTGCAGCGCCTGCAACTGCGTCGCGGCTGGCGGTCTCGATGGGCTCCAGATCGCCCGGCGCGGGTCTGCGGGCTGGCATCCTTCCTCCTAGGGCGCTGTCGACGACGTGGCCCCTGCACGCGGTATGCCTTGCCGCGAAAATACGCAATCGTCTCGCCGCGCTGATTCGTCACTTCGATGTCATAGACGCCGGTGCGGCCGCTGACGCTGCGCTCCGCGGCGCGCGCGGTCAGCGCGTCGCCCTCGCGCGCCGGCGCGACAAAATCGATCGCTGCAACCGGAAGCAACGGTAGTCAGATTATAGCTGTTGCAGGCAAAGGCGAACGCGCTGTCGGCCAGCGTGAAGATGAAGCCGCCATGGCAGATGGCGTGGCCGTTGAGCATGTCCGCGCGCACCGTCATGGTCAGCTCGGCGCGACCGGGCCCGACCGCACCGAGCCGCATGCCCATCGCCTGCGAGGCGCGGTCGCGCGCGTACATGGCCGCGGCCACGCGCTCGGCGAGCGCCTGCGCCTCGGCCAGCGGTGCGGCAGGCTGCTGCCCTCCCATGGCCAGACCGGCCGCTAGCGTCCGCCGAAACGCGGGGCGCGCTTGGCGGTGAAGGCGGCCACGCCTTCGCGGTAGTCGTCGCTGCGGCCGAGCGCGCGCTGCAGATCGCGCTCCAGGTCGAGCTGGGCTTCGAGGCTGTTGCCGGCGGCGGCGTAGAGCGCGCGCTTGGTCGCGGCGAGCCCCGCGGTCGGCGCGCCGGCGAGCGTGCGCAGCAGCTTCTCGACGGTGCCGGCAAGCTCGGCGTCCTCGACGCACTGCCAGATGAGCCCCCATTCGGCGGCCTGTTCGGCGAACGAGTCGCTCGCCGAGCATCGCCAGCCCCATGGCGCGGGCGGTGCCGACCAGGCGGGGCAGGAAATAGGTCCCGCCCGAGTCGGGGATGAGGCCGATCTTGGAGAACGCCTGAATGAAGCTCGCCGACTTCGCGGCGATGACGATGTCGCAGGCGAGCGCAATGTTCGCGCCCGCGCCGGCGGCCACGCCGTTGACCGCGCACACCACCGGCAGCGGCAAGCGGCGCAGCGCGAGCACCAGCGGCCGGTAGTTGCGGTCGATGGAGGCGCCCAGATCGACCGGCTCCGTGCCCGGGCGCCACGGTCCGATCGCCCAGGTCCTGTCCGGCGCAGAAGCCGCGGCCGGCGCCGGTGAGCAGCAGCACCCGCAGCGACGCATCGGCGGCGACCCGATCGAGCGCGTCGCGCACTTCGGCATGCATGGCGTCGTTGAAGCTGTTCATGCCGCTCCGGACGATTGAGCGTCAGCCGCGCGATGCCCGCCTCGCTGCTGAACAGAATGTTCTCGTAGGCCATCGCGCCGCGTCGTCACACGTGCGCCGATGCTGCACGACGCGGAACCGGCTGGCCACGAACGCAGCGTCGGTGAGCGCGGCATTGGCGGCCGGGTTGGCGCCGGTGCCGTGGTAGTCGGAGAAGGCCGCCGACTGGTTGACGAACACGCCGCCGGTCAGGTTGATCGACAGCGCGACGCCGGCTTCCTCCGCCACCGCGACTGCCTCGTCGATCACCGCCGGGCTCGGTCGCGTACACCGACAGCGTCAGCGCGCCGTGCTCGACCACTGCGCGCCGCGCGATGTCGAGACTGTCCGGCGTGCCCGACGGTGGCAACGACGAAGGCGATCGGGCCGAACCATTCCTGCAGATACGTGCGCCGCGTCCTTCGCGTCGAGCTTGACGATGCAGCGGCGTGCGGATGCGCGCGTCTTTGAACTGCGGGTGGGTCGAGCGACCTGGCTGTCGACGACGATCGGTTCCCACGGCGCGCGCGGCGTCGATGCGCTGCATCGACGCCATCGTTGACGACCGCGCCGAGGATTTCGACCGCGCGCGCCGGGTCGGCAACGAGCTTCTGCACCGCCTCGCCCGAGCGCCTGGGCGACCGCATCGAAACTCACGTGGCCCGTCGCCAGTGTCGATGCCGTCGCGCGGCACGTAGATGTTCTGCGGCGCGGTGCACATCTGGCCGGTGTACAGCGCGAGCGAGAAGGCGATGTTGCGGGCGACGGCCTTGATGATCGGTCGCCGAGTCGATGATGATCTGATTGACCCCGGCCTTCTCGGTGTACACCTGCGCCTGCCGGGCGTTGTGCTCGAGCCACTCGCCGTTGGCGCTGCTGCCGGTGAAATCGATGAGCTTGACCTCGGGGCGCAGCGCGAGGTGCTGGGCCGTGTCGTCGCCGGCCTCGTGCGCCACCAGCGTCACCACGTTCGGATCGAAGCCCGCGGCGGCGAGCACCTCGCGCGCGATCTGCACGCTGATGGCGAGCGGCAGGATCGCGTTCGGATGCGGCTTGACGATGACGGCGTTGCCGGTGGCGAGGCTTGCGAACAGGCCCGGGTAGCCGTTCCAGGTCGGGAAGGTATTGCAGCCGATGACCAGGCCGATGCCGCGCGGCACGACGCGGTAGTGCTTCTCCATCTTCAGCGGCTCGTTCTTGCCCTGCGGTTTTTCCCAGTAGGCGCTGAGTCGGGATGCGGCGCATCTGGTCCCAGGCGTAGGCGACCGCCTCCAGGCCGCGGTCCTGCGCATGCGGCCCGGCGGCCTGAAACGCCATGACGAAGGCCTGGCCGGTGGTGTGCATCACGGCGTGCGCGATCTCGAAGCTGCGCTGGTTGATGCGGGCGAGGATCTCCAGCGCCACCCCGACCCAGGCTTCGGGACCGGCCTTGCGCCAAGCCGCCGCCGCCGGCGCCACCGCGGCGAACAGGGCGTCCGAGGTCGACCCGCGGATAGGTCACGCCCAGCGGGAAGCCGTAGGGCGAGCGCTCGCCGCCGACCGTGCCGGTGGCTGCCCGGCAGGGTCAGCGGGAACGGCTTGCTGCAGCAGCGCCTCGAACGCCGCCTTGCCGGCCTCGGCCGCGCCCTCGCCGTAGACCTTGGGGCTGGGCGACTCGGGAAACGCGCTCCAGTAGCCGCGCTCGGCGATAGCTTGCAGCGCGTGCTCGAGCAGTGTCTGGTGGCGCTCAAACAGGGGATGGGACACTGCGCAACTCTCCTCGCAAACTCCAACCAAGGGTAGCAGGTATCGGCGCCAGCGTGGACCGCCAGCGCGCTACGCCGGCTGATCGAAATCGACGACCACGGTGTCGGTCACCGGGTAGCTCTGGCAGCACAGGATGAAGCCGCGCGCGACCTCGTAGTCCTCGAGCGCAAAGTTGACGTCCATGTCAACCTCGCCACTGATGAGCTTCGCGCGACAAGTCGAGCAGACGCCGCCCTTGCACGAGTACGGCAGCTCGATGCCTTGCCGGAGCGCTCCATCGATGATGTTGTCCCGGGTTTTCTCCAGCGTGAACTGGCGTGCCGCGCCGTCGATGATCGCCGTCACGGCGCAGGCGCTGTGGCCGGGCTCGGGCGCGCTCTGCGGCCGCGGCTCGCGGCGCGGGATGCTCGCGGCAAAGAGCTCGATCTTGATCTGCGCCTTCGGCAAGCCGCAGCGCCTGCAGCGTTCTTGAGACCGCCTGCATCATGCCGTCGGGACCGCAGACGAACGCGGTGTCGATGGCGGACAGGTCGACCCAGTGCGCGAGCAGCGCGGCGGTTTTCTGCTCGGTCGATGCGCCCGTTGAGCACGGCGATATCCTGCGGCTCCCGACTCATCACGTAGACCAGGTTGAAGCGCTCGAGGTAGCGATCCTTGAGGTCGGAGAGATCTTCCTTGAAAATCACCGCCGCCGACGCGCGGTTGCCGTAGAACAGCGTGAAGCGGCTGCGCGGCTCGGCCGCCAGCGTCGTCTTGATGATCGACAACAGCGGCGTGATGCCGCTGCCCGCGGCGAAGCCGAGGTACTGGCGGCTCTGCCGCGCATCGAGCGGCACGTTAAAGTGCCCCATCGGCGGCATGACCTCGAGGGTGTGTCCCGGTCGCACCTGGTCGTTGATCCAGGTCGAGAACACCCCGCCCGTCGCCTTCTTGACCGCGATGCGCAGCGTCTCATCCTGCACCGCCGAGCAGATCGAATAGGAGCGGCGCAGGTCCTCGCCGCCGATCTCGGCGCGCAGCGTCAGGTGCTGGCCCTGGACGAAACGGAAGGCCTCTTTCAGCTGCGCGGGCACCTCGAAGGTGAGCGCGACCGCGTCGCGTGTTTCGCGCGCGACGTGGGCAACCCTGAGGGCGTGGAACTTGCTCAATGCGGCTTGAAGTAGTCGAACGGTTCCAGGCAGTCGGCGCAGCGATATTGCGCCTTGCACGCGGTCGAGCCGAAGCGCGACAACTCCTGCGTGCGCTCGCTCCCGCAGCGCGGGCACGGCACGGCGACCGTTGCTGCGCCGCGGCGCAGCAACCCCTGGGTATTGATGCGCTGCGCCGACGCCGCAGCGCGCGGCCCCGGCGGAGCGATGCCGTATTCGGCCAGCCGCCGGCGGGCGGCGGCGTCGATCCAATCGGTCGTCCAGGGCGGCGCCAGGCGGATGGCTACCCGAGGCGTGGCGAACCCCGCGGCGCGCAGCGCCCGGCCGATGTCGGCCATGATCACTTCCGTGGCCGGGCAGCCGGAATAGGTCGGGGTGACGGTGACCAGCGGATTGCCATCCTGCCACGTGACTTCGCGCACGATGCCCAGGTCGACGATGGAGACGACCGGAATCTCCGGGTCGGGAACGCCCGCCAGCGCGCGCCAGACCGCAGCCGCGCCGGGCAGCGGCGCACCGGTGCTCACCACTGCGCCCCGGGGTAGGCCCGCTGCAGGCACTGCATGCTCGCGAGCAGGTGTCCCAGATGCTCGGTATGCACGCCGCGCCGGCCGCCGCGCTGCATCCAGGTCGCGCCCGGAATGGTCAGCGTGGCCTCGCTGAGGACCGCGCCGATCGCCTCGCGCCATGCCGGCTGCAGGGTCGTCGCATCGCAGGCGATCCCGGCTTGCGCCAGCGCGAGCTCCGCGGCGTCCGGCGCGAACAGTTCGCCGGTATACATCCACAGCTCGTCGATTGCCGCCTGCATCCGCCGGTGGCTCTCCTCGGTACCGTCGCCCAGGCGGATCACCCAATCGGCGCTGCGTTCGACGTGATAGGTGACCTCCTTGAGTGCCTTGGCGGCGATCTCCGCGACGCGCGCGTCGCGCGAGCCAGCGAGCGCGGCGAGCAGCAACCGCTGCCAGGTGTCGAAATAAAACTGCCGCGCCATGGTATCGGCATAACTGCCGTTGGGCTGTTCGACGAGCAGCAGGTTGCGGAATTGCCCGCTGTCGCGCAGGAACGCGAGCGCATCCTCCGTCCGACCGTGGCCGGCAAAGCGCGCCTCGACCTCGCCGGCGTAGGCAAACCACAGCCGCGCCTGACCGAGCAGATCGAGCCCGACGTTGGTGAGCGCGATGTCCTCCTCCAGCGCCGGCCCATGACCAACCCACTCGCCCAGCCGTTGCGCCAGGATCAGGTCGCTGTCGGCGAGGCGCAGCAGATAGTCGAAGCACTGCCGGTCGGTGTCCATGTCAGATGTGTTTGACCGCATCGGGCATGGGGAAGAAGGTCGGATGGCGGTAGACCTTGCTGTTCGCCGGGTCGAACAACGGCTCCTTCGCGCCGGGCGCGGTGGCGGTGATGGCTGCCGACGGCACTACCCAGATGCTCACCCCCTCGTTGCGCCGGGTGTAGACGTCGCGCGCGTTTTTGATTGCCAGCGCCGCGTCGGGCGCATGCAGGCTGCCGACGTGCTTGTGCGCCAACCCGTGCTGGGAGCGGATGAAGACTTCCCACAGTGGCCATTCCGATCGATTCATTGCCTGCGCTCCGGTTGCCTGCCTGTTTGCCTATGCCGCCATCGCCTGCCGCGCCGCATGCTTGGCGGCGTAGGCGAGCGCCGCCTCGCGCACCCACGCGCCGTCGGTCCAGGCCTTGACGCGCGCGCGCAGGCGCTCGCGGTTGCACGGCCCGTTGCCCTTGACCACCTGGTAGAGCTCGTCCCAGTCGATGGGCCCGAAGTCGTAGTGTCCGCGCTCCTCGTTCCACTTGAGCTCCGGGTCGGGCATGGTGATGCCGAGGTAATCGGCCTGCGGTACGGTCTGGTCGACGAAGCGCTGGCGCAGCTCGTCGTTGGACAGAATCTTGATCTTCCATTGCGCCGATTGGGCGCTGTGCACGGAATCGGCATCCGGCGGCCCGAACATCATCAGCGACGGCCACCACCAGCGGTTGAGCGCATCCTGCGCCAGCGCCTTCTGCTCGGCGCTGCCGCGGCAGAGCGTCGAGCATGATGTCGAACCCCTGCCGTTGGTGAAAACTCTCTTCCTTGCAGACCCGGATCATCGCCCGCGCGTACGGCCCGAACGAGCAGCGGCACAGCGGAATCTGGTTCATGATCGCCGCGCCGTCGACTAGCCAGCCGATGGCGCCGATGTCGGCCCAGGTGAGCGTCGGGTAGTTGAAGATGCTCGAGTACTTGGCTTTGCCGGCGTGCAGATCGGCAACGAGCTCATCGCGCGACACGCCGAGGGTTTCCGCGGCCGCGTACAGATACAGCCCGTGGCCGGCTTCGTCCTGCACCTTGGCCATCAGGATCGCCTTGCGCTTGAGCGTCGGGGCGCGCGTGATCCAGTTGCCTTCCGGCAGCATGCCCACGATCTCGGAATGCGCGTGCTGCGAAATCTGCCGGACGAGCGTCTGGCGGTAGGCCTCGGGCATCCAGTCCTTGGGCTCGATGCGCACGTCGGCGTCGATGCGCTCCTGGAACGCGCGCTCCTCGGGCGTGAGTTCCTCGAGCGGGCGCAGCCTCTTCGCGCCGGTGTCGACCATCTGCGCATACATTGGCGGGGCCTCCTGTGCGCCGTGCCCGGCGGCAACCCGGGCGGGCTGGCCGGGACCGGAAAAAAACGATACACTTTTTCGATGATCGAGGCAAATTTTGTATCACGTTGCGGGGGCCCTGCCCCGCCGGCCGGGTGAGCCCGGGCCGCGGCAGCGCCGCGCAGCGCGGAGTCGAGCGCTGGGTCCGGCAGGAACTCGCGCGCACGCCGCCGCGAGCGAAGTCGCTCGTGGTCACCGTCTGGGGTGATGCGCTCGCCCCGCATGGCGGTGCGGTGTGGCTTTCGGGCCTGATCCGGCTGCTCGCCCCGTTGGGCCTGAACGAGCGGCTGGTGCGCACGAGCGTCTATCGACTCGCGCGCGAAGGGTGGCTGGACGCCCAGCAGGATGGCCGGCGCAGCCGGTATCGGCTCACCACCCAGGGTCTCGCGCACTTCGAGCGTGCCTATCGGCGCATCTACGCGCCGTGTGCGGGGGACTGGGACGGTACCTGGGAGGTCGTGCTCGCGCCGAGCGCCGCGCTGGCCGCGGACGAACGGCGCGAGTTGCGCAAGGAGCTGCGCTGGGAGGGCTTCGGGGTGCTGACCCCCGGGGTGTTCGTGCGCCCCGCCGGCGGCGCATCGCCGGGCGCGCTCGCCGCGCTCTTGCGCGGCCTCGCGCTGCAGGAGCGGGTCTGCGTGCTTTCCGGGCGCG
Organism: uncultured beta proteobacterium; assembly: GCA_963777455.1. GTDB lineage: Bacteria > Pseudomonadota > Gammaproteobacteria > Burkholderiales > Casimicrobiaceae > PALSA-1003. The sequence continues at coordinate 521,374 of CAVZQQ010000003.1, forward strand.
AGGTCCCGGAGCTGGGCGCACGGGCGCTGCAGGCTTACCAGCGCGACTGCTGGAACCTGGCCGGGATTGCCAGCGAATATCGGCGTTTCCTCGCCCGACTCGACGCGGTGATCCGCCATTTCCGCCAGCCCGGCAGCATCGATCCCGAGCGCTGCTTTGTGGTGCGGAGCCTCCTGATCCACGCCTTCCGCCGCGTCACCCTGCACGATCCGCAGCTGCCATCGGCGCTGTTGCCCCCGCGCTGGCCGGCGGCCGCCGCCTATGCGCGCTGCGGCGATTTCTACCGGCTCACCCAGGGCGCGGCGGAGCAGCACCTGGTGACCACGCTGGCCACCCCGGGCGCCAGCCTCCCGCCCGCGGCCCCCTACTTCTATGGGCGCTTCGGCGGTCTGCGCCCGGCTTGATACGCCAGAGGCTTTACCCGGCCGGCAAAATCATCCCGCGCAGGTCACCGAAGCCGACACGGTAGCCCTCGCCCTGGCAGCAGCCGGTGATGATGACCTCGTCCCCGTCCTCGAGGAACGCGCGCGTTGCCCCGCCATCGAGGGCGAGCGGCCGCTGCCCGTTCCAGGCGAGCTCGAGCAGGCTGCCCCAGGAGTCCGGCGCGGTGCCGCTGATCGTGCCCGAGCCCATCAGATCGCCCACGCGCACGTTGCAGCCGGAGACGGTGTGGTGGGCGAGCTGCTGCGCCATACTCCAATAGAGATAGCGGAAATTGGTGCGGGCGAGGGTCGTCGGTGCGGCGCCGGGTGGCTTGAGCGCCAGCGCGAGCGCGATATCGAAGGCCTGCGCGCCCGCTTGCGCCAGGTACGGCAAGGGTGCCGGTTCCTGGGCGGGCCCCGCCACGCGAAACGGCTCCAGCGCATCGAGGGTCACGATCCAGGGCGAAATCGAGGTGGCGAACGACTTGCTGTTGAACGGCCCCAGCGGCACGTATTCCCATTGCTGGAGGTCGCGCGCGCTCCAGTCGTTCATCAGCACCAGGCCGAAGATATGGTCTTCCGCCGCGGCGATCGGGATCGGTTCGCCAAGCTTGCTCTCCACGCCCACGACGAAGGCGGTCTCGAGCTCGAAATCGAGCTTGCGCGACGGTCCGAAGAGCGGCTGCTGGCGCGTCGGGCGGCTTGACCTGGCCCCTGGGGCGCCGAACCGCAGTACCGCTGACGACGACCGAGCTCGCCCGGCCGTTGTAGGCGATGGGCATGTGCACCCAGTTGGGCAGCAGCGCGTTTTTCGGGTCGCGGAACATCGACCCGACGTTGGTGGCATGTTCCTTCGACGAATAGAAATCGGTATAGCCGCCGATCGCCAGCGGCAGCTGCAACCGCGCCGCGGCGCGCGGCAGCAACGCCCTGCCGCGCAGCAGCGCATGGTCACGCAGGTCGGCGTGATCCTCGCGCAGCAGCTCGCCGATGCGCGCCCGCGCCGCAGTCCACGCCGGGCGGCCGAGCGCGATGAAGGCGTTGAGCGTGCCGCGGTCGAACACGCGCGCGCCGGCCGGCGCGACCCGGAGCAAGCCGGCCTCTTCCAGCAGCGCGAGGTCGAGCACCGACTCACCGATCGCTACGCCGGCGCGGGCGCGGGCGTCGGCCGCGGTGCTGAAGATGCCGTAGGGCAGGTTGTGCAGCGAAAAGTGCGAGTCGGCGCTGACCTCGACCCACGAGCGCGCAGGCATTCCCGGCGCGGCCATCACGCCTTGCCGGTGAAATGCTTGGTCAGCCCCTGCCAGCAGGCCAGGTAATCTTTCTGCAACGCCGGGCGTCTGCAACGCGTAGCGCGTCGGCCGGATGACATAGCGGCTTTCGAACATGAACGCCAGCGTCGCCTCGATCTTGCGCGGGGCGAGCGCGGCGGTGCTCGCCTGGGCGAAAGTCGCTGCATCGGGCCCGTGGCCGGACATGCAGTTGTGCAGGCTCGCGCCGCCGGGCACGAAGCCTTCCGCCTTGGCGTCGTAGACGCCGTGGATGAGGCCCATGAATTCGCTCATGGCGTTGCGGTGGAACCACGGCGGACGAAAGGTGTGCTCGGCGACCGTCCAGCGGGGCGGAAAGATCACGAAGTCGACGTTGGCCGTGCCCGGGGTGTCGGACGGCGAGGTGAGCACCGTGAAGATCGACGGGTCGGGGTGGTCGAAGCTCACGCTGTTGACGGCGTTGAAGCGCGCCAGATCGTACTTGTAGGGCACGTGGTTGCCGTGCCAGGCGACGACGTCGAGCGGCGAGTGGTCGATCGGCGCGCTCCACAGCCGACCGGCGAACTTGGCGACCAGTTCGAACGCGCCCGCGCGCTCCTCGAAGGCGGCGACCGGCGCCAGAAAATCGCGCGCGTTGGCCAGCCCGTTGGCGCCGATGGGCCCGAGTTCGGGCAGGCGCAGCGCGGCGCCATAGTTCTCCCCGACATAGCCGCGCGCGGCGCCGTCGGCGAGCGCGACCTGGAAGCGGGTGCCGCGCGGAATGAGCGCGATTTCGCCGGGGTCAAGCGCGAGCGGGCCGAACTCGGTGGCAAGCCGCAGCGCTCCCTGCTGCGGCACGATCAACAGCTCGCCGTCGGCATCGTAGAAGTAGCGCGTCGTCGCATCGAGCGGTTGGCGGCGTAGAGGTGAATGCCCAGGCCGCATTGCAGCGCCACGTCGCCGTTGCCGGCCAGGGTGACGAGACCGTCGATGAAGTCGGTCGGGGCCGCCGGCAGGGGCAGCGGGTCCCAGCGCAGCGGCGTGGGCGCCGGCGGCTCCTCGTCGAACGGCGGGCTGCGCAGCAATCCCGAGGGAAGCGGGCGGAACGCGCCGTGGGTCAGCGCCGGGCGCAGCCGATACAGCCATGACCGGCGATTGGCGTGGCGCGGGGCGGTGAAGGCGGTGCCCGAGAACTGCTCGGCGTACAGCCCGTAGGCCACGCGCTGCGGCGAGTTCTGCCCTTGCGGCAAGCGCGCCGGGCAGCGCTTCACTGGCGAACTCGCTGCCGAAGCCGGACTGGTAAGGGGGCGCTGCGGCCGCGCCGGGCGCGCGGCGGGCCGGCTTGCGCCGGCGCCGCGCGGTCCATCAGCCGCCGCCCGCTCAGCGTCGGAGCGCGCGCCGGCCGCGGTCGGCGGCCGACCAGCCGCGTGTCGTCGTCATCCTCGTCATCCTCGTCGGACCAACCCTCGTCGTCGTCGGGATCGATGTTGCCGCCGTCAGAGCCGCGATCCGGCGCGTCGTCGTCCTCGTCATCTTCATCGTCGTCGGTCACCGGCGGGGTCGGTTGCGGCGTGTGACAGACCCGGCGTAGGGCGAGCCACGGACCCGGTGCGCGCATCGGGTCGAGCGCAGCGGCGGAGCAGTTCATGGTGAGTGCCAGGCGCACCACGCGGCAAGGCTGGCGCCGGAGTCAACAATGATCGCACAGAATGCGCCGTGGTTCGCGGCCGTAGCGTCAGCGCCGCTTGCGCGTGCTGAGCGCCGCCAGCCGGCGCTGCGAGGTCGGCCGAGCCGAGCGAGGTTTCGTAGGCGGTGCGCGCCCGCGTCGCGGACGCGGTCGCCCGGCGGCGATGGCGTTGAGCTGCCGCTTCATCGAGCGCACCACTCCCGGCTCGCACTGCTCGATCGCGGCCAGGGTAGCGGCCAGGGTCTTTTCGACGTGCCCCCGCGCCACGAGCTCGGTCAGGAAACCGATGCGCAGCATTTCCTCCGCGCGCAGCGTCTGGCCGGTCAGAGAAAACGCGCTTGGCTTGCGCGAGCCCGAGCGCCGCCACGTAGCGCCGCAGGCCGCCAGGATAGTAGTGCAGGCCGAAGCGCGCCGCCGGCATGAACATGCGCGTGCCGCGCACGCCGATGCGCCAGTCGCAGCACAGCGCCAGGTCGGTCGCGCCGCCGTAAACGCCGCCGTGCAGCACGGCAAGGGTCGGCAGGGCGAAACTGCTCGATGGCATCGAGCAGCTCCTCGAAGCTGCGGTCGAGCCGTTCGCGGATCGCGCCCAGCGTGAAGCCGGAGCTGAAGGTCTTGGCGCCGGCGCCGCGGAAGACAACTGCGCGCACCGCCGGCAGGGCGGCGACCTGGCGAGGTGCGCGCGCAGCACCGCAATGTCGTCCGGATCGATGCGGTTGTGCTCGCGCGGGCGCTCGAAGCGCAGCGTCGCGACGCCGCCCGCCACGCGCAAGGTGGGCGGCCCGTCCGGCATGGTCCGGCCGTGTGCCATCGCTAGCACCCCGCTCCGGCGCGTACCCGAGCCTCCAGCCCGTGCCTGACGCTAAGCCCCATGCCCGCGATCTTACCTGCGCCGGGCGGGGCCAAGCGCCCCGTTCTGAAAGCTGGCGGAGGCCGGCGGGGGCCCAGTCCGGGGTCGCCGGTGGCCTGTTTCTGCCGCTTTTGGTCAGCCCGTCAGGTGGCGGGCAGCCTGCCCGCTGGCGAGACGGTTATAAGCACCCGCCTTTCAGGTGCTATGGGCGTCATTGCCCCTTGTTTACGCAACGTCAACAGCCTTACCGCGCCCATCGTTCGAATCCTGGCACAGCCTTTGCTACCTGTAGGACAAGGGTGAAGACTCTAGATGTTGCCCTCGGTAACTCATCAACTTAAGTCGGTTAGCTGTATAGCTTTCTTATTATCGACTGGTAAGTTACTGAAATTTGGCACTAACTTTTTATTAACGTATAACTTTGACAAGGATGATCATGAACTCGATGCAGCTTCGCAAGGTTTCTAACGCCCTGATCCTCGCCTCGGTTCTGGGCGTCGGTGCCGCGCTCGTGACGGCCGCGCCGGCCTATGCCGGCAGCACGCCTACAAACCTGGCGGTGACCGCCAACATCGCGGCTAATTGCACCATCAGCACCACCGCCGTCGCGTTTGGCGCCTACGACCCGGTTGTCACCAATGCAGCCACGGCACTCAATGCCACCGGTACGGTCGCCATCGCCTGCACCAAGGGCTCGGCGCCAACGATCACCCTGGGCCTGGGCACCAACGCCAGCGGCGCGCAGCGCAACATGCTCAACGGCGGCAACACCGATGTTCTGGCCTACCAGCTCTACCAGCCGCCGGGCACCGCGCCCGCCACGGCGTGTACGTTCCCCGCCGCCAATATCTGGGGCACAACCGGCGCGCAGATCTTCACGCCGACCGTGCCTGCGACCAAAGCGTCCCGGACCTATAACATCTGCGGTACGGTCGCCGCCGGTCAGGACGTAAGCGTCGGCTCGTACAGCGACACCGTCGTCGCAACGGTCAACTTCTAAGCGCCCGGGCTGTAACCCTCCCGTGCCCTGCCGCGGTCGGCCTGACCGGCCGGCCGCGGTGGTTCACGAGTGAGGCCGTCGCCGGTTCGGGCTGGCGACGGCCGTTTCTTCACGAGGCGTCTCTCATGGTGTGCGCATTCGACCGACGCAACCCACGATTCCGGATCTCCCGGGCCGGCATGACGGGGGTCGCGCTGGCGCTCTTGGTGGTGGCGCCACCGCTGGCAGTGGGTACCACCTCCGGACTGAACGTCACCCGCCTGGAGGTGCCGCGGGGCTCGGGCACGACAGCCGGACTGAACACAACCATCCTCAGCGTGAGCGCAACCATTAACGCCAATTGCACGATCAGCACCAACGGGCTCAGCTTCGGCCAGTACGAAGCGCTGCGCGCCAACGCCACGGCCCCACTCAATGCCGCCGGTTCGGTGCGCATCGCCTGCACCAAAGGCTCGGCACCGAGGATCACGCTCGACCTGGGCCAGAACCCCAGCGGGGCAACGACGGCAGATGGCGCTCGCCGCCGCCGCCGCCCCGGGAACGGACCGACTCTATTACGAGACTCTACCAGCCGCCCAATACCGTGCCCGGTACCGGATGCAGTTTTCCGGGCAGCGTTGCCTGGGGTCCGGCGCCAGCCCAAGCCTTCCTGCCCAGTCCCCCGGCAAACCGCGCGGCGCGCAGTTACAGCGTCTGCGGGACGATCCCGCCCGGACAGGTTGTGGGCATGGGTTCTTACGCTGACACGGTCGTCGCAACGGTAAACTTCTGACGTTCAACCACCACGCGGCCACGATGGCTGCTCCATCCGGATGAAATCGCAACTTACCGCTTCCCGCATCGCTCCCTGGATCGCCGTCGCCCTTTGCTTGGCGGCAGGCGACGTCCCGGCCGGATCGTTCCAGGTCAACCCGATCCGCATCGAGATCGCCAAGGGGGCAACGACGGCCGCCATCACGGTGCGCAACGACGGCGATGAGGCGATCGTCATCCAGGCGAGCATGGTCGGCTGGACGCAGGATGACTCGGGCCAGGATATGTATGCCCCGACCACCGAGGCGCTGGTGACACCGCCGGTCATGACCGTCGCGCCCGGGGGCGAGCAGATCGTCCGCGTCGGCCTGCGCCGCGCGGCCGACCCGCAGCGGGAGCTGACCTATCGGCTGTATCTGGCTGAAGTTCCTCCCCCGCCCAAGCCGGGATTCACTGGGTTGCAGGTTGCGCTGCGCGTCGGGGTGCCGGTATTCGTGCCGCCGCTGGCGCCGGTCATCCGGCGGCTGGAGTGGTCAGCGCAGACCGCGGCAGATGGAACGATCCGCCTGGCCGCGCAAAACACGGGCAACACGCACGTGCAGATCACCGACTTCGAGCTCGGAGTCACCGGCGCGGGCGAACCGCTCGCGCACCAAACAGCGCTCGCCTATGTGCTTGCCGGACAGCGCCGCCTCTGGCAGCTGCCCGTGCCCGCGGACCGCATCAAGGCGGTCAGCGCCCTGCGCCTCAAGGCTTTTACCGATGCCGGCGAGATCGACACCCCGGTCAACCTCGAGCGCTAGACACGCCGCCCTGTGGGCCCTCCTCATGCTCGCTGCCACCGGCCCCGCTCACGCCCAGCCCGGCACGACGGAGCCTGCCCCGGCGTCGTTGCCGGCGGCGCTCGCCCCGGAGGTGCAAGACGAGGAGCTGCTGCTGCAGGTCGACGTCAATGCCCAGGGGCTGGATGACACCGTGCTGGTGCTGCGCAGCGCCGAGGGCAAGATCGCGGTTCCGGTCGACAGCCTCGACGGGTGGCGCCTGCGCCGGCCCGACTTGGCGCCGCGCTTCCACGACGGCGTTCCGTACTACGCGCTCGACGCGATCGCCGGCGTGACCTACACCTACGATGCAGCCAAACAGCGGCTGGCGATCACCGCGCCGCCGCGCGCCTTCACCGACACCCGGTTTGCCAACGCGGCTGCGCACTATCCGGCCCCCACGCTGCCGCAGCTTGGCGGCTTCTTCAACTACAACCTGTTTGGGTCGCGCGCCTCCGGCGAATCGCAATACGCGGGCCAGTTCGAAGCCGGTGTGTTCAGTCCCTACGGGGTGCTCATCGGGAGCTTGCTCGCGCAGGACAACGCCGGAGTCAGGAGTACCGTACGGCTCAACACCACCTGGACGACCGACTTTCCTGCGCAACTGACCACGCTGCACGTAGGCGATGCGATCAACGTGCCGGGCGCGTGGGGCCGCGCGGTGCAGTTCGGGGGCGTCCAATACGGCACCAATTTCGCAACCCAGCCCGGGTTCATCACCTTTCCCTCGGTGGCCGCCAACGGCCAGGCGGCGTTGCCCTCGACGGTGGACGTGTTCGTCAACAACGCGCTGGTCGCACAACGGCCGGTCCCGCCGGGACCGTTCTCGATCACCAACATCCCGACGATCAACGGCAGCGGCAACGTGCAACTCGTCGTGCGCGACCTGTTCGGGCGCGAACAGGTGATATCGCAGCCGTTCTACGCCAGTGTCAACCTGCTCAAGGAGGGGCTCGAGGATTACTCCTATGAAGCAGGTTTCGAGCGCCAGAACTTCGGCACCGTGAGCTCCGATTATGGTCCCGGGTTCGCCACCGCAACCTACAGTCGCGGCCTGACCGATCAACTGACCGGCCAAGTGCACGGCGAGGCCATGCGCGGTCTGGCCGATGGCGGCGTCAGCGCGAACTTCCTGATCACCGAGGTCGGGGTACTCAGCGCCAGCGCGGCCGCCAGCGGCGGCAGCGGCAACGCCAGCAACCTGAGCGGCGGCGCCAACCCCAGCAACGTCAGCAACGCCGGCAACGGCACCGGCGCGCTCGGCAGCGTCGGGTTCCAGCGGCAGACCGCCCAGTTCAGCCTCAATGCGCAGGCGCAATGGACCAGCAGTGCATTTCGCGAGATCGGCACCACGCCGCAGACACCGTTGCCACTGCGTCAGCTCAGCGGCTCGCTCGGCTACCAGCTGGACCGCTTCGGCAGCGCCAACATCACCTACGTGGCGCAGGATTTTCGCACCCAGCCCAACATCCACGTCCTGTCGCTCGGCTATTCGGTCGGCGTGGGGCGGTGGGCCTTTGTGAGCCTGTCGGCGGCAAAAACCTATGGCGCAACGGGTAGTGTCGCCTTCGGCGCGACCCTCAGCATCCCCTTCGACGATCGCACCGTGGCCGCAGTGAGCTACAACGGCACGCGCAGTTCGAGCCAGGGCAACACCAGCGATACGAGCCTCTCCTTGCAGCGCAGCGTGCCGCTGGGTGAAGGCTATGGCTATCGGGTCGTCGGGCATACCGACGGCGATGTGCAGGCCAGCGGCACCTACCAAAACAACATCGGCACCTACACCCTCAACGCGGCACGCTTTCAGGGCTCTACGGCCGGCCAGGTGAACGTCGTGGGCGGCATCGGCGTGGTGGGCGACCATCCGTTCCTGAGCCGGGAGATCACCGACAGCTTCGGTGTGGTTCGCGTTGCCGATTATCCCAATATCACGGTCCTCCAGGACAACCAGCCAGTCGGTCGCACTGATGCCGACGGCTATGCGGTGCTGCCGCTGTTGCGCGCCTACGACGTCAACCGGGTGTCCATCGACGAGCACGACCTACCGCTCGACGCCCAAGTGGACAAGCTCAAGGTCGAGTCCGTGCCGTACTACCGCAGTGGGTTGCTGTTTGATTTTCCGGTGCGCCGCTCGCACGGCGCCACATTGCACGTCCGCCTCGACGACGGCGCTCCGATGCCTTCCGGCGGCATCGTCCAGGTCGTCGGCCGCGACGAGGACTTCCCGGTGGCGCTTGACGGCGAGGCGTACGTGACCGGGCTCGAGCAGAAGAACCGCTTGCGCGCCACCTGGAAAGGTAAGAGTTGCGAGTTCGACGCCGCTTTCCCGGCGACCGACGAGCCGCTGCCCGACCTCGGCACTTTCGACTGTCATGGAGTGGCGCGATGAGTCGCGGCCCACGTTTTGCGACACGGCGCGCCGGGCGCAACGCCGCAGCCTACCAAAGAGTAATGGCTTGCGTGGTGCTCGGCCTGGCGCTGCTGTCGACGAGCGCCCTGGCGGCGTTCACCTGCAGCATGTCCACGCCCGGGCTCAATTTCGGCGCCTATGACGTCTTCGCCGCGAGTGCCGTCAACGGCAGCGGCAACCTGCCGGTCACCTGCAGCCTCATCGCGCCCGCCAACGACGGCAAGGTGAGCTACACCATCACCTTGTCAACCGGCAGCAGCAACAGCTTCGTGCAGCGGCTGATGCAGAACAGCACCACCAGCGGCAACACCTTGGGCTATAACCTCTATACCAGCAATACCTACTCGGTAGTTTGGGGCGACGGGACGGGCGCCACCCAGACCATCGCGGGCAGCATGCAGCTCAACAAGACCACCAACCCAAGTCAGACCGACCAGCACACGGTCTATGGCAAGATTCCGGCGCTGCAGGATGCCGCGGTCGGCAGCTACCGTGACAACGTCACCGCCACCGTCAACTTCTGACCGGCGACTCTAGAGAGGGCGTACGTTGAGCGCGAGCGGCCAGGGGTAGGTTCCCGGCTGGACCTGCGCGGTGAGATTGAAGCGAAAGGAAAGATGCAGCGGGATGTCGCGGCCATGGCTCCCGCGCTCGACGATCGCGCCGCCCTCCGGTCCGAGGTCCGCGCTGCCGCCAGCCGAACTCACCGTGACGGAGGTGAATATCGGCAGTCGGCTGAAGAAGTCGACCACATAGCCGACCGGGTTGTTCGACGTAATCCGCAGTTGCGAGGCCGCCGGCATGTCGACGTAGCCGCGCGCGATATCCTCGGCGGTGATCGTAATCTGGGTTGGCTGGGTAACCGTCTGGGCGACCGTCTGCGCGGGCACGAACGCGGTGACCGCGATCTGGCTGCGCGCGGACGCGGCATCGGCATGCGGCGCGATGCTCGCGGCCGCCAGCGTGGTGAGCGCGCCAAAGACTACGCGCCGCTGCATGCGCAGGGCGCGACTGACTACCCCTCGTTGCACGAAGCCCGCCTTGATGAGCTCCTCGCCGAGCCGGCGACCGCTGGTTTTCTGCCGGTCGAGCGCGATGGCCAGTTGTTCCGGGGTGATCTTACCCTGGGCGACCAGGATCTCGCCCAGCCTCGGGGCGCGGTCCGGGCCGCTCGCCACGACCTGTGCGCGCACGGCGGCGGCCTTGGCGGGCGCAAATTGGGCGGGAAGCTGACGTTTATTGTCCATGGACGAGTGTTTCCGGCTAGGAAAGGCGTTACCCAAGACAATGCAAGAGGCATGCCCGCCGTGACTTACGCAGCGCCCCACACTTCCCGGGCCGTTTCGACAATGAGCCGCAGTTTGGCGGCCTGCGCCTCGCGCGCGATGTCGTTGCCGTGCACCGTGCTCGAAAAACCGCATTGCGGCGACAGGCACAACTGCTCCAGGGGGACGACCTGCGCGGCCGCGTCGATGCGCCGCTTGAGCGCATCCTTCGTTTCCAGTGCGCCGACCTTGGTGGTGACCAGACCCAGGACGACGATCTTGCCCGGCGGCAGAAAGCGCAGAGGGGCAAAGTCGCCCGAGCGGGCGTCATCGTATTCGAGAAAATAGCCGTCCACGCCCAGCTCGTTGAACAAGACTTCGGCCACCGGCTCGTAGCCGCCTTCGGCAACCCAGGCGCTCTTGAAGTTGCCCCGGCACAGGTGGGTGCAGACGGTCATCCCGGCAGGGCGCTCGGCGATCGCGGCGTTGATCAGCCGCGCGTAGCGCCGCGGCAGCTGGTTCGGATCGTCGCCGCGCGCGCGCGCGCCCTCGCGCAACTTCGGATCGCACAGGTACGCGAGATTGGTGTCGTCGAGTTGGACATAGGTGCAGCCGGCGGCGCCGAGCGCGCGGAACTCGGCCCGGTACGCCGCGGCAACGTCGGCAAAGAATGCCTCAAGGTCCGGGTACGCCTCGCGGCTGATTGCCTCGCGGCCGCCGCGGAAGTGCAGCATGGTCGGCGAGGGCAGCGTCACCTTCGGCGTGCGCGCGGTGGTCGCCTTGAGGAAGTTGAAGTCCGCGACCTGGATCGGGCGCACGTGGCGCACCTTGCGGGTGACGTGCAACACCGGCGGGGCGAAGTCGACCTCGCCCTGGGCGCTGTGAAAATGCGCGGTCAGTCCGCCGCGCGCTTCCACGCCGTCGAGCTGCTCCAGGAAGTCGATGTGAAAATAGGTGCGGCGGAACTCGCCGTCGGTAATGCTTTGCAGCCCGCTGTCCTCCTGCAGGCGGACGATCTGGGCAATCGCCGCGTCCTCGGCCGCGCGCAGCGCCGCGCCATCGATCGCGCCGCTGTGAAAGCGTTCCCGGGCGGCCAGCAGCGCCGCCGGGCGCAGAAAGCTGCCGACGTGGTCAGCGCGAAATGGAGGCGTGCGGCGCTGGTCCATGGTCGCGTCAGGTACCGGGGTCCCGCACCTGCGCGACGGTTTCGAACTCGACGTTGAACAGCTTCCCATCGACCCGTTCGCAGCGCCGGATGTACACGTTCTGAACCACGTCGCGCGTCGCCGGGTCGATGCTCATGGGTCCGCGCGGGCTCGTCCAGGTCATGCCGCGCATCGCGTTTACGAGCCCTTCGCCGTCGACCGCCCCATTGGTGCGCGTGAGCGCGGCATAGACCAGGTGCATGCCGTCGTAGCCGCCGACCGACATGAAGTTCGGTCGCATGCCGGGATTAGCCTGCTCGAAATCCGCGACATAGGCTGCGTTTTCGGGCGCGCGGTGCGCCGCCGAGTAATGGTGCGAACTGACCACGCCCAGCGCCGGGCTGCCGATCGCCTCGAGGATGTCGTCGTCGAGCACGTCGCCGGTACAGATGAGCTGGACGCCGGCTTGCTTCAGGCCCCGCTCAGCAAACTGCTTCAGCACCGCCGTGCCCTCTCCCGAGGGCACGAACACGAACAGCGCGTCGGGACGGGCGTCCTTGGCGCGCTGCAGGAACGGCGCGTAATCCGGATTGCGCAGGGGCGAGCGCAAGCTTTCGAGGAGCGTGCCACCGGCGTCGCCAAAGCGCTTGCGGAAGGTCTTCTCCGCGTCCAGGCCCGGGGTGTAGTCGGTCACCAGCGTGCCCACCTTCCCGATCCGGTTGCGTGCCGCCCAGTCGGCGAGCGGTGCGGTTATCTGGGGTACCGTAAAGCCGGAGCGCACGATGAACGGCGAGCGTTGCGGAATGATCGACGATGCCGCCGCCATGACCAGCATCGGCACCCGCGCCTCGGTGGCGACCGGCGCGGTGGCGAGCGCGAGTGGCGTCAGGCCAAAGCCGGCGAGGATGGCGACCTGCTCCTGCACGAGCAGATCCTGCGCAATGCGCTTGGTCGTTTCCGGCGCCAACCCGGTGTCATCCTTGACCAGCAGTTCGACCCGCCGACCACCGGCGCTGTCGCCGTGGTGGTGTTGGTACAGGCGCACGGCGGCCTGGACCTGACGACCGGTGGAGGCAAACGGGCCAGTGAGCGGCACGATAAGGCCAATCTTCAGCGTATCGGCAGCCCGCCCGGATCGCGGCAGGCATGCCGCCAAGCCGGCGGCCGTGGCGCCGCGCACAAACTGCCGTCGGGAGGACCCGGAAGAGCGTTGCATGCCCGATCTCCTGCGCGCCGCATGCGCCGGCCACGCGAGCGTGGCCCATGGAAGCGACATCCGGTTGCGCGCCAGCTTAGGGCGGGTTGCGCCCGCGGTCTAGTAGAAACCCCGCCCGCTTGCGGCCAGGCGTACGAGGGCCGGCGCCGGTGTCCAGTAGGCAGCTCCGAAGCGCTCGCGCAGCGCCTCGATGCGTTCCACCACGCGGGGCAGCCCCAACCGATCGGCGTAGAACAGCGGGCCGCCGCGATAACGCGGGAAGCCGTAACCGGTGAGCCACACCACGTCGATATCGGAGGCACGCTCGACCACGCCTTCGGCAAGAATTTGCGCCGCCTCGTTGATCATGCCGAGCAGGCAGCGCTCGACAATCTCGGCCGGCGGCAACGTGCGACGCACGATGCCACGGGCCTGCGCGTGCGCGACGAGCAGCGCTTCGATCGCCGGGTCGGGCAGCGCCGTGCGCCCGCCCTCCTCGTACCGATACCACCCGGCGCCGGTCTTCTGACCGAGCCGGTTGGCGGCGACCAACTGGTCGAGCAGATCGCAATCGTGTCCTCCGAGCTCACGCAGCTGGTGCCGCAGGTTGGTGTTACGCCAGCCGATGTCCAGGCCCGCCAGATCGCCGACGGCGAGCGGGCCCATGGCGAAGCCGAAGTCGACCAACGCGGCGTCGATTTGCCGCGGCAGCGCACCCTCCTCCAGCATGAACAGGCACTCGCGCGTGCGCAGCACCAGCATGCGATTGCCGACGAAGCCGTCTCGGCCCTTGCAGACCACGCCGACTTTGTTCAGGCGCTTGACCAGTGCCCTGCCGGTCGCGAGCGCCTCGGCCGAGGTGGCGTCGGTGCGCGCGATCTCGACCAGGCGCATGACATTCGCCGGGCTGAAGAAATGCAGGCCGATGACGTCCTGCGCTCGCCCGGTGAAAGCGGCGATCTCGGCGACGTCGAGATACGAGGTGTTGGTCGCCAGCAGCGCCGCGGGACGGGCAACGGCGTCGATCTGCGTGAACACCGCGCGCTTGACGGCGAGGTCCTCAAACACCGCTTCGATGACCAGGTCGACCTCGGCGATCGTCTCGATGCTAGTTGCGGTGCTCAGCCGGGAGCGGATGACCCGTGCCGCGCCGGAACCGATGCGTCCCTTCGCGACGGCCGCATCGTAGTGCGCGGCGAGCCGCTGCTCGGCGCGGGCCAGGTCCGGCGCCGAGGTCTCAACCAGCCGCACCGCGAGACCCGCATCGAGCAGGGCGATGGCGATGCCCTGGCCCATCGTGCCGGCGCCGATCACTGCGGCGCTGCGCAGGGTGCGGGGCGTGGCGGCGCGGAGCCCCGCGGGCAGCTTGCCGGCTTCTCGCTCGGCGAAGAACGCGTGCCGCAAGCGCCTTCGCCTCGGGCGTGTCGCGCAGCGCGAGGAAATCGGCGCGCGCGTGCGCCACTGCTTCGGCAAACGGCATCTCGATCGCGCGCCGCACCGCCGCGACGATTTTTTCCGGCGCGGGCTCGCCGCGCCGGCGGCGCGCCGCCTCGGCATAGCGCTCGAAGACCTCGGGGACCACGTCGGGCAGCGCCGGCTGCGCAGGGCGGCGCGGCGCGGCTTCGGAGCTCGCGAGGCGCTGTGCAAACGCCACCGCCGCGCCGCGCAAATCGCCCTCGACGATCTGGTCGACGAAGCCGGCGACCTCCGGCGTTTCGAGCGCGCGCGGCCGGCCGTCGAGCATCATCGCCAGCGCCGTGTCGAATCCGACCAGCCGCGGCAGCCGCTGGGTCCCGCCCGCGCCGGGCAGCAGGCCCAGGATGAACCTCCGGCAGGCCGATGCGCGTGCCGCGCGCGGCAATGCGGTAGTGGCAGCCGGCGGCGAGCTCGCAGCCGCCGCCCAAGCGCGCTGCCGTGCAATGCCGCGATCACGGGTTTGGGGGCGTCGGCAAAGCGCTGGATTACGTCGCTCAGGTGCGGCGGCTGCGGCGGCAGGTCGAACTCGCGGATATCGGCACCGGCGCAGAACGTGCTGCCGGCGCCGGCGACGACGATCGCCCGCACCGCAGTCGTCGGCCACGGCGGCGTCGAGCGCGCTGAGCAGCCCCGCGCGGACAGCGCACGACAGCGCGTTCACCGGCGGATGGTCGATGGTGATCACCGCGACGGCGCCGTCGCGCGCCAGCCTCACGACGGAAGAATCGGTAGCCAAGGGGCAGTCCCTGGCGTTTCAGCCGAAGCGCACGTACTCGAAGGCCGCCGGCTGGCGGTTGATGCCTACCGCCGGCGGCGCGATCCAGCCGGCGAACCGGCCCGGCTCGACCACCGGCCCCATGAGGGAGGCGACGTACGCCCGGTCCTCCTCGGTTGGCAGCCACTCGCGCTCCCGCCGCTGCCACTCCGCCGCGTCGATGACGCGCCCATCGAGCGCGACGGGCGCAGTGGCCAGCGAACCGATGCGCCGGTTAAAGGCCTTGTGCGGCAAGACGATCTGCGCCGCGATGCCACACTTCTGCAGCACGCGATTCCAGCGCCCGAGTCCGGCAATCGTGTCCTTGATGTAGCGATCGCGCAGCCGCTCGTTGAGCGCGTTGAGCGCGGGAACCTCGCGTTCGACCAGGCGGCCGTCGACCAGCTCGAGCACCGGGTAGGTCGCGGCCTCGAGGCGGTGATCGTCGCCGATCCTGGCCTCGTCGAAGCGGCCCTTCAGCCCGGTGCTGAAAAAGGTCGCGGCGTTCGACGACACGTCGGCCCCGAACAGGTCGAGCGTCACGCTGTAGTGGAAGTTGAAGTAACGCTGCAACGTCGGCAAGTCGATCACCCCGTGCTGGCGCACGTCGGCCGGGTCGCGCACGCGGTGTTGTGCCATGACCTCGGCCGTGCGCTGCAGGACGCGCGCCACGCCGGTCTCGCCGACGAACATGTGATGCGCCTCCTCGGTGAGCATGAAGCGCGTCGTACGCGCCAACGGATCGAAGGCGCTCTCGGCGAGCGCGCACAGCTGGAACTTGCCATCGCGGTCGGTGCAGAAGGTGAACATGAAGAAGGCGAGCCAATCAGGGGTGGGCTCGTTGAAGGCGCCGAGAATGCGCGGGTGGTCGCGGTCGCCCGAACGGCG
The DNA here is from genome assembly GCA_963777455.1 of uncultured beta proteobacterium. GTDB lineage: Bacteria > Pseudomonadota > Gammaproteobacteria > Burkholderiales > Casimicrobiaceae > PALSA-1003. The sequence goes on from CAVZQQ010000003.1 coordinate 537,290, forward strand.
CTCAAGCAACGCCTCGGCTTCCTCGCGCCCGTCGCGCCCGAAGTAGCGATGCAGCAGATACACCATCGCCCACAGGTGGCGGCCTTCCTCGACATTGATCTGGAACAGGTTGCGCAGGTCGTAGAGCGACGGGGCGGTCGCGCCCAGGTGGCGTTGCTGCTCGACCGACGCGGGTTCAGTGTCGCCCTGAGTGACGATGATGCGGCGCAGGTTGGCGCGGTACTCGCCAGGCACTTCCTGCCACGCATCCTCGCCCAGGTGCGCGCCGAAATGGATCTTGCGCTCCGCTTGAGGCGGGTTGAGAAAGATGCCCCAGCGATAGTCGGGCATCTTGACGTAGTCGAAGTGCGCCCAGCCGTCCTGCCCGACGCTGGTCGCGGTGCGCAGGTAGACGTTGTAGTCCGCCGTGCGCTCCGGTCCCATCTCCCGCCACCAATCCAAAAACCGCGGCTGCCAGTGCAACAGCGCCCGTTGCAGCGCGCGGTCATCGGCGAGGCCGACGTTATTGGGGATCCGTTCGCCCGTGGCGACGCTGCTCATGTGCACTCCCGCATCACACCCGCGTCCAGTCGAACTTCGCCTTCGTCCCGGTGCCGAACACCTTCAGCGCCCCGTGCTCGCCCACGGCGTTGGGCCGGCTGAAGACCCAGTTCTGCCACGCCGAAAGGCGGCCGAAGATGCGCGTCGCGACACTCTCGCCGGCGCCGAAGCGCAGGTTCTGTTCCAGGCCGGTCAGGGCGTCCGGCGAGAACGCGGCGCGTTCCTCGATGGCGATGCGCACTTCGCCCTCCCAGTCGATGTCGTCCGGGGCGCTGGTAACGAGCCCCACCTCGAGGGCGCGCGCCGCGGTGAGCGGCTGCGCGCCCAGAGCGCGCAGCCGGTCTACGTGCTCCGGATCGGCGCTGAAGCGCTCCGCCAGGCGCGAGCCTTCGCGCAGCGTGCGGTACAGACCGAAGTTTGCCGGCGAAAGTCTGATCGTCGGGCCCGGCGCGACGTCGAGCATGTAGGCGCGATCGGCCGCCAGAGCCAGCTCGAAAAGCGTGCCGGCAAAGCAGGACTCGCCATCGATGAGCGCGAACATGCCGCGCGAGGACACCTCGAGCCTATTGAACGTGCGGCGCAGCGCGCCGATGGTCGCGCGCACGAACCAGTGCTCGGCGTCGCGGCACAGCAGCGCGTCGTGCGCCAGCAGGTAGTCCGCGGCGCCGCGCGTGCGCAGGATCCAGGTGCCGATCTGGCTCTCGTTGGTGCGCAGCATGAGGATCGCGTCGCCGAGCTCGCGCGCGAGCACCAGCGGGTACCACGCGGCGCCCAAGGCCTGCGCCGCCGCGCCATCGGCGGGCGGCGGCATAGCGGGTGCGCGCAGCGTGATGTTGGCGACGCGCGGCGCGCGGTCGATGGTCACTTCGACATGCGAGTAGCGATAGTGATCGCGCCCGAGCTCGCGCGCCAGGGGCGGCAGCGCAACACCCGGCGTATGGGCCGGCCGCTGCTGGGGCGAGGCCACACTCGCTGCGAGCGCCAGGGCGCGCTCGCGCACGGCGCGCGCGAAGTCCGCCGGCTTGGCCAACGCGTCGACCAGTCGCCAGTCGAGCGCGCGCTGGCCGCGCACGCCTTCGGTGGTGGTGCAGAACAGGTCGGCCAGGTCGCGGCGTACCTTGCGCTTGTCGGTCAGTCGCGTCAGCCCGCCCGTGCCGGGAAGCACGCCCAGCAACGGCACCTCGGGCAGGCTTACCGCGGTGGAGCGATCGTCGATTAACAGGATCTCGTCGCAGGCCAGCGCCAATTCGTAGCCGCCGCCGGCACACGCGCCATTGACCGCGGCGAGGAAGCGAATGCCGTCGTGCGCGCTGGAGTCCTCCATGCCGTTGCGGGTCTCGTTGGTAAACTTGCAGAAGTTGACCTTCCACGCGTGGCTCGCCAGGCCCAGCATGTAGATATTGGCGCCGGAACAGAACAGGCGCTCGCGGCCGCCGGTGATGACCACGCAATGCACCCCGGGATGCTCGAAGCGGATGCGGTCGAGCGCATCGGCGAGCTCGATGTCGACACCCAGGTCGTAGGAGTTGAGCTTGAGCCGGTAGCCCGGTTGCAGCCCGGCCTCTTCGGCAACCGCCAGGGCCAGCGTCGCCACGGCGCCGTCGACCGCCAGCTGCCAATGCCGGTAGGCGTCGGCGCGCACATCGAAGCGCACCTGCGGCGGCTGCAACGCGCTGATCTCTGCTGGGGATACCGCGGGCACGTTTGTCCTCCGGCGGCGGCGCGGCGGCAACGCCGATGCCTCGCCACATCGACGCTATACTATAGGAACAGCGTAGCAGCGACGAGGCGGTGCCGTGGCGCCGCACGCGCCCCTGCAGTCGCGACCGAAGACGCGCCGCCCCAAGGAGGACCGATGGAGTTGAGCCGGGCCGATCAGGCGGTGCGCCCGCCGCGCCTGGAAATCCCACGCCACTACAACGCGGCCTATGATCTGATCGAGCGTAACTTGCGCGCCGGCCGCGCCGACAAGCTCGCCTATATCGACGATCGCGGCCGCTACAGCTACGGTGAACTGGCCCAGCGTGTCAACCGCGCCGGCAATGCGCTACGCGCGCTAGGCCTCGCGCCGGAGCAGCGCGTGTTGCTTGCGCTGCACGACAGCATCGATTTCCCGACGGTGTTCCTCGGCGCGATCCGGGCGGGCCTGGTGCCGATCGCGGTCAACACGCTGCTCACCACCCACGACTACCGCTTCATTCTCGGTGACAGCCGCGCCAGCGCGCTGGTGGTCTCGCCGCCGCTGCTGCCGCTCTTCGAGCAGGCCATCGCCGATGCGGGCAGAACCGGCGCGTGCCCGGTCATCGTCGCCGGCGAGGCACAGCCGCCGTGGCACTGCCTCGCCGCGCTGCTGGCCGCGGCCAGCGACATCCTGGAGCCAGCGGCGACGACCGGCGACGACGCCTGCTTCTGGCTGTATTCGTCCGGTTCCACCGGCGCGCCGAAGGGTACGGTGCACGCGCACGCGAGCATGATCCAGACCGCAGAGCTCTACGCGCGCCCGGTGCTGGGCATCGCGGAGGACGACATCGTGTTCTCGGCGGCCAAGCTGTTTTTTGCCTACGGGCTGGGCAACGCCCTGTCGTTTCCGCTGGCGGTGGGCGCCACCACGGTGCTCATGGCCGAGCGGCCTACGCCCGCGGCGGTGTTCGCGCGCCTGACCGCGCATCGGGCGACGATCTTCTACGGCGTGCCGACACTCTTCGCCGCCATGCTCGCGGCCGCGGAGTTCCCGGCCCGCGAGGCGCTGGCGCTGCGCCGCTGCGCGTCCGCCGGCGAACCGCTGCCCGCCGACATCGGGCGCCGCTTCCGCGACCGCACCGGGGTGGACATTCTCGACGGCATCGGTTCGACCGAAATGCTGCATATCTTCCTGTCCAATCACGCCGACGACGTGCATTACGGCACCACTGGCACACCGGTGCCCGGTTACGAGCTGCGCATCGTCGACGAGCAGGGACACGACGTCCCCGTGGGGGAGCCGGGCGAGCTGTTGATCAAGGGTCCGACGGCGGCGATGACCTACTGGAACAACCGCCCGAAGGCGCGCGCGACGTTTCTCGGCGAGTGGACGCGCAGCGGCGACAAGTATCGGCGCGACGCGGACGGTTATTACGTCTATTGCGGGCGTAACGACGACATGCTCAAGGTCGGCGGCATCTGGGTCTCGCCGGCGGAGGTGGAGGCGGCGATCATCGCCCATCCGGCGGTGCTCGAAGCCGCCGTGGTCGCCTGGGAAGACGCCGACCAACTGGTCAAGCCCAAGGCCTTCGTCGTGCTCCGTCCCGCCCGGGCGGCCGACGCGGCGCTCGCGGCCGACATCCAGGCGCACGTCAAGGCGCGGCTGGCGCATTACAAATACCCGCGCTGGATTGACTTCGTCGCGGAACTGCCCAAGACCGCAACCGGCAAGATCCAGCGCTACAAGCTGCGCGCGCTGCGCTAGCCAGCGGAGCTCAACCATCGCTACCTCGGCCGGTGAGAGCGCGGCGCCCGCCTTCGCCCACATCGACGGCCACCGCATCGAGTACGCGTGGCACGGCGGCGCGCAGCGCGCCGCGGCCGCGATCGTCATGCTGCACGAGGGACTGGGGTCGGTGGCGCTGTGGCGGGACTTCCCGGCGCGGCTGGCCGCGGCGACTGGGCGGCGTGTGCTTGCCTATTCGCGCTTGGGCTATGGGCGCTCCGAGCCGCTGCGCGGCCCGCGCGGGGTCGACTTCATGCACCACGAGGCGCTGCGCGCGTTGCCGCAGCTGCTCGACCAACTCGAGGTACGCGAGTGCGTCCTGTTCGGGCACAGCGACGGCGCCTCGATCGCGCTCATCCATGCCGCGCGCGCCCGGCGCCCGGTGGCCGCGGTGATCGCCCTGGCCCCGCATGTGTTCGTGGAGCGCTATGGCCTCGACCAGATCGCTGCCGCGCGCCGTGCCTATCTCGAGGGCGCCCTGCGCAGCAAGCTCGCGCGCTTCCACGCCGACGTCGACAGCGCATTCTGGGGCTGGAACGATATCTGGCTGCATCCGGATTTCACCGCCTGGAATATCGAACCTTTGCTCCCCGAAATCCTCTGTCCCCTTTTCGCCATCCAGGGTGTCGACGACGAATACGGCACGTTGGCGCAGATCGACCGCATCGAGCGCGGCGCGCGTAGTGCGCGCCGGCTCGAACTCGCGGCCTGCCGACACGCGCCGCATCGCGACCAGCCAGAGGCGGTGCTCGCGGCGACGGCGGACTTCCTCGCCGGGATCTGACGCCACCGTGTCCCCGCGACGCAGCCCGTCGCTACAATCGGGGCTTGGAGCGGCTGCCGGAGACATGGCCATGAGCGAGCCCCGCAACGGGCCTTTGCAGGACCTGCGCATCGTCGAGTTTGCCGGCCTGGGGCCGGCGCCGTTTGCCGCGATGCTGTTCGCCGACATGGGCGCGGACGTGGTGCGCGTGGTGCGCCCGGACGCGCCCGCACTGCGGCCGCACGACCTGGTCGACCGCGGGCGGCGCGTAGTCGCGATCGATCTCAAGTCGCCTGCGGGCGCGGACGCGGCGCTCGACCTGCTAGGCGCCGCCGACGCGCTCATCGAAGGCTTTCGTCCCGGCGTCATGGAGCGGCTGGGCATCGGTCCGGACGTGGTCCTGCGCCGCAACGCGCGCCTGGTGTACGGGCGGATGACCGGCTGGGGCCAGACCGGGCCACTCGCGCCGGCGGCCGGGCATGACATCAACTACATCGCGCTTACCGGCGCGTTGCACGCGATCGGCGAAGCCGGCGGCGCGCCGATGCCCCCGCTCAACCTGCTGGGCGATTATGGCGGCGGCGCGCTGTATCTGGTGGTGGGCGTGCTCGCCGCCCTGCTCGAGGCCCGACGCTCCGGTCACGGCCAGGTGGTCGATGCGGCGATCGTTGATGGCACCGCCTCGCTGCTCACGTTCGTGCACGCCGCTCTGGCCCGTGGCGCATGGCGCGACGAGCGCGGCAGCAATCTGCTCGATGGTGGCGCGCCGTTCTACACTACCTATCGCTGTGCCGACGGCGCGTATGTTGCGGTAGGCGCGCTCGAGCCCCAGTTCCACGAGACTCTGCTCGAGCGCCTGGACCTGCCGCTGGAGGCGTTTGCCGCGCGCGACGATCCGGCGACTTGGCCACGCTTGAGGGCGCTACTGGGCGCGGCGTTTGCCGCGCGCACTCAGCAGCAATGCCGCGACCTGCTCGAAGGCAGCGACGCGTGCTTCGCGCCGGTGCTCGCGCTGCGCGTGGCCGCAGAGCACCCGCACCTGGCGGCGCGCGGCGTGTTCACCGCCCTCGACGGCGTGCCCTGTCCGGCGCCCGCGCCACGCTTTTCGCGCACGCCAGGCGCGCTGCGCCCCGTGCAGGGCGCGCTGCACGACGCGGCGGCGATCGCCCGCGAGTGGGCCGCGCGCTAGGCTGGCAGGCACGGCCGTTGCAAGGCGCCTGCGCGTAGGCCGGCTAACTTCGGAGATCCTAACCAATCGCAAGGATTTCCCCGAGCGGGTCGTTCCGAGGCAGTTGCTTCGACGAGAGTCTGAAGGTACCGTCTAGCAAACCGACAGCGTCCGAGCGCGGCCGCGGCGATTGTCATTCGGTTGGGCCCGCATTGGGCTTGAAAATATCACGACAGGAGATCGCTGCTGCCATGCCTCCAGATGCGAATGCGCGGCGCGCGTTGCCGCCGCTCGATATGACCAACGTTGCGGAATGGCTGGTGGAGCGCGGGTTGCAAGGCTTGCCGCTCGACGACCAGATCGACGGATTCTGCCGGCGCGTCGTTGACGCCGGATTCCCTGCACGCCGTTTCAACATGTCCCTTGGGACACTGCACCCACGGCATGGTGCGCGTAGCTACGTTTGGCGCTCCGACGGCCTCGAAACGGAGGAGTTTCCCCGTCAACGCAGCCACGCGGAACGTGAACCCTACCTGCGTAGCCCGATCCATCATTTGCAGACTTCCGGCCAAATTAGCCTGCGCCGACGGCTCGACGCGGGGACTCCCGACGATTTTCCCGTGCTCGCCGACCTGCGCAAGGCCGGCATGACAGACTACGCGGCGCGGGTCGTGCCCTTCGATGGCGTGCCGGCCGCGACACTGCGCGCCGAGGCGGGGGTCATTCCCGAGGGCATCGATCGACCAAACCCGATGCAAGGCATATTCTTCTCCTGCACGACCGACGTGCCGGGTGGATTCGATGACGGTCAGCTAAGGCAAGTCGGAGAATTGCTGCCCTACCTAGCGCTTGCCGTGAAATCGCGCTCGATGTTCGAAGTCGCACGCACGTTGCTCGCAACCTATCTCGGCGCGGACGCCGGCCGGCGCGTCCTCACGGGCGAGATCGACCGGCACTCGGTACAAAGAATCCAGGCTGTGATCTGGCTGTGTGATCTGCGCGGTTTTTCCGCAGTCGCGAACCGGGTTTCGCAGGATGAACTAATCGAAATCCTCGATACGTACCTCGAATTGATGGCGCGTCCGGTTCTGGACAACCGCGGCCAGATCCTGAAATTCCTCGGCGACGGCTTCCTCGCGACCTTCGACTTGTCACTGCGCGATCGACAAGCCGTGTGCACCGATGCACTGACGGCCGCGGAACAACTACTCGAGACCCTACCGCGGTTCAACTTCGAGCGCCGCGCCACCGGCAAGCGGACGTTGGACTTTGGTGCCGCGCTCCACTTAGGCGAAGTGCTCTACGGCAATATCGGTTCGAGCGAGCGGCTCGATTTCACCGTCGTGGGTTCGGCCGTTAACGAAGCGAGCCGTATCGAAGGGTTGTGCCGGCCGCTACAGCGCAAAGTACTCGCGTCGAGCACGTTTTTTGAGGCAGCCAAGGCCAGTGCGGGCAGGATGATTTCGGTTGGCGTCCACCCGCTTCGCGGCATCCGTGAGCCACAGGAGCTGTTCACGATCACGGACGCTTAGACGCATCGCCGGAGGATCCGCAGCTGGCCAGCATGATGCCCGTCACACATTCTTTGAGCCGCTTTTCGAATTTCGAATGACCGGTTGGAGAACGTGATTTGTCCGCAGTGAGTCGGGAACGGCCCTTCGAGCGACGACCGCTGACGGCCAGCGGACTAAACCGCTCGCGCGGTAAGACTCGAGCTTCGTCCCGGCCGTGAGGTTAGCCGGGATCGTGAATCTGCTTATGTTGTGGCACGAGGCAGTCCGCCTCGCATCACGACAGGAGCAGAACCATGGTCCCATCGACTCAAGCCGTCACGCCGCTGCGTCAACGCATGATCGACGACATGCGCATGCGCAAGCTCTGCGACCAGACGCAGGCCGGCTACATCCGTGCCGTGCGGCAGCTGGCCGCCTTCCTCGAACGCTCTCCCGACACCGCCACGGTCGAGGATCTGCGGCGATTTCAGCTGCACCTGGTCGATCACGGTGCCTCGCCGATCACGCTCAACGCCACGATCACCGGCTTGAAGTTCTTCTTTGACGTTACGCTCGCCCGCGGCGAGTTGATGGCGAAGATGCAGCCGGTGCGCGTCCCGCGCACTTTGCCGGTGGTGTTGAACCGCGAAGAGGTCGCGCGCCTGATTGCGGCCGCACCAAACCTGAAGTGTCAGACGGCACTGTCGATCGCCTACGGCGCGGGTCTTCGCGCCAGCGAGGTCAGCGCGCTGAAGGTCGGCGACATCGACAGCCAGCGCATGACGCTGCGCATCGAGCAGGGCAAGGGTCGCAAGGATCGCTACGCCATGCTCTCGCCGGTGCTGCTGGAGCGGCTGCGGGTGTGGTGGCGAGTGGCCCGCGCCCAAGGCAAGATGCTCGACGGTGGCTGGCTGTTTCCCGGTCTCAACCCGATTGACCGGTTGAGTACCCGGCAACTGAACCGGGCCATCCATGCCGCGGCCGAGGCCGCGAAGATCGACAAGCGGGTGTCGATGCACATACTGCGGCACAGCTTCGCCACCCACCTGCTGGAGCAGAAGGTCGACATCCGGGTCATTCAGGTGCTGCTCGGGCACCAGAAGTTGGAGACCACGGCCCTGTATGCGCAGGTGGCCACCGACCTGCTGCGCGAAGTGACCAGTCCCCTGGAGCGCTTGCCCACCGCGTAGCGCCTACGCATGGGGCGCCCCGCCCTGGAGGTCGCGGACATCTTCCGCGCCCACGGGCACGCTTGGCGGCAAGCGCAGCACGGCCACTTGAGCCTCGGTCAGCTCAAGGTGATGTCCGCCATCGAACAGTGCCGCAGCGCGGCGCTGGGGGGACACGTACTGCGCTGCGACGCCTGCGCGCAGGTGCAGATCGCCTACAACTCCTGTCGCAACCGGCATTGCCCGAAGTGCCAGAGCGGCGCGGCCAAGCGCTGGCTCGAGGCGCGGCAGGCCGATCTGCTGCCGGTGGAGTATTACCACGTCGTGTTCACGCTGCCGGCGCCGATTGCCGCCATCGCCTACACCAACAAGACGGTGATCTACGACCTGTTGTTCGAGCTCGCCGCAGAGACGTTGCGCACCATCGCCGCCGATCCCAAGCATCTCGGCGCGCAGGTCGGCGTGACCCTGGTCCTGCATACCTGGGGGTCGGCGCTGACGCACCATCCGCATGTGCACGGCATCGTGCCAGGCGGGGGCCTTGCCGCCGACGGTGAGCGCTGGGTCCGGTGCCGCCCGGGCTTCTTCCTGCCGGTGCGGGTGCTGTCGCGGTTGTTCCGCCGTCGCTTCCTCGAGGCACTGGCCACGGCGCATCACACCGGCCGGCTGCAGTTCTTCGGCGAGTTCGCGGGACTGACCGACGCGCGGGCGTTCGCCGCCTGGCTCGCACCGCTGCGCGAAGTGGAATGGGTCGTTTATGCCAAGCGCCCCTTCGCCGGGCCGGCGGCGGTGCTCGCCTATCTGTCCCGCTACACGCACCGGGTGGCAATCTCGAATCGGCGGCTGCTCGCCCTCGACGAGCGCGGCGTCACCTTCCGTTGGAAGGATTACCGCGCCACGGGCAGGACGCGCCACAAGACCATGACCCTCGGTGCCGATGAGTTCATGCGCCGCTTCCTGTTGCACGTCCTGCCAGGCGGCTTTCATCGCATCCGCCACTACGGGTTGCTCGCCAATGCCGCACGCCGAGAGCATCTCGCCCGAGCGCGCGAATTGCTGCACGTCGTCCCCACCGCGGCCGAACTGCGCCCGCCTGATGTATCCGTAGGCATCGGTCAGCCCACGTTTGTCTGCCCGCACTGCGGCGCGGCGATGATCATCGTCGAGACCTTCGCCCGCGGGAAACCGATCCGCGCCCCGCCCAGCGTGCGAGTTGCAGCATGATCACCGGCCTCGGTTGCTTCAACGGTACGTCCGCTCTTCGGCGGATGCCACCGATAGCGGACGCTATTGCCTTACGCTGCCGTAACCTCGTCTCTGGTCAGCTGCGTCATTCCAGAATCCAACCTCCCACCGTCGCCAACCACCATCCGCGCGATGTCACGCGCCGGTCTGGCGACCCGATCACCGCTTCCAGCCGCACTGCGAACCATCGAATCCCCATAGCGGCTTAGCTTCTCCAAACCGCATCGGGGCGTGCCGCGGTTTCCTCCCTTGAGGCTTGTGCGACGCCTGCCCGCGTGGCGTCATCACGTCTGCACACCCACCTGCGCATCAGGGCAGACATCGCACAACCCTTAACACAAGCAGCCGCCTGGTGTCACCACCCAAATTTCCAGTTAGCGGTCATTCGAATGACCGAGGCGCAATCACGGAATCAAGCGCCTCGAGGCCCTGGCTGCCGGGCGTAGAATCTGTCGGGTGCCGACTCCGGCACGCGGTCTGGGAGGACTCTGCCATGCATAGCTTCGCGTTCCTGTTGGGTGTCGCCCTTTCGCTTCTCACCGCTTCTGCTGCCGCGCAAAATTGTGCCGGCTTCACCGACGTACCGGCCAGCAGCCCGTTCTGCCCGGATGTTACCTGGATCACGACTTACGGCATCACCAAGGGTTGCGGCCCGTCGCAGTATTGCCCCAATGAAAACGTCACCCGCCTGCAGATGGCGGCGTTTATGCATCGGCTGGGCGAGAGCCCCGCGTTCGTCAATAGCGGCAATGCGTTCGGGGTGCCGGCCGTGTTGGGTACCAACGACAACAACGCGCTGACTTTGCGTGTCAATGGGCGCCAGGCAGTGCTCCTGGAGCCGGCGGTCGATGCGGACGTCGGATTTAATCCAAATGTGGTTAATGGAATGGAATTCAACTCGGTGGGTGGTGGAGTTGCAGGCGCGACGATTGCCGGCGGTGGCGGCTGCAATCCGGGGAGTGGCGGATTATGTACGCCTGCATCCGGGAACCAGGTCAATGCTACCTTCGGAACTGTGGGGGGAGGTGTCGAGAACAACGCCAGTGGCTACAGCAGCACGGTCGCCGGGGGTAGTAGGAACACGGCGAGCAGCACGACGAGCACAGTCGCCGGGGGTAATAGCAACCAAGCGACCGCTACCAGCAGCACCGTAGCTGGGGGAGATACCAATACGGCGAGCGGCCAGTGGAGCACAGTCGCTGGGGGTACGGGCAACACGGCGAGCGGAATCGCCAGCTTTGCCGCCGGCAATAATGCCAATGCGACCCATAATTCCTCGTTCGTGTGGGGTGACGGGAGTCAGGCAGCCAATTCGACGGGGGCTAAAACCTTTTCAGTGCTGGCCACCGGCGGCATCGGCCTGTTTCCGGGCGGCGCGACAGTAGGTATCTACGATGGAGCCTGGTCGTGCACGGTCTCCAACGGTAGCACCAGCTGGGTCTGCTCGAGCGACCGCAAGCTGAAGGAGAATTTTCAAAGGCTCGACTTGCGCGATGTCCTCCGGCGCGTCGTCGCGATGCCCGTCACCTCGTGGACGTTCATCGGGCACCCGGAACGGCGGCACATCGGGCCGGTGGCCCAGGACTTCCACGCCAGCTTCGGCTTGGGGGACCCCAAGGACGACACGCACATCGACATTGGCGATAGCCAAGGAGTCGCGCTGGCGGCGATTCAAGGGTTGAACGCGAAGGTGGATGAGCAGACATCCTTGCTGCAATCGCGGCTGGAGAGCGCGGTGCAGGAGAAGAATCGCCAACTGGCTGAACAGGGGGCGACGATCGGCCAGCAGCAACGCGAGATTGCAGAACTGAGCGAACGCGTGCAGAAGGCAGAGACCTTGGCCGCCGGTGTGGTGGCCCTGAAAGCGGCGCTGGCGAAGTTGCAGCGCGGGCGGGAAACCGTTGCGGTCAAGTAGGTGCGGGTCGGACTAAAGCGTTTAACGTCTGCTTGGTCGCCCTCGAACGTCGGCTTTTCGGAAGATCGACCGTCGGTTCAGGGTCGATCTGCGACCGTCGGCGGAGGAACTCTCATGGAAAGGAACAAGAACGATGAACTTCGGATACAGCGGCATTTTGGGCCTCCTAATACTCGCCGGAGATATCTGGGCGATTATCAACATCTTCCAAAGCTCCGCTTCAAATGAGAAGAAATTGATTTGGATCCTCGTAGTGGCTGTACTGCCATTGCTGGGCTTGATCCTATGGTTTTTCCTCGGACCACGAGACCGCAAGGCGTAACGTTTTAACTTTTTTCTGGTTATAAATGTCCGCTTTTCATGGGTTCCAACTCCGCTTCGGGTCGTGAACGGCCATCGAACAACGGGCGGCTGCTGGCGGCCAGACCGGATGGTCGAGAAATTCTTCGAAGGCGGTCACTCGTCGCGATAGAACGCCAACCTAAGAACGTTGCTCACGGAGATTTCGCGGGCGGGGAGTACTATAGTCCGCAAGTGTCTCCGACGAAGCAGACGATAACGAGCTGCCCCAACTGCGGGGCTTCTCGCCACGGCGGCTGGTGCGCCGATTGCGGGCAGGAGTATCCGGGCGAGCACGGTGCCGTCGCGCGCATCGCCTAGCGGCAGTGGCACCGCATCGCGCACTCGCTCTGGGCGCTGATGGTCCACCCCGGACAGCTAACGACCGAGTTCCGCGACGGGCAGCGTGCCCGGGCGGTGACTCCCTGGCGCCTCACGTTCAACGTAGTCGCGCTGTTCCTGGTGCTCTCGTTCATCACGAACTTCCGCGTCGCCAACTTTCCCCGCCTGGATCCGACGGGAAATTTGGCTCAGGTCATGCAGAAGGCGGAAGTGGAGGCTCACGCCGAGCCGGGCGCTTTCACCGAGCGCCTCGACCGGCGCTTCAACTCGATCTACACGGTGCTGGTGATCGTGATTGTCGGCGCGCGAGCTCTCGCGGCGCGCCTGACGCATTTTCGGCACCCTGCAAGCTGGAGCGTGCACTTCGTGTTCGCTCTCCATCTCACGGCATGGGCGTTTATCGCGACCCTCGTGTACCTCGTCGCCCTGCGCTTGCTCGGAGCAACGCCGTTCGGCAGCGTCGGCGACGCGAGCCTGTCGAAAGTTGGCACGGTCTTGCTAGGGCTGGTCGAGCTCTGCCAATGGTCCTACGTGACCCTGGCGTTCAGGCGCGTCTACGGCGATCGCTGGCTCGCGGCGACCATGAAGGCTATCGTCATGGTCGCCACCGGCCTGCTCGTAAGCAACGCCTTGATCTTCGTGGCCCTCGCGCTGGCTCTGAACACGGTCTGATCTGCGCGGCGCCAAGGCGCCCCCATGCGGACCGCTGAAGGTCTGCTACGAGAGGCTTGACCTAGATGAATCGCGTCTCCGCAGTATACGGCAACCGGGAGTTGAATCTATACTTCAGGCCTCTCGTCGAGGTCATGGAAAGTGGGTTCTCTTTCAAAGGTCGGCACTATCCTTGGAGTGCTGTCCGGTCGGTAGAGGTCTCTGACTCGCTCTTTCTAATCTATGAACCGCCCCGGGGTTCCAGGAGGCTCCATTATTTGAGAGGATGGAGTCATGAACACATCGACGAGGTATTCGCCGGAGGTCCGCGAGCGGGCGGTTCGGTTGGTTTTTGAACACCAGGGGGAGCACGACTCGCAGTGGGCGGCGATCGGTTCGATTGCGGGCAAGATTGGCTGCACTGCGGAGACGCTACGCAGGTGGGTGCGCCAGGCTGAGCGTGACCAAGGTCGGCGCGCGGGGGTGACCAGCACGGAGCGGGACCGGCTCAAAGAGCTGGAACGTGAGAATCGGGAGCTGAAGCGGGCGAACGAGATCTTGCGCAAGGCATCGGCTTTTTTCGCCCAGGCGGAGCTCGACCGCCGACCGAAGTGATGGTGTCGTTCATCGATGCCCATCGTGCTGTTTACGGGGTCGAGTCGATCTGCGCGGAGTTGCCGATCGCCCCATCGCAATATTACGAGCACAAGGCGCGCGAGGCAGAGCCGGCGCGCTTGCCACTGCGGCTGCAGCGCGACCGGACATTGGTACCGGAGATACGTCGCGTGCACGAGGAGAATTTCGGTGTCTACGGTGCGCGCAAAGTCTGGCGGCAACTTGACCGCGAGGGCAACGAAGTTGCTCGCTGTACGATCGAGCGGCTGATGCGCTCGCTCGGTCTGCAGGGGGTGGTGCGCGGTCGCAAGTGCCGCACCACCATCGCCGACGACAGTGCGCAACGACCGCTCGATCGAGTCAACCGGCAATTCCAGGCAAGCCGTCCCAATCAGCTGTGGGTAGCGGACTTTACTTTCGTCGCGACGTGGACCGGCTTCGTTTACGTCGCGTTCGTGGTCGATGTATTCGCCCGGCGCATCATAGGCTGGCGCGTGGCGCGCGCGATGCATGCCGAACTGGTCCTGGACGCGTTGGAGCAAGCGCTGTGGTCGCGTTCCGGAATCAAGGGGGTCGTGCATCACAGCGACCGGGGTAGCCAGTATCTGTCGATTCGCTACTCCGAGCGCTTGGCCGAAGCGGGAGCCGAGCCGTCCGTGGGCAGCGTCGGCGATTCGTACGACAACGCGCTGGCCGAAACGATCATCGGGTTGTACAAGACGGAGGTCATTCACCGCCGCGGCCCGTGGCGACACCTGGAGGCCGTGGAATACGCAACCCTGGAGTGGGTCGACTGGTTCAATCACCGTCGGTTGCTGGAGCCAATCGGCAATGTACCGCCGGCAGAACTCGAAGCGACGTACTATCATTCGACGAGTCAGCTGCCGTTGGCGGCCTGACTCAAACCCGGACGTCTCCAGAAAACCCGGGGCGGTTCACTACTTTGCGCGCGTGTATCCAAGCGCAACGGTTACACTCGGTGATGGCACTAGAATTCGGCTTAATGGGCGCGTCCTATCTAAGCAGGGTCAAAAGGCTAGGGTTGGATTCTTTACAGGTAAGAGTGACGCATTTGTCGAACTGGTGTCACTCTTTAGGCAGCATGTTGTCACCTAGCCCAAGGACTCCAACGAATGTTGACTGTGGGTCGCTGAACGGCCAGGAGCAGCCTCTCGCGTATTTCCCGCGAAGCGGCCGGTCGCGCATAGAAGTTCATGCTTCGGGACGGGTGTGGTTGACTAATCACTTTTGGGTCATATAAATCCCCAACGTAGGCTGCTCCACATGGCACTGACGAATGCGGAAGAGGCTTTGGTCGCCGAAGCGCGTGGAATCATTCGACTGAGGCGCAAGCCGTTTTGGCATACCGTGGGCTGTGCTTTGCGAACGCGGTCAGGTCGCGTATTTGCCGCCGTGCACCTCGAAGGGCAGGTGGGTCGAATCGCGGTCTGTGCCGAAGCAATTGCGATTGGTATGGGTGCCGCCGAAGGAGACACTGACATCGAGCAAATTGTCGCCGTTGATTACGATGGCAATGTGGTTGCGCCGTGTGGCATGTGTCGGGAATTGATCTACGACTACTCACCCGAAGCCACAGTCATTGTTCCGAACAAAAACGGGCCAGGGTCAGTACGGGTCGCAGAATTACTCCCGAACAAGTATCGACGTGCCGACACCTGATCGGTCCACACTCGTGCGGGACAGGCGGAAACGGACCGAACCACGAGCGTCGCTGACCGGCCAACAGCAGCCTCAACAAAGTTGCCGAGAGCGGTCGTTCGATAGTGTTGTCAGGACCCTCCTGCCCTTGCTCTTGCATACGCCGTGGGTAACGGGTGGGAGCGGCAAGGTTTGCCCACCAGTAACTCTCTCCTGTTGACGAGCTTTCGAAGTCGGCCCACGATTGTCGCGCGGACCACAGCTGCGCGGGCGACAAGGCGACAGAGCCTCGTCCGCTCGACTGACCGCCGCCGGATCGGTAGCGCATGGCCAAAGATTCAAATCCTCGCCAACGTTGTCGCCGCATCGTGAATGCAGGTCCTTACCACGCGTGGCTTTTCGTAATCTGGGCCGCAGTGTGTTGGCCGTCGGGCTACGCTGAGGCCGGTGTCTTCAAGTGCGTCGGCGCTGAAGGCAAAGTGACGTACCAGGATTCACCCTGCGACCAGGGCTCGAGCGAGACCACGATCCGCGCGCCCAACGCGGCGACTCCCGCGGGGGCCAGGTCGCAGCCGGCAGTCCAAGGTTCTACCCCAGCGCAGGGAGCCGGCAGTCCCGCGACAAGCCAGCCTGCTCCCGCGAGCGCCGACGTTGAGAGGCAGGCGCTGAGGCGGGATCCCTGTCTTAACGCCCGTGACGCCTACAAGCCGCTGCCCGCATCCGCAGCGGCTCTACCCGCCAAAGATCGCGTCTTGCTGGAGAACCGCTGCGGCGTTCCCAGTTGGGCGACCGAAGCGGCGATCGCCGCAGCGACCCGTCTCGGAGCTGCGGCCGATGCCAATGCCCTCGCCGTCATCGTCGACTTGGTTTCGGTGCCCCTGCTTCATGGCTATAGCGTTGGCTTCAACAGGCGCACAGACCTCGTTCCACCGCCGATCGAGCGCATCATCCTTGCCGACCTCGAAAAGACCGATAAGACGTATCACCAATTGCGCCAAGGTCTCGTAGATCTGCTTTGGGCACCCCTGGGATGCCCGCACCGATACGCGGGTCGCGAACTGTTTGATGCGATTCGCTCCCGCTACGTCGAGAACCCGAGCGACTCCCTCGCGAGAGCTTTGACGTGCTCCGCATTGCCGGATCTCGGAGAAAGGCTCGCCGCGGTGCTCGCGGCCGTACCGGTGCGCAGGCCGTTCGACGGTTATCGGCCCATCGCGTGGTACTTCAGGGATCACCCCGACCCCGTCGCCGTTCCGCCATTGGTCGCGATCCAGGCGAAAATCCCGATTGCACCCTGTGCGTGGTCTAAAGGGCAGACGCTCCGCGGGGGCTGCACGGCGGGGGAGGAGACCGGTTTCGACGGCAATATCGACGCAGCTCTACTCGCGATAGGCAACGACGAGGCGATCGAGGCGGTGGACAAGCGCATCCAGTGGCTGGTTCAGGATCCTGCGAACCGCTACCTTGGGGCGTACTCGCTGATGGGGGCGATCAGCCTATCGCACCCCAATAGCCTCCTGCGCTACGAAAGGGTCAGGCCTTTGTGGAAGGTCTTTCCCGTGCCCACCCTCCAGAAGAGCTTTGTCGCCTGGGTGAAGAAGTGGGACATCCGCGAAGCGATCCCGGATCTGTACGACGCGCTCGACACCGAGAGTGCTCCCGTGATCGTCGATGCGATCCTCGAATTCGGCACGCCGGCTGACTGGAGGGACCTCGATCATTGGATCGGCGCCAACGTGCACGGCGCCTTCTGGGCGAGCGCCCAGAGCAAACCGCTGCGCGAGCAGGTCCATCTCGCCGCACAACGGCCCGATGCGGTCATTGCGCAGCGAACAGCGCGCGACCGCCAGCAGGCCTTTGCGGACGCGCGCAGTCTCGTGTCAACCGACCGGCAGGCCCTCGCCGGGCTCAGAAGCAGCGACCCGAAGCGCTACGTTGCGCGCGAAGAGGAGTTGCTGCAACGCAGCGCGGGTCTTGCCCAGGAGTACCATGAACAGTGGCCCGACGCCCGAAATTGGGCGCGCGAAACCGTACAGGCGTATCGTCGACTCGCCGGCTATCGCCGCTTCTGGCAGCGTGACCCGCGCGCTGCGGTGGAAACTTACCAACGCGGGATCGCGTTGCCGTTCGATTCGGCCGACTCTCTGGGAGATCCGGGAATCGCCCTTCGCATCGAGATGGCGGATGCGCTTCGCTTCGACCTCCACGATCGCTCGAGGGCGCTGCGCGAGTATCGCCAGGCGCTGACGGCGGTCACCGGTGAAAGGGTTTCGACCAACGACGCCGACGCGGCGTTGCATTTGCTCTCCGTCGCATGGCTGAACGCCGAGATCGCATTTCTGGACAAAGGCTCGCGCTCTGCGGGGGCCGATGAGCGGGGCTGCCAAGGCGTCGTACTGGCTATTGCGTACGGGAGGTCATTCGCCGCTGATGATCCCGAGCTCGAGGCGATTGTCGGCAAAGCCTCGCCCGCCAAGGTGGACATGGATCGGGCGGAGCTCGCGCGACGGCTCAACGCTCTCACACCGACGCCCATCCACATGCTGGCGACAGTCGGGCAGTGGCCCACCATCGGGACCGCCGATGGCATAGCCGCCTTTATGCGCAAACACGACCCATCGGGCTTCTTGACGGGTTGCATCCTGCGCAACGTCGAAACGATGGCGAGCTCAGGAGTTGCGCCGCTCATGTTGCTGACGGACGCGGGTGGCAACGGCAAGGGCCCGTGGTCCCCAGCCGATATGCGCCTCATGCAGGAGGTGGCGCGTCTTGTCCTTGGCCCCCAGCCGGCGAGCCATGTAAAAGCGCACGAGCAACGGGCGGATCCGGAATCAAGTTCGGACAACGCGGTTTACCGTAAGCCCTGATCGTCGGTCCTTTGCAACGGAGATTGCACACCTGCGATGACAGCGTTCTCGCATTTGACTGTCTGGTTTGTGGAACTGCCAACGACTCCTTAGGGTCGAAATGCGACCGTCGGCAACCAGGCTGCTCACGCAAGACCGGACCGCTGCGACTAGAACGAGCGCGGCAGACCGAGCACGTGTTCGGCGATATAGCTCAGGATCAGGTTGGTCGAGATCGGCGCGACCAGGTAGAGCCGCGTTTCCCGGAACTTGCGCTCAATGTCGTAGTCGGCGGCGAAGCCGAAGCCGCCGTGCGTTTGCAGGCAGACGTTGGCCGCCTCCCATGCCGCCTTGGCGGCCAGATGCTTGGCCATGTTGGCCTGCGCGCCGCACGGTGCGCCGCGATCGAACCGGGCGCAGGCCTCGAAGCGCATCAGATTGGCCGCCTCGATCTCCATGTAGGCCTCGGCGATCGGGAAGGCAACGCCCTGGTTCTTGCCGATCGGCCGCCCGAACACCACCCGCTCCCCGGCGTACCGGGCGGCGCGCTCGATGAACCAGTGGCCATCGCCGATGCATTCGGCGGCGATGAGCGCGCGCTCGGCATTGAGCCCGTCGAGGATGTACTTGAAGCCGTGGCCCTCCTCGCCGATCAGGTTATCCGCCGGGATCTCGAGCCCTTCGAAGAAGAGTTCGTTGGTTTCGTGATTGACCATGTTGCGGATGGGGCGGACAGTCAGACCCTGGCCGAGCGCGGCGGCAAGGTCGACCAGGAATATCGACATCCCCTCCGACTTGCGCTTGACCTGGGAGAGGGGCGTCGTGCGCGCGAGCAGGATCATCAGGTCGGAGTGCTGCACGCGCGAGATCCACACCTTCTGGCCGTTGACAACATAGCGATCGCCCTGGCGGACCGCCGTGGTGGCGAGCGCGGTGGTGTCGGTGCCCGTCGTGGGCTCGGTCACGGCCATCGACTGCAGCCGCAGCGCGCCGCTGGCGATGGCCGGCAGGTACTTGCGCTTCTGCGCTGGCGAACCGTGCCGCAGTAGCGTGCCCATGTTGTACATCTGCCCGTGACAGGCACCGGAATTGCCGCCGCAACGGTTGATCTCCTCCAGGATGACCGAGGCTTCGGTGAGTCCAAGGCCCGAGCCGCCGTATTCCTCGGGAATGAGCGCGGCGAGCCAGCCGGCCTTGGTAAGCGCGGCGACGAAGGCTTCCGGATAGGCCCGCGCTTGGTCGAGCTCGCGAAAATATGCGTCGGGAAAGTTCGCGCACAGCGCCCGTACGCCCGCGCGAATCTCGGCATACGGCTCGGTTGCCTGCTGCGGCATTGGCCAGGGCCTTAGTGGCTGGCGCCGATCAGGCCGCGCCGGGAGAGCTCCTGCACGATGAGCTCGGCCGCCGCGTCCGGGGCCAGGTGCGCCGTGTCGATCCGGAGCTCCGCGTGTTCAGGCACTTCGTAGGGCGAATCGATGCCGGTGAAGTTCTTGAGCTCGCCGCGGCGTGCCTTCTTGTACAGGCCCTTGGGGTCGCGTTGCTCGGCGACCGAAAGCGGCGTGTCGACGAAGATCTCGATGAATTCGCCCTCGTCCATGAGCTCGCGCGCGAGCCGGCGCTCGGCGCGAAACGGCGAGATGAAGGCCGTGATCACGATCAGGCCCGCATCAACCATCAGCTTGGCCACCTCGGCCACGCGGCGGATGTTCTCGACCCGATCGACGTCGGTGAAGCCGAGATCCTTGTTCAGGCCGTGGCGCACATTGTCGCCGTCGAGCAGATAGGTGTGGCGGCCAAGCGCATGCAGCTTCTTCTCCACGATATTGGCAATGCTCGACTTGCCTGCGCCGGAGAGGCCGGTGAGCCAGAGCACGCAGGCCTTCTGCCCCTTCAGCTGCGCCCGCACCACCTTGTTGAGGTCCAGCGCCTGGATGTGGATGTTGTGCGCGCGGCGCAGCGCAAAATCGAGCAGGCCGGCGCCGACGGTGTTGTTGCTCACCCGGTCGATCAGGATGAAGCCGCCGGTGTCGCGGTTGGCGCGGTAGACGTCGAACGCGATCGGGTGATCGAGCGCGACGTTGCACACGCCGATCTCGTTGAGCGCGAGCGTCTTGGCCGCAACATGCTCGAGCGAATTGACGTTGACCTTGTACTTGAGCGCGCCGACCTGCGCGTTCACGGTGCGCGCCCCGATCTTGAGCAGGTAGGGCCGGCCCGGCAGCAGCGGCTCGTCGGCCATCCAGATCAGGGTTGCCTCGAACTGGTCGGCAACCTCGGCCGGCGCGCTCGCCGCCGACAGCATGTCGCCGCGCGAGATGTCGATCTCGTCGGTCAGCGTCAGGGTGATCGACTCGCCGACGCCGGCCTGCTCGAGGTCGCCATCGGCGGTGACGATGCGCGCGACCGCGCTCTCGCGGCCGGAGGGCTGCACGCGCACCCGCTCGCCGGCACGGATGGTGCCGCTGGCGATGGTCCCGGCGAAGCCGCGGAAATCCTGGTGCGGCCGGTTGACCCACTGCACCGGCAGCCGGAACGGCGCATCGCTGCGGCCGCGCGGCGTCGAGCGCGACCGTTTCCAGGCAGCCGAGCAGCGTGGGGCCGGCATACCAGGGCATGTTCGGGCTCGCGCGTGACGACGTTGTCGCCATTGAGCGCAGACACCGGGATGAAGGTCACGTCGTCGATGCCGATGCGCGTGGCGAAGGCGCGCAGCTCCGCGGCGATGGCGCGAAAGGCCGGCTCCGCATAGTCGACCAGGTCCATCTTGTTGACGGCGACGAGGATGTGGCGGATGCCCAGCAGCGCGACGATATAGCTGTGCCGGCGGGTCTGCGTGAGCGCCCCCCGGCGGGCGTCGACGATCAGCACCGCCGCGTCGGCAGTCGAGGCGCCGGTGACCATGTTGCGCGTGTACTGCTCGTGGCCGGGCGTGTCGGCAACGATGTACTTGCGGCGCTCGGTGGCAAAGAAGCGGTAGGCGACGTCGATGGTGATGCCCTGCTCGCGCTCCGCGGTGAGACCGTCGAGGAGCAGCGCGAAATCGAGTTGCCTCGCCCTGGGTTCCGAGCTTGCGCGAGTCCGCCTCGAGCGCGGCGAGCTGATCCTCGAACAGCTGGTTCGATTCGTAGAGCAGGCGCCCGATGAGCGTGCTCTTGCCGTCGTCGACGCTGCCGCAGGTGATGAAGCGCAGCAGGCTCTTCTGCTGCTGCGCGCGCAGGTAGCCGTCGAGGTCGCTTTCGCGCGAGCGCGGCATGACGCGCCATCAGAAGTAGCCCTCGCGCTTTTTTCTTTCCATCGAGCCGGCCGCATCGAAGTCGATGACCCGGCCCTGGCGCTCGGAAGCGCGCGTGAGCAGCATCTCCTGGATGATCGCCGGCAAGCGTCTCGGCGTCCGACTCGATCGCGCCGGTGAGCGGATAGCAGCCCAGGGTGCGAAAGCGCACCTTGCGCAGCGTGCGGCACCTCGCCGGCGTGCAGCGGCAGCCGCTCGTCGTCGACCATGATCAGGGCGCCCGTCGCGCTCGACCACCGGGCGCTCGCGCGCGAAGTAAAGCGGCACGATGGGAATGCTGCGCAGGTAGATGTACTGCCAGACGTCGAGCTCGGTCCAGTTGGACAGCGGAAATACGCGCAGGCTTTCGCCCTTGTGCTTGCGCGTGTTGTAGAGCTTCCATAGCTCCGGGCGCTGCGACTTCGGATCCCAGCGGTGGCTGCGCGCTGCGCAAGCGAGAAGATGCGCTCCTTGGCGCGCGACTTCTCCTCGTCGCGGCGCGCGCCGCCGAACGCCGCGTCGAAGCCGTACTGGTCCAGCGCCTGGCGCAGCGCCTGGGTCTTCATCACGTCGGTGTAGACCGCCGAGCCGTGCGTGAACGGGTTGACGTTGCGCGCGAGCGCCTTCGGCATTGACGTGCACGATCAGCCGCATGCCGACTTCGCGGGCCACGCGCTCGCGGTGGGCGTACATGTCGCGGAATTTCCAGGTCGTGTCGACGTGCAGCAGCGGGAACGGGGGCTTGGCCGGAAAGAATGCCCGCAGCGCGAGGTGCAGCATCACCGCGCTGTCCTTGCCGATCGAATAGAGCATCACCGGGTTGTCGGCCTCGGCGACGACCTCCCGCATGATGTGAATGCTTTCCGCTTCGAGTCGCTGCAGGTGGCTGAGTGGCATCCCGGTGGTGTCGTCCGCTGGCCTGATGCCCGGGCGCCGGCAGGGGAAGATCCCGCACCGATCAACGAGCTCGATGTCTTATATCATTCAGGGCGACTATGCTACCTGAACTGCAATGGCTCGACAGGGTCGTCCCGATCGCGCGCGCGGCCGGCGCGCTGGTCATGGAGATCTACGCGACGGACTTCGCGGTTGCCGGCAAGCAGGACGATTCGCCGGTGACCGAGGCCGACCGGCGTGCCGAAGGCCTGCTCGAGGCCGCGCTGGCGCGCATCGCGCCCGGCTTCCCAATTGTCTCTGAAGAGGCGGTGTGTGGCGGCCAGGTACCCGTGCTCGCGGAGCGCTTCTGGCTGGTCGATCCGCTGGATGGCACGCGCGAATTCATCGCCCGCAATGGCGAATTCACCGTCAACGTCGCCCTCGTCGAGCGCGGCCAAGCGGTGCTCGGGGTGGTGCTGGCGCCCGCCCAGGGCCGGCTGTTCGCCGGCGCCGTCGGCGCCGGCGCGTTCGTCGAGGATGCGTCCGGACGGCGCACGCCGTTGGCCTGCCGGCGCGTGCCGGAGGCGGGCCTCACGGTGGTGTCCAGCCGTTCGCACGGCGATCGGGAGGCGCTCGACGCCTACCTCGCCGGACGCATGGTCGCGGCGCGGGTGAACGTGGGCTCGTCGCTTAAGTTCTGCCTGGTCGCCGCCGGTGAAGCGGACCTCTACCCGCGCTTCGGGCGCACCATGGAATGGGACACGGCTGCCGGCCACGCGGTGCTGCGCGCGGCGGGCGGCCGGGTGGCCGGGCTCGACGGTGCCGAGCTGTGCTACGGCAAACCGGGCCTGGTCAATCCGCCCTTTGCGGCGACCGGCCTCCCGGCCTAGGCGCCCCGCTCGGCGGCGAGCTCGTGGTTGACGACGAAATCGTCCGGCGGCGGCGGCCCCCAGACGTAGAACGAATCCTCGAGCGGATGATCAGCGGCCGGCCAATCCAGGTCGGCGGGGACGAAGTCGATGCCGTGCGAGTATTCCGCGAAACTTCCCCAGGGGTCCTGCACATAGCAGAAGTAGTTCGAGCCGATGACGTGCCGGCCGACGCCCCAGGCGTGGGCGTAGCCGCAGTCGGCCATGTGCTGCATGCCGAGCCCGATCTCGTCGATGTTCGCCACGACCCAGCTGGAGTGGTGCAACCCCGGTCCGGCGGATTTGGCGAAGGCGAGCAGGTGGTGGTCGCTGGCGTGCGCGCCGTGCATGAACGCGATCACATCGCCGGAGTGGTCCGACAGCCGCAGTCCCAGCGCCTGGTCATAGAAGCGCACCGAACGCGCGACGTCCGAGCAGAACAGCAGCACGTGCGACAGGTGCGTCGGGCGGACGCGGGCGGCATTCTTGCGCCCCGGCGCAGCCCCGCGTCCGGCGGGAGGTGGGAGCGGCACGGCGGCCACCATCGGCTCGTTGGGGGAGACCTTTTCGGCGACGACGAGCTGCAGCACGTTGCCATCCGGATCGGTCAGCCACACGCCGGCGGCCTCGCCCAGCGGGTGCGGCGGCCGGGAGGCGAGCCCCAAGCGCTCGAGGCGCTGCACCAGGGGCGCCATGTCCTCGGCGTAAACGCCGAAGCTCAGGTACTGCAGGCGTTTCGGTCCCGGCGCGGCAAAGATCGAGCCCCAGCAATGCGGATGGCCGTAAGCGTACAGGTCGACGCGCCCGTCCGTGCGCCGCACGTCGAGCCCGAATTCGGCATAGAAGCGCTGGGCCGGATCGAGATCGGGAACGGTGAAGACGAAGCGCTCGACCGAGTGCACCGCGGTCACGCCGGGGCGCCGGGGCGCGGCGCGCGGCGCGGCATTCATGGCTTCACCGCCGGCCAAGGTCTGCAGCCCTCGAGGCCGCTGGGGTGCATCGTGCGTGCGCGCATGGCTCTATCTGCAAACGGCGCCAAGTATACTGTGCGACGCGTCGGAGGGGGATTCGCCATGCGCCACGCGCTGCCACGCTCGATCTGTGCCGTAGCCGGCTTGCTGGCCGCGGGGCTCGCGTCGTCGGCCTTGGCCCAAGCCGATCAGCGCTCCCTGGTGACTGCGGCGGCGGTGACTTTTGCCAACTTCCGCGACGATCCGGGGATGAGCTGGCTGCAGCGCAACCTGCGCCGCGCCAAGGCGGTCATGATCGCGCCGGGCATTACCAAGGCCGGGTTCATCCTCGGCGGTTCGGGCGGTCGTGCCGTGGTGCTGGCGCGCGATCCGAAAAGCGGCAAATGGGTGGGCCCCGCATTCTATATGCTGGCGACGGCGAGTGTCGGCTTCCAGGCCGGCGTCGCGGTGACCGAGATGGTCACGCTGGTGATGACCGACAAGGGCCTGCACTCGCTGTTGTCCGATTCTTTCAAGATGGGCGGCGACGCCACCGTCGCGGCCGGCCCTGTCGGCGCCGGCGCGCAGTCGGACTTGGTCGCCGACCTTATCTCCTTCAGCCGCGCCACCGGGGTCTATGGCGGGGTCAATTTTGACGGCACGGTGGTCGTGCCCTCCGACCAATGGAACGAGATCTACTATGGCAAGCCGGTCCATGCCGCGGACATTCTGGTGCGCATGAGCGTGCACAACCGCCAGGCCAACGAACTGCTCAACCTGTTGAGCGAAGCCTCTAAGCCTTGACCGCCCTCCGCGAGGGGTCCGCAATCCTCCTGATTAGCGCGCTAATGGGAGGTTGATAGACCGGTTGAGTATAACGAGGCCGTGTCGGTGGGGGGCCGGCATAACCAGTGCGGTGGCAGCAAATTTCCAGACCTATGACGCCGCGATCTGCCTTGACGCCACGGTCGCATGCCCCCTAGAATCGGTTGTGCGTCGCAGCATGATTGCATCCATGACGCTCGGAGCCCCGGCCAGAACCGGGGTTTTGTTCGTAACAGAGGTCCGTCCTGCCCGGTGTGCCCCGTGGGGGCCAGGCGCCGGAATCAAGGAGGTCCGTTACCGCAAGCTGGGTAACCCCGGGCCGTCGGCACAGGTGCCGGCGGTCGAATCGCCGTGCCCGCGTGCCGGCCGCCGGGACTAACGCACAGAGAGGTTGCGATGGCGACACGATTGCCTTGGAGCGGCACGAGGACCACGGCTGGCACTGGCCGGGCGCGCTGGCGTCACACGCGCGGGGCGGTGCCGGCCCTGCTCGCCACGGGCGTCGCGGCGCTCTTGTCCGCGTCGGCGGCGCGCAACCAGACGCTCGCTGCGGCCGCAGCCCCGGCGGTTGCGGCAACCGCCGCCCCCGCGGCGGCTGCCCCGGCGCAGCTCGTGGCGGCCGCCGAGCCGGACATCGAGGCGGTAGCCGACACGATCGCCCGGCGCTATCGCATCTCCCAAGAGGCCACGCGCGAGTTGGTCGGCGCGGCCTACGGCGAGGGCCGGCGCATCGGCCTCGATCCCCTGCTCATCATCGCCGTCATGGCGGTGGAATCGCGCTTCAACCCTTTTGCGCAGAGCGACGGGGGTGCCATCGGCCTGATGCAGGTGATCCCCCGCTACCATGCCAACCAGTTGGTTGCCGGTCGCGGCGAATCGGTGCTCGATCCGCGCACTAACATCAGCCTCGGCGCACGCGTCCTGAAGGAATATATCCGCCGGGGCGGCACCGAGTTGGCCGGGCTGCAGCTCTACAACGGCGCGGCGGACGACGCGAGCAACAGCTACGCCAACAAGGTGCTCGGCGAACGGCAGCGGTTGCAGGACGCGCTGCACCACTGGCACGAACGCAACCGCGCCTAGACGATGTGGGCCCGGCGCGCCGGCGATTTGTCGACGTAGTAGAGCGCGCCGACCAGCGCCACGGTGGACGCGACCAGCAGCAGCGGCCCGAACAGCCAGAACAGTAGCGGCGCGGCAAAGTAATAGCAGCGCATGCCGCGCGCGTGGTAGCGCCCCGCCTGGATGAGGAGCGCGGCGACGAATGCCGGACTCACGGTCGCAATCGGCACGGAGATCATCACCCCGACATGCGACATGAGCCGTATCGACTGGGAAAAGCAGACGAAGGCGCACAGCATGTCGATGAGCAGCAGCAGGAGCTTGAGCGGCCACAGGTGCTCGTCGATGGCGCCGATCGGTCCCAGCGCCTGCCAGGCGCCACTGATCCGGTCCGATTGCATGCTCAGCGTAATCGTGCCCACGATGAGCGCCACCGCCGTGGACGCGAAGAAGGTTGCCGCCATGATGGCGTTGCGCAGAGTCTGCACGGCGAGCAGCCCCGCGCTCTCGTGCATCATCCGTTCGACCCAGGCTGTCCGCCCCTGAGTCAGCACGGCCTGGATGGTGTAGTCCGGGTCATGCCGCACCCGCAGCCGCAGGAAGATGTGGTAGGCGACGACGATCGCCACGCTGGCGGCGGCGGCGAGCAGATCGGTCAAGGCGGGATTGATCATCGGCGCGGGTTCGGGTGGCAGGCGGTGCCCGATCCTACCGGATCGGCGGCCCGCCCCGAAGCCCGGGGTGACCAGCAACACAAGGGGCGCCGCAGCGCCCCCTTGACGGCCGCGTGGTGCGCGCCGTTACTTCGGCTGCGCGACCGTCCGCAGATAGGGCTTGTGGGTCTTGAAACCCTGCGGATATTTCTTCTTCGCGTCCTCGTCGGAGACCGAGGTCGGAATGATGACGTCCTGGCCCGGCTTCCAGTTCACCGGCGTGGCGACGGCATGCTTGGCATTGAGCTGCAACGCATCGAGCAGCCGCAGCACCTCATCAAAATTACGCCCCGCGCTCATCGGGTAGATGAGCATCGCCTTGACCTTCTTGTCCGGGCCGATGATGAACACCGAGCGCACCGTCGCGTTGTCCGCAGCGCTGCGTTTGCCGCCGCTCGCGTTCGGGTGGATCATGTCGTAGGCCTTGGCCACCGCGAGATCCCCATCGCCGATCAGCGGATAGTTGACCGCGTGGCCCTGGGTTTCCTGGATATCCTTGACCCAGGCCGTGTGGTCGCTCACCGGATCCACGCTGAGCCCAATGATCTTCGTGTTGCGCTTGTCGAATTCCGGCTTCAGGCCAGCCATGTACCCGAGTTCGGTCGTGCACACCGGCGTAAAGTCCTTCGGATGCGAGAACAGGATTGCCCAGTGATCGCCGATCCAGTCGTGAAAGTGGAGTTTGCCCTCGGTCGTTTCCGCGGTGAAATCCGGTGCTTCGTCACCAATGCGTATTGCCATGCTCACTCTCCATTGCCCGTGGGGGTGGCAATTATATCTCCGTCCGCGGGGCCCGTTCCGGCGGCCTGCGCGCTGCGGTCAGTCCGATTGGCTATAACCACGCAGCGCGGTGTTCTAAGCCGCCGCGCGCCCTGCGTGTTGTCCTGCCCGCCGCCATGCTTGCCGTTCGCAACCTGAGCAAGGCCTACGCCGGACCGCGGCCGCGCACCGTCTTCAGCGGCGTCGATCTGGCGCTCGCGCCGGGGGAGTACGTAGCCGTGATGGGCGAGTCGGGGATCGGCAAGTCGACCCTGCTCAACCTCATCGCCGGACTCGACCGGGCAGACCGGGGTTCGATCGCGCTCGACGGTGTCGAGCTCACCGGTCTCGATGACGACACGCTGACGCGCCTGCGCCGTCGGGCGCTGGGCTTCGTCTTCCAGGCGTTCCATATCCTGCCCTACCTCAGCGTGGCGCAGAACGTCGGCTTGCCGCTGGCGTTGCTCGGCAGCGACGCCGCTGAAGCCACGCGCCGGGTCGAGGCAATGCTC
This sequence comes from uncultured beta proteobacterium, assembly GCA_963777455.1. Classification (GTDB taxonomy): domain Bacteria; phylum Pseudomonadota; class Gammaproteobacteria; order Burkholderiales; family Casimicrobiaceae; genus PALSA-1003. The sequence continues at coordinate 565,377 of CAVZQQ010000003.1, forward strand.
GACGCCGTCAGCCTTGGCGGCCGCGGGCCGAGCATGCCGCGGGAGCTCTCCGGTGGCGAGCTGCAGCGGGTGGCGATCGCGCGCGCGCTCGTTCACGGACCGCGCCTGGTGCTCGCGGACGAGCCCACCGGCAACCTCGACCCGGACAGCGCGGGCCAGGTGCTGCGGTTGCTGCGCGACCGCATCAAGAGCAACGGTGCAGCGGGCATTCTGGCCACGCACTCGCGCACTGCAGCGGCGACGGCGGACCGCGTCCTGCTGCTCACGCCCTCGGGGCTGGGCCAACCGGCGCCTGGCTGACGCCCGCAGTGCGATCGCGCGGGATTTCTGGTGCGCGCGCCGTTTTCGCCGGCGCAGTGGCGCAGAACAAGGCGCGCAGTGCGCTCGCGGTGCTCGCCATCGCCTTGGGGGTGGCGCTCGGCTACGCCGTGCAGCTCATCACGCAATCCGCGGTCAACGAGTTCGCGCTCGGCGCGCAGGCGCTCGCCGGTGCCGCCGACCTGGAGGTGCGCGGACCGCGCCGCGGCTTTGCCGAGGCGCTCTACCCGGAGCTATCCCGCCTGCCCGAGGTTGCCGTGGCAAGCCCGGTCGTCGAAATCGATGCCAAACTCGCCGATCGCGACGCTGCGCTCGCCCTCATCGGGCAAGATGCGTTCCGCGCCGCGGCGGTGACGCCCACCCTGGTCACCGAAGGCGGCGAGCGACTCGATCGGTTGCGCCCGGACACGCTGTTTCTGAGTCCGTCGGCGGCGGACTGGCTTGGCGTCGGCGTGGGCGACCACATCCGCTTCCAGGTCGCGCTGCATGTGGTGTCGCTGCGCGTGGGCGGGCTCGTGCGCAGCGTCGGGCCGCAGCGGGTGGGACTGCTCGACATCGCCGGCGCCCAGACCGAGTTCGGCTATATGGGGCGGCTGTCGCGCATCGATCTGCGGCTGCGTCCGGGAGTCGATGTCGAAGCCTTTCGCGATCGCCTGCAAGCGCAGCTGCCGGCCGGTCTCGCCGTAGCCCGTCCGCGGGAAGAGCTCGCGCGCACGGTGAGCCTGTCGCGCGCCTATCGCGTCAACCTGGACGTGCTCGCCCTGGTGGCGTTGTTCACCGGCGGCCTGCTGGTCTTTTCCACGCAAGTGCTGTCCGTGGTGCGGCGCCGCGGCCATTTCGCGTTGCTGCGAGTGCTCGGCGTGACGCGTCGGGGGCTCGTGAGCCTGCTGGTCGCCGAAGGTGCGCTGCTCGGCGCGCTGGGCAGCAGTCTGGGGATTCCGGCGGGGTTCTTGATGGCCCGTGCGGCAGTACGCATCATCGGGCCCGATCTGGGCTCGGGTTACTTTCGTGGCGTTGCACCGACCCTGACCCTCGTCCCGGCGGCACTGGCCCTGTGCTTCGGGCTCGGCGTCGCGGTCGCGGTGTTGGGCAGCCTGCTGCCAGCGCTGGAGGCGGCACGTGCCGCGCCGGCAGCGGCACTGCGTCCGGGTGACGAGGAACGCGCCTTTGCGCGCCTGCGCCCAGTCAGGCCGGGGCTCGGACTGCTCGCGGGCGCGGCCGGCGCGGCGTTCCTGCCGCCGGTCGACGGCCTGCCTTTGTTCGGCTATGTCGCGATTGCGCTCCTGCTGCTCGGCACATTGCAGCTGCTGCCACGGCTGGTCGTGCTGGTGCTGGGCGCGCTACCCACCCCGCGCCGCGCCGCGCCGCAGCTCGCGGTCGCGCAACTGCGCGGCGCCCCCGGCCAGGTCGCGGTGACGTTGGCCGCCATCGTCGCCAGCCTGAGTCTGATGGTCGCGATGGCGATCATGGTGGCTTCCTTCCGCCAGGCGCTCGACGCGTGGCTCGTCGCCATCCTGCCGGCCGACCTGTATGTGCGCGCCAGCGCAGCCGGCGATAGCGCCTACCTCACGCCGGAGGACCAGGCGCGCATCGCCGCGCTGCCCGGCGTCGGACGCGCCGAGTTCCTGCGCGAGCAACAGCTCGTGCTCGATGCGTCGCGGCCGCGGGTGGTCCTCCTGGCGCGCACCCTCAACGCCGCGCAAGCACAGCGCCGGCTGCCCTTGCTCGGCGCGGCGGTGGTGCCCGCTGCGGGCGCACCGCCACCGCTCTGGGTCAACGAGACCATGGTCGACGTGTATGGCTTCGCACCCGGCAAAGTGGTTACTCTGCCGCTTGCTGGCCGCTTGGTACCCTTCACCGTCGCTGGCGTCTGGCGCGACTACGCCCGGCCGCAGGGGGCGATCGTGATCGAGCGTGAGCGCTACGTGGCGTTGACCGGGGACGAGTCGGCCACCAGTGCGGCGCTATGGCTCGCGCCGGGCACGAGTGCGGCCGAGTTCGGTCGCACGCTTGTGGCCGACGTACCCGGTGGCGCGCATCTCGAGCTCGCGTCTCCCGGTGACATCCGCGCCGCGTCGCTGCATATTTTCGACCGCACCTTCGCGGTGACCTACGCCCTCGAGCTGGCCGCGGTCGTGCTCGGGCTGTGCGGGCTGTCGTCGTCGTTCGGCGCGCTGGTGCTCTCGCGCCGCCGCGAGTTCGGCGTGCTGCGCCACCTCGGCATGACCCGGCGCCAGATCGGCGCCATGCTCACCAGCGAAGGCCTGCTGCTAAGCGGCATTGGCTTGGCCGCCGGCCTGGCCCTGGGCTATGTCATCAGCCTGATCCTGGTGCAGGTGGTCAACCGGCAATCGTTCCATTGGGGCATGGAACTGTCGCTGCCGTGGGCCGCGCTCGGCGGCGCGGCCCTACTTGTGCTCGCACTGGCGACGCTTACCGCGCTGGCCAGCGGGCGGCGCGCGCTGGCGGGCGACCTGGTGCAGGCGGTGAAGGACGACTGGTGAACCGGCGCCGCTTCCTCGCCAGCACGAGCCTGCTGGTCGTGCCGCGCGCCGCGGCGGATGACTACCCGGCGGTGGTCCCCGGCACCAGGCTGCAGTTCCCCCGCGATTTCGGCAGCCACCCCGCCTTCCGCCTCGAATGGTGGTACCTCACCGCCTGGGTGACCGATGCCAGCGGCGCGCCGTACGGCGTGCAGATCACTTTTTTTCGCAACCGGCCACGGGTCGCGGAGGACAACCCCAGCGCCTTTGCGCCGCGCCAGCTGCTGTTCGCGCACGCGGCCATTGCCGATGCGCGTCAGGGCCACCTGCAGTACGACCAGCGCGCCGCGCGCACGGGCTTTGGCGTTGCCGGGGCGGCCGAGGACGCGACCAACGTTTGGATCGACGATTGGTCGCTGCAGCGTACCGCTGCCGGCTATGAGGCCCGGGTCGCGGCCCGCGATTTCCAATTCGCTCTGCGCTGTGCGCCGACGCAGGCGCCCCTGCTGCAGGGCGAGGCGGGTTTCTCGCGCAAGGGGCCGAGCCTGCGCCAGGCGAGCGCGTATTACAGCGAACCCCAACTTGCGGTGAGCGGCCGGCTTGCCGGCGCCGCGGGGCCGGTCGATATCACCGGCACCGCCTGGCTCGATCACGAGTGGTCGAGCGAGGTCATGGCCGCGCAGGCTTCGGGCTGGGACTGGACCGGCATCAACCTGGTCGGTGGCGGCGCGCTGATGGCCTTTCGCATGCGCGACCATGCCGGCGGCACGCTATGGGCCGGCGGGTCGCTGCGCGGCGCCGAGGGCAGTGCGCGCCGTTTCGAGCCCCGCGTCATCGCGTTCGACGCGCAGCGACAATGGCGCTCGCCGCACAGCGGCGTCACCTATCCGGTGGCCATGCGCGTGCACGCTGGCGAGGCCTACTACGAGCTCTCGCCCCTGTTCGATGACCAGGAACTCGATGCGCGGGCGAGCACCGGTGCGTTGTATTGGGAAGGCGCGGTGCGCGTGACTCAGTCCGGGCGCGAAGTCGGGCATGGCTACCTTGAGCTTACCGGGTATGGCACACCGCTTAAGCTATGATGCGCAGCGCGACTGACTGCTGGCATGCCTGATCCGCCCCGTGACGACGATCCGCCGCCGGCCCGACCGCCGCGGCCGACGCTCGAAGACTGCTGCCGCGGCGGCTGCGATCCGTGCGTCTTCGACTTGTACGACGCGGAGCTGGAGCGCTACGAGGCCCAGTTGCGCGCTTGGTACGAGCGCCACTCCGGGCATGCGCCGAAGGACCGCGCCTAGCCGGTGACCGGGTTGCTGGCCGGTTGGCGACGATGGACGCGGCGCGCGCCGCGACGTTGCCAAGCCGGGCGCGGTGGTAGCAGCTTAGGGGCGCGAGGCGGCGGCGAGCGCCGTGGCGAGCGCGGCGTCGACCTGCTCGACCCAGACGAACTCGAGCTTATCGCGCGCCTCGGCCGGAATTTCCTCGAGATCGCGGCGATTACGCGCCGGCAGCATGACCGTGGTAATGCCCGCGCGCAGCGCCGCCAGCACCTTCTCCTTGACCCCGCCGATCGGCAGCACGAGGCCGCGCAGGCTGATCTCGCCCGTCATCGCGACGTCGCTGCGCACGGACCGCCCGGTCAGCAGCGAGGCCAGCGCCACGAAGATGGCCACGCCTGCACTCGGCCCGTCCTTGGGCGTAGCGCCGGCCGGGACGTGAATGTGGATGTCCGATTTTTCGAGGGCTTCCGGCTCGACACCGAGCGAATGCGCGCGCGCCTTGACCAGCGATAACGCGGCCTGCGCGCTCTCCTTCATCACTTCACCGAGCTGGCCGGTGAGGATGAGCCGCCCCGAGCCGGGCGTGCGCGCGGCCTCGACAAACAGGATGTCGCCGCCCACCGGCGTCCACGCCAACCCCGTCGCCACGCCGGGCACGCCGCTGCGCATGGCGACCTCGGCTTCGAACTTACGCGGGCCAAGGATGGGCGGCAGCTCGTCGGGGCCGATGTGCACCTGCTGCGCGCTGCGTTCCGCGATGCGCACGGCGACGTTGCGAAACACATTACCGATCTCGCGCTCAAGATTGCGCACACCGGCCTCGCGCGTGTAGTCGTCGATGATCGCCATCAGCGCGTCGTCGCTGATGGCGCACTGCTCCGCCGTCAGCCCGGTCGCTGAAAGCTGACGCTGCACCAGGTAGCGGCGCGCGATCTGCAGCTTCTCCTGCGCCGTGTAGCCCGGTAGCGGGATGATCTCCATGCGGTCGCGCAGCGGTCCGGGTATGGTGTCGAGCACGTTGGCCGTGCAGATGAACATCACGCCCGACAAGTCGAACGGCACCGCGAGATAGTTGTCGCGGAAAGTCGAGTTTTGCTCCGGGTCGAGCACTTCGAGCAAGGCCGAGGCCGGATCGCCCTGGAAGCCGCCGGCACCGAGCTTGTCGACCTCATCGAGCATCATTACGCAGTTGCGCGTTCCGACCTTGCGCAGGTTCTGGATGATGGTGCCCGGCAGCGCGCCGATGTAGGTGCGCCGATGGCCGCGGACCTCCGCCTCGTCGTGGACGCCGCCGAGGCTCACGCGCACGAACTTGCGGCCGGTCGCCCGGGCGATGCTCTGGCCAAGCGACGTCTTGCCCACGCCGGGTGGCCCGACGAAGCACAGGATCGGGCTCTTGCCCGAGGGGTTGAGCTTGCGCACCGCGAGGAACTCGAGAATGCGCCGCTTGATCTTTTCCAGCCCGTAGTGATCCTCGTCGAGGATGCGCCGCGCGCTGGCGATATCAATCGGCGTCACCGGGTCGGCGCCCCAGGGCAGCTCGATGAGCCAGTCGAGGTAGGTGCGGATCATCGAGTATTCGCCGGCGCCTTCCGGCATGCGAGAGAGCCGCTTGAGCTCCTTGCGCGCCTGCTTCTCGACCTCCTCCGGCATGTGCGCCGCGGTGATCGCCTGCTCGAGCTCGGCGACCTCGGCCGCACTCTCGTCGCCCTCGCCGAGTTCCTTCTGGATGGTGCGCATCTGCTCGCGCAGCAGGTGCTTGCGGTTGGTGTCGCCGATCGATTCCCGGGTGCGCTCGTCGATTTCGCGCGATACCTTGAGCACTTCGATACGGTGCGACAAGAGCTCGAGCAGCTTGTCGAGCCGCGTCTTCAGGTCGAAGGTTTCCAGCAGCGCCTGCTTTTCCTCAGCGCTGATGTCCATCAGCCCGGCGATGAAATCGGCCAACGGCGCGGGCCCTTCCACCGCCTGCAGGGCGGATACCATCTCCTCGGGCACTTGCGGCAGCAGCTGCAGGATTTCGACCGCACGCTCCTTGAGGCTGTGGGCGCGGCCCTCAATGTCGGCATCGACCTTGTCCGCCGCATCGATGAACTGGACGCGGGCGACGGTGAACGGATAACCCTCCAGAAACTGCAGTACGCGAAAGCGCTGCATGCCTTTGCAGATCGCATGGTGCGATCCGTCCGGCGCGGTGATGTAGCGCAGGACACTGGCGCTGGTGCCGACCCAGTGCAGGTCGTCGGGTCCCGGTGCCTCGACGTCGGGCCTGCTTTGCAGTAGCACCCCGAGCGGCCGTTGCAGTCGCACCGCTTCCTGGACCGCGGCGCGCGAGCGGTCGCGGCCTACCGTCAGCGGAAACACCATGCCGGGAAAGAGCACGACATTGCGCACCGGCACGACGATCAGCGCGTCGTCCGGCAGGGCGCGCGCTGCGCCGGCGCGCCGCGCCTGGGCGTCGCCCAGCGCGTGCTCGGCGGACGCGTCCGCGTCGGCGGTAACCGGAGGATTGTTGGTGGTCGTCTCGTCGTACATGGTCTAACCCGTCTTGCGCAACGTCAAGGTCAGGCAACCGTGTCGGAGCTCGCGCGTGCCGGCCTCGAGCGGCACGTCAGGCAGCGCGACGCGCCGCTCGAAATAGCCGTAGGGGATCTCCAGCCGCCGCACCGTCGGGCGCGCCCCGGCAAACGGCAGCCGACTTTCGGCGCGTATCACCAGTGCCCCCGGCTCGCTGGTTACCTCGATGAGCTCGGGCGGAACGCCCGGTAGGGCGACGACAATGACGATCTCGCGCTCATCCTCGAAGACGTCCACCGGCGGCTCCCACGAAGCCTGGACGCGCTCCGAGGAGGTGACGCGAAAGAACTGGCGGTGCATGCGCTCGGCCTGGGCGAGCAGCTCCCAGGCCTGAACCCACATCCATTCGGTTGGCTTAGACGCTGACATGGCCCTGGATCCATTGCAGCAAACCGGTTAGATCGCTGGCGCCTGAGCGCCTGGCGATTTCCTGGCCGCCCTTGAAGGCGATGAGCGTTGGGATACTGCGGATGCCGAAGCGGGCGGCGAGCTCGGGCTCGGCTTCGGTATCGAGCTTGGCGAGCTGCACACCCGGAGCCAACCGCGCTGCCGCCTGTTCGTAGGCCGGGGCCATCGCCCGGCACGGCGCGCACCATGGCGCCCAGAAATCGACCACCAGAGGAAGATCGCTCTTGCCGACGTGCCGCGCGAAGTCGGCGCCGCCCAATTCGAACGGGCGTCCGGCCAGCAACGGCTGCTTGCAGCTGCCGCACCGGGCGTCGCCGCCCAGGCGCTGGCGCGGCACGCGGTTGGTCGTGTGACAGTGCGGGCAGACCACGTGGACGGTGTCGCTCATGGACGCTCCCTTCCCCGGCGCGTGATCCGTCCAATGCCGGGCACCCGGTTGACCAGCCTCATGGGCACAGAATGAGGGCAAATCAGGTCGATTCAAGCCTCGGGCGCGTGCGTGCTAAGCTTCTTCCCCGCCCGGTCCGGCCCCGGATCGGCACCCTCGCGGCGGCCAAATAATGAGCTACATCGACGGCAATCTTCTGGAAGGGGAACGGGTTGTCTTCCGGACCCGGCTGCACTGGCTGGTTTTCCTGGGGCCGGTACTGTTCATCGTGGTGGTGCTGCTGCCCATCGCCTGGTTTCTCGCCACGACGAGCAGCTGGAGCAACTATGCCTGGATCCCCTTGGGTCTGGGTGCGATCATCCTGCTGGTGGCGTTCATCAAGCGGCAGAGTTCCGACTTCGCCGTCACCAACAAGCGCGTCATGATGAAGGTCGGCGTGTTTCACACGCGCTCGATCGAGTTGCTGCTGAGCAAGGTCGAGGCGATCGCCGTCGAACAGCCCCTGCTCGGGCGGATCTTCGGCTACGGCAACATCGTCATCACCGGCAGTGGCGGGACCCGGGAGGCGTTTTCGCATATCCAGGCGCCGCTCGCCTTTCGCCGCGCCGTGCAATCGGTGACCGACCCGGCGTCCGCTGCTGCGCAGCCGAGCGCGCCGCGGGGTCAGTAGCGGGCGTTGCCCGGCGTTCTGGGGAAAGGGATCACGTCGCGCACGTTGCCAAGCCCCGTGGCGTAGGCGACGGTGCGCTCGAAGCCCAGGCCGAATCCCGCGTGCGGCACCGTGCCGTAGCGGCGCAGGTCACGATACCAACCGTAATGCTGCGGGTCGAGCTTAGTCTCGATCAGGCGCGCGTCGAGCACAGCGAGCCGTTCCTCCCGCTGGCTGCCGCCGATGATCTCGCCGATCCCGGGCGCGAGCACATCCATCGCCGCGACGGTCCGGTCATCGTCGTTGACCCGCATGTAGAAAGCCTTGATCTGCTTCGGGTAGTTCATCAGGATCACCGGCTTGCCGGTGTGTTGTTCGGTGAGGTAGCGCTCATGCTCGGATTGCAGATCCGTGCCCCACGCCACCGGGAACTCGAACTTCTGCTGCGCCTGCTCCAGGATGCGAATGGCCTCGGTATATTCCATGCGCACGAACTCCGAGCCGACGATCCCTTGCAACTTGGCGATAACGCCTTTTTCGATGCGTTCTTCGAAGAACGCCATGTCGTCCGCCCGTTCGCTGAGCACGGCGTTGAAGATATACTTGAGCAGGGCCTCGGCCAGGGCGGCATTGTCGGCCAGGCTGGCAAAGGCAATTTCCGGCTCGATCATCCAGAATTCCGCCAGATGCCGACTGGTGTTGGAGTTCTCCGCGCGGAACGTCGGGCCGAAGGTGTAGACCTTGGACAGCGCCAGGCAGTAGCTCTCGACGTTCAACTGTCCGGAGACGGTGAGGAAGGCTTCGCGACCGAAGAAGTCCTGGGTGAAGTCGACCTTGCCCTCGGCAGTTCGCGGCAGATGCATCAAATCCAGGGTCGAGACGCGAAACAGCTCCCCCGCCCCTTCCGCGTCCGAGGTCGTGATGATGGGCGTGTTCACCCAGACGAAGCCGTGTTCGTGAAAGAAACGATGGATCGCCTGGGCGATGGTATGGCGCACACGCGTCACCGCCGCGATGACGTTGGTGCGCGGGCGCAGATGGGCAACCTCGCGCAGAAACTCGAGTGTGTGCGGCTTGGGCTGGATCGGGTAGGAGTCGGGGTCGTCGACCCAGCCGACCACCCGCACCTCGGTGGCTTGCATCTCGAAGGGTTGCCCCTTTGCCGGCGAGGGAACGATCACGCCCGTGGCGGCGACGGCGCAGCCCGCGGTCAGGCGCAGAACCTCGTCGGCGTAGTTGGGCAGCGTGGCCGGGGCCACCACCTGCACCGGATGGAAGCAGGAGCCGTCGGAAACATGCACAAAGGATATGCCGGCCTTGGAATCGCGCCGCGTGCGCACCCAGCCCTGGATGGTCACCGCCTGCTCCTTCGGCGCACGGCCGGCGAGAACGTCCACACAACTCAGTGAAGCCATCGCTTATTCCTATCCGGGGTGTTAACGCGTGCGCGCGCAGAGTAGAACTACACTATTTCAATCGTTTAGGTCAAACTTCGCCGATGCGTGAAACGACGAGAATCAGGTTCGCCGGCAAACGGCGCCGGCTGTTGCTGGCCGGCGCCGCCGTGTTCGGCGCGTTCAGTGCGGGGGCGCTTGCCGAGGATGCGGCTGACGATCCGGCGGCCAAGCCCGTGCGTACATTCTACGATGCGCTGCTCGCCGTGATGAAGCAGGCGAAGGAACTGGGTATCCGTGGCCGCTACGACCGGCTGGTCAATCCGATTCGCGCGGCCTTTGACCTGCCGGCGATGACACGCATCGCTGTCGGACCCGACTGGAACACGATCCCGGCCGAGCAGCAGAGCGCGCTCGTCGACAGCTTCTCACGCCTGACCATCGCGACCTATGCCAATCGCTTCGATGGCTACTCGGGCGAACACTTCGAAGTCGACCCGGCCAGCGAGGTGCGGACGACCGGGCGGCTCGTGCACACGAAGCTGGTCCAGTCCAGTGGCGCGCCCATCACGCTCAATTATCTGCTGCGTGATTCGGGCGGGACCTGGAAGATTGTCGACGTCTATCTCACCGGCACCATCAGCGAGTTGGCCACAAGGCGGGCCGAGTTTGCCGCGATCCTGAAAACCGGTGGCGCGAGCGCGCTCGTTGAGAGCCTCCGGAAAAAAACCGAGGGGCTGATGCACCCCACGGCGGCGGCAGCCGAATCAGGCCACCCCTGACACGAGGTCGGCAAGGATTACTTCACAGGCGTACAGGTCTACCTCGGTTCTCTCCGCCAAAGGCGGCCTGACGTACTAACCCTACCGCCAGGCGTGCCCGAGCGTCGCGCTTCACCGATTAGCCGGGCCGGTCTTGCTCACTGCGGGGGCTTCTCCGCCGGCGCCGGCGCGCCCGGATCATTGAGCTCCTGCGGCTCCTCCTTGGAGCCGCGCGCCTCGCGCAGTTGGGCTTCGCGCCGCTGCTGCATGATGCTCTTAAGGTTCGCATAGTAATCGAGGGCGCTGGCCTTGATCTCGTCGAGGGTCTCGATATTGCGCGACCGCAGATCCATGCCGTCGACCGTGCCGACCGCGAAGTTGATCACCGTGCCCGTGTGACCGGTAACCACGAGCGCTGGCGGCGTCGTGAACAGGTCCACGCCCAAGCCAACGGCGTCGCGAACGTTCGAGGGCCCAAAAAACAGCAGCACCAGATACGGGCCCTCGCCGAAGCCCCAGGTATAGAGCGTTTGGCCGAAGTCTCCCGACTGGCGTGCAAAGCCTTTGTCGGTGGCGACGTCAAACATGCCGCCGACCCCGGCAATCGTGTTGACGGCAAAGCGCGCGAAGGTCGTACCGGCGGCATCAGGGCGCCCCTGCAGCAGATCGTTGGCAAAAATCCGCGGCTCCGCCAGGTTGTCGATTACCGATCGGATGCGATCGCGCACGAACGGAGGGACGACCGCGCGGTATCCCTCGGCGAGCGGCCGGATAAGCGCATCGTCCAGGGCAGTGTTGGCGTTGAAGACGGCGCGGTTGAGCGGCTCCAGCGGATCGTCAGGGGAGCGCTGCTCGGCGGCGGGCAAGCTGGCACAGCCGGAGAGCGCACCGTAGAGTGTCAGCGTCGCCAGACTGCACGCCATTGGCGCGCGCCGGCGGCGCTGCTTGGTGCATCGTGCGGCGCTGCGCCTCATCTTCCGCCATTGCACGAGAGCGAAACACGCGCCGGGAATGGCGGAGCGCGCTCGCTTCCTTCGCGCGACCCTCGGTGGCAAAAGGGGCATAGGTTAATGTACTCGAGTGGCCCGCGAAAGACCCGATGCTGAACGCAAATGGTTGACCCCCTCGCCCACTGCTTGGGCGTCGCCTTGCGCGGACGCTGCGGGCGGTGAACCCATGGGTAACGTTGGCAAGGCGGTCACCAACCCGCTGCCCTTGGCCTTGCTCAGCGCGTGGTTAAGCGGGTTGGGGTGGCTCGGCGCGGTCGCTTTGGCTGCCGCGCTGACCTGCCGCCTTGTCCTGCAGCGACAAGTTGATCATACTCTGCGGGTGAGCACGGGCCCCTGGTGGCTCGGTCGCGCGCGGTTGCCGGCGTTCGTCGTACACGTGCGCGCAGATGGCACCTTGGTGCCGGTCGTGGAGTCCAAAGCATGATGCGTACCCTTTTCCTACAGGCGCCGTCGTTCGACGGATTCGACGGTGGCGCGGGTTCGCGCTGGCAGTCGCGGCGTGAGATCAAATCGTTCTGGTATCCGACCTGGCTCGCCCAGCCGGCGGCGCTGGTGCCGGGGAGCAAGCTCGTCGACGCGCCCCCGCACGGGCTGAAGCTCGCGGACGTTGCGCCGACCGCGCGCGACTACGAGCTGCTCGTTGTGCACACCTCGAGCCCCTCCTTTTCTTCCGACATCAAGGCGATCGAGGCGATGAAGGCGGTCAACCCCGGATTGCAGGCGGGGCTCATCGGCGCGAATGTCGCCGTCGATCCGTCAGGCAGCTTGAGCGCCTCGAAGGCGGTGGATTTTGTCGCCGGCAACGAGTTCGATTTCACAATCAAGGAAGTAGCCGAGGGACGCTCCTTGGACCAGGTGCTGGGCATCTCCTACCGCGACGCCGCCGGCCGCATCGTCCACAACGAGGCCCGGCCCATCCTCGAAAACATGGACGCGCTGCCTTTCGTCACGCCGGTCTACAAGCGTGACCTCAAGATCGAGAATTACTTCAGCGGCTATCTGAAGCACCCTTACATGTCGCTCTACACCGGGCGCGGCTGCAAGTCGCGCTGTACGTTCTGCCTGTGGCCGCAGACCGTCGGCGGGCACCGCTACCGGACGCGCAGTGTCGGGCACGTCGTGGAGGAGATCGCGTGGGCGCAGAAGGCGTTTCCGCAGGTCCGGGAATTCTTTTTCGATGACGACACGTTCACGGACAACCTGCCGCGTGCCGAGGCCATCGCCAAGGAACTGGGCAAGCTCGGCGTCACCTGGTCGTGCAACGCCAAGGCCAACGTTCCCCGCGAGACGCTCAAGGTGCTGCGCGACAACGGCTTGCGGCTGCTGCTGGTGGGCTACGAAACGGGCAATCAGCAGATCCTCTACAACATCAAGAAGGGCATGCGCGTCGAGTTCGCCCGCCGCTTCACCAAGGATTGCCACGAGCTTGGCATCACCATCCATGGCACCTTCATCCTCGGCCTGCCCGGGGAGACGAAGGAAACCATTGAGCAGACGATACGCTTCGCTACCGAGATCAATCCGCACACGATCCAGGTGTCGCTGGCCGCGCCCTATCCCGGCACGCATCTCTATCGCCAGGCCTTGGAAAACGGCTGGCTCGATGGCGCCAATGCAGGGCTTGTCGACGCGCACGGCGTACAGATCGCCCCGCTGCATTACCCGCACTTGAGCCACAGCGAGATATTCGATTCGGTGGAGACGTTTTACCGGCGCTTCTACTTTCGCAGTGGCAAGATCGCCTCGATCGTGAGCGAGATGGTACGCAGCCCGCAGATGATGAAACGCCGGCTGCGTGAGGGGATCGAATTCTTTCACTTCCTGCGCGAGCGGCGCGAGGCCGCGCACTGAAGGGGCTGATCGTCACGGCCGATGATTTCGGCCTGGCGCGGGAAATCAACGAAGGCGTCGAACTCGCGCACACGAAGGGCATCCTCACGGCGGCGAGCCTGATGGTGGGGGGCGCGGCGGCCGCTGACGCGGTAGCGCGTGCGCAGCGTCTGCCGTCGCTGCGGGTTGGTTTGCACCTGGTGCTCGTCGATGGCCAACCCATCCTGCCGCCCGAACGCATACCGGACCTCGTCGACAGCCAAGGACACCTACGCCACGACATCGCGAGCGCGGGCGTGGACATGTTCCTGCGACCGCGCGTGCGCCGTCAACTGGTGGCGGAGATCGAGGCACAGTTTCGTGCCTATCAGGCTACGGGGCTGTCGCTCGACCACGTCAACTGCCACCATCACCTGCACCTGCATCCCACGGTTGGCGCCCAGCTGCTCGCCGTCGGCAGGCGCTACGGCCTGCGTGCAGTGCGGGTGCCTTGGGAAGCGCGGACCCTGCTGGCGCGGATCGACTCCGGCCGCCGCTATCGACGCGAGTGGCTCGTGGCGCCCTGGGTCGCGTTGCTGCGGCGCCGCGCTCGACGCCAGGGTCTGACCGCGCCCGATCGCGTGTTCGGGCTGGCATGGTCCGGCGCGATGACCGAGCCACGCCTGGAAGGCGTGCTGCGGCATTTGCCGGAGGGACTCACCGAGATCTATACCCACCCGGCAACCGGCGCCGCGTTCGCCAGTGCAGCGAACGGCTACGGCTATGCCGCTGAGCTCGCAGCGTTGACCGCGCCTGCCATCAAGGAGCTGCTGCGCGCTACCGGTGCGCGCAGCGGCGGGTTCGCCGATTTCCCCCAATGATGAAACACCTCGCGCTCGCGTTAGCGACAGCGCAGCGGCTGCGCGACGTCACCATTTTCTTCCCCGGATTGCTTGTCTGGCAGTGGGCCGAACACGCAGCCGCGGTAGATCGGCGAGCGAAGCGAGTTCGCGCTAGCCCATTAGCGCACCCTAAGCGCGATGGGTCCGCGCAAGTACCCCTGTGTGCGGGATTGGACAGGGGGTCGGCTCGCGTAGAAATTGGTTACACTGCGCGTCTAGTGCGGCGATAGGAAACGCGGGCACGGCGATGAACGCGGAGGACGCTCGAACCCGGGCGGCGAGTACCTACAACGCTGCGGCCGATTTCTATGATGATCCTGCAAACTCCTTCTGGGAGCGGTTCGGGCGCAGGACGATTGAGCGCCTGCAACTAAATAAGGGCGCCGCCGTCCTGGATGTCTGTTGCGGCAGCGGCGCATCCGCATTGTCCGCGGCCGAGGCGGTGGGGTCATCAGGCTCCGTGCTCGGCGTCGACCTCGCGGACCGCCTGCTCGAAAATGCACGCGCCAAGGCAAAGGCACGTGGCCTGCTCAACGTTCAGTTTCGTGTGGGCGATCTGCTGAACTTGGACACCGCGGACGTTCCATTTGATGCGGTCGTCTGCGTTTTCGGGATCTTCTTCGTGCCCAAGATGCAGCTGGGATTGCGCCAACTCTGGCAGCGAGTTCGCCTCGGCGGAAGGTTGGCGATTACGACGTGGGGACCGCACTTCTTCGAGCCGGCAACATCCGCATTCTGGGACTCGATCCGGAAGGTAAGGCCGGACCTCTACAAAGGCTTCAATCCGTGGGATCGTATCTGCGATCCGCAATCCTTGAGCGCATTGTTCGCCGAGGCGGGAATCGCTGGCGCGACCGTTGTGGCTGAATCGGGCCGCCACCCGATTGCTTCACCAGAGGCCTGGTGGACCGCAGTGCTCGGATCCGGCTATCGAGGCACTGTTGCCCAACTGGACGCCGAGGCTTGCGATCGCGTTCGCGATGCCAACTTCGACTACATCCGCAAATCCGGCATCGAATCAGTCGAGGCAAATGTGCTCTATGCGGTAGCGGCAAAATCTGCGCCATGAGTACTTGGATGGCACTGCTCCGCGGGATCAATGTCCTGGGTAGAAACGCGTTACCCATGGCAGAGCTTGCTGCGCTGCTGCAGCGTGAGGGCTTCGCTGATGTGCGCACTTACGTCCAAAGCGGTAACGTCGTATTTCGTAGCACGGCGGGTAGCGCGAATTCGTTGGCCAGCCGCATAGGTAACCCCACGCTGGCGCAGATCGGCGCTGCGCATGGTTGCTCGGCCGCAGCGGTCGCGCTCGCCTGGGTGATTCGCGGCGGGAACGTTATCGCAATTCCCGAATCCGGCAATCCAGCGCACGTCAAGGAGAACGCCGTGGCGCTTTCACTAGCCCTCGCGCCACGAGACCTTCAGGCTTTGGATGCAGCCTTTCCGGGGCCGCTCGGCGCGACCTAGCGAGCAGCGTTTACCGCCCATCTACAACGCTGCGGTGGTCGCTCGGGCTATAGCGCGTTGCATTGACCGGTTGAAACCGAACGCCGAAGCGAGCCTTAACCTTTGGTCGATCGACCGCTTGCGTAGTCCAAGACTTGCCCGTCTCCTTGGCCTATTGGGATTATTGATAGGCGTATTGCCAGCAGCTGCCCTCGCGGCCGGTGCCTTGCGGCTCGATGTTCCCGGCATGATTGAGGTGGCCTTGCTGCAATCCGTTTGGAACACGGTGTCGGCGTGTTGCTCATCCGGGGAATCGTTTAGCACTCCGGCACCGCATTGGGTTCGAGTGCGGACCAGCTCGACCGCCCGGATGGCTCCGCAATCGATTCGTTCGGTCAAGGTGAGGGTCGAAGACTTCCCAAACAGCATCGCCTTCTGAGTTTTACGCAAGCGAGTGCTGGTGAAGAGCTCAGGGCCATCAATCCGGGACATAGTGGAATACGCTTTGGAGTGGCTGGTCGAACACGGCAGATATTCGGAAGGCGGCTTCCAGTGACGGCGAGTATTTTCCCTGCTCGATTGCGTTCACTGTCTGGCGAGTAAGGCCGATTTTTTCCGCTAGCTCCTGTTGTGTCATCTCGCCA
This sequence comes from uncultured beta proteobacterium, assembly GCA_963777455.1. Classification (GTDB taxonomy): domain Bacteria; phylum Pseudomonadota; class Gammaproteobacteria; order Burkholderiales; family Casimicrobiaceae; genus PALSA-1003. The sequence goes on from CAVZQQ010000003.1 coordinate 581,446, forward strand.
TGCTCGAAGCGCAGGCGTCTGATTTCGTTGCGGATCACGCCCATGTCAGGCGCTACGCCGGTATTGAACAATCTGGCAGGCATTGCGCATGATCTCGGCGGTAACCAGTATGAACAGCAGGGCATTGGTGTTGAACACGATCGGCGGATCGAAGGCGCCGAAAAAGCAGGCCAGCGCGATGCCCGTCGCGAGGCCGCTGTAGGCGAAGCGCATGGCCCTGAGTTGAATCAGCCGGTCGCGCTCGTCGCGCGGCGCCTTCGCGTCCTCGGGCTTGAAGATGGCGACCGCGACAATCAGGACTGTCTGCACCATAGCGAGCGCAACGATGGTCTCCAGCAGTCCGCCGAAGTGGAAGGCGCCAGGCTGCGGCCCAGCGCGGACGATCGACCAGAAGTAGAAGCCATAAATGGCCACCATCGATAGCATCGATATCCAGGCAGTTTTCTCGCGGAAGGACATGGGGGGCTCCATTCAGATGGCGACAGCGATAATCACGGCGGTCTGCACAAGGACGAGGGCAACGATGGTCTGCAGCAGTCCGCCGCAGCGGAAGCGGCCAGGCCGCGGCCCGGCGCGGCCGACCGACCGGAAGTGCAAGCCATAGATCGCCACCATCGATGGCATGGATATCCAGGCACTCTTGTCGCGGAAGGACATGGACGACTCCTTTCATTTGTATATGATATTCGACAATATGTATAACAAAGAATACACCATGTCAAGTATTTTTTACTTTCATTCGGACTGGGGCCTGGGTACGCTTCAACCCAAGCTAGCCTTGGCAATCGGCCTTGACGGCCCCGCACGGGGATCGGCGAGCACCTAACTCCCTGAGGGCGCTTGCAGGACTGTCGTGCGATGCCGCGCCTTGAAACCGCTCTAGCGTGGCGGCCGAGGCGCCCCTAGCAGCGCCGGCAGGAACAGGAGTGCCGCAGCCAGGGTGCAGGCCAGCGACAGCGCCAGCAGCTTGCCCATGCTCGCGGTTCCCGGATGGTGCGACAGCCACAGGCTGCCGAACGCGGTCCCGGTGGTCAGCGCGCTGAAAATTACCGCCCGCGCGAGGCTTGATTGCAGCAGCCCGCGCTGCCCCGCGCGCCACGCCAGCACGAAGTAGATGTTGAACGCGACGCCGATGCCAAACAGCAGCGGCAGCGCAATGATGTTCTCGAAGTTGAGTGGAAAGCCGGCGGCGGCGCAGATGCCGAGTGTGGCCACGCCGGAAAGCAGCAGTGGCGCAAGTGTCCGCAGCACGTCGCTCGCCCGGCGCAAGGTGCAGGCGAGCAGCAGCGTTATCGCCAGCAGTGCCCACAGCCCGGCCTGGAGAAACGAACGCACGATAGCGCGGCTCCATTCCTGGATCGACACCGGCGCCCCGGTCGCGTCCGGCGCGACCGCGCGCACTGCGACGACGAAGCGGCGCAGCGTGGCGTTGTCGTTGGCGTCACCTCGGGGAAAGACCTCGATACGGGCCCGCCCGTCGGCGGCGACCCAGTCCCGGCGCAGTTCGTCGGGCAAGGTGGCAAGCGACACCGGGACCGCCTGCATCGCCGCGCGCAATTGCGCCAGCGTGGTCACCAGTCCGGGAATCAACGCCGCGCGCAAGCGCTCCCGCTGCAGCGGCGCGCCTTGCGCGAGCGTGCGCAGTGCCGCGCCCAGGCGCGCAGCTGCACTCGCCGCGGGCGTGGCCGGATGCGCGGCCGCCACGCGCTCGAGCGCCTCCGCGGTGCGCAGCATCGCGCGCACGGTTTCCTCGTCGCTCGGCGCGGGCCGGGTCTGCCCGGGATTGAGGACCGGCTCGAGCAGCAACGCCGCGTCCGCGATCAGGGCGAGCTTCTCGGGCTGGTCGTCCGGCACGAAACTCGCCAGCGTCAGGGCATGATCAACCGCCGGCAGCTGCTCGAGCCGCCGCGCGAGTGCCACCGCGGCCGCAACCGAAGGCGTCAGGATGTTGAGCGTATTGGGCGAGGTCTGCGGATCGGCCATCAGGTCAAGCAGGGTCGCCATCGATTCAACTTTCGCGCTGCGCAGGTGCAGCGGATTGAAGTCGAACTGCAGTCGCGGCAGCAGCGCCAGGCTGGCAGCCGCGACGACACCGGCCGCCGTCATCACCGTGCGCCGATGTTGCACCAGGAACCCATCCAGAGGCGCGAGCGCGGCAAAGCCCACGCTGGCGCGCTCCCCGGAGGGGCGCAGGAGCGCAACGACCGCGGGCAGCAAGCTGATGCTCCCCACGAACGCGATGATCATGCCGGTACCCGCGATGACGCCGAGCTCGGAGACGCCGCGATACTCCGTCGGCAGGAAGGCGTAAAAACCCGCCGCAATCGAGGTGGCGGCGAGCGCCAGCGCGCCGCCGACTTCCCCGCCGGCAGCGCGCAACGCGCCCAGCAAATCGCCGTCGGCATGGCGCTTGGCGCGATAGCACACGCAAAATTGGATACCGAAGTCGACGCCGAGGCCTACGAAAAGCACGGCGAAGGCGACGGAGATAAGGTTCAAGGTGCGGTACAGCAGCAGGCCGAACGCGGTGGTCACGAGCAACCCGACGCCGAGGCTCAGCATGACCGCGGCGATCAGGCGCCAGGAACGCAGCGCGAGCCACAACAGCCCGATCACGGCCCCCAGCATCAGCGCGGCATTCGGCCCGGCGCCGTCGGCCAGGGTAGCCAACTCCTCGTCGGCGAGCGGTACCGGACCGGTCAGCCGGACCCGCAGGCGGGGATCGGCGTCGAGTCCGAGCTCATGCGCGGTGTGGCGAATCGCCTCCGTAGCGCGTTCGCCGGGCTGCAGCACGCTGAAATCGAGTCGCGGTTGCACGAGGATGAACCGACGCAACTGGCGGGGATCCGGGGCGCGACCGGCAAACAGGCTCTGCCACGAAAAAATCGCCTCGCGCCCGGCGACCACGGCCTCGAAGGCATCGGCAAACCGGGACAACGGCTGCGCGAGCTCGGCGAAGTGTGCCGGGTCGTCGCGCACGCCGTCGAGGAGCAGCGACCAGGCGTCCATGAGTCCGCGCACGCTGGGGTCTGCGGCCAGGCTGCCCAGCAGCGGTTGTGCCGCGATCAACCGCTGTGTCGTTTGCGCGAGGTCGGTCGTCGATTCGAACAGCAGGCCAGCACGATCGAAAAACGCCCCTCCGTCGGGCCGCCAGACGGCGCGGAAGAAGCTGGTCTCGCTCCCCAGCCGCTGCGCCAGGGCCGCGGTCGCCTGCTCCGCTAATTCCGGCGTCGCGCCGTCGATTACGACCGCGATCAGGTTGGTGCGCTGCGGGAAGGCGGCATCGAAGGCGATCTCGCGCTGGCGCCAGCTCGCATCCGCCGCGATCAGGTGCGTACTGTCGGTGTCGATGGCGATGTGCCGCGCGGTATAGGCGAACGCCGCGGCGGCGAGCAACGCAGCGAACACCAGCACGAGCCAGGGATGGCGCGCACAGGCTGCCACCACCCGCATGGTCAGCTTTGGCACGCGTCAATCCCGCTGGCAGTCATGGTGCAAGGCATGGTGGACTCATGCTTCCCGGTAGCCGAGCAGCAACAGGCCGATCAGCACGAAGCAAACCGGCCACCCATCCGGCCCAGCGCCCTTCTGCCTCCGGCGCTTCCACCTCGAGCCAGCGTGCCCACCCGGCGCCGATGCCCAGCACCGCGATCGGTAGGTGCGTAAACTCAACGTACAGCTCCTGCTTGACGTTGCCCAGCGCATGCGAATGCGTCAGCAGAAGGGCCCCCCCAGCGCGGTCAGCAACGGAAAAACGCGCCGCGGATTCGGCGCTGCAATGCGCCGCGTGCGCACGCCCCATTCGAACACGGCGAAGGCGACAATGAGCCATGCAGGAGAACGCTGAGAAAGCCGAAGAGGTCGAACAGCGTGCTCAACGAACGGCGGCTGCGTCACGGACCGAGAAATCCACTTCGCCGCGGGTGATATGACCATCGAGGGAGAGCACCTGCCAGCGCAGCTTCCGGCGGCCATCGACGTCCACTCGAGCATGGGCGGCGAGCACCCCGGGTGGGTTGTCGAACGCAAGAACGACCGGCACCTCGCCGCCGTCGGGTCGCTGCAGGCTCAGTGCCGAGCGCCTGCTGTCGACGCGGCTGTTAAAGGCGAGGCGGATAGCGAGCTCCCCCGCGGTCACGACGGTGTCCGCGGCCGGCTGTGCGCTCAGGACGATGGCATGCGCCGCTGCGCTCATGGGCACCAGGAAAAGGGGCGCCGCCAGGAGGCAAAGCAGCGTCACGCTGGCGCGCGCTGCCCAGCGCCGCGGCGCAAGGGAATGGAACGCGGACTGCGCCACTGCACTCGAGAAGCACGGCCTTCGCGACATCATGCGCGGCACTTGCACCGGCTGTTCGGCCTGTCCGTTTGCACGGGATGGAGCACTGTTGGCTGCCAGTGCGGACCTGATGAAGGATGAAGTCATCATATACCCGATCGCTCGCCCGGTCCTGCGCGAAGGACCGTTGCCCTGTAGGTCCTGCATGCCGCGCGCGGTTTTTTTGCCGGCATGCGACATCGTGTCCGGAACACGGTCCCGCCTTCGAGTCAGCGCAGTCGTCGACCCTCCAGCCATTGCCAGGACATGAGCGACGGCAGGCCGCATAGCACCTCTCGCATGCGCTTGGCCATGGAGACGGCAAGCGCCAATTCGCTGCTGATGCCCAGCGCGTGCCCGAAAAGTACCAAGCCGGCTTCTTGAACGCCGAGACCCGCGGGTACGACAAACGCCAGATGGCGCATCGCCTGCGTCATGCTCTCCAGCACGAGAGCGGCCTTGGCACCGACAGGATGTCCAAAGAGGCGCAACGCGAGCCATATCTCGAAGGATCCGAAAATGAACGCCGCCAATTGCAACGCGCCGGTGAAGAACAGAGTTCGCCCTCGATGGAAGCAGGCGCGCAATTCGAAATCGAGTGCCGCCGCGCCCGCGGACCGCAGCCCTGCGCCCACCAGCGGCGCCAGGAACTTCTGCAACCTGCCGAATATCGACCCGTAGCGCAGCAGCAGCGCGGTGAGCACCGGCGCCGGCAGGGCGAACAGCAAGGCGAGGACAAAGCGACGGTATTCCTCGCCAGTCTGGTCGTAGTCGAAGAGCAGGAACAATCCGAGCGCCGCGAACAGGTACAGCGCGATCAGCGTGAGCAGAATCTCGACGATTACCGTGGCTCCCACGGGCACCGCGGCGAGCCCGCGCCAGCGCATCAGGCGAACCCCCACCACGCCGCCGCCGATGCTGGCCACCGGGAGCAGCCGGTCGACCGCCTCGCGTACGGTCGTAACCCAGAAAACGTAACCGAGTCCGGCGCGCCGTTCGGGATCGTAAGGGCGAAGAAGACTAAGCCAACCGAGGGCATAAAGCAGAAAGTACAGACTGCGATAGGGCACCAGCCAGAGCAGCGCCCAGCCGCCGATAGCGAAGGTCTGAAGCATCGCGGCGAAGTCGGCGCGAACGACCAGCGTGATCAGCAGCGCCAGGCCGAGCACACCGCCGATATAGGCTGCGATTCTCAAGGCGCGTGCTCGTCAAGCAGCGGGCAACAAGGGAAGCCCCGGATCTGGCGGGGCTTCAGGACAGCCTGCGCATGACGCCGTCGGCGCCGATATCGAACTCGTTACCCCGCCAGGAGATGCGAGAGGTGAAGAAAGCTCGCAACCAGACCCAGACCAGCAGCACATCCTGCGCCGGCACCAGCCACAAATCCGCCAGCAGCGGCCGAGTACCGCGCAACCAGGGCACGAAATGCAACCCCAGTCGCGCCATAAGCGTGGTCAGGAAAAGCGTCCACGCGGCCGTCGACCCGAAGCTCAACGCGGCGTCGAGCAGGATGCCCAACGTGGCCAGTGGCAGGCTGAAGCTCAGAAAAAGGAAACAATAGCTCCGCGGCCGCAGCGCGCGTATGGTTCGCATCCACCGCAGCTCATGGCGAGTGAGTGAATCCCAGCTTGGTTCGTGGTGTTCCGCCCTGACCACATAGGGCGACAACGCGATGCGCAGTCCCAGCCCGCAAACCAGTTGGCCCAATCGATGGTCGTCGGCAAGATGGTTCGCGATCGACTGCAGGCCGCCGATCGCCTGCAGCGTCTCCCGCCTCAGGCACATCGTCTGGCCGGAAACATAGCCCTGGTAACCGAACAGCCACGCGATCAGCACCGAGGGCATATACCATTCGTTGATGTACATCGCCCCGAGCCGCGACCAGATCGACTCCGTCGGCACGTCGCGGTAGATGCTCGTGACCAGCCCCACCTTGTGGTCCAGCAGGGGCGCCGTCACGGTGTTGAGGTAGTCGGGCTCGACGCGGGCATCGCTGTCGGCAATCGTCAGTACCCCGTGACGCGCCAGCGGCACCATGTTAATCAGGTTACTGACCTTGTAGTTGCTGCCGTGCAGTTGCGGATTGATCACGACGTCGATCGGCAGGGACGGGAAGTCGGTTACTAGCCGCTCGACCACCGCGAGTGCCGGATCGGCCCGATCGCGAACGCCAAATACGATCTGATACTCCGGATAGCTCTGCTCGCAGAAAGAGCGCAGGTTCGCGTACAAGCCCGGTTCCGCCCCACACAAGGGCTTGAGCACCGTCACCGGTGGCATGGGTAGGGCATGCGCTGCCGCTCGGCGTCGATGCCACACGATTGCCGCGACGAGGGCTAGGATGGCATAGCCGGTCGCAGCAGTCAGGCTAGCGAGGCCGATGGTGGCCGTGAGCAGATGAATGGATGGCATCGACTCCTCGGCGCTCTTGGATCACGGTTTGGGCAGACACTGGGTGCCCGGGTGAAGGAGGGAGCAATGATATACTTGATGTCTTACTTGGTCCTGCAAGAAAGGCCTTTACCTTGCGTGTAGTGCTCGCCCAGCCGCGCGGTTTTTGCGCCGGAGTGATCCGGGCGATCGACATCGTCGAGCAAGCGCTCGCCAAGTTTGGGGTGCCGGTGTATGTTCGGCACGAAATCGTGCACAACCGGCATGTCGTTGAGAGCCTGCGCGCCAAGGGTGCGCGGTTTGTCGAGAACCTTTCGGAGGTACCCACCGGCGCGATCACCGTGTTCAGTGCGCACGGCGTCGCACGCGTCGTGGAGCAGGACGCGCGCACGCGCGGGCTGCGCGTCCTGGACGCGACCTGTCCGCTGGTTGCCAAGGTCCATGGCCAGGGCAAACGCTATGTCGCGCAGGGACGCGTGGTGATCCTGGTCGGCCATGCGGGCCACCCGGAGGTCGAAGGGACGATGGGCCAGGTACCCGGACCGGTGGTACTGGTGCAAACCACGCAGGATGTCGAGCGACTGGACCTGCCGGTCGATACGCCCGTCGCGTACGTGACGCAGACCACGCTGAGCGTCGACGATACGCGCGCGATCATCGCGGCGCTGAAGCGCCGCTTCATCGATATCGTCGGGCCGGACATCAATGACATCTGCTACGCAACCCAGAACCGCCAGTCAGCCGTGCGCGAACTGGCCAAGCAAGCCGACGTGATCCTGGTGGTCGGAGCCAAAAACAGCTCCAATTCGAATCGCTTGCGCGAGATAGGCGTCGAAGCCGGTGTGCCGAGCTACCTGCTCACGGATGGCAGCGAGCTGGAGACGGCGTGGGTGCAGGGAGCCGCTGTGGTGGGTATCACGGCTGGCGCTTCGGCGCCGGAGGAGCTGGTCGATGACGTGGTCGCGGCGCTGCGCCGCCTCGGGCCCATTGAAGTCACCACGCTGCCCGGGATCGAGGAAAAGGTGGAGTTCCGTCTGCCCGCCGAATTGCTGCGCACCCGGCGCGCCACGGCGCGCGCGAGCTGATCAGGCGCTTCCGGCGCACCGCAATCGTGGCTATCCCCCTCATGCAGAAGGCGCGTATCGGCGCCTACATTGTGCGTCAGCAGCTGGCAAGGCGCCGCCGCTACCCGCTGGTGCTCATGCTCGAGCCGCTGTTTCGCTGCAACCTCGCCTGCGCGGGCTGCGGCAAGATCGATTATCCCGACGAGATCCTCAATCAGCGGCTGTCGGTCGAAGAATGCCTGGCCGCGGTCGACGAATGCGGCGCCCCGGTGGTGTCCATTGCCGGCGGGGAGCCCCTGCTGCACAAGGAGATCGATGCCATCGTCACCGGCATCGTGGCGCGGCGCAAGTTCGTGTACCTGTGCACCAATGCGCTGTTGCTGCAGAAGCGCCTTGGCTTGTTCCGCCCCAGCCCGTACCTGGTCTGGTCGGTGCATCTGGACGGCGACCGGGAGATGCACGATCGGTCGGTGTGCGAAGACGGCGTCTACGAGCGGGCCGTGGCGGCGCTGCGGGCCGCGAAGGAACGCGGCTTTCGCGTCAACATCAACTGCACCCTGTTCAACGATGCCGACCCCGAGCGCGTAGCGCGGTTTTTCGACCAGGCCGGCGCGCTCGGTATCGACGGCATTACCGTCTCACCCGGCTATGCCTACGAGCGCGCGCCGGACCAGGCCCACTTTCTCACCCGCGAGCGCACCAAGCAGCTCTTCCGCGACATCTTCCGCCGCGGCCGCGGTGCGCGTGCCTGGTCGTTCAGCCAGTCGAGCCTGTTTTTGGACTTCCTGGCCGGCAACCAGGAGTATCACTGCACGCCGTGGGGCAACCCGACGCGCAATGTTTTCGGCTGGCAGCGCCCCTGCTACCTGCTCGGTGAGGGCTACGCCCGGACGTTTCGCGAATTGATGGAAGAAACCGATTGGGACGCGTACGGCACGGGCAACTACGAGAAGTGCGCCGACTGCATGGTGCACAGCGGCTACGAAGCCAGTGCCGTGCAGGATGCGGTGCGCCATCCGTTCAAGGCGCTCGCCGTCGGCTGGCGCGGCGTACGCACCGACGGCGCTATGGCACCGGAGATCCCGTTGCAATACCAACGGCCGGCCCAGTACGTTTTCTCACGACACGTCGAACAGAAGCTCGCCGCGATCCGGGTAACCGAGTCTGGGGCCAAGGAGTCGACGGCCGCGTGAGAGGGCGCGCATCGCCGTGCGAGCGTCGAGCGCGGTGCGCAGCAGCAACGGCAATTGCGTGGGCGTGCGCGCGAGCGAGCCCAGCACGGCCGCGTGGCGGATCCTGCCATCCGGTGCGAGCGCAACCAGTGCGGCGGGCGGAAGCATCCGGCGGGCGCTGTCCGCGACTACCCTGAACGCGCCGAACGGCAATCCGTGTGCCGCGGCAAGCGCCGCCGCGATGTGTGACTCGGTGTCGACCGCCGCAGCGCCGGTAGCGCGCTGCAAGGCGCGTTTGGCAGCGGCCTCCGAGACCGGCGCGTCAACCCCGGCGAGATCGGCGATCCGTGCACCGGGAAGACGCGTCGCCAGGCTACGCACCCACGCTGGGTCGCACGGCCAGCGCTCGGCCGGGCGTGACGACGGCGCCGGCGATGAGCCAAGCGCCGCACGCGAGTTCTGCGTCGAGTCCACCGGCGATACCGAAGCTCAGGACCGCGCTCGCGCCACGGGCGAGCGCGCGTTCCAGCGCCGCCCCGAGCGCTGCAGCATTGCCGCCGCCGGCGAGCGCACGCACGCCCCGCCCTGCCGCGAGGCGCGCCTCGGCGGCAAGCCCCGTGACCGCAACGACCGGACGCAGCGCTCTCAGGCCCTGCGGTCACATGCCGCAACGCGATCTGGCGCTCGCCGGACTGCGTACGGTTGCGGTAGCGCGCAAGCGCCCACAGCGGGAAGAATTTGGCGTAGCCGTGATAACGCAGATAGAACACGCGCGGGAAGCCGGTCGCGGTGTATTGCGGCTCGCGCCAGAAGCCGTCCGGACCCTGACGGCGCAGCAGATAATCGACGCCGCGCTCGACAGCCGGATGCCGCTCCTCGCCCGCCGGTCATCAGCCCCAGCAGCGCCCAGGCCGTTTGCGAGGGCGTGCTCGGCTGCCAGTTCATCGCCGCAGTGGTCGAGCCCGTAGCTCTCGCCCGTCTCGCCCCAGCCGCCGTCCTCGTTCTGCGCCGCAAGCAGCCAGCCGACGGCGCGGCGCACTTCCGGCGCCTGCGGAGCCCGCACCAGCGGCGATGAGCGCGCACAGCACCGACCAGGTTCCGTAGACGTAATTCATGCCCCAGCGCCCGTACCAGCTACCGTCGGGTTCCTGAGTCCGGCGCAGAAACGCGAGCCCTTTGCTCAGCGCCGGCGGCGTCGGCTGGATCGCCGAGCTGGGCGATCATGCTCACGCAACGTGCCGTGACATCGGCCGTCGGAGGATCAAGCAGCGCGCCGTGGTCAGCAAAAGGGATGTGGTTCAAATATTCGCTGGTGTTGTCGGCGTCGAATGCGCCCCAGCCACCGTTCGCGCTCTGCAAGCCCAGCACCCATTCGCGTCCGCGCTCGATCGCGTCGTGGAAATCCGGCTCGCCGCGCACGACGCGGCGCCGGGCGAAGCGGTCCATCGCCATCACCACCACCGCGGTGTCGTCGAGATCCGGATAGTGCGGGTTCGCGTACTGGAACGCCCAGCCGCCGGGGCGAACATGCGGCCGCTGGTCGGCCCAGTCGCCGACGGTGTCGAGCACCTGCCTGGCCGCGAGCCAGGACAGGCCGCTGCGCACTGCGCGCGCGGGCCTGGTTCGCCGCCGACCTCCAGCAGGGTTTGACAGACCAGAACGCTGTCCCAAACCGGCGATACGCACGGTTGACAGTACGCTTCCTCGCGCGTGACAACGAGCAGCTTGTCGATGGCTCTGCGGGCGAGCACGAGCTGCGGGTGATCGCGCGCATAGCCCAGCGCATCGAACATCATCACCGCATTGGCCATGGCCGGAAAGATCGCCCCCAGGCCGTCCTCTCCGTTGAGCCGCTCGGTCACGAACGCGACCGCGCGGTCGATCGCGCGCCGGCGCATGCCGCTGCGGGATCAATGGCTCGACCAAACGCAATAGCCGCATCGATGGCGGCGAAGACGACGAAGCGCGACGCGCGATTGGTGCGGAGCGATCGCCCAGCGGCGCGCCGCGCGGGCGTCCCGGAAACAGCTCGTCGATCTGCACGCCGCGCGGATTGCGCGCCCGCGGCTTGAGCGCCTGCAGGACCAGCAGCGGCACCAGAACGGTCCGGCTCCAATACGAAACGCGCGCCAGGTGGAACGGAAACCAGCGCGGCAGAAACATGATCTCGACCGGAATGATCGGCACCGCCGCCCAGGAGATCACTCCGAACAGCGCCAGCAGGATGCGGGTGAAGACGTTGGTCGTGCCGGCACCGCCGTGGGCGAGAATGGCCTCGCGCGCCCGGCGCATGTGCGCCGCGTGCGGGGTCGTCGCCGGCAAGCTTGAGCGCCAGGTAGGCCTTCACGCTCGCACTGATATTGAACGGCGCCGCCGTGGAACAGCGCCCATCCGCCGTGCGGGCCCTGCAAGCGGCGCAGGTAAATCGCGATCTTGGTCTCGAGCGCCGGGTTGATCTCGCCCAGGAAGTGCTGCAAGACGATGTACTCGGCGGCAATGGTGGCGTCGGCCTCGAGCTCGAACACCCAGTGCCCATCCGGACGCGCGAGTTTCAGGAGCGCGGCGGTCGCCGCGTCGATGCCGCGCTCGAGATTCGACCGTGCAGGGTCGCTGGGCCGTTGGCGCGTAACAACCTCGGGGTCCGGCGCGAGCCGCGCCTCACGCGATGACGAATGCATAATGCGATCAGTTCTCCCGGCGCAGGTTCATAGCGGCCTGGCGCGTCGCGCACCGCGCGAACGGCCAAGCTGCACCGGCCGCGCGTCGCCGGGCACCCGTATATTCTCATAGACGAGGGCACAGTCCTAACGGCGACCGAGCCGCGGCCGCGCCGAAGCGCTGGCAGCCCGCGCACGAACCGCCGGCCCTTGCCAAGTTAGGACAATCCTCCCGCGGCAAGGTGCCCTAACGATGCTGCCCCGGAGTCGCGTGCGTCGACCGGCCCGGGTGGACGCGTCCCTTCCAGGCGCCGCCGCGGCCGCGCCCATGCTGGTAGGCCGAGTCGAAGGTGAACACGATGTAGATCGCAGCAATCAGCGGCAGGAGCAGCCCCCAGGCCGGCGAGCGCGCGTAGAAGCGCAGGGTCGGCTGCATGGCCAGCGCCATGAGCGCCCACGCCAGCGCGCCGAGCCACTGCGGTCGCGCCGCCGCCCAGCAACGCCAGCGGCGGGCGGCGCCAGGTAGGTCACGCTCATCGCCGTGGCCGTGCCCGCCAGCCGCCACGGCGAGAAGCGCAACTGCGCATAGGCGCTGCGCGCGACCATGCGCCGGATGTCGGCCAGCGAGGCGTTGGCGCGGATACTGCGCACGCGCTCGGTCAGGCCAAGCCAGATCGGACCGCGAGCCTTGAGCAACCGCGCCAGCGCGCAATCGTCGATTAGTTCGCCGCGGAGTCGCCTCGATCCCGCCCGCGGCCTGCAGCGTTTCGCGCCGCACCAGCATGCATCCTCCGGCGGCTGCGGCCATGCGGCAATCCGGGCGGTTGACCCAGGCAAACGGGTAGAGCATCTGGAAAAAGAAGATGAACGCTGGAATCAAGGCGCGCTCGGCGCAAGCTTTGGCAGTGCAACTTTGCCATCAGCGAGTTGAGCACGAGCCCGTCGCGGACACTGCGCCGGACCAGGTAGGCCAGCGTGTCGCGCGCGTAGTGAATGTCGGCATCGGTGAGCAGCAGATAATCCGGCGGCTCGGAGCCAGCAACGGCCTGACTCACGCCGTGGTGGACGGCCCAGAGCTTGCCGGTCCATCCCGTCGGGAAGGCTGGGCGCCGCGAGCACGGTCAACCGCTCGGACCCGTTGGCGAAGCGCGCGGCCTGGCGCGCGGCGGCCGCGGTACCGTCGCTGCTGTGGTCGTCGACGACGATCACAGTCGAACCGGCCCGGATAGTCCTGCCGCAACAGCGATTCAACGGTCTGGCCGATAAGCGCGGCTTCATCGCGCGCCGGTATGACGGCCACCACTTCGCGGCCAGCGCGCTTCGTCCGGAGCCCTCGGCAGTGGCGCGTCCCGCGGTGCGGCGCGCCAGAAGCCGCCGCGTGCCGCAAGCAGGTAGGCCCAGACGACGCAGCCGAGCGCGGCAATGATCAACGCGGTCATCGCAGATAGCCCGCACCGCGGAACCAGTCCACTGCGTCGCGCAGGCCCACCGTCCAGGCACGAGGATGGAAGTCAAGTTCGCGCTCCGCCTTGGCGCTGCTGAAGAACATGCGCTGCCTGGACATGCGCAAGCCGTCGCGGGTCAGCAACGGCTCTCGCCCGGTCACCGTGGCGAGCATTTCCGCCGCAGCCGCCAGCGGGTAGAGCGGTGCGCGCGGCAGTCTGAATCGGGGCGGGCGCCGCCCGACCAGCGCGGCGATGTGGCGCAGCAGTTCGAACAGCAAGACGTTTTCGCCCCCGAGAATATAGTGCGCTCCTACCTTGCCGCGCTTGAGCGCGGCGAGGTGGCCGGAGGCGACGTCGGCAACGTGCACCAGGTTGAGGCCGGTGTCGACGTACCCGGGCATGCGCCCGCGTGCCGCGGCGAGGATGACCCGGCCGGTCGGCGTGGGCCGGCTGTCGCGCGGACCGATCGGCGTCGACGGATGGACGATCACCGCCGGCAAGCCATCGCGCGCGATCATCGCTTTCCACCAGCCTTTCGGCCGCGACCTTGCTGCGCTTGTAGGCGCCGACCGCCGCTGCCTCGGCCAGCGGCGAGGTCTCGTCCGCCGCGCGGCCGTCGGCGCGCTGGCGCCAGCGTGGCAACGCTGCTCGTGTACACGATGCGCTCGGCCCCGGCGGCGAGCGCCGCCCGCATCACCGTTGCGCGTGCCCTCGACATTGGTGCGCACGATAGCATCCGGGTCGCGCGCCCAGAGGCGATAGTCGGCCGCCGCATGCACGACGTAGAGCACCCCGGCCATGGCGCGGCGCGATCGAGGCCGCGTCGCCAATGTCGCCCTCGACGGATTCGATGTCGAGTCCCGCGAGATTGGTCGCGCGGGCTTGCCGCGCGCACGAGTGCCCGCACCGGGTAGCCTTCGGCCAGCAAGGCTGCGGACAATTGCCGATCCGACAAAGCCGGTCGCCCCGGTCACCAGCACGCGCTCGCCCGCGCTCATCAGCGCACGCGCATCATGACGGTGCCGGGTTTTCCCTCCATGAGGCGATTATAGGCACTCGACCGCGCGGGGGTGCGCGCCGCTCGCGGAACACGCCCTCTCCAGTTGGTACAGCGCGCCGCATGGACCTAAACTAGCTCGTGCCAAACGCAGGAGCGACGCGCCGATGAAGACCCGGGGACTGCAGCCGTGACCGCCCGCGCAGGGCAACGAAGACGTCATCCGGGCGCGCTCGGGCCGCGGGCGCGACGGGGCCGTCTGGACGGCGCCAAGACCCAGAGCCGGGCGCAGCAAAGAGATGGTGCGTACAAGCGCGTCGAGCTCTTTCTTGGCCTGGAAGCCGCCATCGCCTTGCGCCGCTTGATGCGCGACGGGCGCACCGCTCGGGAGGTGATCGAGGCGTTGTTGCTCGCCGCGCGGCGGCCAGCGGCCGCCCACGCGCCCGCACACGGCGGGCGGTCGCCCTGATTGCCAGGCCGCCCCCGCGCGGATCATACTGGTTGGCGCGGGCGCGCCTGCCCAAGCTTGGCGAAGGCCAGCGGCCGGAGCGGGCAGGTCGCGGGTCCGACGTGCATGGGAAAAGGAGGCTCGCGTGAAGAACTGGTGTGTTGTGTGCCTATGTGCGCTGCTTGGCGCCTGTGCGAACGCACCGGTGGTCCAGCAACCCGATTACCTCCTGTTCCAGGACGATCGATTCACCGCTCCGAGCGAGCCCATCAACGCCGCCGATGTGTTTGCGCTCAGCCCGGCCATGGAGCAATACGTGAGGACTGAGATCGCCGCGCGATTGCGCGTCAAGGGTCCGCAACGGGGGCTGTTTGATGCCCTCTACGACAAGCAGCAACTCAAGCTCGTCTACGATGCACAGGTGACGCGCAATGCGGCGCAGACATTCGCCGCGCGATCGGGCAATTGCCTGTCACTGGTCATCATGACCGCGGCGTTCGCCAAGGAAATCGGCGTGCCGGTGCGCTATCAGAAAGTGCTGATAGACGACGCCTGGAGCCGCAGCGGTGACTTTTATTTTTCCAGTGCGCACGTCAATCTGACGCTGGACTCCCGAGACCTGCCCACGCGCACGATGCAATGGGACCGCGCGGCAGCGCTGACGATCGACTTTCTTGGACCGGAGGACATCGGCAACCGCGCCATGCAGATGATCAATGAAGGCACCGTGGTCGCCATGTACATGAACAACCGGGCGGCCGAAGCGCTCGCGGTCGGGCGGCTAGATGATGCCTACTGGTGGGCGCGCGCGGCCATCGTGCAGGACCCCGGGTTCTTGAAGGCCTACGACACGCTGGGCGCGGTGTACTACCGGCACGGCAACCTGGTGCCGGCCGAGCGGGTGTTGAGCCGGGTGCTCGAACTCCAACCGCAGTACCCGCAGGTCATGTCCAACCTGGTGCTGGTGCTGCGCGCCGAAGGTCGCGGCCCGGAGGCTGCGGCGCTCGCCCTCAAGCTCGATGCGTTGGATCCCCGTCCGCCATTCTATTTCTTCAACCTTGGCCTGGCCGCAATGCGCAACGGCGACTACCAGGCGGCCAGGAAGCTGTTCACGCGAGAAGTCGATCGGGACGAGTACTACCACGAGTTTCATTTCTGGCTTGCCGCCGCCGACCTGCACCTGGGTAACGTCGCCGAGGCGCGCGCGCAACTGGCGCTGGCCATGGAAACCAGCCCGACTGACAAGCAGCACGCGCTGTACGCGGCCAAGCTCGATCACATCCGGGCCTTGCAGCCACATTAGTCGGCGGCGACGATCAGATCAGGGTCCGTCCGGCGCTCGGGAACAAGCCGCTTCCCAAGCGCGGCGTCACCCTCCTTCGTGGGCTGATGCGGGCATGTGCCGCAGCGCTCGTGTTGGGTAGTGACGGCGCAGAACCCGGCCTCTGCGGAGCGCACTTCGTCAGAACCGCAATAGATCGGTTGCGGTAACCCAAAAGTTGATGCCGTCGCTGCACACGCTGCCCGTCGGCCGAAAAGAAGGTCCGGTCGAGGCGTTGGCGATGAGGCTCAGATCCGCTGCCTTGAACACCGTCACGCTGTTGTTTGATTCGTTGGCCACGAGGACCCGCTCGCCGTCGAAGCTCGCCGCGATCGGACCGCTTAGCTGGTTGTTGGCGTCCGCGGCGATCGTGGCCACCACGTTGCCGGTGCTGGCCTGGACCACGGTGACCGAATCGTCGCCGTAGTTCGGCACCCAGATGTTGGTGCCATCGAAGGCCGGAAATCTCGGCACCGCGCCGACCGTCACGGTCTGCAGGACCGCACCGCTGGCGTCGAGTTGCAGCAGGGTGCCGGCAAGCTCGTCGGTGACCCAGATGTGCGCCCCGTCATAGAGAATGCCCGCCAGTTCCATGAACCCCGAGGCGACGTTGGTCACCGGATAGGGGACGGTTGCCTGCGGGGTAACGATCGAGACAGTGCTTGCCGCCAGATGCGCTCCGGCGTTGGCCGTCCAGATGTGGGTCCCGTCGAAGGCGATGGCGTTGGGGGACGCCCCGAGGTTCTGGGCGGCCACCGTGACCGGCCCCGGCACCTGGGTCGGGTCGATCACAAACAGGCTGCCGGGCGAGCTGTTTCCGGTCACATAGACCTTGCCCTCGGCAGCCAAGACACCCTGGGTGTGGGCGGCCCCGGTCCAAGTACCTACCAACGCGCCGGTACTGGCCTGCAGCTGGATCACCGTTGATGACGACGTGGACGTCCAGATGCTCACGCCGTCCGCGACGCAGGCAAACGGAAGGTCGAGCCCCGATATCGCCTGCATCGCGTTCAGGTTATGCGGTGTCCACCACTGATTGAGCGCCGCCCGCCGGCTTGCGCGGGTGAGTCCCTGATCGAGCGAGCGCTCCAGGAAGGTGGTCATCTGCAAGCGGATGACCGGGTCGTCCGGGCTGAAGGTGGTCGGCGTTGTGCCCTTGGAAACGCCGGTGACGTACGCCTCCATGATGCCCGGACAGAACGGATCGGTGACGCTGGCGACATCGGTGTAGGGAAACGGGTAGCTTCCCGTGCCACAGGGTTCGGCAGCGAACGCGGAGGTGCTGGCGACGAGCAGGCCTAGTGCGGCAGCGAGCAGCATGGCGGCGATGATAGCGCGACCGCGCTGCGTGCCCGGCAGCCACTGGTATTCTGTGCCACGATGGAGATTCACCGCCCCGACCCTGCCTACACCGATTCCGCGCGCGCGCGCGGCAACTTCCGCCTGGCAGTCAGGATCGCGCTCGGCTTCGTCGCCCTGCTCTGGGCGATCGCGGTGTTGAACTGGGCGCTGGACCTCGCCCCGGACGACTTCGGCGTGCGCCCGCGCCAATGGGCGGGGCTGGTGGGAATCGTGTTCGCCCCGCTGGTGCATGCCGGCTTCGCCCACCTCCTCGCCAACTCGCTGCCGCTGCTGGTGCTGGGAACGACCATGCTGTACCTGTACCCGAATGCGGCGCTGCGCGTCTTGCCGGCGGTCTACTTTGGACCGGGCGTGGCGGTGTGGTTGTTCGCCCGTGGCGGCGTCCACGTCGGCGCCAGCGGTCTGATCTACGGCCTGGTCAGCTACATTTTCGTCGCGGGCCTTATCCGACGCGACCGGCGCGCCATCGCCGCGTCGTTGCTGGTTTGCTTCATGTACGGCGCGCTGGCCTGGGGCGTATTGCCCATCGAGCCAGGGGTGTCCTGGGAGACCCATCTGGCCGCGGCGCTCATCGGGCTCTTGATGGGGATCGCCCTGCGGCGCATGGATATCCCGCCGCGCCATCGCTATACCTGGGAGGGAGAACCCGACGACGATGCCGCCGCATGAGCGTGCCGGATGCCAATCGCTGCGGGAAAAGCCGCCGCGCGTTGCCGCTTCGCCCGCACCCTCCAGCGAGAATTCAGCCAATCCGGGTTCGCCAGCCTTGAACGGAGGGTCTTTGCCCGCCGGCACCCATTCCTCCGCCATCGCCAGCAGCGTCGCGACCGTGACGTAGGTTCCGGCCGCGGCCGTCAGATCGACGACCTGTCGCTCGCCGAGCACCGCCTTCGCCCGCTTGAACGTCGCATCCGAAACCTGGTGCTCGTGCCTGCGCCGGGACTTAATTGCAACGGTACCGTTGCGTTTCGTTGTGAAAGGTGTTAGCGTGAGGGCGTGGGTGGTGACCCCGCCATCCCGTACGGTCATTTTGGGAGGATCGATGATGAAGCGCCAAAGCCTTGTGCTTGCCTCGGTTGTTGCGGTCGCACTCGCCCTCGCGCCCGTCTCGTCGGCCTTTGCCGGGGGCCACGGCGGCTTCTACCGCGGCGGCTTTCACGGCGGTTGGCCGGTCTGGGGCCTTGCCGGTGCGGTCGTCGCCACCGCCGCCGCGATTGTCACCGCACCGATCGCCCTTCTGGCAGCGGTCGCGCAGGCTCCGGCCTACTATGGTCCGGGACCCGCTGCTTACGGCGCGCCGCCTCCCGGCGCCGGCTATGCGCCCTCTTACTACGGGGCACCTGCGCCGTACCCGGCCCCGGCACCCGGTCCGGCCTATTACGCGCCGCCTGCACCGAGCTCTTACGCCCCGCCCCCCGCCCCTGCCTACTATGCACCGCGGCCGGCGGCCGGGTACTATGCGCCGCCGGTCGCGACACCGTACTATGCGACGCGACAAGCCTACTATGCGCCGCGACCCACCTACTACGCCCCCCGGCCCAGTTACTACCAGCCGCCGCCCGGGCTTGCCTATTACAACCCGCGCTAGGCGCACCGTCGCCGCGCACGGTCGGCCTTGACCGGGCCGGCCCGGTCCGCGGCCAAACCCAAGGCCGCTGCGGGCAAAACCGACAGGGTTGCGCGCCGCGGCGGACGGCCGTCGAAGGCAGACGCCGAGAAACTCGCCCACCGCATCGTCGATGCGGCGACCGAACTGTTCTTCACGTTGGGCTACGGCGCCACCACCATCGAGGCGGTGGCGCGCCGGGCACGGGTGTCAAAGCGCACCTTCTACCACCGCTTCGAGGACAAGTCCGCGCTGTTTAGCGCGGTTGTCCATCGCACCATAGAGCGGCTGCGCCCGCCTCCGGAGGTGCCGCTGCTGCACGGAGCGAGCCTCGCCGAGATCCTGCATCGGCTGGGTAATCTGGTCCTGCATGCGGCCCTGTCCACACCCGCGATCCAGTTGCATCGCCTGATCATCGCGGAATCGAGCCGCTTTCCGAAACTCGCGCGCGTGGTCAGCAACGAAGGTGCGAGCGAAGAAGGCATTCGGCTGATCGCGGGTCTGCTTGAGCGCGAAGCGCACGCGGGCAGTCTTCCGCTGGACGATCCGACCTTCGCCGCGGAGCAGTTCCTGCATATGCTCGTCGCCGGACCCCAGCGGCGAGCCTTGGGCCTTGGCACGCCGATGACTGCGGGCGAGATCGACGCCTGGGTGCGTGCTGTCGTCAACTTGTTCCTGAACGGCTGTCGCGGCTGGGAACGCGCCGCCCCGCGCTGACGCAGCCGGCGCGCCCGGCTGCGGTCGGCCCACCCTGCTAAACTTTAATCTCCACACGCACCGATCACAGCAGGTCGGATCGGTTACCAAGCTCAAGGACGCAACCATGACGCCAGAGAACGAACTGCAGGCGACCATCAGTGCCGTGCTGCAGCCCGGCAAGGGCATCCTCGCCGCGGACGAGAGTGTGCCGACCATCACCAAGCGGTTCCAAGCCATTGGCATCGAGTGCACCGACGAGTCCCGCCGCGCCTATCGCTCGCTGCTGATCACCACGCCCGGCGCGGAACAGTTCCTGAGCGGCGTGATCCTGTTCGAGGAGACGGTGGGACAGCGCGCTGACGACGGCACGCCGCTGCCTGAGGTCCTCGCCCGGCGCGGCATCATGCCCGGGATCAAGGTAGACAAGGGCACCACCGCTTTGGCCGGCGCACCCGGCGATCTGATCACGCAGGGTTTGGATGGCCTGGCCGAGCGCCTGAGGCCTTTCAAGGCACAGGGTATGCGCTTCGCGAAGTGGCGCGAGGTCTATGCCATCACGGCGCAGAATCCCACGCCGCTCGGCATCGAGGCCAACGCCGAAGTTCTGGCGCGCTACGCGGCCGCGTGTCAGGCAGAAGGCATCGTGCCCATCGTCGAGCCGGAGGTCCTCATCGACGGCGAGCACAATATCGAGCGCTGCTTTGCGGTTACGGAGGCCGTGTTGCACGCGGTGTTTGCGGCGCTGCACCGGCATCGCGTGGCGTTGGAAGCCATGGTGCTCAAGCCCAACATGGTGCTCCCCGGCAAGGACCACCGACCCAAGGCAACGGCGGCCGAAGTGGCAGCGGCAACGGTCACGGTGCTGCGCCGGATGGTTCCCGCGGCGGTGCCCAGCATCAACTTTCTCTCCGGTGGCCAGGCACCGGAGGAAGCAACGGCCAACCTTAACGCCATCAATGTGCTGTATCCAAAGGCGCCGTGGGTGCTGTCGTTTTCCTATGCCCGGGCGCTACAAGACCCCGTTCTGCATTGCTGGGCGGGCCGCGCGGAGAACGCCCCCAAGGCGCAACAGGCGTTGGCCCGACGCCTCAGCATGAATAGCCTCGCCCGCCAAGGCCGGTGGACCCCGGAGCTGGAGCGCGGCGCCTGACAGCCGCCTTGCCGCTGCCCCGCGGGGACCGAGCGCGGGCGCGCCCATACGCGCTAATCCAGCCTCCCCCGTTTCCGGTCTCGCGCGCAGGCGCCGGCTGACGCAGCCATGTCGGAGACGCGCCCTACCCTCGTCTACGACGGCGACTGCGGTATCTGCCGCTACTGGGTGGACTACTGGCAGGGGTTGACCGGCGAGCAGGTGCGTTACCGCCCCTACCAGGAAGCGGCTGCCGAGTTCCCGGGCATCGCGCCGGGCGCGTTCGCGCACGCCATTCAGCTCATCGAGGCGGACGGACAGGTATACCCGGGCGCGGCGGCAACGTTTCGCGTGTTGCGCCACGCTCCGGGACGCGGCGCTTGGTGGTGGCTCTATACGCACGTTCCGGGGTTCGCCCCGGCGAGCGAATCGGCCTACACGTTCCTGGCGCGGCGTCGCGGCTTGCTCAACGGGCTATCTAAGCTGCTCTGGGGGCCAGTGCTCGAACCGGAGCGCTACGCGCTCGTGAACTGGGTGTTCTTGCGCCTGTTCGGCGCGATCTACATAGCCGCGTTCTTGTCGCTGGCGGTCCAGATCGAAGGCCTGGTGGGCCGGGCAGGAATCCTGCCTGTCACGAACTACCTTGGCGCGGCAAAGCAGGCGCTTGGCAGCGCGGCGTATCGCGTCTTGCCCACGCTGTTTTGGCTGAACTCGAGCGATGCGGCGTTGCTCGCCGGCACCGTTGTCGGCGTACTGCTAGGGTCGCTCGTGGTGCTGGATCGTTGGACGCGACCGGCGCTCATCGGCCTGTTCGCCCTCTATCTGTCCTACGTCTACGCCGGACAGGATTTCATGAGCTTCCAGTGGGATGTGCTGCTCCTGGAAGCAGGATTCCTGGCGCTATTTCTCACCGGCGGCTCGCGCATCGTCGTCTGGCTTTACCGCTGGTTGGTGTTTCGCTATTTGTTTCTGGCCGGCGCGGCCAAGCTTGTCTCCGGCGACCCCACGTGGCGCCAGCTGACGGCCCTCGAGTATCACTTCTGGACGCAACCGCTGCCTACCCCGATCGCATGGTACGCCGCACAACTGCCTCACTGGCTGCTGGTGGGCGGAACCGCCGCGGCCCTCGCCATCGAATTGGGAAGCGTATTTCTGATCTTCCTGCCGCGGCGCCTGAGGGCGCTCGCGGCATGTGGCATTTTGCTGTTCCAGACCTCGATCCTGCTAACCGGCAATTACAATTTCTTCAATCTGCTCTCGATGCTGATGTGTATCTTCTTGTTTGACGATCAGGCGTTGCGCCACGTGACCCCGATGCGGCTTGCCGCATGGATCCAGCGGCGAGCGCCGCAACCGCGACGCGCAGCAACCCTAATGGCGACGCTGCTCGCGTTCGTCGTCGTGCCGCTAGGCTGCAACCGGATCTGGCAGACACTGACGCGTACGGATCTGCCGGTTGTCGGTGCCATCGCACAGACCTTCGAGCCGTTGTTGATCGTCAACCCTTACGGATTGTTCGCCGTCATGACCACGGCGCGGCCCGAGATCGTGATCGAGGGCTCTGCCGACGGCCGCACCTGGCGCGAATACGTATTCCGCTACAAACCGGGCCCGCTAACCCGCGCCCCGTCGTGGAATATTCCTCACCAGCCACGGCTCGACTGGCAGATGTGGTTCGCCGCGCTCGGCGGCGCGCAGGCAAATCCGTGGTTCCAGAATCTTATGCTGCGCCTGCTCGAAGGCAGCCCGCCAGTGCTCTCCTTGTTGGACTCCAATCCGTTTCCCGATCGACCCCCGAGCAGGGTTCGGGCGAAACTCTATGACTATCGCTTCGCCGACCCGACGGTCCACGCCGCGACTGGCCAGTGGTGGGTGCGCCGGTTCATCGGCTGGTATTTTCCAGAGGTTGGGCTGGCCGACTTCGTGCCGCGCTGAACAGCGCGTCGGTCAGCCGGCCGCCTTGGCCAGATTGGCCAAGAGGTTGGCCAGGGCATTGACGTTCGCCTGCGTGCCTGAGCCGAGCCCATGGCGCCGGGCAAGCCAGAGCGGATCATTGCAGGTAATCCAGACCTTGCCGTCGGCGTCTTGCCAAGCCAGTATCTTAAGAGGCAAGTCGATACCCATCGTCTGCTTGGCTTGCATCAAAGGCGTCCCGCTCTTCGGATTGCCGAAGATCAACAGCTCCGTTGGCCGCAGCGGCATCCCGACCGACGCAGCCCCGGCCGCATGGTCGATACGCGCAAACTTCGTGACGCCCTTGGCCTTCAAGTCGGCCTCCAACCGATCCAGCGTGTCCTGGACCGAGTGTTGGCTTGCTACCGTGACCAGTCCGTCATCAGCCATGGGGGCTGCCTCCGCTTGGGTTCCACGCAGGTCGGCGAGGGAAATCACCGCCCGGGTTTTAAGCACGCTCCGGCGCGCAATCATGGCGTCTCTACCTGGTCCAGAGCACGTTCCGCAGAATAACTCCGCGCTGTTCCGAGTCAAGACACAAGCCAACGTCTGACCCAGCCGCAATGTTACGCGTCAAGTGGTTGCGAGTGGAGGATGAGGCCGCGAAGCCTTGGCCGAACGCGCGTTGCCCCGGCGCTGACGGCACTGCATACAACGCGGCCGCCCGGTAGAATGCCCGAGGACCGGCAGGCAATGGTTTGGACCGACTTCACACAGCTTTTTGGCGCGATCCTGGTGGTCGTTGGCGCCATTCTGCCCGTCGTCAATCCGCCCGGCGACGCCCCGCTCTTCCTGCGGCTGACCGCCGGTTCCGATGACGCAACGCGCAGCAGGCTCGCGAAGATCATCGCAATCTACTCGTTTGCGCTGTTAGTGGGGTCGATGCTGTTCGGTTCGTTCATCCTGCGCCTGTTTGAACTTTCGGTTGCGGTGATCCAGGTAGCCGGCGGTGCGGTGGTATGCGCGCTCGGCTGGAAGCTGCTCAACGACGAACCGAAATCCTCCGAGATGACGGTCGATCCGCGCCAGGCATCCGCGGTTGCCCTGGCGCGATCGTTCTACCCGCTGACGCTACCGCTGACCGTCGATCCGGGCGTCATGTCAGTGGCCATCGCCGTGGGCGCCAACCACGCGCACACGCTCGATCGCCTGCTGATCCAGATTCTGGCCGCAGTCATCGGCGCCGCCATCGTCGCGCTGGCGGTCCTGATCACCTATCGCTACGCCAAGGCGTTCGCCTCGCGCATCGGCCACACGGG
Organism: uncultured beta proteobacterium; assembly: GCA_963777455.1. Lineage (GTDB taxonomy): Bacteria > Pseudomonadota > Gammaproteobacteria > Burkholderiales > Casimicrobiaceae > PALSA-1003. The sequence continues at coordinate 605,264 of CAVZQQ010000003.1, forward strand.
CATGATGGTCGTGCTGCGTCTGTCGGCCTTCATCGTGCTGAGCATCGGCGTGCAGATCGGCTGGAACGGCGTCAAGGCATTGCTGAAAGAAATCGGTATCCCGGCGTGACCCTCGCCGCGCATCGCCCTCACCCCGGGGCGGACATTGGCGGCGTACCGCGGGCGGCGGGTCGTGCCCGTCCGCCGAATCGCCCGTGATGAACCCAAGTCAGAGCCTGCAGGAAGCGCTGCGTTTGCACCAGGCAGGCCGGCTGGCCGAAGCCGAGGCCGGCTATCGGCAGCTGCTCGCGCAACAGCCAAAACACCCCGACGCCACGCATTATCTCGGCCTGCTCGCCTACCAGGACAAGCGCTACGACGATGCAGTGCGCCTGATCACCGAGGCGATCGCCATCAGGGCCGACGATCCGGCCGCGCACAGCAACCTGGGCAACGCATTGGCGATGCTGGGGCGGCACAGCGAAGCCGAGGCTGCCTTTCGCGCCGCGCTCGCGCTCGACCCGCAGCTTGCCGACACCTGGTTCAATCTGGCCAATATCCAGCGCGAACGGCAGCAGCTCGAAGCCGCCGAGGCCGCCTACCGGCGCGTCATCGCGCTGCAGCCGCAGCACGCGGGCGCACTCAACAACCTCTCCCACCTCCTGCTCCTCCGCGGCAGGCAGGCCGAAGCCGCGGAGGCGTTTTGCTATCTGGGCGACGCCTTGCAGGATGTCGGACGCACGGCCGACGCAGCCGGCGCCTATCAGCAGTCGCTGGCGATCGCGCCGCATCCCGGGGTCGAAGTCAAACTCGCCTTCCTCACCCCGGCAATTCCCACATCGGTGGAGGAGATCGAGCGCACACGCGAGCGCCTGTTCGCCGGTATCGCGGCCCTGACCGCAAAAGGCACGCGGCTCGCCGACCCCTTGCGCTACGCCAGCAGCTCGATCTTCTACACCGTCTACCATGGCCGCAACGACCGCGAGTTGCGCCGGCAATTCGCCGCTTTCTACCTGCGCGCCAGTCCCGACCTGGCGTGGCGCGCTGCGCACTGCGCCGGCTACGCGGGGGCCGGCAAGAGGATCCGGATCGGCTTCATTTCCAGGTACTTTCATCCGGATCATCCGATGACCAAGCTCTACGGCGGAATCATCGAGCACCTCGATCGCCGCCAGTTCGACGTCACCGTGTTCCGCTTCGATCCGCCGGCAACAACCCCGGTCGGCACCGACACGCACGTGATTGTGCTCGGGGAGGATCTCGGCGCGGCGCGGCAGGCCATTGCGCAGGCGCGCTTGGATGTGCTGTTCTACACCGATATCGGCATGGAGCCGACGACCTATTTCCTGGCGTTCAGTCGGCTGGCGCCGGTGCAGTGCGTCACCTTCGGTCATCCGGTGACCACGGGCATCGCCAGTGTCGACTATTTTCTGTCAGCCCGGGATATGGAGCCCGGCGACGCGCAGGAACACTACACTGAAACGCTGATTCCGCTGGCGACGGTGCCGACATTTTTCAAGCCACCCCTATCCGCAACCGCCCCGCCGACCCGCGGAGACCTGGGGCTTCCCGCGGACGCACGGCTCTATTTCTGCGCGCAGAACCTCATCAAGTTCCACCCCGAGTTCGATGCCGTCCTCGCGCGCATCCTGCAGCGCGACCCCAAGGGGATGCTGGTTCTGATCAACAGCAAGACCGCGCAGATGGGGCAATTGCTGATGAATCGCCTGCGGCTTGCGATGCCGGACGCGAGCAACCGCATCGCTTTCCTGCCCTTTCTGAAACTCGACGCACTGCTGGGTTTTCTGCAATCGGTGGACGCGGTCCTCGATACGCCGGTCTTCGGTGGCGGCACCACTAGTCTCGAAATGTTCGCAGTCGATGTGCCGGTACTGACCTGGCCGGGACCATTTGCCCGCAGTCGCATTACCCACGCCCTGTATCGGCAGATGGAGTTCGATGGCATGACCGCCGCGGACGCGCCCGACTACGTCGAACGGGCCCTGCGGCTTGCGAACGATGCAACCTGGCGCAAGGAATTGCAGGGGGCATTGCGGCAGAAAAAGCACGTGCTCTACGAAAACGCCACCCTGGTGCGGGAACTCGAGCGGTTTTTCACCGCGGCGGTCGCGGCCGCGGCACAGGGACGCAAACTTGCGGATTGGTCCGGAGGCTAGCGCAACCGTCGTCAACCGCGCGTTACGGCCGTCCCAGAAACAGATACCAGCTGCTGTTGTGGTCCACGGCACGGCCGTAGCCAAGGTACAGCGGGCCTATCGGCGTGTCGGCGCCGAGAAACAGGCTTCCCGACTTGAGCGTACCGGTGAACGAGCCTGGGACCAGCGGCGGCCCGTAGTGGCCGATCTCCAGCGAGGCGCCGACATAAACGCCTTCGAGCAGTTTCTGGCGAACGAACTTGTTGTAGTAGACCAGCCGGCCGAAGGTCAACCGATCGGTAACGTAATGGCGCCGGTCGGATAACCGGACTGCTGCAGGAGACCGCCCCACTGAAACAGGTCGTAGCGCGGCAGCGGCTCGTCGCCTAGCCTGCCGCCCGCTTTGAAGCCGAGGCTCAGCGTGTTATCACCAAACGACCAGGCGCCGACTGCCGTCGGCATCCGCATTTGTTATACGTGTCGGTGGCACCCAGGGCGCTGCTCGAAGCGAACACGGTGCGCCTCCCCCGCCGCGCCGTCCCGGGGAAAGTTCGCGCTGTCGAGCTGATCGAAGACCAGGCGCGAGGTAAATGCGCCCTGCCGCATACGGCCCGCCGCGTGGCGCGAGACCGGGGGCCCGGTATTGAGCGTAGCGTCAAGAGTGCCTTCGAGTACGCCCGACACGCAACTCTCCGATAGCGCGTGAATTGGCTGCCAAGGTCAAAGCCCGCACGGCAGTCGCGGATGTTGTAACTGGCGATGCGCTGGTCGAGCTTAAAGAGATTCGACGGTGCTCGCTGCGAATTCGACTCGCGGCGCGACGAACAGGTATTGGCGCGGGTCCAACGGCTGATAGAATTCGCTCGTCAGCGACGGAGGTCTCGCCGATCTGCAGGTCAGTGCGCCACTCGGCACCCAGCGAGTTAAGCCAGGTCTGACGATAACTCGCCAGCAGATTGTAATAACGCGTCGCCCTTGAAGTCGTTGGTCAGTCCAAGCCCAAAGCGCAGGTAGTTCGGCCCCCACGACTTCTCGACCGCGTCGACCGCCAGCACGCGTTTGCCCGGCTCCTCGATGATGCGATAGTTGACGTGCTCGAAATCGCCGGTTCCGTACAGGCGCCGCATGTCGGCGTCGAGCACGTTCTGAGTCGAGTGGCTCCCCGGGTTTGGTCTGCATCACCGCCTGCGCCGACTTCAGGGTTGACCCGTTGCAGGTTGAGGAAGCGGATCTCGTCCACCGGGCGCGTGTCCGCCGCCGCGACGCTCAAGCTGGCGCGCACGAAGGGCCGCGTATTCCGCAGGTGGGAGGCTCAGGCGGGCGAGCTGCGTCGCTCACCTTGCGCGCCGCGGCCTCGCCGATCGGAACGGTTTTCGGCAGATGATCGAAATCGGCGGCCGAAAAATCGCCCAGTCGGGCACGATCAGGATATCGGTCGGCTTGAGGGTCGCCAGGGAGAGCTGGACGTTCTGCTCGGTCAGGATATTGATGACCTGGCCGCCGATGCCGAGAATCGAGTTGAGCTGCTCGCGTGGCGCCAGCGGCGTGCCTAGATTGACGGCGATGACGACGTCGGCGCCCATCGGCGCGCGCGACGTCGATAGGCAGGTTGTCGGTGAGGCCCCCGTCGACCAGAATCTTGCCATCGAACTCCGCCGGCGCGATCGCGCCGGGGACCGACATGCTGGCCCGCATGACGTTGGCGAGTTCGCCTTCGGCGAAGACGACCGTCTTGCCCGTGACCAGATCGGTGGCAACAGCGCGGAACGGGATCGGCAACTCATCGAAATTGCGATAGCCCTTGGCCTTCGCCAGATAGCGCAGCACCGTTTCCAGCTGGATCCCGGAGACGAAGCCCTTGGGCAGTTGCAACTGGCCAGCCGCTGAAGCCGACCTCAGGGCCGACGAGGTCGCGGCGGTCGTCGAGCTTGCGGCGGATCGCCTGCTCCTGACGCGGTGGCTTCTCCTTGAACAGCAGCGAAGTCGAAATGCGGTCGAGAATCGCCTCCATCTCCGCGACGCTCGTTCCGGTGGCATAGGACGCTCCGACCAGCGAGCCCATGCTGGTGCCGGCAATGCAGTCAATCGGCACCCGCATCTCCTCGAGCACCTTGAGCACGCCGACGTGCGCCGCTCCGCGGGCGCCGCCGCCGGAGAGCACCAGGCAGATCTTCGGGCGCGTCGCGGCTGGGGTGGCAGGGGCGCCCGCCGCGGCCTGGGCGCCGGCCTGGATGGACAGCGCAACGCCGACCAGGCCGGCGGCGACACGAACGAACGCCGCGCGGCACACGGGCGGCCAGCCGGATGGGCGCTGCCGCGGGCGCCGTTGGCCTACCTCCCCGCGGCACCGCACGACCGCCGGCCGACGCTCAGTCCCCGACCCGATGCCAGGTCGCATCGGGATTGTAGGCGGTCATCGCGGCGGCGAGCGCGCTGGTCTTCGGACCCAGGTCTTTCTGATAAATCTTGCCCGTCTGACTGACGATAAACGTCATCACGCCGCTTGCGCCGTACGCGTCCGGATACGCGACCATCGCGAAACCGGCGATCATGCGGCCGTTGATGATGTAGTTGTAAGCGCCACCGGGCGCGCTCTTGCCCTGGCGCGTCAAAATGTGAAAGTGATAGCCGCGATAGGGATCGCCCGCGACGTGGCCCTTCAGGTATGCGGCGCTCTCGGCGACCAGCGGCCCGAAGGGACTCGGCTCTTCGCCCTTGCTCTGGTCAGCGGGCCAGTAGAGCCCGTCATGCTTGCCCGGTGTGCTGCCGAGCTTCTGCGCGTACTGCAGCACGCCGTCGCCGTTGCGATCGCGCGCCGCGTACGCCTTCTGCGCATTGAGATAAGCCTCCAGGACGCTGATCGCGCTGCGCTCGTTGGCGCCAATGCGGCGATTGACGATTTCCTCGACGCCCTCACTGGTCGCAAAGCGCCAGCGGCCCTGCTCGCGCACCAGGGGAATGGGCAGCGGCCAGGCGTGCTCGCCGATCAGCAGCACGCGACGGTCGGCGCCGTGCTCCTCGAGCAGGCGAAAGGTCTGCATTGCCGCCGCCATCTTGGCACGCGTGGCCGAGTTGGCTGCGTGGTCGGGCGTGATCAAGACGTCCTTGTACTGCGCCCCAAACAGCGCCAGGATCGCCGCGTCATCGTCCGCTTTCAGCGCCGCGGCCAAGGCATCAGCGGCCGCTTCGGGCGTGGCGAAAGTCTGCTGGTCGAGGGCGGATGCGGTCAGCGGCAACGCCACCAGCAGCACCAGCGCCGCGCGGCGCAGCGTAGTCAAGACGTGGATAAGAGCCATGGGTTGGGTAGCCTTGTCGATTGCGTAAACGGTTCTCATTGGAATCTCCTAACGTCGGCCACCACCGCCGCCGCGACCACCGCCGCCACCACCACCGCCGGCACGGCCCCCGCCGCCACCGGCGCCACCGCCAGCGGCGCGCGCGCCACCCCCACCTTGCATCGAGCTGCGACTCGCTGCGCCGCGGGAGCTGTCCATGTTCGTCTGCCGGCCTGAAGCGTAGCCGCCGAATGCATCGCGGTTGGCGCCGCCGCCGCTGGGCCGCGTCGCCGCGCCCGTGCTGGCAGGGCGCGCAGCGGCGTTACCCTGACCCATACCGCCGCCGGTCGACGGACGCTGTCCGGCATTGCCGCCGGCTGGCAACGTCGACGGGCGGCCGCCCGCACCGGCGCCATTCGGGCGCGAATCGCCAACCCGCGGATAGTTCGTCGGTCGGCCCGCCGAGTTGGCGACCTGCCCCGGTTGTTTGTTGGACTTCCACGCCGTACCGCCGGCGGGCAGTTGCCCCGGTCGGTTGACGTTGACGTTGCCACGGTTAATGGTGTTGTTGCCGCGATTGATCGTGACGTTGTTGTTGATGGTGCCGCCGCGCCAATTGGCGCCCCAATAGCCGCCATGCCAGGCGGCGCCGAGCGCAGCGCCCCAGATCAGGCCCGTGGCGAACGCCGCACCGGGAGGATAGGGGTAGTAGTACACCGGATACGGCGCCGGATAGTAGCCGTAGACCGGCACCGAACTGTAGACGACGACGGTTGTCGGGTTGTACTGCGGCACGTAGATGACCTGCGGGTCGGCGGGGACGATCGTGATGACCTCCTTGTCCACGTCCACCACCTGCTTCGCGTCGGTCTTCAAGTTGCCCGCAGCCTGCGCCTTGCGCCGAAACGCCTGTACCGCGTCGAGCACCGCACCCTGATCGGCGACAACCGCCTCGCCGAGATCTGCGGTCCAATCGAGGTCGGTACTCATTTGCTTGACGACCTCGGGATAGTTGACCAGCGCCTTCACCGAATCATCCCAGTTGTCGTCAATCGCGAGCTTAGGATCCTGCTTGCGCCGGTCGAGAAAGCGGTCCGCTTGGACGATTTGCAGCGGGAAGGTCGACGCGGGCAGGATGATCGCCACCAGGTCGTCGGGGTAGAGCGCGATCGGACCCACCAACCGCTCGAGCTCCTCCGGCGAGGGAGGTTGCGCCGGGTTGCCAGATGCGGCGGGCGCCTGCGCCCAGGTAAGCGGCGCGCCGATCAGCGCAACGCAGGTCGCCATCGCGGTCAGCCACATCCGTGTCGATCGCGCCCAGTGCCGTGTGTCGCTATACATGAATGCAGTCTCCAGTCACCAAGTGCCCGGCGGCGACATCGCGCGCGCCATCGTTGGGGTAATGAGCCGTCCGATGCCAGAAGCCAGGACGTCGGGCCGTTAACGCTCAGTAGCGGGTGCGCGCCCCCAGAGGGCAAGCGCGCCTGGGTCCTTCAGTGGGTCACTTTCACCCGGTTCAGCATCCGCGCCAGGTTGTTCGGCCCCGCTCACTCGATCAGGGGAATGTTTGCCGCCAACTCGTAGCGGGTTGCCGCCCGAATCTTACTCTCAATCTGCAGGTAGCGGGCAGCCTTGGCTGGCGGGATCACCCGGGTGAGTTTTGCGGCGTATTCCCGGCGCAGCTGCACTTCCGCTTCGTCGAGCGCGATCGACTCTTCGATAAGGTTCTTGGCCATCGCGCTTGTAGCCGGACCCGCGCTGTACGCGTCGGCGTAATCGACGATTGCCTTGGCCAGCCGCTCGTTGAGGGCGCGGAGATCATGCTGATACTGGTCGTAGATCGGCCAGAATGCCGTCGCCTCGGTATCGGACAGCTGCATGTTGGCGCTCACGACAGCTTTCTTGTCGGCCCTGATCTCGTCGCGCAGGACCTGCATGTTCATGTCCGCGGACTTGTCCTGCGCATAGGCCGAAGCGGCGAACAGCATCAGGGCGCAAATCAGCGGGTGGAAGAACGGCTGCATGAGAGTTCCTGAATGTGACGGAAATTTGATTGCCGCGACGGACGCTACATGCTACGGCGGCAGGCGGCCGGCAGGCAACTACACGGTGCCGCGGCAACCCACGCACCCTCGAGCGCGCGGGCCATTACCCGCGAAGCGCCACTCCGTCGGCCAACGAAGCCTTTGCGCCGTCCTAGAGTCCGGCCGCGACCGACTGCAATCGCTCGCTGTAGGCCTGCGCCTTGGCGGTGTCGCCACGGTCGCGGTAGAAACTCACCAGCGCCGCCAGCACGTCGGTGTCAGCTGGGTGCTTCGCGCTGGCGTTGACGAGCACCGCAATGCCCTCGTCGGCGCGTCCGGCAGAGTACAGCGCGACGCCGTACACGTAAGCGTACCGCGCGTTGGCCGGATCGAGCGCGGTGGCCTTGGCCAACTCGCGGAGAGCCTGGGCATGCCGTTTTGCCCGCACCAGCGCGAGCCCGAGCGCATGATGCAAGACTGCGCTCTTTGGCACCTGCCGCAGGCCATCGCCGAGGACCCGCTCGGCGTCGGCGTCGCGCCCCTGGGCGCGGTACATGTCCGCGAGATTGGCGTACGCCGGTACGAACAGCGGATCCAGCGCGATCGCCGCCCGCAGGTCCTGCTCCGCCGGTGCGGTGGCTCCGCGGCGCGCCTCGAAACTACCGAGGTTGGTGCGCGCGTCCGCGCGGTCGGCATTGAAGTGCTGCGCCTCGACGAACTCGGCGGCCGCGCGCTCGAAGGCTGCGTGCTGCCCGCCGCCCGCGGCAGCGAGCGGAACGTCGGCCAAACTGCCGGCCGCTTCGATGCGAATGACCCGCAGCGGATCGGCCAACAGGGGAGGCGCGTAACGCTGGCGCAGTTCCGCCGGCGCGTTGGCCAGCGATTCGAGGGCGCCCAGCCGAACCAACGGGTCCGCATCGCGCAGGCCGGCGGCCACGACGTCGAGCGTCGCGCTGTTGGCGTTGGCGTCAAGACCGACGAGCGCAGTGGCACGTGCGATCGCCGGTTGCGTCCGATCGCCGGCGAGCGCGCGCAATTGGGCTGCCGCTCCGACCGCGCCCGCATTCGCGGCCGCAAACGCCGGTGCATAGCGCTGGTACCCCGTGGGATCGTGACCGTACCAGTTTTTCACTTGCGCGGCCGCCCAACGCGCGTCGTGGTTGCCATGGCAGGCGTTGCATGCATTGGGCGTACCGAGCCGGACGGATTGATCCGGGCGCGGGATGCGCAAGCTGTGATCGTGCCGCGGATCGATCACCATGTACGTCGTCGTAGGCATGTGGCAGTTCGCGCACTGCGCTCCCGCGCCGCCCGGGCGGTGGTGGTGATGTGCCGTCGCGTCGAACTTGCCCGCGGCGTGGCACTGCGTGCACACGGCGTTGCCTTGGGCGCGCAAGGCGCCGCTATGCGGTTCGTGGCAGTCGCTGCAAGTAACGCCGGCCGCGTACATCTTGCTCTGCAGAAACGATCCCCAGCCGTAGACTTCGTCGCGCTGCTGGCCGTCTGGATAGTAGAGTGGCGCGGTAAGCAATGCGGGCCGATAGTAGTCGAGAAAGGCCTTGCCTGCGGTGTACCCGTCGGCGAACTGCCCGCGGCGCGCGTGACACTGCGCGCACACCGTGATCTCGCGCTCGCTGGTCCGCGGTACCGAACGCGCGGCCGTGGCACTGGCCGCAGCGCGCGTCCAGGTTACGCCACGGCGCTCATTCAGCTGAGCGGCGAGGCCCAGGCTGCCATCGGGGTAGGACGTGCCCTGGTGCGGCGCACTCGCCCACGTCAGGTGCGCCGACCCGGGTCCATGACAGGCTTCGCAGCCGACGCTGATCTCTGACCAGCTGGTCGCGAACCGATCGGCTGCCGCGTCGTAATTCTTGCGCAAGGCAGTCGAGTGGCAATCGGCGCACATGTAATTCCAGTTCTGTGCCGGGCGCGTCCAGTGCAACTCGTCGCCGTGGTCGATGTGCTCCTGCGGATATAGATGAAACCACTTCCTGTCCTTCACGTCCCATGCAAGCGACAGCGCCTGCAGCTTACCGCCCGGCAACTCGATGAGGTATTGCTGCAGCGGGTCGATGCCGAATGTGTAGCGCACTTCGTAGTCGTGCAACTTGCCGTCGGGCCCGTCGGTACGGACGATGAATTTCCCGCCACGCCTGGAAAAGGTCGAGGTAACACCACCGTGACTGAAGTGCGCGGCATTGAAGTCGCCGAGGACCGTGAGCTTGTCGGCGTCCTGCATGGCGGCGCGGTGCTGTGAGCCTTGCCAGGCGGCGTATTGCTTCGCGTGGCAGGCCGCGCAAGCCGCGCTGCCGACGAAGCGCGCTGGCGTTGCGGCCTCCTGCGCTCGCGACACCGCCACCTGCAGCGCGATGAGCACGAGGCAGGCGGCGAGCGCCGCGGCCAGCATAGCGCTTGCCGACCGAGCGCCGCGCGGCGCAGCCTCGCTCACCGCCGGTTGCGCTGGCATGGACGGTCGCGGCTAGGCAAGATAGTCGTGGACGACGCGGCCCAGTCCGAGCGTGAGGTCGGAAAGAATGTGTATTCCGGAAATAACCTCCCGCACCGGCAGTGCCGCCACCGGCGCAAGCGCATGCTCGAAGAACTCCAATGCGGCAGGCCCCTCCCAGGCGCCCTTGACCGTGACTTCTTCGCAGCAATACCGGACCAGCTCACAAATGCGTGGTGTGCTATCGACGTGCGGGATTATCTTGAGCAGGAAATTCGGCGCGGTCAGCGCGGCCAGAATCCGCTCATGGGCCAGTGCCCGGTGCTTGTAGCCCATGGTGGCGAGCGCCACGGGAACCGAGCCGTAGCGCAGGATGCCCCGGAGGGTGTCTTTTTCGACCCGCAATTCCGGTGACGCGAGCTTTTTCGGGAAGCCCCAGATCTCGCGCCCCGCGGCAATCGGAGGCTCACAATCCAGAAACATTGCATGGACATAGCCGCCGGTCTCGCCCCGAAAACGAACCGGGATGACCTGCCCCGCCTCGGTATAGTCGCCAAAGCCGGTCGAATCGGGCATGCGGATGAACTCGAACTTGACAATCGGATCGGTCATCTCGAGCGGTGCTGGTATCACGGCGGCCAGCGCCTCGGGGTCGGTCCGATAACTGATGATCAGGAATTCGCGATTGACGAAACGGTACGGCCCCGGCGGGAAGGCTGGGCTTGTCAACGGCATCGCAAACGCGCGCCGCTTCACTTCATCTGCATTCATTGTCACTGCCTTTCGAAGGACCCGCTTGCGCCATCGCTGCGGGCCCGATGCTTGGTTAGACGTTACGTCGCCGCACTTAACGTGCGCCTAGCTCAACGGCGCATGGGGCGCGGCACGCTTCGCACCCAAGACGAGAAACAACGCGCCGATGCTGCCGGAGATCAGCGAGCCGCAGATCACACCCAGGCGCACTGCTTGCATGTGCCCGGCCTCCTCGTCAAACGCCAAGCCGCCGATAAAAAGGCTCATCGTGAATCCGATGCCGCAGAGGGCGGCGATGCCGAGCAGCGATGTCCAGCTGGATTCCTCGGGCAGACGGGCAAGCCCGAGCTTGATCAGTGTCGCACTCACTCCGAATATACCGATCAGTTTGCCCAGAACGAGGCCGGTCACGATGCCGAGCGGCACGGGCGCGAACAGGGTCGCCAAGCCGATCCCCGCCAAGACGACGCCGGCGTTGGCAAACGCAAAGATCGGCAGGACGCCGAATGCAACCCAGGGATGCAGGCCATGCTCCAGCCGCACCAGCGGCGAGGACTGCGCACCCTCCTCCCCTTTGAGCGGAATCGTAAAGGCGAGAATGACGCCGGCAACCGTTGCGTGGATCCCCGATTTGAGCACGAACAACCACAGAAACACGCCGACAAGGGCATATGCCGACAGGGCTCTCACGCGAAAGAAATTGAGCGCTACCAGCGCCAAAAACGCCGCTCCGGCAAGCAGCAGCATCATTACGGAGACATGGTCTGTGTAGACCAACGCAATAACCAGAATCGCACCCAGGTCGTCGGCAATCGCAATCGCGGTGAGAAACACCTTGAGCGACAGCGGCACACGTTTGCCCAGCAGCGAGATGATACCCAGCGCAAAGGCAATGTCGGTGGCCATGGGGATGGCCCAGCCCCTGACGGCGGTCGCATCGCCGTGGTTGAGCCAAAAATAAAGTGCCGCCGGCACCACCATGCCGCCCACAGCGGCGCTCAGGGGCAAGCCGATTTGCGCAACGGTGGAGAGCTCCCCCTGCAGCAGCTCGCGCTTGATTTCGAGGCCGACCAGGAGAAAGAAGACCGCCATCAATCCGTCGTCGATCCACAGGTGCAGCGGCTTTCCCAGTTCCAGCGCACCGACGCGAATCTCCACGGGGAGCGACAAGAGGTCGCGATAGGCGCCGGCAAAGGGGGAATTGCTGACGGCGAGCGCCACGAGGGCCGCGGCGATCAATACGAGCCCGCCGGCAGACTCCAGTCTGAGAAAGCGCGAGATCGAATCAACGGCAACCCGGTACATGCTGGTATCTCCGCGGCGCGACCGCAAGACGGGCATCAGCGCATGCTCCTGCTTGAACTGGGCACGAGACCCCTGGGCAAAGCGCGTTGACCGTCTTCACTCCTGGGCATCCCGCGCCTGCACGATACATGAGGTTAACACGCCCGGTTTCCGAGGTTCGACCCGATGCTGGGTCGTAACGGCCACCTTGGCGGTTCCCGCTGTTGCGGTCGACTGCACCGGTTTTTCCGTGTCTGCAAAACCACCGTCACAAATCCTCCGTAGCGTTGCAACTTTACAACTCCATGACGGGGGCTGCATGGCACTATCGACGATTCTGCGTGCGCGCCGACCGAATACGCAGCCGGACCCGGGCGCCGAAGGATTCTGTCTCAATGCCGACCTTATCCGTGCTGTCCTGGCCCACGCCAAACCCCTAGGTCACCACGAGGCCCCGGAAACCCTCAATCTGGGCTTCGGCTTCCTCTACTACGCCCTCGCGCGAGCGCTCCGTCCCAAGCACGTCGTGGTCATTGGTTCCGGGTTCGGCTTCAGCGTGGTTTGCCTGGCGCTGGGGCTCAGGGACAACGCCAAGGGGCAGTTGAGCTTCGTCGATCCCTCGTATTCGGTGCTCACCGACGGCCCGTTCAAGACGGTCGGCGGCACGGCGCAGTGGGATGAGCCGGAAAAGGTCACCCGCCACTTCGCCCGATTCGGCGTTGAGCACCTGCTAACCCATTACCGCCTGCGCAGCGATGAGTTCTTTGCCCATTACGCTACGTCGGGATTGCCGGAGATCGACTTCGCCTTCATCGACGGCAGCCACAAGTACGAAGACGTGCGCCAGGACTTCGTCTCGACCGTCAGGCATGCGCACAAGAATGCCTACGTGCTCCTTCACGACACCAACATCTACGTCCGCGAGCTGGTGCGCCACGCCGGTGTCAAACGCTGGCTCAAGGAAGTCAAGCGCGCAAAGGAACTCTTCGAGTTCGTCGATTTCCCGTTCTCGTCCGGTGTCGCTATCGTGCGCATACTTGGAGAATGACGCATGGAAATCCCTGGACCCGCGACAGTCGCCCTGAGCGTCGCGCTGGTGGTCGCGGTAGCGTATCTGTTCTGGCGCTACGTCTGGTTCTGGCGCAACCCGGCACGCACGCCACCGGCGCAGGAGGGCCTGCTGGCCGCCGCCGACGGCACTGTCGTCTACGTGAAGAAGTTCACCGAGGCTGACGAGGTGATCAGCATCAAGCGCGGGCTCGCGGCGCGGCTGAGCGACATCACGCACGATGACGCGAGCTTGCCGAAGCTGCTGATCGGCGTGTTCATGAGCCCGTTCGACGTGCATTACAATCGTGCGCCGCTGTCGGGCATGGTCGAGTTCGTACGCCACCATGCGGGCAGCGGGCGCAACGTGAACATGGGTTCGATGCATCGCCGCGTCCTGACGCGCCGCAGGCCTTACTACCGCGGCAGCAAGCACCTCGTCCAAAACGAGCGCACCGTCACCAAAATCAACGGCACGCTCAAAGGCGCCCCCGCGTCATGCTACGTCGTGCAGATCGCCGCGAAGACCGTTGCCGGAATCGACAGTTACGTCCGAACCGGCGACGGCGTCACACGAGGCGCAATATTCGGCATGATTCGCATCGGGTCGCAGGTAGATATCGTCGTGCCTTGGCGCGACGACTTAACCGTGCACGTGCGCCCCGGCGATCGGGTACGCGCCGGCGAAACCTTGCTCATCGATTGATTTGCCCGCGGGGCGCAGCAGCAAGTGCACCGGCCCGCGGAACCCGCAGGCGGCGCGCGGTCCCAAGGACGCTACAGCTCAGGCGTGGCGCGAGAGCAGTGCGTCGCGAGTGCGCCGCGCGGCGAAGAGAACCAGGTAATCGGTGATGCGCGCACCGGCCTTGAGCCGTGCGAATTCGGCTTCGTAGACCCGCCTTACCACCGGCAAGGGGTAGTGCATTTCCTGGGCGATAGAGGTAATCGCATCTTGGTTGATCGCTTCTTCATTACGATCGGGTAAATCAGGCATTGCGTAACTCCAGGAGGAGATGTTTTGAATTGTTGGTGCGCGGCGCCGCGATGACGCGAGGGCGTGGTCCAACCCTCTTCGCTAGAATGCGATCGATTATGAATGACCTCGCGTTTGAGTGCAGCAGAAAATTGTGGCATTTATGGATTAGCGGTTCGATTGCCGGCGCCGAGCAAGGTTCCGGCTGCATTTTTTGATTATCTGCTAGAGCCTTAGACGCTAAAATTGCTTTGAATTGACAGGATCCGTTTCCAACTCGATGTCGTCCTTCGTCCTACACAGCAATGCTGCGATGCGAGGCCGCGCAGCGCCCTGCGGACAGCGCGCCTAAGGTCGCCATGCCCGCGACCAAGCCGACCCTCCCGTACGTCGTTCGCCCCTCCCCGACGCATGGCCGCGGCGTGTTCGCGCGGCGAACCATCCGCAAGGGAGCACGCATCGTCGAATACCGCGGCGCTCGGCTGGCCCGCAGCGTGGCCGACGAGCGGCCGCTGAGCGACCCGGGGGATGCCTATCACACGCTGTTGTTCGAACTCTCCGACGGCACCGTCATCGACGCGAGCCTGCGTGGTAACGCCGCGCGCTGGATCAACCACGGTTGCGATCCGAATTGTGAGGCCGTCGAATTCGATGACGGACGCGTGTTCATTTTTGCCAAGCGCACGATTCGCGCGGGCGAGGAGCTGCGCTACGACTATCGTCTTGGCTACGAGGGCACGATGAGCCGCAGGGCACAGCGCGCATTTGCCTGTCGCTGCGGTGCGCCGCGCTGCCGCGGCACCATGCTCGCGCGACGCCATTCGCCGAAGCGCTAAAGACGAGCGCGCCGCGCGCCGGCCGCGAGCAGCCACCGGGGGCAGGCCTGCGGGGCGCCACTGCACGCCCGCACTGCCGGTCCGTGCCGTTGCCGGCGCGGAATGCAACCTCGCCCCGCCGGCTGCGCCTGTCCAATCTTCTGCTGTACAATCAACCGTTTCGCGCATTTGACACAAACCATGCATGGCGCAGCGAAAAAAACATGTACGGGCCCCTTGCGGGTCGGCGCTCCCTGAAACGTTGAACATCCGTCGCAATCGGATCATCTCGGCCGTACTGACATGCTGGCGACCGCCGCGGTGAGACCGGCGTCTGCCGTGCCCGCGACGGAGGCAGACGCGATCCGGCAACGCATTCGGACGGGGACCTTCAGCGGTCACACCGCCGGCCTCGCGCCGCGCCATGTGCAGGGCAACATCGTCATCCTGCCGGCGGATGAAGCAAGCGATTTCCTACTGTTCTGCCAACGCAATCCCAAGCCTTGCCCGCTGCTCGCAGTCTCCGAGGCCGGCGAGCCGGGACTGCCCACGCTCGGCACAGACATCGATATCCGGACTGACGTGCCGCGCTACCGCGTCTGGCGGGATGGCGCGCTGGTCGACGAACCAAGCGACATCGGCAGTTACTGGCGCGACGACCTGGTCACCTTCGTCATCGGTTGCTCCTTCTCGTTCGACCAGGCGCTGCTCGACGCTGGGCTGCCGCTGCGCCACGCCGCACTCGGCCGCAATGTAGCCATGTACCGTACCTCAATCGCCACGCAACCGGCGGGCCGGTTCCACGGCCCGCTCGTCGTCTCCATGCGGCCGTTCTCGCCGGCGCATGCGATTCGCGCGGTGCAGATCACGGCGCGGTTTCCTGCGCTGCACGGTGCTCCGGTACACCTCGGCAATCCCGGACTGATCGGTATCGCGGACTTGGCGCGGCCGGATTACGGCGATGCCGTCGCGGTGGCGGCGGATGAACTACCCGTTTTCTGGGCCTGCGGGGTAACCCCGCAGGCGGTTGTGGCTGCCACCTGCCCGGCATTCTGCGTCACGCATGCGCCCGGCTGCATGCTCCTGACCGACCGGCTGCACCACGAACTGGCAGCATTGTGAGGGATCGCGTGCGCTTGTCGGCGCGCTGGCAACGATGTTTTCTTGAATCAAGGAGCACCGCGATGAAACGTTCTTGGCAATGGCTCACGTTGGCCCTCGCGCTGGCGCTGGCGCCGGTGGGGACCGCGCTCGCGTCAGGAAGAGATCCGGATCGGCGCAATCTACCCGTTGACCGGCGCGGCGGCATCGACCGGACTGGAAATGAAGAACGCCCTCGAGCTCGCCGCGCACCTGATCAAATACTGGCACCAAGGGACTCGACCTGCCGCTCGCCACGACCGGCGGCCTTCCCAATCTCAAGGGCGCCAAGATCAAGCTGATCTTCGCCGACCACCAGGGCAACCCGCAGATCGGCGCGACCGAAGCGGAGCGGTTGATCTCGCAGGAGAAAGTAGTCGCCCTCATCGGCTGCTATTTCAGCAACGTAACCAATACCGCCAGTCAGGTGGCGGAACGTAACGGCATCCCGTTCCTCAACCCCGAATCGTCTTCGGCGACATTGACGCAACGCAACTTCAAATGGTTTTTCCGCACGACGCCCCACGACGAACTGTTCGTCAACAACTTCTTCGAATTCCTGAGGGACGTCGAGAAAAAGAAGAATATCTCGATCAAACGTATCGCGCTGTTCAACGAGAACACGCTGTTCGGCACCGAGACAACCAAGATCGAAGAAAAGCTTGCGGGCGAGCAGAAGTACCCGATCGTTGAGAAGATTCTCTATCCCGCCAAGAGCACGCAACTGACCACGGAGGTGCAGCGGATCAAAGCGGCGAATCCCGACCTGATCATGCAATCGTCCTACCTGGGCGATGCGATTCTGTCCGTTAAGACGTACAAAGAACTCGGCGTGTCCCCCGACGCCCTGCTTGCCAACGACGCCGGATTCAACGATTCCGAATTCCTCAAGACGCTGGGCAAGGACGGCGAATACATTCTGAGCCGCGAGGTCTGGGCGCTGGACCTGGCCAGCAAGAATCCCTTGATCAGGCAGGTCAACGACCTGTATGTCCAACGCTACCAGACCAATTTCAACGGCAACTCGGCACGCAGCTTCACCGGTCTGATGACGCTTGCGGAGGCGATCAACCGCGCCGGCAGCACCAAGCCCGAAGCCATCCAGAAAGCGCTTGCCGAAACCGATATCCCGGGCCGCAAGCTCATCATGCCCTGGAAAGGGATCCGCTTCGACGCAACCGGGCAGAACACTCTCGGCAGCGGCATTATCGTGCAGGTCCAGGACGGCCAGTACGTGACCGTTTGGCCGTTCGACTTAGCCTCCAAGGACGTCATCTGGCCGATGCCGAAGTGGGATCAGCGCAAATAGCGCGGTACGATCCGGCGCCGGGCGCCGCGGCGTCCGACTGAGACCCTGACCGCTCGGCGGTCGCAGCGCAAGCCATGGGCGCGTCCTTCGATATCCTGCTGCAGACCCTGCTTTCCGGGGTCCTGATCGGCCTGATCTACGCGCTCGTTGCGGTAGGTCTGACCATGATCTTTGGCGTGATGGATATTGTCAATTTCGCGCACGGCGAGTTTCTGATGCTCGGCATGTATGCGAGCTTCTGGGGCTTCGCGCTATGGGCTCTCGACCCGATTTTCACGCTGCCGCTTACCGCGCTCATGCTCTTTGCGCTCGGCGTGGCGATCTACCATCTTGTCATCCGGCGCATCATCAACGCGCCCATGTTGTCGCAGATCTTTACGACCTTCGGTCTGATGATTCTGTTGCGTGGCCTCGCGCAGTTCCTGTGGAAGCCCGACTTCCGCAGCATCAACCACAGCATCGTCCAGGGCGAGGTAGCCTTCGCCGGACTGCAGTTTGGCCTCCCGCAACTCGTCGCCGCCGGGGGCGCCATCGTAGTGACCGGCGCCGTCTGGTGGTTTCTGCGTCGCACACGCCTGGGCGCGGCCCTCGAGGCCACCGCCGCGGACAAGGATGCAGCGGCGCTGATGGGCATCGACGTGCAGCGCATGTTCGCGCTCGCTTGGGGCATTGGCGCGGCCTGTGCCGGCGTTGCCGGGGCCCTGCTGTCGACGTTCTTTCCGATCTTTCCCGAGGTGGGTGCAAACTTCATCCTGGTCGCCTTCGTTACCGTGGCACTCGGCGGGTTCGGCAGTGTTGCCGGCGCGTTCTGGGCGGGCATCATCGTCGGCATCGTCGAGGTGCTCGGCGGTTTTCTGGTCGGGCCGCAGTACAAGCTCGCGCTGGTCCTCGCGTTGTACCTGTTCGTGGTGCTGCTGCGGCCGCAGGGATTGCTCGGCCGCGCCTGACGCGTCTCGAGTGCGCCCCGTGCCGTCATGAGTTCGCCGGTGCCCCCCACGACACCGCAGAGGTTGGCTTCGGCCGAGGCGTCGACCGCAGGCCGGTATGCGACCGCGAAACGCATCGCACTGCTGGCCGTTCTGGCGCTCGCGATCGCCTTGCCCGCCGTGGTCGGCAATGCCAGCCAGCTCAACTACGCGATCCTCGTTCTGATGATTGCGCAAGCCGGCGTGGCCTGGAACATCCTGGGCGGATACGCTGGGCAGGTGTCGCTCGGACACGCCGCCTTCTACGGCATCGGTGCCTACACTTCGACCCAGCTGCTCCTGGTATGGGGGCTCTCGCCTTGGCTAGGCATGCTGGCCGGCGGACTCGTGGCCATGCTGTTCGCGCTTGCGGTGGGCTGGCCATGTTTTCGCTTGCGCGGCCACTACTTCGCGATGGCGACAATCGCCGTCGCCGAGATCCTCCAGATCGTGGTCACGAACTGGGATTGGCTTGGCGGCGCCGTGGGCCTCTCGCTGCCCGTCGCGGAGGCAGGTTGGTGGGGATTCGTATTCAACAAGTCCAACGTGCCCTACTACTACATCATCCTAGCGCTCCTGCTCGTAACGTTGGGCGTCGGCCTGCTTATCGAGCGCAGTTTTCTGGGCTACTACTTTCGCGCCATCAAGGATGAACCGGATGCGGCCCGCAGCCTCGGCATCGACTTGACACGGTACAAGTTGATCGCCATTGCGACCAGCGGCTTCCTGACCGCAATGGGCGGGACGTTCTACGCCCAAAAGGAGCTATTCATCGATCCGGGCTCGACGCTGGCGACCTCGCTGTCGATCAAGATCGCCTTGGTGGCGATCCTGGGTGGGGTCGGCAACCTCGCAGGACCGGTGGTCGGCGCGGTGATCCTGACCGCCATCGAGGAAACAACGCGCGCCGTATTCGGTGGCACCGGCCGCGGTACCGATCTGATCGTTTATGCTCTGTTGATTATCGGCGTAGCCGTCTTCTATCCCGGCGGCGTGACCGGGTGGTGGCGCGATTTTGCACGGCACCGCTTTGGGCCCGCGCCGGGCAGTCGTGCCAGCCCGGGGGACACGCCGTGACCGCACCCCTGCTCGCGGTACGCGGCCTGACCAAGCGCTTTGGCGGCTTGACCGCCAACGAGGATGTGAGCTTCGCGGTAGGTCCGGCCGAGATCGTCGGCCTGATCGGCCCCAACGGCGCCGGCAAGACGACGCTGTTCAACTGCCTTGCCGGCTTCCACGCACCCAATGCCGGAACCATTGAATTCAATGGCGAGACATTTGCGCACCTTACGCCGGAACGGGCTGCAGAACAGGGTATCGCCCGCACCTTTCAGATCGTGCGCATCTTCGCGTCGATGACTGCGTTGGAGAATGTCTTGGTTGGAGCGATGCTAAGGAGCAAGGCCATCGCCACCGCGCGCAAGATTGCGCTGGATACACTGGTTTTCGTTGGCTTGGCGCGGCGCGCGGGAGCCATTGCCGGGGCGATGACCGTAGCCGAACAACGGCGGCTCGAAGTCGGCCGCGCGCTGGCGACCGGACCGAAGCTGTTGTTGCTCGACGAGGTCATGGCGGGATTGAACCCGGCCGAGGTGCGCGACGCAGTCGACCTCGTACTGCGCATTCGCAACCGCGGCATCGCCTGCGTCATCGTCGAACATGTCATGGAGGCGATCATGCCGATCGCCGACCGCATCGTCGTGCTCGACGCCGGACGCAAGATCGCCGACGGTTCACCGGGCGCGATTGCCCGGGACCCTGCCGTGGTGGCGGCGTATCTTGGTTCCTGAGATGCTCACCGTCGAGCACCTGCGGGTCAGTTACAAGCGCGTGCCGGCGTTGCATGACGTGAGCCTCTTGGTCAAACGGGGTGAAATCGTTGCCCTGATCGGTGGCAACGGTAACGGCAAGTCCACGACACTGCGCGCCATTGCTGGCCTGAATCGTCTCGACGCGGGGCGGATCGCGCTCGCCAACCACGACATCGGTTCGCTGCCGCCCCATGACCGTGTGCGTCAGGGCATTTCACTGGTGCCGGAGGGACGGCGCCTGTTTGGGCAGCTAACCGTCGCGCGCAACCTTGAGCTCGGTGCCTACACACGCTCCGATCCCGCGGAGATCGAAGGCACCCTCGAGCGGGTGTTCGCGCTGTTTCCGATTCTCAAGGAGCGGCGCCGGCAATTGGCCGGAACGATGAGTGGCGGCGAGCAACAGATGCTTGCCATCGGGCGCGGACTGATGGCACGCCCGCAGCTCCTGCTGCTCGATGAGCCCTCGTGGGGGATCGCCCCGAAGCTGGTCACCAAGATTCTCGACACGATCGTTGCGATAAATGCCAGCGGAGTAAGCATTCTCCTGGTTGAGCAGAACGTGCACCGGGCGTTGGCGATCGCCCATCGGGCCTACGTGATCCAAACTGGTCGCGTCGTCCTTGAAGGCTCCGGACCGGACCTGCTACACAACGACCTGGTCAAGGAGGCGTATCTTGGCGTCTAGCCCGCGCTATACAAGCGGCGCGTGTGGAACGCGCTGGGCGATCCGCGTCGACGTCCATAGGGCGCTCCGGTCGCGCTAACCCTAGACGGCTCAGGACCCGACGATGGTTGCCGCCGCGAGCGCGTAGGAGCTGCCCCGTGGCAGGCCGAGGGCTAGGCACACGGAGCGCGGCAGGATGTCGGTGCAGTCCCGAAGATCGGCGGACAGCACCTTAAGCGCAGCATAGTCGTTCGCTTCAAGCGCTTCGCGGAACCGGTCGCGCAAGGCGCGCGGGGCCGTGTCTCGGGGAAGCGCTGACTCATCGGCCATGGTTCAGCCTGCGCTGCCAAACGCAACCGCGGCGCAGCACGCCGCCGTCGCTGGGCGGCCCAGGATCGCGACTCCGATCAAGATTCCGGCACAAAGGCTACCTGCAGCGAGAAACCCTGCCATCGTGCACTCCGTCCGTCACACTGGTGTCCTTATGATGGAATCGGGGCGGTGGCCTGTCGGTGCGTTGGCGAACCTTCGGCAAGAAAATAGACTGCTCACGGCTTTCTTGCCCTGTCACCACCAACCCGTTGTCCCGCGGGCTCTTGTAATGCCAGCGTAGCTTGGCCTCGTCGTGGTGCGAACCGGTGCCAGCAGCAGTGCTGGGCAACGGACGTGGCGACCCCACTGTGCGCTGCCGTACCGACGTCACGGCGCTTTACGCGCAGCTTCGCTCCAACGGTTTGGCGACTCTCGCCAAGCCGTCGCCTGCCCACCCGCTGCGTCCGGCGGGAGCAGCGCAACGCACGCCAGAGCAGGATTGAAAATCAACATGACTCTCAAATCACCGATCCGCCTGTCCGTATGGATTGCCGCAAGCTCCATCTGCCTCCTGCTGGTCTCGGGTGTGGTTGCAATCTCGCGTTTGATCCCCGCCTCGTACGCCGATGTTCCGCAGGCAAGCACGCTGGCCAAGCAGCCACCCGCGCTCACCCAGGTCACGGTCGACCGCGGAAATCGTCGGATGGCATGCCGTGAGTGCGGGGTAATCGAATCAATGCGGCGGCGCGAGCACGTCGGCGACATCGGTCGCCTGGAAACCCTGGAAGGCAAGAGCGCTCGCGATGTTCCCGGAGGCCCCTCGGGCAGCGCCAGCGCCGCGAACAGCTCGGTCGCAAAGAACTATGAGTTTACCGTTCGCTTTCGCGACGGCTCAACGGCCATCTTCACCGAGACCAGCCCGCGGGTTTGGCGATTGGGCAGCCGGGTTATGGTGATCGGGCGGTCAAATCAATAACTGACTTACGCCGGCAGATCGTGGCGGAAGGATCCGGGCAGTTTGCCGGCTGCCGGATGCTTGGGTTTTGCCATGCCGCTGTCGGCATCAGGACGGCTGACTAAACCATAAAACGGAAGCGGCTAGCTGAGGATTTGTTCGTACGACTCGAGATCGGCCTTGTAGCATCCGCAGGAGGCAGCTCTTCAGTCCGCGCCGATCAAGGACCGTGATGTCGCCGCGCTTGTAATGGATGAGTTGGCGTGCCTGCAGCGCGCTCGGCCGCCTTGGTGACGCCTACTCGGCGGACGCCAAGCATCATAGCCAGGAATTCCTGCGTCACATGGAAGTTATCCGCGTGCGCACGATCCTGTGTCATAAGCAGCCAGCGGGCAAGCCGCGCCTCGACCAGGTGGAAGCGCGTGCAAGCCGCAGTCTGCGCGAGCTGATTCATTTGGACGAAAATATAGCGGTTGGTCTCCCGTTGCAATGTCTGGCTGCGCCCGAGTTCGCGGCAGAACGCCGGGGCATCCATTCGTAACGCCGGTCCGGCCCCCTGTACCACGGCTCGCAGCGGCGATACGTCCACGCCAAGCACGAGCGGAACCCCGAACATGCCTTCATTTCCGACCAGACCGACTTCGAGGGAGGTCGACTCGTCAATCTCCATGATCAGCGAGATAAAGCTCCTGACCGGAAAATAGACGTAGCTAAGGCGCTGCCGGGGTGCGTACAGACACATCGGCAAACACGAGCTCGACGGTTTCGCACTCCGCCAGCATTCGGCGCCGGTCGCTACTTGGCAGTGCCTCCAGCAGGCGATTGAGCCGCAGGAACGCGTTGGGTCGATGGCACCGCTTCTCTCCTCTGGAGCCGGTGAAACCGACCCCGTCAGCACATGGTGAAAGGTGGGTCGCGATTCCGCTGGCCCGATGCTGCCGACGGGGTGCGGTCTCACCTACCGTAATTGGCGCGAGAGTAAGGCGATGCGGTGGGTCCGTCTGCGCGCTAGCGCACACAACGCACTCAGAGCGATTGGCGGCAAGCAAGAGCCGGAAAGCTACCTGACAACGTAAGGCAGGAGACGATCAAACTCCGTTTTCACCACCCGGTAGCATTCGCAGGAACGCGCCTCCAGGCCCGGACGATCGAGCACGGTGATCTGGCCACGGCGGTAAATGATCAACCCGGCCTCCTGCAACTTCCCGGCGGCCTCGGTAACCCCTTCGCGACGCACGCCCAGCATGTTGGCGATCAATTCCTGCGTCATCGATAGTTCGTTCGACGCCAAACGATCCAGGCTCAGCAATAGCCAGCGACAGAATTGCTGATCGACCGAATGGTGCCGATTGCACACTGCCGTCTGCGCCATCTGGGTGATCAGCGCCTGGGTGTAGCGCAGCAACAGGTGCATCATTGGCCCGAAGCGCGCGAACTCGTCTTTCAGCAACTGGGCTTTCAGCCGGACACCATAACCGGCGCTCTGCACCACCGCATGGCTGGGCGTCGTCTCGCCGCCCATAAACAGCGATATGCCGAGCATGCCCTCGTTCCCTACGACGGCGATTTCCGCCGACGCGCCATCCTCCATGACATACAGCAGCGAAACGATGGACGTCGTGGGGAAATAGACATGTCGCAAACGGGCCCCGGGTTCGTACAGACACCTCGCCCAGGGCCATCGGGATCACTTCGAGGTGGGCTGCAATCCGCTCGAAGTCGCCGCCCGGCAGGGCGTCGAGCAGATGATTTTGATGGGGATTGCGGCGACCTGGTTGTGTTACCGGGCGCGCAAGGGCCTTGACGGCCAAGGATCGTTTTTGCCGGGCGCGGGGGCTAGGTCTGGCGGCAACCATGGGACATAGTCTATGCGGTCTCAATGGATCATCGAAACACTGGAACCGAGAATATGCGCTGGGGTCTTCCAGTGCAGAGTTTCTCTCGGTCGTGTGTTCAATTTCTTGGCCACGGCGTTTAGTTGGGCTTGGCTGACATCGGACAGGTCCATTCCCTTCGGATAATACTGTCGCAGCAGCCCGTTCGTATTCTCGTTGCTGCCGCGTTGCCACGGACTCGAGGGGTCGCAGAAATAGACCTTCACGTCGGTAGCAACCGTAAATTGAGCATGGTTCGCAAGCTCCATCCCGCGATCCCAGGTTAGCGATCGGCGCAAGGCCGCAGGGAGCTTGCGGACTGCTTTGATAAGGGCATCGACAACGACTTCTGTTCGCTTGTCGGCAAGTTTGACGAGCATCACGAACCGCGATCGCCGCTCGACTAACGTTGCGATGAAGGTCCCCCGGGATCCCTCTACAAGGTCGCCTTCCCAGTGTCCTGGGATCGCTCGATCCTCGACTTCCGCCGGCCTTTGCCGTATTGAGACCGCACCGATGATCTCCCCTCGGCCGGCGCCTCGGTAAGTTGCGTGGCGCGATCGACGGATACGTCGCTTCGAGCGAAGATGCCCAATCAGTTCCTTCTTCAGGGCACCGCGGGCCTGCACGAAGAGGCTTCGATAGATCGTCTCGTGTGACACCCACAACTCCGGGTTCTCTGGGTACTCCTCTTTAAGCCAGCTGGCGATCTGCTGCGGAGCCCAGTCTTGCATTAGTTTAACCGCAACGATCCGTTGCAACGGCCGGTTCCGGGCGAGCAGGCAGGTCTTTGGGCGACGAGCCAGGTCCCATGCGGCCAGGCCGGCTTTAGCGGCCCGATAGCGTTGCCGACCTCCATGCCGGACAACTTCCTGACTCACGGTAGAGGCGGCGCGGTCCAAATTCCTGGCGATGGCGCGGATCGTGAAGCCCGCGGCGATGCCACGGGAAATCTCCTCGCGCTCGACCAGACTGAGAACCCTTGAAGACTGTCGTCGTTCCGCTGGCGCGATGCCCCCGGTGCTTTGAAGTACACGGTGGATCGCAGAGGCACGCCCGCCCAGCGCCCGTCCGATCCCGAGGATCGACTCCCCTGCTTTGTATCGATGCCAAAGCTCCGCGCACTGGGCGGGACTAAATAATCTCTGGCGTCCTTGACTCATCGCGATCACCTCCTAGGCTAGGATTACCTGAGGTGTTTCGCTGACCACTTGAGACCGCATAGACCATTGGTGCGGTAGCGGACACAAACTGCCTCTACGCCCCTGCCGACCGTTCTTTACGAGTGCCGCTCCAAGCCTCACCTCTGGTTTGCGCTGCCCGCTTCGGCTGCAGTCCTGTCTGGATATGAACTGCTCGCTTGCCGGTGCACGTGTGCCTCGTAGCTAGCAACGGTGCTCTTGGGTCTGTGCTACCGCACAGACCGTGCCGGCAACTGCGGACACGCTGTAGTCGGAGTTTTGACTCGACCTGCAGCAGCGTTCATCGCGGGCATCGGGCCTTGCTCGTCGAGTGCACATTTACCTAACCCACTGCTAGGTAGTGGCAAGTGGCCGGACGCCGGCCGCCGCTACGAAGCACCAACCGTCCTGTCGAGGACTGCTGGGACGCCGAGACCGGATGACCTCCGTTCGCGAGCCCACAACCTCGTTTGCCTGCAAGCCGAATTGAACCATCACAAAGGAACAACCATGATCCAGAAACTCCTGACGACGCTGATGCTGCTTGGCATGCTCGGAACATTGAGCGCTGTGGGGGGCTGTAACACCATAGCTGGCGCCGGCACGGACGTCGAACGCGGCGGCGAGGCTATCCACGACACGGCCAAGGACGCGCAACAAAAGATGTGAGCGCGTTGTTTCGCACGCGTTACGCGGCTAGGGACCTTCAGTCGACTGTACTGAAGTCGACATTCATGATTACCAAGAGGAATAATAAAATGAACAGAACCAAGCTATGGGTTGCACTCACGGGCGGCGCGGCGCTGCTGGCCTTCGGCCAACTGGCCGCCGCGGCCACCGAGCAGACGCACGCCGAATATGCCGCCGCTGTGGACCGCGCCTCCGCTGACTTCAAGAATGCCAGTGCCAAATGCGAACCGCTTGCCGGGCACGATAAGGACGTGTGTTTGGTCGACGCCCAGGCTGTGGAAAAACGCGCCAAGGCATCGGCCGAAGCGAACTACAAGGGCACAGCCAAGGCGCGCATGGATAGCCAGATCGCCAATGCCGACGCTGATTTCATGATCGCCAAGGTTGCATGCGAACCAAAGGGCGCCCACGAGAAGGACGTGTGCGTGAAGGAGGCACAAGCCACGCAGATCAAGCTTGTTGCTGATGCCAAGGCCCACAAGACGTCGGTTGATGCCCGAACCGATGCCCGCGCGGATACCCGCGACGCCCAATACCAGGTGGCGCTGGCGAAATGTGACGCGATGTCAGGAACGGAAAAGGACACTTGTGTGACTTCGGCCAATTCCGCGTTCGGGAAATAAAGCGCGTTGGCAGACGTTGCCACACGGCAGCACGAGTGCGGCTTCGGCCGCACTTTTTTCGTGCCCTTCTGACCGCAGCACTTCATGGTCCCGAGGCACGGTCGTTCGTTCTAGCCGGGCGGTTGAATTCCCGTATGTGCGGCATCGCACAGACCACCGCCACCGGCGCACGGAGACTGTGACCTGGAACCGTGCGTTGCACGTTCCTTGCTCTCATTCCCAATCCAAGAAGGAAGACTCCGCCATGAATCTGAACTTGAGCATCGGCCCGCTCGTGTCGCTAATCGCCGGCATCCTTATTCTGGTCATGCCCCGGCTGTTGAACTATATCGTCGCCATCTACCTGATCGTCATCGGCCTGCTTGGGCTCTTCGGCGGCAGCTTTCATTTGAAGTGAAACAACCGATTGGGATATCTCCCGATCGAGAATTGCTGAACTAAGGGACGAGCAATGCGCAATCAAATTTTCGTACTATGGATACTGCTGGGGGTGATCCCTTCGGCCGTTGCCCAGGAATGTCGAAATCAACCTGCCTGGAGCAGACATCGGGATTAGCCAACCGGTCTACCCGGACCTGGTCGCCGTGCCCGGTTACCCCGTCTACTATGCTCCGCAAAGCAATTCGAACTATTTCTTCTACGACGGCATGTATTGGGTCTACCAGCGAGACAACTGGTATGCGAGCTCTTGGTACAACGGCCCCTGGGGACTCGTGAGGCCGGATGCGGTGCCACTGTTCATCCTGCGCATTCCAGTGCGCTATTACCGCGAGCCGCCGGCGTATTTCCAAGGGTGGGCTTCGGATGCCGCTCCGCGCCGGGGTGACCACTGGGGCGAGGCATGGGATCAGCGCCGACACGGATGGGACACCTCGGATCACGCAGCGGTGTACACGGCCGCGCCGCTACCTGTGTACCAACGGCAATACGCGGGCAACCGCTATCCGCCCCTGGCGCAGCGGCAGACGCTCCAAAGTCAGAACTACCACTATCAGTCGCACGAGGTTGTAGCGCAACCCCGCGCTACGACGCCACAAGCGCGACCTTCCGCGGCTGCCCCGCAGGCACGGCAGGCAACGCCGCAAGCCAAGACCGCTGCGCCGGGCGCTCCGTCGGCCCAGGTTCAGAAGCAACAACCACAGGCAGCGGTAGCGCAGCAACAGCAGCAGGCAGCGACCGCCCAGCGCCGGCAACAGGCAGTGGCAGCCCAGCATCAGCAACAGGTGACGGCGACGCAGCACCAGCAACAGGCAGCGGCAGCCCAGCACCAGCAACAGGCAACGGCGGCACAACACCAGCAACAGGCTGCAAGGACTCAAAGCCAGAACAAGGCAACGGCGACAGAAACGAAGGCCCAGAATCCGTCGCATCAGGCAAAGCAAGGAGCCGCCCAGCATCAGCCGCAGCAACCGCCACAGAGAGCCGCGCAGCGTCAGCCACAGCAGCAGGGAGCCACCCCCCATCCGGAGCAGGCGCCCAAGCAACAGAGCCAGGTGGCAGCACCGCATGAAGGCGCTGCCAAGCCGGATCCCAAGGAGGGCCAGGAAAATGGCCACGAGAAAGGTTAGCCGCCAGGCGGCTACGCGATCTCGGTGGCCTATCGGGGACCCGCTCAGGCGACGCATTGGATTTCGCCCAACGGAGTGAGCTGGATGATGCGGGCGGGCCCTACTAGGCTCGCCGGCGCGGCGCAGTCGGGGCGGTCCTCGTCCAGGTTTGCCGGGCACCCGCGAGCGCTGTGTGCGCAAGCGCACAGACGGTCATTGGGCCCGTTGCTAGCCTTGATGCTGGCCGCTGGGACAGGCCCCGTTGGCTGCTGCCCTCGGCGCGGATATCAACGGAGCCGCGGTGGCGACCGAAAACACTACACAAGGAACATGTCATGAGTATTGGCACCATTCTGCTGATCGTCGTCATTCTGATTCTCATCGGTGTTCTGCCCACGTGGCCGCACGCTCGCAGCTGGGGCTACGGGCCCAGTGGAATCGTCGGTGTCGTGCTCGTCATCGTGCTCGTCCTGTTTTTGATGGGGCGCCTGTAAGACGCGCCGCATGACTCTGCCCGGCGACGCCCGCCATACGCCTTGGCAGCAAAAACATCTACCGGTGGTTTGGGCTGGCCCAACAATCTGCCAGCCCGATACACCCGCCGACCATGAGGCGACGATCCCGCCCAGCAACAAGCTAAGGAAATGGAATTCATCCGATGTCCAAGACCCCGTTTCTCACCGACATCCAGACGTTGCGAAAGCGCGCCCGGCGACACATCGAAGAAGGTTCTGTTACCGCGGGCTATTCGGCTGACCGGGAGATAGTTCTCAAGTTGCTGAACGATTCCCTCGCGACGGAGCTCATTTGCGTTCTGCGTTACCGGCGGCATCATTTCATGGCCCGCGGTATCCATTCTCATAGCGTTGCTCAGGAGTTTCTGGACCATTCGAACGAAGAACAGGGGCACGCCGACGAAATAGCGGAGCGCATAGTGCAGCTTGGCGGAGCGCC
Organism: uncultured beta proteobacterium; assembly: GCA_963777455.1. Taxonomy (GTDB): domain Bacteria; phylum Pseudomonadota; class Gammaproteobacteria; order Burkholderiales; family Casimicrobiaceae; genus PALSA-1003. The sequence goes on from CAVZQQ010000003.1 coordinate 634,041, forward strand.
CGATTTTGCCCCCAGCGGGCTGGAAAGTCGCAGCCACGCGGAGTACGTCGAGGGCCATTCTTTGGCAATCATGATCAAGGAAGACCTGGTCGCCGAACGCATCGCCATTGACAGCTACCGCGACATAATCAAGTACCTTGGCGAGGCGGACCCGACCACGCGCCGCATGATGGAGGCAATCCTGGCCATGGAAGAGGAACATGCCGACGAACTCGCCGAGCTCCTGGTGGCTCTTCCTAACGAACTGCCTGCAAAGAGGCGTTCTGCGAAATCGAAATGAGCGCACGTGCCCAAGCGCGCGGCGCCCCCCAAGGTCACCATTCGCCGGCGCGTGATGAACCATCCTGCCGCTCCGGTATCCATCGTCACAACTGACTCGGCGCCTGCCGCGGAGCAGCCCGCCTCCCCCGCCGACGCATCGCTCGTAACGCTTCCCGCAACTCGGATACCGGTCGATGCACGGGGCCTGGCACTCGGAATCTTGGCGGCGCTGGCCTCCGTTCTCTCCCTCTCCTGGGCGCAGAGCTTTCTCGTTCCGCTGCTACTAGGCATTGTCATTTCCTACACGCTCAGCCCGCTCGTCACGTGGCTTGAAGCGATCAAGATTCCCCGCGTTACCGGCACCATCATCGTGATGACGAGCGTAATTGGCTCGCTCGTGCTCGGAACCTATTCGGTGCGCGGCGAGATGCAGACGATAATCGAACAGCTACCGACGGCGGCCACCAAGTTCGCCACCGCGCTCGGGCGCATGCAATTCGGGCGGATCGGCAATATGCAGAAAATGCAAAACGCAGCGACGGCAGTGGAAGCGGCCACCACTCAGGCGGCCGGCGGCTCGGCAACTCCGCGTCAGCCTGCCACGCACGTCATCGTCGACCAGCCCACATTCAAGCTCAGCAGCTTCCTGTGGGAGAGCTCGATGGGCGCCCTCGGCGCCATGGGCCAGGCGGCGATGGTCGTGTTTCTGGTCTTTTTTCTGCTCCTCGGTGGTGATACATTCAAACGTAAGCTGGTACGGATAACAGGGCCATCGCTGTCGAAGAGGAAGATCACGGTCAAGATTCTCGATGACATCAACGGTTCGATCCAGAAGTACATGTTCATGCTGCTGACAACAAATCTGCTCGTCGGGCTGCTCACCTGGACGGCGTTTCACTGGATTGGCCTCGAGAACGCAGGAGCCTGGGCAGCCGCGGCAGGACTGCTGCATATCGTCCCCTATCTGGGCCCCGCCGTCACAGCCATTGCGACGGGAATGGCAGCCTTCATGCAGTTCGACTCGTTCGCCATGGCGGTCCTGGTCGCCGGCGTATTCCTGACGATTGCCACCGTCGTCGGAACGTTCGTGACGACCTGGATGACCGGGCGAATCGCCAACATGAATTCGGCAGCCGTATTCATTTCTCTGCTATTCTGGGGTTGGTTGTGGGGCGTGTGGGGAATGCTGCTCAGCATTCCCATCATCGTCATCATCAAAGTCGTGTCGCAGCATGTGGAGCAGTTGCATCCCCTGGCGGAACTGCTTGGAGATTGATTAGTCCGCCAGCGAACTTGTCGCTTCTTCAAGGCGCGATGTGAGCGCTGCTGTATGGCCACGAGAGGGATGGCGCAATTGGTGACGGGGAAGACCTCCATTTTCGGGCATCTGACTCAGTTCGCTGCACGCTTGCGCACCAGCGGCCGAACACGCCGGCCCTTCGTCGAGGAACCGCCGCTGCGGTCCGAACTGTTCAGTGCCGAGCAGATGGAACGGTACGGCAAGACCCTGGCACGGGCCCATCGCCTGACGTCGCGTCGGTCGCCAGACCAGCTGCTGCCTCGGTTAGCCGCAAACGAAAGCGTGCTTGCTCGGCGTCTGCAAGCAGCTGACCACCGCGGTCTCGGCGAGCCATCGCATCAGTCCAGCTGGCGAGTGGCTGCTCGACAACTTCCATCTGATCGAAGAGCAGATCGGAACGGCCAAGAGGCATCTGCCGCGCGGCTACAGCCGTGAGCTGCCACGTCTGGAGTTCGGCCCGTCGGCGGGCCTGCCGCGCGTCTACGACATCGCGCTCGAGACCATCTCGCACGGGGACGGCCGGGTCGACGTCGAAGGCCTGAGCCGCTTCGTGACCGCCTACCAATCGGTTACCTCGCTGAAGCTCGGAGAGCTGTGGGCCATTCCGATCATGCTGCGGCTCGCCTTGATCGAGAATCTTCGACGCGTAGGGATGCGCATCGCCCTGAGCAGAGCCGAGCGCGATTTGGCCAATACGTGGGCCGACCGAATGATGGGAACCGCCGAGCGGGATCCTAAGAGCCTCATCCTCGTCATCGCCGACATGGCGCGCTCGACACCACCAATGGGAAGCGCGTTTGTCGCCGAGCTTGCGCGCCGCTTGCAAGGACAAAGTGCGGCGCTGGCGATGGCGCTGACCTGGATCGAGCAGTGGCTCGCGGAATCGCATCTGACGATCGAACAGTTGGTGCAGTCGGAGAACCAGCAACAAGCCTCGGACCAGGTTTCGATCAGCAACAGCATCGGCAGCCTGCGCTCTCTGAGCGCGATCGATTGGCGTGAATTCGTTGAATCCATAAGCGTTGTCGAACAGATACTGCGCCAGGATCCGCAAGGCGTTTATGGCGCGATGGAGTTTGCGACGCGAGATCGTTATCGTCACGCGACCGAGCGCATCGCGAGGCAGGGTAACCTAACGGAGGCCGAGGTGGCCGCGAAGGCGATCCAGCTGGCGCAGGAGAACACGGCGGGCAAAGGCCGCGATAGTCGACAGGCCCACGTTGGCTTCTACCTGATCGACGGTGGTGTTTCCGAGCTGGAGCGTGCCGCTGGAGTGGAAATTTCCTTCGCCGAAACCTGGCGCCGCGTGATGCAACGATTTCCCCTGGCAGCCTACCTTGGCTCCATCGCGAACGATCGCCGGTGCCCTTCACCGCGGCCCTCGCTGCTACCGCCCATGACGCTGGGGCGAGCGGGGCGACCCTCGTGCTGGTAGTCGTGCTTTGCCTGCTGGCTACCAGTCAGTTGGCCGTCACGCTGGTGAACTGGCTTGCCACGTTGCTGGTGACACCGCATTCGCTACCGCGAATGGATTTCTCTGCGGGCATTGCCGCGAAAGCGCGCACGTTGGTGGTGATCCCGAGCATGCTCACCAGCGCTCGCAGCGTCGAGGATCTGATCGAGGCGCTTGAAGTCCGGTTCCTGGCCAATCGCGACGCACAATTGCACTTCGGCCTGCTGACCGACTTTCCGGATGCAAGCGAGCAAGCATTGGCCGCGGACGATCCGCTGCTGCGACTGGCACGAGGCAAGGATCGAGGAGCTCAATCGAAGATACAGTCGCGGTGACGAGTCGTCGCCCACGGAGACAGCCGGCAGCCTTGGCGGGGATGCTGATGCTGGCGTCAAGGGCAGCGTGTTCTATCTTTTTCACCGCCCTCGGTGCTGGAATGCGGCGGAGCAGACATGGATGGGCCGCGAGCGCAAGCGCGGCAAGCTTGCCGACTTGAACTCGCTGTTGCGCGGTGGTACCCCGGACGGTTTTTCACTCATCGTCGGCGCGACGCCCATCCTCTCGCAAGTGAAATACGTCATTACCCTGGATACGGACACGCAACTCCCGCGCGACGCCGCACGGGAGCTTGTCGGCGCCATGGCGCACCCGTTGAATGCTCCTTGCTTCGATGAACCCGGGAAGCACACCAGCCGCGAGATGGTGATTTCGGGTTACGGCATTCTCCAGCCGCGGGTGTCGGTGAGCCTGCCGGGCACGAACCGGTCACGCTACGCGCGCCTGTATGGCGGCGAACCGGGAATCGACCAGTACACGCGTACCGTTTCAGACGTGTATCAGGACGTCTTCGGCGAGGGCTCGTTCATCGGCAAGGGCATTTACGATGTGGACGCATTCGAGCGTGCGCTGCAAGGGCCGCTTTCCCCCAAATCGCATCCTCAGCCACGATCTGCTGGAAGGCTGCTACGCGCGCGCGGGCCTCCTGAGCGACGCCGAACTGGTACGAAGAGTTTCCGGCGCGCTATAGCGCCGACGTGGCCCGCCGGCAACGCTGGATCCGCGGCGATTGGCAACTCGTCAGGGTGGCTGCGGCGGTACGTGACGGGTCCGGAAGGACGCCGCGAACCTAACCCGCTTTCGATGCTGTCGCAATGGAAGATCTTCGACAACCTGCGGCGCAGTCTTGTGCCCGGCGGCGCTGACCTTGCTGCTGCTGCTCGGGTGGACCGCATTGTCGCCAGCGTGGTTCTGGACCGCGATTGTCATGACCATTCTCCTGCTGCCGACTTTCATTGCGTCGCTCTCCGATCTGGTCGCCAAGCCGGCCGAGGTTCCGTTGCTGACAACATCTGGCGGACATCGAGCGCGCCATGCGAAGGCACGCACTACAGGCGCTGGTCGCGCTTGCTTTTCTGCCCTATGAAGGCTTCTTCAGCGTCGATGCGATCGTGCGCACCATCGGGCGGATGCTGATCACCCACCGGCGATTGCTGGAATGGAACCCGTCGAGTGCCGTCGAACGCGCACTGGAGCAACGCGGCCACACGGATTTGCTCGCGTCCTATCGCTCGATGGCAATTGCTCCGGCAATCGCCGCCACGACCTGGGTCGGCCTGGCTCTCACCAATCCCGCGATGCTGCCGATAGCCGGGCCGATCTTGTTGCTGTGGGGGGCATCGCCCGGTATTGCCTGGTGGCTGAGCCGTCCGCTGGTCGCGGCGACCCGCAAGGCTGACGGTGGACCAGACACTATTTCCTACGCGAACTGGCGCGCAAGACATGGGCGTATTTCGAGATCTACATCGGCCCGGACGACCACTGGCTGCCACCGGACAACGTGCAGGAGCATCCGGCGCTGAAGGTCGCGCACCGTACCTCGCCCACCAACATGGGATTGTCCCTGCTTGCCAATCTGTCGGCGCATGACTTTGGCTATCTATCGACCGGTCAACTCGTTGTGCGCACGACCAATGCACTACGCACGATGGAGTCGCTGGAACGGTATCGAGGGCACTTTTATAACTGGTACGACACCCAAACGCGACTGCCGCTCGCTCCCCTCTATGTCTCGACGGTGGACAGTGGCAACCTTGCTGGCCACCTTCTGACCCTGCGCCCCGGACTCACGGCGCTTATCGACGCTCCCATCCTGAACTCGCGATGGCTCGAAGGCATAAGCGACACGTTCTGGATTCTGGCGGACACCGTCGGCGACGATTCGCCGGCGGCACTGGGGCAATTCGAGCAGACGCTTGATTTGGCCGCCGTGGCCAAGCCGGCTACGCTCGCCGAGGCCATGTGTCCAAGTAGAGCGACTGGCCGCGTGCGCTGCCGCCGTGCCGCAGAGGCCACCGCCCGCTTCCCCGAGGATGGCGACAGCGCCGCGGGCTTCTGGGCCGCGGCGCTCGCGACGGCAATGCACCGAATTGCGCGATGAGCTGCTTCTTCTCGCACCGTGGCTGGAGCTGCAAACGGCACCGGGGCCGTCTTCCGATTTCCCTGGAGTCAGAGGTATTCCCACGCTCCGCGAACTCGCGGCGCTCGACGCGGCATGGCCTGCTGCCGAGCGCCGGGACGACAACGGGCCTGCCGGGCGTAGCGTCCGACGGACTCGACACGCTGCAGAGTAGGGTTGCGCAAGGTGCCGCGCGCGCGCGGGCAAGGATGGCGGACCATCGAACAGCTTGCGATGCAGGCGGGCGCACTGGCCGCAATGGACTATGACTTTCTGTTCGACAAGGTGCGGCGCCAGTTGGTGATCGGTTACAACGTCGCGGAGCGGCGCCGCGATGCGAGCTACTACGACCTGCTCGCCTCGGAGGCGCGACTTGTGCAATTTCGTCGCGATCGCACAGGGGGAACTGCCCCAGGAAAGCTGGTTCGCGCTCGGGCGGCTGCTCACCTCCGTGGGCGGAGAGCCGGTTCTGTTGGCATGGAGCGGCTCGATGTTCGAATACCTCATGCCGCTGCTGGTGATGCCGACCTACGAAAATACCTTGCTCGATCAGACTTACCTGGCCGCGGTGGAGCGACAGATCGAGTATGGAAGGCAACGGGGCGTGCCATGGGGAATGTCGGAAAGCGGCTACAACACCGTCGATGTCCACCTCAATTACCAATATCGCGCTTTCGGGGTCCCGGGACTGGGGTTGAAACGCGGGCTGGGCGAGGACCTGGTTGTGGCGCCGTACGCGTCGGCGCTCGCCCTGATGGTCGCTCCCGAGGTGGCGTGCCTCAACTTGCAGCGTCTCGCCGCCGCGGGGCTGGCCGGCAGATTCGGCTTATTCGAGGCCATCGACTACACGCCGTCACGCCAGCGGCGCGGCGAGTCGAGCGCCGTGGTCCGGTCGTTCATGGCGCATCACCAGGCGATGAGCCTGCTCGCCTGCGCCTACGTGCTGCTGGGGCGGCCGATGCAAAAGCGGTTCGAGTCGGACCCGCTCTTTCAGGCGACGTTGCTTCTGCTCCAGGAGCGCATCCCAAGAGCCACGCTGTTTCACTCGTATGCGACCGATCTGTCGGAGCTGCGTGCTGCCGAGGACGGCCCGGGATTGCCGGTGCGCGTGCTTACCAGCCCGGACACTGCGATTCCGGAGGTGCAGTTGCTGTCGAATGGGCGCTACCACGTGATGGTCACCAATGCCGGAGGCGGACAACAGCCGCTGGAAGGATCTGGCCGTAACCCGCTGGCGCGAGGACACCATCTGTGACAACTGGGGGACCTTCTGCTACCTCCGCGACGAGGCGAGCGGCGAATTCTGGTCTACGGCGTATCAGCCCACCGTCAAGCAAGCCGAACACTACGAAGCGCTCTTCTCGGAGGGTCGCGCCGAGTTTCGACGGCGTGATTTCGAGTATCGAAACCCATACCGAGATCGTGGTTTCCCCGGAAGATGATATCGAGGTCCGTCGCGTCCACATCACCAACCGGTCCCGGACGCGCCGGACGATCGAAGTGACCAGCTATGCGGAGGTGGTCCTCGCGCCAGCCGCTGCGGACGCATTGCATCCGGCTTTCAGCAATCTCTTCGTGCAAACCGAGATCATCAAAGAGCGACACGCGATTCTTTGCACTCGCCGCCCACGCTCTCTCGAAGAGCAGGTGCCGTGGATGTTCCACCTGATGACCGTGCGTGGAGTGTCCGCCCCGGAGATTTCGTTCGAGACGGACCGCATGCTTTTCATCGGCCGGAGCGGCTCGGTCGCCGCACCACTTGCCATGACCGTTCCGGGTGCACTATCGGGCACCGAGGGTTCGGTGTTGGACCCGATCGCGGCGATCCGCCATCGAATCAGCATCGAGGCGGGGGCGACGGTGACGATCGACATGGTTTCCGGCGCCGGCGAAACGCGAGATGCGGTGTTGCACCTCGTCGACAAGTACCAGGATCGCGCGCCTCGCGGATCGCGTGTTCGAGTTGACGTGGACGCACAGCCAGGTCGTGCTCCGCCAGCTCAATGCGTCGGAAGCGGATTCGCAACTCTATGGTCGGCTCGCCAGTTCGGTTATCTATGCCAACGCTTCGTTGCGTGCCGCGCCGGGGGTTCTGGTGAGAAACCGCCGCGGGCAGTCCGGCCTCTGGGGCTACGCAATCTCCGGTGACCTGCCGATCGTGTTGCTGCAGATTGCGCGATGCCACCAATATCGAACTCGTGCGCCAGCTCGTGCAGGCCCATGCCTATTGGCGCCTGAAGGGACTGGCCGTCGACCTGGTGATCTGGAACGAGGATCGCGCCGGCTATCGGCAGCAGCTCCAGGAACAAATCATCGGCTTGATCGCGGCCGGTGTGGAGGCCCATGTTGTCGATCGACCCGGCGGCATTTTCGTTCGGCATGCGGAACAGATATCCTCGGAGGATCGCGTTCTATTTCACTCCGTCGCCCGCGCGATCATCACCGACAGCCGCGGGACCCTGGCCGAGCAGATCAACCGTCGCGTACCTGTCGCGGTGCAAACTCCCCGCCTTGTGCCGACGCGCATCCATCGACCCCAGGCCTTCGGATGCGACGTCGAGTCGGCGAGCGAGGATCTGATTCTTTGCAACGGCATGGGGGGATTTACGCCGGACGGGCGCGAATACGTCATCACGCCAGGCAATGGGCGAGCAACGCCCGCTCCCTGGGTAAATGTCCTGGCGAACCCTTCCTTCGGCACCGTCGTGTCGGAAAGCGGGCTCGGCTATACATGGAGCGAGAACGCCCACCTGTTTCGGCTCACACCCTGGCACAACGATCCGGTGTGCGAGTCGAGCGGAGAAGCCATCTACCTTCGCGATGAAGAAACCGGCCATTTCTGGTCAACCACTCGCTGCCCCTTGTGGAGGCGCCGCCCCTTACGTCACCCGACACGGATTCGGCTACAGCGTTTTCGAGCACGTGGAGGACGGAATTCGCTCGGAGCTTACGGTCTTCGTGGCGCTCGATGCAGCGGTCAAATTTTTCTCCTTGAAAGTAAGCAACCATTCGGGCCGCGCGCGCCGGCTCACAGCCACCGGATACGTTGAGTGGGTATTGGGCGATGTGCGGGCGCAAATCGGCGATGCACGTGACGACCGAGATCGAGCCGAAGAGTGGCGCGTTGTATGCTCGCAATCCGTACCACAGCTGAGTTCGCGGATTGGGTTGCATTCTTCGATGTCGACGAGCCAACTCGAACGGTCAGCGGAGACCGTACCGAATTTCTCGGTCGCAACGGCACGCTGCGCGATCCAGCCGCCCTGTACCGCACGCACCTTTCCGGCAACGTCGGCGCCGCGCTCGATCCCTGCGCCGCGATCCAGATTGCATTGGACCTGGAGGACGGGCCAGGAGCGCGAGGCTACGTTTCGACTTGGCGCAGCAAGCAACGCCGAAGCGACCGGTCAGCTGGTGCAACGTTTTCGGGGATCGGCGGCCGCCCGCGACGCGCTCGACGCAGTGCTCGGGTACTGGCGACATACGCTTACTGCCGTACAGGTCGCAAACGCCCGGACCTCGCCCTCAACGTGCTGGCCAATGGCTGGCTCGTCTATCAAACGCTGGGCTGCCGCCTGTGGGCGCGCAGTGGCTATTACCAGTCGGGCGGTGCCTACGGTTTCCGCGATCAATTGCAGGACGTGATGGCACTTGTTCACGCCAGAGCCAAGCCTCGTGCGCGCACAAATAGCGCTCTGTGCGAGCCGCCAATTCATCGAAGGCGACGTCCAGCATTGGTGGCATCCGCCGTCGGGGCGTGGCGTGCGCACGCATTGCTCGGATGATTACCTCTGGCTGCCGCTGGCGACGTGCCGCTACGTACTGACCACCGGCGACCTGTCGATTCTCGAAGAAACCGCACCCTTCCTCGAAGGCCGTCCGGTCAATGCAGAGGACGACTCGTATTACGACCTGCCGGTGCGATCCGACGAAAGCGCGCCTATCTACCAGCATTGCGTGCGGGCGATTCTGCATGGCCTCCGCTTCGGAGCGCATGGATTGCCGTTGATCGGGTCCGGCGACTGGAACGACGGCATGAATCTCGTCGGCAGACACGGCAAGGGCGAAAGCGTCTGGCTCGCGTTCTTCCTGTACCACGTTCTTGGAGAATTTGCCAAGGTGGCGCGGTTGCATGGCGATCCATCGTTCGCGGACCGATGCGAGGCGGAGGCAACGCAGTTGCGTCAGCGGATCGAGAAGAATGCCTGGGACGGCAAGTGGTATCGCCGCGCATACTTTGATGACGGCTCACCACTCGGCTCCCTCACCAATACTGAATGTCAGATCGATTCGGTCGCGCAGAGCTGGGCGGTACTATCGGGCGCCGGTGATGCTGCACGCTCGCGCCTGGCGATGAGCGCTGTGAACGCGCGGCTGGTGCGTCGCGAGCACGCGCTATCCAGCTTCTCGATCCTCCGTTCGACAAGTCCGACCTCGATCCGGGATACATCCGTGGCTACGTGCCCGGAGTACGCGAAAACGGCGGTCAGTACACCCATGGCGCAATCTGGGCCGCGATGGCGTTCGCGGCGCTGGGGGACAGTGCGCGCGCCTGGGAACTGGCGACGATGATCAACCCGTTAAATCATGCGCGAACGCCGGAGGCCGTTGCGATCTACAAGGTCGAACCCTACGTCGTTGCCGCCGACGTCTATGCACTCGCGCCGCACATGGGTCGCGGTGGCTGGACCTGGTATACGGGCTCTGCGGGCTGGATGTACCGCCTCGTGGTGGAGTCGCTACTGGGCATCACGCTCGAGGGGAATGGATTGCGTTTCGCGCCGTGCCTGCCGCCGACGTGGAACGAATTCTCGCTGCGCTATCGATATCGCGAGACTTACTACGACATCGTGGTACAGCGAACGGAAGGGAAGCCCGACGACGACCTCGATCTCAGGGTGACCCTCGATGGCGTCTCGCAAGAGGGCTCCGTCGCGCCGCTCGTCGACGACCACCAGCCGCATCGGGTCGACGTGCACCTCGCAACCAAGCGCCCGCTTGCGCAGCTGAGCGTCGCCTGATCCCGGCCTCGTTCGACCCCACGACTTACCGCCTGGCGCCCGCTCCCGTTCTGGCCTCAAGTGTCACCACAGGTGGCACGATACTGCAACGTACGAACGCTACAAGGCGCTGGTCCCGCCGACCATTGCCGCGTACGGCGGTCGCTATCTGGCGCGTGGGGGTGAGGTCGACACGCTCGAGGGAGACTGGGCGCCGGCGCGCGTCGTTCTGCTCGAATTCCCCAGCGCGGAGCGCGCCCACGCATGGTGGTCCGCGCCAGAGGCGGCGCACGTCAAGGCGCTGCGGCAGCAAAGCGCGCGCACGCGCATGATCGTCGTGACCGGCCTGTAAAGCCGCCTTGGCTGTCCACAACTGGCGGGGCGCTGCGTGCGGACACCAACCACGCCGCGCCCGCGCCACTAAGTCATGAACCCCAAGTCGCTGGTGGGGAACGCCGCCAGGTTGGGGAAGACCTGACTCAGGGCGGTCGGCGCCACGCCGAACCATTTTGCCAGGGTCGCGCCGTATTGATCGACGGCGCACGCCGGCAGCCAGCGACCGCGCACCTCAGCGTCGCTCGGTCCGCCCAGGACCAATTGCGGGTACTGTCCGTACATATTGCCGCCGTTGACCGCATCGCCGAGGATGAAATGGTGGTTGCCCCACGCGTGATCGGTCCCGCCTCCGGATGACGGCTCAAAGGTCCGGTTGAAATCGGAGAGCGTAAAGGTGGTCACCTGGGCGCCGGCGCCGACCGCGACGGTCGCTGCATAGAATGCGTAGAGCGCCGGGGATAGCTCGGAGAGCAGCGTCTGCTGGCGGTTGATCTGGTCATTGTGGGTGTCGAAGCTGCCCAGCTGCACGAAGAATATCTGCCGCGCCGCGCCGGTCGCCTGGCGCGCCCCGATCATCTTGGCTACGTGGTGCAACTGGCTGGCTATGCTGCTGTTCAAGCTCGCGAACGGTGCATCGACCAGGCTGTTGCTTCCCGTGAGGATGGGGTTGACTGTGCCGGAGAGCGCCAGCGCCTGGTTGCCAATCGCGCTTAATGCGGTGACGAACTCATTGTTCGATGTCTGGGCCAGGAGCTGCTTGACCGCAGCGAGGCGACCGTTGGCCTGCGCCGAGCCGCCGTAGCCCTGCAGGGCGAAGGTACCGGACACCGGGATCGACAAGGGCACCGTCGCCACTCCCGAAGTAAACAGCACGGTGCCATCGAGCGAGGTGACCACGGGAAAGGCCGTGCCGGCATTGAGCGCGGCCACCTGGTCCGCCGTGCGCCCTCCCCACCCGGTCTGCGCTTGCGCGGTCGAGTCGCAGCTCTGCCATTGCGCCTGCTGGTCGGCATGCGAATACAGGGAAAATGGCTGGATGCCGGCGTTGTATTGCCCGCGCGTGGTCGGCTGGGTGAGGGTTCCCACATTGGCGAGGATAGCGAGCTTGCGCGCGCCGAACAGCGTCTGCAATTCGCCCAGTGCCGGGTGGAGTCCGTAAGGCGTGCCCACGTTCACCGGCTCGATCGGCAACAGCGAGGACTGCGCCAGTTGTACACCCGACGCCGCCGTGCGCACCTTAGCGTAGGCAGCGTAGCCTGCCGTATCTAGCGGAATGATCGTATTGTTGCCGTCGTTGCCGCCGAACATGAACACGCAAACCAGGGCCTTGTAGCCCGACGCCGCTGGCGAATTCTGGGCCTCGGCCGACGCGATCAGGCTCACCAAGTCAAGGCGCGCTGCGAGCCCGAAGGACGATAGGGCCATAGCGTTGCGCAGGAACGTGCGGCGCGACAGTTGCCGTGGTTGGTTCATGTCAGCGCTCCACTTGGTATTGGGGTGAGGTGATAGTGAGGTAGAAGGCGGTCTTCGCCCGTGTCAGCGGATCGCTGGCCGGGACGAGCGCGATGGCCGCCATCAGGCTCGTCTGCATCGCCGCCGGCATCGTGCCGTGCATCAGCAAGGTATTGAGCTCGCCGACGAGCGTGGCGGGAGTGGCGCCCATGGCAGCGAGGTTAGTCAGCGGTGCCCAGTCCGGCCGGGTTCCGGTCGCGCCCGGAAGGGTCGCCAGCGGCGGTATCGTGCCGAAGGTAAAAGTGTTGGCAAAGTTATAGCGGTTGATCGCGGTGCTGGCATTCTGCAGCGCGAATTCGGGGCCGAGTGCGCTCGTCCCGGGCACGACGTAATCGGGCGGGTAGTAGTTGAATACCGAATCCGCATCGAATACGATCCTGGCCCAGCATCGTGGCCTGCTGCGTGAAATAGACGCCGTCTGACGTGGTACCCAGCGCGCGCGCCGCCGCGGTGAGGTACAGCACCGGCTCGCGCAGCTTGCCGAAGCTCGCACCGGCCTGCACGTCGCCGCGCGCTTCCGGGTCGGTGAGGATCGCAGTGACGACCGCCTTCAGGTTGCCCCGAACGCCGGTGCCATCGTTGTCGAACACCGCGCTGACGCGGGCCACATACTGTGGCGAAGGATTGCCGGTCACGAGTTTCTGGATCAGCTGCTTGCCGATGAACGGACCGACATTGGGATGCTGGGTGATGTTCTGGATTGCGAAGGCTAAGTCGCTCGCCATGGGCTTGCCTGCCGCGTCGACCGTAGCCTCGAGCAACGTCTTGGCATCCGAGTCGTGATTGCTGGCTACACCGACCATGCCCCCAAGAAAGTTCTTCGGGATTGTGGCTGCCCTGCACCGTCCCGGGCAGCAGCGGATAAGTCCAGCCGGTGAACAGCGTGGCGAAGCCCGCCACCGTGTCCTGGGTGTAGGTCGGGATGGGCTCTCCCTGGCCGTCGAGCAGCAACGAGCCGTCATCGCCGAGCTCCCAGACGCCGATCGAGAACAGCTGCATGACCTCGCGCGCGTAGTTTTCGTTGGGGGCGACCGTAGCGCTTGGCTTGTTGTTGTTGACCATGTTCAGGTAGTCGCCCATCGCCGAGGACAGCGTCACCTGGGTCAGCAGATCCTGGAAATTGCCGAATGCGTTGTCGAGCAGAATCTGCTGGTACTTGGCCATGCCATAGGCCATGTTGATATCGATGCCGGAGGTCACCAGAATCTGCGATAGCGCGAAAGCGACGCGTTGGCGCAACTGATCGGGCTTGGTCAGCGCGTTGCTGAAGAAGGCGTTCTGCAACAGGAACAACGAGTAGTTGTCGCGCAGGCAGTTCGGGTCGGTGCTCGTCGCGCAGAAGGTGGTGCCGTCGGTCGGCACGTACGGGAAGACGGGATACTCCGATTCCGGGGCGGCAAACTGCTCATTGAGCCAGCGCTTGGATCCCTTCCGCCTGTACGTGCGCGATCAGGGCGTCGGTTGGGCCGAAGGTCGCCTGCTCCAGCAGGCGCGTGGCGTCCGCCTGATCCATGAGCGGCGCAGCCCAGGCCCATGGCGCGGCCACGGTAAAAGCAGCGACCGCAGCGGCAAGCAATGGCTTGGCCAGCGGACGCGCGCGGCGCGACCGATGCCGGTATCCCGCGTGGTCTTGGCGCCGCGTTGGCGTGCATGCAGAACAAGCCTTCATACGCCCTCCCTGGTGCGCTGTCGGGCAATTTGGCGCGAGCGTCGGATTACGGTAAGCGCTCATGACACCGCCTTGACCTGCGCACGCCATGCCCGCGGCGCGCGTACCTGCCTCAACGGGACATCGCGCCCCGCCGATGACAATGGCATCGTAAGAATGTGTAAGAATATGTAAGGAGGTGTTACCGACGTCCGAGCCGATCGCGCCCGCGGTTATTCGCGGCGCGGGCCGAGCCTCATGGTTGGCGTTGGGTGCAACTGCCATGACCGATACGCCCGCAGCACGGGTTAGCGAGTTCGGTCCCTGGAAAACGGGGATCGAGTCGCCGGTACCGGAACGCTTGCGCGACCTGTGCACGATCTTTCGACCGGAGCACAGCTTCACCAGCGCGACCCGCGCGCGCGAGCTGTACGATCTCACGGGTTTGGATATGAGCGTGCTGGCGGCATTTCGTCCCGAGCGCCTGGCGCTGCACGAATTGTTGATTCGCGTCACCGCGAATTTCTCGGTGCCGGACGGACCGCTCATCGAGGATCTCGGCATCAACTTTCGCCGTATCGTCAGCCGCGTGCTCGCTACCTACATCGCTCCGCAGATGAACGAGATTGTCGCCGCCTGCGACCGCGCCCGGCAGGCGCTAACGGCGTTCATTGCCGGCGAGTTGGCCGCGCTGTCCAGCCAGCCGCCGGTCAGCGCCGGCCCCGGGACCACGGGCTCGGTCGCCACGTTGCTGGCGCGGCTGGGCGGCCGCCGCGCGCAGGCCAGCGTCGTCGAAGCCTCCCCCGGCCGGGAGCGGCAATGGGTCGCCCGGTGGGAGGCTAAAGCGCAGGCCGCCGACGACGCATTGCAGCGCGCCGCCTACCACGCACTCGCGCGCATGGTCACGGCCCTGCTGGTGCAGCATGGACGGCTTTGGGGGAGCCCGGAGCTCCTCGTCTCGATCGCGGCGGATCTGGCGTGGAACGATTTCGGCAGCGAAGAAGTCGGCCGACAAATCGAGCCCTGCATCGCCACCGCGGTCGCAGCAGAAAGGTATCGGCTGCTGCCATCGCAGGTCGAGCCCGTGGTGATGAACACCAAGGGGCCCTCCGCCTCCGGGAAGAGCACGCTGCGCCCGCTGCAGAGAGCGCTCGCCGGCGACATCGGTGTGAGTTGGAGCGACTTCGCCGTCATCAGTCCGGACATCTGGCGCAAACAACTGCTCGACTACAGTTCCCTGGGCTCCGACTACAAGTACGGGGGGCCGTTCACCGGGGACGAGGTGCAGATCATCGACCATAAGCTCGACCGTTACATGGCGCGCAAAGCCCAGCGGGGCAACGTTTCGCACCTGCTTATCGATCGTTTTCGCTTTGGCAGTTTTGCCGCCGACTCCGACGTGGCGGGCAGCAACCTTCTGACCCGATTTGGCCACATCGTCTACTTGTTCTTCATGCTCACGCCGCCCGAGTCGCTCGTCGAGCGCGCCTGGACTCGAGGCCTCGAAGTCGGCCGGTACAAGGCGGTTGACGACACGCTCGCGCACGCCGTCGAAGCGTACTCGGGCACGCCCGAACTCTTCTTCACCTGGGTGCAGCGCAGCGACAAACGCGTGCACTTCGAATTCCTCGACAACAGCGTGCGCCTGGGCGAGCGTCCGCGAACGGTGGCTTTCGGCTGGAATGACGCGCTGAACGTGCTCGACGTCGGGGGCATGCTCGATGTCGAGCGTTACCGCCGCGTCAACATCGATGCCACGGCCCCAGCATTGCTCTATCCCGACCCGACGGTGCTGGAGGCGCAGCGCAACACCGGTTTCCTGCGCCAATGCGTGCAACGGTTCCGGGCCATCAACTTCGCCGACCAGGCCAGCGGACAGATCTACCTGCGCGTCGAGTCCGGACGAGCGCTATGGGGCGATCGGGATCTACTCGCCCAGGTCTTGGCCGACCCGGACACGCATGCCGGCTTGAGCGTCACACTCCCAGCGGCTCTGGATTCGGCGCTGCCGCGGCCCGATCGGCCGCGGCAGGTTGCCGACACCCTAGGCGACAGACCGGCCCACACGCTCGGTCGCTGGGGCCTGTCGGATGCGGACCGCGCCGCCACCCCCTAGCGAGGTTCCGCCTAAGCCACGACCGGGCCGGCGCCGCCACGCCCGCAGGACGCTAAGCCCCCACCCCAACGCCGCGTTCGCCGCCTCTGTTCTAGTCGGCCGGAGCACCGCCATCTGTTTGTCGTATACAAACGTGGCACTTGCCCCGTCCCGAACTCAGGCTTCCCGCCCCCAAAAAGGTGTCCTCCGAACGTCTCGGCGCACCCCGCCCGCCTTCGGTCAGCCTGCCCTTGGGCTCTCTGTCGAAATGCGTTTATCGAACGTAGCACGGGCGGATCCTTAGGCGGCGTCCAGCAAGCGAATTTTCGCGTCGCAATTGACCCATCGAAAACCCGAGTGTCGTACACAAATCGAGCCCCTGGATCGGGCGGTGAGCGGCCCGCACGCGGTGTCCTAACCGTTTGTTCCGCCAGCAATACCTCATATCAGGCGGCTTTGCTTGTCGCACGTTGGCGACATACCATGCCCTCGTCTGCAAGGGGAAATCATGAAACGGTCGGCTGGCGCTTCCCAGATGGCGTTCGACGCCTTTGGCGACAGTTCGGTACGTTCTCCAGCGCACGCGAGGGCCGGCCAGTTCGGTGCGCCGGACCGACCGTGGGCATTGCTGCAGGCTTGCTCCTAAGCACCCGGGAACCCACGCCATGGCCTACCCCTTTTTGCACCAACGCCTGCGGCGTTGGGTCGCTGCGTTCCTGGCGGTGCTCATCGGTTTCGGCCCCTTGCTCACCCCGGCTTATGCGGCCGGTCTGATCCCGCTTGCCAACGAGCCCATCGGCATCCAGAACCTTGCCCCGCCCAATATCGTCCTGACCGTCGACGACTCGACGTCGATGTTGTCCGACTGGCTGCCCGAGGCGGTCGCGCGCGATGACTACACCGTCAACCTTAATTGCCGGGACGGCGTGGGCAAGATGACGTCGATCTGTGGTAGCCCGGGGGGTTCAAACGACTTCACCGCCTTTGGCGGCGCGACGGACAAGTTCTACTCGCCGGGATTTACTTCGCAACAATTCGGCTACCCTTTCCCCCAATACTCAGGCAATTCCGGCGTCGCAGCCGGGGTTCCTTACGATCCCAGCGGCCCAGGCGCCGGCTGCTATGCCGGCACGGTGGGGCCGCCCGCGACCTCTCCGACGTGCTACCACGGGGTCGACCCGGTCAACCTGCCCGGCGGCCTCACCCAGCCCAACGGCATCGGCAACTTCCCGGTGGCCGATGTCAACGACCCAACAAGCCCACCGAACAACTGGCCGCTGGCCGCGCAGCCGTATCCCTACTGGCAGCTGTGGCCGGCGCCGGTGCATAACGCCGCGGTCAACGCGCTCTATTACAACCCGGAGCTGACCTACGCGCCGCCGGTCGACTCCACCGGTACGAGCTATCCGCTGATGAACGCGGCCAACACCTCGACCTGGACCCAGGTGCCCAGCGACCCTTGGGCCTCGACGATCGTCTACGTCGACCTCACTGCCGCGGTGACCGTGGGTCTGTGGTGCAACTCCGACTGGTCCATGGGCTCCCAGAACGACCCAACCCAATGCCGCCGCAACGGCACTCCCGAGGCCGCCGTAGGCACCGGGTTGGCGGGCGACGGGCAGGATTACACCTATCCCTGGGCGCCGCCGGGGTTCACCGCCAGCGCCTCGACCGGTGACCGGTTCGTCGCCGTCAACCTCAACAGTCCCTTGGTGCGGATGCCTTCGACGCAACTCACCTACGCGGCGCAGAAGGTCAACCTCGACCCGGTCTCGCTGGCCGCAGACCCGGTTCCCACCAACGCCAACCTGTACACGACCGCGCTCTGGGCCACGCAGCAGGGCGCGACCACGGCTTCGCAGGATCCGAAGTATTTCTACGAGAACGAAAACATCCTCTGGTGCGACCCAACGAGCCCGGCATGGCCGCAAACCGGACCGGTGCTGGGACAGACTTGCGGCAATTACGTCGACCAGACTTGTACCGGGGCCATCACCGGGACCTGTACCGGCGTTGTGCCGGCGACCTGCAACGGTTTTGTCGCCGCCGCCTGCAACGGCGGAGCCGGCCCGAACTGCGTCGGCTACATACCGCCAGGGTGCGTCGGCGTGGCCGGCGCGCAATGCAATGGCTTCGTGCCGGCGGCGTGCAACGGCGTGCTGCCGCCGACTTGCAATACCGGTCCGCAGACCTGTAACGGTACCGCGCAGGCCTGCAACTTCACGCCCCAGACCTGTAGCGGCCCGATTGCTCAGACGTGCACGCTGCCGGGCACGCAGACCTGTCAGCCGCCGGTGTGCACCACCGTCTACAACCCTCCAGGCTGCAACCTGCTGCCCCCCGACCCGGAGAACCCCTGCAACACGACGCAGCAATGCAATCCGCCGATATGCACCCCCAACCCGGGGACCTGCAGCATCACCGGCAGGAGTTGCACCATCCAGGGCAGCGATCCGGCCGAGTGCCCGGCGCAGCCGGGTGTGTGCAGCATCACTAGCGCGAGTTGCATGGGCCCGTGCCCGTCGCTCGGCCACTGCAGCGTCGACGGGCTTTCCTGCCAGCAGGCGAACGGGAGCGACTGCGCGATCCAGGGTGGCACTTGCAGCCTCACCGGTGCACCCTGTAACGGCACCACCAACAATTGCGTAGCGGCGGGCACGTGCAGGACCCCCGCGGGTACGCAGTGCACGGCCGCCACGCAAAACGTGGTGTGCCAAACGACGCCGGGCACGTGCAATAACCCGGCCGGGCAGGCGTGCACCTTGGCCAGCCAATGCAACAACACCAATGGCGTCTGCGTGACGCCGGCGGGGCAACCCTGCACGGGACCCGGGCAATGCACGGGTACGCCGAACAGCGGCCATTGCACGGTCGGCGGGGCTGCCTGCACGTTGAATTCGGATTGCCCGGCGCAGAACGGCGTCTGCGTGACGCCCGCCGCCCAGAGCTGCACCGCGGCCGGGAACTGCTCGCAAACGCCGGGGGTTTGCAACACCAGCGGCTTGGCCTGCAACCCGGGTCCGGCGTGCGTAAGCACCCAGGGCACCTGCGTGACCCCGGCCCTGCAGTCCTGCAGCTCCGCGGCGAATTGTTCGCCGTCGCCGGGCATCTGCAACAACCCGGCGGGCCAGGCGTGCACCGCGAATTCGGGCTGCACCAGCGTGGCCGGTACCTGCAGCATCTGGACGACCACGACATGCCACACCCCCGGCATCGATCTCGCTGAGTGCCCGAACCTGGGTACCTGCAGCATCAGCGGTGCGCAGTGCTGGGCCGGCGGCCCGGGCTGCCCCAGTCTGCCCGGCCCGCTGCCGCCCAGCGCGGCGACCTGTAGCACCGGCGGCGTGGGCGGGGTCGCAACCGCGGACCTGCGCGCGGATGCGGAGAACAACGGTGTCGTTTGCCGGCGCAACAACAAGGCGTACGGGGCGGTCGGCAGTGTGCCAGCGGTGGCCGCTGGCGGCTACAACTATCCGTACAACTACGGCACGCCGGGCAACAACTACACCACCCCGATCACCGGCGGGAGCGGCGCGGACGCGTGCACCGTCACGCCGCACTTCGTCAGCGTGCCGCGCCACTACTGGAACACTTCGGTCGAATGGTGCGACACGCAAATCGGGCTCAACGGCGACAAGTGGCTGGGCTACGGCACCGATGTGAACGGGACTTGCCAAGTCGGCTATGACTCGGCGCACCAATACCCGCGTTTCTACCAGTTCGGCGTGGCGAGCTACGTCGACAACTATGCCAATGCCGCGTTCCAGCGCGTCGATCTGGACATCACGCAGCGGGCGACAGCGCAGTACACGACGACGTGGATCGATGCGTCCGGTCAGCAGCAGACCATCACGCGCGACTTCGACGACGAGATGACCAACTACGCCAACTGGTTCGCCTACTACCGCACGCGCGTCCTGGCGGTGAAGACGGTCACCTCGCTCGTGTTCAACCAGCTCGACGACACCTACAACGTGGGCTTCCAAACGCTGTCCAATGGCCTGACGACAACCACGGCGCAGTCCGATCCGGCAGTCTTCGTCGACGTCAGCCCCTTCAACGCGGCGCAGAAGTCAAGCTGGTTCCAGCAGCTGTTCGCCATCGCCATCCCGCTGCAGTTGGAGACGCCGACGCTGGCCGCGATCACGCGTATCGGTGACTACTTCCTGAACGGCACGAGTCCGGACCTGCCTGGGTCGACCGATCCGATCACCCTGTCATGCCAGAAGAACTGGCACATCCTGTTCACCGACGGCTTCCAGAATCAGCCCGGCCTGCCGGCGACCACGGTGGGCGACCAGGACCTGACGGTTCCGAACTACCCGGACTTCGCCACCAATCCGATCGCCGGTATGGTCCCAGGCCAGCCGTGGCCGCACCCGTACCAGGAGGATCCGAACAACACCTCGACGAACTCCCAGGCGGACTACGCCATGAATTACTGGGTGACCGATCTGCGCACCGGTGGGGGTCCCACGGCGCCGAACAACGTGCCGACCTCGAGCACCGATCCGGCGGACTGGCAGCACCTGAACTTCGCGGCGCTGGCGCTGGGCACGCACGGCAAGCTCAATGCCGCCAACCCGTCGCTCACCCTGAACCGGCTCGCCGCCGGGGCCTTGCTATGGCCGGAACCGATTCCGACGGTCTGGCACCCGGACAACTCCGGGGTCGATGATCTGTGGCATGCCGCGGTCAATGGCCGCGGGCAGTTCGTGAACGCAAATTCGGCGGCCCAGCTGCAGCTTGGCATGGGGCAGATCCTGCAGAACATCACCAACCAGGAAGGTTCGCGCGCCGCAGCCGGGTTCTCGACCAATTCGATCTCGGCGACGAACAACAGCCATCTACGAGGTGAACTTCCAGCCTGGCTGGGGCGGGGACGTGCTCAAGGTCTTGGTCGACCCGGCCACCGGACTGCACGGCGCACCGGTGTGGGATGCCGCGACGCAACTGGGCAACCAACTGTTGGTCGCGGCGCCGGGTGATACACCCTGGTTCACCAACCGCAAGATCTTCACCGTCACCGACGGCAACTCGCCGGTCCCGTTCCTGCTGGGCAAACCTCTCCGCCGCGCAGCAGGACTCGCTCGCCCCGGGACTGCCGGCGACCGGCCAGGCCGTCCTCGCCTTCCTGCGCGGGGACCCGACCAACGAAGGCACGCAGCTCGGGCAATTCCGGGTGCGGGCCACGATCGCCTCGGGTGAGGATTTCCTGGGCGACATCGTCAATTCGTCGGCAGTCTATGTCGGCCCCCCGAACAGCTTCTACCTCGACGGCAACGACCCGGGCTATTCCACTTTCGTCGCCAACCAGGCTGGGCGCACGCCGATGGTGTATTTCGGCGCCAACGACGGCATGCTGCACGCAGTCAACGACACCACCGGCAACGAGTCCTGGGCGTTCGTGCCGCAGGACCTGTTCCGGGCGAACGCCACGGGTCTGGGCGCCCTGTCCTATCAGGATGGCGCTTTGCCGCCGTTCCGGCACCACTACTACGTCGATTCGACGCCACGGGTCATCGACGTCGATTTCGGCAACCAGAACTGGCACAGCCTGCTCGTCGGCGGCTTGGGCAAGGGTGGCCAGTCCTACTACGCCCTCGACGTCACCAACCCCGGGGCGGTCACCGACGAACTTACCGCGGCAGGCCAGTACCTGTGGTCGTTTACCGACGCCGACATGGGCTACAGCTACATGCAGCCGATCGTGGCGAAGACGCGCGCCTTCAACGGCGCCTGGCTGGTCATCGTCACGGCGGGCTACAACAACCCGAGCGGCCTGGGCAAGGTCTTCTTCATCAATGCCGCCGACGGCACGCTGCTCTATACCCTGAGCACCGGCTTCGGCGATTCTGCGGACCCGTCCGGGCTCGCCCAGATCGCCGGCTACACCAAGGACTTCCACAACCAGCTGGTCGAGCAGCTCTACGGCGGCGACCTCTACGGCAACTTCTGGCGCTTCGACGTCTCCGATCCGAACCCGGCCAACTGGACGGTGGTGCAGATGGCCGCGCTGACCGATCCCTCGGGCAACCCGCAGCCGGTGACCACACCGCCGAACATCGAAGTCGACGCCGTCAACGGGATCGACCGCTGGGTCTTCGTCGGAACCGGGCGGCTGCTCGATCCCACCGACCTCACCAACCCGACCATCGCCAACCAGATCCAGACGATGTACGCCTTCCGCGACGGCACCGGGATCACGCCCTCGGTGATCACGACCCCGCTGCTGCCGCGTACCGACCTGGTGCAACTGACCGACCGACTCAATGGCCTGAGCAGCATACCGGTCCACGGGTGGTACGACGACCTGCCGGCGGGCCAGCGCATCATCACCCCGCCGCAGGCAGCGATCTCGCTGGTCGCCTATTCGGGCACCTCGCCGCAGACCGATCCTTGTGTCACCGGTCAGCCAGCGAAGTTGTATGTGCGCAATTTCTCCTACGGCGCTTCGCTGCTCGACGATGCCGGCGGCAACCCGACGATCAGCATCGCCGAGGCGACGGGCGCGGTCGGGATGGGCATTTTCTCGTTCCCGGTCAGCAGCGGCTCCGCTTCGGCCGGTGGCCTCGACATCCGCATCGGCGTCACCGCGGGCACGACGGGCGACGTGACCTTCTTCAAGGTTCACCTCAACTTCCCGTTCTCCGCGCACCGCATGTCGTGGCGTCTGCTCGGTCAATAGGCCGCCTGCGCTCGCCTGTCGACTGCTTGCCCACGCGCCGCCCTGGCGGCGCGTCTTGGAGCGCGGCGCTCAGGGTCCAGGGCGGCGCTGCATCGGGGTCGCCGACGGGCGACCCTCGAAGTCGCCCTTAGCGCCGCCGACCGCCCCTAGGAGCGCCCGTCCCGAGTAGCCTTGCCGGTGTTGCGCCGCCGCGTGCTACCTTGGGCGTCTCCACCACGAGGCCGCCCCACGCATGCTTATGACCGCCGACCTGCGTCCGATCATCGAAGGAATTCTGCTGGTCTTCGCGGCACTTTTCCCGATCGTCAATCCCCTTGGCGGAGCGCCGATCTTTCTTGCCATCACCGCCACGTGCGCTCCTCCTGAGCGCGCCGCGCTCGCCTGGAGGGTGGCCGTCAATTCATTCATTCTGTTGCTGGTGTCGGTGGCGACGGGGACGTACGTGCTGGAGTTCTTCGGCCTATCGGTGCCGGTGGTTCAGGTCGGAGGCGGACTCGTGGTCAGCATGCTGGGGTGGCAGCTTCTTCAAGACCCGGACGCGCTTGACCGGCCGACACCCGGCAATACGGTCTCCCGGCGCTAATCTCGCGTTCTATCCGCTGACGATGCCACTGACCGTGGGCCCCGGATCGATCTCGGTTGCGATAACCATTGGCGCCAATCATCCGCACAGCGTGCGCTCGCTGCTCATCAACGCCCCGGCAATCCTGATCGGCGTCGCGCTCGTCGCCGCGACGGTGTGGGTCGCGTATCGCTACGCGGACCGGGTGAGTCGGTGGATTGGGGTGACAGGAATGAACGTGCTGCTGCGCCTGACGGCGTTCATCTTGCTGTGCATCGGGGTGCAGATCGTCTGGAACGGTGCGAGCGCCCTGCTGCGCACGCTGCCGATGTGAGCACAACTTTGGGTGGACCGCGGCAAGACTGCCCCTTGTCCGGCCAAGCCGCGTCCTGACTATCGAGCCTCACCGGCGAACACCATGCGCGCAACGTCGTGAACCATTCCTCACCGGGGGACCCCGGCGCCCGCCGATAGGGACGCGGTATTATTCCGCGACTGCACGCGACCCCCATGTCCTGGATTGACGTCACCTATCGCATCAACGCAGCGCGCGATCAGCTCGAGGCCATCGCACGCGCGCTCGCCCTCGAGCAAAGCGTCGAGCTTGCCGCCGAGGTGGTGACCGACCCGTTCGTCGTCGAGCATATCATGGGTCGCGTCGCCGCGATCGATTCCGGCGACAACGGACAGCACCAGATCGTGATCCGGCTGGCGACCGCAACCACCGGTTTCGATGTGGCGCAGACGATCAATATGCTGTTTGGCAACAGCTCGCTGCATGCGCATGTCGAGCTCGTCGATGTAGATTTCCCGCCCGAGTTTCTCGCGCGCTTTGCCGGCCCTCGGTACGGCATCGGCGGAATCCGCCGTGAACTGCGTGTGGACGCTCGCCCTTTGACCTGCGCAGCCCTCAAGCCGCAGGGCCTGTCGAGCGCGGCACTGGCCGAGCTCGCGTATACGCTGGCATGCAACGGCGTCGACATCATCAAGGACGATCACGGCCTCGCCGACCAGTCCTATTCGCCTTTTGCCGCCCGCGTGGCCGCCTGCCAGCGCGCGATCGCCCGCGCCCGCGGGGAAACCGGACGCGCTTGTCTGTATGCCCCCAGCCTGGTTGGCTCGCCCCGGGCGCTCATCGCGCAAGCGCAGATCGCCCGCGCGGAAGGCGTCGGGGCCGTCCTGTTAGCACCCGCATTAATTGGCATGCCGGTGTTCCACGAACTCATTGCCGGGCATCTGGACGTCCCGGTTATCGCCCATCCGGCCTACGCCGGTGCCGCCCGTGTGGCTCCGCCACTGTTGCTGGGCAAGCTTTTTCGTTGGCTCGGCGCGGATGCCGTCATCTTTCCAAACTTTGGGGGCCGCTTTGCCTACACGCGCCAACAATGTGCCGGCATCGCGGCCAACTGCCGTGGAGCGTGGGCCGGGTATGCACCGACGCTGCCGGTGCCCGCGGGCGGCCTGACCGTGGATCGCGTGCCCGAACTTGTTGCGTTCTACGGGCCGGATGTGATGCTGCTGATCGGGGGTGCGCTGCTCGCCCCGGCCGATAAACTGCCTGCACGCACGCGCAGCTTCGTTGCCGCCATCGCAGCCGGGCATGCCGAGCATGTCGCAGCCCGCGCGGCACCAGGCTGACAGAACCAGGAGTAACTTTCCATGCATACACCGATCTATCGCCCCCGCTCCGGCCCAATGCGCTGGCAAGACGTCGCGGTGCTGGAATACAAACGCGAGCACGACGGACCGTTTCGCGACGTCTCCCGACAGACCCTGTTCGATGATCCGCTGCTCCGCTGCCAGCTGCGGTATTTCGAGGTGGCACCGCGAGGTCATACAACGCTCGAGCGGCATGAGCATGCGCATGCGGTCCTCATCGAGCGTGGCCGCGGACGCTGTCTGATCGGCGATCGCATCTATGACGTCGCCGAGCATGATCTGCTGCACGTCCCACCCTTGACCTGGCACCAGTTCCAGGCAGACGAGCATGAACCGCTCGGATTCTTGTGCATGGTGAACGCCGAACGTGATCGGCCGCAGTTACCCACGGCGCAGGATCTGCAGCGCATGCGCGAGGATCCTCAGGTCGCAGAGTTCATGGCCCGATAATCGACGCAATCGTGCTGACCGCGACGAGGTCGGCGTTCGCGGCGCGGATTGGCTGGCGATTACTGGCAGATGGTGCCGGGAGCCTGGAACACTTGGCGCGTGATCGCCTTGGTCTGCGAAGTCCCGTTGACATCGTAGGCGAAGGTCGCGTCGTTGCCGTCGCTGAAGGTAAACGTTGCCGTCCCCACCGCCGTCAGCACGACCTTGGTCGGATCAAACGGCACCGCATCGAACGCCGGCCCCGTGGTTCGATACAGCGTACCCGCATACACGCCCGGTGCCGTGTTGGGCGCGGTCACCGACAGCCACAGCGGCGTGCCATCCACGTCATAGGTGAACCAGGTCGCGAAGATCGTGGTGCCTTGCTGGGTCAGGTTGATTCCCCAACCGGCTTCCGACGCCGCCGGCGAGGCCCACCACAGGTCGGTGTAGTTGGTCGCCGCGGCGAGGCTCGTCGTGGCCGTGGCACAGGTCGGCAGTGGACCGAATACCTGGCGCGTGATGTTCTTGGTCTGCGTGACGCCATTGACCGTGTAGGCAAAGGTGCCGTCGTTCAGGTCGCTGAAACTCAACGTCCCGGTGCCAACCTGCGTTTGCTTAACCTGCGCCGGGTTGAACGGCAGCGTACTGAAGGCCGGGCCCGTGGTCGCGTAGAGCACGCCCGTATAGATTCCCGCGGCGACCAGCGGCGCGCTCATGCTCAGCCACAGGCCCTTGCCGTTGAGGTCATAGGTAAACCAGGTGGCGAAGACGGTGTTGCCCTGGTGTGCCAAATTGATGCCCCATCCCGCTTCCGAGCCGGCCGGAGCACTCCAGAACAAGCCGGTAAAATTGGCGGCCCCGGCCACCTGCCCAATGCCCGAAACCTGCATGATCGCCAAGGACGCGAGTTGCGGGGCGTCGATGACCAAATTCGCCAGACGGGGGCCCGCCGCTTGGGGCCGGAAGTCGAGCGACATGCTGCACGACCCTCCCGCCGCAATCGTGCTCCCGATCTGGCACGTATTCTCGAAGCCGAAAAAGTCGTAGACCTCGGGCCCGTTAAGAACAATGGCGCTCAGCGTTAACCCGGCCGGACCCTGGTTGTGCAACTCGATGGTGAGCGGCGGCGCCGTGGTTCCGACCGGCTGGGGCCCGAAATCGGCGCTCGCGGGAACGAATGCCAGCGTAGCGCTACCGTTTTGTCCGTTGCTGCCGCGGCCGTAGAACGTGATCAGCTGATCGGGCGTGGCAGTGGTGTTATACAGCCACAACCCTCCGGAGGTCTGTCCGGTCGTCGCTGGCGCAAAAACCACGCTGACGGTGCAACTCGCGCCGGGTACGAGCGTCATGCCGGTCGTGCAGGTGGTATGCACCTGAAAGGCTGCACCGGTTGCCGGATCGACGCTGACGCCGGTAAACGACCATGGAGCATCGCCGCAGTTGGTCACCATGGCGTTGGCCGTCGTGCTGCTGCCGACCGCTTGGTTGCCGAACAGCAAGGTGTCGGCGCTGGTGCAGAACACACCCGTCGCGCCAGCGTCGGTAACTGCGCTCCCCGCGAGCAGCAGCAGTGCGAAGCTCAGCATGTGACGCAACCGGCAATGCCGGCGCCGAATGACTTGTGCCAGGGACATGAGTCCGTCTTAGAGGGGTGGCGCGGCCATGGGTTCCGGCAGCCGGCCGGCGGCCCGAATTAAGGTCGCCAAGGGCGGCGCGAGGGCGGTTTCGCCGGAAACGGGTCATGATCACCCGGCCCTTTAGTCTTGGCCGGTGCCGCTGCGCAGAGCGACCTCCGGCGTCGCCCCGTAGAAACGGATTGCCCGACAGCGGGATTGTTGTATACGGCCTCCCACCCGGCGACGCCAGGCGGGAACGCGTCCATCAGCGCGAGTTTCTCAACCCCTTGCGGATACAGCGCGGCGTGCGCATACGCGACCATCAGCCCGATATCATGCCCCACAACGCGCACCTTCGCGTATCCGAGTGCATGGGCGGCGGCGTGCACACGTTCGGCTGATTTTTTTATGGCGATGTCGCTCGCGGATATCGACGAGTCACCGATGCCGGACAGATCCGGCGCGATAACCGTGAAGCGCGGTGCCAGCACCTGGGCCAGCGGCTTCCACATCGGCGACGTTTCGGCGTAGCCGTGGATCAGAAGCATTGCGCCCCTGATTGTGCGCACCATCGGGCACGGCATTACCGACAGCATTGACTGTTTTGTTCATCTTCTACCTCGGTATAGGTTGATGATCACGCGCCTCGCACGGGTTATACTTGGCACTGCTGAATCACTCGAGTCGCCAACCGATGAGCCACTATCACTGTGTCGTCTGGATCGACCACCGCGAAGCACACGTTATCCGTTTCGACCCGAATGATGCGGAGGCAAGCGTCGTCCATCCCTCATCGAGGCATACCCACCTGCACCATAAGCACGGCGTCATTGGCTCCGGTAGAGCACCGGAAGATCATGCGTACTATCAGGCGGTCGCGGATGCGATCAAGGACGCTGACGACATCCTAATCGTCGGCCCATCCACGGCGAAGCTCGAGTTTTTCAAGCACCTCCATACCCATGCGCCCCAGATCGCCGCACGCGTGTTAAGCGTCGAGACCGTGGATCACCCCACCGACGGTCAACTCCTTAAGTTTGCCCGCCGCTACTTCGTCGTCGAAGATCAGATGCGCGCGCAGACCTGACCCTGTCGCGCCACCATGGCGTACCTGAGCGCGCTGTTTGATGCGTACGGGTTACTGCTCGTGTTCGGCGCGGTATTGCTCGAACAGGTTGGTCCGCCGATTCCTTCGGGTCCACTGCTCTTGGCCGCCGGCGCACTGGCCAATGAGGGGCGCCCGTCGGCGTTCGCAATCGCCGGCCTTGCGTGGATTGCCTCGATGCTTGGCAAGATCGTCCTGTAC
Organism: uncultured beta proteobacterium; assembly: GCA_963777455.1. GTDB lineage: Bacteria > Pseudomonadota > Gammaproteobacteria > Burkholderiales > Casimicrobiaceae > PALSA-1003. The sequence goes on from CAVZQQ010000003.1 coordinate 662,364, forward strand.
GCCGTTGGCTGGCGCTACGGCAGGCGGACGATGAATGCCGTGTGCCGCCTCGCGGTGTCCCCGAATTCGAGCATCGGCAAGACCGCACGGCACTTTGAGCGGTGGGGTGGAGCGCTGCTGATCGTTGCCGAGTTCATCCCCGGTGTCAGGACACTGGCACCGTCCCTGGCCGGCGCCGAGAAGCTGCGCCTGGCGCCGTTCCTGTTTTACAGCGCGGTCGGCGCTGCCCTTTGGACGGCGCTTTATCTGGGCGCGGGGCTGCTGTTTCGCGAGCAGATCGATCGCGTTCTGGCACTCATGGAGCGATCTGGCAAGGTTGCGATCGTCGTCATTGTGGTAGTCCTGGCCACGTACTTTGCAGCCCGATGGTGGAGGCGACGAAGGTCCGACAAAGCGCAGGGATAGTACGCACCGCCCCTCGTTCCCGGGCGCCCATGCCCTGCCCGGCCCATGCGGGCCTATGCTCCCAGACTCGACCAGGACCCGCAGACCGCAGGAGATTCAAGAACGTGCCCTACAAAAAACGCCCAAAACGTGTCGATCCGGGATCGGCTCGTTCGACTGGAGGATAGGGGCCCGCTACGGCAGGTCAATACCGTCCGGGGTCCCCACCCACACCCGGAACCCTACGGAGGTATCACGATGCGCTTCATGGTTATGGTCAGAGCCACCAAGGAGTCGGAAGCGGGCGCCCTGCCCGAAGCAAAGCTCTTGGCCGAGATGGGCAAGTTTAACGAGGAGCTGGCGAAAGCCGGCGTATTGCTCGCCGGAGAAGGACTCCAGCCGAGCTCGAAGGGTGCGCGCGTGCGCTTTACCGACGCGAGACGATCGGTTATCGACGGCCCATTCGCCGAAACCAAGGAGCTCATCGCTGGCTTCTGGCTCTGGCAGGTGCAGTCGAAGCAGGAAGCGATCGACTGGGTCAAGCGCTGCCCCAACCCGATGCAAGGTGAGTCAGAGATCGAGATTCGCCAAGTGTTCGAGGCGAACGACTTCGGCGCCGCAATGACGCCCGAGACTCCGTGAGCAGAATGCGCGCTTGCGCTCGAAGGTCGCCACCAAGAGCTGACACGCCGTGGATGATCGTTGGCGCGATAGCAAGAGCAGTTGCGGTCTCGTCGCGCGCTCGAGGGCCGACGGCGGCCGGTTGATCTGCCGATTCGTATAACCATCGAGGAAACATCATGCAAAAGATTACGCCCTTCTTGTGGTTTGACGGTCAGGCAGAGGAGGCGATGCACTTCTATGTGTCGATCTTCAAGAAGTCTGAGGTCATCAGCATTGCGTGCTATGGAGACGCCGGACCCGGGCCTAAGGGGTCCGTGATGCTTGCAACCTTCGAGCTCGATGGACAGCGGTTCATGGCTCTGAATGGCGGCCCGCAATTTACCTTCTCGCCGGCAGTGTCGTTCATGGTGAATTGCTTGACTCAGGAAGACGTGGATTATCTCTGGGAGCGACTCTCGGACGGTGGCGAAAAGAATCAATGCGGCTGGCTAACGGACAAGTATGGTCTGTCATGGCAGATTGTTCCCACGATCCTGGGCGAGCTGCTGCAAGACAAGGATCCCGAGAAGTCGAAACGGGTTATGCAGGCGATGCTGCAAATGCACAAGCTTGACATCGCCGATCTCCAGCGAGCGTATGCCCAGGGATAACGCGGAGCCGCAGCAAGTAACGATTGCCGTCGACGACGCTCGGCGCGTCTCCGGCTTGCTGCAAACCTCGCCGCGTGCGCGCGCCTGCTATATGATGGCGCACGGCGCGGGTGCGGGCATGGCGCACCCGTTCATGGCGGCCGTGGCGAACGACCTCGTCGAGCGCGGCATTGCGACGCTGCGCTATCAGTTTCCCTACATGGAACAGGGTTCGAAGCGGCCTGACCAGCCCGCGGTCGCACACGCTGCCGTGCGCGCCGCGGTGACCGAAGCCTCGCGTCGTGTCCCGAACCTGACCCTGTTCGCGGGCGGCAAGTCCTTCGGCGGCCGCATGACGTCGCAGGCGCAAGCAGCCTCGCCGCTACCCGGCGTCCGCGGCCTGGCATTCCTCGGATTTCCCCTTCATCCAGCCGGAAAACCGGCGACCGAGCGCGCAGCGCACTTATCTGGCGTTCGGATCCCGATGCTGTTTCTGCAAGGAACCCGGGACGAGCTCGCGGACTTGCCGCTGCTCGAAGCGGTCGCTGGAGAGCTTGGCCCGCGAGCGACGCTCAGATTATTCCAGGGCGCCGATCACTCGTTTCACGTTCTCGCCCGCACGGGGCGCAAGGATGCCGACGTGCGGACCGAATTGACGGACGCGCTGGCGGATTGGATCGAGCGCATGCTTCCGCACACCGGCGGGGGCTGAGGCAACCAACCGAGCGGCGGTTGGTTGCCGGTTTGAAGTTACGGTGAAAGCGGGGAACAGCCGGTCGCAGCCTACCCCAGGTACTTCTCAACGACTTCAGGAGGTCGGAGGCGCGCTTCGCGCGCGTCGCGTCCCATTTCGTGCAGTGCCCGACGTTGCCGCAACAGGTCCCAGTACTGATCCAATTCGACCTGAACGGCGGCCAGTCGATTGCTTTGGGCGGCGTCGAGGGATACTTGCCCCAGAAGGCGGTGTTCTTCCGCGACGAGCCGTTGAATGTGGCTCAGGACGTGGCGCTCGTTGCCTTGCTCTTCCATGTCTGACTCCTTTCCATGTGCATGTCGTGTTCAAACCGGGATCCGCGGCCGGCGATCCGATAAGCCGGCCCGAGGGTTGCGGTGACCCGCCGCGCGACCTTCGCGAGGGTCCCTGGTATCGTATTTTGCGGCAACTTACGGCAGGTCGAACAGTAGGAGCTCGCTGCCGTCAACTTTGGCACTCAGGTTCAGGCTTAGTTCGCCGTCAATGGCCACGCCGTCGCCGACGTCCAGGTCATGGCCGTTCAGATTCACGGCCCCGCGGGCAACCTGCAGCCAGGCCCGACGGCCGATCGCCAGAGCGTGCGTCACCTGCTCACCGGCATTGAGGCGCGTCGCAAATAACCGGACATCCTGGTGGATGACAACGGAGCCGTCGCGCCCCTCCGCCGATCCCACCAAACGCAGGCGCCCGCGCTTCTCGGCATCGGGAAACGCCTTCTGCTCGTAACGGGGTGTGATGCCCTCACGATCGGGAACAATCCAGATCTGGAGAAAGTGCACCAACTCCGTCTGCGAGGCGTTGAACTCGCTGTGGCGAATGCCCGTGCCGGCCGACATCACCTGCACTTCGCCTGGCCGGATCACCGAGCCGGTGCCGATGCTGTCCCGATGCTCGAGTGCGCCTTCGAGTACATAGGAAATGATTTCCATGTCCTGGTGGCCATGGGTGCCGAAGCCCTTGCCGGGGCTGACGCGATCCTCGTTGATCACACGCAGCGGCCCGAAGCCCATGTGCTGCGGGTCGTAGTACTCGCCGAACGAGAACGTGTGGCGACTATCGAGCCAACCGAAGTTGGCGGTACCGCGTTCCTGTGCTTTGCGGACTTCGAACATGGTGCATCTCTCCCGACCGTCGTTGCCCACCCCAAGCGCGCGCGAGGCAGCCCGAGCCAGAATGGCATAGGGCTCAAGTGGTGGCGAACGCGCTTCAATCAAGTACTGAGTCCTGCCTTGTTCTGGTAAGCAGGCGCGGTGGCGCGCGACGGGTTCGACCACCACCGCATAGCCGCGAGGCCTCAGGGACCTTCGCGTGCACAGATGGTTCGGCTACAACGCGTCTTGCTACGAGGTGCACGTCACGATTTCCGGCCTCGCCAGCCGCGACGCAATCACCTACTCGAATCCGCCCGGATGCCAAAACAACGGTTGGTTCGGGGGAGCAACCGATACGACGTTCTAACCCGGGGCGCAAACCCCAGGCGCCAGGGTGCGCGCAACCGGGCGGGGCCACTGTTGTCTGGCCTCCTCAGCCAATGTGCAGCCGGTGCGCCAGCTCGATCGCTGCCTGGCCGATCAGGAGGATAACGAACGCAGCGAGCGTCAGGCGAAGCAACTTGAAATAGATGGCGGGACTCATTCGCTTCTGCAATTGGATGCCGACGAACAAGGCGGCGCTCGCGACCACCGTCAGCGGTAACGATGCAGTGAGCAAGGAGAGGCTCCCCGGACCCGCAAGACTTAACGTCGCAGCCTGAATGATCTTGCCCGCCATGAAGCACAAGTTGAGCACCTGGGTCAGCGCGACCGCGGGTAGCTCGAGCATCATGAAATAGATTACCAGCGGTGGCGCCGAAACGTTGACCGCGCCGGAGAACAATCCCGCCACGATGCCGAATGCCGCTCCCGATACGGCCGGTCGACGCTTGATCCAGGTCCAGTCTAGCTTCTCGATCCGGTCCTGTGACAGGAAGACGATGATCATCGCGGCAAGAGCGACTTGCAACAACTCGGGCGGTGCTACCAGCAGAAAGTGCGTGCCGATCAGCGTGCCGAGGACGACCCAGATGGCCGTCGGCCAGTGCCTGCCGATACTTTCGCGCCAGTTGCCTCCGCGCAGTATGCTGACGACGTTGATAACGATGTTTGGGATCACGGTAAGCAAGACCGCTGTCTTGACGTCGATAAGCAACGCGACCAGGGGCGTGGAGATCAGTGGAAAACCGAAGCCGAGTACGCCGTGCGCAATGCCTGCCACGACAACGATCGCAATGAATGCGCCGATCATCATTGGCGCGAATAAGGTGTCGAGACCGAACATTGGCTTGCCCGCAACGTCGCCGCATAATACTTTAGGTGAGGTACAGTTGCGTGACGCTCGCTGGGGGAGAAGATTGATACCCTATCGACACCATGAGGACCTTTCCCCTGAGGCTTGCATGAAAAGACCTTTTGACCTTTTCGTATTCGCGCTTGCCGTGCTGCTTGCGGTCAGTACCCACGCCCAGGTTCCCGTCACACCTCGGCCCGACCACGAACAAATGCTGGCGAGCCCCGACCCTCATCTCGCAGCCAACAAGCGGTTCGTGTACGATTTTTGGCGCGAGGTTTTCGAAGCCGGACACATGGAGTTGGCCGCGAAATACATGGCGGAGGACTACATCCAGCACAACCCGAATGTACCAACTGGGAGGGCTGCGTTTGTCGCGTTCTTCTCGCAGAATATCGCGCCGAAACCCATCGAGCCGCAGGTCAAGGGACCCTTGGTAGCCATTCTTGCTGAGGGTGACCTCGTGATCCTGGTGTTCGCGCGTGAATTGGTGGATCCGAAGGACTCCACGCAGAAATACACGACTACGTGGTTCGACATGTTCCGCCTCGAAGGCGGCAAAATCGCAGAGCATTGGGATCCGGCACTCAGGCGGCCGTGACATCCGGGCGAGCTCGCCCGATCATCCCGCAGGACTCCACAGCGCCGGCCGACCCGTTTGAGTCGCGGCGCAGTGTGGGCGTCCCGTCTCACGCTTGAGCACAAGAACGCCGGTTTCGGGCATCCCGCGGGCTGTCGGGGTGGCCGTCGATCGCCCGGCGCATCATCATCTCCGCACACAGGCTGTGCACGGGCGCACCGAATAAGTGCTCGCCGCTCTTGTCCATCACGACGGTGGTCGATCGGGAACTCGGAATCAAAGGCTTAGTGCGGGCGATCGCCCTTGGCACGCTTGATGCAATGCCAGCGCAGTCAATCTGTATCTTTTCTTCCTCCTAGAAGATACAGCCTTTAGCCCCCTCGCCTTGTGGGGCTTTTTCTTGCCAGAGCAGCCGCCCGGCACCAGGTACCGGTGCCGTCGCACTACTTTAGGCAGTCCTTCATGCATTCTTTACTTTGGACGTCCGGGCGCGGATCGCCGATGAAGCCATCGCGATTGGGCATCTTCAATTCAGTGAGCAGTTTGGCATCTATAACGGCCGTCTCGGCAACCAGACCATTCAGGAACAGTAGATAGCCGGACACAGCATAGACATCGTCGTTGGAAAGTGACTGGGGCGCATTGAGCGGCATCGCGCGCCGAACGTAATCGAACAGCGTCGTTGCATACTGCCAGTAGCTGCCAACGGTCTTGATCGGCTTCGGGGTCGAGAGCGTGCCCCTCCCCCCTACCAATCTGTCGCCGACGCCGCCCTCGCCGTTGGCCCCGTGACAGGAAGCGCACTGCGCATTGTAGACCTCGCGTCCGCGCGCTACGCTGCCACTGCCCAAGGGCAGATTCCTGCCGTCGGGACTAACATCGATATCCCACCCGGCGATCTCGGCCGCTGTTGCCGGGCGGCCGAAGCCATAGTGGGTTTGGGCCCCGCAAAGGTCGGCAAGCGCGAGCGACGCGCAAGCCAGAGCTACCTTGCAAAGGGACTCCGATGCACGCCGGCGCTTAGTTGTTGGCATTGGACACTTCGCCGTTGGCCGCCACGCGCCACGGTTGCACCGCATTGTTGTGGTAGAACGAATTGTCGCCGCGCTCACCCAGCAGTTGCGGAAAACTCGGTTGGACATAACCAGTTTCGTCGACGGCGCGACTCTGGATGACGGTCGGTTTCCCGTCCCATTGCCACGGCTGGCGAAAGCGCGTTAGCGCGCGGGTAAGCACCGGCTCCTGCAAAGCGGCCTCGGCCCAGTTGTTGCCACCATCGACTGAAACGTCGACCCGCTTGATCTTGCCGTGTCCGCTCCAGGCGATGCCACGGATCTCTACGAAACCTTGACCAGGAATTTGTTGCCCGCCCGAGGGTGATGTAATGATCGACTTCGCCTCCATGTAGAACGTGAACTGCCGCGCCTTGCCGTCGGGCAAGAGATCGGTATATTTCGAGGTCTCCTCGCGTGAGTACACCGGGGCATCAGTCACCTTGAGACGACGCAACCACTTGACGTTCATGTTGCCCTCGAAGCCAGGCAAGAACAGGCGTAGCGGATAGCCCTGCTCCGGACGCAGCCGCTCACCATTCTGGCTGTAGACGACCAAGGCGTCGTCCAGACACTTGTCGATGGGGATGCTGCGCGTCATTGCGGCGGCGTCCGCCCCTTCGGCCATCACCCATTTCGCAGCAGCGGATATTTTCGCCTCGTCCAACAATGTCTTGAGTGCGACGCCGGTCCATTCACCACAGCTCAGCAGCCCCATCAGATCGGATGCGGTCTTGCCGTACGGCTTGGTATAGACGGGATTGCCTGAGCATTCTAGAAAATAGATCTTGGACACTGAAGGAAAGCGACGCAGATCGTCCATCGTGAAAATGATCGGCGTTTTCACCAGGCCGTGCAGCATGAGGCGATGTTGTGCCGGATCGATGACCGGTACTCCGCCGTGATGACGCTCGTAGAAAAGCCCACTTGGCGTAATGATCCCGTCCAAAGCCCCCAGGGGCGTGCGACTGGTCGACGAGATGTACTGTGCCTGATTGACCGGGACGTTACGGATTACCTTGCTTTCGAAAGGTGACGGCTCGCCGTACACCTTCGCTCCCACCGGGGCCCCCGGTACCTTCATCGACTCCGGGATGGCCGGCGGTGACGGAGGCTTCGCGTCCGCAGTGGCCGAACTCTGTGCGAGCGCGGTGCCGGAACCTGCGGAAGCCGCCGCAACGACGGCGCCGGCCGATCTAAGAAACCGCCGCCGCGACGAAACCTTCGTGCCCGCTTCGATGGCCAGCCGCGGGTCAGCAGGGCCGCGTGACTCCGCGCCCTGGTCAGCCTTGGGTGGACGAGCCATTGAGCATCCCTCCCGGATAGGATCGCGCACAACGGCGCGCCGACGGAGGGTATTGTCTGCCTTCGCTCGCCGGATTTCAATTCGCACGCAGCGCGTGATGCGGCCGGGGCCCTCGCTGCAGGCTCCATGAGCGACATTTTGCGACCCGTCCTCGACGAGCCGCAGCCCTTCCGTATTTGACTCCTCGACCCCCTCGCCGCAGACTGGCAGCGAGATACTTGGTTACTTCCACCCGGGGCGCGACCCGATCCCAATGTGCCGAATTGACGGCAACGCAGGACACGGATACCGATACCGCCGCGTGCACGAATCGGTTAAGGGCAGGGATTCCTCAGCCTTGGCGCAGGCCTCGGTATCCGCCTGGTTCACTCGAATAGGATAGGCGTTCCGTGAGCCTGACCACTTTCGCGCTCATCGCCGTAGTCGTCGCGATCGGTGCCTTCGTCCAGGGAACAATCGGCATTGGCTTCGCTTTGATCGTGGCTCCGGTGCTTGGCGTATTGACACCGGAACTCCTGCCGGTCTGTCTGTTGGCCCTGATGGTGCCGCTGAACGCCTATATCGCTTGGCGCGAACGAGCAGCCCTGGATTGGTCAGCAGCGGGCTGGATTACCTCCGGCAGGTTTCTCGGAACGTTTGGCGGTCTTTGGGTGCTCGTGGCATTGTCGCCCGGTCACCTGAGCCTGCTCATCGGTCTGGCAACCATTCTGGCGGTGGCAGTGACGCTGCTCTCCCCATCCTTCACGCCGGGACATCGCGCCTACTTCACGGCGGGCATCATTACGGGTGTGACCGAGACTGCAACGGGGATCGGGGGTCCACCGCTTGCGCTCGTATACCAACATCAACCCGCTCCCAGACTCCGCGCCACGATCGCGTTCTGCTTTCTCGTGGGTCAGCTGATCTCTCTTGCGTTCCTGACGGCGGCTGGACGCGCGAGCGTTGCCCAGTTAACAGCCGCGACGATGCTCGTGCCGGCACTTGTACTTGGTGCATTGGCTAGTCGCTTGATTCACCACCGAGTCCGCGGCCGCTTTCTCCGTCTCTTCGTGCTGCTATTCGCGCTGGTATCAGGGACAGTGTTGCTGTTCCGAGGTTAAGTAGAGAGCCTTTTGGGAGAAGGTGCCAAGGGCTTGCCGTCTTGTACCGGCGACCCGCAATCCGAAGCGCTGGCCGGCACAATCGACGTCGGTCGCATCGCCGGTCTTGAAGGCCTGGTTCGCAAACACCGTCTCGCGGCGACCGTCGGCGTGAAAGCCCACAGGCTCCACGACGCCGGCTCAATCCTTGTCGCGCCGTTCTTCCAAGGCGGCGAGCAATTCCTCGGGATGTGTTCGCTTTTGCAATGCCGCCGCTTCAGGGTCATGGCGATCCTTGACCATGGGCAAGTCGTGACGCAACTCTTCGAGCAGGTGGATAAGCTTGGTGGTCTTTTGCTCGGTCAGGAGGTTGACCTGTAGCTCCAATTCCAGCCGCTGTGCCTCAAGTTTTGCTTCTCTATTTTGAGTAATTAAGACCACGGTGGTCGTCAGCAATGCCCCGAGGCTTACGACGCCTTGCAGCCAGAAAAACGGCGGTGGATCCGGCGCCGGCAGGCCGAGCAACTCGCCTACGACGTTGCTCAGCAGCCAAAGGGCAACGAACGCCAGCACCGCAGCCAGGTAGGATGGCCGCCCCATGAATCCGCCGACCGTTTCCAGCATCCGCTGCGAATCACTGATCTTTCGTTCTTCGCGTCGGTAAAATGCCAGGATGCTGTCGATATTCTGGCTTACGTGCTCGGGTACCGGGTCAACAGGCGCCGTACCCGAGGACGTAGGAGAGACGCCTGACGTGTTTGGAGTATTCATATCGGTTTGATGGGATGACTCCGAGTCATGGGATGCAAAATCCGGACCGGCGACACCGCTCGGCGCGGCTACCCGGGGTGACAGCCAGATTCTTAGAGGAACAGTGAAGCTCGGAGTTGCCGGAGTTGGGTTATCCGGACGTAGGCAAGAGTCCTACAAAGTAGGTGCGGTCGCACTTTCTACCGAACGGATTACTCCGTAGCCCGCCAGCGGGCCACCGTTGGCGGGTTGCAGCTAGGTCTGTCAACCCACGACGTAACAAGCCCGCGTGTATCCATCGCGGGCTCTTTGAGACGCTGCCAGTTTCCGCGTGTTCCCGGAAGCCGTATGTGCGGCGGAGCGTTTAGAGGTCGTGCCACCTTCTCGCCAAGAGCTCCGCGAGAAACAACTTTGCAAGCCAAGAAAGTGCGCACGAAGTGCGCGTAAATCAGTCGGCTTAAAGGCCCCGAAGCGCCTGCGCCAGGACCATTCCGCTATGTCGGGTAGCGCACAGACTACATTGACCAGTAGGAGGAACTTACTTCCATTAGACAAAACGAGGTAGGTATCTGCACCACGCAAGATGGGAGCAGTTGCCGTGGCTTCGGTTTCTTGGCTGTTAGTAAGCCGTTGCCCCACGAGCTTCTCGAAACGAGGCACCCATCCGAATTTTCCGCCGGTAACCAGCCATGCCAAACAAAGCAGTGTCCGATGCCATGAATACCGTTTCCTCGCGCTACCTCCGGCCAACGACAGTGACGGAGCGACGCGATGTAAACCGCCCTGCGGCAATTCCCGGTGAGTATGTCGGGGGCGATCAACTCGTCGTCGATGTCGCCGAGGTGCGCGGACTCGACCCAGGCGAAGCCGATGGGCTGCTGGGGGAGTGCATCTTGCTGACCTGCAAGCGCCTCGATGCGGCCCTCTGGCCCGCGCTGGAGGATTTGCGGGAAGGGTTGTCGCGGGATCCCACGGCCGTTGCCGTGGCACAGGAGAAAGGTTGGCACCAGAATGACATGGTAGAGGCCGTGCGGAGCAAGCCTGGTCTGTTCGTTCCACGCTTCAGGGCAACGCTCAAGCAATCATTTGACAGTCGGCGCGAGGGCATTCCGCGCGGCCAGCGTGCCGAAGAGGCGATCTCGATGGCCGTGGTCGAGCACGGTACCCACATCGCGACAGTTGCGCTGAAGAGCGCCGTCCTTGCAATGCGGGAGGCGACCAGCGTGGAGGCATTTGCGTTGGATCTCCGCGTCCGCGCGCTGCTGCGGGAGGAACCGACAGAAGGCGCGTTCGACAATCCTTTCAGCTCTGACTACGTTTGCGACGCGTTGGGTACCGCCTGTCGCACAATTTGGTCGGAACATGGCGTGTGGCGTCCGATCATGCGACGCCTGGTACGCGTCCTCACCCCGCATGTCGTTGAACTGCACCGCGACATGAATATTTTTCTCAAAGAGCGAGACGTACTACCCGCGCTAAACGTTTATACGCATGCCGCGCGAGGCAACGGCCAATCGCGACGCCCCGGGGGTAGCGCGCTCTACCAAAAGCTCATCGACCTGGGCGACCCCGACGCGCTTCCGGCGACGCATTCGACTCCTGGCGGAACGGGCCCTGCAGCCGCGGCCCGAAGCGACGCGCTAGCAATGAACGGAATCGGTTTGTATGGAGGCGCGGACGGGGTCGCCCGGACAGGTAACGGCAACGAATCCGTACAGGTTCCCGATGTGCAGATGTGGGCCGTGCTTGTTGCAGCGCTAAATTATCTGCAACACGCGGCGTCCGGTACGCTCCCACCCATGGATCTCGGTGGGGTTGATGGTGAAGCACTGCGCAATGGAACTGGAAACCAGTTGCGCACACTGAAGCGAGCGTTTGCCGGAAAGGGTGGTTCGCCTCTAGATCGGGTCACCATCGACATTGTCGCCGGCGTACTTGACTGCGTTTTTGACAACCCCCACTTGGCCGATGAGATCAAGGCGGTATTCGGCCGACTGCAAATCCCTGTACTTAAGGCGGCGGTACTCGACCGCCGCGTCCTCTCCGACCCAACACATCCAGTGTGCCGCCTCCTGGAGAACCTCGTCAACGCGGCGATCGATCTCGCGCCGCAGTCGACGAAGGGGGCCGCGCTGATCGCTGTCGCCCAGAATATTGCGCGACGGATTCACGACGACTTCGAGGACGATTTGTCTATCTTCGAAAGCGCGAGCGCGGAACTTGACGCATTTCTCGATGCCGAGCAGGTTGGCGCCGATGAGTGGCTCGCCCTGAATCTTACCCAGAACGAGCGCGCTGACGCGCAAGGCGAGGCTCAGGCCGTGCTCGACGCGCGCCGTGCCCGGCACAGCGTTCCGCCCGGCGTCCAGGCCTTCCTCGACCACGAAGTCGTTGAGCGGCTGACGATGATCAGCCTCGCGCAGGGGCGAGAGAGTCCTGCATGGGAAGCCGAACTCGCCTTCGTCGACGAACTCCTGTGGAGCATAGAACCGAAAGCGACCGCTGCGGAGCGCAAGCGTTTGGTCGGTGTCCTGCCGTCGCTGCTGCGTACCATCAACCGCGGTTGGGAGGCAGACGAACTGGCACAAATGCGACGCAGTTCTCTGTTGCTCTGCCTATTCGAATTCCACCTTCGCTCGTTGAAGAGCGCCTTCCAGGACCCCGTCACCGGCGAAGCCGAATCCGCAGAGGCAGACGTTGCTGCCGAATCCAAACCGGTGAAGCCGCTGGCTACTCCTCTAGCTGAACCGGACGAATACGACGCGCAAGTGCGATCGTTAAGGCGCGGCGATTGGTGCGAGTTCACGAGCGAAGAGACCCAAGCCAAACAATTGGCGAGACTCGCGTGGCGCTCGACGCTGCGCCGACGGCTCTTGTTCTGTTATAGCGACGGCAGCACAGCACTTGTGCACACACCCGAGAGTCTGGCGAACGCCTTCCGCAGCGCCCAAGCGGCACTAGCGATCGAGGCCGTCCCGTTGTTTGATCGCGCCATGACGCATCTAATTGCAAAACGCTCCGAGGCCGGGGAGCTCGCCGCCATTGCGAGCGGCGATCCCCCTGCGGGTCTGGCTTGACACTGGCTTGACCCACGCGCTCGGGATGTGATGGTCGTTGCCGGGGCGTCGAAGCCGAAGAGCAATCAGGGCCTCCTCGCCTGAGGCACGGCGACGCAATGCTGACTATTCACGAACCGGCGTCGGTCGACGCATTGGCAACGCGCATCGTGCGACACTTCGCGTGAAAAACTCAGTACCTCGTTCAAAGCGAGGCTTCGACCACAATATACGAATCATCCGTCCCCGGCGATTGAAAGCCGAGGTCGTCGAGGACCGACTGCAAGTCAGGATGGTCGGTCGCCTCCACGGTAAGGCCTCCATCGCTACGCCAAGGCGGTGACAGGTCCCGCAGCAGCGCGCCGAGTGCTTTGGGAGAGCCTCCAAGCGCCACAGCCCAGGTGCCAAACTCACGCGAAACGGGATCGAGCAAAACGTGGGCGCCGTCGCGTGCATGCCAGCACCCCTCGCACGCCTTCTGGTCAAGCCATGTTTGGTCCGCCAAGAAGAAGATGCGCCGAAAATGCGCAGGACCTTCCCGGCTGACCAGCAGGTCGTTCAAGTGCGCAACTTGCGAGGTCGTTTCCCGGCCCGATGGCATCCACCGCGACATCCGGCGGCGGCGAATGGCCGCGATTTCCTTCCATCCGACGCTCTCGAAAAACGCCCGGGCCCGTCGATTGTCTGCGCCGGTCACACCTCGCGCGATACGGATGTTTCGGGTGCTGAGAAGGCGCCGCTGTTCATTCATCAACAGCGTCCCGACGCCCAAGCGGCGGTAATCGGGATGCACTCGTAGGCCCTGCGAAAAGGCCTGCCCGGGCGCCACCGTCGCCGCGAAGAGGCAACCGGCAAGGATTTTTCCACTTAACGCCAGCAGCATTTGGTTATCGGAGCCCGAGAGCCACGCGTCCCACGCTGCCGGCAGATAATCCTGAGGGTTGAGAAGCACGCACAGGGCGCGAACGGCGTCTCGATCGGATTCAATCGCCTGGCGGAGCGTCAGCTTCATGAGGAATCCTTTCCCGGGCCAGAAGCTTTCCACCTCGAGAAAACCGCGGCCGCTGATGGCGCACGGTGACCACGTCCGAATGCTTGATGCGTAACGCAAGCGCGGGAGCACCCCCGGAGGCCTCGAGAAGGACCTGATGCACCGTCTCTATCACCTTATCCGCCGAGACCTTAACCTCAGGTGCGACGCGAACCACCAGGCGCGTCCATCCATCTTCACCCTCTTCCTCCAGCAACTGGTAGTCACCGGGTGCGCCACCGCAGCGACCGGGTAGTAACTCGTCGGCCAACCGATGAACGAGATCGGCCGGGAGCGTAATTCCCTCGAGGCAGAATTTCTGGACGCTGCAAACATCACTTAAATGAAACTCCAAGCCAAGCTCGCCCAAGGGGCAACCGCAGGGACGGCGTTCCAAGGTCGCAAGATCTCCACAATCGGTATTGAGATAGCGCTTATGAACCGATGGAAGGAGTGAGGTCAGCAGCAAGCCTCCCTGCCACTCGATCGCAGCGAAGCGATCGGTAAGCAGATGCATATCGTCGGCGGTTTCGGGTTTGAGACAGCCGATTGCAATACGGCCCGCATCGACCGCTCCGTACCAGGGATAGACGCGATGGCCCCGTTCCTCGAGCAGCGCCCTCTTGCGCGCCGTGATCGGTTCACCGCCGAGAATAAAGACCAAATGCGGCAACGAATGCCGGATCTTGTCGGCATAAGCTTGCAGCCTGAGCGCTGAGCCGGCAAAGGTCGTCACGACCGCGCCCTGCGGCGCATGCTGGTGAAGCCAGGCAAGCAAACGGTCGGGTCGCTCGACTTGCGCGAGCTTCGGGAGGGGCAGCCTGACACCCGTGACCCCTGCCATCGCCGCGAGTACCCGAAGCCAGGCACTCCAACGCATGGCGGAGCTCTGCGTTTCGGGAAGATGACAGAACCACGCATCCGGAGGTTTGCCAGCGAGCGCAAAGGCGAGGAGTTGCGCGATCCCCGCTGCCGAAGGCGCCGGATAGTAAAGAACCAACGGCAAGTCGAGCACACCCAGCGCAGCGAGCATCGTTCTCTTGTAGCTGGCCTGGAGCTCGAAGCCGCTGATATCCAGAGGATTCTTCGTACGCGGCCCGCTGGTACCGCTCGTCCCGAGGGGCACGGAGGGTCCGCGGACATAGTCCAAGTCGGTCGGCGAAAATGGAATTTCTGTGCCGCGCCGCACCAGTGGCTTGCGACCTTTCACTTCGTCCGCATCGACCCAGACCCCGTCTCGCGCGAGAAGGTGCAGCGTTGCCTCCAGCCCTTCTTCTGCCAGGTTTTGGCGAAGCTTCTCGAATGGCCAGCCGCCGAGCCGGAGCAACGTGGCCAGGGGATGATCGGGCATGGATATGAGGGTCTGTATGCGCTCAAGAAAAGCAGCGTTGCGGTCACCGTCGGGACGCCACACCGGCTGTTCCCGATACCGGGCCCGTGCCAAGTGCGCAAGCAACGCGCCCCCGAATCGCATGCGTTCGAGCGGCTGACGCATATCCTCCCAAGTCATGGATTGATGGTAGCGAACCTACAGCGGCGTCGGCTCGCTCCCCGCCGGCATCGTTCAGCCGGCCCGTTGCCTTCTCCATCTTCTGCCGGATAGGGTCGATGCAAACGAGATCCTGTGCACGCCCAATGGAGGACCCTGACGCCACGCGCCTCGCCCCTGCGCACTGGTTTGCGCGTGGCCATCCCTAGCTCGTGGGGCAATCGCGTAGCAACTCCGGCGGCCCAACGATTCAGCAATCGCCGCAATTCTCAGGGATTGCCCAAATAGTCGCGCTTGCCAATCTCGACGCCGTTGTGACGCAGAATGTTATATGCGGTTGTGACGTGAAAATAGAAATTCGGCAGTGCGTGGCCGAGCAGGAATTGCATGCCTTTATAGTGGGTTTCTTTTTCGCCACGCTTGATCACGATTTCCTTTTCTTCTGTACCGTCGATCTGCTTTGGCGTCACAGTCTGGATGAAGGCGACGGTCTTAGCGATACGCGCTTTGAGATCCGACAGCGTCTTTTCGTTGTCCTCGTACGCTGGAATCTCCATTCCGGCCAGACGCGCGACCACACCCTTGGCTGCGTCACAGGCGATCTGAATCTGTGTGGTCATGGGAAGCATGTCGGGGAACAACCGATACGTGGTCAGCGTGAGGACGTCGATTTTTTTGGAATCGACGTGCGCCTGTGCCTTGTCAAGGATGTTTGACAAGTTGCCGAGGATGTTGACGAAACGTGGAACGCTTGCCTGATACATGGAAATAGTCACTGGAAACCCCTGAAGTGGAAAAAACGGACGACGGAAGCGGGTATTCTACCGGTTGCCAAGAGCGACATAAGGTCATGTTTCGTCAGCGCATGATGGAATGCGGACTCCCCGAAGTCGATGGCCCATCATCTGGCCGTTGGAAGATTGCATTGTCTTGCTCGAAGAATCGTCCCGGCCCTGTTAAACTACCTGTTTTTACAAGGATATCAGCCGTGTCGGAAGTCCTACAGTGCTTAAAGAAATATGGTCAGAGGCTCGATTTGGAGATCGCCAAGGAGATGGGTGTCCCCCTCGCGACGGTGCGCCAGCGGCTCTCCGGACTGGCAGCTGCCGGTGAAATCATCATGTGCAATCTGACCCGCTTCGAACATGGCAAGAGGATTGACGCGTGGGAGTGCCGTGTGTCCGGTTATATCCCGCCTTTAGGCCCCGGTAGAAAGGCAAAGCCGGCGCCCTAACCTGCGCTCTACCTCGTTTGCCCGGTTCGTACCTCCCTAAGGGGGCGGCAGGCCCCGTCGCGGTCGATCGCGGCGCCGAAAGCGCTGCTGCCGCCAGAACATGTACGCCGACATCGGACAACGATCGCGACCATAGCCATCGGCGATCCGCCGGAGCAACGCCTTGGCAGCCCGCCGCAAATTTGGTACCGGCAACGCGCTGTTTTCGTCGCGAGCATAGCGCACCACGAGACTTTGGAGTAGCTCACGCTCCAGTAGTGTCGGCTCGTCCTGGATGCGACGCAGATAATCCGGCTGGGGGTGGTGCTGTCCTATAGCGTAGTTGCGCCACCACGACGATGGGAATTTCAGCACAGAGATTCTAGGGACATCGAGGCAGTCGAATCCGGCGAGTGCGGCCCGACGCTGGAAGTCTAGGTCGACACCGCATCTCAGCGTTGCCGGATCGCGCCAATAACCAATGCGCTCCGCAATCTCGCGGCGATGCAACCAGCTGGATGGTGGCGTGTACTGATCTGCGTGCGTACGGCCATGGCCAATCGCTCCCGTTACGCGGTGGATGCCATCGGGCCGGAGCATCAAACACGTCGCGTTGACGAAATACGCATTGGACTTGGATGTTGCCGCCAGCAGGCTCGAAAGATGCCAGGGAAACCACAGATCATCGTGTCCGAGATAGGCGATTAAGCTGCCGCGCGCCAACCGCAACCCCGCGTTGTTCGGGGCGCTCTGGCTTCCCGAATTATCGGCCAAGTTGCGCCAGCGCAAGCGCGGGTCGCCGAACGACCGCACCACCTCCTCGCTGTCGTCGCTGCATCCGTCGCCGATGATCCAGGCTTCAAAGTCTCGTAGATCTTGCTGAATGAGGCTGCCGATCGCCGAGCGCAACGTTGCGCTGCCGTTATAAGTCGCGACGACCACGCTGATGATAGGGTCCGTTTGCTCGTCTGTGGATCTGGGTGCGATCATCAACTGGTTTTAACCGTGGACACATCATGATAGGTGGCACTTGCCCCGGTGACAACGGATACGTCGCGGCGCCTTGCATTCATCGAATTTGCATGCCAGCATCATTGACCGGGGGTCCTCGCCGAACCATAAAGCGGGAATCGGCCCGAAGAACGAGGGGTATGGAATGCTGCCCGGAGCAAAGAAGGACCGACAGATCATCACCGATGCGTGGCAGAAAGTCGACGAACGGATCGAGGGCGTCATCGTGCGTGAGGTCCTGCACGTGCCACGCGACCACGGCATTATCACCGAGTTATACCGACCCCAGTGGGATCCGACCGGTATGCCGATAGTCCGTGCGTACCAGTCCCGACTCTATCCGCGAGCGATCGGAGCATGGAGTTGCCACACGCGCACGGTCGACCGTCTTTTCGTCAACCAGGGCAATCTCAAAGTGGTCCTTTATGACGGCCGCGAGGATAGCCGAACAGCCACGAGAATCGATGAATTCTTTGTCGGCGACGCGCGACCTGCCCTGCTCGTCATTACAATCGGCGTCTGGCACGGCCTGCAGAACCTCGGTGACTCGGATGCGCTGGTGCTCAATTTTCCCAGCGAAGCGTACGACTATGCCGATCCGGATCATTACCGCCTGCCGTCCGATACATCGGAGATTCCCTATATCTGGAACACGCATGGGTCAGCGGCGCGGTTACGGTCGGACGCGAACTAGTCAGCACTCGAAGGCCCCAGGCTGATCAATGTTCGCGAACCTTCAATTCACGGTCCAGCAGCCGCGCAGGGCAAGATTGCTGCGTCGCCGCGGCTTCACGATGCTGGAGATAGCGGCGGTCCTCGCGATCGTCGCTATCCTGGCGATGATCGCAGTGCCCAGCATTCAGGACCGCATCATCAGGGATCAGATCGTCTCGGCAGTACCGCTGGCCGACATTGCGAAGGCTCCGATCGCACTGTCATGGGCAACGGGGCAAACTCTGCCCGTAGACAATGCCGCGGCCGGATTGCCGCCCGCCGAGAAGATCGTTAACAACTATATCAGCGCGGTTTCGGTTAACAACGGCGCGATCGACATAACTTTTGGCAACAGCGCGGGTGGTCCCATCAAGGGCAAGATTCTCACGCTCCGCCCCGCTGTCGTTACCGATGCGCCCATCGTCCCGATTGCGTGGGTATGTGGCAGCGCAAGCGCTCCTGGCCAAATGACCGTCCAGGGCGAAAATCGAACCAGTGTCCCGGCGAATTACTTACCGGCCAATTGCCGCGCCTGATGACTCGCGAACGCTAGTTCGCGTTGCATCACTTTATCCATCGTTCCGCTCAACTACTCGCCCCGGTACGCCTTATAAGGATTGCGATCCAATGAATTCGGCGTGAACAGTTTCCGCCATTCTCGCAATCGGGTACTAGACATCCATCAGCTTCGCCTCATCCTCGCTCATATGGCCTTGCCGGCGAGTTATATCACTCAACAAGATTTCCGGATGACCCACCGATAATGGCCCAAATGCGGTGGCGCGTGTCTGTCGTGCCCATGCGGTAGCTGTGGTGGACCTGAACGACGCTAGCCATGCGCTTTGCTCCCTTCGCGACGAAGCGCCGGGTCACTCAGCCCGCAACGCGAAATGCGTCTGCCAAGAGACGGTGCCGGTGGAGTTTGTCGTATAGCGTCTTCTTGGGAAGGCCCAACGCTGCCGCGGTACGCGCTACGCTCCCGCCCGAACGGCGCAACTCCATCTCGATCAGGCTGCGCTCGAATAAATCCACGCGATCCGAAAGCGCTCCCGACCCACTCTCGGCGACGGGTGCGAACGGCGGATCCGCTGTCGCGACGCCCAGCACCGCGCGCTCCGCGGCATTGCGCAGTTCGCGCACATTTCCCGGCCATTCGTAGCCAAGCCAGCGCTCCATTTCGGCGGCGCCCCAGACCGCCGCCGGGCGCCCATAGCGAAGACCTGCCTGCACCGCGAAAAAGGCGAACAGCTGAGGAATGTCGTCCTTGCGAGCACGAAGCGGCGGGAGGTCAATGCTGGCCACATTGACGCGGTAATAAAGATCGTCGCGAAACTTACCCTCGCTAGCAATCGTCTTCAGATCGACCTTGCTTGCTGCGATCACGCGCAGGTCTACACCATACGAATCGTTTCCTCCCAGCCGCTCGACACACTGCTCCTGCAAGACCCGCAACAGCTTCACTTGCAGCGGTAATGGCATGCTCTCAATCTCGTCGAGAAAGAGCGTGCCGCGGTTAGCGTGTTCGATCTTTCCGACCCGCCGCTTCGCTGCCCCGGTGAACGCACCGGGTTCGCAACCAAACATCTCGGACTCGAAGACCGATTCGGGCACGGCGCCGCAATTGAGCGCCACAAAATTGCCGCATCGTCCGCTCACACGGTGCAGCGCCCTCGCGACGACTTCCTTGCCAGTTCCAGTCTCGCCGGTCACGAGCACATTGGCGCTCGTGGGCCCAAGCGCTTCAATTAGGTGACGCACATGCTCGATCGCAGGCGACCGCCCGATGAGATCAGTGCCCGCGTCATGCTTGGAAAGCTCGTGCCGGAGTTCCCGGTTCTCGAGGACGAGGTGCCTTTTTTCCAGCGCTCGCTTGGCGACCTCTATGAGATGTTCGGTCGGAAACGGTTTCTCGATGAAATCATATGCACCGGCGCGCATTGCCTCGACCGCCATTGAAACGTCACCGTGCCCCGTGACCAAAATGACGGGGATTTCCGGGTCCACCGCAACGGCGCTTCGAAGGAGCCAGAGCCCGCTATTGCCGGGTAGGCGCACGTCTGAGAAAACAACGCCGGCGAAGTCATCGTGCAACAGGCTTATCGCTTGCTCGGCGGTCACGCACGTCTTGACGCCGAACCCGGCAAGTGAAAATGCCTGCTCGCCACTGCGCCTGACGGCCGGGTCGTCTTCTACCAACAGGATCAAACCGCTTGTGAGCGAAGCTGCGTTGGGCATTAGGCGAGTGGAAGGCGAAGCCTAAACTCGGCACCGCCCTGAGGCAGATTGACGGCGGTTAACTCGCCGCCGAGCCCGTGCACGATCGCGGAAGAAATCGCCAGCCCCAAACCCAGCCCGTCTCCCGGGGATTTGGTCGTGAAGAACGGCTCGAAAAGGTGATCGAGAGCATCCGCGGTCATTCCGGGGCCGTTATCCCGCACTGAGATCAGCACGTCGGGCCCCTTCATTGCCAGGCTAACTGTCACGACGGGCGCGTTTGCGTTGGCGAGCGCATCAACCGCATTATTGAATAGATTGACCAGCACCTGTTCCAGGCGCACTTCGTCGCCGAGTGCACGCACCTCGCCTGTCGGTAGTTCTTTGCGCAATTCCACGCCAGCGGCGCGGTATCGGGATCCCACGAGACTCGCGGCATTGTCGATTGCCCGCTTGATCGACACCGGCGCAGTTGCGGTCTTGGTCTTTCTGGCAAAGGTCTTGAGCTGGCCAACGATCTTGCCCATGCGCGCGCTAAGCAGCGCGATATCGTCGAGGTTTGCGCTCGCCTCCGCGATCCGTCCAAGGCGCATCAGTGTGACGGTGTTGTCGGAAAGAGTGCGTAGTGCAGTAAGGGGTTGATTGAGCTCGTGGGTGATGCCAGCCGACATCTGCCCAAGTACGGCGAGCTTGCCGGCCTGGATCAGCTCGTCGCGCGTATCGCGCAGCATTTTCTCCGTCTGCTTAAGTTCGTCCACCTTGCACTCGAGCTCTGCGTTGGCGGTCAGAAGCGCGGACGTTCTATGCGCAATCAGCAGTTCCAGCTGCTGATGCGCCCGCTGCAAAGCTACCCGCGCAGCGAACCTTTCCTCTCGGCGCCACTGACGAACGCAGAACAGGAAGAAAAGTAGCAAAACGGATCCCGTTGCAAATCCGGACGCCAAACCGACCGCCTTGGCATCCTCAAGCGTCGCGTCCATATTGCTCAGCAGGAGTACCTGCGACGCTAGGGGACCTGCCGTACGAGATTGGACGAGCACATTGGAAACCTGGTCTTGACTCGTTTCGGACCGGGCCAACGACGGAAAGGTGACCCTTTGTGGACTCGCGCTAGGTGTAATCTGGACACCCGCAGCCAAGGGCGTAAGCGCGACATCCGAGTACTGCTGGGTATCCCGGAGCTGTACCTTTGCGGATGCCGACAACGGCGCAAGCGTATGAAATTTCCACTCCGGAATCGCGCTTAAAAAGACCACTCCGTTGGCATCAGCGGCCAGAATGCAATCACCGCTAGCAATCCATGCCTGCTCCAGAGAATCGAGGCTAACCTTTACCGCGACGACCCCCACGACTCGTTTGTCGACAGTTATCGGATATGACAGAAAGTAGCCGGGCGCCTGGGTGGTGACGCCGATAGCGTAGAACCGCCCCAATCGGCCATCTCGAGCGTCGAGAAAATATGGGCGAAAGGCATAGTTGTGACCGACGAAGCTGCCCGCCTCCCTCCAATTGCTCGCCGCCACGGTAACGCCTGATGAATCCAGGAGGTAGATCACCGAAACCCGCGCCCGCTCCCGAAGCAGATCGAGGTAACGATTCATTGCATCAACATCACGATCGCCATGACCTTCCTGCATGAATGCAGCTACATCCCGTTGCAGGGCCAGCACATAAGGAAGGTATTCGTGTTTCTCGAGGGTCGCCTCAAACGTACGAGAGTAGAAGCTCAGTCGCTGCGCACTCGAAACGCGAAGCGCATCTAGATTGGTCGCACTCCTTGCTTGATATGCGACGTAGCCGACCCCTAGGGAAAAGACCATGCCGAACCACCAAAAACCGCGCCAATGGATCGCTATCCATTGGGGAACGCGATGTGCGGCACCGACAAAAGGCAACGCAGCGCGGTTTCCCAGATGGGCGATTCCGGAGAGTCGCGCGTGCGCTGACATGACTTCTCCTCCTACGACCGGGCAACCGTGGCCGCTGGCATCCTCTTTTGACTAAACTTCCATCTCAAGAAGGAACTTCATTCCGTTGCGTAATTTAACACGGCTGCGCGATCACCTCAAAAAAGACCGCCGGCCGAAGCTCGCACGGATGGCGAGGCAGCGGCCGGGGCAGTTAAAGAGCGTTTAGGGCGGACAGTTGAGCCCGTAGCGAATGCAATCGTTGTATTGCGCCTCGCAGTTATAGAGCGCCTGCTGATCCGCGTCACGCGTGGCGTCTTTAGGTGCGTTTCGAGCGCCACAGTTAATGTTACAGGCGGCGCAATTGGCGATCAAGCTGGCAAGGATACCGAGAGAGATCATGGTTTTGTAGCTCGCGCAGGCAGCGGCTTTGACCAAAAGCGTCCAGGGTGTGAACGCCGGCATCCACAAGCATATCGCGGCGGCGGCGGCCAAGACTGCGGCATAGGCAGTCGCTTGCATGCACGGCTGGAAGCAAGTAGTCCCGCAGTCTTCGTCCGGCGGATCGCTGTCGAGTTTCTGTTGTAGCGCGGCGCAAGGATCGCGATTACCGGTCGGGCCCGTGGGGCCGGTAGGTCCGGTCGGGCCCGTGGGGCCGGTAGGTCCAGTCGGGCCCGTGGGGCCGGTAGGTCCAGTCGGGCCCGTGGGGCCGGTAGGTCCAGTCGGACCGGTGGGGCCTGTGGGGCCGGTCGGTCCGGTAGTTTGCAACGGTCCTGTCGGCCCCTGGGTCGCGCGCTTCTGCTGGGGCGTCACACCGCTCGACGGCGTATTCGGCGCTGGCGCGCCGAATACGAGACCGCTCGCCATCGAGGCTGCAACAGTAGCATCTGGCACCTGGACGACGCCATATCCTGGCACCAGTACGTAGGCCAGTCCGCCGGCAAATACTGCGTTCGTGAACGGCATCGTCGAACCAGCCTGATCACCGTCCACCATCAAGGTATTGCCCGCAACGATGTACATAATGAGGGTGCCATCAGCATCGCGATACGGAATGGTGAATACCTCCGTCTGCGTGTCACCGGCCGCCATCGTCTGACCGTAGGCCGCGACCACATCCGGCACGAGCGGCATATCTGCAAGCGCGACCAGCGTTTGAGCATCAGCACTGTTGATGATCGTCTGCACCGCCTGGGCCACACTGTCGACAGGCAACACCCCAAACGTTGCGCCCACAATGGGGAATTGATCTGCGTTCGCGGGAGTCTCCAGAGGCGATGCCGTCGCTTCGGGGACAAACTTGCCCAATGTGGCCGCGATGCCGGCGCCAAGCACACCCAGCCTGCGGAGAAATTTCCGCCGCGTTGTTCTGCCGTTTCTTTGCATTCCAGTCCTCCTTTGACTGCTGGTGTTATGCGCCCGCGTGTCGCGATACATCGAGCGCATGAATGCGTACCCTCGATCGAGTACGTACTTGAATCGCCATCACGGCAACGAGGCACACTGCCCATGTCGTGCACAGCGCGACAAACACACCGGGTCTAAAAGCTTCTGCCGCAGAGAACACGACCGTATCGATCGACATAGCGCCGCCATGCGTCCGAAAAATCGCAATCAGCGCGAGCAGCAATGCCAAGTTTCTGTAGGCGAGACGCCATTGCACTTGGCGAACCTGCAAGGCGGTGAAGCCGACGCAGCCGCAGTGGTGCTTGCGCCCCCTGGCCAGGCTGAAAACGACGGCGGTAGAAAACGCCGCAATTAGGATGAAGGCGATGACGCAGGCCGTGCCCGTGAAGACACCAATGAGGAGTGCAATCCCGACTGTGATCTCAAGCCACGGCAACACTTTCGCGAGGCACAAGGCCGCCGAAGCGCTAACCATGTCGTAGCCAAGAATGGCTTGCGTGAACTTCGAGGTACCGGCGCGAATCTTCGCGACCCCCGCCACAATAAGGACCGCTGAGACACCGGCACGGCACACGACCACGCATGCGATGAGCAGAGTTTCCAGACGCCTCCTCCTCCCAATATGCTCGACGGTTACATCTTTGAGCTTTCGAGCGAAGGCTAAAAGCAAGATCGAGGCCAGCGCTTTGAAATAGGCCAACTGATTGAAACTGCGAGCACTTTCGTTTCCATAAAGAGCGGCGCCATCGAGGACGTGCGTAAAGCCATCCAAACGCAGCACGGTCGTGGGCGGATTCCCGCAAACCTAACGCGATGGATCAATCAGAGTTGACTGCTTTAAGAGGAATGATCGTCGATCGAAAGAAAGCAAGCTCGCTCTCTATTCCCCTGGGGAACGCTCGCTATGGCACCTTTGAATGCTAGAATTTGCCGATCCGCCCGCGCATCCGATATTTGTGTCAGCCCGCTTATGTCCTCTGTCTGTCCCGTTTTTTGCCTCGTTATGATGCTCAAAGACGAGGCACGCACGATCGCGCGATGCGTCGATGCTGCACTCCCGTTCATCCAACGCTGGCTGATCATCGATGCGGGGTCACGCGACTGAACTGATGCGATCGTCGTGGGGCGCCTCACGCATCTTCCCGACGCATTGCGTACCAAGCACACCACGAAACTTTGCAAGGCAATGGCCTGAGGCAGCAGCGCAGGTCGCGAGCGAACGCGATTAATTGCTTGCCATGGATGCGCAAGAGTTATTCTCAGCGTCGCCGGCATTTGGTTGGCCTTCTCTCGTTGGTGACGCCTATAAACTGTGGGTGGAAAATGGCGAGCAGAAGGTTCGGCTGCGGAACGCGATTTTGGATGGCGCTACGTCGCTGCGGGGTGGAAGACCACCTTCTTTGATTCAATCGTCAGCCTTCATATCGGTCGCTTGACGACCCCGATAGAGTCCGGATCGCCCAATGCATTCACATTGAACGGGGTAGAGCACTGGTGACACAAATTGCGCGCAGTGTTAGGCAAGCGTTACAAAGGAGCATTGCCCATCGGAGTTTGCCATGAGGAACCCGGCGGTGTGTCTCAACATGATCGTGAAGAACGAGCGGGACATTCTTGATCGCTGTCTAGGTGCTGCCGCGGCGGCGATTGACGCCTGGGTCATATGCGACACCGGATCGAGTGATGGAACAACTGACCAAATCCGGACGTTTTTCGCCGAGCGTAGAATTCCAGGCGAACTGCATGAATTTCCATTCGTCAATTTTGCGCAGGCGAGGAACGAAGCGCTGACCCGTTGCAAGGCTTCGTCGATCGCTTTTGACTATGTCCTTTTCGCCGACGCTGACATGGAACTCATCGTCGCGGACCCCAACTTCCGCTCTGAGCTAATTGCACCTGCGCACTCGGTAAGGCAGCTTCACGAAGTGTCCTACTTCAACACCCGGTTGCTGCGCCGAGACGCCGACGCTCATTACGTCGGGGTGACGCACGAATACCTCTCGACTGCGTGCGCGCCATTACCGGTCGACGGGCTTTGGTTTCTGGATCACGCGAGCGGCTCCAATAGGACGGGGAAATTCGACCGGGATATAGCGCTTCTTACGGAGGCATTGGCCAGCGAGCCCGTGAACCATCGATATGTGTTTTACCTTGCCCAGAGTTATCGCGATGCTGGGCACCTCCAGCACGCGCATGAGAAATATACGCAACGCGCGAAAATGGGGGGCTGGGCCGAGGAGGTCTGGTTCTCCCTATACCAGATAGCGGTCATCGAAGAGCGCATAGGAAGTTCAGCGCAAACAGTGCAGCACGCCTATCTTGCAGCATACGCATCATGCCCGACTCGCGCCGAGCCGCTGTACCAGCTCGCACGCTACCATCGTGTTCGGCAGGAGCATGGGCTCGGCTATTTATTTGCAAAGCATGCAGCATCGATTCCGATGCCCGACCACCAACTCTTCCTGGAGGAATCCGTGTACCGCTGGCGAGCCCTAGACGAGGTTGCGAATACGGCCTATTACGTAGGTGCATTGGACGACGGGCGCAGTGCACTGTCGCGCTTGCTTGCCGAATCCAAGTTTCCGGAGTCGGAGCGGACCAGAATCTTCGCGAACTGCCGGTTTTACGGACTTGATCCCACAAGGTTGTGCGTCCCGCCAGGAGAAAATGTAGGAAGCGCATAGAATCGATAGCATGTCGCACGAACGTAGCTCTGGCGCCACTCAGCCAGGCGAAGCCAATTTTGGCGCTGTCCGAAAGCAATCCAGTGCGGCCAAAGCTATAGAAAAAGAGCAACTTTAGAGTCGATCCCCTAGTGCTTCTGCCGCGCCAGCGAGTCCGCCACGACCCAGGCGACGCCGGTCAGTACGAGATTGATGGCGTTCTCCGTCCAGTTCATATGGCTGAAGTGATCGGCTAGGAGCATCGGCCCATGCACCAGCAGAGTAAATGACGCGTACATGGCGGTCAGCAGGATCGCGGCGAGGCGGGCCTGTATGCCCGTCAGGATGGCAACCCCCGCCGCGATTTGGCCAACCCCTGTCGCGTAAGCCCAGAACTCTTGCGTAGGCGGCAGCCACTTGGGGACCAGTGGAGCGGTCAAGTTCATATAGAAAAAATGGGCTCCGCCGAATAACAGCGCACAAACCCCGAACGCCAGTTGACCCAAGCGCGTGAGGCGTGCTGCCAGAGACGGCTCGATCTCGGCGCTGGCGGCGAAGACGATCAGCCCGCCCGCCGCGGTCGCGACCTGCTCGGCGACGCCACTGTAGGCGCCGTACTCGGCGTAGTGGGCGAGCACCACCCGGGCGTTCATAAGGATGATGACAATAAGCGCGTAGTAGGCGGTGAGTGCCGCCGCGCCCCAGGCCGCGGTCCGACGCCACTCGACGGCCGCGCCGGCGACCAGCATAAACGCACCGGCTGCATAGGCCAGTGCGGTGCGGTCAGGAAAGTCCTTGGGCACCGGCTGCCCCAGGACGAAATCCCCCCACGCCAGGCAGAGCACACCCAACGCCATCACACCCAGACCGTAGACGCGCCCGCCGAAGATCATCGTCGTTTTTTCCGCGGTCATGAATTTTAACTGACAAGTCGTGCGGATCGCTCGACACTGGGTCCGCTGAAATTCAAGATAAAGCACTGTCTGTGCCCACGCACCAACGCGTTCACGAACACAGCGGGGAACAACCGAACGAACTTGATTTCCCGCGCTAACGGAGTGAACACAACGCCCTGCGAGTAGCCCGTCAATCGGTAAGAATTATAAAACCAACTTACGACGATTCATCGGAACCTGGACCGACACGCTCGAAGGATTCTTGAAAGTCGGGCGCCTCCGCATGCGTTGGTAGCCACGCTTCAGCGTCTCTCCAAAGACCATGTCCAATATTGCTGACCAAGGCTGAGTATTGGAAAAGATCGTGGCGACGCAACAGGATCATTACTGCTCGGTGATATGCGCTCGCCAGATCCGGCAATGGGGTTTGGTCGCCTGGTTGGATTTTTTCTTGCAGATAGATCAATTGACTTGTCGCAGGCGGGGCGAGCGGGTCGGAACCGATCTTGTCCTTGTGCCCGTCGCTATGCCGTCCGGAGGAAGTTTTCCGGATCGGGCATCCGGCGAACTTCGGTCTCGCCTTCCCAGCTGGGCCCCTGGTTTCTACAGGTTCGACAAGTTCGCAGTCTTTCTTGAACGGGCTAATTCGATTCATTGGCTATCCTCGCCTTATAAGTCGCCCGGCGGGGCCCGATTTCGGCACCGGGACGGTCACTCTTCTCGGCACGAGTGCCAAACCATGTTGCTCGAAGACACTTGCCAGCGCACGCACCACGACGGCAACCGCTCCTTGTGCAGCCCTTCCGATTTCGGGCTTGCGCCGACATAGAAAAAACAGCAGTGCCAGCAATGTGCCGCCCGGCAACAGCATCTCCAAGATCATATATGGGCCTGCCCGCTGCCCAAATCTGCGCAGTATTCCCAACCAGCTTATGAAGGTTTGCATTGATCGCTTCTACTTGCCCTTGGTTGAGCCCAAGGTTCCTTGGGCTTTCATCAACTAGTCGAACGGGCGAGCTCGAAATCGACAAGCAATCATACGGTGCGGACGCAAAGGCTAGCCTGGCGCTCATTCGATCTGCCCCGCCTCAGGGACGCTTTTGTCAGGGGCCGCAGCCAGCGGTAGCTCGAGAGACTGGCATTCGGTCGGACAAGAGGGTGAAATGATTCCTTGCTGACTTACGAACGTGCACGCGTCGGAACCTATTACTGAAATCGCAGGTCGCAAGCGAACCGCCGACACGCGGCCCTTGTGACGGCGGGGGTTGTAGTCGTTCCGTAATCCATTGATGTTGGAGGTGTTTTATGGCGAATGAAGTCCGTAACACATCCGTCGAGTCCCAGAAAAGGCCTAAGCTCCTGGAACTTGGGTGGCAAGATATCAACGAGCCCGGAGCTTACGTTGAGGTCGGCAGCGGCGACCTCTACAGGGTTCCGAAAAAGGCCCTCATCGCAGGCTCGTCACCGCTTATCCGCAAGGAGAGCGCCGGCGCGCCCCGTTTGGTGCAGATCAGCCCCAATCCTTTTATCACGACGTTCGAAGCGCGGATGGTATGCCCGAACATAACGTCGCGCCGAATTTCTAACGGCGCCTCCCCCATAACACCAAGAAAGCCCGCTTCAAAGCGGGCTTTCTTCTAGATCGCTGGGGATCTCTTGATAGCCGGCGTCCGCTTTGGCAATAGCCCGCCTGTCGCGACTTGGAGGGCGCCTCTCGTTCTCATCGATCAGCCGTGATCGATCCCCGCAAGGCATCGTTCGATAGCGCTGGCATTTTCAAGCAGACGAGCGACGGGCCCGCGCGACTTGCCCAAGACCTTCTGCCGACGTTTGCGTCTCGAGCAGCGGCTCGATCCCGACTTCGGCATTCCATGTGTCGTTGATCGCGTTGAGCGAGCGGGCGATATTGGGCGCACAGCCGACAATCGATAGGTCACCGCGGACGCCGCCGGCCGCCGGCACGCGCGACGCATAGCCGCCGGCCTCATCGACAAGCAACAGCGCACCCATCAAACCAAAAGGATCGAGGCCCAAGCCGACGAAACCGTCCAGGCGGCCCGCCGCCACATGCGCGAGTTCAAGCGCCGGTGCTCCCAGCACACGCGCTGCCGCGCCGGCATCGATTAATTCTCGGCGCAGGGGAAGTGCCGCGGGGTCGGGGCTGCGGTCATCGAGCGCGATCGAGATCAATGCCTGCTCAAGCCTCGTGCAGCTAGACACCTCAAGCCTGCTCTCGCGCCCCCCATGCTCACACCACGCGCCCTGGTCGCGAAGCGCGTGAAACATTTCATCGCGCTCCGGATCGTAGACGACAGCTGCTTCGCAGTAGCCGCGCTCGGCGTAGGCAACGGTAATCGCGTAAAACGGGATATCGCGCTTGAAGTTGCACTCACCCCCGATTGCCTCGATCATCCATAGCCGGTCTGCATCGGTGACGGCATGGCGATGCTCACGGGCGAAGACATCTGCAGGAAAGGCGCCGGCAAGTTTAGAGGCAATGAGCGCCGAAATGGCGCGGGCGCCATGAGCGAAGTGTTCGTCAGGCGAGCGATCGGCTGCAGCGAGCGCCTTGTGATTCACGAATAGTTCGTGCGCGAGCTGGCCGGCGCGACGCGCGACGTGCTGCGCTGCCATGTACCGTGCTGTGATGGGCATAGCAGGGTTCCTCAACGTAGCCGGCGGTCGGTGTACCGGCATGGATTTTGGGGCTGTGTCCCGAGGCGCCACCTTTTCTGGAAGTACAACGCTGGTTGCCATCGGTCCCGGCGGCGCGGCACGCTAGCCCCGAGCTAAACGGCGGCGCAATATTTCAACTCACCGACACCCAACCTAGGCCCGCTCAGAGTGCCAATGTAGACCACATGGGTCGCCGCGGGAATCAGCGCCGGTCCGATTTGGCCGTAGGACTGTGTCCGACTTCAAGGTGCCTGTTGTTCAAATCGGGCTCGGATACTGCGTGCCGGGCCGACCTACTTAGTGGATAGTCCGGAAGATGTCAGCCCTAGCTGCCGAGCCAGGCTAGATGGGCTCCCCGACCAGCGTTTCCACTGGTAGACATGCTGGTTTGCATGTCTCACGGCTAGGTGTTCATGGTCGAATCATGACGCATCCGGTCTCGGCGTCGCTCAGGCCGCGGGCTGTTCCTCAATCGCGTCGACACGATCGGGGTAGAAGGCAACGTGATTCCTGATCAGCGCGACCGCCGCGTAGGGGGGCCTCGTACGCCCACACGGCATTCACCGAGCGGGACCCACCGATGGGAATGCTGTAGTAAGCGCAGTTGCCCTTGTAGGGGCAATAGGTCTGATGGCCGGAATGCTCTAGAAGCATCATATCGACATCCTTTCTGGGAATGTACTGAACCGGCCGATACGATGCTTCTCTCAACGTCAATGCCTGTCGAGTGTTGGCGACAACGCGGCCTGCTATCGACACGATTACTCGCGCCGGATTCGGCTCGATGGTGATCGGATGACTGGGCCCTGGCACCTTTATCGATTTGCTTTCCATGACGCACGTTCTCCCGCTGTTGACCTGAAATGGGTCAGAGGTCATTCGCGAGCCAACGTGCCGATCCGCCAAACTCCCTCGTCGCTCACGCATTGAATTCAGTGCCGAACATGGGCAAGCCGCTCTTCGACTCCGCGCGCGAAGCCTCATCCTGAAGCACATCCCAATGCTCGACAAGAACTCCACTAACGATGCGAAGGATGGCCGCAGCGATCCAGCTCTTCGGTCGGCCAAATCCTGAGAAACGTCCATGGATGATCACGAAATCGCCCTCGGCCAAAATGAGTCCAGGCTCGTACTTCAACGTCGGCGGGCTGCTCCTGATCAGATTGAACAGGCCCGCGCGCCCCGGCTCGATGTGAGCGCTATGTTGGACATAATTGGGAGACCAATAGCGCTCGGCCGCCACGTAGTCACGCTTGTTGAACAGTGCATCGAACGCCTCGAGGGGGCCTGTAAGAATTTCTGTGTATGAGCCGTGGGTTGAATTTATCCACGCGTAATCACGAATCGTTCCTCGAACTGTATCGCGAACTGAGCTCTTGCGGCATGCCACTGAATCGGCGGGTTCTTCCACTTCACGGTAATGTTGCGCAGCGCCAGCCAGATCAGCTTGGTGGCCGCTTCGTCGCTCGGGAAGTGGCCGCGCCCGCGCACCGCTTTGCGCACCTCGCTATGCAGGCTCTCGATCGCATTGGTGGTGTAGATGATCCGCCGCACCGCGGCCGGGAAGGCGAAGAACGGGATGATCTGCTCCCAGTTGCGCCGCCAGCTCTGCACGATGGCCGGGTATTTCTCACCCCACGGACCGCGGGCGAATTCGTCGAGACGGGTGGCCGCCGCAGTGGCCGATTCCGCGCCGTAGATGGGTTTGAGCGCCGCCGCAATCGCCTTGCGCTCCTTCCACGAGGCGAACTGCATCGAATAACGGATCAGATGCACGATGCAGGTCTGCACCAGGGCTTCGGGGAAGACCGCGTTGATCGCCTCCGGAAAGCCCTTCAGCCCGTCGACCACAGCAATGAGCACGTCCTGGGTGCCGCGGTTGCGGATTTCGGTCATCACCCGCAGCCAGAACTTGGCCCCCTCGGTCTGCTCGATCCAGATGCCGAGTACTTCCTTGTGGCCCGAACAGCGCACGCCGATAGCCAGGTACACCGCCTTGTTCTTGACCGCTCCCTCGTCCCGGATCTTGATCCGCAGGCAGTCGAAGAACACGATCGCGTACACCGGCTCCAGCGGCCGCGCCTGCCATGCCGACACTTCGTCGAGTACCGCGTCGGTTACCGCCGACACCAGCTCCGGCGAGATCTCGATGCCGTAGAGCTCGCGCAGGTGCGCCTGAATGTCCCGCGTGGTCATCCCCCGGGCATAGAGCGCGATGATCTTTTGGTCGAAACCGGGAAACCGGCGTTGGTACTTGGCGATCAGCGCCGGCTCGAAGCGGCCCTGCCGATCCCGGGGAATCGACAGTTCCAGCTTGCCCGTATCGGTCAGCACCGTCTTCGGGCTCGCCCCGTTGCGGACATTGCCCGCTGCCTGCTCGCCCTCCTGGCCAAGATGGTGGTCCAGCTCGGCGTTCAGAATCCGCTCCGCCAGCGCCTTCTTCAGCTCGTCGACCAGACCGTCACTCTCGAACACCGACTTGGCATCCTGTCCGGCCAGCAACTCGTCCAACAGCTCCTTCCTGATCCTGCCTGCTGCTGCCATACGACTCTCCTTTCATCGAGAATACCGTACGGCTCAAAAACACAAAATTCCTTACACCCTCCCTCGAGGACGAGCGTCTTGTTTTTCGCTGGAGTGGTTTGCTTCATGCGGTTCTCCTGATTCCTGGCCACCTCGAGCGCAGGTTTTCGCTGACTTTGTGTTTGGCAATCGTTTGGTGCTACAGGAGGCGCGTGCATCACGAGGCCGTCTTGCCGCCATTGACTCCGATGACTTGACCGGTGAAGAAGTCCACCTTGTCGGAGGCCAGAAACACGATCGTCTGAGCGATCTCTTCGGGCCTTCCAGCCCGTTTCGCGGGCACGCCTTCGACCAGGCCGGCCTTCCGGACGGCACTCCCCGTGAAGCGATCGAGCATGCCGGTCTCCACCGGACCCGGAGC
Source organism: uncultured beta proteobacterium (assembly GCA_963777455.1). Classification (GTDB taxonomy): domain Bacteria; phylum Pseudomonadota; class Gammaproteobacteria; order Burkholderiales; family Casimicrobiaceae; genus PALSA-1003. Next base: position 695,067 of record CAVZQQ010000003.1, read on the forward strand.
GACCGCGTTGACGCGCACGCCCGCCGCCGCGCCTTCCAATGCGGCTGCTTTCGTGAGGCCTTCGACCGCGTGCTTGCTGGCGACGTACAGCGACGCGCCTGCCGCGCCGCGACTGCCCAGGGTCGACGACAGATTGACAATGTTGCCGTGGCCTTGGGCCAGCATCACGCGCAGTTCGTGCTTCAGGCTAAAGATGGTGCCAAGCACGTTGGTGTCGAAAGTGGCCGCATAGGTGTCGGCAGACTGCTCGGTCAACGGGCCGGGCTGGCCTTCGGTGCCGGTGTTGTTCACGGCCACATCCAGACGTCCAAAGCGCGCGACGGCCTTGTCGACGAGATTGCGCACATCGTTCTCGCGACGCACATCCGCGCGTACGAATTCCGCCTCGGCTCCGAGAGCACGCAGCTCAGTGACAAGTTCTTGCCCGGCGTCATCGCGCCGACCGGAAATTACGACCCGCGAGCCTTCTCGTGCGAAAGCGATGGCGGTGGCGCGCCCGATTCCGGTAAGCGCGCCAGTAATGAGCACGACAGGAGTGTTCATGGGCTTTGTCCTTTGGGTGATTGATCTTGATAGCGTACGAGATCAATATCGGCCATTCACCTTCCGAGTGGTAGCGCCCAGCCGCAACTAAGATATATTCGGAATCCGCATGAGAGATCGTCTTTTCGCCCTTCGCCTTTTCGCGCGCATTGCCCACACGGGAAGCTTCTCCCGGGCGGGCCGCGAGCTGGGCCTTTCCCAGCCCTCCGCATCGCGCATCGCCGCCGAACTCGAGCGTGACGTGGGCGCCGCTTTGCTGACGCGGACCACGCGTGGCGTGACAGTAACGGAGGCAGGCGCGGACTATCTGGCGCGAATCGAGCCGCTATTGGCGGCGCTGGAGGAGGCCAACCATGCCGCGCGAGGCACCGGCGAGTTGCGCGGCACGCTGCGAGTCGCGACGTCGGTGAATTTCGGCGTCCGCGAGGTAATCCCGCGATTACCTGATTTTATGCGGCGTCATCCGGCGCTGCACGTTGATCTCTTGATGGACGACCGCCGCCATGACCTCGTGACTGAAGGTATCGATGTCGCGCTGCGTTGGGGCGCGCTTGCCGATTCGAACGCCATGGCGCGCCGGCTCGGCGCGTCACCTCGCTTGTTGGCCGCCTCGCCGGCCTATCTGGCACGGGCGGGATCGCCAGAGACGCCCGAGAGTCTTGCCAACCATGAGGTGATTGTCGGCCCACTCGGCGTCGGATCGGCCTGGTCCTTGCGGCGAGACGGACATACGATGTCAGTCCGCGTCAATGGCCGTCTGACCACGTCAACAAACCTAGCCGCCGCCGCCGCGGCCGTCGCCGGCCTCGGAATCGTTTCGTTAGGGCTTTGGAACTGCCGTCCGGAGCTTGCAAGTGGCGCGCTCGTGCAAGTGCTGGCGGACTGGCAGATGGAGCCGATCGAGCTCCACGCCCTTTTCGCGGCCGGACGGGCAGCAAAACCCTCTGCTCGAGTCTTCGCAGACTATCTGGCGAGCGCACTTCGCGAAGAGCCGGGTTACGACCTCCCTGAATAGTTGGTGAGCACACTGCTCAATCCAAGAACGTAACCCGAGGTAAAGCCAATAGGACGAAGCTGCGTATGCTGCCGCACGCGCGAGGGTCCGGCGCCATTGTAAGATTCTCTCCTACCCCTAAATCAGCGCGACACTGATTCCCACGCGGACCCCGTGAGCCTACATTTGATACCGTAATCAGGGAAGGACCTTGATTTTCTTACTGGATCGATACAGGAGGAACCTATGAAGAGTCGAAAACTCTCATCGCCGCTGCTGTTTGCGCTGATAACCGGCGCCACGATCGCCCTGGCCCAGGTGGCAGCAGCGCAGCCCATTGCCTCACCCGATATGCACGCGGATGGTCGCATGGAATCGCTCGTCATCCGGGCCCGCATCATGCTTTCCCAAGCCGAACAAGATCGTCTGCAGGCGCATGCGGATCAGGGAATCGACTCGCTGCGTCGGTACGTGTGGCGCACGCGGATGATTTATAACTACTACATGCCTGATCTGTTTAGCGGAGACTAATAGACTAGGCACGGCGTCGCGCGGATACTTGCCGCTATATCCCCGAACAGGGAGCGATCCTAGCGCGCTATCGCTGGTTAGCCGTCGAGCAAGACGTGACGTGATGGATAGGTTTGCACGCTGTCCATGGTGACACGCAGGGCGCTCCTCGGGCGCCCGACTATTGGCTGCTACCTGACTCTGCAGCCGAAGATGCCGGGGTCCGACCGCAATGCGCCACAGGGCACGCCAACAGGACACCGTCGCCCGATAATCCAGAAAGTCGGCGATCCTTAAGCTTGTCTTGGTCCTCGCGCAAGACTCGTTGTGTAGGTCGCCTAGTGTGAGTATGCGGTTTAAAGGCGGCATGCTGAGCAGCCCGCTATTTGATCCCCGGAACCAGACTGACCCAGACGCTTTCAAATAGACGGGTGCACCCGCATCCCGTGGATGCTCGACACCTGGTGAACGGTTTAATTCTTGATTTGGGTAAGGAGCAATCATGAAGACCAAAGTATGTATGGCAAAGAGCACGGTGATCGCGGTCGCGGTTATTGCCAGTGTCTCAGGCATAGCACGTGCCAACGATAGCAGTGTGAGTCAGATCCCGGACAGTTCGCCATCATCATGGCGCGAGACTCATCCGAACGGGCTATCGGTGCGCGAAATGCAATCTCTTTGGGGTTCTTGGGCTGGTCAATATCATCTGCAGCAACCCGTCTTCAACAACGCCTCTCTCGACACTTCGTTTAGGGAGAGTCATCCAAATGGGCTGTCGGTCCGCGAAATGCAATCGCTATGGGGTACGTGGGCAGGGCAATTTCACCTGAATAAGCCAGTGTTTAGCACCACCCCTGCAGACGTTTCCTTCAGGACGAGTCACCCGAATGGAATGTCCGATCGTGAATTCCAAGCAATGTCATCCGAGGCATCAGCATGGAAGACCCCGGGCCAGACAGTCATTGGGTAGGCTAAACGCAGGGGGCCGGTCGCGGCGAGGTGTGCGCCGTTCTAAGTCGATCTGGTAGTGCGGCAAACGATCTCTGCTGGCGTACTCGTGATGACCACGGACTGGGCATCGAAATCCGCATGGGCGCTGCCGTTGACGCTTACGTCGAGCAGGGGCCCGGCCAGCGGCGGCCGAAGCTCGATACCTGCCGTAATACCGGGTCCGATTTCAAATCGAAAGGTATGCTCGTCGAGGGTGCGCGCGGAGAAGCTCAAGGCGCCGTAGGCAGTGGGCATCTCTCGTACCTGAATGCCCGGGCCGGTCGTCCACTCCGGAGCGAGGCCTGCCGCTACCACGAGCCTTCGATCTGCCGCCCGCTCGTAGGCGAACAGGCTGCGGACCGCGAGCACGTACTCCGCAGACACCCAGGAGTGCGGCAGATCTCCCACGTGCGCCGGCGCTCGACGATCCCTCCACGCGATCTCCGGCCACTGATTCCACTCGGGCGGACGCCGGTCTGACAGGAAGAACTGGAGCAGCTCCAGCGCCGCTTCGCGCCGGCCGAGCCGCACCAAGGCACCGATGATGCGAATCTCGTACGGAGAGTAGTTCACCCATTCGAGGGTTCCGTTGCGCTTTCGGCGCCAGTCGAAAAGATATTGGTCAAAGGTGTGTTCTACCGCGTTCCCGTCGAGGCCCTCGGCAACGTCGAGAAACGCAATCGCAATCGCTGTGGCGGTCGGGTCGAAGTCTGCCCATTCGGCACTGCCGGGGATGAAATCGAGCTTGTGCACAGCACGCGTGCGCTCGATCGACCCGAACAATGCGAAGGCGAAACGCTCCGCCACGCCACCGTAGCGTGCGGCAGCATCGCGGTCTCCGATCGTGTGGGCAAGATCCGCCGCATCGCGCAGGCCGCGGAGCGCCCAGAAGTCGTCCCAATAGGAATGCACCGGCTGTGCGAGATAGCCTTCGTGGCTGACAGACACTGGCAACAGCCCGTCCTCCTCGAGCAGTCCCTCGATGCAGGCGATGGCCTTGACAACGAAGGGCCAGGACTCCTCGAGGAACCGAGCATCCGCCGTGAACCGGTAGCAGTCGGCGATAGCGGCGATCAACTGCCCGTGACTGTCGTGCTCCACGAGCCAATCGGCACCGTTTTGATCGACGCAGCACGGAACGAAACCGTCCGCGCGCTGGTATGATGCATACCAACGGATGAACTCCAGGACCTCTTCTCTGTGCGCCATCCGCAACAGAGCTGCACTCATGATGCTGCCGTCGCGAATCCAGGAACGTGTGTAGCGTCGAGGCCCGGGTTGCAGCGCCGGGCCGGAGCGGGTCACGAGTATGTGCGCGGTCGCCGTGAGGGCGGCGCGGATAGCATCCATCGCCCACCCCGAGCCGGACCATTGCGCTGCGGGAACCTCCTTCGCCCAATCGAACGCCGGCTCCCCGATCGCGATCGAGGAATGCGCTGGCGGACATTCCACGATATGCTCCGCCGTTGCGCCAGGTTCGAGCGTCATTTCGAAGGCAAGCGCGCCAGAAGCAAAGCCGAGTGCGTCGTGAACTCGTCTTTCCGAGGGCTCGCGGTCGCCGGTGGCGAGACGCAGAGCGACGAAACCCTCGGCGAATCTCGTCGCCGCGAAGCTCGAAGGCACACTCGCTGGCACAACGGCGGCCGTCTCGTTCACACGCAACGCACCATCTTCCCAATCCAGGTCGTGGATGAGGCTGACGCCGCCAATCTTGCCGACGCTCTGCCAAGGCGGGGTCACCTGAAACGGGCGGACGAGCACCAGCAGCCGCATCGATAAGGATCGGTCCGAGCGGTTCTCGAGTCGATAGCGCACACGAACGAGGCCGCCCTCCGTTGCCTCGCCTTGGACGCACAGGTGCCACTCTGCGGTTTCCCAGATCACAGACGGCACGGGTAGCACGCCCGCGAGCAGTTCCTGCCGCAGAACGACGTCGGCCCAGGTAAAGAGCCGGCCGTCGATCGCCACCATCGGCTCGATCGAAAAGGACCCCGGCGCCCTTTCTACCACGCCTTCCTCGTTGATAAGAGCGCAGTGCGTGCCGTTTGCGGTCCCGATCGGCGTCCACAGGGTTTGCTCGCGATGCAGCCAGCGCGGGTACCAGCCTCGCGACTCGTTCCGAGCGATGTTGTACCAGAAGACCTCGATGGAACGGCTAAACTCGAACGACTGGGGGTGCAAGGCGGCGCCCGCTGACGGTGCGTTGAACTCCAGCCGAAGAAGACGCGTCTTCAGGTTTGGCAGATAGAGGTAGCTGCGCGCACCGCCCGCACGGGGCGTCGTGTACAGCGTCCGCCAACGCCGACCACGCGACGATGCTCGTACCCGGAAGCCGCTTGCCGGTGCGCCGTCCCGCCAATCAATGATGAGGCCGCCGAGCCTGCGCGCCTCGGTAAAGTCCACAGCGATCCAGGGCCTCGCATCATCGGGCCTGGGGATCCAGCCGGACCCGGCGAGCGCCTGATCGGCATCGAAGCCCGGGAGGGCACTCGATGCGCTCGCCCTCGCCCCAGTCAGCGGGCTGTGATCCTCGATCCTGAGGTCGCCGATCCATAACGTACCAGCGCCACCTTCGCGGGCGACGATGGCGAACTCGATGGCTCCGAGGTCCTTGAGGATCCCGCCGCTGGCCGGACCCCAGGCGAACTCGAACTCGCGGCTGTCGATGCGAAAGCGCTTCCACCGCTTAGGCAGCTGGAGATTCCTTTGGACGTGCCGCCAGACGTTCTGCCCGCTCGCGTCGACAAGCTTGAGCTCGAGGTCGTTGGTCTGACCTACGCCGCGCAGCCGAAAAGTCACCGTGTAGTCCTCGTACACCTCGCGCTGGACCGGGTACCGGGCGACTACAAACCCCGCTCCCCCTTTGAAGTCGAAATCCAACCGCAGCGCCGGCCGTCCGCCGGCCGGTGCCGAGGACAGAGCGAGCTGCGCTTGTCCCGCCGTGACAGGCGACCAGACCGCTGCATCCAGAGAGACTTCCGAAACGCCCTCTGCCCGGCCCATCACGAGCTCGTTGCAACCTGCATTCCCGGCGGCAAGCCCGCCGTTTCAGTGGCCGTCTGACGAAGCAGCCTGCGGGTCTTGGGATCCTTGATGAGGTGGAGGAAGCGCGTGAACATGGGATCGGACGCATTGCCGCGCCCAATGTGGATGACGGCAGCGTCCTTCAGATCCCTGGACAAAATCTCGAGCGCGCGGGTACGCGTCTCACCGTCGATCGCGTCGAGCACCTCGTCCATCACCACCCAGCGCGGTTCGTGGATTAGCAAACGTGCGAGCATGAGATTTTGTTGCTCATCCCAGTTCAGTTCGGGTTCCCATTGCGAAGTGCGATCGAGCATCGGGGCCAAACGCCCCAAGCCCACCCGCTCGAGCGCGGCAGTGAACGCATGCGGTTCGAAGCTTTCGACTCTCTGCGGATAAACCAGGACCTCGCGCAGAGTGCCGGGCGGCAGGTACGGCAGGCGTGGCATGAAGAAGACGGTCGCGCCTCTCGGGCGGCCGATGCGGCCCGCGCCCCAGGGCCACAGACCCGCGAGCGCCCGAAACAACAGGGTCTTGCCGGCGCCGGGTTCCCCCACGACGAGAACGTGCTCACCGGCCTTCACTGCGACTTTCCGCTCTTCGAGCATGGTGCATCCCGCCGGCGAGGCGATCTCCAGGTTCTCGAGCGTTATCTCATCCGGCGACCCCTCCTCGAAGGTGATGCGGCCCGAGACGTCGTGCAACACGTCAGACACGAGCATGGCACGGCGGAAGCTTGCGACGCGCAACAGGGTCGCGCGCCAGTCCGCGATCGTGCCGAAGTTGTCTACGAACCACCGCAGCGACGACTGGACCTGGGTGAATGCCCCGGCTGCCATCATGAGCCCCCCGAACGTTAGGCTGCCGCTGAAGTAGAGCGGCGCCGCGACCAGGATTGGAGCCACGATCGTCAGCCACCCGTAGCCCGCAGTAATCCAGGTCAAGTTGGTGTAGCCGGTAACCAGACCGCGCATGGCGGCTAGCACCGCCGCGAGATTCAGCTTGATACGCCGTGCTTCGTCGGCTTCGCCACCAGCGAGCGAGATGGCGTCGATGTGCTCGTTGACGCGTACTAGCGAGAACCGCAGGTCCGCCTCGCGTGCATAACGCTCGGCGTTACGCCCGATTAGGTTGTGCCCGACCCAGTAGCTCAGTACCGAAGCGGAGCCAGCGTAGAGGATGCCAGCCCACACCATATAGCCCGGAATCGGAACCGCCCGACCGGCGACGTGGAAGGCAAAGTCCGCCGACAGGGCCCAAAGCACGCTCACGAAGGTGACGAGCAGGATCGCGGCCTGCAGCAGGCCGATGCCCAGATCGGCTGAAAGCTCGGTCAGGTGACGCGCATCCTCGTGCATGCGCTGGTCCGGGTTGACGCCGATCGGCCCGGCGTTGGCGAGTCGGAACGCGCGGCGAGGGAGCATCCAAAGATCGATGAGATCCAGAGTCAAGCCTTGGCGCAACTTGACCTTGATCATTTCCGTCAACCAACGCTGGAACACGTTGAGAACGAGCAGCGCGCCCGCGATGATGCCGAATACCCCAAGCTGCACGAAGAACTCTTGGACATCGCGCCGCGCCAGCGCATCGTAGAAGGGCTGGTTCCAGCGGTTGAGCCGGATCTGTCCGTAGGCCGTCAGTACGATGACCAAGAAGATCACCCCCGCCAACCACAGCAGCATGTTGCGAACGGCGGAGGTCCAGAACGCCTTGAGCATCATCCCGACCTGCGGCACGAGGCGCGAACCGGCAATATCCTCGCTGTCAGGTCTGCCTGGGTGTTGCAGTTGGTCGCTCATAACCTGCCCCGCTTCGAAGCACTGTGATCCTGCCGGGGACCGGCACCGCCTGGTACCGGTCGGGAACGCAATGAAGCGTCGCCACCACTGCGGCAACGATTGACACCGGTGCCTATCCGAAAGGTTGCTGCCGACGTCCCCGGAGCGACTTCGACCGCCAAGGTGCGTCGCTCAAAGATAAGTGTCCGCAATCTCCTCCTCGAAGCGGTTCGGCAATCCTTCCCAAACGACCCTCGCATGATCAACAACGTAAACCCGATCGGAATGCGTCAATGCGAAAGTGACGTTCTGTTCGCCGAGCAGAACGGTGATATTCGTCGTCGTGCGCAACCGCTCCAACGCTGTAGATAGCGTTTCGAGGATTATTGGAGCCAGGCCGAGCGTCGGTTCATCGAGGATCAGGAGCTTCGGCTTCATCATCAGGGCCCGCGCAATGGAAAGCATCTGCTGCTCGCCTCCGCTGAGCGTCCGTGCGATCTGCGACTGGCGTCTCTGCAGAATCGGAAATAAATCAAACAGCCATTCAAGACGTTCCCCACGTTCGACCTTGTCAAGGCCATTGCCGCCGAGGTCGAGGTTTTCTCTCACGGTCATCTCACCGAACAATTCGCGCGTTTCCGGGCATTGCACAACGCCACCTCGCGCGATCGCTGCTGCGCTACTCTCGCGTAGCGATTCACCTGCCCAGCTGATTTCCCCTGAATACGGCACGAACCCCGATATAGCGTTGAAGAGCGTGGTCTTGCCGGCCCCGTTGAGCCCAACCAGTGATACGAATTCGCCTTCATGCACGTGCAGCGACACATCCTCCAGAGCGCGCGACTTGCCGTAAACGACGCCAACGTTTTTCACTCGCAGCGCTGGACACTTGTCCACGAAACTGGCTTCAGGCCGTGCCGCACTGGTTAGTGCCCCGCCAAGATAGACTCGTCGCACGATCTCGTCGCGCATGACATCGGCAGCCGTGCCCTCGGCGATAGACTCGCCGAGGTACATAGCGAGCACTCCGTCGACAAGCGTTGAGACACCCTTGACATTATGATCAACAAGGAGCACTGCACGACCTCCCGCGCGAAACTCGCGTATGAGTTCGGAAAAGGCAGCAACCTCCGAATGGGTCAATCCGGCAAAAGGTTCATCGAGCAACATCAGCTTGGGCTGCCTCGCTATAGCCTTCGCAAGCTCAAGCCGCCGCAGATCGGCGAACGCGAGTGTCGGCGGTCTGCGGTCGACGACGTCCGCCAGTCCGACCCGTTCGGCGATGGCGCGTGCCCTCCCCTCCACGTCCGCGCTCGCGAAAATCTTGGTGAGCTTGTCCGGCAACAGCGCGACCTTGATGTTCTCGAGCACGGTCTGACGATTGAGGGGCCGCGAATGCTGGAATACGAGACCGACTCCTAAGCGCGCAACCTTGTGTGCAGGCAGGCCGCAGATCTCGACCCCGTCGAGCGTGACGGACCCTGCGTTCGGTTTCTCGACGCCCATAATTGCCTTCATCGCGGTCGATTTACCTGAACCGTTCGGCCCGATGAGCCCGAGAATTTCGCCCGGTCTGATCGAGAAGCTGAGATTTTTCACGGCGACGAGGCCGCCGTACCGCTTGGTCAAATTGGACACCTTCAGCATCAGAGAGTCACTCACACGCGAAATTTGCCGCGCAGCATTCCGAGGAACCCGTCGGGAAAGAACAGGATCACCAGCAACGCGATGACGGACACGATGAGCGTCGCCAGCTCCCCGAGAGGCCGCAACAACTCGCCCATAGCGATCAAGAAGACCGCGCCGATAGCGGCGCCGATCACGGTCCGACGGCCGCCGAGCACGGCCGCGATAATGACCTGTACACCGACCGCGATATCGACAAAAGTGCCGACCGACGCGGTCCCCATATAGAACACCATCAGCGCCCCTGCGAGTCCCGAGAAGAACGCGCTGACGACGAATGCCGCTAGCTTGTGTTTGGCGACGTTGAAACCAAGGGCGGCCGCCTGCACTGCGTCCTGGCCGCTAGCCTGCAGGATGAGCCCGATCGCGGAACGCGAGAGCCCGAAGAGGATGGCACCGCTGATTGCCATAAAAGCAAAGGCTATCCAGTAATTGGCGCTGGCATCGATAGATATTACGTCTGGAACCGCCAGGCCGATTTCTCCGCCTGTCCATTCGGCAAAGACGACCACGAAGTTCTGCAGCATCAGCACCGCGACAAGCGTTGTCAGTCCGAAATAGGGGCCGCGCATGCGCAAGGCCGGCAACGCCAGAACGACACCCCCGATGACCGCCGCCGCGGCCCCCGCCAGCACGCAAAGCCAGATCGAGATTCCCGGCGAAAGCCGAGCATCAAGGATACCGGCTGTGTAGGCGCCAAGACCTATGAGAAAGGTCGGGCCGAAATTCACTTCGCCTGCAAATCCGAACAACAGATCCCAGGACATGGCGAAGACGGCGGTGTAGTACGCGACTGTGAGCAGCCCCAGCACGTATCCCGACGCATAGATCGGCAGGCACAGGCCGACGATGAGTGCCGCGCCGCAAATCCAGAACAGTCGCGATGGGGGCGTCGCAGGCATGTTACCTCCGTCCGAACAGCCCCTGTGGGCGCAGATACATGACTGCGATCAGTAGAAGCAGCGCCGGAATCGTCCGATAGGCCGGTGAAACTAGATAGGCCGTAAGGGTCTCAAGATAGCCCACGAAATATGCCGCGATCAGAGAGCCGGATACGCTGCCGAGGCCACCGAGAACCACAATGGCGAAAGCGCTGGCCGTTAACGGACCCACGCTATAGGAACTTACGCCGAGAAACATGCCCAGCAAGACCCCCGCGATCCCGGCGAGCAGGCCGTACAGGGCCCATACGGTCAGATAGATGCTCGACAGTTCTATGCCGAGAAGCGTGACGCCACGTGGATTCATCGACGCCGCAAGAATTGCCTTGCCCCTGCGCGTCTGGTTCACCAGCAGCCAAAGAAAGCCGATCGCCAGCCAGCACACGACGGCAGTGAAGAACTCATTGGCCGGCGTCCGGACGCCCAGAACCGTCACGACACCCTGAACAATCGGTAGTACCGTCTTCGCATTGTTGGTGAACAGATAGGCAACTGCCTCCTGGATGATGATGCCCCAGAGAAGCGTCGCCGTGAGAATGAAGATTTCCTTCTCTGCTTCGGCGATCTTTCTCGATCGCTGGATCGGGCGTACGGTCATGAAATAAGTGGCGAACGCCAGGAGCACCCCCACCAATACACCGACGAGCGCGGCTGTATAGGCACCGACATGCAGTTCTCCCGCAGCCGCCCAGGCCGCGACCGCTGCCGCCACCATGATCGCGCCATGCGAAAGATTGAGAACGCCCGACACGCCAAAAATCAGCGTGAACCCTGTCGCGCCTAGTGCGTACAGCGCGCTGATGGCAAAGCCATCAATCAGAATTTGCCAAAAAAGCATCGGCTTACCACCGCCAGTCTATCGGCGTGGGCGCGCAGAAAACGGGCCGCTCAAAAAACGCAGCCCTTCGCACAAGGTTTAATTCGGCGCTAACTTGACGAAGACCGGGAATTTTAGCTCACCGGCGGCAAGTTGCTTTGGCCACATATTGAGTTGCTTGCCATCCTGCCATTGCAGCATGAGGCCGGTGATATAGCCCGCCCCCGTCTTCAGTCCATGCACGTGAGGATCGCCTTGCGGGAGGAACTTGATACGACCGATCGTGCCTACATAGTCGGTCTTCTCCATCGCCGCTACGACCTTGTCGCTATCGGTCGAGCCGGCGCGATGGATCGCGTCGGCGATCATGTAGACCTCGTCATAGGCTGTGTAACCGGCATAGGACGGCGTGTTGCCGTATTTCTTAACGAAAGCGTCAACGAATGGCAGGGTCTTGGGCGAAACCGCAACCCCCGGACCAGAGACGGCATTATAGAGAACGCCCTCGGTAGCCCCGTTGGTGTCTTTCCAGAAGGTCGAATTGGTGGCCTGCGACGAGATCCCGAGCATCGGAATGGGTACTTGCTGGCTCTTCCATTGCACTGTGGGCTGTGTACCGACGTGCGATATCCCGGTGATGATGACGTCCGGCTTCAAACCCTCGATTTTGTTGAAAATCGGGGTGAAGTCGGTCGTGTCCGGTGAAAAGCGAATATGGTCCAGTACCTTCAGTCCGACTTTCGGTAGGCATGCCTCGTAGCCCGCGTCCAGCGGTGTTGTCCAAGCAGCATCTTCACTTACGATGACGGCCGTTCTCATCTTGTACCGATCGACGAGCAGATCCTTGGCGGCGTCGCAGACTTCCACCGCAAGCGCGCTCGAAGTCAGATAGCCGTGGAACGTATATTTGTTGTGCTCGTAGTCCTTGGCGATGTTCTGTGTAATCACATCCGAAGCTGCGCCAGGCGTGATCATGAGCGTCTTAAGCCGTCCAGCCCACGGCTCAAGTGCCAACACGACCTCGGAGATGTAGCTTGCGATTACCGCGTTCACCTTGTCCTCGCTCACCGCGCGTTGAAAGGCCCGAACCGCCTCGGCAGAAGAGGAATGGTCGTCATAAGCGACAATCTCGATCTTGCGGCCGTCGACTCCGCCCTTGGCATTGATTTCCTCTGCGGCGAGCTGCGCAGCCGGCGCAATGGACGACCCAGCAACTGCCTGCGCTTCGGAAATGACGCCGATCTTGATGGGCGTGGCAGCGAACGCTTGGCTGGCTGAAACCAATGCCGCACAAGTGACGACCGCAGCTATGCTCGATATTGCGCCGATACGCACAAATTTTCGTCTCATGACATCTCCTTCTATGTGTTCGTCATTCTCCATACGAATCCAGACGACAATCTTGGGGCCACACCGGCTGCATAGCAAGCGCACCCAATGTTGCCAGAAGACCTAGTACTGGTCGCGACCGACAATTGTGCGTCGCAGCAACAATCAGCCCGCGCCGCCCGGAGGAAGTCTACGGTGTTTGGCCCAAGAGGTCGTTGGCAATCGTGTCGATGCCAACCTACGCGTACACGGCGCGCCTTCTCGCCACCTGAGCATCTGAGACCAACCTTAGGGCGCAGTCCAGCCGTGTGAGTTGGGCCGTTCGCCTCCTTACGATATAGTCCAGTTCCTGTATTCCGCGATCGATTCTTGGCACCCGTTCAAGACCGAGACCTGCTTCATGGCACTGCCACCGGGGCCGCGAGCCCCCGACCTCATCCAGTCAATTCAGTTCAGGGCACGCCCCCTGGCGTATCTCGATACCTGCGCTCAACGCTACGGAGACATCTTCACTATCCGACGGAACGGCGCGTCGCCCTCCGTGTACATCAGCAGTCCCTCCGTCATCCAGGAGATGCTCAGCGCCGACCAAGCGTTGTTCGAGCCGTTCCGTCAAGACGGGGCGTCCCAATTCCTCTTCGGCGAGCGTTCGCTGATCTTTCGCGAGGGTGAGGGGCACCAGCGTGAGCGGCGCCTCCTGACGCCCCCCCTCCATGGCGAGCGCCTGCGCGCCAATGCCAACACGATGGCCTCGATCACATGCGACGTCGTCGCCGCCTGGCGGAGCGGCAAGCCATTCTTCGTCGCACCCGCCATGAGGGAAATCACGCTGCGGGTTATCTTTCGCATGTTGTTCGATGCAGACGAAAGAGAACGGCTCCAACGACTGCGCCATCTCTTTAGCACTCTGATATCTTCGCTGAACTCTCCCTGGCGCCTGGCACTGTTCCGGGTCTCGCCACGAATCCACGTCCCACTGAGGGGAGCGAGATCGCCAGGGGCGCTGAAGGAGGAAATCGATCGTCTCGTTTACGAAGAGATCCGCGAGCGCCGCGCACGAGGTCGCTCTACCAGTGCCGACCTTCTCAACTTGCTGATATCGGCAGACAGCGGAGCGGATCCCCCGCGGACGGATCAGGAAGTACACGACGAGGTCATGATGCTCCTCTTCGCCGGATATGAGACGACCGCCTCCGCCCTTGCTTGGGCTCTCTACTGGCTGCACCATTCGCCGGATGCGCACGACAAGCTGCGCCGGGAGCTCGATACACGAGTCGACCGGGGTGATGCGCTTGAAATCTCCCGTCTGCCTTACCTCGCCGCCGTTTGCCAGGAGACCCTGCGTCTGAAGCCGCCGTGCCTGAGCGCGTTGCGGGTCCTGAAAGTACCGCTGACGCTTGGTCGCTACCAGTTCGCCGCGGGCACTACCCTGATCATTTCGATCTATCTGACCCATCGTCGTACGGATTTATATCCACGGCCCGAACGCTTCGAACCAGAGCGGTTTCTGGGCCGCAAGTTTTCGCTGTACGAGTATTTGCCCTTCGGTGGCGGGAACCGGGTCTGTCTGGGGAGGTCCTTCGCACTTTTCGAAATGAAGTTGGTACTTGCGACGATCCTGTCGTGCTGGCAGTTTGCGAGGGCCGACGATCGCGCAGTGAAATATGGACGCCGCATGCTGACTGCGGGGCCCGGGGAAAATATGCGGTTGATCCCCCTTCGCGACCGCGCCCTGCGAGGGAAAGCCTTTCCGCTAAGTCTAATGCCTACAATTTAGTGCGGGGCCTCGGCGTCTGACAGAACTGCCTTCGAAAAAAGAAAAGCGAGCATGATCCGACCCGCCACTTGGCCATTCATCAGCATCGTTGTGCCGACCCGCAATCGGAGTGACCGCATCACAAAGGCGGTTCAGACGCTGCTCTTGAATGACTATCGCGCGTTCCAGGTGATCGTCGTCGATCAGAGCGACGACGGCGCGACCGCTGAGGCCTTGAGCCGGTACCGTGATACGCCCAACCTGGGTTACGTCCGGGTTGCGACACTTGGCTCGTCGAGAGCGCGCAATGCCGGGATCGACCTGGCTGACGGCGAGATCGTCGGACTCTTGGACGATGACTGTGAAGTGCCGGGGAACTGGTTGCAGGAACTGGCGAAGGCGTTCGCGGTCGACCCACGAATCGGTCTCGTCTTCGGCAATGTTCAGCAGGGCCCGCATGATTCGAGGAGCGGATTCGTCCCGGCATATTTTCGACACGAACCGTGTTTGGCGAAGACGATTCGCGAAAAGCATCGGGTCGAAGGGATGTCGGCGTGCATGGGGATACGCCGTAGTGTATGGCGAGCGTTAGGTGGCTTTGACACGATGCTCGGCGTCGGAGCACCGCTGCAGGCAGGCGCGGAAGTGGATATCACCATCCGGTCTCTGCAGGCCGGTTACTTCGTGTACGAAACTCCCAGCCTAACGCTGGTCCACCACGGCTTTCGAGAGTGGAAGGACGGCCGTGTCCTCATTCACCGTTACTGGTATGGAGCGGGTGCCGTGTTCGCAAAACATCTGAAAGGCGACCTGCGCAACACTTGGCGTCTGCTCGCTCGCTTGGCTTGGCGGTGGACATTTGGACGGTCACCCGTGGCGCGAAGCTTGGGAAATCGCCCACACCGGATGTTGAGACTCGCTGCGTTCGTCCGAGGACTTGCGGCCGGAGCGGCAACCCCCGTCGACTACGCGACGGGGCACTACGCGGCGACCGGAAGGAGTAGTGATGGAAAGAAGGCAAGTTCTGGCGACCTATGATGAGGCGTACGCGCGGGCATACGAAGACAAATTCATTCTCAACAAACACTACCGATCGAAATCAGAGTTCGAGATCAGCGTCCTGAAACGGCTGCTCGGCGATGGAGTTCGCTGGTTGGACGTCGCGTGCGGCACCGGCTATTTCCTGAGCCGTTTTCCCGGCGTGGCGCGGGCCGGACTGGACATTTCTCCGGCAATGCTCGCACTTGCGCGTAAAGCGAATCCAGACGCGCTCTTGTTCCGGGAAGGCGACTTCACCGACGCATATCCGGAATGGGATGGCGCATGGTCCGTCGTCACGAGTCTCTGGTATTCGTACGGTCTCGTTGAATCGATCGCGGCGGTCCGGGCCGTCGTGAGCAATCTCGCCCGCTGGACGGCAGCCGAGGGAGTTTGCTTCGTGCCGGTCTTCGAGCCCGCGAATCTCGGCCGCGGTGTCAAGGTTCCCTATTTGCTTCGCCAAGCCGGGTTTCCTCCCGAGACGCTCTTGATTACGGGCGTGACCTGGTCATGGATCGAGGCATCGGGAAAGCGCCACGACAACATGGTGGCCCCGCAGATGGACTACATGGTGGGCTTGTTCAGCGAGTACTTCGATACAGTGGAAGTTGTAACGTATCCACCATTCAAGCTGTGGAAGAGAAGGCGCAGACGGGCGATCATCGCCCGAGCGAAGAAGGCGGATCTTCACCAACCGTGATGCTAGTCTAGGCGGCGGATCTGTGTTACCGACGGTACCGTTGGGCAATCCCTCAGGCCGGCCGATAGTCGGCTGCGCAACGCCTGGCTGAACGTCACGACCCACCCCCGGAGTAGGTCGGTGCCAACCTGAACGGACTGGAATCGCCGTTAGGGCCGTGGGCCCGACCTTCCGACAGGGGCAATCACGTGCCGGCCGCGAGGTGCCGCGGTAATCGACCGATCAGACGAGACGTCTCGCTGCCATTAACGGAACAACTTCGGGATGTGCGGTGCGCCCACCAGGAACAGAACGGTTGCAATCCCAAGGAAGCCATATGAAGACGACGCGCGGCTGAGGGCAAGTGCCACGGGTAGCATCAGAAAGTAGTACTCGGACAAAGGCGCCTCCCCGTAACCCCGGAGTCTCGCGCCCAAGGATTCGGCTGGACGTCGGAACAAGACCCGCAAGGAGACCCAACAGGCCAGCGCGATGAGCGCCGGCCATGACATCGGCCAGCCAAGCAACAAGACCGCGATCAGTGCACCGATTTCGCAAGCAAATGCACTCACGATGACGGGCCAAGCACTCGCCCCGCTCGACACATAGGTTCGCACGTTCGCCCGTCGGTCCGCGGCAGTATCTTGGAGTTGGTGAACGGCCATCCAGCGCAGCCCAATCGCCAGCCCCAGCGCGCTCAGCGACCAGGCCACGGGGCGCAGCCATCCCCCGGGTTCTGCCGCGGACACCGCGAGAATTGGAAAACTCCATTGGGCGGCGGCTGCCGCAGGCAATCCCCAGATGCCTCTCGCTTTCAACCTGATTGGTCTGACTGAATACGTAAGGGCGATCACAAGCCCTGCCAACACAAAACCAGGCGCAGCGGCGGCGTCGGCCCAGAACAGGCACGTCGCGAGTGCACCGCCCGCGGTGAGTAACAGAAAAAGCGTGCGGCTCGCGAGGGAAATTTGCGCGGCCCTATTCGCCTTGCCGGCGAGTCCATCCGCACGTTTGTCAGCGATGTCGTTGACTCCGTAGCCGAACGCTGCCCAGAACGCAACGGTGATCATCATCTGGACAATGGTCAGAGCCCGCGCCCCCGGGGGTGCCAGCAGGAGCGCGCCTGCGGTGATGAACGGCAGCTTGGATTGAAACCAGTCTCGCCACCTCGCCAGTTGGACCCACTCAGCTAAGTACATGCGTGCTGCTCTTCAGGGCCGTTCCGATCCGGCCGCGTGAAGGTCCGGCACAACGACTGACTGACGGAATTGCCACGGCTCGCAACAGGATCTTGCCTCTCCACGGTCGCGTCGATTTCGCGCCAGACAATTTTGCAAGCCGGAGACGGGAAATGAACCCCGAAATCGGCACGGAGACTGCCGAACAAGAACCTTATCGGCCGAAACCCGCATGGATGTCGGCTCCCCAACCAGGACAAATCTGGGCACTGGGCACAAAGAATGAGGGTCTCCCAATCCAAAGCCGCCATACACGCAGCCCGGAAGCACCCGCTCGCATGACTGCGTTGATGCGCCGCATGCGGGCGGCAAGAGCGCTCTGCCATCTGTACCAAGACTGCGGAGAGATCCGCGCCGAGTTCCACCAGAAGAAATGGCGAAACCGCTCCTAATCCTGGCCAGCGAGGGTTTGGACGTACGTTTTGCTGTACGGATAGAAGAGGTCCTTGCGTTCTTGCTGCCACGCCGCTTTGAGCTCGAGCGTTGTGATGTCCCAGTCTGGCAGGCATTTCTTGGTAACGGCACGCAGTTCCTGGCGGAGATCTTCCATTTGAGTTGGCTCCTGAACCTACCGCTGCGGGGTGGAGATGCGTCAGTTCGAGATCCAGCAACTGATCAATGGCCGTCTCTTTGTCGGCCCACCAGGTCGCCGCCATGCGTCTGCGGAGGTGAAAAATTATACCAATCGGATCTATATTGTTTGTGCGTTAACGCGCGCAACAATACCAGACGCCGTGGATCGTAGCTTGGTACCCCTCCGTGAGCAGTCGTCGCGGACAGTCGCAGTTCGACCCCATGCGGACAGCCGCGTCTCTCCGAAGATTCTATGGTCTTATGTCAAGCATTTCGTGAGACGTCCTGGATAAAATTATGTTTTGTGGGTGTAGATCGACCAGGCGGTGCGAGCAACGGCACTGCTTGCTTTCCCGAGCATCTTCGCTGGGGGCATGGAGCTCGACTGCGCACGCAGCAGACAAGGTACTATGCCTGTTGGTAACAGTTGGCACGGCGATGTTTCGCCGGGGAGGCACCTAACGATGACAATATCCTATTCCGTACTGCGGTATCCGCTCGCCGCGGGTGCTCTGTTCGCGCTTTCCATCTTTTCCAGCGGCACCCATGCGGACGACATCGCGGCTCCCCAGCCGCACTGGTCGGGACTACCGATATGGGGCGCGGAGGCGGAGGAAAGGGGCTATCAAATTCCGAACCCGTTTGGCCTCGGAATCACTGCCTACTCGGCCCGGCAGCCGGTGAACATCCAGGACCTGCAGTTGGGACGCAATGGGCCGCCGGTGTCGGTCAAGAATTTCTTGCAGATCAATACGGTCGACACGTCCCAGCAGAATGTCTCGGCGAAGTTCGACGTCTTAGTCTTCCCGTTCCTAGACGTCTACGCCCTCGGCGGATACACGACGGGAACCACCAAGGGAGTCATCCTGGTGCCAGCCGATCCGATCTTGGGCATCATCCAGCCAAGGGAACTGCAGCTCAATGCCGCATTCCATGGTCCGACCTATGGCGCCGGGGTAACCCTCCAAGGGGGTGGCAAGGTCAGCGACTGGCACGACCTGACTGCCATCGTGGTGGCCGACTGGAACCGCACCCAGACGAATCTGTCGTTCGAAAACGAATCGTTGATCGCCAACACGAAGCCTGTGGCGACGGTCTTCTCAGCCAGGGTGGGCCTACACTGCGTTGTCGGCGACTCCATGGGCGCGGCGGTTTGGGTCGGTGCGATGCATCAGAACATCCAGCAGGAGGTCGCGGGAAGCGTAGCTAATACCAATCTTCAATTCGTCGTGATCCAGTCGCCGACAAAACCGTGGAACACGCTACTCGGCGGCCTGTTCGAGTTCGGGAAGGACGGCTATGTTCTCTTCGAGGGTGGCCTCGGCGCTCGCACGTCGATCCTCGCGGCAGCTGTATACCGGTTCTGATCGGGTTGCGGCGCAAGCCAATGCGCTCCGCCGGTAGCTTCCACAATCGCGGAGCAATAGAAAACGGCCCACATCGCTGCGAGTCAACGGCCCACATCGCTGCGAGCCGTATGTAAGGTCTCAAGACTTCACACATGTAGCTTGGAATGAACGTCAGTTTTTGCATACTGGCGACTCCAAGAGGCTAGACTCTATTTTCAACAGAACTGAACGCTATCTCAATTCGTTTGAGTGTCTGCTTCGACGCGGTCATTTCGGCATCATCAGTGACTGAAGCAGGCTGCGGTCAGCGACGTTCGCCCTGACGTCGCAGACCGACCGAGATGGCATGGACACCGCCCTCCCTTCGGGGATGAAGGGCTCGTAACAAGGGGGCCCTCCAGGACCGAACGGCATCGATGTGCCAAAGTGGAGTTTCGACCACCACTTGAGGAACGGAGGGCCCGAAATGAATGCTACGACATATGGATTGGATGTTGCAAAGTGCGTGTTGCAGATGTACTGGGTCGACGTGCACACCGGTGAGATCGTGAATCGACGCTTTGGACGTGACGATTTGCTTGTGTTTCTAGCGCGGCGGCCGGCAGGCCGGGTGGCGTTGGAAGCGTGCGGCAGTGGGCATTGGTGGGCGCGCAAGATCAAAGCGCCGGAGCACGAGTTCGTACTCTTGCACGCGAAGTTTATTCGACCCTTTGTGCAGACGAACAAGACCGACGTGGCGGACGCGCGGGCGATCTGGACGGCGGCGCAGCAGCCGGGGATGCGCACGGTGGCGGCTAAGACCGAAGAACAGCAGGCGATGCTGAGTTTGCACCGCATGCGCGCCTTGCTGGTCAAGTTCCGCACCATGCAGGTGAACCAGTTACGCGGATTGTTGTACGAGTTTGGCGCGACGTTTCGGGCAGGACGCGTGGCTGGGCTGGCCGAGATCCGCGCCCGCATGGCCGAGCTGGAAGATGCGCTGCCGGGAGCGATGATGTGCAGTCTGCAGGACCAGTTGCGACGCATCGATGGCCTTGAGCAAGAAATCGATCAACTCGAGCAGCGGATCGGCACGTGGCAGAAGCAGGAAGCGGCGTGCCGCGCGATCGCGGCAGTACCTGGCATCGGCAGGCTCACCGCGACGGCGCTGGTAGCGACGATGGGTGATGCCCAGACGTTCAAGTCGGGCCGTGAGTTTGCTTCGTTTCTAGGCTTGGTGCCACGGCAGAACGGTACCGGCGGCAGGATCCGCTTGGGATCGATCTCTAAGCGCGGCGATCCGTACTTGCGCACGCTGTTGATCCATGGCGCGCGATCCGTGATGTACCACGCCAAGGTACCGACGCCATGGCAGACTGCGATTCAGGCGCGACGACCGGCCAACGTAGCGGCGGTAGCCTTGGCCAACAAGATGGCACGAACGGTGTGGGCGATTCTGGCTCACGGACAGGCGTATCAAAAGGACTACGTGAGTGTGAAGCCTGCGTAGCTGATGAACCTTGAACAGGATGCAGATGAATCGATAGGTTGCTAAGGTTGATTGCCGTGTGATGGCAAGACAGGTTGGACCGCAGGAACGCAAACCTGAACACAGCCGTGCGCCTAAAAAGCGCGTGACCGAGATGAGGACGTTCTTGGCGAATTCCATCAGGGCCCGCAGGCTTCGGCCTGCATGACAAGGCCGGATATAAGACTGCAGCCAGTACCTCGTTGAGGCATCACATCAAAATCAGCTTGGCAAACCGGGCGGTGTCCATATAAGCTGTGTAAAAACCAAAAACCCCTCCAGACTCTAAATAAATCAAATGCGGCGCGATCCCGGCGTTGCGGGTGGCCTTCTCCATATTTGGTCGTTTCCACCGTCACTCATTGCCTTCAATCGCTGCCGTCAAAGCTTTCACCGCAACTGCAGCGACCAGCGCGGTAACCAGCACGCCGAAGATCCCAATGCTGATTGCGAGCACACGTGCAAGCAATGACTGAGGCGCAAGATCACCGTAGCCGATCGTCAGGCCGGACACGAAGGCAAAATAGATCGACTCCGGTACCGTCCAACCTTCTAGCAGGCCAACAACCAAGCCGGCCGCGATGATTAGTCCGAGCAACCCTGACAGGATCGGCCATATCACTTGTAAGCCAGTGCCCAGCCCAACAACGAATTTCCTTCTCACTTTGCGCGAATCCATACTGCCTCCTAGGTCACGAGACGGTAAACGCGCCCGGCCTGCTCAAGAAACCGCCGACCACAAGTCCGAACGCGAACAGAGCGGATTGTCGCGGATTCCCCCAAAGTGGGCCACCATGAGGGCCGTCTAACGGCCTGGATTCATCACCGCGCACGTCATTGAGTTACTGCTTTGCCTAAGAAGAAACTTCCACCTCGGGTCGAAGCCCGTGCAAAAACGCAGAGCGAAACAAGGCCTCGGCAACGACGACCTTATAGGATCCGTCGCTGAGTCCCGCTTCGATGATTGGAAGTTGCTACACGTCCAGGAGGATCGATCACCCTCGTGTATGACTGTAGTTTCGCGCACCCGGGACAATTGACGAAGGTCGCAGTTCAATTCCTTACCACCTGTCGTGCCCAAAAAAAGAACCCGTCGCCCGCCGACGCCAGCCGGGCTTCAGTATCGACTACCTTCCGTCAAGCTGTTCTGGGTCGAGGTCATGCGCGCTCAGTGGCCTCTCGCTGTGCGACCAGATGATGTGGTACTGTTGAAACCCAACCTAGCGCATATCATTCATGACGCCCTCCAATTCGGGGCCTGCTACCTCATCCTTCACGTCGATTGCAGAAGGGGAATTCGCCGCGCGCTTCGGTCGGCCCGAGGGTTCGTGGCGCTTGCGCATTTACACGATCGTCTTTGAATCGGATACGCGCGCAGGCCAGCTGTTTGATCTCCTGCTGATCCTGACAATCTTCGCCAGCGTGATCGTGGTGATCCTCGACAGCGTGCAATCGATGACGGCGAGCTATGACGAGCTTTTCGATGTTCTCGAATGGGTGTTTACGTTGCTGTTCACAGTTGAATACGCGCTAAGGCTCGCGTGTGTCCGGCACCCGTTTCGCTATGCAACAAGCTTCTTCGGTGTTGTCGACCTGCTGGCCGTGTTGCCGACATACTTGGTTTTCTTCGTGCCGGCAGCCAACTCGCTGATCAATGTGCGGCTGTTGCGCCTTCTGCGTATCTTCCGAGTCCTCAAGCTTAGCGAGTACGTGTCCGAGTTCGCCTCACTCGGCGTGGCACTGGCGGCCAGTCGGCGGAAGATCACTATCTTCATCGGCTTCGTGCTCATCGCTGTTGCGATCCTGGGTACCGTGATGTATGTCGTCGAGGGCCCTCAAAACGGCTTCACGAGTATTCCTGTGGCAATGTATTGGGGCATCACGACGATTACCACCGTAGGCTTTGGCGACATCACGCCGAAGACTGATCTGGGTCGCTTCATCGCCTCGTGCATGATGCTACTGGGGTGGGGCATTCTGGCCGTCCCTACGGGCATCATCACGGCCGAGATGACCGCTCGCCGCAACGGGCCATCGACTTCGACGCGCACTTGTCCCGGCTGCCTGACCATTGGCCACGATGCTGATGCGCAATTCTGCAAGCGCTGTGGCAAATCGCTGCTTGCCTCACAACAAGATTGAAAATCAAGGCCGGACTCGTCCTCGTGTCCAGCCGATCTCGGCCTGATCGTCGGCGGTTTCAGTTCGGCCCACTCCAGCCGTTGCGCGGGACAAGAACCGGACATTCAACCGCGACTTGAAGTCGTTCAGGTATTGGATCACTTCATCCACTACATTACCGCAGTGGCTGCAAATAGCTTTGTAGTGTGTCCGCTCCCATCTTGCCGGACATGCGGGTTGAGATAAGCATTGGAGACTCACGGTGTCGAGCGAATCTCCCGACCATTCAGCGGCTGCGTCGGCCGAGCGTTCATCGGATATAGTTGCGCGAAGCGGGCCACTTCGGTGTTGGAAATATAGGTTGGATTTTTCAACACGAACCACGTGACGCCTTCGCTGCACGGCGGCGTCGTGAGTGAGCCGGTGAACTTGTAATACGCAGCCTTTTTGGTCGGCAGCAGATCCGCCGCGTTGACCTCAACTCCTTCCACGGCAGTTTCTCTTCCCTTCTCCGGCGGAAGGTTCTTCCAGAGCGTTTCGACGAGCTTGTTGGACTGTCCGGTTCTGAGCAAGACGGCGACCACGGCGATATTCCCATCAGCGTCCTTGTGCACGAGGTGGGCCACCATGTCGGCGCTCCTGCCGTTGATCTTTTCTTCGCTGGGCTTGTGGAAATGAAACTGAACGAGTTCGTAGCGTTTGCCTTCCACGGCAATAAAACTACCCGGTGCATAATCCACTTCGATGGTATGCCCGTTATCGACGATCTTAAGCGGCGACGGTTTGTAATCGAACTCGATGGCCGGCAGGGCGACCTTCTTGGCGACGCTGTCGCGGATATCGATTGGCGACTGCAACTTGCCAACTCCACAGGCGCTGTAATCCGATTCCAGTGCCGCCCATTGTGCCGGACCCGTAGCGCCGAAATAGCTCCAATGATGCTCACCGTCGGCATGCAATGGTGGTGAGGCCAAGATAGATCCTGTGACTACCAACAGTCCGAGCCTCCGTATTGCGTGGATCATAGAACTTTCCTTTCTCCGAACAGGCTTTGTGAAGCGATGGGCAGCGATTCGCTACCAACTGAAACGGCAGTCGATGGCGTGACAGTCGTATTTGCCCGTCTTTCGCATTTCACGACACCGTGCGAGTAGCCCATGGGCAGCGAAACCTGCCACTGGTTGAACCCGGTGGGTCCAAGTCATAAAATTGTATGCGTGACCGTCCGGATTGGGGAAACTTTGCCCTGGCCCGCTTCTGCCGCAGGTGGCTGCTCTCGCCCCGAAAGAAGCTGTCCCGGGCCGTCCCGTTCGAGGTACTTCTTTAGCGCCCGCTCGGCTCCTGCATGCGCTTCCTCGGCCATCGTTGATCTTTGCCTTTGTCGACATTGGCCAGGCAATTTCCCCGAGGCCACAATCATGGAGTGAATTCCCACCCCCGCCCCGAGCGGATTTCTGTGGCCAGGTCTTCTTATTGTCCTCGCGTGTCACCCGCGCACGAATGCCGCCATCCTCAACTCTTTAGCTAGAGCGCAAGTTTCCAATTCAATGCGCGTACCCCAAACAAGGAACTGGCAAGTATTTGCCCTTGACAAATTCCTTGACACATGCCAAGCTTACCGTCATGAGCAAAATTACCGGCAAATTTCAGCTCACGCTACCCAGAAGGCTCGTCGACGCCTACGGTATCAAAGTGGGCGATGAAGTCGAGCTCCTCCCCGCTGGCGACACAATTTCCCTCGTGCCCGAGCGCTGTTCGAGGACCAGCGCAGCTAACCCCGAGGAGCGTCTACGTTACTTCGACCTCGCCACCGAGCGACAAAGGAAACGCGACGGAAAACGATCACTGAAATCGGAGAAAGATCGCGGCTGGACTCGAGAAGAGCTATACAGTCGTGGCCGGCCTAGTTGATACCAACATACTGGTCTACCGTTTTGATGCACGGTTTCCTGCAAAGCAGAAGCGCGCGACTGCATTGCTTCGCCAAGGAATCGTGGACGAGTCGCTTGTTTTGCCCCACCAAGCCCTAGTCGAATTTGTGGCGGTTGTCACCCGACCGATTGTCGAGGGGAAGCCACTGCTCGAGATCGAGGACGCGCATAGAGAGGTGGAGGACATGCTGGCGCAGTTCCCCATCGTCTATCCGACCGAGAATACGTTGCGAACCGCGCTCCGCGGCGCTGCCTTATATCAAATGTCCTGGTTCGACGCACATCTCTGGGCATATGCGGATGAACACCGGCTTGACACACTCTGGTCAGAGGACTTCGAGCACGGCCGGCTGTACGGTCGCGTGAAGATCATTGATCCATTTCACACGTCCTAAGTCGCCAAGCGGCTGTCCTCCGCAAATTGAGTATTTGGCTCCCCGACCAGGGCTCGAACCTGGGACCTGCGGATTAACAGTCCGGCGATCGGAAGCTTAATTTTATTTTTTGATCAACTGCTTGTATGGTGGGGGATGGTGTTTTCGGCCTTCTTCTGAAACAGTGAAGAAGCCGGGGTGGAGGGGCCATCAACTGCATCTGCTCTCACGCTCGAGAGACAGACCCCGTAAGAGTCCCCCCACCACACCACCAAGCGTCGATGAGGAATCTAGCGGCTACAACCGCCGATTTGAATGCAAGCTCACGCCGGTGTGTTCCACTCCAGCACCCCTAAGCTTAGCCATGGGAGACTCATCATGCAAACCCCAGCGGTAGTGCGCAATATCGGTGCCGATGTCGCCAAGGCCGAGATCGTGGCGGCCTGTTCTGAAGGAAGCTTCCCAGTGCGTAAGGTCGCTAATCAGCGAGCCGCGGTGCTTGCCTTTCTCAAGGGTTTGCCTGCGGGTAGCCGCATCGGTGTGGAATCCACGGGTAGCTATCATGAGTTGTTCGCTGAGGTTGCCCACCAGCTCGGTTTTCTAGTCTTCCTGCTCAATCCGAAGGATACCCGCCACTACGCCAAGGCCGTTGGACTGCGTGGCAAGACCGATCGGGTGGATGCCGAGCTCATCGCGCGCATGATCGCCCACGAACACACCAAGCTGCACCCCTGGATCCCGCCCACACCACAGCAACGCGAGCTTGATCGACTGATCAAACGCCGCGCTACGCTAATCTCCCTGCGTGAAGCGGTCGCAATGTCGCTCCATGAACTGGGCGGATTCGCCGACGATCTCAAGGCGCTAAGAACACGCTTCAATCAGCTCATCGCGCGCCTCGACCTGAGAGTCAAGGCGTTGGTCGAAGCGAGTCCGGATCGCAAACAGAACTTCACGCGCATGTGCACGATCACCGGCGTCGGCCCGGTCGTCGGCATCGCCCTGGTCAACGCCCTCGAGCCGGTGCCTTTGAAGAGCGCGGATGCTTTCGTCGCCTTCACCGGCCTGGACCCCCGACCGGATGACTCGGGACAGCATCGCGGCAAACGGCGGCTCTCCAAACGCGGACCAGCCGAACTGCGCAGACTGCTCTACATGGCTGCGATGTCAGCAATAAAGACGAAGACGTGGAGGCCGCTCTACGACCACTATCGAGGCAAGGGCCTATCCAGCACCGCGACCCTCGTCATCCTCGCTCGGCGCATCGCTCGTACCGCCTGGTCAATCTACACCCACAAAACCGAATTCGATCCTGGGCGTCTCACAAACCCCTTGACATGAACCATAGAATCTTACAGCGTCCGCGCAACCTCACAGTAGCAGTCGAATGCAGTGCAACGCCGGGGCGCGCAAAACAGCGCAGCTACATTTTCGTATACACCTGAGTTCATCGAACTCGCATTAGGGCGCTGATGCGGGATACGAACCCGTCGTTCGTGGGCATTCAGTTCAGCATAAGCGGCACCTATGCAACCCGCGGTTGAAATGGGTGGGGGCTGCCGCCATCGCCGGTGCAGTCATGCGCACGATTCAGTCGGCCGTGACGCTGCCAGTGCAACTGCTTGGCGTCCCAGGCGCCGACGACGCGGGCGCGCCCGCACCCGAGGCGCCATGACCTGCGTCACCTTGACCTGGGTTGCCAAGCCGCTCGCCGATTCCCTCAGCGCAGCGAGGTGACGATCTTCTCGACGAGCAGGCCTGTCTTCTCCACCCGCAGGGCCTCGAGCGCGTCCTTCCGCGCCGAGCAGTGCATCATTATTAGCGCGCGCAGTTTGTGGAACGCGACTTGATTGGCCGTGCCGCAGACTGAAGCGTCGTTGCGCAGCACGCGCTCGATGACTCCCGTATCGAGAATGCGCACGTTGCACATCATCGCGAGCCGCGCGATTTCGAGGCCGATGTCTTCGAACTTCGTCGCCCAGTATTCGGTTTGCACGTCTCTTGGTTAGTCTGGTATGACGGGCTCCTCGGTAAATGCGCAAGTGAAGCTGCGTCACGGCCTCAATGAGCCTCGGGAATGAACTTGAACGGGTAGTTGCTTTCTTTGTACTTGCCCGGTTTTTGCCGCTTCGGAAGCTTGACTTTTGCTCGCGGTGCCTTCTCGTAGGGGATGCTCGAAAGCAGATGTCTAATGATATTGAGACGCGCTCGCTTCTTGTCGTCCGAGCGGGCGACATGCCACGGTGCCCATGAACTGTCGCTCGCATGGAACATCTCGTCACGTGCCCTCGAGTAGTCGTACCAGCGGCTGTAGGACCTGAGATCCATCGGCGACAGCTTCCAGATCTTGCGGCCATCGTCGATGCGCGCCTTGAGCCGGCGAGTCTGCTCCTCGGGGCTCACCTCCAGCCAGTACTTAAGCAGGATGATGCCGGAGTTAATAACGACCTTCTCAAACAGCGGCACCATACTCAGAAAAAGCCGCGCCTGTTCCTCGGTGCAGAAACCCATTACCCGTTCGACGCCTGCGCGGTTGTACCAGCTGCGGTCAAAGATGACGACTTCGCCAGCCGCTGGCAGGTGCGAGAGGTAGCGTTGCATGTACATCTGCGACTTCTCGCGCTCGGTCGGGCTAGGAAGCGCGGTGACGCGAAAGACTCGCGGACTCACTCGCTCGGTAATCGCCTTGATGGTACCGCCCTTGCCGGCGCCGTCGCGGCCCTCGAAGACAATGCAGACCTTGAGACCTTTGTGTACCACCCACTCCTGTAGCTTGACGAGTTCCCTATGGAGCTTCTTCAGCTCCTGCGCGTAGTCCTTCCCAGAAACCTTCCCGCTGGGTGCCGACGCGCCCGGCTTTCCCGCAGCTGCCTTCGCCGCATCATTGTCGCCTTTACTCCCCCTGCTCCGGGGCTCGCCCTTCCTCGCTGCGCTCTTTTTTCCCATCCTTGTCTCCGTAGATATTCCGGCTATGGGTCCTCGAAGTCCCGTCGCGCAGGGAGTTCATCGCCGAAAAAGACATCCAAGGACTCGAACCATTTTGCAGGCTACCTCCGGCGGGGCGGTGTAGGTTTGCTCTAAGTTAACACTAAGCCGTCCCGGCACCCCTGGCAAGGTGGAGGCACCCGACCAACCTCCTAGAATAACAGCACAGGATGGCACGCCGGCAGACAATATGCTTGCCGACGCTGATGCATAATACCAACCGTAGACGTACCGCCATTGCTGCTCACCATCATTGAATCACGGTGACACCTGGTTGACCCGGGCCGTTTGCGGAAATCACGGTGACGAGCACACCGGAGAAGCGGCCGAGCTTCCTTTGGCGCAGGAGCGCTAGAACGCTATGCGCGGTTTGCGACACTCAGGAATACTCGTAGCGGCGCGAGCGCGTAACCGGGGAAAATCCAAGTCCGTGCATGAGGGCGGCGAATGACAGGCGGAAAACCGGTCGGACTGCGGCGGCGGAAGTACATTGTGCACCTGGTGTTGCTGTGCGTCGCGTTGGTGATTGAAACGGTCACTGCCCAGGGCGGCGAGCGATTGCTTTCCGATGCCTTTGGTACGGTGGTGGCATTTGCCATCTGGTTCGTCGTGTTCGAGCGCCCGCGCGAGCGAGCAACGATGGCGGCAGTCCTCGTCGCGGCCCTTAGCGATCAGGTGGGGAGCCCACTTCGCCACAGCGAACCTCGATCACGCGCTTTCGCTCGGGAGCAGACGATGCTGATGGTGCTCCTCTTGGGCGCCGTTTACGTGATCCTGCGCGACGTTCTTCGCATGCCGGCAAACGGTGCCGAGAACGTGCTCGGCGCAATCTGCGGCTACATCATCGCTGGCGATGCGTGGGGACGTATCAACGCGACTGCGTACCTGCTGGTGCCCTCGGCCTACAGCATCAACCCAGAGGTGGCCGCGCTCCTCCCCGATTGGCATGGCCGGGTGGCATTGTTCACGTATTATGCCTTCACACAAGTATTGACGATCGGCTACTCGGACGTGACACCCGTACGTGCGCCCGTTGATGGGGTTCGCGCTGCTCGTCGCAAGCAGCTATTTTTCCGTAATCACGCCGTAGGGCGGCAGTCAGAACGTCATCTTCGTAAGCAGCGGCTATCTCAAACAGGGCGAACTCGACCGCATCGGATTGCTGACAACGCTTTTTTCCTTGGCGTGTTCCTTGCGATAGGAACGGCGTGGATCCTCCTGATCACAAAATGAATATACTGGGACCGTACATAAGACGAATGCCAAAAGGAACGCCGATGCCTGATTCGGTCGCCACCCTGAAGGGTGACAACAATGGAGCTTGTTCTATGCACGGGCTCGTGATGGTGCTGTTGGTCGCCGGTTTGCTTGCCGGTTGCGGCAAGGAGGCGCCGAAGAGCGAGGTACGCCCTCCGACGGAAGTCACCGTGATGAGCGTCGTCGCGAGCGACACGCCGGTCAGCTACGAGTATGTGGGCCAGACGCAGAGTTCACATCAGGTGCAGATTCGCGCACGGGTGGCCGGCTTCCTCGACAAACGCGTCTACACTGAAGGCTCGGCAGTCAAGGCGGGCGACGTGATGTTCCAGCAGGACCCGAAACCATTTGAGGCCCAGCTTGCGGCCGCGAAAGGGGCGCTAGCCGAGCAGCGGGCGCGGCTGCAGACCGCCAACGACAACCTGGCGCAGGTGAAGCCGCTGGCGGCGCTGAACGCACTGAGCGTCAAGGATCTCGACGACGCGACCGGCGAGCAGCAGGCCGCGGCCGCGGCGGTGGAGACGGCGAAGGCGAACGTCGAGACGGCGCGCCTGAACCTCTCCTACACGACGATCACGACGCCGCTTGCTGGACTGTCGTCGTTTGCCCGCGTGCAGGACGGCGCCTACGTCAACGCCGAGAACAGCCTGCTCACCTACGTTTCGCAGCTCGACCCGATCTGGGTCAACTTCGCGGTGTCAGAGAACGACTTGCTGAGCCTGCGGTCGGACGAGGCAAAGGGGCGGCTGCGGGCGCCGCCCGGCGGGAACTACGCGGTCGAGCTGATCCAGGCCGACGGCAGCGTGTTTCCGCAGAAGGGCAGGATCACGTTCGCCAACCCTGACTACAACCCGCAGACCGGTACCTTCCTCCTGCGGGCGACGATTCCCAACCCGGGAGGCGCCATGCGGCCCGGCCAGTTCGTGCGCGTGCGCGTCCAGGGCGTGGTACGTGTTAACGCGATCCAGGTGCCGCAGGAGGCGGTGCTACAGGGCGCCAGCGGGCACTTCGTCGTGCTGGTCGACAAGGACAGCAAGGCGCAGATCCACCCGGTCCAGGTCGGGCCGCTGTACGGCAACGACTGGTTCATCGCGGACGGCCTCAAGCCCGGCGACGTGCTGGTCATCGACGGCGTGGCGCGGCTGACGCCGGGCGCCGCCGTCAAGGCCGTCGAGGCGCCGGCGAAGGCGGCGGGCCCCGACGCGGCCAAGCCGCCACCGGCCGCGAAAGCCGCTCCTTCAGCGAAGATGTAACGCTCCGGAGCCTCTTGATGTTCTCCCACTTTTTCATCGACCGCCCGATCTTCTCGGCGGTCATCGCGCTCGTCATCTCGGTCGTCGGCCTAGTGGCGATGGTGAAGCTGCCGATCGCGCAGTACCCGCAGGTGACACCGATCCAGATCCAGGTGACGGCCACCTATCCGGGCGCCAATGCCCAGCTCGTCGCGCAGAACGTCGGCGCGCCGATCGAGCAGCAGGTCAACGGCGCGAACAACATGATTTACATGTCGTCGACCAGCTCGTCGACCGGAAACTACACGCTGACGGTCTACTTCACGATCGACACCGACCCGTCACTCGCGCAAGTGGACGTGCAGAACCGGGTGAACCAGTCGCTGGCGCAGCTGCCACAGGCGGTGCAGGCGCAGGGCGTGAATGTGCAGCAGAAGACGAACACGTTCCTCATGGTGCTCGCGTTCTATTCGCCCGACGGCCGCTACGACGCGAATTATGTGGCCAACTACACGAACACCCAGATTCTTACCGCCATCAACCGAATTCCGGGCGCGAACCAGGCGTCGATATTCGGCGTGCCCGAGTACGCAATGCGGATCTGGCTCAAACCCGACCGGATGGCGCAGCTGCGGGTCTCCACGACCGAGATCGCGAACGCGGTCAAGGACCAGAATCAGCAGTTCGCGGTCGGGCGCCTGGGCGCGCCGCCGACGCCTTATCCAGTCAAGCAGACGTTCCCGGTGACCACCAGCACGATCACGGAGCCCTCGCAGTTCGACGACATGATCCTGCGCAGCCAGAACGCGGACGCGGCGCTGGTCAAGGTCAAGGACGTCGGCTACGCGGAGCTGGGCGCGCAGAGCTATTCGCTGAACACGTCCTACCAGGGTCGGCCGGCGACGTTGATCGCCGTCTACCAGCAGCCGGGTGGGAACGCGATCCAGGTGTCGAAACAGGTGCGCGCGACCCTCGCCGAGATGGCGAAGCAGTTCCCCGACGGGTTGAAATACGATGTTGCGCTGGACACGACGCTGTTCGTCAAGGCGTCTATCGACGAGGTCGTGAAGACTTTCTTCGAGGCCGTCGTTTTGGTGGTACTGGTGGTGTTCATTTTTCTGCACAG
Source organism: uncultured beta proteobacterium (assembly GCA_963777455.1). Lineage (GTDB taxonomy): Bacteria > Pseudomonadota > Gammaproteobacteria > Burkholderiales > Casimicrobiaceae > PALSA-1003. The sequence goes on from CAVZQQ010000003.1 coordinate 726,845, forward strand.
CCTCCGGCTCACCATCATCCCGACGCTCGCCGTGCCGGTATCGATCCTGGGCGCGCTGGTCGGCATGCTGGTGTTCGGATTCTCGATAAACATGCTGACGCTGTTCGGCATGATCCTCGCCATCGGGCTGGTTGTCGACGACGCGATCGTAGTCGTCGAGAACACCGAGCGCAATATGGCGCAGTTCGGCCTGTCCCCGAAAGAGGCTGCGAAGAAAGCGATGGACGAGGTGTCCGGCCCGGTCATCGCGGTCGTCTTGGTGCTGAACGCCGTATTCATTCCGGTCGCGTTTCTCGGCGGCATCACCGGCGCGCTTTATAAGCAGTTTGCCGTCACGATCGCGATTTCGGTCGTGTTCTCGGGTATCGTCGCGCTTACGCTGTCGCCGGCGCTCGCGGCGATCTTGATCAAGACGAAGCACGGCGAGAAGAAGGGCTTCTTCAAAAAATTCGATGAGGCCTTCGACGCCATCACTGGGGCCTACGTCGGCGGCGTCAAATGGGCGATGAACAATGCCGGTGTGAGCCTTGCCGCGTTCGCCATCGTCGTCGCGGGCTGCGTGCTGATGTTCCGGGCGCTGCCGACGGCCTTCGTACCGCAGGAGGACCAGGGCTACATATTCGTCGCCTACTTCTTGCCGGATTCGGCGAGCCTTGACCGGACACACGTGGTCGGTGCTCAGGCAGCCGACATTATTCGCAAGAATCCGGCCGTCGCCAACGTTGCCCAAGTCGACGGCTACAGCCTAATCGACTCGCAGAACAAGACGAACTTCGGCGTGCTGTTTGTGTCGCTGAAGAGCTACGAAGAGCGCAAGACACCGGACCTCTCCGCCGACGCGGTGATCGCGGCGTCGCGCCGAGAGTTCGAGCAGATCCAGGGCGGCCTGGTCGTCCCGGTCAATCCCCCGGCGATTCCCGGGCTGGGCATTACCGCCGGCTTCCAGATGTGGATTGAGCAGAAGGGCCCGGGCGACTACCAGCAGCTCTCGCACGTGGTCGACCAGATCATCGCCAAAGCGAAGTCGCAGCCGGATCTCGGCAGGCTCAGCACGACGATCCACACCAATGGCCAACAGATGCTCGCCGACGTCGACCGCGAGAAGGCCGAGGTGCTGGGGGTTCCGGTGCAGGACGCCTACACGACGCTGCAAACGATGTTCGGGTCGCTCTACGTCAGCCAGTTTCCGAAGGATTCGCGGCTCTACCAGGTCGTGCTTCAGGCGGAGCCAAAGTACCGGATGACGCCCGAGGACATCGGCCGCTTCTACGTCAAGAACCGCGACGGCGACATGGTTCCACTCTCCGCCCTGGTCAACACCCGTTACATCACCGGCGCCGACTTGGTCACGCGCTTCAACAACTACCCGGCCATCGCAATCAACGGCGCGCCGGCACCGGGAGTGAGCTCCGGTACGGCGCTGCAGTCGGTCAGCGAGGTCGCCGAGGGCCTGATGCCCCAGGGGTACGGCTACGAGTGGGCGGGCGAGGCGCGCGAGGAGCTATCGTCTGGGTCAACGTCGGCGATAGCGTTCGTATTCGGCCTGCTGTTCGTGTTCATGATCCTCGCTGCGCAGTACGAAAGCTGGTCGCTGCCGGTCGGCGTGATGATGGCGGTTCCGTTCGCGATCGTCGGCGCACTCGCGGCGATCGCGATGCGGGGTATCCCCAACGATACCTACTTCCAGATTGGCCTGCTCACGCTGATAGGGCTCGCTGCCAAGAATGCGATCCTGATCGTCGAGTTCGCGGTCGAACTCAACCGCAAGGAAGGCATGTCTTTATTTGATGCGGCAGCCGGGGCGGCGCGGTTGCGGCTGCGGCCGATCGTCATGACATCGTTCGCGTTCGTGCTGGGCACGGTGCCGCTTGCGCTGGCGACCGGCGCGTCGGCCAACAGTCGCCACTCGATCGGCACCGGTGTTATCGGCGGCACGCTCGCAGCCACTGTCATCGCGATCTTCTTCATCCCGATGTTCTTCTGGCTGCTGGGAACCATAAGCCACAGGTTCTCCGGCGCCAGCGAGGGCCCGAAGCCGGCGCAGGAGGAAGGGAGCGGGCAAGGCGGTCCGCCATCGGGCGCTGGCGAGGGCGCAGCGATTGTGCCCGCAGTCCCGCCGGCCAAGGGAGACTGAGATGCGCGCCCGCCTGACCGCCGCGTTGCTCTGCTGCGCCGTTGCCGGCTGCGTGGTCGGCCCCGATTACCAGCGCCCCGATGTCGACACGCCGAAGGCCTACCTCTATGAGCCGACAGCCACCGCAGCCGCCGCCGACCTCGAATGGTGGAAGCGCTTCGAGGACCCCGTGCTCGACCGCCTGATCGCCACCGCGCTCGCAAACAACAAGAACATACAGATCGCAGCTGCCAACGTGGAGCAGGCGGCAGGTGTGCTACAGAGCACGCGATCGCCGCTCTATCCGCAGGTCGGCTACCAGGGCTCCGCCGCCCGCTACCGGTTCTCGGACAGCGCGACAACCGCCCTTCCGTCCGGTCTGTCGAACCCGACGAATGTATACCAGGTGCTGGCCGGCGCGAGCTGGGAAATCGACCTCTGGGGTCATGTACGCCGGCAGACCGAAGCGGCGCAGGCGAACGTGCTGGCGACCGAGGAGGCGCGGCGCGGCGTCATCCTGACACTGGTCGCCAATCTCGCGAACGGCTACCTGCAGCTGCGCGGCCTCGACGGGCAGCTGGTAATCGCCGAGCGCACGCAGGTGACCTACGCCGAATCGCTGCGTCTGATGGAGACCAAGTTCAAGTACGGCCGCGTCTCCGAGATGAATGTCGAGCAGGCACGAGCGCGTTACCAAACGGCGTCCGTACAGATTCCGCAGATCCGCGGCGACATCGCGGTGCTCGAGAACGCGCTGTCGATCCTGCTCGGACGCAACCCGGGTCCGATCATGCGCGGCAAGGCGATCTTCGAGCTGACGCTGCCGGCGATCCCGCCCGGCGTGCCTTCGGAATTGCTCGAGCGCCGGCCGGACCTGCTGCAGGCAGAGCAGCAGCTCGTCGCGGCCAACGCGTTGATCGGCGCCGCCAAGGCGCAGTACTTCCCGACGATCTCCCTGACCGGCGCGCTGGGTACCGCGAGCACCGACCTGTCCAACCTGTTCAGGGGCCCGGCGCGGACCTGGAATTTTGCCGGATCGATCGTCGGGCCGATCTTCACCGGCGGTGCGATCGCTGGGCAGGTCGCGCAGGCGGAGGCTGGGCAGAAGGCGGCGCTGCTCGCTTATGAGCTCGCGATCCAGAATGCGTTCGCCGATGTCGACAACGCGCTGGTGAGTCGCGAGCAGCTCGAGCAGCAGCTCGCTGCGCAGGAGAAACTCGTCAAGGCGCTGCGCGGCTATTCGCAGCTCGCCCAGCTGCAGTTCGATGGCGGACGCGCGCCGTACTCGACGGTGCTGCAGGCCGAGGAGGAGCTCTTTCCCGCTGAGCTCGACTGGGCGGCGGCACGCGCCCAACTATGCGCGTCGCTGGTCAGCATCTACAAGGCGATGGGCGGCGGCTGGGTCACCACGGCCGAGAAGCTCACGGCGGCGCAGGTGGGGACGGCCGCAACCGCAGCCCCATCCGGATCGCGCTGAGCGCTCTCGCGGCACGCTCGATCCGCGTCAACGGCCGTCAGATCGAGTTCTCGCCCCTGAGAGGTTCAACTTCGAACGATCATCTTCTGTTTGAAAACCACGGAGAACGGCTTGGTCATGCCGTCGTAGTGCTCTCGACTCGTTGGTAACTGGACGGGGTGGAAAAAGGAGGGCACGCTGGTTCGTACCATCTGCCATTCGCGGCGGCCGAGGTGCGCTTGCATTGCTTGCGAGGCCTGCGTATCGTGTGTGCACGCTGGCCAAGCGAGCGGCGAGCAGAACAAACACTGGTTGTGGCAGATCCACCCCTTCATCCGAGACGCATGCTCCTAGGCGGTGTGCTTGCTTCACTTTGCATGCTGTCGGGGAGCGCATGGGCGCAAGTCATCACCGAGTTCAATGCCGGGATCACCCCTGGCGCCAGTCCGCAGGGAATCACTGCCGGCCCGGATGGCAACGTTTGGTTCACCGAGCGGTTCGGCGACCGGATCGGCCGCATCACGCCGGCCGGCGTGGTCACTGAATTCAGCACCGGCATAACCTCGGGTGCGTCACCGGCGACCATCGTCGCCGGCGCGGACGGGGCCCTGTGGTTTACCGAGGGTGGGACCAATCGCATCGGACGCATTACGACCGCTGGCGTCGTTACCGAGTACAACATTACCCCTCCCGCCGGCGCACCGTATGGCATTGCGGCGGGGCCTGACGGGAATCTCTGGTTTACCGCAACGACCGTTAAGAGCGGCAACATCGTTGGCGCGATCGGGAGGATCTCTCCGACCACGCATACCATAACGATATTCGCCAATGGGATCTCGGACATGTATCCCTACAGCATCGCCGCGGGTCCGGACGGGAATCTCTGGTTCACGGAGCCGACCCCCGCCAAGATCGGACAAATCACCCTCGCAGGCACGGTGACTGAGTTCCAGACTAGTTTCTTGACTGGCAACAGTTTGGCCGTCATCACCGCGGGACCGGATGGCAATCTCTGGTTCGCGGCCACGCAAGACGTGGCGATAGGGCGCATTACAACGGCCGGCGTCATCACCGCATTCACGGCCGGAATTAGTGGGGCCCCGCTGGGCATCGTGAACGGCCCGGATGGCGACCTCTGGTTCACGGAAGGCGTTGCGATCGGCCGCATCACCCCCACCGGCACCGTCTCCGAATTCAGCTCGGGTATCACGCCCGGCTACTCCCCGACGTTCATCACCGCCGGACCCGATGGAAATCTCTGGTTCAGCGAAGACGCAGGCGACAGCATCGGACGCATCACGACCGGGGCGTCGGAACCATGCGGTAGCAAGAGCTATCCGTTTCCGTACACGGATGTCTCCGCTGTCGGGGCCGCATTCTGCCCCGGCATCATGGAGGCGTACGTGACAGGCATCTCCAAGGGCACTTCGCCCACCACATTCAGCCCGAACAATACCGTCACCCGGGTGCAGATGACGGCCTTCCTGCAGCGCTCGCTCGATCAAGGCCTCACGCGAGCAAGCCGACGGGCCGCGTTCAATCAATGGTGGTCGCCACAGAACGCTAACGCCATGCAAACGACAAGTCTGGGAGGTCAGCCCCAGTTGTGCGCGGCGGACGGTGAGGACATCTGGACTTCCTCTGCGGACCAAGTGGTTCAAGTGCGGGCCGGTACCGGCAAGATACTTGGCACTTGGACAGGGGCCACACAAAGCCAAGGTCTTTTGGCAGCTGCCGGCAAGGTCTTCGTCGCGGGCAGCACCGATCCGGGTAGCCTGTACGTGATTGATCCTACGCAGCCACCGGGTGCGATCACGTTGGCCGCCAGCAATCTTGGGCTCTTCCCTCTCAGCATCGCCTTCGACGGTACCAACCTTTGGACAGCCAACCAAGGCAGCTCGGTGTCGATCATTACCCCGGCGCCCACAACTCCCTACCCGCCCGGCAACGTGACCACGGTTTCCACGGGGTTCAGCCATCCGCGGGGCATCCTCTACGACGGCGCTAATATCTGGGTCACCGACGATGCCGCGGGGGCGCTCTTCAAGCTCGATTCCAGTGGCAACATCCTCCAGACCGTAGGGACCGGATTATTCTTGAATCCACAACTTCCCGCATTCGATGGGGCCAACATTTGGGTGCCCGACGCCGGCAACAACCTGATCTTCGTAGTCCAGGCCAGCACTGGCAACGTGGTGGCGACGATCACAATGCCGGGGGTGTTGAACAGCCCAATGGTAGCGGCGTTCGACGGCGAGCGTGTCTTGGTAACCAACTATTCAGGCGATACGGTGACGGTGTTCAAGGCGGCGGATTTGAGCCTTATCGCCAATGTGTCAACCGGAGGTGGGTCCGCACCTTACGGCTCTTGCAGCGACGGAATTAACTTCTGGATAGACCTCCAATTTGGACAGGATTTGATACGGTTCTGAGCAACTTGGCCGGTGGGAAATCCGGGCGCAATCCCGCTGCAAGTGCCTGGATGGGTTGTGGCCTGGTCATTCGACTGGCTGCCTTACTGGAATTTTTTGGTGGCGACACCGACTGACTGCTGGTGGCCGCTCAGCGACACCCACCCCTTGCAAACGTCAGTGCTTCGTCGAGCTCCCCGCGCTCAATGAGTACGCCAGCAAGATTGCCGTAAGCGTCAGCCCAAGGCCGCATTGACAGTCAGAGTTTGATCTGACGTAGCCTGTCGTTAGTGTCGTCGAGTCGGAACGCGGTAGGATCGAAGGATCCGCCGCACCATTCAAGCATGGCCGCGTGCTCGTCGTGCTTAGGATCGCTGATAGCCTGCAAGAGTTCGATGTAACCGGGTGGTCCACCGACGTCCTCGGGTGGGCAGGCGTGGGCGCCGTCCAAACACCGCGGTGACTTCAGTCCAGGGTCGGGGGCCAGGATCTGCTCGACGGTTATCCGATGTTCCCAACCGTCGCCATAGTCGTAGAGGTAGGTGAAGGCATTGCGCGCGCCGAGTGCGACACCGAGCATGACACGATCTTCACGTTGGATCAGAGGCGGGGTGTCGTAGTCGGGGTCGGGTACCCCGTAGTGGTCATGGCCGATCACGAACTCGTGCAAGTGACCGCCCGCCCAGCCCATCGCCCATAACAGCGTCACATGGAGTTTGGACAGATTGATCGAAACCGGCACCAGGATTCGTCGCCAGATCGCCGGCTCGAGATCAAGCAGTTCGATGTGCAGCTCGTAGATCGGCGCGGCGGCTTTCACGGCGCGCGGCGGCGCCTTGCGGGCAACGGCCATGGCTAAGCGCACAGGCGCTCGGCCGGCACCTCCAGCGCAACATGCCAAGGGAGCAATTGGTCGACACGATTGATCGGATGCTCGGCGATGCGTTCGAGCACATGGCGCAAGTACAGGTACGGGTCTCGGCCATTGAGCAGGGTGGTGCCGATCAAGCTATAGATGTTGGCTGCCCGCTCTCCGCCGCTGTCCGAGCCGGCGAAGAGGTAGTTGCGCCGGCCCGCCTCGTCCTCGTGACTGCCCCTAGCTCCAACGAGCCGTCAGTTGTACGCAACTTGCGTATCTACGCAAATTGCGTACAATGCTAAGCTGTGAAGGCTGTCTTCGTCGAGTTGCCCGCCTTTGACCGCCATCGAGCAGAGTATCTCAGCGACGAGGCATTCAGAATGCTTCAGACCACCTTGATGCAGAGCCCCAATGCTGGCGCTGCGATCGAAGGCACCGGTGGTCTGCGCAAACTTCGTTTTGCTGATATGCGACGCGGCAAAGGCAAGCGAGGCGGTCTGCGGGTGATCTACTTCTGGTGGGAAGCCGGATTTCAGTTTTGGCTCTACACCCTTTACGACAAGGATGAACGGGACGATTTGTCCCCACAACAGCGCAAGACGTTGAAGGCAATGCTCAAGGCAGAGCTGGAAGCAAGGAGAAAGGCATGAGAACAATCGTGAAGCATCATGAAAAGCGCAACGCCAAGCGCAATGTGTTCGGTGAGTTGAAGGAAGGTATGGCGGCGCTGGCCGAAAGCCGTGAAGGAAAGCGGACTCTTCGAACCCATGCGGTGGAGTTCAAACCAGCGCCTTCGGTCACCCCGAAGGAACTGATCCGCGTACGCGAAAGCCTGAACATGTCGAGAGCTCTATTTGCCGTTTACCTTCGGACCAATGTTCGTACTCTGGAGAACTGGGAACAAGGACGCGCCAAACCGAATGCTCAAGCGGCGCTACTGATCAACTTGGTGAAGCTCTTTCCGGATACGGTCCAGCGGCTCGCGGCCGTTTAGTGCGCGACGCCGTCCCGAGGGCGCTCGCACAAGCCCGATAGGAAGGAATTTCCTGTACTTTCTCGTCGCGATGACGCAGAACGCTCGCATAGTATGTCTCGAGGCCGAGTGTGCGAGGCTTCGCTCCGAGAATGAGAAGCAGCACGCAATCATCAAGCGACAAGAGCTTCCCCTGACCCAAGCCGATGCATCGTGCTCTCTACCGGGCGGTTTATCGGAGAGGGTTTTGATGACCCGTGGCTCGACACGCTTTTCCTTGCTATGCCGATCTCGTGGCGTGGTACGCTGCAGCAATACGCCGGCAGGCTGCACCGCGAGCATGCCGACAAACATGAAGTCCGGATCTACGATTACGTCGATTCCGACGTCCCAACCTTACAACGGATGTTCAGTAAGCGACTGCGTGGATACCAAGCGATGGGCTATATGATTGCCGCCGGCGCCGAAGACACCACGAGCTCGGATCCACAAGTGCATAATCGCTCGAAGAATTTGCCATCATCGCTGGCCGGCATCGCTGATCCTTAACCGAGCGGCTGTGCTTCGAGAAACTCTGCCCTAGCTGGACTAACCTGATGCCCTTCCTGAGAGAAGGGTAACACTTCATTCCGGGCAGATGGGTAACACTTCTGCACTTTGCGGGAGCGCAAAGTGCCCTGGCAGGAGTGTTACAAGATGGATGAACGGCTACGGTTTGTGGCCCGGCTGCTCGAAGGCGAGAAGATGGCGGCGCTGTGCCGCGAGTTCGACGTCTCACGCAAGACCGGCTACAAGATCTTCCAACGCTATAAGAATTGCGGGCTCGAGGGACTGACCGATCGCAGCCGGCGACCCTACCGGCAGGCGAACCAGCTACCCTTGCCGATCGAGACGCTGATCGTTCGGCTTAAGAGGGAGCGACCCAGCTGGGGCGCACCGAAGATCCGCGAGAAGCTCAGGCGCCTGCACAGCGATCTCCCGCTCCCAGCCATCAGCACCGTGCACGCGGTGCTCGATCGCCACGGGCTGGTCAGCCGCGGCCGCAAACGACGCTACAAGGCCCAGGGCACGCCCCTGTCCAGGCCGCTGTGCCCCAACGATCTGTGGTGCGCCGACTACAAGGGCGAGTTCATGCTCGCCGATCGGCGTTACTGCTACCCGCTCACCCTCAGCGACTTCGTCAGCCGCTACCTCTTGAGCTGCGAGGCCCTGTCGACCACCCAGGAGGTCTATGCCTTCACCGTGTTCGAGCGGGTGTTCAAGGAGTTCGGCTTGCCCTGGGCAATCCGCACCGACAACGGCGTGCCCTTCGCAAGTCCGCACGCACTCTTTGGCTTGAGCAAGCTATCCGTGTGGTGGCTGCGGCTGGGCATCCACATCGAGCGCATCAAGCCTGGCCATCCCGAGCAAAATGGCCGCCACGAGCGCATGCACCTGACCTTGAAGAAGGAGGCCACCAAGCCGGCCGCCCAGAACTTCCTCCAGCAGCAGGCCCGGTTCGACGAGTTCATCGACTGCTACAACCACGAGCGCCCGCACCAGGCGCTCGACATGAAGTATCCCGCGGAGCTCTACCGGCCCTCACCGCGCCCGTATCACGGGCTCGACGAGCTGCACTACCCCTTCCACGACCGAACCATTACTGTCACCCAGTGCGGCCGCATCTGCTTCGGGCGCCGCAAGATCAATCTGAGCACCGTTCTCGCCGGTCAGAACGTCGGGGTGAAGGAAGTTAGCGATAAAATCTGGCTCGTCAGCTTCATGGACTACGACCTGGGGTTCTTCGATCACGAGACAGGTCGGCTTGGAACCGCCGAGAGCCCCTTCGCCGCAAAAGTGTTACCTATGTGTCCGGAATAAAACGTTACCTATGTGTCCGGAATGGACCAAGGGTAGATGGCTCCCCGACCAGGGCTCGAACCTGCGACCTGCGGATTAACAGTCCAGAAGTCGAACTACCCGCAATGCTAGGCGCAGAGCGATCTCCGCATTCTGTACTTGGTCTATTCCAAGGCAATTTCCACGACCTCTCGCCCCTTTCGGCCCGCGCTTCGCCAGCTGATAGACTAAACCGGAGCCTGACCCAGTTGGTAATTGCCACAGTTCCGACCTGATAAACCCAACTTCGAACTACACGATAGCGTGAATGTCTTTCTGCTCGATGATCTGCAGCAATTTTGCGGCGGCGCCGCTTGGGTGCTTATCTGCTGCGGGAGCTTCCCATTTCTGGACGGTGGACACTGAGACATTGAGCAGTTTGGCAAACACCGATTGACTCATTTTCGCCTTGCGTGTCCGTATGGCCGCGACGCGAGCTGGGGTGTAGACCGGCGGCTCAACGAGGCAAAGTGCCTTGATGCGCGCCAAGCGGTGTTGGTCGATAAGCCGGAGACGATCCAGGTCCATCGCACTTTTGACCAAATCTGCCGAAACACGGTCCACAGCTTTTCTAGGGCTTCGTGCTCTTGAGCTTGTCATCGCAAATATCCTTAACATGGCTCCGCTCTTTATTGCCAGTTCAAGCTCGGGGGAATCTAGCTTCTCGTAAGCTAGCGCCAACTCTTTAGCGGCGTTTTCCTGCTCTCTTGTGAAATCCGAGCCGGGATCGCTTTTGTCTCGTCCAACGAGGAAGATGATGAAGCCCTTCATCCTCTGCGCAACTAAGAGCCGAGTACGCCAACGCTCTTGCCCTTCCCAAGGTATGCGACTATCTGTTCGGCGTGACCGAAGGCAGTCAGCACAGGGTCGTGTCGCGCCAGCTGGACATAAGACCACATCGGGTCAGAGGCGTACTCCGAGCAGAAGTATAGTCAGGGTAAAATAGGGAAAGCTTTACGACTAATAGCGACCGCTCTCCAAATGGAGGTCCACACAAAATGCACCGCATTCACCGGTTTACTCGTAGGGACATGCTCAAGGCGACCGGTGTGGCCGCCGCTCTCAGCGTCCTACCGATCACAGCAAGCATTGTTAATGCAGCCGACAAGATGAAGATCGGCATCATCGGCTCCGGGCATGTGGGAAGCGCGCTTGGCGGCGCTTGGGCCAAGGCTGGAAATGAGGTGATGTTCTCCTCCCGCAATCTCGACAACGACAAGAAGCTCGCTTCCGAGGTTGGAGCCCATGCGCACGCGGGTACGCCTCAGGAGGCTGCTGCGTTTGGGCAGGTAATCCTGTTTGCGGTTCCTTACAGCGCTTTACCCGAGCTCACAAATAGCCTCCGCAATTCACTCAAAGGAAAAGTCGTCATCAATGCGAGCAATCCTTTCCCGCAACGCGACGGTGAGATCGCCAATCAAGCGCGCGAAGAAGGGGCCGGACTCTTTGACGCGCACCTGATGCCAGGCGCACTCGTCGTTCGTGCATTCAATGCCGTACCCGCAGCACGCATGGCCAGCGCACACGAAGATCCGGGGAAGATCGGCATGCCCATCGCGGGTGACAAGAAAGCCATCGAAATCACTTCGCGGCTCGTTCGAGAGGCAGGGTTCGAACCTGTCGTCGTCGGCGGGCTCGAAATGGGCAAGTATTTAATGCCAGGAACGCCGCTGGGGGGCGAGCACACGCCGGACGAAGTACGCGGCATCGCGGCAACACTGAAGCCCTGAAGCGGACCCGGTTCTTGCGCATGGTGACTCGCTCACCTTGTGGACTGCGTGACCGTCATCGCAGGCGTCGCACTCGGCACTAAGCTCTCCGCACCCCGCACCCGGTGCTCAGTGCTCCGAACGACGCTATTGGCCATCCCGCGCACGGGAGGGCCTGAGTCGGCTATCCGACGTCTCAGATCGGGCGAGGAGCGGCCGGTCAGGTCCGCCGCCCAAATCGCTCCGAAGCGGACACCCAACCACGTGCGTGATGAGACGCGACGGAGGCCTTGGGACGGTACGAGTGACGCGACTTGTAACGTCCCGCTGATGCTCCGGCAGCTCCGGCAAGGGACCACGCGCTTAAAGGACAGGAGGGGGTACTTACTCGGCGATCCGAGCTAAAGCCAGAGTGCAGTTGCGGGACCTTGTCTGGGAAGTCAACGGAAAGAAGCCCGCGCAAGTGGCAACCCTTGCGCGGGCTTCTTGACGATCGAAATCCACCAAGGCGTGAAGTGCGGCAACAAATGGCCTATCCACTCCCGGCTTGAGGTGGATTAGATACCGAGCTCAGACTTCCAGTAACCCTTGATCGCCGTAACCGTGCTCTCGGGGAGCGGTCCAAAGGCGATGGCCTTGGCCTGCGCTTGGCCGTGGGTGAAGCCCCAATCGAAGAACTTCGTGACTTCCTCGTTCGTTTCCTTTGGGGCAGTCTTGCGCAGAATCTGCCAGGTACTACCCGAAATGGGCCAGCTCTTCGCACCAGGCTGATTCGTGAGGATGACATAGAAATCCTGTGCCTTCGTGAAGTCCACGTTCGCAGCTGCGGCCTGGAACCCTTCGAGACCCGGACTGACCAGCTTGCCATCCGCGTTGTACATGCGCGCGTAGCTCAGATTGTTTTCCAGAATATAGGCATATTCCACATATCCGATTGAGCCGTGAAGTTGCTTCACGAAATTGGCCACGCCTTCGTTGCCCTTGCCGCCTGCGCCTGTGGGCCACTTGATCGACGTGTTTGCGCCAACCTTCTCTTTCCATTCCGGACTGACTTTGGACAGGTAATTGGCAAAGGTGAAGGTTGTGCCAGAGCCATCGGACCGATGCACTACACTGATGGCCATATCCGGAAGCTTCAGCCCCTCGTTGAGGGCGGCAATAGCGGGATCGTTCCATTTTGTGATTTCACCCATGTAGATCTTGGCGACCACAGCCCCGCTCAGAATCAACTTGCCGGGGCCGATGCCGGGTAGGTTGTAGACAACGTCTTCGCCGGCGATGGCGGTAGGAAATTGGATCAGCCCGTCTTTCTGGAGTTGCTCGGGTGTGAGAGGCATGTCGCTCGCACCAAAAGCGACCGTTCCGGCCTTGATCTGCTCAATTCCGCCGCCGGAGCCGATGGACTGGTAATTGACCTCGACGCCGGTCTTCTTCGCATAGACCTGAGCCCATTTGGACACCAGAGGGTACACCCACGTGCTGCCTGCGCCTGTAATCTCGGTGGTGGCTTGGGCAGCGGGGAAGCCGAATGAGAGCGCTACGGCTGTAGCGCCCAGAATGCTAAGAAAGGTTCGTCTTTGCAGCATAAAAATTATCCTAATCGATGGGATGGATGGGACGGATATCGATTCACGAAAGGGGCTGCCTTGGTCCACCGCATGTCGTATAAGAATCAATTTCTTTAGCGCCCGTAATCGGAAAGGTTAATGTCGTCGCGAAGATCGCGACCGACAAAGTAATCCGCAATGAACGGGATCCCCAATAAACCGGTGACAATGTTGCGAAAGGTGATGCCGAAGGCAGTCTTCGGGGCGAACGCCGAAGCGAATTTCGCGGCCGACTGTTGCTTGCGTCTCAGAAACGGCATCATGCGCTCCTCGTAGCGAGCGAAAGCCGTGGCGTGATCGTTGTCGCAAGCACGAAGTTCGCCGGCAAGCACATAAGCCTCGGCCATGGCGAGGCCTATGCCTTCACCAGCCAGTAGAGAAACGCAGGCTGCGGCATCGCCGATTAGCGCCGTGCGATCTTTTGTCCATCGATCCATCCGAATCTGGCTAACACGGTCGAAATAGACATCGTTGACACGCTCCATCGCCGCAAGAATACGCGGGCACTCCCAGCCTACATCGGCAAAGACGCCTGTCAGCACTGATTTCCGTTCCTGCTCGTTCGAAGGATTTTCGGTAGTCAAGTGATCGTCGTGGAAGACAAACAGAAAGAGCGTTTTGTCATTCCGCAAGGAGAATCGCGAAACCTGTCTTCCCGGGACCCCGTGGCTGACATACGCCAGCTCATCGCGTGGTCGGTAGCCTTCGATCTCGAATGCGGCGACGTGGTAGCCAAGCGATACTTAGAGCTGGCTCGGCAAAATGAGACTGGCGTTTAAGTGAAAGACCTGCTCTCATCGGCGAGGATATCGCCGGCAAAGGAGCAGTGCAATGAGAAGGCCGAGACGGAACCATACGGCGGCGTTCAAGGCGAGGGTGGCCTTGGCGGCGCTGAAGGGTGACAAGACGCTGGCGGAGCTGGCGGCGAAGTACGACGTGCACGGCAACCAGATCACGCAGTGGAAGACGCAGTTGTTGGAGGGGGCGATCGGCGTGTTCATGTCGCCGGCTGAGAAGCGCGGGGCGGAACAGGGCCCCAGCGCGAAGGAGATGCAGGCGAAGATCGGACAGCTGGCGTTGGAAGTCGATTTTTTGGAAGTCGCGCTCGGTCGCGTGGGCGATGCGAGCGCAAAGCGATGATCATCAAGACACATCGGCTGCCGGTGAAGCGGCAGGCGGAGTTGCTGGAGATCTCGCGGTCGAACGTGTATTACCTGCCGGCACCGACCCCGGAGCGGGACCTGGCGTTGATGCGCGCCATCGACGAGTTGCACCTGGAGCACCCATTTCTCGGGGCGCGGCAGCTGTCCCGGATTCTCGCCCGCGAAGGGCATCCTCACGCCGGCCGCCTGCACGTGGGTACGCTCATGGCGAAGATGGGCATCACGGCGTTGTACCGCCGGGCCAATACCAGCAAGCGCCATCCGGGTCACAAGATCTACCCGTACCTGCTGCGCCACCTCGCCATCGAGCGCGCAGATCACGTGTGGGCGATGGATATCACGTATTTGCCCATGCAACGCGGCTTCATCTACCTCGCGGCGGTCATGGATTGGGCGACGCGGCGGGTGCTGGCGTGGCGGGTATCGAACACGCTCACGGCCGACTTCTGTGTCGAAGCCGTCGAGGAAGCCATTGCCCGTTACGGCAAGCCGGAGATCTTCAACACCGACCAGGGCACGCAATTCACCAGCGACGCCTTCACCACGATGCTGCATGGTCACGGGGTGGCGATCAGCATGGACGGGCGGGGTTGCTGGCGTGACAACATCTTCGTGGAACGGCTGTGGAAGACGATCAAGTACGAAGAGGTCTACCTGCATGCCTACCCCAGCGTCAGCGCGGCCAAAGCCGGCGTCGGTCGATACCTCGATTTCTACAACGGTCGGCGCCCGCACACTGCACTCGGCAACCGAACCCCGGACGAGGCATACTTCGCCCAACAGACCGTCAAGAACGCAGCTTGAAAGAGGTCCACCACCGCAGGGAATTCACTTACGAAACGCCAAAATCTGTCTCAACTAACCGAGCCACCTCTCTTCGAACACTGCTTCTGGCCCGAACGCAAGCTCGCGTACGCGCGAATGCAATCCGTCGGCGCCGATGACCAGATCCACCTCGCGTGGGACAGCATGATCGAAGCTCACCTGGACGCGATTTTCGTGAACCGTGATCCCCGCGGCGGAATCGCCAAAGATCGTCTCGACCTTGCCGTCTAGCGCACGGTAGATCGTGGCTGCGAGGTCGGACCTCCGCAGGCTCGTGAAGCGGCCGTTGGTGACGCGGCTGAAAACATCCACCGAGAAACCGCCCCTGCGGCGGTTGTCTCGGTCAACGAAGCGCACCTCTCCCACTTGATAGCCCAACTCTGTAACTCGTGGGATCAGGCCCATCTTCTCTGCGATGTCGTAGCCAACGCCCCAGAAGTCGATGATATATCCACTACTGCGAAGTTGTGGCGCCTCCTCGATGAGCAGCACCTCATGACCGGATTCGCATAGCCAATACGCGAGCGTCGGACCCGCGATGCCCACCCCGTTGATAGCTACCCTCATGTACTTCCTCTCGGGCACAGTGTTCGCGTTGGGGCGCTGTCGGGTGGCGCCGCTTTCAGGGTACTCGGGTCAATCATTCATTGTGAACCGCAGGTCGCGCACGGCCCCCTGCTCGCCGAGATTTCATTGGCGACCGCGTGGCCTTTCAACCGGTTGCTCGCGTCGGACTGGATGGTGTTCACCACATTCCCAGTGCTGGCCTGGACTACAGTGATCGAATTATCACCGTAATTGGCACCCAGATATTGAAACCATCGAATACTGGAAACGCTGGCTACGATCCGACCGTTACAGTCTGGAGAATGTTACCGCTCGAATCGAGCTTCAAAAGCGTCCCGGCACCGGTGTCGGTCACCCAGATGTGCGCACCATCGAAAAGAATGCCATACGGAGCGTTGAACCCTGCGGTGACCGTGCTAGCAGTACCGAGCGGAAAGATCGTTACCGAGCCGGGCGGACCACGGTTGGCGGTCCAGATGCTAGTGCCGTCAAATGCGATACCTACGGGGTAGTTCGCCCAATTGGCAAAGACGAGTTGAACATAATACGTCGGGTATCTTGTATCGATCACATATGCGAAGCCGGGCGGGCTGACGGCGCCCCCCCGGTAATGTGTGACGGTATTTCGTGCGCCCTTGCATTCCCAGACCTATTGGCGAGCCTCGGGAGCGATAGGGCCACCGGTCATCCCGCAGCAGACGTGATTCCGACCTGAGCAACGGCAACAGGCCGGACCGAACAATTCCGGTGCACGGTGTTTCGCCGAGGAACGCTTCGTAAGCCCTGCGAAATTGTGGTTACTTGACCGCAACGATCTCCCTCTGGCGCTGCAACTCCGCCAGCGCCGCCTTCAGCGCCACCACATCGGCGGCAACGGTTTCCGCCTTCTGCACGCGCTCGGTCAGTTCGGCAATCTCGCGTTGCTGGTCTCGGATTGTCTGCACCGCGCTTTCCAGCCGCGATTGCAGCAGCGATGTCTGCTCATCCACTTTCGCGTCCAACCCCTTGATCGCGGCGAGCGCCACGCCACCCTCGTCCACGGTGGTGATGTGCTTGTCATCCGCGCCCAGCCCGAACGCCTCATAGAAGTCCTGCGCCACCGGACCTAGATGCCGCTGCCCGTCCTCGGCCTTGTACCGCCACTCATCGATCGGCAACTGTGCCACCTTGGCTAGCACTGCCTGTGCATTGACCGCCGTGAAGTCCGTCTTTAGAGCGCGATCAGAGGCATTGGTCCAGGTGCCCCCGTCGGTAAGCACCGCACCGGTCCAGGTGTTAATGGTTAAGCCGGGGAAATAGTCACCAATGTAAACGTAACGTACGCCACCGCCGTCGACACGCTGTTGGTAGTAGTCGATACCGAGCCCATGTTCACCTCCGAACCATGCCGCGTTGGAGCCGAAGCTCGGTGCGCCGCCGAAGGTCCAACCGCTCCAAACGAACGAGTAATCATGGGTCGCATGTGCACCAGCACCTGCCGCCAAACTTGCGAACCCGCTCGCCGTGTTGCCATCGCCGGCGACGGTGCTCAATTCGCCGCTCGCCGTGTTGTTGTAGCCACCGATGACGGTGCTCAATTCGCCGCTCGCCGTATTGCTGAAGCCCCCGGCGACAGTGCTCTGTGAGCCGTTCGCTGTGTTGCCATAACCGCCGGCGACCGTGCCGTCGCTTGCGGCACTATTGACAAAGCCCCCACCCACGGTTCCGAAACTGCCAGTAACCCGGTTCCCGCCGGCACCGGAGCAAATTCCTCCAGTACCCGGATTGCAGCCGCCACCGCCGGCAATGGTCGCGCCGACGGCACCCGGCGACACCGCGTTGCCCGCTTGCCCAGCGATCACATTCGGGTTGAAGCCGTAGCTCGTATCGACCGCCGGCTGCACCATCAGTGCCTGCTGGTTATTCACGATCACAGTCAGCGGATTGTTGTCGGTGGTGCCAAAGATCGCCTGCGCCCCGAACGCATTGCCGCCATTCACGAACGCCGGGTTTTCGCTCAGGCGATGCATGAACGCCGCCATCTGCAGCCGGGTGACACTGTCGGTCGGACAGAAGTGAGTCGCATCGCAACCCTTGGTGACACCGTAAGTTTTCAGCCAGGTGACATCGGGGCAGAAGGGGCTGCTGGCCAGCACGTCAGTGAATCCATCACAATTTTGTGCAACGGTAGAGCTGGAGATAAGCGAAATGGCGAAACCCAACAGCAACGCGTATCGGCGCATGGCAGAGTTCCCCTTAACAGTGGGTGCCGCGGCTGGCACACGGCAGATCATACGCCGGATAGCAATTTCTCCCCTCGAGGGGTGACATGCTGACACAACTGACCGTCCCCCGGCGCTTCACTGAATGGACTCCCGAGGGCAACGTTCGTCACGCCTCCTTCGAAGGGCTTCGAATCGACAAAGCGGCCAAGCCTATCACCGGAATCACGCGGCATCCGATACGCCCGCCCTCAACTCGACGCGAACCGCGTGCCAACCGCTCAATTTCCTCGATCAAGATCTCCAACGCTAACCGCGCCATAGATACAAACTCGCGCCTGAAGAAAATCGACCTCGTACGTTACTACGACGACACTGCCGCACACATGCTTACACACAGCACGGTACACCATCGGCTCACGGCTCAAGCGCGAGCCGCGACGCCTCGTCTTCCGTGAGCTTCGCACCTTCGGCCATTCGCTGCGCGAGCTCGGTCGGTGACATAGCTTCGCACAGGATGCGCAGAAGACTCGCGCGGGCGCGCGCCTCGTTGTGCTGCCGGTGCGCCTCGAAACGTGCGTGCTCGCCATCGGCGTAGCCCAGAAGGCGCGCGGCGCCATCGCCATGCCCTGCCTTGGCGAGCCGAAGCGCGAAATGATCGCCGAAGCGGTAGAACCAGCCGATCTCGCTGATCAACGGGATCGCCTCGCTCATCGCAGCGAGCGCCTCGTTGAGGTCGCCGCGCTCGGTCAGCGCGCCTGCGAGGTTGCCGAGTCCCGTGCCCAATCCTGCCTTGCCGGACACCGGCGACTTGCGGATAAGCGTGATCGCGTCTTGCATGCTCGCAATGGCGGCATCGAGATCTCCGGTGCTCCACGTGAAGTCCGCGATGTTGTTCGCGGTAACAAGTGCCGACCGCTCGGCGCCGGCGCTGCGGAAATGGCGCAGGGCCGACTCGAAATGGTCGCGTGCCAACGCGGGGTTGGAAGCCATAACGCGAAATGCGCAGGTGCGATAGTAGTCTGCGAGCACTCGGGGTCGCCCACCGCGCTGAATCAGCGGAAAAGCTTCCGCAAGCGCCTTCTGCGCGTCGTCCTCGGATTCGGGCGGGAGTGCCATTGCGTATCCCACCAGCGCCTCGCCGAATTCGACCGGAAGGCTGGCCGAACGGAAAAGTGCGGCTGCTCGCGACCGGGCCTCGACGGTGCGCGCGGGTGCGATGTTGGACCAGAAGCGTCCGAACGCGTTCCAGAAACGGCCCAGAGTGGCGGGTGCTATCTTTTCGTCGACCCGGGATGCCATCGCTTCCATCCGCTGCCTACCCTCCGCTTCGAGCGAGAGGTGGGACCACATTTGGTGCGACGACCCGGCGATCTCGATGCCTATCGCCACGTCCCCGTTCGGGCCAAAACCCCAGTCGAGCGCGTTGCGCAGGTTGTCGCGCTCGGGAAGATACGTATTGCGCCACTCGGCGTCGGGCATCGTGTGCCACTCCGCATACGCACGCTCGAAGAGATCGCGGATGAACGTCGCGTGCCGCCGCTCGATCTCGGCCGACTCGGAGGCCTCGGCGAGCTTTTCCAGCGCATACGCACGCGTCGTCTCGAGCAAACGATAGCGCGTGCCGACGTTCTCGTCGGTATCCGCGACGACAAGCGAACGGGCCACGAGATGCGACAGCAGATCGATCACCTCAAACTCGTCGATCGCGTCGTCGCCCCCGACGCGACCTGCACCGTCGAGCGTGAAACCTCCAGCGAAGATCGAAAGCCGTCGCAGCACCTTGCGCTCGCGCTCGGAGAGCAGCCCGTAGCTCCAGTCGAGTGTCGCGCGCAGCGTTTGCTGACGCGGCAGTGCAGTGCGACGCCCGCCGGTCAGCACGCGGAAGCGCTCGTCGAGCTTTTGCGCGAGCCGATCGACGCCGAGCATCGGTGCGCGCGCCGCGGCCATTTCGATGGCAAGAGGAATCCCGTCGAGACGCCGGCAGATCGCGGCGATCGTCGAGGCGTTCCGATCGTCGAGGTCGAAGCGCGGATCGGCGGCCTTCGCGCGCTGGATGAAGAGCTGGATCGCGCCGGACTGCAGTGCCTCCTCCGACCTCACGTGCGTCTCCGTGGGCACGCCGAGCGACGGCAGGCGGAAGATCTGCTCGCCTGCGATGCCGAGCGGCTCCTGCGAGCTGATCAGCACGCGTACCTTCGGCGCGGCGGCAATCAGCGTCTCGACCATCGCGGCGACCGCGTCGATCACGTGCTCGCAATTGTCGAGCAGTAGCAACAGGTCCTGGCTCTTGAGCCGCGACACCATCGCCTCGAGCGGCGTCTTGGCCGACGACGTGTCGATGTGGAGGGCGGTCGTCACAGCGCCCGGCACGAGTGTCGCATCCGAGATCGCTGCGAGTTCTACGAGCCACGCGCCGTCGGGAAATCGGTCGAGGAGCCGCGTCCCCACTTCGAGCGTGATCCGCGTCTTGCCGACCCCACCAGTGCCGGTCACCGTGACGAGCTGGTTCTGCGAAAGCAGGGCGCGCAGCCGCTCGAGCTCGGCGTCGCGCCCGATCAGCGCCGTCGGCTGCCGCGGCAGGTTCGTCGGGCGATTCTCGGTCGCGCGCAGCGGCGGAAATTCGTGGGGCAAGTCTGGGACATCGATCTGATGCACGCTGACCGGCTGCAGTGGATCGTCGAGCGGATGCGCCCCGAGATGGCGCAGCGTATGCCGATTCTCGCGCTCGGCGGCGACGAGTTCGGCCGCCGACGACGTGACGAGCACCTGCCCGCCATGCCCGAGCGTGAGAAGCCGTGCCACGCGGTTCAGCGCCGGGCCGAAATAGTCGCCGTCGCGCTTCTCGGCCGTGCCGACGTGAACGGCCATGCGAACAGCGATCCCATCGACGGCCGACCAGTCGTGGCGCGCGAGTGCCTGCTGCGCTGTGATCGCAGCGCCGACTGCATCCGACGGTCGCCGAAAGGCTGCGTTGAACCCGTCACCTCCGGTCTTGAATACGTCGCCGCCATGAGCTGAGATCGCGCTGCGCAGGATGTCGTCATGCGCACGCAGCGCTTCCTGCATCGCCGCGCGATGGTTGAGCCACTTAAGGCTCGAGCCTTCGATGTCGCTGAACAGAAAGGCCACGAGGTCCGCGTACGCGTCGATAGCGGTCGCGCGAAGTGGAATTACCGCGGCGGAGTGTGCGTCGCTCATGAAGCGCTGTCTCGAGACATCGCCAGTCTAGCAAGCGGCCGTCGTCGCGCAATAGTCCGCGGCAATACCTTCATCGCCCGGGACGGTCTGCTCCAGCACGATCCGTCCACGCGCGCGAACGACTTGGCGCCACCGCCGCGACAGGATTTTCGCTGCGCCGCATCCACGTCGACAGGGCGATCACGATGATGGCGATAGTACACCCATTGTGTTGATCCCGACGCGACTGCGTTCGCGATTGCCGCATTGCGGATTTTTGGGGGGCAATTTCATCGTCGTTAAGATTAACTCAAAAGGTGAAGGTCTCCTAACGACCGTTGCAGACGGTCGATCTTTCGGAAAGCAGGCGCTCGACGCGGCGAAGCAGACGTTGAGCGCCTTTAGTCCGGGCCGCGCCTACTTGACGGCGAGCGTCTCCCGCCCGCGCTGCAACTCCGCCAGCGCCGCCTTCAGCGCCACCACATCGGCACCTAGGGTCTCTGCCTTCTGGACGCGCTCGCTCAGTTCTCCAATCTCGCGTTGCTGCTCGCCGATCGCTAACGCCTGTTCCTCGACCTTCGCATTCAAGCCCTGGATCGCCGCCAGCGCGACCCCTCGGCTATCCCCAATGTCTATGTGCGTGTCGTCCTTCGGATCCCCCAAGCCGAAGGTGGCATGGAAATCCTGTGCAACCGGCCCGATGTGCCGCCGGTCCGGGTGCCCAATGACTGTCCACGACATAACGGGCATCGCGACCACGCGCCGGAGGACATCGCGCAGGTCGAGTGTTTGAAAATTCTCCTTCAGATGGCGGTCGCTCGAGCAGGCCCAGTTGCTGCCGCTCGAGACTCTGCACGACCAACCACTTCCCCAAACAATACCTACGGTTGCGCCGCCAGGATACAGGCCGATGCCGCCGGTGGCCAGCACCGAAAAACTCTTTTTCCCCGTCGAATTGGCTGCCTGAGTTCCGTCACCCCACACGAACGAGTAATCATCGGTCGTATTCGCGTTAAAGCCGGCGGCGAAGCTGGCGATTCCGCCAGCCGTGTTGCTGGCACCCCCAGCGACTGTGCTCCACTGGCCGCTCGCCGTGTTGGTATCTCCCCCAGCGACGGTGCTGCGAAGGCCAGTCGCCGCGTTGCTAAAACCCCCCGTGACTGTGCTCGACTCGCCGCCCGCCGTGTTGCTATTACCCCCAGCGATGGTGCTGCTGAAGCCACTGGCGATGTTATCGACACCTCCTCCCACAGTTCCGAAGGTAGCATTGACCTGGTTCCCGGATGCAGGCGTACATAATCCGCCACTCCCCGGATTGCAGCCGCCACCGCCGGCAATCGTCGCGCCTGCAACTCCACCACCCACCGAGTTGAATTCCATTCCATTAACCACATTTGGATTAAATCCGACGTCCGCATCGACCGCCGGCTCCAGGAGCACTGCCTGGCGCCCATTGACACGCAAAGTCAGCGCGTTGTTGTCGTTGGTACCCAACACGGCCGGCACCCCGAACGCATTGCCGCTATTGACGAACGCGGGGCTCTCGCCCAGCCGATGCATAAACGCCGCCATCTGCAGGCGGGTGACGTTTTCATTGGGCAATACCGCGACGGGCCGCAACCCTTGGTAATGCCGTAATTCGCAAGCCAGATGACATCGGGGCAGAACGGGCTGCTGGCAAGCACATCGGTGAAGCCGTCACAATTTTGTGCAGCGGCAGATGTGGCGAGAAGCGAAAGGGCGAAACCCAAGAGCAACGCGAAGCGACGCATGGCAGAGTCCTCCCAGACCGCGTGCCGGAGTCGGCACCCGACAGATTCTACGCCCGGCAGATCCGGCTTTTAAACGCCTCGATTTGGCGCAGGACGGCCATCCTACCGACTGTTTACCGGCAAATTGGGCGGCGACCGCCGATGGCCGCTCCTGGGCCGTACGCGGCCATCGTGCCATGGCGCTCACCCATAGCGACCCTTTTTTGCCGTGACGCCAAGACCTCCCACTCGCCGTGAGGATAATCACAGTTCTATTGGTCCTCTGCCGCCGTACACAAAATTGCCCCTGACCATTGATCTCGCGCTCGCAATCATGATTCGGCCCAAACGCGCCGCACGCGGCGACAGCGGCGCGGCAGCCGCCAAAATAACGAGATTCAAAGGCGGGGCGTTTTGCTGTGCCTGAACCATCAACTTGCCCAGCGCGGCAGCTACAGCCTCATTGTCGTCAAACTCGCTACGTAAACACTTGCGAATCCCTGATGCAATCAGGTCCGCCACCTGAACGCCAACGGAGCTAATCGAGTCGACAAAGGCAATGTCTTCCCGAATTATCTTTTGGATGTTCAAGCCATGTTGGGCTTCTACCCCGTAGTCATTCCTCAGATATTCAGGCAGCTTGCCGTTCTCAAATTGATACTTAGCCATGCCACTGTAGTCAAAGTCGTGGACCATAGGCATCGGTTCATCGATAGAACGCGCTTGAAGAAACATCGGACTGAGCTTCTCGAACGCTTGCTCGAACAACGTTGAATTTACATCCTTTCAATCAACGCGCCAGCCAAAGTGCGAGAGCGTTGAAGGTTCATGCTGCGCGAAATACAAAATGGACCGACATGCTACGTCGTACATAAGATTAATCTGGCACGTCAACTGTACGTAAAGTTGGGTGGACAACAAGTTCAACTCGCTCGCCATCTGTTCAACAGCGTCGCGTCGGTGAGTGTCAAGGTTGTTGTCGCGTCAGTCATGCTGCAGCCTGATATGCCGCAGCCTATCCGGTGCGTGTTCGGGGTTGAGCACGACGAGTCCGATGGGCAACCAATTGCGCGTCGAGCCACTCCAGCGCTCGGGGAACGCACGGCGCACGCGTTGGTACAGTTCGTGGCGGCTCGCGAGGACCACGCGTTCACGCCCGTGATGCCGCTGGTGCCTCCTGCACCCAGCGCGACAGGTTCTGTTGCCGGACCCCTGTCTCCCGAGCCAACTGCAATGCACTGACTGCGTTGTTGCCGGTGAGCCGCTGGACCATCTTCTGTTTGAAAGCCACGGAGAACGGTTTGGTCATGTCGTCATCGAGTTCTCGCCCCTTAGAGGTTAAACTTCGAACGACGCGACAACTATCCTGACACAGGGGGCGACGCAAATGCGCGAGAACCCGCGGATTAGGAATCCGCCGGTCGGCTACGGCGGAGCGTCCGATAGTCAGCGGTTTGGCACTCGGACCGGTGGCTTGAGGTGAAGCTTCTTTGCCCGACGCGCATAACCTCTGTCGTCGAACGTCAGCAGCTCGCTGCAGGACTTACTGGCGGTGAGATGTAGCGCGTCCGCAAAGTCGATCCCCTGACGACAATAGCCTAGGGCTTCTTCAATTTCGTCGCGGTCCTCGATGGTGATCCCTGGCAACGCGATCAGATGCGCCAGGCAATCGATCACCTTGTCTTCCGGCTGATCGGCGACGTACCGCAACACCCATTCAAGTTCCAGGATCACCGTCTTAGGGACGAATACGTCGCTCGCCGCGAGCAAGTCGGCAGCGATCCGCCTCTGCACGGCATCGTCGTGCAGGTAATAGCGAGCAAGGATGTTCGTGTCAACGGCGCGCACGCTTCGCCGCTTTCTTCATCGCCAAGCCACCGTGCATTTTGTCGACCGGAATGCGAGGGCCTTTGTAATCGAGAATCGCAGCCCCCTCCTCGATCCGTGACGAGACATGCCTCTGGACCAACTTAAGTCGCGCCCCATCACCCGCGACGTCGAATTCGACTTTGCTGCCCGCCGTGATGCCCAAAGCTTCCCGAACCCGTTTCGGAATGGTGACTTGACCCTTGCTCGTAACCGATACGGCCATCGGCTCGCTCCTGAGTAATACCAAGTAAGAATTCTATCAGAAGACGTTACCCCAGAGCGGTCGGCACTGTGGCCGCGCTCCTCTGCCACCCGGTCGCGGAGCGTCCGTCGGAGCGCGCCAGAGCAACGGACTAATAGTCCGCAGGTCGGCTGCGATAAGTCCTTGCGCGGAAAACAAAAACGGCGCCACGAGGACGCCGTGTTACCGCTTATGTGCTACGTTTCTACTACAGTTGTCGCCTGATGTTAGTGAACGCTATCGCCGAAAGGCTTGCTCTTCCTGAGAGAAGGGTAACACTTCATTCCGGGCAGATGGGTAACACTTCTGCACTTTGCGGGAGCGCAAAGTGCCCTGGCAGGAGTGTTACAAGATGGATGAACGGCTACGGTTTGTGGCCCGGCTGCTCGAAGGCGAGAAGATGGCGGCGCTGTGCCGCGAGTTCGACGTCTCACGCAAGACCGGCTACAAGATCTTCCAACGCTATAAGAATTGCGGGCTCGAGGGACTGACCGATCGCAGCCGGCGACCCTACCGGCAGGCGAACCAGCTACCCTTGCCGATCGAGACGCTGATCGTTCGGCTTAAGAGGGAGCGACCCAGCTGGGGCGCACCGAAGATCCGCGAGAAGCTCAGGCGCCTGCACAGCGATCTCCCGCTCCCAGCCATCAGCACCGTGCACGCGGTGCTCGATCGCCACGGGCTGGTCAGCCGCGGCCGCAAACGACGCTACAAGGCCCAGGGCACGCCCCTGTCCAGGCCGCTGTGCCCCAACGATCTGTGGTGCGCCGACTACAAGGGCGAGTTCATGCTCGCCGATCGGCGTTACTGCTACCCGCTCACCCTCAGCGACTTCGTCAGCCGCTACCTCTTGAGCTGCGAGGCCCTGTCGACCACCCAGGAGGTCTATGCCTTCACCGTGTTCGAGCGGGTGTTCAAGGAGTTCGGCTTGCCCTGGGCAATCCGCACCGACAACGGCGTGCCCTTCGCAAGTCCGCACGCACTCTTTGGCTTGAGCAAGCTATCCGTGTGGTGGCTGCGGCTGGGCATCCACATCGAGCGCATCAAGCCTGGCCATCCCGAGCAAAATGGCCGCCACGAGCGCATGCACCTGACCTTGAAGAAGGAGGCCACCAAGCCGGCCGCCCAGAACTTCCTCCAGCAGCAGGCCCGGTTCGACGAGTTCATCGACTGCTACAACCACGAGCGCCCGCACCAGGCGCTCGACATGAAGTATCCCGCGGAGCTCTACCGGCCCTCACCGCGCCCGTATCACGGGCTCGACGAGCTGCACTACCCCTTCCACGACCGAACCATTACTGTCACCCAGTGCGGCCGCATCTGCTTCGGGCGCCGCAAGATCAATCTGAGCACCGTTCTCGCCGGTCAGAACGTCGGGGTGAAGGAAGTTAGCGATAAAATCTGGCTCGTCAGCTTCATGGACTACGACCTGGGGTTCTTCGATCACGAGACAGGTCGGCTTGGAACCGCCGAGAACCCCTTCGCCGCAAAAGTGTTACCTATGTGTCCGGAATAAAACGTTACCTATGTGTCCGGAATGGACCAAGGGTAGATGGCTCCCCGACCAGGGCTCGAACCTGCGACCTGCGGATTAACAGTCCGTCCGGTCATCGCCCGGAAAGCCGCGCCAGTCAACGATCTTGGCCAAAACGGCGGGTAATATTTTCGGCTGGTTTGCCGAGTTTTCCCCTCTGAAGGATTAATTCGGCTTCGCAATATTACCGGCTTCGCCGACGGCGAAGACTCGGGATGATATTGGCGATTTCGCGCGATCTGCCGGGACTCAGACGCCGTTCGTGCGGCCGCGCGCTACTTGATTGACCCGGATTTCTGCCAGACGCTCAAACTGAACGAAGCCAATACCAAGCCCCCGCCAACCCATCCAAGATCGGCGACCGTCCGGTTGGCCAGTGTGAACGAGCCCAGCGCAGCTCCAAGCGAGAATCCCAGATACATAAAGGACGCGTTGAGGGAAAGGATGACCGATGCACCTTTGAGTCCGGAGACGCCGATCAACCGCGCCTGCTGCGCCGGGAAAAAGCTCCACGCGGCTAATCCCCAGACAGATACCGCGACTAGGACCGGCACCAGAGTGTTCGCGCGGGTCAGAAACCACGCGGACAGCGAGAAGCTCGTGAGCGCGACAGCCAAAAGTGGCAACGCGACAGCGATGACATGATGCCCGGCGATCTTGTCGGTAGCCACGCCTCCCAGGATGAGTCCCAAAAAGGCTGCCATCCCCCAAAGAAAGAGGACGTACCCGATTTGAGCTCCCTTGAGCCCGACGACGGTTGTGAGGTACGGCGCGATGTATGTGTAGACGGTATAGGTTCCAACTGCCCAAAGCGTTGTCACAAGCAGGATCGGCAGAGCACCCGGCTGGCGAATGACGGCAAGCCGTTCTCGCAAAGTTGCCACCGTCAGCCCTGCACCGATACCGGGTCGTATGCCGACCAGCAGGCCCGAGAACGCCGCTGCTGCAAGAACGGCCACGCCAACGAAGGAGGAGCGCCAACCGAAATGCGCGCCGACAAGCGCTCCGAGGGGGACGCCCAGCGCCACGGCCAAGCTTAGTCCCCCGTTGACAATCGCGAGCGCGCGGCCTCGCCAGTCGGGCGCTACCAGGGCTCCCGCGAGCGCATTTGCACCAGGAACATAGAGCCCGGCCGCGATAGCGAGCAGCACGCGCGCAACAAGCAGAAACCAGTAGCCAGACGCCACCGCCGCCACGATGTTCGCCCCCGCGAAAGCCGCCATGGACACCACGAGCAGCTTGCGCCGGTCAAACCCGCCGCTCAAAACCGTCAACAACGGCGAACTGACTGCGTAGGTGAGCGCGAAAGCGGTCACGAGCTGACCCGCTGCCTGCACGCTTACCGAGAGGTCCGCTGCAATGGCCGGCAGAAGAGCCGCGATCATGAAGCCCTCGGTTCCTACTGCGAAGGTCCCGAGCGCCAGCCAATAGAGTGATGCCCGTTGCAGCGGATGATGCGTGTCCAGCGGACCGACGATCTTCCTTTCCACTGCAGTCGCTTTGAATTCTTTCATTGCGTATCGGGCTCACTCACCATCGTCCACAGCACAAGATTGCGCTTGACGTTGGTAGACCGCACCGACGTAAGCCAGCGACGAGCCGAGTACCGACCCGTCAGGTTGAGCGCAGGGTTAGCTAACGCCTTCCCTAACGCTGAATGGAAGTACTGTGAAGTCACTCGTTTTCGCAAGCGCCTTCATCGCGTTGCGCAAAGCCTCTGGCGGTGAAGCGAGCTTCCGAGCTGACAGATCCAGCTACCCGCCTGAGCTCGTGACTCTGGCGCAGAGCGTCCCATCTAGACGGAGTTAAAGTCCATGTCGGCCGAACTAGCGAGAAATGTTTTCGAGTACAAGGGTGTTCCTCCTCTATACCGAGCCGTGGTACTCGTGATCCATCACGCACGCGCCGTCTGATCCGCAACGGGCAGCTTGCGAATGCGTTTGCCCGTCACGGCGAAAATCGCATTGGTGATTGCCGGCGCTATTGCGGACGTTCCGGCTTCGCCCATCCCTCCCGGCGACTCGGCGCTGTTCACGATGTAAACCTCGATGACGGGCGCCTCGTTCATTCGCAGCATCAGGTAGTCGTGGAAATTGCTTTGCTCGACACGGCCGTTCTTGAGCGTGATCTCTCCCCGAAGCGCCGCCGTGATGCCGAAGATGATGGCGCTCTGGATCTGCGCCCGCACGGTGTCGGGATTGACCACCGTGCCGCAATCGACCGCACAGACGACGCGCCGGACACGGACCGTCCCGTCGCTGGAGACCTCGACTTCGGCAACCTGCGCCAGATAGGTCGCGAAGACCGACTGGACGGAGACGCCGCGCCCAATCCTTTCCGGCAACCGCTTTCCCCAGCCGGCCTTTTCCGCCGCAAGCTCGAGGACTGCTCTGGCGCGGGGCGATTGGCTGAGGAGAGCCCGCCGATAAGCGACCGGATCCTGCTTCGCCACGGCCGCAAGTTCGTCCATGAAGCTTTCGGTCACGAAGACATTGTGCGACGGCCCGACGCTGCGCCAGAACGCCGTCGGAATGCCCGGAGGTTCCAGGCGCACATACTCGACGTGCAGGTTCGGGAGGGCATAGACCAGATCGATCGCGCCTTCGGTCGTGTCGGGGTCGAGGCCATTCTTGAAGGCGGGCGGAAGGTAGCGCGCGATGATCGAAGAGCCTGCGAAGCGATTTTTCCAGGCGACTGGCATTCCCTTCTCGTCGAGGCCGGCGGACAGCCGGTCGAAGAAATACGGCCGATACATGTCGTGCTGGATATCCTCCTCACGGATCCAAACGACCTTCACCGGACCGTCCACCTGCGAGGCGATCTGGACGGCGCGAGCGACGCCGTCGCTCTCCAGCCGCCGGCCGAAGCCACCGCCGAGCAGGTGATTGTGGACGACGACCTTGTCCAACGGCAGGCCGGTGATCTTCGCCGCCGCCGCCTGGCAGCGTGCGATGGCCTGGTTGCCGACCCAGATTTCGCAGCCGTCCTTGCGAACATGGACCGTGCAGTTCATCGGTTCCATCGCCGCGTGCGCGAGGAATGGAACCTGGTAGGTGGCCTCAACCTTGGTGACGGCGCCCGCCATCGCCTTGTCGACATCGCCGATGTTCTGCGCCACCGGTCCTGAATTGAGCGTTGCTTTCTCGAGCTCGGCCGCGATGTCGCTCGTGCTGAGCTTCGCGTGCGGCCCGTCGTCCCATTCGATCACCAACGCTGCAAGCCCTTTCTTTGCGGCCCCCATATGGTCGGCCACCACGGCAACCGCATCGTCGAGCCGCACGATCTGGCGCACGCCCTTAACGGCTTTGGCGATCGCATCATCCACGCTCTTCAAACGACCGCCGAACACTGGCGATTGCACGAGGGTCGCGATCTTGACGCCCGGCGGCCGAACGTCGATGCCGTAGACGGCCGTTCCGTTGACCTTCGACGGCGTGTCGAGGCGCTTGGCGGGTGTGCCGATGAGCTTGAAGTCCTTCGGTGGCTTCAGCGCCACCTTTTCGGGGACCGGCATGCGGGCGGCATCGGCAGCAAGGTCACCGTATTTCAACTTTCTGCCCGTCGGCGGGTGAAGCACTTCGCCGCTTTGCGCCCGACAGGACGCCGGCTCGACCTTCCAGCGCTTGGCCGCGGCTGCCACCAGCATGGTCCTCGCGACCGCGCCGGCCTGGCGCAGCGGTTGCCACGCCCCGCGGATCGCATTCGAGTTGCCGGTAGCCTGCACCCCGAGCAAGGGATTCGCATAGAGCTTTTCGTTGGCCGGAGCATGTTCCAAGTGGACCTGTTTCAGGTTCACCTCCAGCTCCTCGGCGATCAGCATCGGGATGGAGGTGTAGGTGCCCTGACCCATCTCGACATACGGCATGATCAGCGTGATCTGGCCGTTCGGATCGATGCGGATAAATGCGTTGGGCGCAAATGGCTCGCTCGCAGCTTTTTCGGCAGCGTCGGCTACGCTGATTGCACGACCCGTCGTGAAGCCGATGAGCAGACCTCCACCCACCACCGCGCTCACCGTAAGGAAGCGGCGACGGGAGAAATCCCCGCCATGGCTTTCCGGGAGATTCACTCGATTGTCAGTCATGTCAGGCCCCTTGCTTGCCGTTCCCAGGCCCGTGCGCCGCGCGCTTGATACCCTCGCGGATGCGCAGGTAGGTGCCGCAGCGGCAGATATTCCCGGACATGGCGGCGTCGATATGGCTGTCGGTCGGGTTGGGGTTCGTCGCGAGCAAGGCCGACGCGGACATGATCTGGCCCGACTGGCAATAGCCGCATTGCGGCACGTCCAGCTCGATCCAGGCCTGTTGAATCTTCTTGCCGGCAGGCGTAACGCCAATGGCCTCGATCGTCGTGATGCGCTTGCCGGCCACTGCAGAGATCGGCGTGATGCATGAGCGTACGGGCTCGCCATCGAGGTGGATCGTGCAGGCGCCGCACAGCCCGAGACCGCAACCGAACTTGGTGCCGGTCATGCCCAGGACGTCGCGCAGCACCCAAAGAACTGGCGTGTCCTCATCGACATCGACCGCACGGGTCTTGCCATTCACGTTGATTGAATGAGACATCGAAGTCTCCTGACGTCTTTTCGGGGGAAAGCGCAGTGCCTGCCAGCACCCCGCTCACAGGCCGAAGCTATCGCCGAACATGGGAAGCCCGCTCTTCGACTCCGCACGTGAAGCTTCGTCCTGAATAACATCCCAATGCTCAACCAGAAGTCCATCGACGACGCGAAGGATGTCTGCGGCGATCCAGTTCTTCGGTCGGCCGTGTCCCGAGAAACGCCCGTGAAGAATCACGAAATCGCCTTCGGCCATGACCAATCCCGCCTCGTACTTCAACGTCGGCGGGAGGCTCTTGATCAGATTGAAGAGGCCTGCGCGACCGGGCTCGATATGCGCGCTGTGCTGGATATAGTTGGGGGACCAATAGGCCTCGGCCGCCACGTAGTCACGCTTGTTGAACAGCGCATCGAATGCTTCGAGGACCAGCGTCTTGTTTGTAGCCGGAGTCGTGTACTTCATGTCGCTCTCCTGATTCATGGGTGGCAAGCGAAGGCATGAGCGGTCGCGCCGCCGATGGAGGCAAGCGCGACCGCGATACCACTTGGGCGATCATGTGGTTCCCCTTTCGAGTGATTGACTTTCCAACGTCGGAAGGCAATATGCGCCTTTCAATTCGGACGGGGTAGCCAGCGCCGGCAACTAAGATATATTTGCGATCTGCATGAGTGACCGTCTCTTCGCCCTTCGGCTTTTCGTACGCATCGCTCGCACGGGAAGCTTCTCCCGGGCCGCGCGTGAGCTTGGCCTTTCACAGCCTTCCGCCTCACGGATCGCCGCCGAGCTGGAGCAAGACGTGGGTGTTGCCTTGCTAACGCGTACTACTCGAGGTCTCACGCTGACGGAGTCAGGCGCCGAATACCTCGCGCGAGTCGAGCCGTTACTCTCGGCGCTGGACGAAGCGGAACACGCTGCGCGGGGCACTGGCGAGCTGCGCGGCACGTTGCGGGTAGCCTTGTCGATAGGTTTCGGCATGCGAGAAGTGATTCCCCGGCTACCGGCTTTCATGCAGCGTCATCCAGCGTTGCGCATCGATCTCTTGATGAGCGACCAGCGGGACGATCTGGTCGCCGAGAGTGTCGACGTCGCGCTTCGGTGGGGAGAACTGACGGATTCGAGCGCCACGGCCCTTCGCCTGGGGGCCTCGCCCCGCTTGCTCGCCGCCTCGCCGGCCTATCTGGACCGGGCCGGCTCACCCGACACGCCAGAGAGCCTTGCCAACCATGAAGTCATCGTCAGCCCGTTGGGCGTCGGCTTGGGCTGGTGGACCTTCGAGCGAGACGGACGCACGACGTCGGTGCGTGTCCAGGGCCGACTGACCACTTCCGTAAACCAGGCCGCTGTTGCCGCTGCCGTTGCCGGGCTCGGTATCTTAGCGATAGGACTCTGGAACTGCCGTGTGGAGCTCGCAAGCGGCGCGCTCGTGCAGGTGCTCCCCGACTGGCGGCTGAAACCCATCGAACTTCACGCAGTCTTCGCTGCAGGACGGGCGACGAAACCATCCGCTCGCGCCTTCGCCGACTATCTGGCGAGCGCGTTGAAGGAATAGCAACGAAGTTGATTGGAGCCGAAAAGTGCTGGTGCTTCAACCTGCTTGTAGGTGGCGGCCCTGCTGTGCCCTCGGTGTGACCGAATAGCGACCCAAATGCACTAGACCCCGCGGATTGGGAATCCGTTCGTCGACGACTTATCCTGCCCGGAGCCACGAACATCAGCCCGAGATGACGCAAGGAATGCAGGAGAAGAATTGGCTGCAGAACGGCTTTGGGCTTCAACTCGTGAAGCCGTGGCACGAGATAGAGCCGGCTCGCGATCCAGAAGACGAGCGTGCTTAAAATCAGATTGACGGTGAGAATGTTCACAGCATCTCCAGGGCCAGCGCGATCCCCTGCCCGCCTCCGATGCACAGGGTCACGATGCCGCGTTTGAGCCCGTCGCGGGCCATCGAGTGCAGCAGTCGCGTCGCGAGCACCGCACCCGTCGCGCCGATCGGGTGCCCATGCGCGATGGCGCCGCCTTCGACGTTGACGATGTCTTCCGGCAAGCTGAGCTCACGCAGGACGGCGAGCGGCACCGCGGCGAACGCCTCGTTGATCTCCACCCGTTCGACGTCGCGCAGGTTCCAGCGAGCGCGGTCCAGCGCTTGCCGCACGGCAGGCACCGGTCCGATGCCGAACAATCCGGGCTCGACCGCGGCGACTCCGTAGGAGACGAGGCGCGCGACCGGCTCGAGCCGATTCGCGTCGGCGAATGAGCGATCGGTGACGATCATCGCGGCCGCGCCGCTATTGAGCCCCGGCGCATTGCCGGCAGTGATGGTTCCGTCCCTGCGAAACGCCGGCCTCAGCTTGGTGAGCACCTCGAGCGTCGTATCCGGGCGATTCGCTTCGTCCTTGTCGAAGCTCTGCGGACCTTTTCGTCCCTTGACTTCCACGCCGACGATCTCCGCCGCGAACCGCCCGGCCGCTTGCGCCGCCGCGAAGCGCTGCTGCGACCGCTCCGCCCAGCGATCCTGATCCTCGCGGGTGATCTTATTGCGCATGACCAGGTCCTCGGTGTGCCAGCCCGAGTGCTCGCCCGAGAACGCGTCATTGAGTCCGTCGCGCAGCATGCTGTCGTAGATCTCGGCGTTGCCCATGCGCTGGCCCCAGCGCCCGCTCGGCAACAGGTAGGGCGCGCGATCCATGTTCTCCATGCCGCCGGCGATCGCGGCGTCGACATGGCCGAGCCAGATCTCCTGCGCGGCGGACGCGATCGCCTGGGCGCCGGAGCCGCAGACGCGGTTGACGGTCATCGCCGGCACCGCCACCGGTATGCCGGCGCCGATCGCGGCTTGCCGGGCAGGATTCATGCGGTTGCCCGCCTGAATGACGTTACCCATCACCACGCTGCCGATCTTCGCGGGGTCGAGCTTGGAGCGCTGCAGCGTTTCGCGGATCGCTACTGCGCCCAGCTCGGTGGCTGGCGTGTCCTTCAACGCGCCGTTGAAACTGCCGATCGCCGTTCGGACCGGATGACACAACACAACATCTCGGCTTGCCATAAGGCTCTCCTAGGATTCAATGGACTGCTGTCGCGCTGGTTGCAAATTTCGTCGGATGCGCACCACCGTCGCGTCGCCCGGTTCGGCGCTCGCGGTGAAACCGAGCGAGCGGGCGAGTGACAACATGGCCCGGTTGGTGGCGAGAACAATGCCTTCGAGCTCGTGCACACCGGCTTCTTGCGCATGCTCTAGCAATGCTTCCAGCAGTCGCCGACCCAGCCCCTGACCTTGTCGGGCATCGGCGATGACAAGCGCGAACTCGGCGGTCGGCTTCGCGGGGGCGGCGACATAGCGCCCGACACCGACGAATTGCTCGACGCCGTCCTTCGCGGCGGTCACGGCAAACGCCATGTGACACCGATAATCGATATGCGTCATCCGCTCGATCCATTCCGGCGTGATCTTGATGGCGCTCAACATGCGCTGGTAGCCCGATTCGGACGAAAGGCCGCGAACGAATGCTTCTTCACGCGCGCCATCGTCTTGCCGGACCGGCCGCAGCAGGAGCACTTCTCCCGAGGCGAGTGTCCAGGTTCGGGCGAGGTGCTCCGGGTAGGTATCCGCCCCGTGGCCGCGGCTCTCCGGCAGGCCGGTACAAGTGCTGTGGTGAGGCGTCATCGCTACACTCCGAGATTTGACATGAGCGTATATGCGCGTACCATGAGCGCATATACGCATATTGTCAACCCCGGAGAATCCATGGGTACCTCGACTGCCACACCGTTTCCGGAATGCAACTGCCTCGCGCTGCGCCAGGCAGCCCGCCACGTGACCCAGTTCTACGATCAGCACCTGACGCCCACCGGACTGCGAACCACGCAGTTCTCGATACTGGCGAAGCTGAAACGGCTGGGACCGATGACGATCAACGCCCTTGCTCGCGAGCTGGTCATGGACCGCACGACCCTCGGCCGGACGATGCTGCCGCTGGAGCGCGACGGCCTCATTGTTATAAGGGACGGGACCATGGATCGGCGCAGCAAGGAGCTCGCCGTGACCAAAGCTGGCGCCGAGCGGCTGCACCGCGCCGCGAAACTATGGGTCGAGGCGCAGAAGGAGTTCGAGGAAAGGTTCGACGCCAGGCGCGCGGCCGATCTGCGCGGCCTTCTCGGCGAGGTCGTTGCGTGCGACCTCGAAAAGCCGGGCGTCGCTTCCACAGCCCGGCGCCAGTCAACGCGAGCGAGGCTCGCATGATCCGATATCTCGAGGACTTTGAACCGGGACGGAAGTTCGGCTCGGGCCACCTCACTGTCGAAGCTACGCGCATCAAATCCTTTGCCGCTGAATTCGATCCGCAGCCCTTCCATCTGGACGAAGTGAGCGCGCGGGAAACGTTCTTCAAGGGACTGGCGGCGAGCGGCTGGCACACGGCGGCGATGACCATGCGCCTCCTCGTTGACAGCGAGCTCAAGCCTGCGGGCGGCATCATCGGTGCCGGGTTCGACGAAATGCGCTGGCCGCGCCCGGTGCGGCCGGGAGACGAGCTTTACGTCGAAAGCGAGGTACTCGACGTGCGTCCTTCGAAGTCTCGCTCCGACCAGGGCGTGATCAATGTAAGAACGACGACGTTGAATCAGAACGGTGAGCCGGTGCAGGTCTTCGTCGGCAACCTGCTTGTGCTCCGCCGTTCTGCCTCATAAGGAGAAGCACATGGGTAAGCTCGAAGGCAAGACCGCGCTCGTTACTGGCGGGAGCAGCGGCATCGGCCTCGCAACAGCGAAGCGCTTCGTGGGGGAAGGCGCGTACGTTTTCATCACCGGGCGCCGGGAAGAAGACTTGGCCGCGGCGGTGAAGGACGTCGGAAGCAATGTAACCGGCATCCGTGGAGATGTGTCGAACCTCGCCGACCTCGACCGGCTGTTCGACCAGGTCAAGCGCGACAAAGGTCGGCTCGACGTGCTGTTCGCCAACGCCGGCGTCGCCAAGTATGCGTCGCTCGGCAAGATCACCGAGGAGGTCTATGACGGCATCTTCGACATCAACGTGAAGGGCGTGCTGTTCACCGTGCAGAAGGCCCTTCCGCTCTTGCCTGATGGAGCCTCCATCATCCTGAACGCTTCGATCGTCGGCAGCAAAGGCCTGGCTGCCAACAGCGTCTACAGCGCGACCAAGGCTGCCGTTCGTTCGTTTGCTCGCACATGGACCACCGATCTCAAGGAGCGGCGCATTCGCGTCAACGCCATCAGTCCTGGATCGACCGACACGCCGGGGCTCAACGACCTCCTCGCCTCCTCCCCAGTCGGGGAGGAACGCCGCAAGATGATTTCGGCCATCGTCCCACTCGGACGATTCGGCACGCCCGACGAGATCGCGAAAGCGGTCGTGTTTCTCGCCTCCGACGACAGCAGCTATATCACCGGGACGGAATTGTTCGTCGACGGCGGTTTCGCGCAAGTGTAGGCATGGTCGCCGCGAACGATCGCGCCGGGTTGCGCAGAGCATGGGTGGTGACGCTGGCGGCCGCCGCAATCCTCATGGTGACGATGGGGGCGCGGCAGTCCCTGGGGCTCTTCATCTCGCCACTCAACAGCTCGACGGGGCTCGGTATCACGACGATCAGCCTTGCGTTCGCCGTGGCGCAATTGATGTGGGGCGTTATCCAACCGGTGGCGGGCGCCGCGGCGGATCGCTATGGTCCCGCGAAGGTATTGATCGCGGGACTTGTCGTGCTCGCAGTCGGCACGGCAATGACGCCCTTCATGACGTCAGCCTTCGGTCTCGTCGTAGCGCTCGGTCTGCTGTCGGCCGTCGGCGCCGGTGCGGCCAGCTTCTCGGTATTGATCGGCGCGGCAGCACAGCATCTCACCGCCGATCGGCGAGGCAAGGCAGCGGGCATCATCAATGCCGGCGGATCGTTCGGCCAATTTGCTTTCGCCCCGATCTCGCAAGGGCTGATTCAGCTTCTCGGATGGATGGGCGCGATGTGGTCGCTCGCGGTTATCGCCTTGGCCGCATTGCCCTTGGTCCGCATCGTCACGCCATCTGGCACGGTGGACCACCATCTCGCCGCCTCGACAGCCGCCCCGTGGCAGGCGATGCGCGACGCGATCGGCGATCGCAGCTACTGGCTGCTGCACGCCGGCTTCTTCACCTGCGGATTTCACATTGCGTTCCTGGTGACGCATCTGCCGGGCGAAGTCAACCTCTGCGGCCTGCCGCCCACGGTGGCGAGTTGGTCATTGGCTTTGATCGGCCTTTCCAACATCGCAGGCAGCCTAGTCGCCGGCTCGCTCACGGCGCGCTATCGCAGCAAATACATCCTAGCGCTCATGTACGGATCGCGCGCGCTGCTGATCGCCTGGTACCTGCTGACGCCGAAGACCGACTGGACGTTCTACGCCTTTGCGGTCGGCCTCGGACTCACGTGGCTTGCAACCGTACCGCCCACGGCTGCCATCGTGGCGAAGCTGTTCGGAGCCCGCTATCTCGCCACCCTGTTCGGACTGACGCTGCTGTCGCATCAGATCGGCGGCTTTCTCGGCGCGTATCTCGGCGGGATCGCGCTCGCCCAAACCGGTGATTTTCACTGGATGTGGTACGCGGACATGACGCTGGCTGCAGCCGCAGCGATTATCAACCTGCCGATAAGAGAAGCTCGGGTCGGGCCATTAGCGATCGCTGCGTGAGGCGAGCAAAGCCGCATCTTCATTACCCGTGGGTCGAAATCTCGATGCGTCGCTCACGCTCCGCCGGGGAATGCAGCGCTTCGCGGCAATGCGCCACTGAGCCTGATTGATACCGATATCGGCGTCGAGAGCGTGCTCGATACGCTCGCCGCATTGACCATGGAGTGTTCGCGTAGCGCCGCAAAGCCGGCACGAGGAATAAACCCAGCGCCGCAACGACAACGAGCGACGGACCGCACGCCGACCGCATAGACCCAACAAAAATGCTTGAAGGGACTGATATCAAATGCGATTGGCGCGTAGAGCGACGGACCGCATTAGACCCCGACAAAAGCGCTTGAAGAAACTGATATCAAATGCAATTCGGCGGATAGAGCGACGGACCAAGCAGACCTAAAATAGACCCCAAAAATAGACCCAAGTTAGTAAATGCTATCGCTGGAAATAAAGCGGGATGGCTCCCCGACCAGGGCTCGAACCTGGGACCTGCGGATTAACAGTCCGTCGATTCGAAGGTCATAATAAGAACTGCAATCAAGTATTTACATGCTTCTCGGTGGGGTCCGTTTTTGGACACTTAATGGCAGTTAACGCCCTTGGACACTCAGATACGCGGACTTAATATACCCCGCATGCAAGTGCGGCTACGATCGGATTCAAACCCACCCACAACCCGTGGCCGTCAGGGAAGGGGCCGTCGCCAATTGTGCCGACCGACACCCGTCCTCGTCACCGCATGTATCGTCCCAAAGATTCACCGTCGTTAACCTAAGCTGCAACTGGCGCCCTTTTCCGCGGTATCGGATGCAGCGACTTCCTTGCTTGGCCGCTTCGACCTTTGGTGCTCGGCGGCTTGTTGCCCCGCGCAGAGGCCGCCGGCATCGCTGATCTGACTGCTGGCTGAAGACTCAGCACAAGACGCTTACCGAGAGCGCGCAGTGCCTCCTCCATCCGCGGCAATTTGGATGGATGATGCGGGTCGAGCAGTCGACGGACCTCCTTTTCATCTACTTGGAGCGTCCGTGCAAGCGCTACCTTGGAGATTGCGGCCTCCTTCATCGCCAGATAGAGCGCAGCCTTAGCGCTTAAATCCGAGCTTGGCGCGACAACATATTCTCCTTTACGAGGCGGCGAGGTTTCCGGAAAATCCTCTCCATCATCGATGCGTGCGGCAAACGCTTCGTCCAACGCATCACTCGCCTGCGCTAGCGCCTCTTCAAAATCGTCTCCCTGCGTCACCACTTCAGGGAGATCGCGACAGGTCACGACGTAACCGCCTTCCTTTGCCGGCTCGAGCCGGACTGCATACGCTAGAGTTTCCATACGATTCGCAAGTCTCTCGCAGTCACTTCAAATCCTTCTCGCTGATGCCGAGCTGCTTTAGCATCGCGTGATAGGTGCCAGTCTTCAATTCGTCTTTGGGGTTGCGAATGATGGTCTTCCGCTCCCCGAAATAAAGCGTTTGATGACTTCCCTTCCCCCGCTTCTTGTCGATCCGGACGGTGATCCCGCTTTCCTTCCCCAACGCTTCGACCTTCTTGATTAGCTCGTTTCCTCGCATAGGCTAGAAAATCTTTGTTGTTCGTTTTTTACTCGCCCAGCCAACGTTGGCATTATCGGACATTTTTGTCCGGCAGTCAAGCCCTCCCATCGAAGCCGCCGAGAACCCCTTCGCCGCAAAAGTGTTACCCATGTCTCCGGTATAAACCGTTACCTATGTGACCGGAATGGACCAAAGCTGATTGGCTCCCCGACCAGGGCTCGAACCTGGGACCTGCGGATTAACAGTCCGTCGATTTAGACCCAGAATTAACCCCAGCAATCAAGTGCTTACATGACGCTCGGTGGGGTCCGTTTCTTGGCACTTAATGGCAGCTAACGCCCCTGGACGTCCAGTTACGCCGACTTAATATGACCCCGCCTTGAACGCGCGCTAGCCTCTCCTAGGACCAGACGAATGACGACCCCTGATTCGTAGCTGTACTGATTTACACGATTCTCCGGCGCTTCTTTCGGGCACGCGGGCTGCCCTTGAGCAATTCGAGCCGAAATGCGATCGGGTCCTTCCCAACCTTGGCGGCCACCTCGTCGATGAAACCCTCGATCGCATACTTGTTCGGACCGAAGCCGATCGCGCGCAACGCGGAGGTACGTGCGCCGGTATCCTGCGGGATCTCTTCACTCAACCGGTTGGGTATGTCGTAGGTCTTGAGCTGCGCGCCGCCCATCCCGATGAAGTCCTTGCGGCCTGCTTTCTCGAAGCGAACGGGATCCTGGAACGCCGTCACGATGTCGGAAGCCACGCGATGATGCCAGGCGACGAGTCGCCCGCTGGAATCAAGACCCGCGCGTAGATAGTCCACATTCATCGGTCGGAAGCGGCCGTTATGAACGTCGTCCTCGCGCGTCCAGATAACCTTGACCGGTTTCTTGACAACCTTCGAAAGCAGCACCGAGTCGACCACGAATTCCTCGTCGCGATGACCTCTGCGTCCAAAGCCACCGCCGAGAAGCATGCTGTGCAGCTTGATCTTGTCGGGTGAAATCCCGAGTGCCTTGGCCACCGCGGCTACGGCCATCGTCTGTCCCTGGGTGCCGCACCAGATTTCAGCCGAGCTTCCGTCTGCAGCCACCGAGGCCACAGAGTTGAGCGGCTCCATCTGGGCGTGATACGCGAAATCGGTGCTGTACTCCGCTTCGAGGACTGTCGTCGCGTTCTTGAGGCCCGCCGCGGCATCCCCCACCGATTCCCACAATGCGCCTTTGGTACCGACGTCTCGCGCCGCGGCCGAGAACGCAGCTTTCTGTTTTTCGCTATCGAAGCCCCACGCCTTGCCCTCCTTGCTCCATGTCACCTTCAAGGCATTCTTCGCCTTGAACGCCGCAAAAGGCGCCGTGGCGACGACACCCACCCCATAGGGCAACGGTACGATCTTCAGAACGCCGGGAACCTTCCTCGCGCCGTCGTCGACAACCTTCTCGGGCCGGCTGCCTTCCACCGGTGCGCGCAGCACGGCGGCGTAGACCATGCCGGGCACCTGTACGTCGATGCTATACCGAGCCGTGCCATTGACCTTCTGCGGAAGCTCGACGCGCATGACGTCGCGGCCGATCAACCGAAACTGTGCCGGCTTCTTCAAGTCCTCCGGCTTGATCTCCGGCGCCTGCGCCGGAATCGCCGCGGTTGCCGCGATTTCTCCGTAGGACAGACGGCGACGCGTTGGCTTGTGCACGACGACGCCTGGCTCGGTCGTCAATTCGGCGATCTGCACATTCCACTGCTTCGCCGCATTTTGCAGCAGCACCCGCCGCACCTGCGCGCCAAAGGTGCGCAGCTCCGTGTAGTACTCCCGGACCGCAGTGCTTCCGGCGGTGTACATCATCCCGAACGCCGGATTGGCATAGAGGGCATCGTTGGGCGGCGCCGGAACGATGCGCACCTTCGCCCAATCAGCGTCGAGCTCCTCTGCAAGAATGAGCGGTAGCGAGGTCAGCGACCCCTGCCCCATTTCCACGGCGGGGGACATGATGCTGATCGTGCCATCGGTGAAGATCGTGACCCACGGCGACATCTCGGTACCCTTCGAGCCCGTCGGCGCGTCGCCCGTCGATGCCAGGGTCTGCGCCCACAGCGGCTGCCATGTGCCGATCGCCACACCAAAGCTCAGTCCCGCCGCTCCGACCATGAAACGGCGCCTGCTGGCCGACTCGGCCGGGCACGTGTTCATTTCTGTGTGTGTCATCTCTCAGCCCTCCCGCGCGGCGCGCTCGATCGCGCGCGCGATCCTGACATAGCTGCCACAGCGGCAGATGTTCGTTTGCATGTACGTAACGATCTGATCTCTCGATGGCTTAGGATTCTCCTTGAGCAGCCCGGCGGCACGCATGATCTGGCCCGACTGACAGTAGCCGCATTGCGGCACGCGCTCCGCAACCCAGGCCTTTTGAAGCGGGTGGCTGCTGTCCGAAGAGAGACCTTCTATGGTGGTAACGCTCCGCCCTTGCATGGTCCCTATCGGATTCAAGCAGGCGTAGTTCGGACTTCCGTCGATGTGTACGGTGCAGGCGCCGCACTGCCCGACACCGCAACCGAATTTCGTTCCGGTCAGCTTCAGATCTTCGCGCAGCACCCACAGAAGTGGCGTGTCCTCGAGCGCGCTGACCGTCCGCTTCTGGCCGTTCACCGTAAATGTCACTTTCTTGAGTTTCGCCATGAAATGCTCTCCTCAGATACTTTGCACAATGCCGCTTATTCAAATGCCCGAGCGGTCGAAATTCCTACATCAGTCGGGCGGGTGACAGGGGTGGCATGGATCGAGCCTCAAAAATTACTTCGGCGCAGCAAAGCGCTTCTGCTGAGGTCCAGCCAGCCGTTCCTTCTCGGCGAACTTCTTGCGCGCCGCCAGCATCGCCGGTCGATGCTTCGCCGCCCAGTCGTACAGCGATTGCAGCGGCACCATCAGCCTCTTCCCTAGTTCCGTCAGCTCGTAATCGACGCGTGGCGGAATGGTCGGATACATGGTCCGATTGATGAGCCCGTCGCGCTCCAGCCCCTTCAGGGTGAGCGTAAGCATGCGTTGCGAAATCCCGTCGACAACACGGCGGATCTCGTTGTAACGCAAAGGCCCATGGTCCAATGCCACGACCACCATCACCGTCCACTTGTCGCCGATGCGATCGAGTATCTCCGCGCTGGCCTGGCAATCAGCGCGAGATGCATCGAGCTTGCGAACAGAACTGTGCGTGCCGCTCAAAGCGGTGCCTCCTTGTGTGATGTCCGTCAGTCCTTATTATAGTGTCACGAACAAAATGTTCGTCAATCGTCGAGAGAGTTCGCCACTGCTGCTCGGCTAGTGACTTGCCCATGGGAGCACTGCCGCGCTGACTCAGGGCGAAGCCGAAATCGATCGAATTGGCCAGCGGCTTCGTGCCGCGCGTCGGCTGTAAACATCAACCCCACCTAGACAAGGAGCGGACATGTCATCCCACAGCAAGAAACGGATCGCCGTGATCGGCGCAACGGGTCAACAGGGAGGCGCAGTCCTCCGGGCCCTGCAAGCCCAAGATCAGTTCGAGGTACGCGCTCTGACGCGACACCCGGACGAGCATCGCGGGCTCGCCGACGAAGTCGTCGACGCGGATCTCGATAATCCCGAAACCCTCAAGGCCGCATTTGCAGGAGCCTACGGCGTGTTCCTGGTCACCAATTTCGGGGAACCGGGCACCGACGAGGTGAAGCAGGCGACGGCGGCGGTACGCGCGGCCAAGCAAGCGGGCGTCCAACACTTTGTCTGGTCGACGCTACCCGACGTCGAAGCGATCAGTCGCGGCAAGCTGCACGTTCCCCACTTTACCGGCAAGGCGAAAGTCGATCGGATCGTGAAGGAAGCCGGGTTTGCGAATCACACGTTCGTGATCGCGCCTTTCTTCTATCAGAACTTCCTGGGGGTGGGGGCTCCGCAAAAACAGGAAGACGGGACCCTGGGCTGGGCGCTCCCCATCGATCCCACTGTGCGCGGCATTCACATGGGCGATATCCGAGAACTCGGCGCCATCGTTGCCGGCGCATTCGCACACCCGGATCAGGCCGGCAACGGGCAGTACCTGCCGCTGGTCGGTGATTTCATGAGCTTCAACGAAATCGTCGACACGCTGAATCAGCAGGGACATGAATTTTCATTCAAGCAGGTCCCGAAGGAAGTTTTTGCTACGTTCTTCCCTGGGGCCGCCGAAATGGCAGCGATGTTTGCCTGGTTCCAGGCGCATACCTACCTGGGTTCGGATTCGCGTGACCGAATTGCGCTCGCGAACAAGGTGGCCGACCGGCAACCGACCCGCTTCTCGACCTGGGCGCAAGTGAATCTCCCGGTCACAGCGAGCGCCTAATTCGCCGTATGCACCGACACGTATCAACCTACCCCACCAAGGAGATTCTTATGAGCAACTCGGCATCCGCTACGATCTGCGAGAGGTTGACATGAAAATCGGCGTGAGTGGCGCCAGCGGCCATTTGGGCAGAGCGGTCGTTTCGGAACTGCAGCAGCGTCGTGACGGACACGAGGTCGTGGCCATCACGCGCACGCCGGAAACCGTCTCGGGACCGGCTCAAGGACGATTCGGGGACTACAACCGGCCCGAAAGCCTCGCGGAGGCTTATGCGGGTCTCGATCGTCTGCTCATCATCTCGACCGTCGATGCTCGAAAGCGCGGGGCGCAGAACGTCGCTGCCATCGACGCGGCCGTGAGGGCGGGCGTCAAGCACATCGTCTTCATGTCGGCCGCGGGCACGCGGCAGGCGGAAGAGCCGGCGCTCGGCGCCTCCTACTGGCGGGGCGAGCAGCGTCTCATCGCGACGGCGCCGGCGTGGACCATCCTGCGCATGAACTTCTATGCCGAAGCTCTCCTGCAGCAGGCGCAGGCGTCGCTGGACCGAGGCGTGCTGACCGGGCTGGCCGAGAACCGGGTTGCCTTCGTTGCGCGCGGTGACGTGGCAGCCGCCGCAGCCGGAATCCTGATCGGCGACGGCCATGCAGGCGCGATCTACAACGCTACCGGCCCCGAGCGCCTGTCGGGTGCGCAGCGCGCGGCCCTCATCGCCGAAATCAC
This sequence comes from uncultured beta proteobacterium, assembly GCA_963777455.1. Classification (GTDB taxonomy): domain Bacteria; phylum Pseudomonadota; class Gammaproteobacteria; order Burkholderiales; family Casimicrobiaceae; genus PALSA-1003. The sequence continues at coordinate 771,016 of CAVZQQ010000003.1, forward strand.
CGGCCGGCCGCTCGCGTTCCTTGCCATCGCGGAAGAGCAAATGCGCGCCGGACTGACGCAGGCGGGTCTGCCGGTGGAGGTCGTCAACACTGTCATCGACCTCCAGACGAGCTTCGCGGCAGGCGAGTTCGACATTGTGACCGGCGACGTCGAGCGCCTTGGCGGTCGCACGCCCAAGCCTCTCCGGGACGTGCTTGCCGGCACGCTGAACTCTCCTTCGGGCTGAAGACTTGCAGCCGAGCCGATTTCTGCACCAAGAAACCACTCATCGGAGAGCTGCCATGGCCAACACCAAACAACTCATCGCCGTCGAATTATTTCTGTGTTCTGAGCATACGATCGACTGATCGGCTCATTTGTTTCAAGATAAATCCAGGCGCCACGCGACTCATCATTTTGAGCTGATTCGCCTGACCTGGACGAATTTCAAATCGATCGGTTTGCATTCCTTTGACGGCGACTTTGACCATGTCGTCCACCTTCATGATAGAAACGCTTTTCAGGTCTTCAGAGTTAAAGTCACCCAAGAGTTCGGTTTGTGTCGTCGGCGGTGCTAGCTCAAACACCTTCACTTTGGTGTTTTTCAGTTGCACGCGAAGAGACTCGGTGAACGAGTGCAGACCGGCCTTGGTGGCGCAATAAACCGGTGCAATGGGCAATGGAACAAATGCCAATAACGATGAAACGTTCACGATTGCCGCCTCTGATTTTGTTTTCAAATGCGGCAAGAATTGTTTCACCATGCGAATCGGCCCGCTCAAATTGGTCTCGATCTCTCGAGTGATGTCTTCGAGGCTTCCAGCTTTGTCGTGAACATTGATCTCGCGCATGATGCCGGCGTTGTTGATCAAAATGTTGAGCTCAGGAAATTGGTTGGTGACTTTTTCGTAAAGAGCGGCGATCGCGTTCGGATCGGAAACGTCGCTTCGAAAGGTGTGAAGTTTTGGAAAGGCCGCTTTCGCACGGTCCATCTTGGCTTGATCGCGGCCGGTGATAAGAATCGTGTTACCAAGCGCCGTGAGTTGTCTGGTGAGTTCGTAACCGATGCCGCTGGCACCGCCGGTGATCAAAATCGTATTGCTCGTGAGTTTCATTGGTGATAGCGGAGATGGCTCAATATGACGGCGTTCGGCTGCGCACGCGACGTGCAGTTCCAGTTCCGCATTTGCGACGCGTCGGCTTCACGGTACGCGCCGCTCCTCGATCGCGTCGACACGATCGGGATAGAAGGCCAAGCGATCCTTGATCGCAGCGACGGCTGCATAAGGGGCCTCGTAGGTCCATACGGCGTTCACCGATCGGTCACCGCCGAGAGGAATGCTGTAGTAGGCGCAGTCGCCCTTGTAGGGGCAATAGGTCTGATGGTCCGTTCGTGTCACCAGCGTCATGTCGACATCCTTTCGCGGGATGTACTGGACCGCGGCGTATCCGGCCTCGCTCAGCGTAAGTGCGTTCCGGGTATCCGCGATGACGCGGCCCGCGACCGACACGGTGACCCGCGCCGGATTCGCTTCGATCGTAATCGGGTGGGTGGGTCCTGGCAGCTTGATTGATTTGGTTCCCATGGGTTCTGTTCTTCCTGCTGTTGACATGAATCATGTATGAGCGGTTTTCGGTATGCGACCGCTCGCCAGCCTTTAACGCATTTGCATGGACGCTCACTCGCCGAAGTCGGCGCCGAACATGGGACGACCGCTCTTTGACTCCGTGCGCGAAGCCTCGTCTTCGATCACGTCCCAGTGCTCGGCGAGCACGCCGTCGACGATGCGCAGAATGTCGGCTGCGATCCAGTTCCTCGGTTGACCGTGACCCGAGAAGCGTCCGTGAATGATCACGAACTCTCCTTCGGCCACGATGAGTCCGGGCTCGTACTTCAGTGTCGCCGGGATGCTCTTTATGAGACTGAAAAGGCCTTCGCGGCCAGGCTCGATGTGAGCGCTATGCTGGATGTAGTCGGGCGACCAATAGCGCTCAGCCGCAACATAGTCGCGCTTGTTGAACAGCGTATCGAACGCCTCCAGGACGAGCGCTTTGTTTTCCGCCGGAGTAGTACGTTTCATCTCATTCTCCTTGAATCATGGCGATCTGGCACACCGGCTCCGGAACGGCGATCCGCGACCGGCGCCGGGCAAAGCACGAGGCGTCATTCTTAGTGATGCTCAAGGCGCCGCGTCACGACGCAGTCTTGCCGCCATTGACCCCGATGATTTGACCGGTGAGGTAGTCCACCTTGTCGGAAGCCAGAAACACGATCGCCTGAGCAATCTCTTCAGGCCTTCCGGCACGTTTCGCTGGCACGCCTGCGACCAGGCCGGCTTTCCGGTCCGCATTGCCGGTGAAGCGGGTCAGCATTTCCGTGTCCACCGGGCCCGGAGCGACCGCATTGACGCGAACGCCCGCTGCTGCGCCTTCCAGCGCGGCAGCTTTGGTCAGACCTTCGACCGCGTGCTTGCTCGCGACATACATCGCCGCGCCAGCGCCACCGCGGCTGCCGAGAGTCGACGACAGATTGACGATGCTGCCGTGCCCTTGAGCCAGCATCACGCGCATTTCGTGCTTCAGGCTGAGGATGGTCCCGAGCACGTTGGTATCGAAAGTCGCCGCATAGGTCTCGGCAGACTGCTCGGTCAATGGGCCGGGCTGGCCTTCGGTACCGGCGTTGTTGACCGCCACATCCAGACGTCCGAAGCGCGCGACCGTCTTGTCGATGAGGTTGCGCACGTCGTCCTCGCGGCGGACATCGGCGCGAACGAATTCGGCCTCGGCACCGAGAGCGCGCAGTTCGGTGACCAGTGCCTGGCCGGCATCGTCACGCCGGCCGGAGACGAGTACCCGCGCACCTTCCTGGGCGAAGGCGAGCGCGGTTGCGCGGCCGATGCCGGTCAACGCGCCGGTGATGAGAGCGGTTTTTCCAGAAAGATCGCGCATGGTCGTAGCTCCTGATGCTTGGCTGTTAGGAAGGGGAACGTTAGCGGCGGTGACATTTCAAGCATTCATTCCGCCATCAACGGTTAGATTGGCCCCGGTGATGTACGACGACTCGGGACCGGCTACGAACGCCACCAGTGCGGCGACCTCATCGACGCGCCCATAGCGATCGAGGGCCGTGGCGGCCTTCTGAGGCACCGCCCAATCTCCCGCGGCAGGATTCAAATCCGTGTCGATCGGCCCCGGTTGGACGTTGTTGACCGTGATGCCCCGACTTCCGACCTCTCTCGACAAAGCCTGGGTAAACATCTTCACGGCCCCCTTCGTAGCCGCGTAGGCGACCAGCCCGGGCGTCGAGACACGCTCACCAATCGCCGACCCGGTCATGATGATGCGACCCCCGTTCTTCATGTGCTTCAGCGCAGCCTGCGTCGCCGCCATCGCACCGCGCACGTTGATGTCGATCACGCGATCCATCTCCTCGAGCGTGGTAGTTTCGAACGTTTTGGGAATGGCTGTGCCGGCATTGTTCACAAGCACATCGAGTTGGCCGAAGGTCGCGACAGTCTTTTCGACCGCGCCCTTGACAGCTTCGACGTCGGCAGCATCCGCGCGGATGGCGATAGCCTTGCCGCCATCGAGCTCGATTGCCTTAACGACTTCCGAAGCCGCGCTGGCATCCTTCGCGTAGGTGATCGCCACGCTCGCGCCATCCCTGGCCAGACGTTTCGCGATCGCTGCGCCAATGCCCCGCGAACCACCGGTAACGAGTGCCACCTTGTTGCCTAGCTTGGACACGATTTGCTTGTTCATTGCGCTACTCCTCATGGCCGATTGATGCGCTCGACCCTGGTGACAACGGAAGCCTCGTCCGCTGATCGGTGTATTTCCATGGCACTCAATCTGGGGTCGAATTGCGCTCTTGAAAAAGACTTTGTAAGCTGGTGGCATACCTCTCAGGCATGGAGCGGCTATGGAGTTGAGGCACCTGCGTTACTTCGTCGCCGTGGTCGAGGAAGGCAGCCTGACGACTGCCGCCGAGCGCCGGCTCCACACCTCCCAGCCCTCGCTCAGCCGGCAGATTCGCGACCTGGAGGACCAAGTCGGGGCCGAGCTGCTGTCGCGCAGCGCTAACGGCGTCGAGCTGACCGCTGCGGGCGCGGCCTTTCTCGAGCATGCTCGCCTGGCGCTGATGCAGGTCGAAGCCGCGGTGGAAGCGGCGCGCCGGGCGGCGCAACCCGCACGGAAGGCGTTTTCGATTGGTTTCCAGACGGGGCACGAGATGAACTGGCTGCCGCGGGCGATGCACGTGCTGCGCGACCAACTGAAGAACATCGAGGTCACGATCTCGAGCGACTATTCGCCGGATCTCGCTGAAGCGATCGTCCGCGGTCGGCTGGACCTGGCCTTCCTGCGCGTCGAACCGGGCTACGACCTCGGGTACCACGTGGTGGACCGCGAGCCGCTCATTGTCCTGATGCCGAGCGACCATCGTCTCACCGCGCGCGAAGCGGTGCGTCCGCAGGATTTCGTGGGCGAGATATTCATCGGCGGCGCGAACAAGGCCGCCGTGCTGCGCGACGTCACCGAGGATTACCTGCGACGCTCGGGAGTCGACATCAAGCTCGACCACGGCGTGGACAACATGGCGATGGCGATGTCCCTGGTCGCGTCCACCCGCGGACTCGCGCTGATGCCGGCCTACGCCAAGAACCTGCTGCCCTCGTCCGTGGTCAGCCGTCCGCTGGAAGGCGAAGCGCCGACGATCGAGATAGCGGTGGGCTATAGCAAGTCGAACACGACGCCGATTCTCAAACTGTTCCTGTCGCGTCTAGACGAACTGGCGGGGCCGAACCGGAAGCGCTGACGCCTGGATCCGGCTGCAGTGACATCGCAGTACTCCATTGGTATCCCTGGAGGAAGGAATCCAACGGCCTGGACGACTTCAAGCCGATGCCAACGATTTGCTCGGATGTCGAGGAAATCCGGATCCGAGATGACTAGGTTTCGAGAAGCGTGCCGAGCACCGCGGGCCACCTTTTCTCGAAGTCGCCGTCCCGTTGGAGTCCGCGATCCAGCAGAGCCTGGATTCGCCGCTGCGCTTCAGGCCAGGTCAGCGTGGCCTGGAAGGAGGTAAGGGAGTCGAGGAGCCGGTCGGCGTATGGCAACGAGACTCGGTTGATGAGATTCTTCGCCGCGGCAATGGACCGCCGATCGAAGGAAGCGATCCGGCGCGCGAGCGCGTCGACGAATCCGTCCAGCTCCGTGTCCGGAAGTGCCCGATTGACATATCCGTATCGTTCCGCGGTATCGCCGTCGAAGTCATTTGCGCCGAGAATGATTTCGAGCGCGCGGCCGCGGCCGACCAGATGCGGGAGGCGCTCCGTACCGCCGCCGCCGGGATGCACTCCTACCCCGACTTCGGGCTGGCCCAGCAATGTGTTCTCGCGCGACGCGAAGCGCATGTCGCAGGCGAGGACGAACTCGCTGCTCGCGCCGCGAACGCAGCCCCGGATCTTCGCGATACTGACCACCGGAGACCTGGTAAGACGGACGAACGTGTCGATCAGAATCGGGAGGCCGGAAGGCCCGACAGCCGTCATGATATTCCCCGTCTTGCCCGTCAAATCAAAGTGGGCAAGGTAGAACTCAGGATTCGCGCTCTCGAATACTACGACACGCAGGCTCGGGCTGGCGTCCATTCGACCGAGCAGGTTCTGCAGGCCTTCGAAGATGGTGGCGTCGAGAATGTTGAAAGGCGGATAGTCGAAGACAACTCTCCAGTAGGCGGTCGTTTCCTCGATGACCCTCACGGGCGCGGCTGAGTCACTCATGAGTCACGGTCCTGACTTGGACCACGATAGAGCGCGACGGCGAGGTGATGTTCTCCTCTTCATAGGAACGCATCCGCGCGAGTGTAGGTTCGGTGATGGCGCCGATCGAGAGCCTTGCCGCTGACAGTTTCGTGCACGGCGTGTTGGCGGCTTCTATGCCACGGCGGCGCGGGTCTGACCAGCCTTTGCGGCGGTGCGGATTACATCGATCACCCGGTCGGGTTGGGAGAGCATCGGCACGTGGCTGCTGTCGAGCTCATAGGTAGTTGCGCCCATGCGCTTGGCCATGGCGCGCTCCAGATCGGGATGCACGGTGCGGTCTTTTTTGCCGACGATGTACCAACTCGGCTTCGACTTCCAAGCGGTTCCCCCGACTTTCGCCTCGAACAGATCGGGCTGGGGGACACCCTGGGTCGCCCAAACGAGCTTCTGCTCCTGCTCCGAAAGGTCTCCGCAGAAGTACTTCGTCCCCTCTGGACGCAGCCAGATACGTCCATCCACGACTTCAATATGGGAGAAGACATCGGTCTTCGGAAACTTGGACTGTTGCGTCTGAGACGTTTCATCGGCGTCCGGAGCCAGCGCGCAGATATAAACCAGCCCGACAACCCGATCGTCGGTTCCGGCTCCGGTGATGACGCTTCCGCCGTAGGAGTGGCCGACGAGGATGACGGGGCCGCTGACCCGGCCCATCGTTGCTTTCACCAGTGCGACGTCCTCGGCCGTTGTGTTGAGGCCGTACTGCGCTGCAATACACTCGTACCCTTCAGCCTGAAGGGGAACGATCAGCTTGCTGAAGCACGAGCCGTCCGCCCAGAGGCCGTGGCAGAACACGATGCTGGGTTTGGTTTCCGTAAGTTTCGATTTCATATCCTCTTCCTTTCTCATCTTCAACTACATTGGCTTGATAGAGCCCAGGATGTCGCGCAGGGGCCGGAAGAAGCGGCATGTGGTCGCGCGCCTCGACGCGCACCGCCCGTCCGTTCAGATTGAGCGATAGCGAATCGTACGGTCGCGCGGCAGCAGCTGCCATGTCGTAGAAACAGCTATTTCGGACAAGGTGTGCACCTTTCGCGACGCGGTCAGCGCCTGTCTGTAAAGGTGGCATCTACGACATTCCACGTGAGTTCGAGCGGGTGTAGATATTCAATGTTTCGGAGCCAGGTTCGGGCAAAGACGAATGTCGTTTCAGAACCCGGGTGGGGCCCTGATCACCGGAGCATCGGGCGGGATCGGCGCCGCTTATGCGGAACGGTTGGCGCGCCGCGGCTACGATCTGACCATCGTCGCGCGCAACCGGGGTCGTCTCGACGCCCTGGCTGCCCGGATCAGTGATGACACCGGCCGGGCGGTCGAAGTCTTCGTGGCCGATCTCTGTAAGCATGAGGATCTCGCGCGCGTCGAAGCCGCGCTGAAGCAGGACGCTAGCTTGACCATGCTGGTGAACAATGCCGGCGTCGGCGCGGTCGCACCGATGATGCATTCCGACGTCGATCAGATGGAAGAGATGATCAAGCTCAACGTCGTCGCGCTCATGCGTCTCACCTCTGCGGCCGCCCCGGTGTTTGCGGCTCGCGGACACGGCGCGATCATCAACATCTCATCGGTCGCTGCGATCGTTCCGGAAATGTTGAATGGCGTGTATGGCGGGACGAAGGCGTTCGTGCTGACATTCTCGCAATCGCTGCATCACGAATTCGCCGATAAGGGTGTGCAAGTCCAGGTCGTGCTACCCGGTGCGACGTCGACCCCATTCTGGGACACAGCGGGGATGCCGGTCAGCAACCTTCCGGCCGACAGGGTCATGCCGGTCGGTGAGATGGTCGACGCCGCGCTCGCCGGTCTGGACCTGGGAGAATTGGTGACGATTCCTTCATTGCCTCGCATCGCCGACTGGGAAGCGCTCGAAGCGGCGCGACGGAAGCTGACGCCGCATCTGTCCCGTGCCCACCCCGCGGCGCGCTACCGGACGCGGCCCCCCGACGCATGACCTCTCAGAACGACGCCAGTGGAGGCGCCGCGTTTCTGATCGCTTGTGGCGTCTGACCGAAGGCGCGCACGAAACTTCGACGCATCCGCTCCCGATCCCCGAACCCTGTCTCATTGGCGATCGATTCGATCGGAAGGCGCCCTTGCTCCAGCATGAGCCGCGCGGCTTCCAGGCGGAGATTTTCGATCGCTTTGGCCGGAGACAGCCCCGTTTCGGCGCGGAATACCCGGCTGAATTGACGAGGGCTCAGGCACGCGGCCTCAGCGAGGTTTTCGACCGAGAGCGGCGTGCCGAGGTTGCGCCTGGCATACAAAAGCGATTTCTGCACACGATCCGATTTCGCATCGAGATCCAGCAGCGTCGAGTGTTGTGATTGACCACCGGCACGCCGATGATGCATAACGAGCACTCGCGCGGCCTCGCGCGCTCTTTCAGCGCCGAGGTCCCGTTCTACAAGGCTTAGCGCCAGGTCGAGCCCGGCCGTCATGCCGGCGGACGTCCAGATCGGCCCATCGGCGATGAAGATCCGATCGACCTCCACGGTCGCTTTTGGATACCGGCGCCGGAGCTCTTCGGCGAACATCCAGTGGGTCGTCACGCGGCGGCCGTCGAGCAATCCGGCCTCGCCCAGAATGAAAGCTGCGATGCAGATCGATGCGACTCGGCGGGTGTTCGTGGGCGCTCCCCGCAGGAAGGAAAGCAGCTGCTGCGATGGGGAACACACGTCGGGAGGAGAGCCGACCAATAGCGTGTCGAATGCCGAGTCCGCCACGCACTCGGTCTCGACTTCCATGCCGAACGAATTGGCGAGGCGGCCACCCGCTACGGACGTGACATGGACGTCGTAGAAGCGTTCGCCCAGCACCAGGTTTGCCGCTTCGAAAGCCGCAAGCGGCGCGAAGCTGAGTGTGGCGAAGCCGTCGGGTAACAGCAATGCGACGCGAAGCATCGCGGCCTCCGAGATCCTGTAGCTTTGCGTTACATCATGCATGGCAAGTGCTGGTAGCGTCTCCATCAAAGCACTTCCAGCGCAAGCGCGATCCCCGGCCCTCCCCCGATACACAGCGTCACGACGCCGCGTTTCAGACCTTCGCGACGCATCGAGTGCAATAGAGTCGTCAGCACCACCTCAGTAGCTCCGATCGGGTGGCCATGCGCGATCCCGCCGCCTTCCACCTTAACGATGTCTCCCAGTTCGCGCAACACTGCAACACGGCTTATGTCGAAATTTGCCGCTTATTCGGCCATCTTGGGTGCGAACGGGGTTCGCCATGATGGCCCTGAGGACTGGTGATTTGATCGCAACTCGAGCTGCTCCAATGGCGAGATGCGCCCGGTGGCCGAAAAGGTGGCAACAACGACATGGCGTGATGAACCAGCCCCCGCCTACGCTTTGCCTGGCGGGAGCTGTTCGGGCGCGCCGCGATCGCTTCGGCGGCTTCTCTGAAACCAATTTCACTGACGATCCGCAGTAGAGGAAACGCGCGACAATGAGCACCACGAATCCACTGCGCATCCATCGGGAGACGCCGGCGTATTGGCGAGTTGTTTTCGACTACCCGCCGTTCAACGTGCTTGACGGGACGGTGTTTGAAGCGCTCCAGGATCTGCTCGGGCAGATCGAAGGCGATTCGGAGCTGCGCGCGGTTGTTTTCGAAAGCGCAAACGCCGACTTCTTTCTTTCGCACTTCGATTTGACGGGCAAGCTCGGCAACGTCATGAGCGCGGTCGGCCCCACGGGACTGCCCATCCTGTTCGATACCTTCGTCCGGATCTCCAAATCGCCGGTCGCGATGATCGCGAAAATCCGAGGTTGCGTCAGAGGAGCGTGCAGCGAGTTTGTTCTCGCCTGCGACATGCGCTTCGCTTCGCGTGAAAACACTCGGCTTGGTCAGCCCGAGGTCGGGGTGGGACTTCATCCTGGTGGTGGCGGGACCGAACGTCTTCCGCACTTGGTGGGGAGGGGGCGCGCGCTTGAGATTATTCTGAGCGCGAGCGACTTCGACGGTGAAACAGCCGAGCGATATGGATATGTCAACCGCGCTCTGCCCGACGCCGAGCTCGATGCATTCGTTGACACACTCGCGCGGCGGATCAGCTCTTTCGACAAGCGATCCATCGCGGCGGCGAAACGTCTGGTCAATGAGATTTCATTGCCGCCCGCCGAGTGTTTCCTGGACGCCTTTAACTCCTTCGGGACAGCGCTGAGCTGGCCAGAGACCCAGACGAAGGTCGGCGAGTTGCTGAGGCGTGGGCTTCAGACCAACACAGAGTTCGAAAAGCGATGGCCGGAGGTGCTGGACACCCTGTGAGATGCCGGGCCGGCCCATGCCCGCCATCAAATTCCCGCGGTAGCCCAGCCCTCGTCAAATTCAGGAGATCAAGATGAACGCCGAGGTTCTCGATACCAAGGTCGTTGACGGGATTGCCGTTGTGACCTTGGGCGGTCCCAAGCGCATATATTTCGATGCCGAAATGGGAGACGGCCTCACCGGGGCGCTTGAGACGTTCGCAGGGGATCGTCGCGTTCGCGTGGTAATCGTGACTGGCGGTGCACCCGGCTATTTCAACCGCCACTTTGACATCCCTTCTCTCATCCGGATCCCAGAAGACCTGCGCGCCTCCGGTCGCGAATGGCCGGAAAACGCAACCTACAATGGTGGATTCTTCGATAAGGCGATGGCGCTGTGCGAGACCATGCCAAAGCCCGTCATTGCCGCCATCTCGGGCACCGCGATCGCCGGCGCCTTTGAGTTCACTCTCGCCTGCGATCTGCGTGTTGCGGAGGATGGCGACTACCTTTTGGGCTTGCCGGAGGTGAACCTCGGATTGCTTCCCGGCGCCGGCGGCACACAGAGATTGCCTCGCGCGATCGGAACGTCCGCCGCGCTGATGCACATCCTGATGGGCGTTGCGCTGTCCCCGCGCGAGGCTGAACGCAAAGGCCTGGTTCATCTCACAGTGGACGGAAAGGCACTTGATCAGGCGATGGAGATTGCTCGGCGCCTCGTTTCTTTTCCAGCTGAATCGCTCGCTTACGTCAAACGGCTGGTGCGTGGCGCCACGGACACACCGCTAGCGCAAGGATTAGCGCTCGAGCGAAACTTGTTTCTGAAATTGTGCGTCTCCGACGCGGGGCTGGCGCGAATGCGCTCCTACGACTCCAAGAACATTACGTCACCGAATCGCTCCTTTGAGATCTAGCAACACAAGAGCGCGAACATCTTGACGTCCGTAAGCATAAACGACGGACGAACGCGATGTGCCTGGGCCGTCCTCGGCAAGTCCTCGGTGATTCGTTATCACGACCGTGAGTGGGGCATCCCAGCACGCGATGATCGCAAACATTTTAAGTTTCTCGTTCTGGAGGGTGCCCAAGCAGGCCTTAACTGGCTTGTGATTCTCAACAAGCGCGAAGGATATCGCCGAGCGTTTAGCGATTTTGATCCCGTGAAGGTAGCGAGATATTCGGACAAGCGCGTCGCCAAACTACTCCAAAACCCGGGCATCATTCGAAACCGAATGAAAATTGAATCTGCCATTAGCAACGCGCGAGCGTTTCTCAAGATTCAGGAAGAGTTCGGAACATTCTGGGCCTACGCTTGGCAGTTTATCGGTGGCCACCCAAAACAAAACCGGTGGAAAAACATCGGCGATATTCCCGCGACCACGCCGATATCAGACGCGTTCAGCAAGGATCTCAAGAGGCGGGGATTTTCGTTTGTTGGTTCCACGGTGGTTTATGCCCACATGCAAGCGACCGGCATGGTCAATGACCACACGGTCGATTGCTTCCGATACCGGGAAATTCTGCGAAATGACACCTTGGCCTCCTGACTGGTCACTTGGTCGTCCAGCCAGGCGCGCGAAGGCTCGAGGCCATCTAGGTCGCAGAGCGCAGACCTGTGCCTCAGCACCGGGGGTCTTAAATGTCGTATTTGCCGACAGGCGCATCGCGCGGGTGGGTGGGCCGTGCCACCGGGCGTCAGGCCTACGTCCGAAGGCATCAATGTCCTCCGCTATGTTTGTGCTTCCTTTCAATAGGCCGCGGACGATAACCTATCACTTGGAGTCTACGCCATGAAGTGTAATGCAATGTTTTGCGCAACATCCGCGTTTATCGTCTGCCTCGTGATTGCCGCCGCGAGCCCCGCGGTCAATGCCGAAGAAACTGCGATTCCCGAAAACTCCTTCGACTGTATTCGTGACGGCGCCGTCAAGGTCGAGGGGACCTATATCCGCCACGCCGATCCCGCCAAGCTTAAGGAAGCGGTGCAAATTTTCGAGGGCGACGTCGCGGGAAAAGGATATCCCGTGGGTACGACCATCCAACTCATTCCGGGCGAAGCCATGGTTAAGGAGTCTAAAAAGGATTTCCCCAATACCGATGGATGGGAATTCTTTGCCCTCACCGTCTCAGCGAACGGCACCAAGATCGCCAGCCGGGGCGACTCCGCGTCGAATTCCACAGGCTCCTGTCTTGGTTGCCACCAGCCGGCAGCTAAGTTCGACTACATCTGCAAAAAAAACCACGGTTGCGCGAGTATCCCGTTCACGGATGAGCAAATCGCCACACTACAAGACCACGACGCTCGCTGCGCGAAGTGACACGCTCAAGGAGAAGTCATTGCTCAAATGCGCGACGGACTCGTAGCGTCGACGATCGTTAGGGAGGTAGCTTATGGCCAAGTCTAACAAGGAAATCGCACTCGAAGCACTCAAGAGGGCCTTTATCGAACGGGATCCAACGGTGGTTCAGATATTTGCGAGCAACTACAAACAGCACAATCCGGTGATCCCGGATGGTCCTTCCGCCATAGCCAAATTGATTCCGACGCTTACCGCTCTCACGTATGAACCCGGCATGGCGGTCGCAGAGGGCGACCTCGTTATGGTCCATGGGCGTTACACCGGTTGGGGTCCAAAACCGATGGTGGCCGTAGATATTTTCCGTCTTAAGGATGGGAAGGTGGTGGAACACTGGGACGTATTGCAGGAGGAGGTCCCAGCGGCCGAGACAGCCAGTGGCAACGCCATGTTCACAAAACCTGACTGAGCACCAACTGTCTCAGAAAATCGCAGGCGATGCGAGGGCCTCTCTTTCGCACGTCAATGCCGACGGTAGTTCCAACACGACGAAGCACCGGACCGCCTCGACGCCTGGTGGAGGCGTCCGGCATGATCAGCGCATTGCCGCAAAACCGCCCATACTTGTGCGCCGACTTCAGCTCGTGCGCCGTGCTACGTCCCGGGGCGACTGCGACAAGTACTGATGGATCTGGGCGACGGCAGCTGCGCCCTCACCGATCGCACCTCCAACGCGCTTAACCGATCCCGACCGCACGTCCCCTACGGCGAATACGCCAGGAACGCTCGCTTCAAGTGCGGCTGGCGCGCGGCCATCCGGACCCTGCGTGGCCAGTCCGGTGAGGACGAATCCGTGTGCGTCGAACGCGACCTCGCGCCCACGGAGCCATCCGGTTTCCGGATCCGCCCCGACAAAGATGAACACGTTGCGTGTATCGGCTTTTTGCTCGGTGCCTGCAGCTTTGTCGCGCCACGAGATCGCCTTCAGCCGGGCAGCCTCGTCACCGTAGAGGCGCGTGAGCTCGCTGTTGGGATGAAGCTCGATGACGGCGCTCGCCGCAATGCGATCGATCAGATAGCGCGACATTGTCGCCGCGAGACCTTTACCGCGTATCAGCATGTGCACCTTCGACGCGTGATCGGCGAGGAACACCGCGGCCTGTCCGGCCGAATTGCCGCCGCCGATGATTGCGACTTCCTCGCCCGCGCACAACTTTGCTTCCAGCGCTGAGGCCCAGTACCAGATACCTCGGCCTTCGAAGTCCGCCAGGCCGGGCACCGCCGGACGGCGATAACGCGCGCCGCTCGCGATCACGACGGTGCGCGACCGCAGCGTTCGGCCATCCGCCAGCTTCAGCGCCAGCTCGCCCTCGCGCCACGCTTTCGTGCAATCGAGCGACGCTGCCTGACCGGGTATCAGCATTTCCGCGCCGAACTTCTGCGCCTGCACGAAGGCGCGACCAGCCAGCGCCTGACCCGAGATGCCGGTCGGAAAACCGAGGTAGTTCTCGATACGCGCACTCGCACCCGCCTGGCCGCCGAAGGCACGACATTCGATGACGATCACTCGCAATCCTTCCGACGCGGCGTACACGGCTGTCGAGAGGCCTGCAGGTCCTGCGCCTACGACCACGACATCGAACAGCTCGTCGCGCTCGAGCATGTCCAGCATCCCCAGACAATACCCGAGCGATTCTTCCGACGGCGTGAGCGAAATCGAGCCATTCGGACACACGACCAGCACATCGTCGGCCCCCGCGCCGTATTGCGCGAACAACATTCCCGCCGCCTCGTCCTCCGACGGATCGACCGTGTGATGCGGCTGACCGTTGCGTAGCAGAAAATTCTGCAGGCGCAGCATATCGGGAGCTTGCGGCTTGCCGATCAATACCGGCCCGCTGGCGCCTGTTTCGATATGGGCCACGCGGCGCAGAATCAAGGCGCGGACGATGCGCTCACCAAGGTCGGCTTCGGCAACGATCAACGCACGAAGCCGATCGGGTGGAAAAAGCAGCGCTTCGATATCGTCTTCCGCATCGGCATCGACCAGGGCGAGTCCAGCTGAGAGCTGGGCGGCCTCACCGGTGAAATTTCCGCGCTCGTGGCGTACGATCGGCACGACGTGACCCAGACCGTCACGCGAGCTCATCGTCAGCGTACCTCTCAGCACCACGAACATGCCGGGCGGCCGCTCGCCGGCCGCGAACACGCGCTCGCCGCGGTGGAATTGCCGACGCTCGCCGAACCGGGCGATGCGCGCGATCTCGGACTCGGTCAGCCTAGGGAAGGCCTGATCGTGGCGCCCCGAAATGCTGCTCGTGTAAGGCGAGACGGGTTGGAGGCTATCGGTTCCCATGGGTCGGCCCGATCCCGAACCGATGCTGCGCGGCGGCCGTTGCAAACTTCCCCGGCACGCCGGCGAGTAGACATAGTATCTCTCAAAGCAGCTTTTCCACGGTAACGGGCAGGTCCCGGATGCGTTTGCCCGTTGCGTGGTACACCGCGTTGACGATCGCGGGCGCGACTGAAACCGCGGTCAGCTCGCCAAGTCCCTTGGAACCGAGCAGGCTTGCTTCAGGGTCGAACTCGCCCACGAAGACGACGTCGAGCTCCGGGATGTCCGCGTTCGTAGGTACGAGGTAACCGGAATAGTTCTGATGCAGAAAGCGCGCCATGCGCTGATCCGTTTCGGATTGCTCGAGCAGCGCCTGCCCGACACCCCAGATGATGCCGCCGATCGCCTGACTCCGCGCGGTGCGCGGGTTGATGATCCTGCCCGCATCGTACGCGCCAACGAAGCGGTTCAGGCGCACGAGGCCCAAGTCTTCATCGACGCGAACCTCGGCAAACAGCGCCGAGAAGCTGAAGATCGCCCGCGGCCCCTTTGCTTCCTCGACAGGATCGTAGTCACCGTCCGCGGAAAGCGCATCGACGCCGTTGCGCGCGAGAAGGTCGCGGTATGCGATGGAGCGCCTCCCGAGCGCGAGCCCACCGTTTTCTGCGACGACGTCCTGCAACACGCCATCGGCGAAAGGCGCATCCCGTCCTCGCAGCGCGAGGGCAATGGCCTTGTCGCGCACGGCGTTGGCGGCGAGCAGGACCGAAGACCCGGCATTTGCCATCGTGCTCGATCCGATGGCCGGATGGGATTCGGGCAGGCGCGTATCACCCAAACGGACATCGACCTTGTCCGGAGGCAGCCCGAGCGCGTCCGCGGCCACCTGGCGCATCACCGTGTAAGTTCCGCCGCCGATCTCGTGCATGCCCGACTCGACCAGTGCAGAGCCATCGCGCCGGAGCGTGACGCGGGCCTTTGCGGGCCATCGCCAATGCGTGTAGATGGCGGCGGCGACGCCCTGCCCGATGAGATAGCGACCATCGCGCATCGAGCGCGGCTCGGGTTTGCGCTTGTCCCAGCCAAAACGCCGCGCGCCCTCGGTGAGGCACCGATGCAGGCCACGGGTCGAGAAAGGGCGGCCGCTGTAGGGATCGACGCCGGTGTCGTTGAGAAGCCGCAATGCGACGGGATCCACGTCGACGCGGTAAGCGAGCTCGTCCATCGCGCACTCGATCGCGAAGTGTCCCAGCGCCTCGTGCGGCGAGCGCATCGCCGTCGGCGTATTGCGATTCACGTGAACCACCTTGTGATTCGTCGCGATGCCGCCCGTTGCATTCCAAAGCGACCGACTGGCATTCGCCGCATATTCGATGTAGTCGTCGAAGATGGGAGTCGGCGAAATGCTGTCGTGGCGAATCGCAGTGAGCTTCCCCGTCTTGTCGGCCGCCAGCGCGATCGTCTGGATCGTGGCGGGCTGGTGTCCGACCATGGAGTACATCTGCGCACGGGTCAGCTGGACCCGCACGGGCCGACCCACCGCGCGGGCGGCCACGCATGCCATGAGCGTGTGCGGCCATACGTACCCCTTGCCTCCAAACCCGCCGCCCAGGAAGGGCGATATCACCTCGATGCTGTCGCGGGGCAGCTCGAGTACGATCGATATAAGGTCACGCGTGCCGCAAATGTGCTGCGTAGTGTCGTACAGCGTGAGCCGGCCGCTCGCGTCCCAGGCAGCGAGCGTCACGTGAGGCTCCATCTGGTTGTGATGCCGATCACGCGTGGTATAGACGCGCTCGACTTTCACAGTGCCGTCGGCGAGGCCCTTGGCCGCGTTCCCGATCGATGACGACACCGGCCAGAGGAACTGCGGCGGGTCGACGGCGTGCTTTGCAGTCTCCGCATTGAAAACGCCCGGCGGCCTCGCTTCGTACTCGACTTTCACCAACGTACCGGCGTATGCCGCCTCATCGAGCGTATTCGCGAGCACGAGCGCAAGCGGTTGGCCTGCATAGTGGATGCGATCGTCCTGCATGGGCAGATAGCCCTGGCCGTACGGATGCAAGTGGCTCCACGGCTTGGGCACAGGCTTCATGCGCGGCAAGTTTCGGTACGTGAACACGGCCACTACACCCGGCGCGCCTTCGGCAGCCGTTGCGTCGATCGAAATCGTTCGTCCATTCGCGATCGTGCTGTGGACGATCGCGCCGTGCAGTGCCTCGGGGGACGGCACGTCGCCCGTGTACTGTGCGCCGCCGGTGACCTTGCGGCGCCCATCGAGGCGCGGTAGCGGCTGCCCTACGGAGCTCATGTGCGTGCTCCTGCGGTCTGCAGCGCTCTCAATGCACAGCGCTGAGCGAGCTCGATCTTGAACGCGTTGTGTGCAAGAGGCCGCGCATCCTTGAACGACTCGGCAATCGCCGGCTTGAGCCGCGCGTCATCGTCGAGCGACAGGCCGCGAAGCGCCGCTTCGGTTGCGACAAGCCGCCACGGCCGGTGTGCGACCCCGCCCATCGCGAGCCTCGCCGATCGGATCGTTCTACCGTCGGTCAAAACGGCCGCAGCGGTCGACACCAGCGCGAATTCGTACGACTGCCGATCGCGCACTTTCAGATAATGCGACGCTCGGCTTTCGGCGCGCGCCGGCACTTCGAGCGCGACAATGAGCTCTCCGCGTTCGAGCACGTTGTCCCTTTCCGGCGTGTCACCCGGAAGCCGATGAAAGTCGGCGAAGGGCATCGCGCGATCACCAGCTCCGTTGCGCACGTGAACGATGGCATCGAGCGCCGCAAGCGCCACGGCGAGATCGGACGGGTGCGTGGCCACGCACGACTCGGACCAGCCGAAGATCGCGTGGCCGCGATTGAGCCCGTGCAGCGCCGAGCAGCCGGATCCCGGCGCTCGCTTGTTGCACGGAAGACCGTCGTAATCCCTGAAGTACGCGCAGCGCGTGCGTTGCATGATGTTGCCGCCGATCGACGCCATGTTGCGCAGCTGACCGGATGCCGCGAACAGCAGACTCTCGACGATGACGGGGCAACGCTCGCGCACCGCCGAATGCGCCGCCACATCGCTCATCCGAGCCAGCGCGCCTATGCGCAGGCTGCCGTCGGGCCGTGCGTCCACATCCGACATTCCGGGCAACCCGTTGATGTCGATCACGTGCGCGGGCAGCGCCGCCCTGTCCTTCATCAGACCGATGAGGTCCGTGCCGCCCGCGATGAACGCCGACTGCGGATCGCCGCCATGCGCCGCGATCGCATCGCGCGCATCAGAGGGTCTCGACAGCGTGAACGAGTGCATCGTTCAAATCTCTGCGGCTGCTGCCCTTATAGCCGCGACGATGTTGGGATAGCACGCGCAACGACACAGATTGCCGCTCATGCGTTCGCGGATTTCCGCACCCGACAGATCGGCGATCGTGAAGGGCTTCGTCACGTCGAGCGTCGCTGCGCTCGGCCAGCCGGCGCGCGCCTCTTCGATCATCGCCACTCCGGAGATGATCTGCCCCGAGGTGCAGAAACCGCACTGAAAGCCGTCGTGCTCGACGAACGCGGCCTGAAGCGGGTGCAGCGTGCCGTCGCGTTCGAGCCCTTCGATCGTCGTGATGCGCTTGCCGTCCTGCATCGCGGCAAGCGACATGCACGAAAGAACGCGGCGACCGTCGACGAGCACCGTGCAGGCACCGCATTCGCCGCGATCGCACGCTTTCTTGGTGCCCGTGAGGTGCAATTCCTCGCGCAGTGCGTCGAGCAACGTCGCGCGCGGCTCGACCGTCATGCTGCGAGCCTGCTCGTTGACGACGACCGTTATCGATACGCGCGGCAACGCCTTATGCTCCGCATCGGCGGCGATCGCATCGCGAGCGCCCACGAGCGCGACGCCGCCCGCGGCAAGGCCGGTGAGCTTCATGAATTCGCGTCGATTGATCGTCATTCGCCAAACCTTCGTCGCTATCAAGTGCCGTGGATGGTTCGAGCGATCGGTGTAGGCATCGGTCCTCTTAAGGCCGGCGACGAACTCCGCTTGCTCGCGGGCTGAATGTCCGTTGTCTGGTTACTTGCCATATTGCTCACTCCTCTCGCCCAATCGGCTATGTTGAATTGCACTTTCGGCGCGCTCTCGGGACTCAGGTCGGACTGCCTACTGGACGGCTTCGTCGTGTCCGACCGGAAAGACGGCTACGGCGCGCTGGTGGCCTCTGATCTGACACGGCCCAGCACGCGCAGCACCGGTCATGCCGGCCAAAATCACTGCGGCCAGAACAACGTTAGGCATGATTGCGCCTTCAGAATGGCCATTGTCTGGAAAGCGAAACAAAGTCCGAGTTGGAGCGCGACCGGGTTAAGGTTTAACTGCATCCATCACCTTCGACAATCATCGTTATCTCTTATGCGGATCTTGCCTTCTGAGTGACAGGGTCACGCTTCGCTTGCATTGATTTCACGAGAGCGGCCGACGACGCTCCTTCGAGCGACAGTCCGTAGCCAACTTCCCGCACGATGCGCTCCTTCAAGGGCTGGATGAAATGCACGCGCGTGTTGCGGCGGGTCACTTCCGGGGCCTTCAAGTACAGCTCCGCCAATTCCCGCGCCCGGCTGAGCGCCTTACCGTTCGGTACAACTTCGGCAACTACTCCCCAATCGTGTGCGGTACGCGCCGCCAGCGGCTGTGGGTTCAGCAGGAACGCCTCGGCTCGTCCTGCTCCAGCGCGATAACTCCACGTCGTAAAGATGCCGTCACCGGGCGCAACGCCGGCGGCGAAATGCGCCACATCCTGGAAAGTTGCGCCCTCAGCCGCCACAATGACACTGGCGAGTAGTGCGTAGTCTGAGTGTACGTGGGCGCGTCCCTCAATAGCCGCGACGACCGGCACGCGTATGTTGGCTATATTTTCCAAAACCTGAACGCCTTCGTCGTGAACTTGGCTCCACACGCCGGGATCGGTGACGTCGCCGAAAGATGCCCAATCGACATCAGTAATGAATTCCCCGCCCGCGCCCGTCAGGATTACGATCTTGTTCGCTCGATCTTGCCCGATCCGGTAGAAGGCATCGACAAATTCCGTGTGAGATTGCGCGGTCATAATGAACGGCCCAGCGTTACTTTGGAATTTCGCAACCAGCACACCTTTATCATCACGCGACAGTTTCAAATTGCGATACGCGGTGAAATAGTCAGCTTGAAGCAATTGCATCAGGTTCTCCCAAGTTGATAAGACTGACTAAGGGCAGACCATTCCGGAAGACACCCGCGACCGTTCGGACAGGGAGCGCGCATGATCGGTGGCCTTGGCCGTCGCCATGTCGAGCCGCTCGGCAGCTTTCATGAAACTGCCGGAGTCAACCACCTGCTGACAAACCTTGATGCTAGTGAGTGTGTCTAGGCTAGCTGACGCCGGTGCGATGAGCTTTGACAGCATTTCCCCATCGAAGGAATGGGCTGACCCGTCCGATACCGTGGCGAGAGAGACACCCACAGACTCTGAACTCGACATTGAACAGCTCCCGTTGGGCTGATGCCTGTCCTCGATCGAGAGCAGCCTACGTCAACATTGGTGCGTGAGTGTGTTAAGAGTTGTTAACCGGCGTTAACAACTCCAAATTGGCAATTGATCTTCGTCGCTAGGTCATCCTACCCTACCGAATACGCGCGACCGACAACGAACTGGAGCGTCGAGGCGTCGTGTCAGTGATTGGAAGACCTGCGTAGTTGTGGAGATAGCCAGGTGGGTTTGCTCGAAAATGCGCTGCGTGCGAGTGGGGGAATGGATCTGTGGCGGCTGACACGTCGATTCATCCTTCACGTATCGATCACCGGGGCTCTCTGTACCGCGAAGTGCGGTGGTGCACAGTTGAAGGAGCTTGCGGTTGAGGGAAGCACGCACAACCAGGCTGTAGACATCACGGGCTTCGCCAGAGCCGACCTGCGAGCTCTCTATCGGCCCGATTCGGTGGCGTTGGAAGGGCCCGACGGCCGGCGGCTTATGTGGCGTCAAGCCGCGCCGGGAGAGTTTCGCAGTCGCCTTAAATCGGCGACGTGGGACCAGTTAGAACTCGCACACTATTGTGGCTGTCTGATCTGGAACCACCTGGCGACCCCATTCATTCTTGCGGATCCGGACTTCGAAACTAAGGAGCTTCCTCGGAGCCGTGAACCTGGGGATGGGTGGCGGCGCCTCAGTGCAGTGTTTCCCGCCCGGGTGGTGACTCACGCAACTGTGCAAACGTTCTTCTTTGACCGAGATGGCCTTTTGCGCAGACTGGATTATCCGGCAGCACATGCCGATCGCACCCAGATTGCCCAGATGTTTTCCGGGCACCAGCGCTTCTCCGGAATTCTGGTGCCAACTTTGTGTCGGCTGTTGACCGTTGGGGCGGACGGAGTGCCAATCGCAAAGCCGCCACTTCTCGACGTTGAAATCTTCGATGCCACATTCGAGTGACGGGTGCGCGTGGACGGTGTCGTGGTCGGAAGCATTGACCGCCGAGCGCTAGAGGGGGGACCATACGCGCTCATGTCGCACACCGCTCGTACCGCGGTCGACATCCCTATTGACGGGTTTCCAGTGACGCAACGTGTGGATACGCGCAACGCCCCGGGTGGGAAGCGTGAGAGTGTACGACTGGAAACTCCCGCGCCTCCCTCGGCCGTGACCTCGCCCAGCACTCCGAATCAGGAGGGTGGCTCTGCGCCCGGAGATTTAGCCTCGCGGGGGAGAATCGCCTCGTTTGGTCCTTTTCGCCTCTATACGAGCCAGAGAGTCCTCGAGAAAAACAGCAAACCGCTCAAGATTGGCAGCCGTGCCCTCGACATCCTGCTGACGCTCCTCGAGCGCGCGCCGGAGGTCGTCAGCAAACGTGACCTCATCCAGCGCGCGTGGGGGAAATTGGTTGTCGATGAGGTCAGTTTACGTGTTCATGTGGCCGCTCTGCGCAAGCGCCTTGGCGTTGGAGGACCGACGAATGGATACATCACAAACGTACCGGGCCGGGGCTACTGCTTTGCCGGCGAGGTGACCTGGACAGCGCCCGGTGCGACTC
This sequence comes from uncultured beta proteobacterium, assembly GCA_963777455.1. GTDB lineage: Bacteria > Pseudomonadota > Gammaproteobacteria > Burkholderiales > Casimicrobiaceae > PALSA-1003. Next base: position 792,733 of record CAVZQQ010000003.1, read on the forward strand.
CGCGCAATACGCTCACGGCTGCGCCGCAGCTGCCTCGCGAGCCATTATTGATCGTCGGTCGCGACAATGTCGTTCGGGAGCTCACCGCTCAGCTGAAAAAGCATCGCTTCGTATCGATCGTCGGGGCAGGTGGGATCGGCAAAACGACCATCGCTTTAACGCTGGCGCACCGCATGCTCTCGGAATTTCAGGGGGTGGTTCACTTCCTCGATCTCGCGGGCCTCGAAGATCCTCGGCTGCTCGCGCGCATGCTCGCATCCCAACTGGGTCTCGTGGCAGTTTCGGAGCACCCACTGTCGGTCATCCTCACGTTTTTGCGCGAGCAGCGAATGCTACTCGTGTTCGATAGCTGCGAGCACATCATCGAGGCCGTCGCAACGCTGACCGAGAACATATTCCGCGACGCCCCGCAGGTTCACATCCTGGCGACGAGCCGGGAGGCACTCCGCGCCGAGGGCGAGCAAGTGCATCACCTGGCGCCGCTCGCATGCCCCCCGGAGAACGCAGAATCACTTACCGCGGCGCAGGCGCTTGGCTACCCCGCCGTACAGCTGTTCGTCCAACAGGTCGCCAATAGCGGCAATGCGTTGGAGCTTACGGATACCGACGCGCCGATCGTCGCCGAGATCTGCCGCCGACTGGATGGCATTGCCCTCGCCCTTGAACTCGCCGCCTCCCGCGTTGGAGTCTACGGAGTTCGAGGCACTGCATCGTTGCTCGACAAGCACTTCCGGTTGCTCTGGCACGGACGCCGCACCGCGCTACCGAGACATCAGACGCTCAGTGCCACAATGGACTGGAGCTACAACCTGCTGTCCGGGACTGAGCAGCTGATTTTGCGGCGCCTCGCTGTCTTCGTCGGTGGCTTTTCTCTCGAGGCCGCCTTGGACGTGGCCGCTGAAAGCCTCGATCCAGCCGAGCTGGCAGAAATACTCGCAGCCCTCGTCGAGAAGTCGCTCGTGATCCTGGATAGCGCGACTGTGCTGCGCTATCGGCTGCTTGACACCACGCGAACCTACGCCTGGCGAAAGCTCGCAGAAAGCGGTGAAGCTCTTAAGATCGTGCGACGACATTGCGAGTATCTGCTTCACGCTTTGGAACAATTCGGGGTGACTGTCTGGGCACCTCCCAGCCCCGAGACGGTCGGTTTCTTTGTTTCGAACCTCGCCAACTTACGGGCTGCTCTCGATTGGTGTTTTTCAGACGAGGGAGATGCTGGCCTTGGAGCGAAACTGACTGGCGCATCGGCCGGTCTGTTCATTCAGGTGGGTTTGCTGGCCGAGTGCGTCACCTGGACCGAACGTGCGATCCACGCTCTCAGGGGTCACAGCCAGGGCACGCGACTCGAGCTCGAACTCCAGGCATGCTTTGCGTCGTCGATCATGGTTACGACGGGCAATGTGCCGGCGGCACAGACTGCTCTCGTTCGTGCCCTGGAGATTGCGGAGCGCCTCAAGGAGGCTCCGATGCAGTTATATCTGCTCCACGCGCTGTACAGGTGGCAAATTCGAAGCGGCGATCTTCGCGGCTTCAGGGAACTCACGGGTCGGGTCGAAACTGTAGCTGCGCAGATTGCAGACCCCTTTGCCGAGGCCATCGCACATGGCGCTCGTGCCGTCACCTCTTTCTTCACCGGTGACAATCGCGAAGTTGCTAGACATACCAAGATTGCCATGGACTCGCCGATTCAATCGGCGAAACTTAACGTGGTGAGTTTTGGACATCTCCACAGAGCAGCAAGACCCATCCTGGCGCGTAACTTGTGGGTTCTGGGATACCCGGATCAAGCACTGGTGATGGCCGCAGAAGCCGTCCGGGAGGCCGATGCTCTCAACCATCCTTTCACAATTTGCTATGTAATCATGTCCTGTGTAGTCGTGGCCCTTGACAACGGTGATTGGCAGAGAGCCGAAGAGCTGACCCATCGCCTGTCGAGCATTGCGGCCAAACACAACCTCCTCACATACGCTCGGGCCGCGGTTGGCTGGCAAGGCCGCTTGGCGATCTCGCGCGGCGACCTGGCGCGCGGAATCGAATTGCTTCAGACTGCTCTTGCGGCTCTACATGAAGACGGCTACGAATTATACCGACCGCAGTTCAGTGCATCGCTGGCTGAAGGTCTTGCGAAAACAGGGCAGCTCGAACTCGCATCCAGCACAATATGCGAGGCTGTGGCCTGGGCGGAAACCCGTGGGCGCATACTCGACTTCATCGACTCGTTGCGCGTGAAGGGCGAGATACTGAACTTGATGATGCCGGCGGATACCAGCGAGGGTGAGACATGCCTCGTCAAATCGCTCCATCTGGCTAACGAGCGTGGGTTACTATCCCTGGAGTTGCGTAGCGGGATCGGCCTCGCGAGATTCTGGGCTGGACGAGGCGCGACCAACCAAGCACTGGAACTTCTCGGATCGATCTTCAGCCGCTTTTCCGAAGGTTTCAAGACTCGCGAACTTCTTGCGGCAGCTGCCCTCCTGCACGAGCTCCGATCTCAGAACTGAGTTGGCGTATCGCGGCCGCGCTGTCGAACCTGGGAACTTGCGGATCACCTGATGTACCTGTCCACACAGCTCTCTCCGAGGAACTCGCCGCGGCGGCGCTTTTTGTGGCCTCCGTCGAGAGCGGCTTCATCACTGGCAGGATTCGTTTCAAGTCTGAATCGAAGGCTAATCTTCAAATTGGGAGCGGTGGCCAAGACTTTTTCCCTGACGCTCAAGTGTGTAACCAAGCCGCATTTGGGCAGGTTCCCAGGCTTTCAGAGCCGAAAGCACGTCGCCTTTGAACTCGTAGAGGCTCTCTGCTAAATCGATAGCCGCGAGCGACCCCTTGTAGGCACCTGCGGCAGTGTGGGGCCGCACGACAAATCCCGCATCTCCGACAAGACATATCCGACCAAAAGCGATTTTGGGTACGGCCACGTCAAAAATGGGTTGGACAAAGGGATCACGAGTTTCAAGAACTTCCTTGCGCAAGACGGGCGGTAACATTTCTTCGGCTCGATCATGAATCCAGCGAATAAATTCCTCCTTCAAGAAGCCTTTCGGTACAGAGAATTCTCGCTGTTTTCCCCGGCTGTCCAAAAGGAGTTCCTGGAGATCCCTGCCGGCAGATCGGTTGAGATACCAAACCCAATTGAGCCTTCTTTCCGCCGGGGCAACGCTCCCGTTCTGGCCAGGGATGAAGTAGGTGAGGAAGTGACTGTGGGGCATTTCGTAGAAGGTGAACCGGTCTTTCAGATCGTCAACAACCTCTTGAGGCACGTCCCGTTCCGGAAGTACGCCACGCCAGGCAACATATCCAGCGTACTGAGGCTTCACATGTGGAAGCAGAATGGTTCTGGCGTGCGAAAAAGCTCCGTCGGCACAAACGAGAAGGTCGGCGTCGATGGTCTTGCCGGACTTGAACTTTGCATGAACTCTGTCGCTGGATTGATCGAAAGATATCAACTCTTCGTTTTGATGGTAGTTAGCGTCGGGAAATGCCTTACGTAGTTGCCTATAAAGGACGCCCCATGACGTCATTCTTTGCTGGGCCCAGGAGAGAGCAATAGGCTGCCCCTCCCGATTGAGATATCTCCGTTGTCGAATTGAAACGCTCACTTCCTCAGTTACAGCAATTCCATGCTGTTCGAGATACGCAAGCATTTCTTCGTGGACCACCAGACCCGCGCCTCTGTCCTCCATCGGGCCTTCCGAACGCTCAAAAATGTTGACGTCACAGCCAATGCATCTCAAGGCGAGGCCAGCATAAAGCCCGCCTAATGATCCGCCAGCGACGGCAACTTGAAGGGGACGCGCTAACCCAGGGATGGTTCTCGCCGCGTTAGTATTGATCATAATAGGTGGCCCCGAATGCCATGTTTTCCATTATGGTCTCGGCGCAACGCTACAGCTACACCGAGGCACACCGACCAGGAGTAGTGCACCAGCAGATAATCAGCTGACCGACGATCAAGGCGCAACGGTAGTCATCACGCATCGAGTGCGCGCACACAAACAGGCGGAGTACGAACGTTGGCTCGAGGAGATCGCGCCGCTGTGCAAGGCCTCGCCAGGCTTCCTTGACTGGCACATTGTTCGACCAATCACGGGAATAACAGAGACGTACACAGTTGTGATTCGCTTCGACACGAAGCGACACCTCAAGCTGTGGATGGACTCGGGGGACAGAGCTCGATTGATCGAGAAGGCACGGCCCATGTTTGTCACTGGTGATGATTTTTTTATCAGCAGCGGCTTAGACTTCTGGTTTACGCCTGCAGGAGCGAAGGCAAAGATACCAGTTCGATGGAAGCAGTATCTCCTTACCTGGTCTGCCATCTACCCGCTTGCTCTTCTGCTGCCTGTAGTTGTTGTACCAGGCCTCAAAGCGCTAGGCGTTCCTCAGATGCCGCCGATCACTACGTTTGTAGTTACAGGGCTGGTCGTCTTCTTGATGGTCTATGTGGTTATGCCTCGCTATACGCGTCTCATGCAGCGGTGGCTGTTCAGCTGAGCGTTCCGCTGCCACCTGAGGGCCGTCTGGCCATAAGGGGTCGGGAGTTCGCGTGCGCCATATCGAAAACCTGCCGTTCGAGTCATACAAGTACAGAGGGGCCGCTTACCGCCATATTGCTGTTGGGGATCAATAACGAGACCGACGGATTAGGAATCCGCTGGTCGCATGAGGACGGGTTCGCCGGTCACCCACTGCATGTGACCTTGGGGTGCGCTCACGCGGCGAGTTTCATCTCCGCAGCGATTGTGTCCCACGCCACCGTGATCTGCTGATCCTGAACCCGTCCAATCAATCCGAGGTCGAGCAGTCTGGTTACGTCGGTGTGTACATTCTTGTAATTGCGCCCCAGTAGCCGAGCAAGCTCGTTGATGGACATCGGGCCGGAACGCTTCAGCGCTTCGAGCAGCGTCCACCGCGCCGGGGTCAGATTCTTGAGCAACACCGGTAGGCTTTCGAAGGTAAGCCGTACCTCGCCGGTCCGGGTTCTTCCAGCAACGCCGCGATGCCACGCCTGCTCGAAACGGTCCAGCGCGCTCGAGACATTGCCGACTGTCACTTCAATCTTCCTCTTCATGCTCGCCTCCGAACTTCTGAACGTCCACTTCAAAGTCGCGCCGCAGCTTCGCTACGGAGACGAATCGATAGGGCTCTTCGCGTCCGCCGACATGGCGATGATCGCCCTTCCCCGATTCGTTGTCGTAGCGCACGAGGCATTTGCCGCCGCGCCCGAAGTAAAGACGATACTTCAAGCCATGGCGCCGGTCTGCCGTTGCTCGAGGGAGGCGCCAGATAATCAACTCGACAATGGCTCCGTCGGCCCGCACGACCTTTTCATGAAAGAGCAAGGTCGCGCGTGTGGCTTTCGCTGCCATATGGCCTATTGTACCATAATGTGCTCGCCGCAAGGCCGAGTCGTGCAGCGCGGCCTTCTACGCGCATTTGCGTACCGCCGATATTCGTCCTCGCCAGCCACTGGAACGAAGGCGGTGTATGTCACTCGAATCCTGCAGCGAGTCGCCCGAACGACGGACTAAAAATCCGTGGATCGATGCCGTGCCTGCGGCAACCGATGTCAGTCAGGCTGAAGATTCAATGCGATACGGCACTCTACAATTGCACTCGAACTGCCGACCTGCGGATTATTGGCTGCATGTTTCTGCAGCACGAACGCGGACAATCGCTCGTTCAATGGACAAGTTCTTGAATGTCAGCGCGAAAAATTCGTGGCGGACGCGAGCGACCTGGGGATTTTTGCTACATTTTTGTATACAGGATGCGTAGAACCGATCGCAGGAATCGGACGCATGCTATTGATTGAATTGGCTCCCCGACCAGGGCTCGAACCTGGGACCTGCGGATTAACAGTCCGCAATTGTGCCATCCAACGCGGGTCAGTCCCGTCCGGCACCGTCTCCATTTCGCGACAGCCAGAGCCCGCCTGAGAGGGAAATGGCATAATCCGTTGTCCGTTGCCGTCCATCCGGTACAATGCAATCCGTCGACCTAACGGCTACGGAGCGGCTACCGACATGGTCAAGAGCGGACGACTTACGACACAGGCGATCGAGCAGACCAAACCTCGCGCCAAAAACGATCGGTGGCTATCCGACGACATTGGCGAGCGCAACGCTGGGCGCCTCCTGCTCCGCATAGCGCCCAACGGCGCGAAACGATTCTATTTTCGTTACACAGACGGGTCTGGAAAGCGCGTGGCGCTCTCCCTCGGCGCCTTCGCTGCCGACGCTAGGCCAAACGCGCTGACGCTCAAGCAGGCCCGCGACAAGGCAGACGAGTACCGGCAGATACACAAGGCACCGGACTCTCGCGACGTGCGGGCGCACCTCAAACGCGAGGAAAAAGCTCGGGCTGAGGCAGAACGGCTTGAGACGATCCGCAAGGAACAGGCGGGCGCGGCCGCCAATGCCGCCCTGCGCTTCACGGTCCGCACCCTGGTCGCTGCCTATGTCACCCACCTGGATAAGAAGGGCAAGCGACGCTCGGCGCAGGACGCCCGCAACATCTTCAAGAATCACCTGGATGCGACGGCGTTTGCTGCCCGGCCAGCCAAAGAGCTGCAGCCGCGGAACGTCACTGAGCTCTTGCGCCGCGTCGTCGAGGCGGGCAAGGGACGCACCGCGGCAAAACTTCGCTCTTATCTGCATGCCGCCTACGCGCTCGCGATCGACGCCGATCTGAATCCCGATGCGCCTTCCGACTTTATCGGCTTTGCGCTCGATACCAACCCAGTCGCTCCCGTGGACGCCTTGGCGCAATTCACTCGTGCCGGCGATCGCACTCTGAACCAGGACGAGCTGTTCGCCTACTGGAAACGCCTAGATAGCATCGAATCGCTGCCAGCGCGCTCAGCTATCAAGCTGGCCCTACTCCTCGGCGGACAGCGCCCTGCTCAACTCCTGCGCCTGCGCCGCGCCGACGTTGATACCCGCGGCGGCCGCCTCACGCTTTACGACACCAAGGGAAAGCGCGCCAATCCCCGCCTACATGAATTGCCGCTTACCGACGCCGCCAAGGCGATATTGGAGCCTTGCATTGCGAGTGCGGCGAAACTCGAGAGTGAGTGGGTATTTACGACGGTTGGCACCGCATCCACTACGCCGCACACCCTGACCCGCGAAGTACGCGGGGTTGCGACGGCCATGCTCGAGGCGAGCGAGGCTACAGGGGCGTTTTCTCTGCGGGACGTGCGCCGCACCGTCGAGACAACGATGGCGAGCCTCGGCGTGTCGCAAGACGTGCGCGCCCAGATCCTTTCACACGGACTCTCGGGCATTCAGCACAAGCATTACGATCGGCACGATTACCGACCCGAAAAGCGCGAAGCTCTCGAGCAGTGGGAGCGCTGGCTCCTCGCCGGCCCGCAAAACAAAGTCATCGCCGGCCGGTTCCGGAACCCCAAGAGCAAGTAATTGGCCCGGCAGATCCAAGCGAGCGCGGTATCTTCGCGTCATCGACGAAGTGACAGTGCCGGTTGGCCAGGACGATGATAACGATTGGCCGGTTATGTAGCTGCAAAGATTCACGCCGCGCCTAGCTCGACGGAGCGAACGCCGGGAAACCCTGCCCGGCTGGCGCGGCGACCCCACGGGGTTCCGCTAAGGGGAGCGCTGATGTTTTCTCAGCTAGACCAACTCGAAAGAACAGACCTCATTCAAGTGGCCTTACCTTGGATTCAGCAACTCGGCCCTAGAAAGCGGCGCGCTATCCTCCGCGACGTTGTTAGGGCCTTCCAAGCTTGGAAGATCGCTCGCGCCGACGACGCGGGGACGGTCGAAGTATTCACAATGACACTCGGGTTGCTCGCGCAGCCCGTGACGCCGGAATCTCCAAGGAGTCGCCGTGTTGCTACGGCGCAAGCAAAGCCGTGGCAATGCGCAGGTCTCGGTGTCTCCGACAACATTGGCCTTGCCTTCCACCTTTGGCTCTCGGCGCCGAACCCATTTCACGACTTACTCTCGAGACACGGCCTTGCGGAGGTGTTCGCGACTCTCACGTATCAGCTCCGCACATCCGCCTGGTCGCACTCTTTGATCCGTGCCAACGGGCTGCTCTCTAGCTGCGCACATAACGAGACAATCGTTTGGCGCACGGTTGCCGAGGAGGCGTATGAAAAGATGGGTAAGCGACGTGCACAGCTTGAGGACGCACAAGCAAAGTCCAGGGTGACGCGCCCCAAAGCCGCCAAGGAGCGCCATGAGCGAGCGCGGCAAATGGCGGTTGATTACCGGCGTGCCCACCCATTGGCGAAAGCGTCAGAAGTCATCGCGCATCTGAGGCAATACGAAGATTTCAAAACCTGGAAGTCCGACCGTACTTTCCTGACGGCCATTCAAGGAACCTTGACGGCCGCTCTTGGGTCGCTGGACACAAACGTGAGTAGGTAGAGAGTTTTGTGGCACAAAACTGAAGCCCGATAGGGCTTTTGCGAGACTAAGCGAACGACTTGAGCGGGCGGCGCATCAATAATTAGAAGTGTGTAGTCCAACACACACACGGAGATGCGACATGCAACAGCCAGAGTTACCCGCGACCGGCTTCGTCCGTTTGAGACAAATCGTCGGAGACCCAAAGGCCGATCCGCCGATACCGCCCATCTACCCCGTTGCACGTAGCACCTGGTGGCAGGGAGTCCGCGACGGGCGTTATCCGAAGCCAGTACAACTTTCGCGCAGGGTGAGCGCATGGCGGGTTGAAGACGTGCGCGAGCTGATCGCGAAGGGGGTCGCATGAGACTTCCCATGCGGGCGGACGGACCCCGCATAACGACAATGCCCGCTTGCCGGCGGGCACTGTCGACAATACGAAACAACTAGGGTGTGCGGATGATAACGCGACTCCGCATTGGCAACAAGGCGTGCCGCGGCAGTTGGTCGCAAGGGTCCTCGACTATCGACACTCCCACCCGCTGGAGCCGCTTCCGGCTGCCCTGCAGCGAGAGCTAGGCCGTAGGTGGCTAGCATTCGCCCGGAGGCAGCGATGACCGGACAGCCGGATAAACGCCGCGTTACCGCCAAAGCCATCGGCGACATTTTGCGCTATGCAAGGAATGCGGCGGAATGCAACATGAGCACGGGCCCAGCGACGCGCTTGCGGGTCACTTGCGCGATATTCGTGCCGCCGCGGATCGCGCCCTGCGCCTTTGCGAGTGTTCTGGCGGGGAAACGTGAGCCCGCCCCTGCCCGATGGCACGCTGACCAGCTCGGAAGTGCTCGCGAAGATGTATCAAGAGCTCGGGCCGATTCATCCACCAAGCTACGATCAGGCTCGCGCTCTTCGACACCTTAAGCCAGAGCGCGAGGCGGTAAAACGCTCCTGACGAACGCTGTAGCGCCGCACATACCCGCATCCACTGCGAGCGCAAGCGACGTACCGGAGGCGATTCTCGTACGTTTGGACACAATCGCTTCGCAACCCATCCGCTGGCTATGGCGCGACCGTATCGCGCTGGGCAAACCAACGTTGATTGCCGGGGATCCCGGGCTGGGTAAGTCGCTTGTCACGATTGCCCTGGCGGCGCACGTAACTACCGGACGAGCGTGGCCCGTTGATGGTACGGCCTGCGCCGTGGGCGATGTAATCATCATGTCGGCAGAGGACGATGCCGCAGATACTTTACGGCCGCGCTTTGATGCGGCCGGCGGAGATGCCAGGCCGCGTATCTATCTTAACCTCGGTACGTTGCACGGAATCGGGCAGGAGGGGCCTAGCGAGCGAATGTTTTCGCTTCGCCAGGACTTGGATGCTTTGCGTCTAAGTGCCCTTCGTCTCCCAGAGTGCAGGTTGATCGTAATTGACCCGATCAGCGCCTACCTGGATGGAACCGAGAGCCACAACAACGCCGAGGTACGGGCCGTGCTGGCGCCTTTGGCCAAACTTGCTGCCGAGGTTGGTGCTGCTGTTGTCTGCGTAACGCATCTGAACAAAGGCAGCCAATCCAGCGCGCTTTATCGAGCCACTGGAAGCCTGGCATTCGTCGCCGCGGCTCGTGCTGCTTATGCGGTTACCAAGGATAAGGACAACCCTTCCCGTCGACTGATCTTGCCGATGAAAAACAACCTAGCCCCGGACACAAGTGGAATCGCCTACGCGGTCGTGGCGCCACGAGGCATTCCCCATCGTCGCTTGGGAGCCAACGCCCGTAACGATCACTGCGGATGAAGCGCTTTCGTCAGAGCAACGCGAGCCATCCAGAACCACGCGACAGACCGGAACGGGAGGGTGCCGCCGATTGGCTAAGAGCCTACTTGAAGGATGGCCCGCAGCCGGCGAAGGAGGTGCAAGCGCAGGCACTGGACGCTGGTAATCATTGGGCAACAGTACGACGAGCAAAGGATGGTGATCGGAGTCGAAATCTACAAAGAGGGATTTGGACCGCTTGGCGTGTGGATGTGGCGTCTCAAAGGTGCTCAATCCCCTCTGCTAAAGATGAGCAGTGAGCATCTTAGCGAAGAGCCGCACGGAATAAGGCTTCCAACTAAGGCGCTCAGTGAGCAGGAATGGCAGAAAGCAAAGGAACATCTTAAGGATGGTGAGGTGTTTTGATGACTCACCACGAACCTGCTAACGAAGCTGCGCGACGCCGGCTTGAGGGTGGCCGCTGATGGCGACGCGCTGACGGTCCGCCCCCGGGAGCTGCTCACCACAGAGCTGCGGACCGCCGATCCGCACCCACAAGCGCGACCTGCTGGCCGAACTGCCGCGCTACCGTTGGCTAGTTATCGAGTTGGACGGCAATGGACACGAGGTGTGTTGCATGCCCGAAATGACCGCAGCTGAGATGGGACAATGTTATCCGGGGGCACGACTCATCCCGCTGCCGGATGGCGCAGCCGAAGCGGCGGTGATCGGGTGGGGCCATGCGGCCCTCGAGGCAGGAGTGACCGCTTGAGCGAGCACAAGAGCCTAACCGAGCTGGCCGCCCACAAGAGGCGACGGGCATACGAGGAACGCCGGAACGGTGCGCGCTATGGGACCGCGCTTGCCGAGAGCTTCGCTGAACCCCATGAGCGTGAGGCCGCCGACCTGCTTAAACTCGATCATCCGCCCGTGATCGGGGCCGGCGGGGAAGTCGTGAAGCCGCAAGTCGTCGGATTGCCGCCAATCAGGTCTACGCCCTTGAAACGCTCAACGAGGGCTCTACGCGGATCGCAGAGGATGCAAGCCTCCGGCGGACAGACCTGCTCCTACAGCCCAGTTTTAACGCCCTGGCGATGGGCATAGATGCCGCCGATAGCATCCGGGCCAACAATAGCCTAGAGAAGATGCTAGCCCATCAAATGGCGGTAGCCCACGAGTCGAGCTCACGCCTCATGGATCGCGCACTATCGTATGAAGCCAGTGGCAGAGCAATGCGGGAAGGCGATTCGGTCGAGGCGTGCCGGCTGGCGAATAGCGCAGCACGTCTCATGTCCGTGTTCCAGGATGGATTGCTGACGCTGCAGCGGCTCCGGAGCGGCGGCAATCAGACTGTGACGGTCCAACATGTCAACGTAGCATCTGGCGGGCAGGCGGTCATCGGCAACGTGCAAGGCGGGGGGTCCAAGCACTGGGGGAGGACGCCAAAAAATGGGTAATGCCACGCAATTGGCTATCCACCGTGCCCCTAGGTGTGGCGCTCACGCCAGGACTACGGGCCAGCCCTGCCGGTCGCCTGCGATGAAGAACGGGCGCTGCCGGATGCATGGGGGCAAGGCCGGGCGCAAGCCGATACATGGGCGCTACACGAAGGAAGCCATTGCAGAGCGGCAGAAGTCGCGCAACCTGTTACGGCTGTTACGCGAGCTGCTCGACGGCGCGTGAAATCATGCGGCCTGCGCCTACTTGACCGCGACGGTTTCCCGCCCGCGCTGCAGCTCCGCCAGCGCCGCCTTCAGCGCCACCACATCGGCGGCCAAGGTCTCTGCCCTTTGCACGCGCTCGTTCAGTTCGGCAATCTCGCGGTGCTGCTCCTCGACCTTCGCGTTCAATCCCTGGATTGCCGCCAGCGCTACCCCTTGGCTATCGCCAATGTCGATGTGTGTATCGTCCTTCGCGTCCCCCAAGCCGAAGGTGGCATGGAAGTCCTGCGCAACCGGCCCGATGTGCCGCCGCTCTGGGTGTCCGATGACCGTCCACGACGTGACGGGCATCGCGACCACGCGCCGGAGGACATCGCGCAGGTCGAGCGTTTGAAAATTCTCCTTCAGACGGCGGTCGCTCGAGCAGGCCCAGTTGCTGCCGCTCGCGACTGTGCACGACCAACCTCCCGCCCAAAGAATACTTACTTGCCCACTGAGCGGATACAGGCCGATGCCCCCGGAGGCCAGGACCGAAAATGTGTGAGCCCCGGTCGAATAAGCGGCCTGAGTCCCGTCGCCCCACACGAACGAGTAATCATGGGTCGCATTGGCATTATCGCCGGCGGCGAAGCTAGCTATCCCGCTTGCCGTGTTGAGGTAGCCCCCAGCGACGGTGCTGTCGGTATTGCTCGCCGTGTTGACACCGCCCCCGGCAACGGTGCTGGAATCGCCGCTCGCCTTGTTGTTGGTACCCCCGGCAACGGTGCTGAAATTGCCGCTCGCGGTGTTGTTGGTACCCCCGACAACGGTCGCGAAGTTACCCGCCGTGTTGGCAAAGCCTCCGCCCACGGTTCCCCACGCGGCGGTGACCTGATTCCCGTATGCAAAAGGGCAGCTGCCGCCGGTCCCCGGATTGCAGCCGCCACCGCCGGCAATCGTCGCGCCTGCGATTCCACCGGCAACGAAGTTTGACACCGATCCATTGACCACATTGGGATTGAAACCCGCGAAAGTGTCGACCGCCGGCTGCACGCTCATCGCCGGCTGGTTAGCGACGAGCACGGTGAGCGAGTTGTTATCCTTTGTACCTAACGTCGCGGCCCCCCCGAATGCATTGCCGCCCTGCAGGAACGCGTGGTTGCCCAGCCGATGCATGAACGCCGCCATCTGCAGCCGGGTGACATCTTCGTTGGGACAGAACTGCGACGGGGCGCAACCGTTGGTGATGCCGTACGCCGTCAGCCAGGTGACATCCGGACAGAACGGGCTGCTGGCAAGTACGTCGGTGAAGCCATCACAATTCTGTGCGGCGGCTGAGATCGGGATAAGCGAAAGCGCGACACCCAACAGCAACGCGAAGCGACTCATGGCAGGGTTTCCCTTAACAGTTGGTGCCAGAGTCGGCACGCGGTTAGATCATACGCCCGGCAGCCTGCGCCGCGTCGAGACGCCTGAATCCCTGATTACGCCCCGATTTGCCGCCCGCCGCGCCGCTCAGAACCGCAGAAGATTGCCCGTATTAGTGATTTGCACCCAAAAGTTAATCCCATCGCTGCATGCGCCGTACGGCTCAGTCCCGGGCCCTGTCGAGACATTGGCGATGAAACTCAGGTCCGCCGCCTTAAAAATCGTCACGCTGCCGCCATCGAAATTCGTGACAAGGATGCGGTCGCCGTCGAAGGCTGCTCTTACGGGAAAGGCCAATTGATTGCTCGGATCCGAGGTGATCGTGGCTACCACGTTACCGGAGCTAGCCTGGACTATGGTGATCGCGTTGCCGAAACCGGGCACCCAGATGTTAACGCCATCGAATACCGGAAGGAACGCTCCGACTACGACGTGTACCGTCTGAAGGACCGCGCCAGTGCTACTGAGCTTCATTAGCGTACCCGCACCGTAGTCAGTAACCCAAATTTGCGCGCCGTCGAACAGAATTCCTTCTAGTTGACCGAAGCCGGTGACGGTGGTCACGGCGTAGGTCTGCGGATCGATGATCGACACCGACCCACCATAGTTGGCTGTCCAGAGGTTCGTGCCGTCAAAGGCGATGCTGCGAGGAGTGTTCCCAAGATTGCTAGACGCCACAGTCACCGGACCCGGCGCCAGCGTGGGATCGATGACAAACAGGTTGCCGGGCGAACCGCTGCCCGTGACAAAGACCTTGCCGGCGGCTACCACCAGACCTCCGCTTGCGGTAGCCCCGGTCCAGATGCCCAGTACCTTGCCGGAGTTGGCCTGCACTTGGACCACGTCGCCCTGAGTTGCCGCCCAAATGTCTTGACCGTCGGCGGCGCAGTAACTCGGGGCACCCCCGATAGAATATGGTCTGCAACACGCCCGTGGTCTGCGGGGTCCACCACTGTTCCAATGCCGCACGCCGGCTGGTGCGTGTGAGCTCTTGATCGAGGGAACGCTGCAGGAAGGTGGTCATTTGCAGGCGGGTAACGGTCTCGTTCGGGCTGAATGTGGTCGGGGTCGTGCCCTTGGACACGCCAGTGACATACGCCTCCATAATGCCCGGACAGAACGCAGCCCCCACGCCGGAGACATCGGTGTACGGAAACGGATAATCCACGCCGCCACAAAGTTCCTGCGCCTGCACTGGTGCAAAGTTCGTGGCGCTTACGATCGCCACTCCGGCAGCCAAGAGCAGACGACGCAAACCGGAAAAGCGAATGTTGCGTTCCATAAAGTTTCCTTGAGGTGAATTACGGGCGCAACGACCGTGTTGGTCGCCGTTGCATCATTTACAGAGCATACAGGGCAATTACCTTGCCGAGCAGCATTCTGGCTTTACCGGCACGAGCCTTGCTGTATCCCTGAACGCGCCTCTCCGGTGACCGCGTAGCTCGGCAATCTGCCGTGCTGGGTCACTGGGTGACGTTACACGTCCATGCGCAATGAGCGTATGGCCGTAATAATCAGAACAGGGAGAGCACTCATGAAGAGGTCAATCGCCACGATGGTGAGCGTAGCGCTCGCGCTATCTGGCTGTGCAACGGCGTCCAAGGACATTACTTCAAGCTACGTCTCGCCGATGCAGTACCAGCCTTACGATTGTGAGCAACTCGCAGCTGAATCCCAGCGCATTCAAGCTCGGGTTCAGGAGCTAGGCGGCCGGCTCGACGAGGCCTCTACGAACGACAAGGTTATTACGACCGTCGGGGTAATCCTATTTTGGCCCATCCTGTTTGCTCTTGGAGGCACCAAGCAACAGGAGGCTGACTATGCGCGGCTCCGAGGCGAGTACGACGCCCTGCAGCAAGCCGCGATTGCCAAGAAGTGCCCTGGTGCAACGCCTGTCCCGGCCACGCCGATTACTCCAGCCTCAGCTCCTGAGAGGCCTGTCGAGGCGCAAAAGTTATAGCGCGATCTCAACTGCGAAGCCTCGAAGGGAGGCCACGATGGCCAAAGTCGCTACGAGCACGATCCCCATGTCCAAGCTCATCTCTACAGTATTCTGGTTGTTCGCCCGGGCATCGTTGTTCCTGGCAGCGACGATTAGCCATGGGGCCGACCTCATCACGAAGCCAATAGATCCCGCGAAACTGAGCGCACTGCCCCATCATATTCCTGCGTGGGCGAGTGCCGAGAACGACATTGGCGAAGTTGCAGACGATCTGCAACTCTCGCATCTGACGTTGGTGCTAAAACGTACCCCGCAGCAGCAACTTGCGTTTGAGCAATTTCTTGCGCAACAGCAGGATCCAAACTCTCCTAACTTTCATCATTGGCTCACGCCCGTGCAAGTAGGCGAACAGTTCGGCGCGTCAGCGCACGATTTAGACGCGGTGACGCAATGGCTGCAATCGCAAGGCCTGCATGTCGATTCAGTCGCGAATAGCCGGACCCGTATCGACTTCAGCGGATCGGCGACGCAAGTCGGCGCGGCGTTCGCGACGCGTCTACATGCCTACGTCGTGAACGAGGAGCAGCGCGTTGCTCCTGCTAACGCCCCGCGTATTCCAGCCGCGCTCTCGCCCGTGGTGGCATCGGCCCACGGACTAACGACGACCGACGAGCACCCTCTCCACCATCGAGGAACATCCCAGCCTGTCGGGAGGGCCCTTCCGGAGGAAACTTCTTGTTCCAATGGTACCTGCATTCAATTCGTATACCCTGCCGACTTTGCCACGATTTACAACGCGAACCCTGTTTATCAACAAGGCATTCTTGGGTCGGGGCAATCCATTGCGATCGTTGGCCGGGCAAGTGTCTATTTGCCGGATATTGAAAATTTCCAAAAGCTGTCAGGCCTGCCGATCAAGGCCCCCACGATCTTGATTCCGTCGAACGGTATTGATCCTGGTCCGCCGCTGTCGACCGGCGGTACCGAGCCGGCAGATGGCGATCAATTCGAGGCGACAATCGATGTTACGCGTGCGGGTAGTGTGGCACCCGGCGCGACAATCATTCTCGTCATCAGCGCAAATTCCGCGACGACCGGCGGGATAGAGATTGCAAGCCAAGCCATTATCGATGGCAATCCGTTGTCCGTACAGATCTTGAGCATCAGCTTCGGCGGCTGCGAGACAAATGCTGGGCTATCCGGCGTCACGTTTTGGGATGATCTTTTCAGTCAGGCCGCGACGGAAGGCATCTCGGTGTTCGTGGCTTCCGGCGACTCGGGTGCGACCGGATGCGACAAGGGCTTTTCCACGCCACCACCTAGCCAGAACGTAAGTCTGAGTCCGAGCGTCGAATGCGTTTCGAGCCATGTTACCTGCGTTGGCGGCACCGAATTCGCTGACACCGCGAATCCAAGCGCGTACTGGAGCTCGACCAATAGCGCCAACGGATTCGGGTCGGCATTCGGCTACATACCCGAGGGAGGGTGGAACGAGCCGCTGAATAATACTGACAACCCGCAGGCCGCAGCATCCGGCGGAGGGGTGAGCCAGTATATTGCCACTCCGCCCTGGCAAACAGGCCCTGGGGTCCCCGGCACGCAAGGGCGCTACACGCCTGACGTAGCGTTTAGTGCGTCGGGGCACGACTCCTACTTAATCTGCTTCGCGGCGGACGGGCATTCTTGCGTTACGACGTTCGAGGGCGCATCGGGTACGTCAGCAGCCGCACCCTCCATGGCGGGAATCGCGGCGCTGCTGAATCAGAAAATCGGAAGTCCCCAGGGTAACTTGAACCCGCGTCTGTATGCATTAGCGGCGACACCCGGCAATGGCGTGTTTCACGATGTCACGGTAGCTAGCAGCGGGGTGCCTGGATGCGACATCACCGTGCCGAGCATGTGCAACAACAGCACCCCGGGACCCACCGGACTGAGCGGCGGCTTGGCAGGCTATATGGTAGGCCCCGGATACGACGAAGTCACCGGACTTGGCTCGATTGATGTCGCTCAGTTGCTTGCACAGTGGCCAGCGACGGCAACTACGGCCAACTTCTCCGGATTGTGGTGGGCTGCGCCAGCCGGGTCGGAGTCAGGCTGGGGCATCAACTTCTCGCATCAGGGCAACATCATCTTCGCGACCTGGTTCACCTATGACCTGACGGGCCAGTTCTGGTGGCTGTCGATGACGGCCAACGAGACCTCCAACAACACTTTCTCCGGGACGCTCTACCAAACGAAAGGTCCGGCTTTCAGTGCCGTCCCGTTCAACCCTGCGTTAGTAACCGCAACGCCGGTCGGCACCGGAACTCTTGCGTTCAGCGACGGCAATGATGGGACGTTCGCCTACACCGTGAATGGCATTAGTCAGGTCAAGGCAATCACACACCAAGCATTCGGGCCGTTGCCGACTTGCGTGTGGGGCGCGCCGCCAAGTCTTGCGACAAACGTCTCTGGTTTATGGTGGGCAGCGCCTGCAGGCGTGGAGTCGGGCTGGGGTATCAATTTCTCACAGCAGGGCAATATCATCTTCGCGACGTGGTTCACCTACAACGGCGACGGTACGCCGGCGTGGCTCTCAGTAACCGCCAACAATACTGCGCCGGGCGTCTATTCTGGGACGCTATACGGGACGAGCGGTCCACCGTTTGACGCCGTGCCGTTCCTACCCGCAGACGTTTCTGCGTCGCCGTACGGCACGGCGACTTTTACCTTTTTCAATGGCAACAGCGGCACGTTTTCGTATACGGTGAATACGGCGGGCGGCGCAGTGTCACAGACCAAGTCGATCACACAGCAGGTCTTCGCCGCCCCTGGGACAGCCTGTAAATAAGGACTACGGGTCAAATGTTATTCTCCGCAGCGTTGTCAGACAATTGTTAACAGCACATTCGCTATGGATACACATCTAACAAATTTTCGCGCTTGGTACGAAGACACATTAGCTATCTTATATCCCCGGAGGGAATCCGGGATCGCAATTATGATGATCGCGTTGCCTCTAC
Organism: uncultured beta proteobacterium; assembly: GCA_963777455.1. Lineage (GTDB taxonomy): Bacteria > Pseudomonadota > Gammaproteobacteria > Burkholderiales > Casimicrobiaceae > PALSA-1003. The sequence goes on from CAVZQQ010000003.1 coordinate 810,876, forward strand.
TGGAGAGGTACCTGCGACAAAAGGTGCGCCTTCCTCTTCAAGGCAATTTGAGTCCGTCGTTTTATGACGAGCTTATACGTCTCTTTCCCGAGATAGGAGATCGAGCGGCGGCAAAGCACTTCTGGCAAGTCTACCGGAATGGGTTGCTCCACGAGGTGAGTATGTCGCTTCAGGATCGAGCCGGTAACCAGACCCCGGGTGGATCCCTGAGCCACGACACACCGGGAATAACACGGCGTCCCGCTGGTGCTTTCAACGTGCACCCGGTCGATTTTGCAAACCGGGTTACTCAAACAATTGAGAATGATTTCGCTACGTTTGAAAGTGCTACCTCGGCTACCAGTTTGCCGACCGTGACGGCGGAAACACCAGGGGGCGCCGGTAGCTCGGCAATTCTTAGTACTAGCTCTAGCCGGTAAGGGCTACGGGCCCCAATTATTCGTCGTCGCTCTCCAGCCATTCGGGAGCCACGGTCCGCGCTGCAATCGCATTGACAGCCTCTTTGTATAGTTTTCGAAGATAGGCGCGGTACTCTGCTTTGGTAGGCGGGGCTCGTCTGTGTTCGCGCCGGAGTGAGCAGACAACGATCTCGTCCAGCAGGTGTGCCGCGCGGCGTCGAGGTCGCTCTCAAGCTCCGCGATCCGCGGGTCAGGCGCTTGGCGCTTCATGGCAACGTTTCTCGTCCTCATCACTCGCCAGCCAGATCATCATAGAACCTCTGCGAGCCAGCTTCGGGCGGAATTAAATCGTTGATCCACTGCTCAACGGAGGCGAGCATGAGAGCGACGCCGTAGCTAACAACACGCTTAGTGATTATATCTCTGACTGGTTTGCCATCCTCAATAATGTTCTCCTCGGCATGCAGTTCCGTTGCAGCTTCAATATTTTCGGTAGCCAAGGCTAATGCAAACTCACCTGCAATCATCCTAAAGAGAGGCCCCCCACTAAGCCCTGCTGGGCACGCGGTGCTTATTTCTCCTGCAGCGTAGCTGTAACCCATATGGCTCGAGTGTTTCATGAATCTCTGAAAGTAACCACGAAACAATCTAGGAGTCGGTCTAGGCGCGCCAGCTGCGCGAGAGTCCTCAGGAAAGCCATAGGCGCAATATTCGTCCCCCAAGCTACATTCTGCCCCGACGCCTAAAAATGGCTCGACGAAATTCATGGGGTGTGGTTGCACTAGCATCATCGCGATGTCGGCAGTAGGGTGAAATTTCAAAGATTGAACAGGGCACATTACCCCATTGCCGGGTAGAAAAACGATGACTTCCTTGGGACACTCGCGCACGACATGAGCGGCGGTGAGAAAATGAACCGGTGAGCGATAGGCAAAACACGACCCGAGTAAAGGAAACAGGTTCCCATGCTCTTTGAGTACCATCGCTACGCTGCTGGGCGGATGCATTGGGCTATCGCGCATCTACAGGAGTAATTGTCGCGTGTTCGACTCGGCCGGCATGCCGTTCGCGAGCCGCGCTCAAAGCACGTCAGGTGTATGCAGTAACAACTAGAAGCGGCAAGGAACTCGAGCGTGGGCACGCAGCAATTCTGCGGCCACACGCGCACGCCCGCCAGTACGATAGCTGCTGCTCTTTCGTGGTACGCACACAAGGGCAATGAAGCGGCGCGGCCCTCACTTATCGCAAAAAGCCCTCGCGATCGAGCACGCGGCGAATATTCTCGAAGCGAGCGCTTATGTCGCCTTTGGGAAATCGAATCTGCGACAACCCATGTATATTCGAAAACTCGGCGCAACCATCTTCAAGCAACGCTATAGCGCGTAGCCGCCCCAGTCGGCCCTGGAATAACCCAAGCTCGTGGATTACGTTGTCCCTCGGGTGAAAACTCGAATCGAGTCGCTCCTCTTCCGCGGTCATTACCAGGAACGCAAAGCCGGCATGCGAAAGCATGGCGTCTAGTCGTTCGGATGTTGTGTGCCCCGCGACAGCCTCTCGATTGAACTCATCCCATTTCAACCCGAGTGTGTCGTGAAGAAAATCCTTCAATTCGCGCCATAGTGGCGATCGGCCATGGCCAATAAATACGCGGTCGCCAGTAGGCATCGGTACACCTTCTAGTGCCGCGATCAAAGCTTTGACTTGGGCCACTCGCTTCACCGCCAATGCCTGAATCTCCCCCTGGGACATTTGCTCAGGAACGGACTCGAAATACGTCTGGTGCGGCCCGGCCTTTCCGTAGATCTTGTCCAATTGCGTGCGCAGGCCGCCGGTTAACATGTGCAGTGCACCCCGCGTCACGCTCGGCTTCGCAGCAAACGTCTCAGCACGCGCCAGGAGTCTCTTAAGAACTTCAAGCGGCGGCGTTGGTTCTGTGCTGGGCACGAAGCCCGGAGGAGGAGGAGTCAGGCTCATTGGCGTACCCTAGGTCTGTGGCAGCAATACCGCTGGCCGCTGCCAGCCACCCGTTCCCAGTAATCAAGAGGGTTGGAGGGACTAATGGCTACGTAACGGCTACGGCGTTGACGTTCGCAGCAGTCATAGCAGCCAATATCACTCTAATACAATGATTTTATTGGCTCCCCGACCAGGGCTCGAACCTGGGACCTGCGGATTAACAGTCCGTCGCTCTACCAACTGAGCTATCGGGGAACAACCTGTAATTATAGCGACACGGCCCATTCTTGGGTCAAACCAATGCTTACGTTGTATCGTCCGACACCGGAATGGACCGCACCGACAACACGCCCTTGATCGCGGCAAGATCGCGAATCACGGCATCCTGAATCGGACTGTCGACGTCAACCAGGGTATAGGCCATCTCGGCACGGGACTTGTTAACCATATTGTGAATATTCAGACCAGCACGCGCCATCGTTGTCGAGATTTGCCCCAGCATGTTAGGCACGTTGGCGTTGGCGATCGCCACGCGAAACGGTGACCCACGCAGCATTTCGACGTTAGGAAAATTCACCGCGTTCGTCATCGTGCCGTTTTCGAGGAACTCGCGCACCTGATCGACCACCATCACGGCGCAATTTTCCTCCGCTTCCTGGGTGGAGGCGCCAAGATGGGGTAGCGCCACGACGCCCGGCTCCGGCAGCAGCTTCGCGCTGGGAAAATCGCAAAGGTAATACTTGAGCCGCTGCGCGCGCAGCGCTGCGATGACGGCGTCCTCATCGACGATCGCATCACGGGCAAAATTGAGCAGCACTGCGCCCGGCTTCATCACCGCGAGGCGCTTGCCGTCGAGCAAATGCCGGGTCAGCGCCACCAGCGGCACGTGCAACGTCACAAAATCCGCTTGCTTGAGCAGCTCCTCGATGCTGTTGGCTTTGCGCACGCTCGACGGCAGGCGCCATGCCGCGTCGACCGTGATTTCCGGATCGCAGCCGATGACTTTCATGCCCAGCTTGATGGCTGTATCGGCAACCAGGCTGCCGACCGCACCCAGGCCAATGATCCCCAGCGTGCGGGTCGGCAGCTCTACCCCAGCGAATTGCTTCTTGCCCTCCTCGACGCGTTTTTCGAGGTCCTTCACATCGCCCTTGAGGGCCGCTACGTATCCGAGGGCCGGAACGAGATTGCGCGCAGCCAGCAGCAGCGCCGCGAACACCAGCTCCTTGACTGCATTGGCATTCGCGCCTGGTGCATTGAATACCGGTACGCCTCGCCCGGACACCTCGGCTACGGGAATGTTGTTAGTGCCCGCCCCTGCCCGGCCGATCGCCTTCACGCTCGGGGCAATGGCCATCGAGTGCATATCGTGCGAGCGCACGAGGATCGCGTCGGGATGCTCGACCGACTTGCCCACCACATACCGCAGGGTGGGTAACCGGTGCAGTCCCTGGCTCGCAATATGGTTCAGCGTGAGAATCTGGTATTTAGCCATGTCGCCGCTCGAAATCCCGCATGTAGTCGACCAGCGCCTCCACACCCGCCAGCGGCATGGCGTTGTAGATCGACGCGCGCATACCTCCCACCGCGCGATGCCCCTTGAGCTGGATCATGCCGCGTTCCGCGGCACCTTTCAGGAAACTCTCGTCAAGCTTCTCGTCGCCGAGCCGGAACGGGACGTTCATTCGGGAGCGGTCTTGCTTGCGCACAGGGTTTGCATAGAACCTCGTCTGGTCGAGGTAATCGTAGAGCAACTGCGCCTTGGCGATATTCTTCGCTTCGATCGCAGCCACGCCGCCCTGCTTTTGCAGCCACTGGAAAACCAGGCCAGCAATATAGATGGCGTAGGTCGCCGGCGTGTTGACCATGGACGCGGACTCCGCCTGCTCCTTCCAGTGCAACACCGACGGGGTAACCGGCAGCGCACGATCGAGCAGATCTTCGCGGACGATCACCACCGTCAGTCCCGCGGTACCCATGTTCTTTTGCGCGCCAGCGTAGATGACGCCAAACTTAGACACGTCCATCACGCGCGATAGGATATGCGACGACATATCCGCCACCAGCGGCACGTCGCCGGTGGCAGGCGTCCACTGGTATTCGACGCCGCCGATGGTCTCGTTGGTGCAGACGTGAACGTACGCGGCGTCGCGGCTGAGGTTCCAGTTCTCCTGCGCTGGGATATACGTGAACTGCTTATCTTCCGCAGAAGCCGCTATATTTACCGCGCAATATTTCTTCGCCTCCTTGATCGATTTTTTCGACCATTCGCCGGTGTTGACATAGTCGGCGGCAGATCTGCCACGGAGCAGATTCATGGGCACCGCCGCGTTTTCCGCAATCGCGCCGCCCTGGAGGAACAGAATGCGGTAGTTGGAAGGCACGGCCAGCAAGGCACGTAGATCGGCCTCAGCCTTGCTCGCGATGGCCATGAACTCCTTACCGCGATGGCTCATCTCCATCACTGACATGCCGCTGCCGTGCCAATCGAGCATTTCCGCTGCAGCCTTCTGCAGCACGCTTTCGGGGAGCACGGCGGGGCCCGCGCTGAAATTGAAGACACGCATGCCAGGGTTCCTGTGGAATGTTCGGGCCGGATCGGTTGCCGACCCGGTCCGCAGAAAGTTCGCTTGAAGCGTATATTTTACGCGATGCAAACGCCCGGCGCTCGCTTGCGTTCTCGAACCGCGCCAACGAGCTTGCTGCCGCGGGGTTGGGTGCTGCACGATCCGGGCGCAGGCACGTCCTTGGCGGAGCTGTTGCCGCGGCGCTGACGGCTATTCGACCGTGCCGATTTCGTGTGCCCACAGCTCCCAGGCGCGCGGGAGCTGCGACTCGTTCATCAGCGCTGCCTGCTTGGCCTCCCGGGCGGTCAGATAGGTCACGGCGCCGAGGTGTGTGGCCTGTAACTGCAGGCGCGCGTTGATCTCGGTATAGATTGCCCGGTACACCGCTTGTTCGAGCGAGGACCCGACGACGGTCGATCCGTGCCCGCGCATCAGCACCGCGGACTGGGCGCCGAGCGCCGTCGCCAACGCCGCACCGAGCGCTGCGTTGCTGATGAGCAAGTCCGTTTCACCGGCCACGTCCCGTATTTCAAACGACGCCGCCCCCTCGCCGAGAAACCCGCACATGTGAAAGATCGGGCGCAGCGGTTGCCGGGTCGCGCCCAATGGAATCACGCCGAGCGAATGGCTATGCACGACCGCCTGTACATCGGCACGCGCACGGTAGATCTCGGCATGGATGAACCGCTCCAGATAGACGCGCCGTCCCTGGGCGTCGGCCGCCTCGCCATCCAGGTTGAAGGTAAGGATGTCGTCGCGCCGCACGAGCGCCGGGGCCACGTTGCGCGCCAGAAGAAAATGCTCGTGCGAACGGTCGTGCCGCACGCTCACGTGCCCGAAGCCGTCGACAACGCCCTGCCGGTACAGGATGCGGTTGGCCAGGACGAGCTTGTCGACAAGCGTGCGATCGGCAGCAATCAGCATAATGGTGGCGAAACGGGCATTGTCCAATGATATGCGAAAGGGATGCCCCGGATGCGCACGGCGGACCAAAACCGGCGCGGCACACACCACGGGTGGAGCGCTCGCCGAGCACCGCGAGCGGCTCCAGGCAACACCGAGCCTACTCGAGTTTCTCCGTCTCCCGTGGGTCGAGGCGGCCCGCGGTACCTCCCATGGGCGTCACCGCCGCCGGCGTCAGATGAGGCGCCGCGAGGCGCAGATAGTGCAACATCGACCATAGGGTCAGGATAGCGGCGACCCAAAGCGCGGTGGTGCCCAGCCAGACCGTATTGATGCCGGGAATGACCGGCTGATAGAGCAGGAGCGCAATGATCGCCGTGACCTGCGCACCGGTCTTGACCTTGCCGATGAACGCCACGGCCACGCTTCGGGCCTTGCCGAGCTGCGCCATCCATTCGCGCAGGGCTGAGATGGCGATCTCGCGACCGATGATGATAATAGCAAGCCACATGTCGGCGCGTCGCAGCCAAACGAGCACGATCAGCGCCGAGGCGACCATGAGCTTGTCGGCGACCGGATCGAGGAAAGCACCGAATGCGGAGGTCTGGCCCCAGCGCCGTGCCAGGTAGCCGTCGGCCCAGTCGGTGAAAGCCGCCAGGGCGAAGATACCCGTCGCCAGCCAGTTCTTGCTCTGCATCGAGAGCAGCGATTCGGGCAGATAGTACACGCCGACAAACAGCGGGATCAGCACGATGCGCAGCCAGGTGAGCGCAATCGGCAGGTTGAAGTGCGGCATTGGCGACTATTCTACTTTGGAAAGCGAGCCCCGCGTTGCCGCGCCACCTAGTGCAGCGAGGCAAAGATTCGCTGCGCGAGTTCCCGGCTGATCCCCGGCACCCGCGCAAGATCGTCGACGCTCGCCGCCTGCACCCCCTTCAGGCCGCCAAAGTGCGCCAATAGCGCGTGGCGGCGCTTGGAACCGACGCCGCCGATTTGCTGCAGCGAGGAGGCCACACGGGCCTTGCCGCGCCGGGCGCGGTGGCCTTGGATGGCGAAGCGGTGTGCTTCGTCGCGGATTTGCTGCAACAGGTGCAGTCCTGGATGGTCCGCCGGCAGCGTCAGGACGCGGTCTGCAAAGACGATCTCCTCCTTCCCGGGCTTGCGTTCCGGACCCTTGGCGATGCCGATGAGTTGGGTGGCATGCAGACCCTGCTCGGCGAGCACTTCGGCGGCGACACCCACTTGCCCCTTGCCGCCATCGATCACGAGCAGGTCTGGGGCCGGATACTCGCCGGCGACGATGCGCGCGACGCGTCGCGTGAGCGCCTCGCGCAGGGCGGCGTAGTCGTCGCCCCCGGTGGGCGGCGTGACGTTGAAGCGTCGGTACTCGCCGGTCTGCAGGGCGCGCCGGTCAAAAATGACGCAACTTGCCACCGCGGCCTCACCCATCGTATGGCTGACGTCGAAGCACTCGATCCGCTGTGCTGACGACGGCAGCCCCAGCGCTTCCTGCAGCGCGGCGAGGCGCTCGTCCTGCGTGGCTTTCTGCGCCAGCTTCTGGCGAATCGCCAGCCGCGCGTTCTCGATCGCCATCGTCACCCACACGCGCCGCTCCCCGCCCGGGTTGGCGACCAAATGCACTTTCCGGCCTGATTGCGTCGACAGCACCTCGGCGAGCACCTCGTCAGCGACGCCCTCGGCGATGATCGTTGGCGGCGCCGGCCGGTCCAGGTAGTGCTGCATCAGGAACGCGGCCGTGATCTCGACCAGCGGCGCGGCTTCGGCATGCTCCGGAAACAGGGTGCGATCGCCGACGTGGCGTCCGCCGCGGATCATCACCACGTTGACCGCAGTTAGGCCCTGCTCCGCCGCCGTCGCCACCACGTCGATGTCCCCGGCCGTCGTACTCTCGACGAACTGGCGCGATTGCAGCTGCTGTAACCGCGTGATCTTGTCGCGCACCCTCGCCGCGCGCTCGAATGCGAGCGCCGTCGCGGCCTCGGCCATCTGCCGCTGCAGATGGTCGAGTACCTCCGTCGTCTTGCCCTGCAGGAACAGCGTCGCGTTCTTTACGTCGTCCTGATACTCCACCTCGGTGATCAGTCCGACGCAGGGGCCGGTGCAACGCTGGATCTGGTGGAGCATGCACGGGCGCGAACGGTTGGCAAATACACTCGGCTCACAGGTGCGCAGCTGAAACACCTTCTGCAGCACCGTGATGCCTTCGCGTACCGCGCCGGCGCTGGGGAACGGCCCGAAGTAAGTGTGGGGCTTCTCCAGCTTGCCGCGATGAAAGCGCAGCTGCGGAAAAGGCTCGCCAGTCAGGCATAGGTAGGGATAGCTCTTGTCATCGCGGAAGACAACGTTGTAGCGCGGCTGGTGCGCCTTGATCAGGTTGTTCTCCAGCAACAGCGCCTCGCCCTCCGAACGCGTCACCGTCGTCTCGACCCGCGCCACCTGCGCGATCATCAGCGTGGTCCGCGGCGCATGGCCCGTTTTCTGGAAATAGCTGGCGACGCGCTTCTTCAGGTCGCGAGCCTTGCCGACATAGACGGTCTCCCCTGCGGCGTTGAGCATGCGATAGACGCCCGGGCGGTTGGGCAGCGAGGCCACCACCTCGCGCGCATCAAACGCCTGCGGTGGCGTTACCGAATCGGCGCTGGGCGTGCTCATGCCGGTGTCAGACAGCCGGCGCCGTGCGGCGTGCCGCAAAGTGGCGCGCAATGGCCGCGAACACGTGTTCGAACATGGCTGTGGTCAGGCGCCCGGTATTGGTGTTGTAGCGACTGCAGTGATAGCAGTCGAACAATCGCGCACCGCGTTCAAGCGCGTGCTCGGCGCCGTGCGCAAACGCGTTCCCTCGCGGGGAAAGGCCGAGGGCGCGCACCGTGGCGTCGTGGGCGATGCGCCCGAGCGCCAGGACGGCTGCACCGGCGGGTAGCACGGACAGTTCGGCTGCGAGGTAGACGTTGCATTCCCGGATCTCGGAGGGCAGTGGCGTATTGGCCGGAGGCAGGCATTTGACGGCGTTGGTAATCCGGGTGTCGATGAGCCGCAGTCCGTCCCCGGCGGCACGCGCCTGGGATACGCTCGCCAATCCAAACTTGAACAGCGTGGCATAGAGCAGAATACCGGCATGGTCGCCGGTGAAGGGGCGGCCGGTGGCATTGGCGCCATGCTTGCCGGGGGCGAGGCCCACGATGACCAGCCGCGCGTCGGCGGCGCCGAAGGGCGGCACCGGCCGGCAGTGGTAATGCGGGTGCTCCGTATGCACGGCATCGAGGAACGCTGCGAGGCGTCCACAGCGACGACAATCCGCGGCGAAGGCAGCAGAGGGCAGCATGGCGGGAACGAGGGCGACACCTCGCCCGGGACTTCGAGTCATGTAGAATGGCGCGCTTTCCGGCGCGCGATCGCGCTCGAGCGGCGCGGCATGCGTGACGGTTACGATTTTATCATGTCGCCGCGCCCTCGGACTGACTGACCCGGCGATGCTTCCACCCGAACTCAACCTCGAAGTCCGCTCCCGTCTTCCCGCGCGTGCCAGCACCCGGCCGCCGCTGTTGTTCGTCCATGGCGGGTACTGCGACGCGTGGTGCTGGGAGCCGCATTTCCTGCCCTGGTTCGCGGCGCACGGCTACCCAGCGCACGCGCTCAGCCTGCGCGGCCACGGTGCGAGTGGCGGCCGCGAATCGCTGTTTGTCGCCAGCCTGGATGACTATGCGAGCGATGTGGAACGGGTGCGCGCCGCGCTGCCGTCGCCGTCGGTGCTAATCGGGCACTCGATGGGTGCAGCCGTCGTCGAGCGGTTGCTCGGCACGCCCACGATCCGGGCCGCTGCGCTGCTCGCGCCGGTACCGCCAGCGGGGCTGGGACCGGTTGCCGGGCGCCTGCTCGCTTGGCAGCCGGAATATCTGGTCAACATGCAGCGGCTCGACGCGCCCCATCTTGCCGGTGACGTGTTGGCGGCCTTGCGGCCGATGTACTTCAGTGCCGACGTCTCTGCGGACATTCTGGCGCAGGCGGTCACCCACCTCTGCGTCGAGTCTCCGCGCGCGCTGCTCGACCTCGTGCTGCCCTCCGCGGGGCGGCAACGACCGGTGTCCGCCCGACCCTTGGTGCTGGGGGCGGCGGGCGATCGGATCGCGACCCCAGGCGACGTCAAGGCGACGGCACTGTTCTACGACACGACCGCGACCATCGTCCCCGGCCTGGCGCATATGATGATGCTCGAACGCGGCTGGGAGACCGTCGCGCAACCCCTGCTGGAATGGTTGGAGGGCGACGCGCTGCGCGGGGGCGGCGGGTAGGCCTCCGGCGCGCTAGTGTCGCGCCCGGGCGAACTCGGCAAACCCTTCGGGCGGCAACGCGGCGGAAACCCAGAACCCCTGAAAACAGTGGCAGCCGCGCGCGCCGAGGAATTCAAACTGCTCGCGCGTCGCCACGCCTTCGGCAACCACCCGCAAGCCCAAGCCGCGCGCCAGGGCGATGATCGCCTCGGTAATCGCGGCATCGCCCGGGTCGGTCTCGATGTCGGCGATGAACGAGATGTCGATCTTGAGCGTATCGATCGGAAAATGCTTGAGGTGCGACAGGCTCGAGTAGCCGGTGCCGAAGTCGTCGATCGCGACCCCGAAACCTTCTTCGCGCAGTTGCTGCAGCACCTTCTTGATCGAGTCGAGGTCGTGCAGCAGGCTTGATTCCGTAACCTCAAGCTCGATCCACTTTGGATCGCACTCGGCCCCGCGCACGATTTCGGAGATGCGCTGCGCCAGGTCCTCGCGATAGAACTGGCGCCCGGAGAGGTTGACCGACACGGTCAGAGGCAAGCCTTCCCGGTGCCACGCGGCGCATTGCGTCGCGGCCGTGCGCAATACCCAGTCACCCAGCGTGTGGATCAGCCCCGATTCCTCGGCCAGCGGGATGAACACCTGCGGCGGCACGTTGCCATGCTCCGGGTCGTGCCAGCGCAGCAGGGCTTCGGCGCCGACAATCATCTTGTCCTCGATGCGCACTACCGGCTGGTAGTGCAGCATCAGTGCCTCCGCCTTGACCGCCGTGCGCAGCGCGGTTTCCAGCGTGTGCTGCTGCAGGCGGCGCGCCGCCAGATCGGCGTCGAAGAATTGGTAGGTGTTGCGTCCGAGTTCCTTGGAGCGATACATCGCCACGTCGGCATGCTTGAGCAGCTCTTCAGGCGCGTCGCCGTCGTCCGGGTAAACCGAGATGCCGATCGATGAGGTGACGTAGATGTCATGCTCTTCGACTTCGAACGGTTGCGAAACGGCATCCTGCAGCTTCTGCGCGACGCGATTGAGAACCTCAGGGTCGTCGAAATCCTCGACGATGACCATGAACTCGTCGCCACCCAGACGCGCCAGCAAATCGGATTCGCGCAGAGCATGCGACAGCGTCGCGGTCACGCGCTTGAGCAGCTCGTCGCCGATGCGGTGCCCCAGCGTGTCGTTCACGTTCTTGAACCGATCGAGGTCGATGAACAGCACGCCGACGCATTGCTGGCTGCGCCGGGCCTGAGCGATTGCCTGCGTGAGCCGTTCCTGCAGGAGCACCCGGTTCGGCAGCCCGGTGAGCGCGTCACGGGTCGCCAGGTATTGCAACCGTTCCTCGGCCTGGATGCGCGACGAGACATCCTGCACGAACGACAGGATTGACACAATGCGGCCCTGCTCATCGAGCAGGCAGGAGTGGTACCACTCGCACCAGATCGTCTCGCCGTCCTTGCGATAGTTGCGGTTCAGCCCCGTCGCCCGCGGCTCGTCACCGCCCATCAGCTTGTTGATCAGCTCGACCACTGCCTCGCGATCGGATTCGTGCGTGAGCTGGCTGCCGGTAAGCGGCATGCCGAGCACTTCCTCGGCGCGCCAGCCGAAGATGTGCTCCGCCTGTGGCGACCAGCGCACCAGCCGGAAATCCCGGTCCCACTCGAGCACCGCGAGGGGTGTGTTGTTGATGTGCGAGGAGAGCATCCAGTTGGCGCGGCGCAGAGCTTCTTCGTTGCGCTTCTGGTCGTGAATATCCGTGTGCACCGCATAGATGCCGATCACGTTGCCTTCGCCGTCGCGGTTGGGGGCAAAGTGGATCGACTCCCAGCGCTGCTCGCCGTTTGGCTGCACGAGCAGCTGCTCGGTCGAGATCGTTTCGCCGCCGAGGACACGGGTGAGCAGGGGTTGCAGCTGCCGGCCGCGCGCCTCGCCCACCACCTCGCCGATGCGTCGACCAGTCAACTCCTTGCGGCTTTCCGACAGCCATTCCTCGTTGTGGCGGTTGAGGAACCGGAAGCGGTACTCGCGATCGATGTAGGCGACCCGCGCCGGCACGTTGTCCATGATCAGCCTGAGTTCGGCTTCGCTCGCGCGCAACGCCTCCTGCGCCTGCTTCAGGCCATGGATGTCGTTCATCAGCACGAACGCGCCAGCGATCTCGCGCTCCGCGCTCATGTCGGGCACGACGCGGATGGTCATCCATCGCCGCACGCCATTGGCGCCAGGCACCAGCCGGTCGAAGGAGGTTGATTCGCCGCGCAGCGCGCGCGCCAGCATGACCTGTGCGCTCTGGTAGATGCCGTGGCCGACGACGTCGCGCAAGCGCAACTCGGCGATCTGCTCGGAGGTCAGCCCGAAGTAATGCAGGAAGGTGCGATTGACGTACTGACAGCGCTCATCGCGATCGATGTAGGCCACCGGCGCCGGCACGCCGTCCATGATCGCGCGCAACTGCGATTCGCGCGCTGCCAGGGCGTCCTGGGCCTGTTTCAGGTCGGTGATATCATGGCCGACTATGTAATAGCCCTTGATCGTTCCATCGAACCGGAAATCGGGAACGATGCGGTTGCGCAGCCATCGCTGGCGGCCGTTGGCGTCGACGCTTTCGCGCTCGTAGGTAACGCTCTCGCCGCGCGCCGCGCGCTCGAGGTAAGGCGTCTGAAACTCAACCACGTCGGCGCCGAGCACGTCGGCGGCGGACTTGCCGAGCACGTCGTCGCGCTCAAGGCCGACCAGGCGCAGGAACGCGTCGTTGACGAAGGTGTAACTGCGCTCCTGGTCGACGTAGACCACCGGCTCGGGAATGTTGTCGGTGAACAGCCGTAGCTGCTCCTCGCGCGTCGCCAGCGCCTGCTCGGTCAGCTTGAGGTCGTGGATGTCGTATTCGGTGCAATACAGGCCGCGGACCTTGCCGGTACCATCGAGATCCGGCGCGATGCGCCCATGCATCCAGCGCCGCTGCCCGTCGACTGACTTGCCGACGCGTTCATATTCGACGTTTTCGCCGTCCTGGGCGCGACGGATGATCGGCCGCAGGAACGCGGTCACGTCCGAGGGCATCACCTCGTACGGGGTCTTGCCATAGATCTGGTCCTGGGGCCGGCAAAGCCAGTTGGCAAACGCCTGGTTGACAAACGTGTAGCGCAGCGACTTGTCCAGGTAGGCGATCGGGCCGGGAATGTTGTCTGCGAACAGGCGCAGTTGCGCTTCCTGTGCCTTGAGCACTTCGCGGATGCGGACGTCGTCCTCGATATCGTTGAGAACGACAAACGCGCCGCCGATGCGGCCGCCTGGTTCGCGGTCCGGGAAGAGGGTGATGCGCACCCAGCGCAACTCACCGGACGACGGCCGTTCGCGGCGGTCGTAGCTCACCGTCGCGCCCGCGAACGCGCGCTCGATGTAGCCCTGCATTTCGGCGAGCGCGTCCGCCGCCACGAAGTTCTTCAGCGGCTGGCCGAGCAGGTCGTCAACCGGAGCGCCGATGTAGGTGCCGTAGGGCTTGTTGGCAAAGCGCAGCCGCAGGGCGCGGTCAAAATAGAAGATGGGTAGGCCGACGCTGTCGGTGACGATGCGCAGCCGGTGCTCGCGCTCGCCGGCCTCGAGCTCGAGCCGTTTGACCGTGTCAACGTCGGTGTAGGTCGCGAGCAGGCCCCGAACCTCCCCGCGCGGACCGCGATCGGGGTAATAGTCGACGCGAATCCAAAAGGAGTTGCGCTTGGCGCTGGAGAGCTGCCGCTCGAAGCTCACCCGCTCGCCGGACAGCGCCGCCTCCACGTAGGCGTTGTACAGCTGATAGAGCTCCCGGCCGTCGACCTCGACGATCTCGCGGCCAATGACCTCACCGGAGGACTTGCCGGTCCAGTCGAGGAAGGCGCGATTGACGAAACGATAGTGCTGGTCGGCGTCGATATAGCAGACCGGCATGCCGAGCGCGTTCAGCTTGCGCTGGGACAGCGCAAGCAGGGCCTCCCGCTCCCCCCTTCACCATGTGTCTGCAGGGTCGGGGCGTCGAGGCGACTCAGTGATTTGGTCAACGCCATTGCCACGGGCTAAAGTCCGTCGTTCTGCAGCCGCCCTCCATTGGGGGACTTGGCAGTCTAAGGGTCCAACCGGGTACTTACAAGCAAGGAGCTTGCCATGGGCGGGGACGCACTCCGGGCCCTCGCCCAAAGCCTAGGCGGCGTTCCGGGCCGCAGACCGACGATGCAGGCTACAAATCGGCGGCACAAAGATACGTCCCGCGGCATGCCCGCCGGCGCGGTGTTCCCCGGCCAAGGACGCAGGTGGGCCTGCCGGGGGTTCGGTAAGGCGCAGGATGGCGTCGCGGTTGGCGCCGGCGATTGCGCTCGGCCGGGCTGAATCGCGGCCAGGCGTCAGGCCGTACCTAGCGTTCCCAATGCCCCGCAACATAATGCCAGCGCGGACCGACCGCCACCCACCGTGCGGGAACCCAGCGCCAGCCGCGCCGCTCGTGCACCCAGCGGCCGTCGACCCAGACATAGCGGCGGCCATCCCAGCGCCAGTAGCCTGGCGCCCACACGTAGCCCGTGCGCGGCGGGGGAACCACGACCACGCGCGGTGCGGGCGGGGCAATGTCCACGTCGACCACGACCGCGGCCTGGCTCGCAACCCCGGACAGTCCGGAGCACAACGCGATAACCATCGTCAGCAGGACCTTCCGCAGCGACATAGCAACACTCCTCAGGTTGATGGGCACTTCCCGGGCGCCCGCGGCAGCCGGACGCTTGCTTTAACGAGTAGGCGGGCCGCCCCGTTGACTTCGCCCGCGTGGTACCACAGCGGCGGTGGGGGCCTCAGCGCTCGAGGACGAGGATATGGACACGAAACGGCCCATGCGCACCGAGAACGATGGTCTGCTCAATGTCGCCGGTGCGCGACGGACCGGAAATGAGGTTGACCGCGCGTGGCAGAGTCCCACGCTCGCGCCGAATCAGCGCGAAGGCGTCCTCCATGCCGTCGATGATGCGGTCGGCCGGCACCACCGCCACGTGCGTATCCGGCAGCAGCGCGCTCACCGTGGGAGCGTCCGCGCCGGCCAGTAGCACCATCGTGCCGGTTTCGGCGATGGCGCAGAAACTGCCGGTGATGGCGAGCCGGTCATTGCCCTGGGTCGGCCGCGCCTCGATGTCGAGACCGGCGGCCGCCCAATCGAGCGCGGCCCACTCGGGCCAGCACACCCCCGCCCGTGATTGTTGCGCCGAGAGTGCAGGCGGCAAACGCAGCCCGTCGAGGTAGCGCGCGACGGCAGCCGGAATTGCGGCACGGTCGGCGATGCGCTCGACACTGCTTTCCATGTCGCGGGCGCGCTGCATGAAGCGCAGGACGCGATCGCCAGCGACGGCGGGGCGCGGGCCCTGCGCATGCGCCGCCACGGTAGCCTCGGCCAAGGCGAGCCGGGCGCTGTCGGCCTCGCGCTTGCCGAGTGCCTTGCGCACGCGGTCCAGAACGTTCTCGCGCGCCGAGCTCATCGCTACCTGCCGCCGCGACGCACGAAAGCGTCGATGCGCGCGACTCCCTCCTCGATCGCTTCCTGCGACGCGGCGTAGGAAAAGCGGATGTGCTGCCCGTCGCCCGGGACGCGCCGGCCGAAATGGATATCCGCCAGCACCGCGACCCCGGCCTCGTAGAGCAAGCGCTTGCGCAATTGCTCGGAGTCGGCACAGTGCGTGCGCTTGCAGGCCTCAGTCACGTTGGGCCACGCATAGAAGGCACCGCCCGGCGTCCTGCACTCGATCCCGGGCACCCGATTGAGCAGGCCGACGATTAAGTCACGGCGGCTAAGAAACGAGCGGCGCATCGACTCCGCGGCGTCCTGGGGGCCGGTTATCGCCTCGACGGCCGCCCACTGGCTGATTTGCGAGGCGCAGGAATCGGTGTTGGTGATCCAGCGCGTGAACACCGGCGCGAGCGTCCGGTTTGCGGCGAAGCCGATGCGCCAGCCGGTCATGGCCCAGGTCTTCGAAGCCCCGTCGGAAATGATGGTGCGGTCGCGCATGCCAGCCAGCGCCGCGATCGACACGAACTCGCCGTCATAGAGCAGCCGTGAATAGATTTCGTCGGCAAAAATCCACACTTGCGGGTGCAGGCGCAGGATGGCCGCAATCGCCTCGAGATCGGCGCGTTTCAGGCTGCCGCCGGTTGGATTGTGCGGCGAATTGAGAATCAAAAGCCGCGTCTTGGCAGTGATCTTGGTCTCGAGCTCGTGGGGGTCGAAGGCGAAATCGCGCGCTTCGCGCAAGTGAATGGGCACCGGCACGGCGCCGTTGGCGACGATCTGCGACTCGTAGATCGGGAATCCGGGCACCGGATAGATTACCTCGTCGTCCACGCCATAATCGGTGACCGAGGCGATTGCGTAGGCGATGAACGGCTTGGCGCCAGCGCCGACGACGACTTCGTCCGCGGTGATATCAAGGACCCGGCGCTCCCCCATGTCGCGTGCGGCGGCCCTGCGCAGTTCGTCGATGCCCGCCGAAGGGGTGTAGCCATGCCGACCGGCGTGCACCGCGGCGATGGCGGCGTCCTGGATGTTGACCGGGGTTGGGAAATCGGGCTGGCCGATGCAGAACGAGACGATGTCGCGCCCCTGGCGCACCAGATCGTTGACCTCGGCGAGGACGACAAACGCGTTTTCCGTGCCGAGCGCCTCGGCACGGCGGCTGATACGCGGAACGATTGGCGGGGCGTTCATCGCTTGGGTCTCGCCCGGTAAAGGTCGCGAAAGGTGCGCCCCTGCGGAGCCGGCATGTCGCGCCCGTCGGTCCAGCCGCTGCCGAAGGGCAGCCAGTGCAACAGCCGACCACTGCCGGCGATCCTGTGCAGCCAGCGCATCGCAAGGCGGGTAACCGTGGCATACAGGCGCGGTCGGGTCGCGAGCCAGGCCCACAGACCGACGCCGGCACGTTCGGTCCACGGCCGCAGATGGCGCGCGAACTGCAGCTCGCGCAGCTTGCGCAGCAGGTCCGGGAGCGGAATCTTGACCGGACAGACCACGCCGCATTGGTTGCACAGCGTCGAGGCCTGCGGCAGGTCGAGGGCATTTTCGATGCCCACATACGCCGGGGTCAGCACCGAGCCGATCGGACCCGGATAGACCCAGCCGTAGGAATGCCCGCCGACGGTCTGATACACCGGACAGTGATTCATGCACGCCCCGCAGCGGATACAGCGCAACGCATCCTTTAGCTCGCTGCCGAGTACCGCCGAGCGACC
The DNA here is from genome assembly GCA_963777455.1 of uncultured beta proteobacterium. Classification (GTDB taxonomy): domain Bacteria; phylum Pseudomonadota; class Gammaproteobacteria; order Burkholderiales; family Casimicrobiaceae; genus PALSA-1003. The sequence continues at coordinate 828,213 of CAVZQQ010000003.1, forward strand.
GGCATCGACGAGGATGAAATACATGTGCTCGGTGCCGTGAAACTCGCCCTGCCCTTTCACCCCGGTCAGGACGTCGACATAGTTGGAGATGGATTGTCCGGTCGCCGAGCGCGGCAGCAGGCGCATCAGCGTCGCCACGTCCTCCAGCGTCGGCACGATCTTCTCGATGCCGGAGATCGCCACGTGCACGCGTGGCAACGTCGTGGTCAACGTCGCGTTACCCTCGTTGGTGACCACTACCACCGAGCCGGTTTCCGCGACCAAGAAGTTGCCGCCGGAGATGCCCATGTCGGCGGTCAGATAGTGTTGCCGCAACACGCCGCGCGCCTCGAGGCACAGCTCGTTGATCTCGGTCTTGCGCGGGGTCGCGTGCGTCCTGGCGAACAGGTCGGCGACCTCCTCCTTGCTCTTGTGCAACGCCGGGCCGATGATGTGCGACGGCGGTTCGTAGTCGTTGATCTGCAGGATATATTCGCCCAGATCGGTCTCGACGACGACGAGCCCGGCGGCCTCGATCGCGCGGTCGAGCGCCGACTCCTCACTGACCATCGACTTGGACTTGATGATCTTGGTGACACCGTGTCGTCGCGCGATGGCGAGCACGTGCGCGTTGATGTCGGCCGGGGTCTCCGCCCAGAGCACGGTCGCCCCGCGCCCGGTCGCATTCCGCTCGAAGATCTCCAGCCAGACATCGAGGTCATCGAGCGCGCGCTGCCGGATCGCCCGCCCCGCTTCGCGCGTAGCTTCAAAATCGTCGAGCTCGGCCAGCGACTGGCGACGCTTGGCGACGAACTTGCCTTTGATCTTCTGCAAGTTGCCCTGCAGTTGCGCATCCGCCATGTTGGCGTGCGCGCGCTCCTTGAAATGCATCGAGGCGATCTGCATGGTGTTTCGTCAGCCCGCGTTGTCCTCGCCAGCCAGGACCTCGGCGACGTGCAGTACACACGTCTTCAGGTCGCCACGCCGGCGCAGTCGGCCCTCGATATTGAGCATGCAGCCGAGGTCGCCGAGCACCACCGCGTCGGCGCCGCTCGCGGCGATATGCTGGCACTTGTTGTCCGCGAGCCGGGTCGAGATCTCGCCGAACTTGACCGCGAAGGTGCCGCCAAAACCGCAGCAGGTCTCGCACTCTGCCATCTCGGTGAGTTTGAGCCCCGGAACCTTTGCCAGCAAGTAGCGCGGCTGGTCCTTGATCCCCATTTCGCGCAAGCCTGCGCAACTGTCGTGGTAGGTGACCGTCGCAGCCAGCGCGCCAGGCACCGCCGCGAGCTTGAGCACGTTGGCCAGGAAGTCGGTCAACTCATGAGTCTTGCCGGCCAGGGCGGCGGCGCGCGCGCGCATTGCCGGCTCGTCGCGAAACAGATCGGCGTAATGGGTCTTGATCATGCCGCTGCACGACCCTGAGGGCGCGACCAGATGCTCGCAAGCCTCGAATTCGGCGACGACCTTTGCCGCCAGGGACTTCGCCCCCGCGCGATCGCCGGAGTTGTAGCCCGGTTGTCCGCAGCAGGTCTGCGTCGGCGGGACATAGACCTCCGCCCCGCCGGCCTCGAGCAGCCGCAGCGCAGCCAGACCAATCGACGGTCGCATGAGATCGACCAGGCAGGTGACGAAAAGACCGACGCGCATGGCCCCGGCGGGTCAGTACGAATGGGTCAGCGCCAGAGCGCACAGGCCCATCAGTTTCTGCGGAAAGATGCCGAGCAGCAACAGCGCGAGCCCGTTCACCGACAGCAGCAACCGGGTGTCGCCACGAGCTTCGATGGGCCGGTTATCTACCGGATCGTCGAAGTACATCAGCTTGACCACGCGCAAGTAGTAGAACGCGCCGATCAGCGACGTCAGCACGGCGACCACCGCGAGCCAGACGAGCCCGATATCGACTGCGGCCCAGATCACCGAGAACTTCGCGTAGAACCCGATGGTCGGGGGGACGCCGGCCAGCGAAAACATCGCCAGCAGCATCATAAACGCGTACCAGGGGCTGCGCTGGTTGAGACCCTTGAGATCGGCGAGCTGGTCGGCCTCGAACCCTTCGCGCGACAGCAGCAGGACGATGCCGAAACCGACTAGTGTGGTCACCACGTAGGCCACCATGTAGAACATCGCCGCGCTGTAGCCATCGCTGTTCGCGGTCAAAAATCCCATGAGCATGAAACCCATGTTGGCGATCGTCGAATAAGCCAGCATGCGCTTGATATTGGTCTGCGCGATGGCCACGACATTGCCCAGGATCATCGACAGCAGCGACAGCACCAGCAGCATACCCTGCCAGTCGAAAGCCAGCGCGGAGAGCGCGCCGACCAGCAAACGCATGGCGAAGGCGAACGCGGCGAACTCCGGCGCGGTGCCGATGAACAGGGTCACCGCGGTCGGTGCGCCGTCATACACGTCGGGTACCCACATGTGGTAGGGAACGGCGCCAAGCTTGAACGCGATCGCCGAGACCACGAACACCAGCCCGAACACGAGAATCGTGTGGTTGGGGTGGCCGTTCACCATGACGTCCGCAGCGCCGCCGATATTCAGCGTGCCGGTCGCGCCGTAAATCATCGACATGCCGTAGAGCAGCAAGCCCGATGCCAACGCGCCGAGCACGAAATACTTCATCGCCGCCTCAATGGCGCGCTCGGACTCGCGCTGCAGCGCCACCATCGCGTACAGCGACAGCGACATGAGCTCCAGGCCCAGGTACAGGCTTACAAAGCTGTTGGCCGAGATCATCACCAGCATGCCGAGCAGCGCGGTAAGGGCCAGCACAAAGGTCTCGCCGCGGAACAGGCCCCGCGCCGCGAGATAGCTGCGCGAGTAGAAGAGCATCAGGGACACGGCAACGATGGAAAAGACCTTTAGCACGCTCGCCATCTGGTCGGCCACGAACATGCCGCCCAGGGCGTGCTGCGGCGCGCCGTCGGAGAAGCCGGCCAAGGTCAGCGCCGCCGCCGTGAGCAGCACGAGCTGGGTGAGCCAATAGCTGAGGTGGCGCCGCGAATCGGCCAGGAAAAGGTCAATGATCAGTATCGCGCAGGCCGCGCCGCCGAGCAGCATTTCCGGCAGAGCGAGGGCGAAGTTGAATGCGATTGCCATGGTCGTGGCCGTCACTGCTTGCTCTTGGCGACGAGGGTGAGCAGATCCGCAACCGAGGCGTGCATAACGTCGGTAAATGGCTTCGGATAGATGCCCAAGGTGAGAATCGCGGCAGCGACGGTCGCCAGCAGCCAGAATTCGCGTTTCGACAGGTCCTTGAGCGCGGCCACGCGGGCATTGGCCACGTCGCCGAACCAGACCCGCTTGTACATCCACAATGTATAGGCGGCGCCCAGGATCATGATGGTGGCGGCGAGGAAGCCCAGCCAAAAGTTGGCCTTGATCGCCGCGAGTATGACCATGAATTCGCCGACGAAGCCGCTCGTGCCCGGCAACGCGGCATTGGCCATCGCGAAGAGCATCGCAAAGGCCGCAAAGCGCGGCATCGTATTGACCACGCCGCCGTAATCGGCGATGAGGCGGCTGTGCATGCGGTCGTACAGGACGCCCACGCAGAGAAACAAGGCCGCCGAGACGAAGCCGTGCGAGATCATCTGCACCAGGCCGCCCTCGAGCCCGAGTTGGCTGAACAAGAAGAAACCCAGCGTCACAAAGCCCATGTGCGAGATCGATGAATAGGCGATCAGCTTTTTCATGTCCGGCTGTACCAGCGCGACAAAGCTGATGTACACGACGGCGATGAGCGACAGGGTGATCACGAACCCGGCAAGATAGTGACTGGCATCAGGCAGGATGGGTAGGATAAAGCGCACGAAACCGTACGCGCCGACCTTCAGCGTGATGGCGGCGAGGACCACCGAACCGCCGGTCGGGGCCTCCACATGGGCGTCCGGAAGCCACGTGTGCACCGGCCACATCGGCACCTTGACGGCGAAGGCAACGAAGAACGCCGCGAACAACCACAGCTGGGTGTTCAGCGACAACGGCAGCTGATACCAGTCCAGGATCGAAAAGGTGGCGCTGACCGAGTACAGATAGATCAGCGCGACGAGCATTAGTACCGACCCCAGGAACGTATAGAGAAAGAACTTGAGGGCTGCATAGACGCGGTTGGGGCCGCCCCAGATCCCGATGATGAGGTACATCGGAATGAGCATGGCCTCGAAGAAGACGTAGAACAGCACTCCGTCGAGAGCGGAGAACACGCCGTTGATGAGGCCGGATTGGATCAGGAACGCCGCCATGTATTGCGCGACCCGCTTCTCGATCACAACCCACCCAGCCCAGACGGCGATGACCGTGATGAAGCTGTTGAGCAGGACGAGCAAAACCGAAATGCCATCGACGCCGAGCAGGTAGTTGACGTTGAAGCGCGGAATCCACTCGAGGTGTTCGAGGAACTGCATCTCGGAGGTACCGAGCTTAAAGCGCGTATACAAGGGAATGGCCACGGCCAGGCCCGCGACCGCCCCGACCAGCGCCAGCCAGCGCGCGGCCGCGGCGTCGCTGTCACGGCGGACGGTCAGTACCACGACACCTGCGACAATCGGGACCCAGATAGCCAGGCTGAGATAAGGCAGCATCAAATGAACCGTACCGTGAGCCACCAGAACAGGAACACGACGATGCCCAGCACCATGGCAAAGGCGTATTGATAGATGAAGCCCGATTGGATCTGCCGCAGCACTGCTGAGGACGCCGCGACCACCCTTGCGCTGCCGTTGACGAAGAACCCGTCGATGACCGAGCGGTCGCCGATGTCGGAGAATGCCGAGCCGACGGCGCGGAAGCCCCCGACGAAGAGCCATTCATAGAAGCGGTCGATGTAATAGTTGTTGACCAGCAGCTGATATAGTGCGCTGCCGCGCTCGCATAGCGTCGCCGGCAGATCGGGGCGCTTGACGTAGAAGAGCCAGGCGGTCGCGATCCCCGCGAGCGCCAGCCAGAACGGCAGCGTGGTCACGCCATGCAGGACAAACGCCCAGGGGCCGTGCCATTCCTCGGCCATGGTCGCCATGGCCGTGTGCTGTGGGGCAATGCGAATCGCCGCGCCGAAGTAACCGCCGAACAGCACGCGGTCGATGTAGGCCCACCCTGAATAGACTGACGGGACCGCCAGCAGCACCAGCGGCACGGTTACCACCCAGGGGCTCTCGTGCGGGTCGGCATCGTGAGCATGTGCCGCCTCGTGCCCAGGTTCCGCCGGCGTGCCGGCTGGGTCGGCGTGGCGAAAGCGCTCCTCGCCATGGAAGGCCATGATCAGCATGCGGAAGGTATACAGCGCCGTAATGAACACTGCGCCGGTTACCGCGAACTGGGCGTAGTCGTGTCCCGCGACCCGGGACAGCCCCACCGCGTCGATGATCGCGTCCTTGGAAAAGAAGCCTGCGAACGGTGGGATGCCCGCCAGCGCGAGCGAACCGACAAGCGCGGTCCAGTAGGTGATCGGCATGTACTTCTTAAGGCCTCCCATCTTGCGCAGGTCCTGCTCATGATGCAGCGCGATGATTACCGAACCCGCCGCCAGGAACAGCAGCGCCTTGAAAAACGCGTGCGTCATCAAGTGGAAGATCGCCGCCGGGTAGGCCGAAACGCCGAGCGCGACGGTCATGTAGCCGAGCTGCGAGAGCGTCGAATAGGCAATGACGCGCTTGATATCGTTCTGCACCACGCCGAGCACGGCCATGAACAGCGCGGTGGTCGCGCCGATGATCGTAACGAACGACAGGGCGGTCTCGGACAGTTCGAACAAGCGGGCTCATCCGCGCGACCATGAAGATGCCGGCGGTGACCATGGTCGCCGCGTGAATCAGCGCGGAGATCGGCGTCGGGCCTTCCATGGAATCGGGAAGCCAGACGTGCAGCGGGACCTGGGCCGATTTACCCATCGCGCCGACGAAACAGCCCGATGCAGATCGCGGTGAGCACCGACCATTGTGACCCGCCGCCGCCATCCAGCGTCGCTCCGGCGAGCGCGGGCGCTGCCTGGAACACCGTCGCGTAGTCGAACGAGCCGAAGTAGGCGAGGATGAGACCGAGTCCGAGGACGAAGCCGAAGTCGCCGACGCGATTGGCCAGGAAGGCCTTAAGGCTGGCATAGATCGCGGTTGGTCGGGTATACCAGAACCCGATCAAGAGGTACGAAACCAGGCCGACCGCCTCCCAGCCGAAGAAAAGCTGCAGGAAATTGTTCGCCATCACCAGCATCAGCATGCTGAAGGTGAACGCCGAGATGTAGGCGAAGAAACGCGTATAGCCCGGATCGTCGGCCATGTAACCGACGGTGTAGATGTGCACCATGAGCGAGACGAAGCTGACCACGGTGATCATCAGCGCCGTCAGTGGATCGATCAGGAAACCGATGGCGAACTTGAGATCGCCGCTCGTCATCCAGGTGTAGAGGTCGCCATTGAACGTGTGGCCGTCGAGCACGTCGCGCAGGATCAGCGCCGAGGCTGCAGTGGACACGGCCACGCCCAGGATGCACAGCCAGTGCGACGCGGCCCGGCCGAGCTTCGCTCCCCACAACCCGACCACGACCGCGGCAACCAGCGGTGCGACCGGGACAAGCAGGTAGAGTTGCTGCATGTTCATGCCCATCTCATCCCTTGAGCCGATCCAGATCCTCGACGTCGATCGAGGCGATATTGCGGAACAGCAGCACCAGGATCGCCAGCCCGATGGCCGATTCCGCGGCCGCGACGGTGAGGATGAAGAACACGAAGATCTGCCCGGAGTTATCGCCGAGGAAGCGCGAGAAGGCGATGAAGTTGAGATTCACGGCGAGCAGCATGAGCTCGATCGCCATGAGCATGATGAGCACATTGCGCCGGTTGAGGAAGATGCCGATCACGCTGATCGAGAACAGGATCGCCCCGAGGACCAGGTAATGCGCACAGCGTCGGCGCGATAGGTACGACACGTTACCCCTCCCTGCTGCCGGCGCTACGTGCCGGCCCTGCTGTCAAGAACCGTCGCGCTTTTCGAACGGCATATCGAGGATGCGCAGCCGGTCGCTGCTCCGTACGCGTATCTGAACGGCCGGGTCCTGGTGCTTCGTTGCCCGCCGCCTGCGATGCGTCAAGGCAATGGCCGCGATGATCGCCACCAGCAGGATCATCGCCGCAATCTCGAACGGGTAGGCGTAGTCGGTGTAGATCTGCGCACCGAGTACCTTGGTGTTGCTGTAGTCGGCACCGGCCGCCGGCGGTACTGCGCTATCGCCGAAGTAGCCGCCGACGAGCACCAGGGCCATCTCGGCCAGCACCAAGACGCTAACGGTGGCGGCCACCGGAATGTAGCTCTTGAAGCGTTCCCGCAGCTTGTCAAAGTTGACGTCGAGCATCATCACCACGAACAGAAACAGCACCATCACCGCGCCGACGTAGACGAGCACCAGCACGATAGCCAGGAATTCGGCCTGCAGCAGCAGCCAGACACCGGCCGCGCTGAAGAACGAGAGCACGAGCCACAGCGCGGCGTGCACCGGGTTGCGCGTGGTGACCACGCGCAGCGCGGCGACCGTCAGCAGCGCGGCGAAGGCGTAGAAAATCCCAGTTTGGAACGTCATCGATAGCCCGCATCTTCGGCACGGTCGGCAGCGATCTGCGCCTCGTAGCGATCACCGACGGCGAGCAGCATTTCCTTGGTGTAGATCAGGTCACCGCGCTTCTCGCCGTGGTACTCGAGGATGCGGGTCTCGACGATCGAGTCGACCGGGCAGCTTTCCTCGCAGAAGCCGCAGAAGATGCACTTGGTCAGGTCGATGTCGTAGCGCGTCGTGCGCCGTGTGCCGTCGTCACGCTGTTCCGATTCGATGGTGATCGCCAGCGCCGGGCAGACCGCCTCGCACAGCTTGCAGGCGATGCAGCGCTCTTCGCCGTTGGGGTAGCGGCGCAGCGCGTGCAGGCCCCGGAAACGCGGGCTCATCGGCGTTTTTTCTTCCGGAAATTGCACGGTCACCTTGCGCGCGAACAGCCGGCCGAGGGTCACCCACAAGCCCCGCGCGAGCTCGAGCAGGAGGAAGGTGTTGAAGAAGTCCTTGATGCGCCGGAACATGGCCGCCTCGCGTCAGTGAATCCAGTAGGCCCAGGGCGTCTGCATCACCGCACCGATCAGCACGATCCACACCAGTGTTACCGGGATGAACACCTTCCAGCCCAACCGCATGATCTGGTCATAGCGGTAACGCGGGAAGGTCGCGCGGATCCACAGGAAGACGAACAGCACCGCACACGCCTTGACGAACAGCCAGCCGATGCCGTCGCCGAGGAAGTGGAAGTCGAGCACGCTCACCTCGTTCAACTGCGGCAGCGGCGAGAGCCAGCCGCCAAGGAACATGGTCGAGCACAGCGCCGCGATGAGAATCATGTTCATGTATTCGGCGAGGAAGAACACCGCGAAGGCCACGCCCGAATACTCGACGTGAAAGCCCGCGACGATCTCCGATTCGCCCTCGGCGACGTCGAACGGGTGACGGTTGGTCTCGGCGATGCCGGCAACGAGGTAGACGACGAACAGCGGCAGCAGCGGCCAGATGTACCAGTGCCAGAAGCCGCCGGTCTGCCCACGCACGATATCGCTCAGGTTCAGGCTCGAGGCGACCATCAGCACACCGACCAGCGCAAAGCCCATGGCGATTTCGTAGGAGACGATTTGCGCCGCGGAGCGCAGCGCTCCGAGAAACGCGTATTTCGAGTTCGACGCCCAGCCGGCGAGGATGACGCCGTAGACGCCCATCGAGGTCAGCGCCAACACGTACAGAAGGCCGGCATTGATGTTGGCCAGCACCAGCGTCCCGGAAAACGGGATCACCGCCCAGGCCGCCAGCGCCGGGCCGATGGTCAGCAGCGGCGCGATGAAGAACAGGTACCGGCTGGCGCCCGTCGGTACGATGATCTCTTTGAACAACAGCTTGAGGACATCGGCGATCGGTTGCAGCAGACCCAGCGGACCGACGCGGTTGGGTCCGATGCGTACCTGCATCCAGCCGATGATCTTGCGCTCGGCCAGCGTCAGGTAGGCCACGCCGAGGATGAGCGGCAGCGCAATGGCGACGATCTTGGCCAGCGTCCACACGCCCGGCCAGGTCCAACCGAAGAATTGCTGGGCCGTTTCCATCACACGCCGTCCACCGCGATCGGCCCGAACATGGGACCGAGCGTGCGCGTGGCCGGATGGCCGGCCGCGACCCGCACGCAGCCAGGCGGCACGCCGGGGTCGAGCACTGCGGTGAGCATCGCCTCGCCTCCGCCCTGGCGGACGGACACCGCGGCTCCTTCGGCGAGCTTGAGCCGCGCCAGGGTCACCGCGTTCATGCGCGCGGCCGGCAGCCTGGCGTCGCGAGTTTTCTGCAGTGATGGCGCGCGCCGCACCAGGGGATCGGCGGTGTAGATGGGCACATCGGCGATGCGCTCGAGGCTGTCGGGCGCGGGCCCTTCACCGGGTGCCTCGAGAGGCGTACTGGTCGCGTTGGAAAGCCAGTTGCCCACCTCGTCGGCGCGCGGCAGGTCGCCGCGGATCGCCTCGATGCTCTCGTAGCCAAACCCCGGCAACGCCAGCATGGAGCCGAGCACGCGCAGTACCTTCCACGCCGGACGCGTCTGGGCGAGCGGCGCCACGGCCCCCGTGAATGTCTGCAGGCGGCCCTCGCAGTTGATGAACGAACCGGCGGTCTCGGTGAACGGCGCCACCGGCAGCAGCACGTGGGCATGGGCTTCCGCGCCGGACCGGAACGGCGAAAGCGCGACGACCAGTTCGGCGGCGGTGAGCCCGGCGCGGGTGCGCGCCGGATCGGCGGTGTCGAGCTCCGGATCGGTGTGCAGCAGCAGGTACGCTTTGCGCGGCTCCGCGAGCATGGCCGCGGCGTGCAGTCCGGTCTTGCGCGGATAGGCACCGGCGATCGTGCCGCCGACCGAGTTGGCTGCTTCGGTGAGGAACCCCAGGCGCGCGCCGGTGAGCTCGGCAATTGCCTTGGCCAACGCGTGCAGCTGGGTCGCGCGCGGATGCCAGTCGGCGAAGCTGCCGAGGAACACGCCGCGCCGTTCGCCGCCGGCCAGCGAGGCCGCGATGTCCCGGGCGGCCGCCGAGGGCTCGATCCCGGCCAGCGCGAGCGGTACCGTCGCCCCTGCCGCCGCCGCCGCGGCGACGAGGATTTCGGCCACGGCTCGCGGCAACGCCGAAGGCGCGACGATGGTCTTGTGCGCCACGTTGAGCAACAACTCATCGTCGGCGGTGTGCACGAGCGACAGTTGGGTGCCCCTCTTGGTCATCTGCCGCAACCGGTGTGCGAGCAGCGGATGGTCCTTGCGCAGGAAGCTGCCGATCACAAGTACGCGGTCGAGGGCGGCGAATTCGTCGATCGCCATGCCGAGCCAGGTCGCGCCCGCGCGCTGGCCATCGGCGCCGAAGTCGGATTGCCGCAGGCGGTAGTCGATGTTCTCGCTGCCCAGGCCACGGACGAGTTTTTGCGCGAGATACATCTCCTCGAGCGTTGCGTGCGGCGACACGAGCGCGCCGAGGGCCGCCGCGCCGTGCCGCTCGCGGATGCGCTTGAGCTCCCGCACGACATGCTCGAGCGCCATCTGCCAGTCGGTCTCGACCCACCGGCCGTCGCGCTTGAGCATCGGTCGAGTCAGCCGGTCGGGGGAATTGAGGCCCTCGTAAGAGAAGCGATCCTTATCGGACAGCCAGCATTCGTTGATCGCCTCGTTCTCCAGCGGCACGACGCGCATCACCCGATCGTTCTTCGCCTGGACAACCAGGTTGCTGCCGAGGCTGTCGTGCGGGCTCACCGATTTGCGCCGCGCGAGTTCCCAGGTCCGGGCGCTGTAGCGGAACGGTTTCGAGGTGAGCGCGCCTACCGGGCACAGATCGATCATGTTGCCGGAAAGCTCGGAATCGACGGTCTTGCCCACGAAGGTGATGATCTCGGCATGCTCGCTACGCCCGATCATGCCGAGCTCCATGACGCCGGCGATCTCCTGGCCGAAGCGCACGCAGCGCGTGCAATGGATGCAGCGCGTCATGTCGGTTGCAATCAGCGGCCCCAGGTTCTTGTTGAACACGACGCGCTTGGCTTCCTGATAGCGCGAGTTCGATGCGCCATAACCGACGGCAAGATCCTGCAGCTGGCACTCGCCGCCTTGATCGCAGATCGGGCAGTCGAGCGGATGGTTGATGAGCAGGAACTCCATGACGCCCTTCTGGGCGTCGACGGCAGGAGCGGAATGCGTCCATACCTTCATGCCTTCGGTCGCCGGGGTCGCGCAGGCTGGCAGCGGCTTGGGGGCTTTTTCCACCTGCACCAGGCACATGCGGCAATTGGCGGCGATCGACAGTTTGTTGTGCCAGCAGAAATGGGGCACGTAGATGCCGATCTTGTTGGCGGCTTCCATCACCGTGCTGCCGCTCGGTACCTGCACCGGCTTGCCATCGACTTCGAGGTTGAGCGTGGTCATGGGCGCGTCAGACGTAGTCCGGAACCAGGCAGCGCTTGTGATCGATGTGGTACTGAAACTCGTCGCGGAAGTGCTTGATGAAGCTTTTCACCGGCAGCGCTGCGGCATCGCCCAGGGCACAGATCGTGCGTCCGGCAATGTTGTCCGAGACGGAGAGCAGCAGGTCCAGGTCCTCGTTCTTGCCCTCGCCGTGCTCGATCCGGTTGACCACCCGCCACAACCAACCGGTGCCCTCGCGGCACGGCGTGCACTGGCCGCATGATTCCTCGAAATAGAAATACGACAGGCGCAGCAGCGAGCGCACCATGCAGCGGCTGTCGTCCATGACGATGACCGCGCCGGAGCCGAGCATCGATCCCGCCTTGGCGATGGAGTCGTAATCCATGTCCGTGGCCAGCATCACCGCACCGGGCAGCACCGGCATCGACGAGCCGCCGGGGATGCACGCCTTGAGCGGACGCCCGCCGCGCATACCGCCGGCCATCTCCAGCAGCTTGGCGAAGGGCGTGCCCAGCCTGACCTCGTGGTTGCCGGGTCGCTCGACATCACCCGACACCGAGAAGATCTTCGTGCCGCCGTTGTTTGGCCGGCCCAGGTTGAGAAATGCCTCGCCGCCATGGTTGATGATCCAGGGGACCGCGGCAAAGGTTTCGGTGTTGTTGATGGTCGTCGGCTTGCCGTAAAGGCCGAAACTCGCCGGAAAGGGCGGCTTGAACCGCGGCAGGCCCTTCTTGCCCTCGAGCGACTCGAGCAGCGCCGTCTCCTCGCCGCAGATGTACGCGCCGTAGCCGTGGTGATTGTGCAGGTGGAAGGAAAAGCCGCTGCCGAGGATGTCCTCGCCCAGGTAACCGTCCTGATACGCCTCCTCCAGCGCCTCCTCGCAGCGCTCGTAGGCGTCCCAGATCTCGCCGTGCACGTAGTTGTAGCCGCCGCTTGCAGCCCATCGCATAGGCGGCGATGGCCATGCCTTCGAACAGGATGTGCGGGTTGTAGCGCAGGATGTCGCGGTCCTTGAAGGTCCCCGGCTCGCCCTCGTCGGAATTGCAGACCAGGTACTTCTCGCCGCTATATTGCTGCGGCATGAAGCTCCACTTGAGTCCAGTCGGAAAGCCGGCGCCGCCGCGGCCGCGCAGCGCCGATTTCTTGACCTCGGCGATGATATTGGCCGGCGGAATCTTTTCGCCCAGAATCTTGCGCAGCGCCCGTAACCGCCGCGCTTCACATAGTCGGCGAGCCGCCAGTTGTGCCCGTTCAAGCCCGCCATGATTATGGTGTCGGGCCCGTAATCGAAGAACTCGACCGGCGCGTTCATGCTCCGCCTTCCGCCGCGAGTTCAGCCAGCAGTTGGTCAATGGCTTCCGGACGCATCCAGCTGCACATACGCTTGTTGTTGACCAGCAGCACCGGCGCGTCGCCACAGGCGCCCAGGCATTCGCCTTCCTTGAGCGTAAAGATGCCGTCGGGTGTGGTCTCGCCGAAGCCGATGCCGAGTTTCTGCTGCAAATGCACCGCCGCCTTGGCCGCGTTCTGTAGCGCGCAGGGCAGGTTCGTGCACAGCGTGAGCTTGTAGCGGCCCGTGGGCGCCGTGTTGTACATTTCATAGAAGGTCGCCACCTCGTAGACGGCGATGGGCGGCATGCCCAGGTAGGCGGCGACGAAGTCCATCGTCTCAGTCGACAGCCAGCCTTTCTCGTCCTGCGCGATGGTAAGCGCGGCCATCACCGCCGATCGCTTCTGCCCGGCCGGATACTTCGCGATCTCGCGATCGATCTTGCGCAGCGCGGCGTCGCTCAACACGCTCTACTCTCCATGCGAGTAGTCGACGACTGGCTGACCGGGCTGGCGCCCGTCCACGGCGCCATGGGGGCGCTCATCGGTCGATCTCCCCGAAGACGATGTCCTGTGTGCCGATGAGGGCGACGACGTCGGCGATCATGTGCCCGCGCGCCATCTCGTCGAGCGCCGCCAGGTGGGGAAACCCCGCCGCCCGGATCTTGAGCCGATAAGGCTTGTTCGCGCCGTCGGAAACGAGGTAGATGCCAAATTCCCCCTTCGGATGCTCGACCGCGGCATACGCTTCGCCGGGCGGTACGTGCATGCCCTCGGTGAAAAGCTTGAAATGGTGGATGAGCTCTTCCATGTTCGTCTTCATCTCTTCCCGCGACGGCGGAGCGATCTTGTGATTGTCGACGATCACTCGGCCCCGGATTGTGGCGCAGCCACTCGATACATTGGCCGACGATCCGGTTGGCCTCGCGCATTTCATGCACGCGCACCAGATAGCGGTCGTAGCAGTCGCCGTTGGTCCCGACCGGGATGTCGAACTGCATCCGATCATAGACCGCGTAGGGCTGCTTCTTGCGCAGGTCCCAGGCCACGCCTGATCCGCGCAGCATCGGGCCGGTGAAGCCGAGCGCGAGCGCGCGTTCCGGCTCCACGACGCCGATGCCCACCGTACGCTGTTTCCAGATGCGGTTGTCGGTAAGCAGGGCCTCGTATTCGTCGACGTGGGCGGGAAAGTGCACGACAAAATCGGCGATGAAATCGAGCAGCGAGCCCTGGCGGTTCTCGTTCATCCGCGCGACCGCCCGGGCGTTGTGGATGGGCGATGGCTGGTACTGCGGCATATGCTCCGGCAGATCGCGATAGACCCCGCCCGGCCGATAGTACGCGGCATGCAGGCGCGCGCCCGAGACCGCTTCGTAGCAGTCCATCAAGGCCTCGCGCTCGCGGAAGCAATACAGGAACGGTGTCATCGCGCCCACGTCGAGCGCGTGCGCCCCCAGCCACAACAGGTGGTTCAGAATGCGCGTGATCTCGTCGAACATCACGCGGATGTACTGCGCCCGGACCGGCACCTCGACCTCGAGCAGCTTCTCGATCGCCAGGCAATACGCGTGCTCGTTGCACATCATCGAGACGTAGTCGAGCCGGTCCATGTACGGCAACGACTGGACATACGTCTTGTACTCGGCGAGCTTTTCGGTCGCGCGGTGCAACAGCCCGATGTGCGGATCGGCGCGCTGGATGACCTCGCCATCGAGCTCGAGCACTAGCCGCAGCACGCCATGCGCGGCCGGGTGCTGCGGCCCGAAATTCATCGTGTAGTTGCGAATTTCCGCCACGGGTCAGCCTTTGCGAAAGCCCTCGCTCTCCGCGTAGTTCGCCTCGCGGATGATGCGGGGCGTTTCCTCGCGCGGTTCGATGGTCACCGGCTGATAGATCACGCGGCCCTGTTCCGGGTCATAGCGCATCTCGACATGCCCGGAGAGCGGAAAGTCCTTGCGGAACGGATGGCCGACAAAGCCGTAGTCGGTGAGGATCCGCCGCAGGTCCGGGTGACCGACGAAGACGATGCCGAAGAAGTCGAAGGCTTCCCGCTCATACCAGTTAGCGGAGGGCCAGATGTCGATCATCGACGGGAGCACCGGAAAAGCGTCGTCCGGCGCAAACGCCCGCACCCGCAACCGCCAGTTGTTGGCCAGCGACAGCAGGTGGTAGACCGCCGCAAAGCGGCGCCGTGCCGGTGCGACGACCTGATGCTCCGGTGGCGTCGCGTCGGAGACGAAGTCAGCCAGGTGCCGGGGTTCACCGGCGTAGGCCGAATAGTCGACGCCGCACACGTCGAGCAGCGTCGCAAAGCCCAGCTCCGGCCGATCGCGCAAGGCGCGCATGGCGGCCGGCAGGCCGTCCGCCGCGATAACCACGGTGACCTCACCGAGTGCGATCGTGACGTTCTGCAGCGCCTCGCCAAGCGCCGCGGGCAGCGCGGCGGCGAGCGTCTCAATCTTCGTCGCCATCAACGTGCGATCGTGTTGGTCCGCCAGATCTTGTTTTGCAGCTGGAGTATGCCGTAGAGCAGCGCCTCGGCGGTCGGCGGACAGCCGGGAACATAGATGTCGACCGGGACGATGCGGTCGCAGCCCCGCACGACCGAGTAGGAATAGTGGTAGTAGCCGCCGCCGTTGGCGCAGGAGCCCATCGAAATGACCCACCGCGGCTCGGCCATCTGGTCGTAGACCTTGCGTAGCGCCGGGGCCATCTTGTTGCACAGCGTGCCGGCGACGATCATCACGTCGGACTGGCGTGGGCTCGGGCGAAAAACCACGCCAAAACGATCGAGGTCGTAGCGCGATGCGCCGGCGTGCATCATCTCCACCGCGCAGCACGCGAGTCCGAAGGTCATCGGCCACATCGACCCGTTGCGCGCCCAGTTGATCAAGGCATCAAGCGAGGTCGTGACAAAGCCCTTCTCGAGGATGCCGTCAATGGGCATGCGTCGCCTCCAACGCCGCCCGCCCGGCCGTGCGCGCGACCCTGATCACCGACCTGGGGAAGAACTCTTTGGCACGCGCCGCTATTCCCATTCCAATGCGCCCTTTTTCCATTCGTAGATGAAGCCGACGACCAGGATCCCCAGGAAGAGCATCATCGACCAGAAACCGAAGACGCCGATGCCCGGAAGCACGATCGCCCAGGGGAAGAGAAACGCGATCTCCAGGTCGAACAGAATGAACAGGATCGCGATCAGGTAGTAGCGCACGTCGAATTGCATGCGCGCGTCTTCGAAGGCCTCGAAACCGCATTCGTAGGGAGCGAGCTTTTCCGCATCGGGTCGGTTCGGCGCGACGAAGCTGCCAAGCGTCAGCATCACCAGGCCGACGCCGATGCCGACAATGATGAAGAGCAGGATCGGGAAGTACTGTTCGAGCATGATCAGATCAATCCTACCTCTGTTCGCCGGCTATGCCCGCAATCGGTCGCCGGCCGCTCCCGCGGCGTGCCTCGAACCGAGCGCCGCGCCCAGCCTGTTCTGGTGCCGACGGTGAGACTCGAACTCACACGGCTTACGCCACTGCCCCCTCAAGACAGCGTGTCTACCAATTCCACCACGTCGGCGCGGTCGGTCACTTCGGTACGTCAATGGGCTTCGAATCGCTGTCGCGCGCGGGCGCCGCCGGGAGGGCCGGCGCGGTGCCCTGCGGCACGTCGCTGGCCTTGGTGTCCTTGGCGGCGGGCGCCGGCGCCGTCTGCGGCGCAAGCTGCTTCATGATGTCTGCCGGGCCGGCGCGCGTGGCACCGAAATAGGTGAGTCCCAGGCTCGACAAGAAGAATGCGGTAGCCAAGATGGCCGTGGTCCGGGACAGGAAATTCGCCGAGCCCGCCGCGCCGAACAGGCTCCCCGAGGAACCGCTGCCGAACGCAGCGCCCATGTCGGCGCCCTTGCCGTGCTGGAGCAGGACGAAGCCGATCAACGCGGCCGCGATCACAACATGTACACCCACCAGAAGCGTTTCCCAGACCATGTCGCCAATCCTTTATTGCGCTACCCAGATTTAGGCCCGGGCAATCGCCAAAAATTCATCCGCCTTGAGCGAGGCACCACCGACCAAGGCTCCGTCGATGTCCGGACATGCAAACAGGGCCTTGGCGTTGTCCGCCTTGACGCTACCCCCGTAGAGCAATGGCACGCCCGCCGCCGCCACGGCGAGCCGTTCCAGCCGCTGGCGCAACAACCCGTGCACCGTCTGCGCCTGCTCCGGACTGGCCGTGCGTCCCGTGCCAATCGCCCAGACCGGCTCATACGCGATCACGATGCCACCCATTTGGTCGCCGAGGCGGGTCGCCACCGCGTCGAACTGGCGTCCCACCGCCGCACCGGTACTGCCTGCCTCCCGCTCCGCGAGCGTCTCGCCCACGCACACCACCGGCGTCAAACCGGCGCCCAGCGCCGCCGCCGCCTTGTCTGCGACGAGCGCATCGCTCTCGGCGCATCGGGCGCGGCGTTCGGAGTGCCCGACCAGCACGTAACTGCAACCGAACTCGGCCACCATGGCCGCGGAAACCTCGCCGGTACAGGCGCCGGCGGCCTGGTCGCTGACATCCTGTGCGCCCCAGGCGATTGCCGAACCGGTCAGCGCGGCCTGCGCCTGCCACAGGTACGGATAGGGAACGCACACCGCGAGCCCCCGGCCCGTCGGCGCCGCCCACCCGCTGCGCAACGCCGCCAGCAGCGCATCGTTTTGCCGCAGGCCGCCGTTCATTTTCCAGTTACCGACGACCAGCTTGCCGCGCATCGCGCACCCGAGTGAACCATGGCCCGCAGCTCAAATGGCGGACCCTATGCAAACCCTGCAATTTTACCCTGTCGGCTCGGAAGGGGTCAACGCGCTGCAGCGCAACAACCGCGTCGCTCAAGTCCCGCCATCGTTGAGATAGCACGCGGAGTACCGGCCCGGGGCAATTGCTTCGAGCGCGGGTGGGCGCGCTTTGCAGCGAGGCATCGCGTACCGACAGCGCGGATGGAAGTGACAGCCTGATGGCGGGGCGAGTGGCGAGGGGACTTCCCCTTGGACCGGCAGGAAGGTCCGCTTCTGTGGCTCCAGCGTGCCCGCCGCGGCCAGCAGTGCCTGGGTGTACGGATGATTGGGGGCGGCAAGGAGTTCATCGGCGGCCCCCGACTCGACGATTCGGCCAAGATACATGATCACGATCCGGTCGCTCAGCTGGCGCACCGCACCCAGATCGCGGCTGATGAACAGGTACGTGAGACCCAGTGCTGCGCGCAAGTCGACTAACAGGTTGAGCAGCTGCGCCTGGACCGAGACGTCGAGCCCGGCCAGCGCTTCGTCACAAACCAGCAACTCGGGTTTGACCGCCAGCGCGCGAGCAATGCCGATCCGGGTACGCTGCCCGTCGGAAAACTGGTGCGGAAAGCGGCGCATCAGCGTTGGATCGACGCCAACGCGATTGAGCTGCAAGCCCACGTATTCGATCTGCTGGCGTGGGCCAATCAGGCCGTGCGCGACGGGCGCCTCGCCGACGATGTCGACCACGCGCAGCTGCGGGTTGAGTGCCGTGCACGGGTCCTGGAAGATCATTTGCATCTTGAGTCGCAACCCCCGCGCCGCATCGCCGGCGGCGGCGTCGCAGCGTTCGCCGCGCCAGAAACGCGCGCCCGCCGACAGGGGCAGCAGGCCGACCGCAAGCCGCCCCAGCGTCGACTTGCCGCTCCCGGACTCGCCTACGAGGCCGATGACCTCGCCTTCGCCGATGGCCAGATCCGCGCGCTCGACGGCGTCCACGATCCGTTCCCGGGTGCCGACCCCGGCCAGGTTAGCGATCCGGTCCAGGAGGTCGGGCGCCTCGACAAAACGCTTCGAGACGGCCTTGAGCTCGAGCAGCGGTACTGCGTCCGGGCGCTCGGCGGCTGCGTTCATCGCCTCACACCGGCGGCGCCAAAGGGTGAAAGCAGCGCAGGCTCTGCCCGGGCGCACCGTGCGGGCGCATTTCGGGACTCTCCCCGCACTCGGCGGTCGCATACGCACAGCGTGGCCGAAACGGGCAACCGGGCGGCAAATCGATCAGCGACGGCGGCATCCCGGACATCTGCTTGAGCTTCTCGCGCCGGGGCGCGCTGCCCGGTACCGAATCGAGCAGCCCCCGCGTATACGGGTGCCCTGGTGCGCGCAGCACGTCCTGGGTATAGCCCTGCTCGACAATGCGGCCGGCGTACATCACGCACACGCGGTCGGCCAGTCCGGCGACCACCGCAAGGTCGCGCGCGATCCAGATCAACCCCGCGCCGGTCTCTCGCGTGCGTTGCTGCAAGTCGGAGAGGATCTGCCCCTGGACCGTAGCGTCGAGCGCGCGGGTGGGCTCGTCGGCGATGATCAGGTCGGGGCCGTTGAGCAGGGAAATTGCGACCGCCACCCGCTGCCGCAGGCCGGCGGAGAACTGCTCCGGGTAGGCCTTCAACTGCGCCTCCGGCGAGGGCATGCCGGCCCTCACCAGCGCCTCGCGGGCGCGCGCCCGCGCTGCGGAACGCGGGATCTGCTCGTGGGCGAGGATGGTTTCGACCATCTGCGTGTCGATGCGCAGCACGGGGTTGAGGGCGCATAGCGGATCTTCGAAGATCAGCGCCATGCGCTTGCCGCGCAGTTGGCGCATCGCCTCGGCCGAGAGCGTGCCCAGATCGCGGCCGGCGAGCACGATGCGGCCGCCGACAACCCGTCCGGGCGGATCGACCAAGCCCATGATCGCGTAGCCGGTCAGCGACTGGCCTGAGCCCGACTCGCCAACCAGGCCCAGCACTTCGCCGCGGTCGAGGGTGAAGCTCACCGCGTCGACTGCCTTGACCACACCCGTCTTCGTGAAGCAATGCACACGCAGGTCCTCGACCTGCAGCAGCGGCTCGCTCATGGTGGCTGCCGCGGGTTTAGGACCAAACCCAAGGGATCGGCCACGAGGTGGACGCTGACAAGGGTGAGCAGGAGGGCGACGCCGGGGAAGAAGCTGATCCAGTAGTTACCGGACAGCAGTTGTGGGTAGCCCTCGGCGATGAGCACGCCCAGCGAGGGATCGGTGCGCGGCAGGCCGATGCCGAGAAACGACAGGGTGGCCTCCAGCGCGATGGCCGTTGCCACTTGGGCGGCGGCTACGGCGAAAAGCTGCGGCAGACAGTTCGGCAACAGGTGGCCGTAGAGTATGCGCCCCGGGGCCAGCGCCAGGCCACGCGCCGCCTCGAGGTACGGTTTGCGTTGCTCCATCCGCGCCGCGCCGTGCAGCGCGCGCACGTAGTAGGGCCATTGCGCTACGGCCAGTGCAGCGATGACCCGACCCATGCCCGGGCCGAGCACGACCAGCAGCAGGAGCGCAATCAGCAGGGCCGGAAACGAGAGCTGGACTTCGGCGACGCGGGTGATCACGGCGGCGGTGCGGCCGCCGAAGTAGACCGCGCACAGCCCTGTCGCCAGTCCGAGCACGAGCGCAATGAGCGTGCTCAGAATGCCCACGGTGAGGCTGGTACGCAGGCCATAGAAGATCGCGGTGAGCAGGTCGCGGCCGTGCTCGTCCGTGCCGAGCCAGAACGTCGCCCCGCTTGGCGCCGTCGAGCCGGGCGGCAGCCGGCCTTCACGCAGGTCGAGCTGTGCCAGATCGTAGGGGTTCTGTTGCGCCATGAACGGCGTCGCGAATGCCACCACCAGAATGATGCCCAGCAGCGCGACCCCGACGACAGCGCCTGGGCTGGCGACGAAGTCTCCAAGCATGCGCCGCAACGGTGTTTCATCGCGCGCCATGGCAGCTATCCCTGCGCTGCGCCCGCGCGCAGGCGAGGATCGAGCGCGCAGTAGAGGATGTCGGCGACCAGCTTGATGACGATCAGCATGAATACGGTAACCAGCAGATAGGCGACGAGAATCGGCCGATCAACCAGGTTGATCGAATCGATCAGCAGCTTGCCCATGCCCGGCCACGCGAATACCGCCTCCGTGACCACGGCGAAGGCGAGGAGCGAACCGAATTCGGGGCCGATGACCGCGCCGACCGGCATGACCAGGTTGCACACGATGTGCACGCCGATCACGCGCGCATTGGTGAGACCCTTGGCACGCGCGAACTTGACGTATTCCTGGCGCACTGCTGCGTGCGCCCCATCCCGGGTAAGGCGGACGAGCAGCGCGAGCGTGAGCAGCGCCAGACTGGTCGCCGGCAGGATCAGGTGGCGCCAGCCCTCCATCGACAGGAAGCTCACCGCGACGCCGCCGAGGAGGGTCGTCGGTCCCCTGCCGCCCGCGGGCAGCCAGCCCAGCATCACCGCGAACACCATGATGAGCAGCACGCCCACCCAGAACGTCGGCAGCGCGACACCGAGGGTCGCGCCGGCGGTGATCGCCCGGCCGGCCGCGGTCCCGGGCTTCAACCCCGCCCACAGCCCCAGAGGCACACCGAGCACGAGCGCGATAAGCAGCGCCGCGGCGGCGAGTTCCAGTGTCGCCGGCACGCGTTCGAGAACGAGCCCGAGCGCCGGTGTGTCGTGCACGAATGACCGGCCCAGATCACCGTGCAACGTGCCGGAAATGAACCGGATGTATTGGGTCCACAACGACTGGTCGAGGCCGAGCGCAGCGATTACCTGCGTGCGCGCCTGCGGCTCGGCGTGCGGATTGACCAGGATGTCGGCCGGGTTGCCGACCACGTACACGCCGACAAATACGAGCACCGACATGACGAGCAGCACGACTACCGTCTGCAGGCTACGGCGGACGATGAAACCGAGCATGACGCCTATTCTACCTGCCGCGTCCAGCTGCCGTTTCGATTACACTATGCCGGTCATGGCGCGCCGCCGCGTAACATTTAATTTCACGTGCCGATTGTCGACGATATCGCCGGCCTGCGCCGCATCCTGACGCGGTCGCACACGATCGCCGTGGTCGGGCTGTCGGCGAACTGGTATCGCCCCAGCTACTTTGCTGCCAAGTACATGCGCGACCATGGCTACCGCATCGTCCCGGTCAACCCGAGCTACAGTGAGGTGATGGGCGAACGTTGCTATCCCGATCTCGCCACCGCGCAGCGCGGCGCCGCCGCGCCGATCGACATCGTCGACTGCTTCCGCAAGTCATCCGAAATTCTGCCCATTGCGCGCGCCGCGATCGCAATCGGCGCGAAGGTGCTGTGGATGCAGCTGGGCATACGCAACGATGAGGCGGCGCGGCTCGCCAGCGCCGCCGGCCTCGACGTGGTCATGGATCGCTGCGTCAAGATCGAGCACGCGCGCATCCTTGGCGGCTTGAACTGGGCGGGCGTCAATACCGGCATCGTCTCGGCACGGCGTCCGGTCTAGCGCCGATGACCGACCGCGTCTACGGTTTCGATACCCTCTGCCTGCATGCCGGGCAGATCCCCGACGCCGCGACCGGGGCGCGCGCGTTGCCGATCTACCAGACAACCTCGTTCGTGTTCGACAGCGCCGATCACGCGGCGAGCCTGTTCAATCTCCAAACCTTTGGCAACGTCTACTCGCGCATCTCCAACCCCACCGTATGCGCTCTCGAAGAACGGGTCGCAGCCTTGGAAGGCGGCCGCGCCGCGCTCGCCGCAGCAACGGGCATGGCGGCGCAGACCGCTGCGCTGCTGACCCTCGCCAAGCACGGTGACCACATTGTGGCCGCGCGGACGCTCTACGGCGGCACCTATACCCAGTTCGCGGTAACCTTTGCTGACTTCGGCATCGACACGACGTTTGCCGATGCGGACGATCCCGACAGCTTCCGGCGCGCGCTCAGGCCCAATACCAAGGCGCTCTACGCCGAGACGATCGGCAACCCGCAGCTCAACGTCATCGACCTGGCGGCGCTGGCGGCGATCGCGCACGACGCGGGCGTGCCGCTGGTCATCGACAACACGCTGGCCTCGCCGTATCTCTGCCGACCCATCGAGCATGGTGCCGACATCGTCATTCATTCCGCCACCAAGTACCTGGGTGGGCACGGCACGACGATGGGCGGTGTGCTCGTCGAGTCGGGTAAATTCGACTGGGGTAACGGCAAGTTTCCGCAGATGACGACGCCGTCACGCGGCTATCACGGCGTGATCTTCCACGAGACCTTCGGCGATTTCGGGTTCACCATGAAGGCGCGCATGGAAGCGATGCGCACGCTGGGCGCGGCGCTCTCGCCATTCAACGCCTTTCTCCTGCTGCAGGGTATCGAGACGCTGCATCTGCGCATGCCGCGGCACTGCGCCTCGGCACTGGCCATCGCGCACCACCTGGCCCAGGACCCGCGCGTGGCCTGGGTGCAATACCCCGGGCTGCCGGGCAATCGCTACCACTCCCTGGCGCAGCGCTATCTGCCGCGTGGCGCCGGCGGCATCCTGACCTTCGGCCTGAGGGCCGGCGCCCAGGCCGGGGTGCGCTTCATCGAGGCCGTGCAGTTTCTTTCCCACCTTGCCAACGTCGGCGATGCGAAGACCTTGGTCATTCATCCGGCCTCGACCACCCATCGCCAGCTCGACGAGGCAGAACAGCGCGCCGCCGGCGTGCTGCCGGAGATGATCCGGCTCTCGGTCGGACTCGAGACGCTGGAGGATATCTTGTGGGACATCGGGCAAGCACTGGAGAGCGCGACCCCTTGAACAGTTCGCGCTACCCGTCGCTCACCTGGCCATGGGTCGGCCTGCTGCTGTGCCTGGCGCTGCTCGGCCAGGAGTACCTGCAGCTGGCCACCGGCCCGAACGCGCCGCTGACCGCGTACCGCGTCACGCTGCTGGCTGTGGGGGTTACCTCGCTGGCGCTGATTCTGCTGCCGCCGCGCCGCATCGGCTACGTGCTCGGGTTTTTCGTCTGCCTCGGCCTGATGGGCTACGCGCTGTATCTGCAGTACGTTCTGGATCTCGAGCCCTGTCCCCTGTGCATCCTGCAGCGCCTGTGCGTCATCGGGATGGGGCTGGTTTTCCTGGTCGCCATTTTCCAGAATCCCGGCCGCACGGGCGCGACCGTGTACGCGCTGTTACAGCTGCTGATCGGCGGTGCCGGGGCGGCGCTGGCCGCGCGCCAGGTGTGGCTGCAAACGCTGCCCAAGGACCAGGTGCCCGCGTGCGGCATGGGCCTGAGTTACATGCTCGATTCGCTGCCCTTGACCGATGTCGCCAGAAAGATATTCGAAGGCAGCGGCGAATGCGCGGAGAAAGGCTGGGAGTTCCTGCACCTTTCGATCGCTGGTTGGACGCTGGTATTCTTCGTGGCGATGATCGTCGCGACCTTTGCGCTCGTCCGCCGCGATTAAGCACGCTACTTCGGCGCCATGCGGATGGCGCCGTCGAGCCGGATCACTTCCCCGTTAAGCATTTCGTTGCGCACGATCTCGCCGACGAGCGAGGCGAACTCGTCGGGCCGGCCGAGGCGCTGCGGAAAGGGCACCATCTTGCCCAGCGATTCGGCGACGTCCGGGGGAATCCGTCCCACCATCGGTGTCTCGAAGATCCCCGGTGCAATGGTCATAACGCGGATCCCGAAGCGGGCCAGTTCGCGTGCCACCGGCAGGGTCATGCCGACCAGACCGGCCTTCGACGCGCTGTAGGCCGGCTGGCCGATCTGGCCGTCAAAGGCGGCGACCGACGCGGTGTAGACGATGACCCCGCGCTCGCCACCGGCGTTGGGGGGGTTGCGGCTCATCGCCTCGACGGCTAGCCGGGTCATGTTGAACGAGCCGACCAGATTGATCTGGATGACGCGGACAAAGCTCGCCAGCGCATGCGGGGCCTCTTTGCCGAGCACGCGTTCGCCGTGGACGACCCCCGCGCAATTGACCAGGGCGTGGACCGCGCCGAACGCGGTAAGCGTCGCGGCGACGGTGGCCTTGGCGCTGGCCTCGTCGGTGACATCGGTGCGCACGAAGCGCGCGGCACTGCCCAACTCGGCCTCCAGCGCCGTTCCTTCGCTGTCCTTGAGATCGGCGAGCACCACTTTGCCGCCGTTGCCAACGACCATGCGCGCCGTGGCCGCACCCAGGCCCGATGCACCCCCGGTGATGAGAAATACGCTCTGCCCAACCTGCATGGTGCTACCTCGCGTCGTTAAAGTATGCGATTGAACCACAGCACGGACAGACACGCCGCGACGAGCGCCATGACTCCGGCGGCAGCCGCCAACAGTGCGGTGATCTCCGTCTGCCGCGTCTCCACGGAGAGGCGCGTGTTGAGGCTCTCGTAGACCGTGTTCAGGTCCGCGGCGTTGCTGGCGTAGAAATAACCGCCGCGCGTCATGTCGGCGATCGTCTTGAGCGAATCCTCGTCGAGGCGCACGCGCATCGACCAGCCTTCGCTGCCCAGGATCTCGCCGTTGGTGGTACCGATGCCTACCGTGTAGATGCGCACGCCGTGTGCGGCGGCGATGCCTGCCGCTTCGATGGGATTCGGACCCGTGTTCGTCTGGCCGTCGGTGAGCAGGACGATCGCCGCTGCGGCATAGGAGCCCGGGGGCACCGACTTCGGCGGAGCCTGGCCCGGGCCGGCCGCCCGGTCCAAGGGCGGGCCGCGTTCGGCGTCTGGGCGCGGGTCAGCAGAGTGCAGATCGACATCGATGTCGGGAAAGATCGTTTTTAGCGCGCCCAGGATGCCGCTGCCAACGGCGGTGCCCCGCTGCAACTGGAAACGGTCGATCGCGGCGAGGATGTCGTCGCGGTTGCGGGTGGGCGGCTGCACCACCGACGCGGTCGCGGCGAAGGACACCACGCCGATGCGCGCGCTGGAGGGTTGATCCGCGACGAACGCTCGCGCCGCATTCTGCGCCGCGACGATCCGGCTCGGGGCCACATCGGTCGCGCGCATGCTGCCGGACACATCCATGGCCAGAATGATCGTCTCGTGCCGCGAGGGCAGCGTCACCAGCGCCGAGGGCCGGGCAATAGCGACGATGAGCAGAATGAGCGCGCCCAGGAACAGCAATGGCGGAATGTGCCGCCGCAGCCCCTGCCCCACGTCCACTGCGTGGCGGATCGCCGCCAGACTCGCATAGCGCCGCAGGCGGCGGTTGTTTCGGCGCAGGAGCAGCACGTAGCCCCCGACCAGGACCGGCACGGCGAGCAGCAACCCGAGCAGGTCAGGCCACAGGAAGGTCATGCGTCGATTCGCGATGCGGGGGCAGCATCCCGCCGCCGGCTAGCTGGCTGCGCCGCCGGCGCAAGTCGGCAAAGCGCAGCATCGCGTCGACCAGGTCGTCGGCCGTGGATAGTTCCAGCGCATCGACGCCGGCCTGCCGGAATGCCGCCCGCAACACCTGTTCGCGCTGCTCGACGATGCGCGCAAAGCGCCTGCGGAAGCGGCGATCGTGCGTATCGACGGTGAGCTGTTCGCCGGTCTCGGCATCCTGCACCGGCACCAGACCGAGATCGGGCAACTCCACCTCCAGCGGATCGGAGAGCCTTACCGCGACCACCTCGTGGCGCAAGGCGAGTCGCGCCAACGGCTCGGCCCATCCGGGCGCGCTGATGAAGTCGGATACGACGAACACCAGCGAACGGCGGCGCATGAGCGCAAACGCGCCCTGTAGCAACACGCGCAGATCGGTTGCGGCCGAGCGCGCACGCTCCGGGCGGGCAAGCATGGCGTGCAGGATGTGCAAGACGTGGCGGCGGCCACTCCTTGCCGGGATCACAGTGTCCACGCGATCACCGTAGAAGAGCGCGCCGACGCGGTTGCCGTGGCGACTGAGCAGGCGGGCGAGCAAGGCGACGAAATCGCTGGCCACCTCTCGCTTGCGCACCGCGCCAGACCCGAAATCCAGCGACGGGCTGAGGTCCAGCAGGAACCACGCGGTCAGTTCGCGATCCTCGTGATACTCGCGCACATAGGGTGTCGCCAGGCGCGCGGTCACGTTCCAATCGATGTGCCGAACATCGTCGTGATACTGGTACTCACGCAGATCGGCGAGATCGAGGCCGAAGCCGCGAAACAGCGTCCGGTAATCGCCGTGCAGCAGGCCATCCAGGCGGCGGATGACCGTCCACTCCAGCCGCCGCAGGATCTGCTCAGGATTGGGCCGCGACTCGGACATGGGTCTGCAGCGGCTTGTCCGGCGCGCGCACGTGGCGCATGATTTCCAGGATCAGGGCATCGGGCGTCTTGCCGTCGGCAAACGCTTCGTAGGTGAGCACGAGGCGGTGCCGGAGCACGTCCGGCGCGAGGTCGGCAACGTCTTCCGGGAGCACGTAGTTGCGCCCCCGCAGATAGGCCAGAGCCCGTGCCCCCTCGATGAGGTGAATCGATCCGCGCGGGCTCGCGCCAAAGGCAATGTATTGTCCGAGCCCGCTGGCGCCGTAACGCTCTGGGTACCGGGTCGCGGAGGCGAGCCTTACCGCGTACTGGATAACCGCCGGATCGATGTAGCCGCTGCGGCAGTCCTGCTGCAACGCCGAGAGTTCTTCGGTCGTGCATACGGCCATGACCTCGCTCGCGATGCCGGTCACGCGCTCGACGATCACGAACTCCTCTTCCTCCCTGGGGTAGCCGACGAGTACCTTCATCATGAATCGGTCGACCTGCGCCTCGGGCAGTGGATAGGTGCCCTCGGTTTCGATCGGATTCTGGGTAGCCATCACCAGAAAAGGTTCCGGGACACGATGCGTCACGCCGGCGATCGTTACCTGGTATTCCTGCATGACCTCCAGTAGCGCGCTCTGGACTTTGGCCGGCGCGCGGTTGATTTCGTCGGCGAGGAGCAGATTGGTGAATACGGGGCCCAGGGAGGTGGTGAACTCCCCCGTCTTCTGGTTGTAGATGCGCGTGCCGACCAGATCCGCGGGCACCAGATCGGGTGTGAACTGGATACGGCGGAAGCTGCCACGGATCGTCCGGGCGAGCGTCTTGACGGTCAACGTCTTCGCCAAGCCGGGCACGCCTTCGACCAGCAGGTGTCCCTGCGCCAGGATCGCGACCAGCACGCGCTCGAGGAAATGGTCCTGGCCGACGACAATTTTCTTGACTTCGTAGAGGATCCGCTCCATCTGGGCGGATGTCCCGACGCGGCCGGTCTCTCTGGCGTCCATGGTCTCCTTTCCGGGCGCAACCCGGCCGGTGGGCTAAAACGGTGAGAGGCCGACGGCCGACGCCGCGTTCTCGATCGGAACGGCGAACCCGATGCCGATGAACACGCGCTGGTCAGTCGGGTTGAGGATGGCGGTCACGATACCGACCACCTCGCCGTCCGCGGTGACCAGCGGCCCCCCGGAACTGCCGGGATTGACCGCGGCATCGAACTGGATGAGGTTGACCAGATCGCGCTTGCCATCGAGCGAGCGATGCGAGCGCCGCAGGCCCGAAACCACGCCCGCGGTCACCGTCGGGCCGATAGCGAACGGAAAGCCCACGGCAATGACTTCGTCGCCCGGCGCCAAGTCGCCCGTGGAGCGCAACGTCGCCGGCTGGAGATCGTCGGGTAGCGTCTTCGCCTGGATGACCGCCAGGTCGTTTTCCGGTTGCACGGCGATAACGGTTGCCTCTGATTCGGTCCCATCGGCAAAGACCACACCCAGGCGATTGCCTCCGGCAACGACATGCAGGTTGGTGAGGATGATACCCTTGTCCACAATGACGACGCCCGAGCCGACGCTTTTTTCGATGTCGCGCTCGCCTTCGGCGGACGGCGCGAGCTGGCGCACGCGTACAACGGACGGACGGATCACCTCGTAGGCGCGCGTCGCTGTCGAGGGGAGTGTCTTGGTCTCGAGCGTGTGCAGCACGGCCGCGTCAATGTCCGTCTGGGTGAGGGTACGCGCCACCGGCTGGCGGGCCACGTAGGCGGCAACGAGCGCCAGCACCACCGCCGCTCCGGCGGCGAAGAGGGCCAGTTTTTGCGTGCGTCGGAGGACGGTGAGCCTGCGCCTCGGCGCCTCCGGCGCGGGCGCGTCCGCCTCGGGCCCGGGGAGCGCGGCGCCCGGGGATGAGGTGGTCTGCGCGCGGTGCGCGCCCGGTTGCGCGCGCCGCGAACTGCTGTAGAGCGTTACCCGTCCCATGTTCGGCCGTCCTGTGCGCGCGGTCACGCTGCCAGAGGATCGACAGCCCGGCGCCACAACAGTTTCCGTGCTGCGCGCATTTTCCCACGGCAGGCGGGCGCGAGCGCCGGGTCGCCGCGGCCGCTGGAGCTGCCGTGCCGCCGCGAGGCCGCCACCGGTTGCGCCGTCGCTATTTCTCCTGTGCCTTGAACATCGTCGTCGCCGTCGTGACCAGCGTGGCCAGATCGGCGAGGTTCGACGGCACGATGAGCGTGTTGCTGGTCTTGGCCAGGTTGCCAAATGCGGCGACGTATTGCTCGGCTACCTTGAGGTTGACCGCGTTCATCCCCCCGGGCGAGCTGATCGCCTCGGCCACCTGGCGGATCGCCGTCGCATTGGCTTCAGCGATTGCCAGGATCGCGGCGGCTTGCCCCTGCGCCGTATTGATCTCGGCCTGCTTCACGCCCTCGGACTGCGCGATCGCGGCAGCCCGCGCGCCTGCGGCGAGGTTAATCTGTTCCTGCTGGCGGCCTTCCGAGGTCGCGATCACCGCGCGCTTCTCGCGCTCGGCAGTGATCTGGGCCTGCATCGCGTGCAGGATCTCCTTCGGCGGCGTCAGGTCCTTGATTTCATAACGCAGCACCTTGACCCCCCAATTCGCGGCCGCCTTGTCGAGGGCCTCGACGACTTGGGCATTGATGTGGTCGCGCTCCTCGAACGTGCGGTCGAGCTCCATGCGGCCGATGACGCTGCGCAGGGTGGTCTGGGCGAGCTGGGTGACGGCGACCACGTAGTTCGACGAGCCGTACGAGGCGAGCCGGGGATCGGTGACCTGGAAGTACAGGATGCCGTCGACCTGCAGTTGCGTGTTGTCCTTGGTGATGCAGATCTGCGAGGGAACATCGAGCGGGATTTCGCGCAGGTCGTGCCGATATGCCACCCGATCGACGATCGGCACGACGAAATTGAGCCCTGGCTCGAGCACGGCGTGAAACTTGCCCCACCGCTCGATGACCAGTGCGTGCTGCTGCGGCACCACGCGAATGGTCTTGGCAACGACGATGACCGCGACGACGAACAGCGCCAGCGTAACGATCGAGGACCCGGTCAGCACGTCCATCTCTAGCCTCCAACGCCCGTGGTGCGGTTGGCGGCGAGAATAAGTACCGAACCACGCGTCGCCGCGATATACATGGTCTCCGCCTGCGGTGTGTCGGGCGTCGCCAGCTCCGCGTCCCACGTCGAGCCGCGGTAGCTTACCCGCGCGGTCCGGTTGGGACCCCAGCTTTGCACATGCACCAGTTGCCCGACATCGAGCCCCGGCTGGCGCGGCGTGCCGCCACGGCTGCGCTTCCACCATTCCAGCGTCGTGACACCGACCACGCCCAGGATGCTCGCGGTAAGCCATTGGGTCGTCGCGCCCCAGCCCAACCACGCCGCGATGCCGGCGCAGGCGACCGCGACCCCGATGACGAGCAGATAGAAGGTGCCGGTGAGAAGCTCCGCCGCGATCAACACTGCGGCGGCGATCCACCACATTCCATGCGCAATCATCTGCCAACCCCGTGTGACTCGACTACAGCCAAGCATAAAGGAAATCGCGAGCACTCGCGCGGCGCATGCGAGAAGGCCGCCGGCGCGGCGCGCAGCTCTTGTGCGGCGCCGGAGGAGCCCCCAATTGGGGTATAATTCTTCTTTTGGATCAGACTCTTCGCGACGATTACCGAAATTCGCCATGCCAATCTACGAATATCGTTGCGCCGCCTGCGGCCATGAGCTCGAGGCCCTGCAGAAGCTTGCCGACTCGCCGCTTAAGGATTGCCCCGCCTGCGGCCAGAGCCGCCTGAGCAAGCTGGTGTCGGCGGCGGGGTTTCGACTCAAGGGCAGCGGCTGGTACGCAACCGATTTCAAGCAGAGCAGCAAGACGGCCGGCAAGACGGCGGAAAAGAGCAATGGCGAGAGCAGCAAGAGCGAACCGGCCGCGGCTGCGGCCGACGGCGCAGCGGCCAAGCCCGCGGCCAGCGAGGCGAAACCCGCCAGCAAGCCCGCGACCGACGGCGGCTCGACTCATTGATCCGCAGCCGGCGAGCGTCCTCTTCCTGACGCGGCGGATGCGGCCCCCGAAGGCCCGATGAAACGCTACCTAATCGCCGGATTGCTGGTCTGGGTACCGCTTGGCATCACGATCTGGGTCCTGGTGTTCCTGGTGACCACGCTCGACCAGACCTTGTTGCTGCTCCCCGAGGGGGCGCGGCCGGACGCGGTGCTCGGCTTTCACATTCCCGGCCTGGGCGTCGTCCTGAGTCTGGGCATTCTGCTGCTTACCGGAATCATCGCCGCAAATTTCTTCGGCGCGCGCCTGATCGGGCTGTGGGAAGCGCTGCTCGGCCGCATCCCCTTCGTCAAGTCGATCTACTCGAGCGTGAAACAAGTCAGCGATACGCTGCTCTCGGAATCGGGTACCGCCTTCCGGAAGGCCCTTCTGGTCGAGTTTCCCTATCCCGGCAGCTGGACGATTGCTTTTCTGACCGGCACGCCCGGGGCTTCGGTCGCCGGATACCTGAATGGTGAGCACGTCAGCGTCTACGTGCCGACGACGCCGAACCCCACCTCGGGCTACTTCGTGATGCTGCCCCGCGCGCGCGTGCACGAACTGGACATGACGGTCGACGAAGCGCTCAAGTACATCATCTCGATGGGCGTCGTTGCGCCGCGGCTGCACGCCGGCGTCGGGCCGCAGGCGATCGGCGCGCCCGTCGCGCAAACTCTCCGAAATTGATGGGTCCGGACGTGGGTGCTCGCCGCGTTGCGGCGCTTGCGCCTGCGATTGCTGACTGCAGCCGACCCTTGCCGCGCACCCCTGCATCCGAAGCCGGAGAACGACTTGAAACGTACCGACTACTGCGGTCGCATTGACCGCCGGCACCTTGGCCAGACGGTCACCGTCTGCGGCTGGGTCCATCGGCGCCGCGACCACGGCGGCGTCATCTTCGTCGATCTGCGCGACCGCGAAGGCCTGGTGCAGATCGTCTGCGACCCGGACCGCGTCGCGACCTTCGCCACCGCGGAAAAGCTGCGCAACGAATACGTCATCGCCGCCACCGGGCGGGTGCGCCCGCGACCCGAGGGCACGGTTAACCCGGAGCTTGCCAGCGGCGAGATCGAAGTCCTCGCCCACGACATCGAGATCCTCAACGTGGCGCTTACCCCGCCGTTCCAGCTCGACGACGAGAACATCTCGGAAACGGTGCGGCTGGAGTATCGGGAGATCGATCTGCGTCGGCCGGCGATGCAGAAAAACCTCATGCTCCGCCATCGCGCCGCCAGGGCCACGCGCCGCTACCTCGATGCGCAGGGTTTTGTCGAGATCGAAACGCCGGTGCTCTACAAGTCGACCCCGGAGGGGGCGCGCGAGTTTCTCGTTCCGTCGCGCATCCATCACGGCCAGTTCTACGCCCTGCCGCAGTCGCCGCAGCTGTTCAAGCAGCTGCTCATGATGGCTGGGTTCGACCGCTACTACCAGATCGTCAAGTGTTTCCGTGACGAGGACCTGCGCGCCGACCGGCAACCCGAATTCACGCAGATCGACATCGAGACATCCTTTCTCGACGAGATCGAGCTGCGCGTGTTGATGGAGCAGCTGGTCATCGATCTGTTCCAGGAAGCGCTCGGGGTCGCGCTGCCCGAACCGTTTCCGGTCATGACCTACGCCGAAGCGATGCGCGACTATGGTTCGGACAAGCCCGATCTGCGCGTGCCCCTCAAGCTCACCGAGCTGACCGACATGATGCGAGCGGTCGAGTTCAAGCTCTTTCGCGCGGTGGCGGAGCTACCGAACGGGCGCGTCGCCGCCCTTTGCGTCCCGGGCGGTGGGACCCTGACGCGCAAGGAGATCGACGATTACACAGCCTTCGTCGCGATCTACGGTGCCAAAGGGCTGGCCTACATCAAGGTCAACGATGCCGCCCGGCCGGATGCCGAAGGCCTGCAATCGCCGATCGTCAAGTTTCTGTCCGCGGAAGTATTGCGCGAGATCGTCGGCCGCACCGGCGCCGCCAGCGGTGACCTGATCTTTTTTTGCGCCGACCGGGAGAAAATCGTGGCCGATGCGCTGGGCGCGCTGCGCGCCAAGATCGGCCACGAGCGCGGCTTGGCACAACCCGGTTGGTGGCCCCTCTGGGTGGTCGATTTCCCCATGTTCGAATACAACGACGCGACCGGGACCTGGGTCGCGCGCCACCATCCCTTTACCGCGCCGAAAGACGGCCACGAGGATCTGTTCGAAACCGATCCGGGGCACGCGCTCGCCAAGGCTTATGACGTCGTGCTCAACGGCTGGGAGATCGGCGGCGGCTCGTTGCGCATCCACCGCCAGGAAGTGCAGGCGAAGGTGTTTCGCGCGCTCAACCTCAGCCCCGAAGACCAGCAGCGCAAATTCGGTTTTCTGCTCAAGGCGCTGCAGTACGGCGCACCGCCGCACGGCGGCATCGCCTTCGGCTTGGATCGTCTGGTAGCGCTCATGGCCGGCGTCGAGCAGATCCGCGACGTGATCGCGTTTCCGAAGACCCAGCGCGGACAGGATCTGCTCGTCGATGCACCTTCGCCGGTTACCGAGCAGCAGTTGCGCGAGTTGCACATCCGCATCCGGCCGTCGGACAAGCTGGAGCCGACGTAGGCGGAGCGGCGAACGGGCGGCCGATCAATCCGCGGGGCGGTACTTGTGCAGATTGCCCATCAGCTGGCGCCCGACCTCGCACAGGCGCGTGAACTCGGGATCGCTGTAGGCCTGGTACGCATCGAGCAGGCGCCGGTTGTCGGCGTAGTGCGCATGGCCGAAGGTCGTCTCGGCCGAACGTGGATGCCACAGGTGCAGAGCCGGCGGCCCGTCGAGCTGCGCTTCCTCGAGGCCAGCCCGCTTGAGCTTCTGCGTCATGGCGTCGTCTTCCCCGCCCCAGCCCCGGAAGCGCTCGTCGAATCCGCCCAGGCGAACCAGCCAATCGCGCTGGATGAGAAACAAGCCGCCGGCGAAGACCACAAATTCGCCTTGGCCCTCCCGATTGGGAAGCGCCTGGGCGGGGCGCGCTGGCAACAGGCCCCACTCCCCGGCGCGCACCCGGGCCGTCTCCTCAGGCGTGAGGTCGACGATGGTTCGGTATGGCTTCACCGCGGCCACGTGTCGGCAGCGCTCCACCGCGTCGGCCAGGGTATGCGGCGCGATCACGTCGGCGTCGCCGACCGCGAGCACCGGCCCGCGCGAAAAAGCCAGGGCCAGATTCAGCCCCCAGGCCTTGTTGAACGGCCCGGGGTTGTAGGCGAAGCGCGCCACGCCGTCGCCGTATCCGAGCGGCGCGTCCAGGCGTGGCACGCTGTCCTGCTCGACGACGACGACTTCGATCTCCGGCCATTGCCGGAGCCAGGACAGAACCGCGAGCAGATTCTCGCGCCGGTCGCCGCTGCCCGATTCGCGATAGGTAATGAGATAGCTCAGCCCTTGCATAGCGAGCGCGGATGATAAGCTGTTTCACGGTGACCCAGGAAGGCCGCCTGGCGTCCCTCGCGCGCGCGGTCGCGGATTTCCGTAGCCAGACTGTGCGCGAGCGCGAGCTCGTCATCGTCCACGACGGCGGTCGCACCTTGCATGAGGGCGTGCAGCGCCTGGCGCACGCCGGCGATGACGCGCCGATTCAGGTGGTGCAGGTGGCGAGCGGACAGACGCTCGGCGCCTTGCGCAACACGGCGGTTGGCGCGGCGGCCGGCGAGTACGTATGCCAGTGGGACGACGACGACCGCTTCCATCCCCGGCGGCTGGAGGTCCAGCTCGAGGCGCTGCGCTCCGCGAGGGCCGACTGCAGCTTCCTGAGCGATCAGCTGCACCTTTTCGCCGACGCGCGCGAGATGTATTGGGATGATTGGCACGACGAGCCCTACCCGCTCAATTTCGCACCCGGAACGCTCTTCGGCCGCCGTGACGCCCTGGCGCGCTACCCAGAGCGGCGGCGAGGAGAAGATACGGCGCTGGTGGTGGCCATGCTACGCCAGGGGCGGCGCTTCGCGCGCTTGCGCGAGCAGGGTTACCTGCATGTCTACGTATTTGACGGACGCAACAGCTTCGACCAGGCGCATCACGCGGCAATCAGCCTGCTGCGCAGTTTTCGCGGGGCGCGACTCTTGCGCCTGGAGGCGGCGCTGCGGGCACGCATCGCCGAATACGACCCGACGCTGGGCAGCTTGGCGATGCCTTATGCGGGGGGCTCACTGGTGTTCGGCACGAGCCCATAAACCGCACGCCCGCCACGGACCGCCGTGGCCCTCAATCGAGAAAGCGGCGCGCCAGCACGGCGTAGGTCGTCTTCTTGCTGCGCACGTAGTCCGCGTCGACCGCCCCGGCGTGCACGGTCGTGAAATCCGTGCGCCACGCGTCCCACCACAGGTGCGCCCAAAGGTGCAGGCTGTACGCGCCGCCGACGTCCGGATCAAAGCCTTCGAGCAGGGTGCGCACGCCGCGCGGTGTCGCCGCGTGCTTGTAGAAGTACGGTTGGGGCACGACGTACACGTTCTCGGGCATCTCGCCCCATAGCCGGACCGCCTCCTGGCACGAGTGTCTGCTCCAGCTGCCGTCAAACACCTGCGGCATCGTCGCCTGCCAGCGTCGCGCGAAGCTGGCGCCCGGTTGCGCGAGGATGAGCGCGTTACACAGAGAAGGCCGCAGCACGCCGTCGGCGCCGGGCACCGGCGCTTCCTCCCCAAGCACGAACGGCTGCCCGAAAAGATGCTCCGGCAGGGGCGCGATGAACAGGGTGTCCATGTCGGCGTACACACCGCCTTCCTCGAGCAGCAGCGCCAGGCGCAGGAAATCGGCTTCGTGGGCATAAGTCCAGCCGGCGTCGCGGATGAACCGGCCCTCGGGCGTCGCGCCATAGCGCGCGGAGTCGGGAAGCAGGCTCGCCGGGCCAATCCGGCGCAGGGAAAGATGCGGCTTGATACGCTCCCACCAGGGCCCATGGGGCTCGTGGCGATAGTGCAGGCAGATGGCACGCGGCCGGTTCACGCGGCGGCACGACTCCAGACAGAGATAGTGCACGACGTGCATCGGCTCGCGTTGCGGCTTGAGGCCGAAAACGAAATGAAAGATCCGGGGGACGTCAGCCATGGAGTGCCGCCAGCAGTTCGCGCACGACGACCGGCTCCGCGTAGCGATTGGCGATGGTTTCACGCCGCGCCGCCGCCGCTTCGAGCAGTCGTGGCTCGCGCGCGACGGCAGCGCGCATCAGGTGCGCGGCGTGCCCCGGATCGGCCATGGCCCAGCGTTGGCTGGGCTGATACGACGCGTGCGGCAACCAGCCGCGCACGCTGTCCAGGCGATAGTCGATCAATCCGGGATAGCCAGCGCCGAGGTAGTCGAGCTGGCCGCCCCATCCGGTGATGAGCACCGGCTTGCCGACGGCCGCGGCGTCGAACGAACCCATGCCCCAGCCTTCACCGTGGGTCAGCGACACGAAGCAGTCGCCCAGCGCATGGATGGCATCGATGGTGCGACCGCTGATGTCGTCGGCGCCGATTACCGCCAAGTTGCCGCGCGTGCCGCCCAGCCCCGGCTGAACCGCATGCACGATCGCACGCACTGCGTCTTCGGACGGCATCCCGGCGTGGGCATCGGCGGCATTGTTCACCGCGGCCGAGGTCTTGAGCAGCAGCGTCACGCGATCTTGCGCGCCGAAAGTGCGCAGGAACGTCGCCACCAGGTCATCGAGCGCCTTGCGCGGATCCCAGGCGGCGATGCAATAGAACACAAACTGGTCGTCCGCGATGCCCAAGCGCAGGCGTAGCGCGATGGCATCGTCGCGCGCGGACGCGCTCCAGGCATGGCGGCGGATGTGCGGAACGACGTGTACCGGTCGGTGGATGCCGGCCTGCGCAAAAAGCTCGGCGTTAGCGCGCGACGGGACGGCGAGCGCATCCACGGCGTTGAGCAGCTTCGGCCAGTGCGCTGGCAACGCATCGGTTTCCCACACGGTGTAGCCGACGGTTCGCTTGCCAGCCTCGGCAAAACCGGGCCAGTGCTCCGGCACCGTGTGCACGAGCACCGTGTCGTAGTCGATCGGCCGGGCGATTGCCTCGATTAGCGCCGGCAAGTCCGCGAGCGCGGCGTCGCCGGCCGCGGCGCGTGCGAGAGGGAGGTTCGCAAGGCCCGCCCCCGGATGCCACATGGCCGGGCGCGGGCCCAGGAACCACGGCTGGAACCAGACGGGCACGCCCGCGTTGTGCAATGCGCGCGCATAGGCGATGGCAGCGAGCCCATAGCCGCTGCTGTTGCCGTAGGCGATATACTTGACGCCGATGGTCATCGCCGGACAGGCTCAGCGGTGGTAGCGAACGTCAACCTGCTCATCGGCACGCCGGCGTATGCGGGGCAGGTGCACGTCGATTACGTCAGCGCCCTGCTCGTGTTTCAGCGCCAGGCTATTCCGTTCACGCTGATGACCATCGGCAACGAGAGTCTGATCACGCGCGCGCGCAACACGATCATTTCGGCGTTCCACGCGCGCCGCGAGTTCACGCACCTGCTGTTTCTGGACGGTGACGTGTACCTGCCGTACGAAGGCCTCGCGCGCATGCTCCAATGCGACAAGGACATCGTTGGCGCGCCGGTCGCGCTCAAGGGCCTCGGCGCCGACGGCAGGCGGCTGTTCAACGTCGGCAAGGCGCTCGGCGAAGACGGACCGCTGCTCGTGACCGAGCGCGTCGGGACAGCGGCACTGCTGCTCTCGCGTGCCGCAGCCGACGCCCTGGTCGAAGAAGCGAAGCGCGAGCAACGCGTCTACGAACGCAGCGACGCGACGGCCCCGAGCGGCACCGACGCCATCCAGTACGACGTGTTCCGGGTTGGTGTCGTCGACGGCGATTATCTTTCCGAGGATTTCTGGATCTGCCACGTGTTGCGCCGGTTGGGCTTTCAGATCCACGTCGATCCGACGATCGTCACGCGCCACAACGGCGTCGTCGCGCTGTAGCGCGCGCGGAGGTCAGCCTCGCCGGCGCCGCCAGCTCAACAGGCCAAGCAACCCCGCGAGCAGCGAGAGCGCGATCCGGCCGGGCCCCGGCACCGGCACCGCCCCCACCGGGCCGGTGGATTGCACCTCGTAGGCGCCGATGTCGACCCGATGGTTTTGGATGCGCAGAAACGGCGGACCGCGCTGGTCGTAGGCAAGCCCCGAGAACGTCGGGTCGCCGGCGTCGACGGCCGGATCGGGGACGCCGATCAGCAGCGCATGGGTCTGCGTCGGGCCACCGTTATTCTGCAAGGCGCCGAGCCAGCCACTGGCGCCGAATGGCGGCGGCACGGCTGCGCCGGTGATGTTGCCCGTTCCGACCAGGTCTATGTTCCCCGGCACCCCGATTACGCTGTAGTCGATGTTCCAGGGCAGCACGTTGCCGGGGAGCTCGGTTGAGAGCGTGTCGCTGGTGGCGGGATTGCCGGCGACGGTCAGCGTCACATCGGTGAACTGTACCGACTGGGCGACATTGCTCGAGACCCGCACGCCGCCGCCCGCGCCGCGGGTCGTGCATCCGGAGAGGGTGACGCCGCTGAGGCTCACGGACAACGCGCTGGCGTCGATCTCCAGCAGGCGATAAAAGACATTCGCGCACGCGAGCGACAGCTGTGTCGAGCCGGGCCCCTGGACGGCGACCGAGCGCTGCACAACCAGTGCCGAAGGGTCGCCGGCGTTGGACAGCGGATCGCGATTGAAAAAAGTGATGGTCCCGGAGAGCCCCGGCGCAAACGCCACCAAGTCGTTGCTGCCGTAGGTGCCGCTGGAGACGCACTGTCCGCGATCCGACCCGTCATTGACCGAGTCGAGCGCGTCGCGCAACGTGCACGCGGAGGCGCTCTGCTCGGCAAGCGTCCCCACCACGAGCGACGCGGCCCGGTCGTCGCCCGAGCCGAACGCTCCGGCCGCGACGATCGCTGCGGCGAGCGGCTTCAGCCGCCAGTTCCGGAGCAACGTCGTCGAACGGTCGGGACTCCCCAATCGGTGCCTTGTCGGTGGTGGGATGGTGCGGTGCTGGCGCGGGAGTTGCTGCTGCCGGAGGCCCCGCAGGCCGTCCGCATTGTAGGGAAGTTTGCTGCTGAGCGTCAAGCCGCGCGCGTGGCTAGAATGCGTGCATGCGTTGCGTCCTCCTCCGCAAAACCTTCCGGCACTTGGTCGCGGCGCTCTGCTGCGCGGCGGTCCTGTGCGTCCCCGGAGCCGGCATTGCCCGCGACGCAGCGCAATGGACTGTAGCCGCCTCCGCGCTGCCGACCGAAGCGCGCGCGACGCTCGAGCTCATTCGCGTCGGCGGGCCTTTTCCTTACGAACGCGATGGAGTGGTGTTCGGCAACCGGGAACGGTTGCTGCCCTCCAAGCCGCGCGGCTACTATCACGAATATACCGTGCCGACACCCCGGGAAAGGACGCGCGGTGCGCGGCGAATCGTGTGCGGCGGTAATGTCGAGGACCTTTCCGAGTGCTACTATTCCGACGACCACTACCGATCGTTCAGGAAGATCCAACCATGAAGCCTCCGGACCTCGCCGTCGCTGCCGATGCCGGTGTGCACGAATGGTCGGGTGCGCAGGAGCCTATCAAGGCGGCGGCGGCCAGCGCGAACCTCAAGCACCGCGTCGTCGATCTGCACGGTGTCGGTGGCAAGAGCGAGTTGATGGAGGCGCTGGCCAGAGGGCTCAAGCTGCCGCCACATTTCGGCGACAATTGGGACGCGCTCGCCGATTGCCTGGAGGACAGCGACTGGGTCGGCAATCACGGTCTGGTGGTCGTGTTGCGCCATGCCGGGGCCTATCACAAGGCCTACCCAGCTGATTGGAAGACGCTGGAGGACACCCTCGCCGAGGCGGCCGAGTACTGGCAGGAACGGCACAAGCCGTTCTGGGTCTTTCTCGCTTAAGCGAAGCGGGTTGCCGTACAAGATTCCGATCTCGACGCTGGTCCTCGTGCACACCGGTGATCTGCGCGTGCTGCTGCTGGAGCGGGCTGACTATCCGGGCTTCTGGCAGTCGGTAACCGGCAGCCAGGAGGCCGGCGAGACGCTGGCGCAGACGGCGACGCGCGAGCTCGCCGAGGAGACCGGGATCGACGCGGCCGCGTACGGCGGCGTGGTCGATTGGCAGCTAAGCCACGAATATGCGATCTTTCCGCGCTGGCGGCGCCGCTATCCGGCCGGCACTACGCACAATACCGAGCATGTCTTCTCGCTGCAGGTTCCGGAACCGGTCCCCGTGCGACTCGCCCCCGAAGAGCATCTGGCGCACGTCTGGCTGCCATGGGCCGCCGCGGCGCCGAAGTGTTTTTCGTGGTCGAATCGGCAGGCGATCGAGGAACTGCCGCGACGCGTTGCAAGGACAAACCCATGACTTCCATTCCTCTCCTTCGTCTGCTGGGTCGCGGCGCGCGCGCGCTGTTCACCGTCGCGGCGTGCGCGACCGCGAGCGCCGCCGCCCAGGTGCCCGCCGTCACCCCCCCCATGGTCACCGTGACCGCATCCGCGACCGCGACAGTCGTCAACGACCGGCTGCAAGCGTGGATGCGGGCGGAGGCTGAGAACCCGAGCGCGGCCGCGGCGGCGAGCCAGGTCAACGCCGCCATTGCCAAAGCGCTCGCGGTGGCCAAGGGCTACGCGGCGGTCAATGTCGCCACGGCAGGCTATTCGACGCATCAGGTGAGCGACAAGGTCAAGTCGCTACGCTGGCACGTGTCTCAATCGATCAGCCTCGACACCGGTGACTTCACCGCCGCCGCAGCCCTGATCTCAC
Source organism: uncultured beta proteobacterium (assembly GCA_963777455.1). GTDB lineage: Bacteria > Pseudomonadota > Gammaproteobacteria > Burkholderiales > Casimicrobiaceae > PALSA-1003. The sequence goes on from CAVZQQ010000003.1 coordinate 868,745, forward strand.
GCCTGCAGGACGAGAACGGCTTGCTGCTTTCGGGGATGGGTTTCTCGCTCGCGGAGAAGACGCGGCGCGAGGCCGAGGACCGCGTCACCCAGCAGGCGATCACGCTGTGGCAGGCGCGGGCGCAGCAAGCCGGACACGCATTGGGCTTCGCTTCCTGGAAACCGGGACATGTCAGCGTGGAGACCGGGGACGGCGGCCGCGTTTTCCCGATGCAGCGCGCCATGGCGATGAGCGCGTCGGCCAATGCGTCGGTCGCTCTCGAGGGCGGCACGACCGACGTGACGGTGACCGTCAGCGGCGAGGCACTGCTCCAGTAGCCGGACGCATCAACCGGCCGGGCCGATCATCCGCTCGGGCCGCACCCACTCGTCGAACTGCTGTTCGGTGACATAACCCAGCGTGAGCGCGGCGGCCTTGAGGGTCGTGCCGTCATGGTGCGCCTTCTTGGCGATCGCGGCCGCCTTGTCGTAGCCGATGTGGGGATTGAGCGCGGTGACGAGCATCAGCGAGCGCCCTACGAGCTCGGCGATGCGCTCGCGATTGGGCTCGATGCCGCGCGCGCAATACGCCTCGAAGCTCGCCATACCGTCGGCCAGGAGCCGGATACTTTGCAGCACGTTGTGGATGATCAGAGGTCGGTAGACGTTGAGCTCAAAGTTTCCCGACGCGTCGCCAAAGTTGACCGCAACGTCATTACCGAGAACCTGGACCGAAAGCATGGTCAGCGCCTCGCATTGCGTCGGGTTCACCTTGCCGGGCATGATCGAGCTGCCCGGCTCGTTCTCCGGGATCGTTATCTCGCCCAAGCCAGAGCGCGGACCGCTCGCCAGCCAACGCACGTCGTTGGCGATCTTGATCAGCGCCGCGGCCAGCGTCTTGAGCGTGCCGTGCAGGTTGACCAGGGCATCGGCGGCGGCCATGGCTTCGAACTTGTTAGGCGCGGTGACGAAGGCCAAGTCCGTGTAGGCGGCGATTTCCGCAGCGACGCGGACGCCGAATTCCGGATGCGTGTTGAGTCCGGTGCCCACTGCGGTGCCGCCGATGGCCAGCTCGAAGACGTGCGGCAGCGCATCGGCGATATGCTTCTGCGCGTGGGCCAGCGCCGCGGCGTAGCCCGAGAACTCCTGCCCGAGTGTCAGCGGGGTCGCATCCTGCAGGTGCGTGCGTCCGATCTTGACGATGCCAGCGAATGCGTTGGCTTTCGCCCCGAGTGTCGTCGCAAGCGTGGCAAGGGAGGGCAGCAGGGCGCGCGCAGCGGTTTCGGCAGCGGCCACGTTCATCGCCGTCGGGAACACGTCGTTGGATGACTGGCCGCGATTGACGTCATCGTTGGGATGCACGAGCCGGCCCTCGCCGCGCGCGCCGCCGAGCAACTCCGAAGCGCGATTGGCCAGCACCTCGTTGACGTTCATGTTGGTTTGCGTGCCCGACCCGGTCTGCCACACGGCTAGGGGAAATTCGTCCGCGTGCCGGCCGGCAAGCGCTTCGTCCGCCGCGGCGATGATGGCCTCGGCCTTGGCCGCGGCGAGCAGCCCTAGCGCCGCGTTGACGCGCGCGGCGCTGCGCTTGACGATCAGCAGCGCGCGGATCAGCGCCGGGGGCATTTTTTCGTTCGAAATGTGGAAATGCTCGAGTGAGCGCTGCGTCTGCGCACCCCACAGGTGGTCGGCAGGAACGGCGATCGGGCCGAAGGTGTCGCGCTCGATGCGTGTCGGCGCTGCAGTCATCGTGGCCTCCGAATGCAAGGAGGGGGCGCTTGGCCCCCTCCCCGGTTGCGTTCCCGAATGGCGGTTGCGATCAGCCCGCCGGTGTCGCCGGCGCTTCCGCCGGCGCCGCGGCTTTCTGCGCTTCGTCCTCAGCGGCGGCTTTCATCGACAGGCGCACGCGGCCTTTTTCGTCGGCCTCCAGCACCTTGACACGCACATGCTGTCCTTCTTTCAGGTAATCGGAAACCTGGTTGACCCGCTCCTTGGCGATCTGCGAGATATGCAGCAGCCCGTCGCGGCCGGGAAGGATCTGCACGATCGCGCCAAAGTCGAGTAGCCGAATCACCTGGCCCTCGTAGATCCTGCCCACCTCGACATCGGCGGTGATTTCCTCGATGCGCTTGCGCGCCGCGTTGCACGCGTCGGCGTTTACCGAAGCGATGGTGACCGAGCCGTCGTCCTGGATGTCGATCGTCGTGCCCGTTTCCTCGGTCAGGGCACGGATTACGGCACCGCCCTTGCCGATGACGTCGCGGATCTTTTCCGGGTTGATCTTGAAGGTCATCATCCGCGGCGCGTGCTGCGAGATCTCGGTGCGCGCGTGCGGCAGCGCCTGCTGCATCAATTGCAGGATGTGCATGCGGCCCTCGCGCGCCTGCGACAGAGCCACCGCCATGATCTCCTTGGTGATGCCCTGGATCTTGATATCCATCTGCAGCGCCGTCACGCCCCGGTCGGTCCCCGCGACCTTGAAGTCCATGTCGCCGAGATGATCCTCGTCGCCGAGGATGTCGGAGAGCACAGCGAAACGGTTACCTTCCTTAATGAGCCCCATCGCGATGCCTGCGACGTGCGCCTTGGTCGGCACACCGGCGTCCATCAGCGCAAGGCTTGCGCCGCAGACCGACGCCATGGATGACGAGCCATTCGACTCGGTGATCTCCGACACGACACGCATGGAATAAGCAAATTCCTCGGCCGTCGGCAGCACGGCGATCAGGGCGCGCTTGGCGAGCCGGCCATGGCCGATCTCGCGTCGCTTCGGCGAGCCGACGCGCCCGGTCTCACCGGTTGCGTACGGCGGCATGTTGTAGTGGAACATGAAGCGCTCGCGGTACTCGCCCATAAGCGCATCGATGATCTGCTCGTCGCGTGCGGTGCCCAGCGTCGCCACGACCATCGCCTGCGTCTCGCCGCGGGTGAACAGCCCCGAGCCATGCGTGCGGGGCAGCACCCCGGTACGAATGCTAATCGGCCGCACCGTCCGCGTATCGCGACCGTCGATGCGCGGCTCTCCAGAAAGGATCTGGTTGCGGACGATCTTCGACTCGATGTCGAACAGCAAGTTGTGAACGTGGTTCTTCGCATCCGGGCTGGCGTCCGGGCCGAGACATTCCGCCTCGACCTTGGTGGTGATTTCCTTCAGCCGCTGCTGGCGGGCCTGCTTCTGACGCAGCGCATAGGCCGCGCGCAAGTCGGTTTCGGCGGCGGCGGCAACCTTCGCGATCAGAGCCTCGTCCTTCGCCGGCGACTGCCAGTCCCAGAGCGGCTTACCCGCTTCCTCGACCAGCTGGTGGATGAGCTCGATGACCGCCTGCTGCTGCTGATGTCCGTAGACGACGGCGCCCAGCATCACTTCTTCGGCGAGCTCCTTTGCCTCGGACTCGACCATCAGCACGGCAGCCTCGGTACCGGCAACGACGAGATCAAGCTGCGAGGTCGTAAGCTCGGTCTTGGTCGGATTGAGCACATATTGACCGTCGATGTAGCCGACGCGCGCGCAGCCGATCGGGCCGTTGAACGGGATGCCCGACAGAGCAATCGCCGCCGAGGCCCCGATCATCGCCGGAACATCCGGGTCAATCTCCGGATCGACCGACATCACCGTGGCGATGACCTGCACCTCGTTGTGAAAGCCGTCGGGAAACAGCGGCCGGATCGGCCGGTCGATCAGGCGCGAGGTCAGCGTTTCCTTTTCGGAGGGCCGGCCTTCGCGCTTAAAAAAACCGCCGGGGATGCGACCGGCGGCGTAAGTTTTTTCCTGATAATCGACGGTGAGCGGGAAGAAATCCTGGCCTGGCTTTGCCTGCTTGGCGGCAACGACCGTCACCAAGACGACGCTGTCGTCGAAGCGTGCCAGCACGGCGCCGCCCGCCTGACGAGCGATCTCGCCGGTCTCGAGTGTCAGGGTATGCTTGCCGTAGGGGATCGACTTCTTGATGATGTTCTGCACGTTAGTCCTCGGAATGCTAGAGCGCCAATGGCCGCGTGTTGAACGCGGCCATTGGCAGGTTGATCAAACCGAATTGGGCCAAGCCTCGGTCATGGATGTCGCCGTCGCTACGGCCGGTGCGTTGCCGACGTCGGGCACTATTTGCGCAGCCCGAGTTTCTCGATCAGCGTACGGTAGCTGTCGGTGTTCCGCGTCTTAAGATAGTCGAGCAGCTTGCGCCGGCGGGAGACCATACGCAGCAAGCCGCGCCGGGAATGATGGTCTTTGACGTTGACCTTAAAGTGATCGTTGAGGCCATTAATGCGCGCCGTCAGCAGCGCGATCTGCACCTCCGGCGAACCGGTGTCACCCTTGATCCGCTGGTGATCGGCGATGACCTTGGCCTTCTCCTGAACCGTGACTGCCATTAGCTTGCTCCAAACCTCGCGAAAGAGCGCGATTATACCTCGAAAAGTGCTTAGGATTCAAGCGCGTTTGCCGTCTGCTAATGCCTTGGTACGGAGGCATTACCGCATCTCGGGTAGTGTGCATGCCGCAGCGCCGGGCGCGCCCTGTTGATTTGGCGCGCAATGGCTTTCCGGTGCCCAGCCGACACCGAGGCCACCCGCGGCGGAGCCGCTTGTATGTTCAGGCCAGACCGGAGCGGTAAAGTTCGATTGCCGTTGAGGCAACCGGACCGGACCGTGCAGCCTGGTGCCGCCTTGGGCCGGCGAGCCTGCTCGCAAGCCCGTTTCTGAGTTGATTGCGCACGCACACCGCGCCATTTTTCGGCGCTGGTCCGAGCGTCGACCGCATAAAAGTAACTATCCCAGGTGCCAAAGAACACCACGCCATCCGCGTATGCGGGCGAGGCGTGTACGACATCGCCGGTCTGGAATTTCCATTTCGGCTCGCCGGAAGCGGCGTCGAGGGCATTGACATTGCCATCGCCGCTTCCAAAATAAACCAACCCTGCTGCGACCACCGGGCTCGACAGGTATACGTCGTACGGATCGGCGACGGTCTGGTTCCTAGGCTGCACGCCATGCAAACCCTTTGCCTCGAATCGCCGCTCGCCGCCGGTGGTGAACTTCCACTGCGTTGCTCCGGCATGCATATCGAGCGCGTAGAACTTGCCGTCGTAACTGCCGACGTGGAGCCAGGCCGGTCCCGTCACCGCCGTCAGCCCGGGGCGTTGCCACCGGCGGCGACGCGGGTGGCGTGTGGCGCATCCTGCGCCACCAGACGGCGCGCCCGCAGCACCCCTCCGGCGACCGTCGCGACACCGGCAAAGATGCCCTCCGCGTACACGCGCACCGTGCCGTCGCCGACTCCCGCCTGCGCCAGCGGCTGTCCGTTCGCGAGCCGAAGCGCGGCGCCGCGATCGAGATCGAGCCGGGTGAGGCCGGTGACCAGCGCATCGACCGGCAGGAGGGCGGCATCCCGCGCCGCGGTGCTGCGTTGCTGCAGCTCGTCTAGGGTCAGCGCGTCGGCGAGCACAAAAGCGCCGCTGGCCGTGCGCCTCAGGGCGCGCAGATGCGCGCCACAGCCCAGCGCCGCGCCGATGTCCTCGGCGAGGGCGCGGATGTAGGTGCCCTTGCCGCACTGCACGCGCACCTCGAATTCATTCGCTCCCCAGGCCTGCAGCGCGAGCGCGCGAATCTCGACGGCGCGCGCCGGGCGCTCGATTTCCACGCCTTGGCGCGCGTACTCGTAATAGCGACGCCCTTCGTGCTTGAGCGCTGCGTAGCGCGGTGGCACCTGCGCGATGCGGCCGATAAAACGGTCCAGTACCCCCTCGACGTCGCGCGCCCCCGCGGTCACGGGGCGCGTGGCGACGACCTCGCCCTCGGCGTCGCCGGTGGTGGTGGTCACGCCAAGACACACCACCGCGACGTAGGTCTTGTCCGCATCGAGCAACGCATGCGCGAACTTGGTCGCATCGCCGAAGCAAATCGGCAACAGGCCCGTAGCCAGCGGATCCAGCGTCCCCGTATGGCCGGCCTTGTCCGCGTTATAGAGGCGCTTGGCCCGCTGCAGGGCGGCGTTGGATGACAGGCCAAGCGGCTTGTCGAGCAGCAGCACGCCGTCGAGGCGGCGCCTCGGCAGGCGCGGTGAACCTGCCGCGGTCATGTCAGGAGGAGTGCTTGCGATCTTCGGCCAGCGCGTCGTCGATCAGCTTCGACAGGCGCAGGCCAGACTCGATGGAATCGTCATAAGCGAAGTGCAGCTGGGGGACGCTGTACAGGTCCAGGCGGTGCGCCAGTTCGCTGCGCAGAAAGCCGGCGGTGTGCTGCAGCGCCAGCACGACCGCCGCGGCCTGCTCTGCGCCGCCGAGGTGCGTGACAAAGACCTTGGCGTGCGACAGGTCCGGTGTCACCTCGACCGCCGTCACCGTGACCATGCCGATGCGCGGATCCTTCACCTGCAGGCGGAGCAGATCCGCGAGTTCGCGCTGGATCTGGTCGCCGACGCGCTGCGCACGCTGCGAATGTTTTTTCATGGGCTCTGCCTTGGCGTGCGTCGCCGGACCATCGCGGATGCGGCGCGAAGGTCCACCGGCAGTCGCGTCCGCACCAGCCGGCGCACGCGACCCTACAGGGTCCGCGAGACCTCGACGATTTCGTACACCTCGAGCTGATCACCCTTCTCGATGTCGTTGAAGCCCTTGACCGACAGGCCGCACTCGAACCCGGCCTTGACCTCCCGCACGTCATCCTTGAAGCGCTTGAGCGAATCGAGCTCGCCGTCGTGAATCACGACGTTGTCGCGCAGGACGCGGACCTTCGCGCCGCGGCGCACGAGGCCCTCGAGCACGTAGCAACCGGCGACCGTGCCCACCTTGGAAATACGGTACACCTCGCGCACCTCGACGAGCCCGAGCTGGCTCTCCTTCTTCTCCGGCGTCAGCATGCCCGAGAGCGCGGCCTTCACCTCGTCGACCGCCTCGTAGATGATGTTGTAGTAGCGGATGTCGACGCCGTTGTGCTCGGCGAGCTTGCGCGCGGCGACATCAGCCCGGGTGTTGAAGCCAATGATCACCGCCTTCGAGGCCAGCGCCAGGTTGACGTCCGACTCGGTTATGCCGCCGACCGCGGCATGCACGATGTTGACCTTGACCTCGTCGGTCGAAAGCTTGGCCAGCGCCGTGGCCAGCGCCTCGTAGCTGCCCTGCACATCGGCCTTGACGATGAGCGTGAGGGTTTTGACCTCGGTCTCGCCGCCTTCGGCGAACATGTTCTCGAGCTTCGCCGCCTGTTGCTTGGCGAGCTTGACGTCCCGGAACTTGCCCTGCCGGAACAGCGCGATCTCGCGTGCCTTGCGTTCGTCGCCCAGCACCATGACGTCCTCGCCTGCGAGCGGGACGTCGGACAGGCCCTGGATCTCGACCGGTATCGCCGGGCCGGCGCCCTGCACGCTCTTGCCGGCCTCGTCGGTCATCGCCCGCACGCGGCCGAAGACGGCACCCGCGAGCACGATGTCGCCGCGCTTCAAGGTTCCCGAGTGGACCAGCACGGTAGCCACCGGCCCCTTGCCCTTGTCCAGCCGCGATTCGATGACGATGCCCTTGGCCAGCGCGTCGCGCGGTGCCTTGAGCTCGAGTACCTCGGCCCGGAGCAGGATCGCCTCGAGAAGCTCGGCGATGCCCTTGCCGGTTTTGGCGGAAACCTCGACGAACTGCGCTTCGCCGCCGTATTCCTCTGGCAGCACGCCCTCGGCGACGAGCTCCTGCTTGACCCGTTCCGGATTGGCCTCGGGCTTGTCGATCTTGTTAATGGCCACAACGATGGGCGCGTTGCCGGCTTTGGCGTGCGCAATGGCTTCCTTGGTCTGCGGCATCACGCCGTCGTCGGCCGCCACGACCAGCACCACGATGTCGGTGACCTTCGCTCCGCGCGCCCGCATGGCCGTGAACGCCTCGTGCCCGGGGGTGTCGAGGAAGGTGATCACGCCCTTGGGCGTTTCGACGTGGTAGGCGCCGATATGCTGCGTGATGCCGCCGGCTTCGCCGCTGGCCACGCGCGTGCGACGGATGAAGTCGAGGAGCGAGGTCTTGCCATGGTCGACGTGACCCATGACCGTCACCACGGGCGGTCGCGGCAGCGCCTCGGCGGTCGAGGTCTGCGCCGACGCGGCGAGCAGCATGTCGGGATCGTCGAGCTTGGCAGCGATCGGCTTGTGGCCCATCTCCTGGACGATGATCATCGCGGTTTCCTGATCAAGCACCTGGTTGATCGTGACCATCGTGCCGAGCTTCATCATCGTCTTGATAACTTCGGCGGCCTTCACGGCCATCTTGTGCGCGAGATCGGCGACGGTGATCGTTTCGGGCACCGAAATCTCGCGGATGACCGGTTCCGGCGCGCCGGGCAGGACTTCGCCGGCTTCCTCGCCCTCTTCGTGCCGATGCTTGCCGGTCTTGGGCTGCTTCCACGCAGTGGCGGCCGCGCCGCCGGAGACGTCCCCGCGCAGCTTCAAGGCGCGCCGTCGCGCCGCCTCCTCCTGGAAAGCGGTTGCCGAGGGCTTGCGCGAGGGCTTGTCCTTTTTCGTGCCGGGCTTGGTGGCCGGCTTGTGCAGCGTCCCCTCGGTCTTGGCTGCCGGCTTGGCCTCGGCGACCGGCTGTGGCGCCGCGGTCTCGGTCGCCTTGGCGGCAGCCGCGACGGCGGCCTTGGCCACGGCTTCCTCAGCTTCCTTCTCCTTCTTGGTCTTGCGCTTGGCGGCCTCCTGCTTCTTCTGCACCTCTTCCTGCTGCTTGGCGATGAGCGCCTGTGCCTTGCGCGCCTCTTCCTCGCGCGCCGCCACTTCCGCCGCCGACACCACCACCTGCGGCGGCGCGGTCTCTTCCGGCGCGGCAGCAGGCTCGGCACCGTCGCGCTTGACGAAGACACGCTTCTTGCGCACCTCGACCTGGATGGTTCGGGCGCGGCCGGTGCTGTCCGCGGCCTTGATTTCGGAGGTCTGCTTGCGGGTTAGCGTGATCTTCTTTTTCTGGTCCTGGCCTCCGTGCTGCTTGCGCAGGTAGTCGAGCAGGCGCGTCTTGTCCTGCTCGGAGAGCTTGTCGCCCTCCTTCTTGCCGGCGACCCCCGCCTTGGCGAGCTGCTCGAGCAACACGCCTGAAGGCATCTTCAGCTCGGTTGCGAATCGTTCGATGGTCGTCTGCGCCATGATGGTTTCTCCAGCCTTGGTCCGCTATGGGCTCTGTTCGGCGTGGGTCTGCTCGGCGTTCTCGAACCAGTGCGCGCGCGCCTTCATGATCAGGTCCTGCGCCCGCTCCGCGGACAGGCCGGTCAACTCGGTCAATTCGTCGACCGCGAGGTCGGCAAGCGCATCACGGTTGGTGATGCCCTTTTCTGCCAGCAGGCCCGCCGTTTCCGTGTCCATGCCTTCCAGATTCAGCAGATCCTCGGATACGTGCTCAACGCTCTCTTCGCGCACGATCGCCTCGGTCAAGAGCGCATTGCGCGCACGGCTCCTGAGCTCGTTCACGGTTTCCTCGTCAAAGGATTCGATCTCGAGCATTTCGTTGAGCGGAACGTAGGCGATCTCCTCGAGCGTGGAAAAACCCTCCTGGATCAGGATGTCCGCCACCTCCTGGTCGACGTCGAGCTTTTCGATGAACAGGGCGCGGATCTTGTCGCTTTCGGCCTGGTGTTTCTGCTGCGACTCCTCCACCCCCATGAGGTTGATTTCCCAGCCGGTCAACTCGGAGGCCAGGCGCACGTTCTGACCGCTGCGGCCGATGGCCATCGCCAGATTTTCCTCGTCGACGACAACATCCATCGCATGCTTCTCTTCGTCGACGACGATGCTCGAGATTTCCGCCGGTGACAGCGCGTTGACCACAAACTTCGCCGGATCGTCCGAATACAGAACGATATCGACCCGCTCGCCGGCGAGTTCATTGGTGACCGCGGTCACGCGCGAGCCACGCATGCCGATGCAAGTGCCCTGCGGGTCAAGCCGCGGATCGTTCGATTTGACCGCGATCTTGGCGCGCACGCCGGGATCGCGAGCCGCGGCGCGGATCTCGATCAAGCCCTCCTCGATCTCCGGCACCTCGAGCTCGAACAGCCGCACCAGCAACTCGGGCACGATGCGCGATAGGACCAGCTGCGGCCCGCGCGCCTGCGGCTCGATCTTGGTGACGTAGGCGCGCACCCGGTCGCCGACGCGAACGTTTTCCTTCGGAATGAGTTGGTCGCGAGGAATCATGCCCTCGATGCGACCGGACTCGACGATGGCGCTGCCGCGCTCGATGCGCTTGACCGTGCCGGTGAGCAGATTGTCCTGGCGCTCGAGAAAATCGTTAAGAATCTGCTCGCGTTCAGCGTCGCGGATCTTCTGCAGAATCACCTGCTTCGCGGCCTGCGCCCCGATGCGCCCGAATTCCACGGGCTCCAGCGGCTCCTCGACCACGTCGCCGAGCTCCAGCTCCGGGTCGCGCTCGGCGGCATCGGTGATCGCGATCTGGTGCGCCGGCTCTTCGTGCTCCTCATCGGGCACGACCGTCCAGCGCCGGAACGACTCGTAGTCGCCGGTCTCACGATCAATCGAGACACGCGCGTCGATGTTATCGGCGTACTTCTTCTTGGTTGCCGACGCGAGCGCGGCCTCGAGTGCCGAGAAGACGATCTCCTTGGGCACGTTCTTCTCGCGCGCCAGCGCGTCGACGAGCAGCAGCAGTTCGCGGTTCATCTTGTGTTTCTCCACTCAATCTTGGGTACCAGGCGCGCCTTGTCGATGTTGGCGAAGGGGATCGCCTGCATCCCCTCGGCCGTCTCGAGGCGCACCACGCCGTCACCGATCCCGCGCAGGACGCCCTTGATGCGACGCGAGTTACCGATCGGTTCGTGCAGGCGGAGGTGTGCCTCGTGCCCGTCGAAACGAGCAAAGTCGGCTTCCTTCCTCAACCGCCGGTCGAGGCCGGGCGAGGAGACTTCCAGCCGGTCGTAGACGACCTGCTCGACCGCAAACAGATGCGTCAGGTGTCCGCTCACGTGTGCGCAATCCTCGACGTCACGCCGCCCGGCTTGTCGATGAAAATGCGCACGAGCCTGCCCCCGGCCGACAACTCGCAGTCGACCACTTCGTACCCCAGCTGGGGAAGGGTTCGTTCCAACAATTCGTTCAGCTTCGCCGCCGCCGGCATCGTCTTCCAGGAAATCGAAAGAGCAAAAAAAAATGGGCTGTCGAGCCCATTTCTCTTACTTATCGGGTGGTATCTTACCAGAAATCGGAGGCTGCTTGAAGGGGCACGTTGCCGCCATCGCCGGGCACCCGAGCGCGGGCCCAAGGCGGCGGCAAAGCCGGGAGGTTACGTTGACACGAGGCCGGTGGTGGGTGGTCGTGGTCGCGGCAGTGCTGGTCGCCGCCTGCGGCGGGCCGCCGCAGGGGCCCCCGGGCGCCCCGCCGGGCAACGTGGCGCCGGCCCTGCCGCCGCCGCCCGAGCCCGCCGGCTCCGGGTCGCCGGCGCAAGCCGGGGCGGTGGCCGCGCTAACAGATCTCAGTCCGCCCGCGGCGGTCCCATCAGTGGTCCTCCCAGGCGGCGTGCTCTACGCCTGCGTGAACAACGCCAACGCCGAGCGCCCGGTGACCGCGATCGAGTTCGCGCCCAAGGTCGCGGCGCTGTGCGGGCGCAACCCGGAGATGCGGGCGTGCCAGTACGAGCGCCAAGCCTGTCGCAGCCGCGGCGGCCGGGTCCTGGCCGCGGACGGCAGGGAAATCACGCTGGCGATCGAGGCCGAGTATGATCGTCAGGTTACGCGCATCAGGCTGCAGTCCAATTAAGGGCGGCGGCACCGGCCGGCGGCTTCAGAAGGCGACGTTGTGGCTGCCCTTGAGCGCAAGCATCCGGCGCGCTTCGTCGGGGGTGGCGATCTCGAGCGAGAGCTCGCTTAGGATGGTGCGGATCTTGGCCACCTGCTCCGCGTTGCTTTTCGCCAGCTCCCCCTTCTTCAGGTAGACGCTGTCCTCGAGCCCAACGCGGCAATGCCCGCCCATGATCGCCCCCATCGTGATCGAGCCCCATCTGGTGGCGGCCGGCGCCCAGGATCGACCAGTGGTACTGCTCGCCGAACAGCCGATCGGCCATGCGCCGCATGTGCAGCAGATTCTCTGCCTCCGGGCCGATGCCGCCGAGGATGCCGAAGATGGTCTGGATGAGCATCGGCGGCTTCACCAGCCCGCGGTCTACGAAATGCGCGAGGTTATACAAGTGGCCGATGTCGTAGCACTCGAACTCAAACTTCGTGCCGCACTCCTCGCCCAGGCGCTGCAGCGAAAACTCGATGTCCTTATAGGTGTTGCGGAAGATGAAGTCGCGAGTGTTTTCGAGATACTGCGGCTCCCAGTCGAACTTCCATTGCGGGTATTTGCCGCACCAGCTGGAACAGGCCGAAGTTCATCGAGCCCATGTTGAGCGAGCACATCTCCGGCCTGGCCGCGAGCGGCGCCTCCAGGCGTTGCTGGACGGTCATGTTGTGCCCGCCGCCGGTGGTGATGTTGATCACTGCGTCGGTCTCGGCCTTGATCACCGGCAGGAACTGCATGAACACCTTCGGATCCGGCGTGGGCCGGCCGTCCTTGGGGTCGCGCGCGTGCAGGTGGATGATCGCCGCACCGGCCTCGCCAGGCGCCGATCGCCCCTTCGGCGATCGCGGCAGGGGTGATCGGCAGGTAAGGCGTCATGCTCGGCGTGTGGATCGCGCCGGTGACCGCACAGGTGATGATGACTTTGTCGCGAGGGGCCGCCATGCTTGTCTCCTTGCACTCGCTGGCGCGCAGCGGCACCAGCCGCTGCGGCTCAGACCAAAGACTCGACGTTGCCGCACACCGACAACGCCTGTCCGGAAATATTGCGCCCCGCCGGCGTAGCCAGGAACAGCGCCATGTTGGCAATGTCGACCGGACTGACCGAACGCCGCAAGCGACGCCTTCGAGAGTAACTGCTGGCGGCAATCTTCGACGCTCACGCCGAGCGCCTGGGCCTTGGCCGCGACCACGCGCTCGATGCGCTCGCCTTCGACGAAGCCGGGCTGGATGGCGTTGACGCGAATGTTCGCCGGGCCAAGTTCCATCGCCAGGCTCTTGGTGAATCCGACCACCGCCCACTTGGCCGCTGCGTACGGCGTGCGCAGCGGATAGCCCAGGCGCCCGGCCACCGACGACAGGTTGATGATGCTGCCGCCGCCGGCCTGCTTGAGCAGCGGCACTGCGCGCCGGGTGCAGTAGAACATGCCGCTGAGGTCGACGGCGATGGTGCGGTCCCACTCGGCGATGGCGATGGCCTCGACCGGCGCCGTCGGGCCGGAGATGCCCGCGTTGTTGATGAGCACGTCAAGTCCGCCGAGAAAACCTGTCGCGGCGTCGAACAGCGCGTCGACCTGCGCCGGCACGGCGACGTCGGCGATGCAGCTGCCGATCGCCGATCGCGCCGCGCGCAGCGCGGCGAGCGCGTCGGGGTCGATATCGCAGACAAAGACACTGGCGCCGGCGTCGGCGAAGGTGGTCGCAAACGCCTTGCCGATGCCGGCGGCGCCGGCGGTGACGAGCACGCGCAATCCTTGTGCCGCGGTATTCATGTTCCACAGGCCCCTTCGGAAGGGTGTGGCCGAACGACTCGAGCGGCCGGCTGCGTAGTGTGCAGCGACCTTCAGCCGCCGCGCAACAGCTCGAGCACCGGCCCGGTATCCGGCCGCACGCCGCGCCATAGCCAGAACGACTCGGCCGCCTGGGCGAGCAGCATGCCCAGGCCGTCGGCCACGCGCGCGGCGCCCTGTTCCCGCCCGTAGCCGAGAAAGCACGTGGGCTCGCTGCCGTAAACCATGTCGTAGGCGAGCGATCCGGGGGCGAACACGCCGGCGGGCAGCGGCGGCAGCTCTCCCGCCAGGCTCGCCGAAGTCGCGTTGATGACCAGGTCGAACTGCTGTCCGGAAAGGCGCGCATAGTCGCCTGCCGCCACCGGGCCGAAAGGCGCAAAGCGGCGTTCGAGCGCCACCGCCTTGGCGAGGGTGCGATTGGCGATGGCCAGCGAGGCCGGCCGCGCCCGCAGCAGTGGCAGTAGCACGCCGCGCGCCGCTCCGCCGGCACCCATGAGCAGCACGCGCTTGCCGGCGATGACGAAGTGCAGCCGATCCTGGATATCGCTGATCAGCCCCGCGCCGTCGGTGTTGTCGCCGAGCGCCTGCGCGCCATCGAACTTCAGCGTATTGACCGCTCCGGCCTGCTCGGCGCGCTCGGTACGCTCGGTGGCGAGCGCGAAAGCCTCCAGCTTGAACGGCAGTGTCACGTTCAGGCCCCTGCCACCGGTGGCGCGAAACCGCGCGACCGCCGCGGCAAAGCCGTCGCGCGGCGCAAGCATCGCCGTGTAGCGCAGATCCGCGCCGAGCTGGCGCGCAAACGCGGCGTGAATGCGCGGCGATTTGCTCTGCGCGACCGGGTTGCCGATCACCGCGTAGAGGTCGGTCATCGGCGACCCGGCGTCACCTTTTCTGGTCCTTCTCCGCGAGCAGCTTGAGGCCGGCGAGCGCCAGAGCGTAGCCCTGGACCCCGAAGCCCATGACGATGCCGCTGGCGACCGGTGAGAGCCACGACTGATGGCGCCACGGTTCGCGGGCGTGGATATTGGAGATGTGCAGCTCGATCATAGGCACGTTCGTACCCTTGACCGCATCGTGCAGCGCCACCGAGGTGTGGGTGTAGGCGCCGGCGTTGAACACCACGCCGAGCATGCGCCCCGCTGCGCACTCGCGTCCGGCCTCGTGGATCCAGTCGATAAGCTGGCCCTCGTGATTGGATTGCCGGCAGTCGACGGCGATACCGAGTCGCGCACCTTCAGCGGCGCAGATCTGCTCCACGTCGGCGAGCGTGTCGTGGCCGTAGATCGCCGGTTCGCGCGTGCCGAGCAGGTTGAGGTTGGGACCGTTGAGTACAAGCGCAGTCTTCATGGTGTGGCCAAGCCTTTCACTCCAGAGTGATGGTTTTCCCGGTCTGCGCCGCTTGGGCGATCGCCTCCGTAACCCGCAGATTAGCGAGCCCGTCGCGCGCTGTCACCCGCGGCTTGGCCTCGCCGCGAATAACCGCGCAGAAATGCTCCAGCTGCCGCTGCAGCGGATCGGCGCGGTTCGTGGAGGCGACGCTGCTGTCCATCGGCTTCCACCACGACCGGTCCTGTTGCGTGGCGTAGGTCTTCAGGCGCATGGTGGGTACCGCCAGGGAACCGGCGGTGCCGACGATCACGTAACAGTCCTCGTCGGCATAGGTTGCATAGCTCTGGTTCTCCCGGGCGGTCTGTTCCCAGCTGCGCCCTGAAGCGGCGGTGTCCGAGAGCAGGAAGGTGCCCAGGGCGCCGTTGGCAAAGCGCAGGTTGAACGCCACCGTATCCTCGACCGGGAAGCCGCGCGTGGCGCTGGAGGCGAAGGCCTGCACAGCGCCGATCTCCCCGCATAGCGCGCGCAGGTTGCCGATCTCGTGAATCAGGTTGATCAGGATCGGGCCGCCACCCGGCTGGCGTCGCCACGGCGCCGCGTCGAAGTAGCCGTCGGGCTTGTAGAACATGGCGCTACCGATCACCGCGACCAGGCGCCCCAGCGTTCCCTGGTGCACGATCTGGCACGCCCTAGCGAGCAGCGGACTGTGCACGCGGTGGTGACCGACGAGAATCTTGGCACCGGCGCGCTCGGCGGCTTCGCACATGCGCACGCCCTGCTCGACCGAGTCGGCGAGCGGCTTTTCGATCAGCGCCGGCACGCCCGCGGCAATGCAGTCCAGGCCGTTCTGCACGTGCAGTGCGTTGGGCGTGGCCACGATCACGCCGTCGAGGCGCTGCGCGGCGAAGAGCGCTGGCAAGTTTTCGAAGCATGGCACGCCGGCCGCCTTTGCGAAGGCGGTCGCGCCAGCCGCGGGATCGACGATGCCGGCGAGGGCACACTCGGCGCTCGCCTGAACGAGACCGATATGGGTACGCCCGATCTGACCGGCGCCGGCGACTGCGATCTGCAATTTGGCCATATCCCTAGCCGCTGCCTGGATGGCGCGTGCGCACGCTATTGGGCGATAATCGCGCAGTTGTGCGGTAGTCGGTCATATGCTAGAGTCCGCCCTGCCTGTTGTCAACGCCGCCAGCGCGAGCGGCGGCGCCGGTCGCGCCTCGCAGCGAAAGGGATCAACGTGCGCAAGTCTATCGCCACGGTCTGCTTAAGCGGCACCCTCGGCGCCAAGCTCGAGGCGATCGCCGCCGCGCGTTTCGATGCCGTCGAGATCTTCGAGAACGATCTCATCTACGCCAACGACTCGCCGCGCGAACTCGCCGCGATGGCCGCCAATCGCGGCCTCGGCATCGACCTCTACCAGCCGTTCCGCGATTTCGAGGGGGTTCCCGACGCGCTGTTCGGCCGCAACCTCGATCGCGCCGAGCGCAAGTTCGATCTGATGGCGGCGCTGGGTGCGCCGCTGTTGCTGGTGTGTTCCAACGTGGCCACGGCCGTGAGCGCGGACTCCTCCCGCGCCGCGGCCCAGCTGCACGCCCTCGCCGAACGCGCCGCGGCGCGCAATCTGCGCATCGGCTACGAAGCGCTGGCCTGGGGCAAGCACGTGCGCCACTACGCCGACGCTTGGGCGATCGTGCGTGCGGCCGATCACCCGCACCTCGGTCTCATCCTCGACAGTTTCCATATCTTGTCGCTGGGTGACGACCCGGCCGGCATCGCCGCCATACCGAGCGAGAAGATTTTCTTCGTCCAGCTCGCCGATGCGCCACGGCTGGCGATGGACGTGCTGCAATGGAGCCGGCACTACCGCTGCTTCCCCGGCCAGGGCCAGCTCGACCTGACCGGCTTCCTCGAGCAGCTGCTCAGGGCCGGCTACAGCGGGCCGCTGTCGCTCGAAGTATTCAACGACGTCTTCCGCGAGGCTCCCAACCGGCGCACCGCGATCGACGCGATGCAGTCGCTGCTCTTCCTCGAAGGGCAGACGCGCGCGCGGTTCGAGCGCGCCGGCGCCCCCGGCGCGGAGGTCCTGCGACGCGTCGAGCTGTTCGACCCGCCCGCCGCGCCGGCGATCGACGGCGTCGCGTTCCTCGAATTCGCCGTCGACGACGCGGCCGCGACCGCACTCGCGGCACTGCTGGGCGCGCTCGGATTCGTCCGCGCCGGGCGGCACCGCTCCAAGAACGTCACGCTGTTCCGCCAAGGGGACATTCACCTGGTCCTCAACGCCGAGCCCGATTCGTTCGCCCACGCTTATTTCGCCGAGCACGGACCGGCGATTTGCGCCCTCAGCCTGCGCACCGACGACGGCATCCGCGCGCTCAACCGCGCCACCGCGCTGCAGTGCCCGCGTTTCGACAGCCGGATCGGCCCGCACGAGCTCAGGATTCCGGCGATCCGCGCGCCCGACGGCAGCCTGATCTACTTCGTCTCCGAAGCGCCGGGGCAGAAAAGCCTCTACGAGATCGATTTCGCCCTGGAAGCTTCTGCGCCCGGCAGTGACGCCGGGTTGCTCACCATCGACCACGCCGCCATGGGCCTGCCGGTCGACCAGCTCGACACCTGGATCCTGTTCTACCGCGCGGTGCTCGGCATGCAGCCCGGCGACAGCCTCGAGCTGTCCGATCCCTTCGGGCTGATCCGCAGCTGCGCGGTCGCAACTGACGCCCGCACGCTGCGCGTGGTGCTCAACGTGTCACCCAGCCGGAACACGCAGACCGCGCGCAGGATTTCGACACTGGCCGGGGCCAGCGTCCACCACATCGCGTTTTCCTGCGCCGACATCTTTGCCACGGTGGCAAAGCTGCGCGCCAACGGCGTTCGCTTCGTGCCGATTTCGCGCAATTACTACGACGACCTGCCGACCCGGTTCGAGCTCGAGGCGAGCCTCGTGCTGCGCCTGCAACAGCTGGGCATCCTCTACGACCACTCGGCCGGCGGCGAGTACTTCCACATCTACAGCGAGAGCTTTGCGGAGCGCTTTTTCTTCGAGATTGTGCAACGGGTCGGCAGCTACGATGCCTACGGCGCGCTCAACGCGCCGGCGCGCATGGCGGCGCAAGCGCAAGCGCGCTAAGTCGCGGGACGCAGGCTACAGGGTCGCGAGCAGGGCTTCGGTCTTGGCGCGCATGCGCCGGGCGCGCTCGAGCGCCGGTACGGTCTTGGCCATGGTCTGCTGCGGCACCTCCAGGGCCAACGGCAGCCCGCTCGGCAAGGCGCGCAGGATGCCGGCGAGGTCGAGGCCGCCATCGCCAGGCATCAGGCGCTCGGCGCGTGCCTGATGGAGCAGTGTCGGCACATCGCGCGGCCGTTCCGCCGGCGCGTCGCACAGTTGCGCATAGTGCAGGCGCTCCGGCGGCAGCGCAGCAATGTCGATGGGTTGATTGCCGCCGCGATCAAAATGGATTGGATCGATGAGCACACCGGCATTGGGCCGCCGCGAGCCCGCGGCAATGCGCGCCGCCTGCTGCAGGTCCTTGACGTCAGTCCACGGCATGGCCTCGAGATCGCAGGTGAGCCGAAGCGGAGCGGCGAGCTCGCACAGCGCAGCGAAGTGCTCGGTCAACCGCCCCTCGTCGGGATCGTTGCCGGCGACCAGGACGTGCTGTGCACCCAACCGCGCCCCGGTCTCCAGGGCCGGCAAGTAGTGCGCCACCGCAGTGTCGGGGTGCAAGCGAAAGATTTCAATGTCGAGCGTGCGCACGCCGCTGTCAGCGAGGCGCTGCTCGAGCTCGCGCACCATGGGCGTGTCGCCGCTCAGCGGCCAGGTCGGATCCTGGTCGGTCGCCGGGACCAGGCGCAGGCCAACGTACGCGTAACCGGCCTGGGCGGCGCAGGCAACCATCTCGGGCGGCGAGAGCTCGAGCACGGTCAATGCCGCGAGCGAGAGCGCGTGCATCACCGCGGCGGCGAGGATCGCATCGCTGTCGCCCGCCGCTTTATGCGGCCACGTTGGCGTGTCCGCCGAGGAACAACCGGTTCAGATCGGGGTCGGCGAGCAGCTCCGAGGCGGGACGGTCGAGCGCGAGCCGTCCCATTTCCAGCACCAGCGCGCGGTTGGCAAACTTCAGCGCCGTGCGCACGTTCTGCTCGACCATAAGCACGGTGGTACCGCCGTCGGCGAGCTGCCGCAACAGCGTCATCACTTCCTGCACCAGCTTGGGCGAGAGCCCGATCGACGGCTCGTCGATCAGGATCACCCGCGGCCGCAGCAGCAGCGCCCGCCCCACCTCGAGCTGCTTCTGCTCGCCGCCGGACATGGTGGAGGCCTGATTGTCGATGCGCTCCTTGATACGCGGAAAGCGCACGAGCACTTCGTCGATGCGGCCGGCGAGCTCGCGGCGCGGGAGCGTGATCCCGCCCAGCTCGAGGTTGTGGCGGACCGACAGCGATCCGAACAGGTTGCGCCCCTGGGGCACAAAGGCGATGCCCTCGGCGAGCAGTCCCCGCTGCGATTTGCCGTTGACGCACTTGCCCTCGAAGCGGACCTCGCCGCTGCGCGGAACGAGCATGCCAAACAAGGTCTTGAGTACGGTCGATTTGCCCGCGCCGTTCGGGCCGATGAGCAGTGTGATCTCCGCCCTGCGGGCATCGAGCGTGAGTTCGTCCAGAATCGTCAGGCTCGGCGTATAGCCGGCGACGACGCGCTCGAACTCGATGATCTTGTCTGTGACCATGATCAGTTCCCCAGATAGGCTTCGAGCACCCGGCGGTTTGCCTGCACTTGCGCCGGCGGTCCCTCCGCCAGCACCTTGCCCTCAACCATGCACACCACGTGCGGACAAAGTTGCATGATGAAGTCCATGTTGTGCTCGATCACCACGAAGCTGCCGCCCTGGGTCTTGTTGAGCACCACCAGGAGCTCGCGCAACTCCTCGACCAGGCTCGGATTGACGCCCGCGCACGGTTCATCGAGCAGCACCAGCCGCGGCGCGGGCATGAAGGCCATCGCAATGTCGATGAGTTTCTGCTGGCCGTACGACAGGCTGCCCGCCGGACGTCCCGCGACATGCTTCAGGCGGAACAGCTCGATCATCTCGTCGGCATGGTGCCCGAGCCCTGCGTCGGGCTTGGCGAACAGCCGGCCGGGCATCGTGCCCTTGAATTCTTGGGCCGCCGCGATGAGGTTGTCGCGCACCGAGAGCTTGACGAAGACCTGCAAGGTCTGGAATGTGCGGCCTACACCCCGGCGCGAGAGCTCCAGCGGCGACATGCCGGTAATGTCCTCGCCGCAGAACTCGACGCTGCCGGCCGTCGGCTTGATCTGCCCGAGGATGCTGTTGAACAGGGTCGTCTTGCCCGACCCGTTGGGTCCGATGACTCCCACGATCTCTCCCGGTCCCACTGACAGGCTGACCCCGTCGACGGCCTTGATGGCGCCGTACTGCTTGCGCATGTGCCGGACCTCGAGAAAGCTCGGCACCGCAGTCATGGCGCGCCTCCGCCGGCCTTAAAGCGGTCGGCAAGCGAGAGCAGGCCCCCGGGCAGGAACACCATCAGCGCGATCACGGCGAAGCCGAAGATCGCCAGGTACCAGTCCTGCAGGAAACGCAGCCACTCGGGCAACAGAATCACCACCACCGATCCCAGCACCGGCCCGAAGAAGCGGCCGGAGCCGCCGACGATAACGGCCAGCAGCATCATCAGCGACACCGACAGGTGGAACTGACCGGGCTCGATAAAATTGACCAGGGCCGCCAGATACACCCCGCCGATGCCGGCGCAGGCGGCGCCGATCGCGAACGCCAGCAGCGTATAGGCGGTGATGTTCACGCCGGTGCTCTCGGCGCGGATCGGGTTGTCGCGCAGCGCCGCAAAGGCGCGGCCCCAGGGCGAGCGCAGCAACCACCACAGCAGCGCGGCGAGCACAATCACCGATCCCAGGGTGAAGTAGAAAAACGGCAGCGCGCCGTCGAGCGCGTAGCCGAAAAATGACGGCCGCGGGATGTCGGAGATTCCGAAGGTGCCACCGGTCAGCTGCTCCTCGTTGCGCATGACGAGGAAGACCAGGACGTTGAACCCGAGCGTGGCAAAAGCAAGGTAGTGGTGCTGCACGCGCAACGCCGGGAAGCCCAGCGCCAGCCCGACGACGAAGCACACCACCGCCGCGATCGCCAGCACGACGAAGAACGGCCAGCCGAGCTTAAGCAGGATGGCCGCCTGGTAGGCACCGATGCCGTAGAACGCGGCCTGCCCGATCGACATCTGGCCGGCATAGCCGACAATCAGGTTCAAGCCGAACGCCGCCATCAGATAGACGCACAGCAACGTCATCAGGTAGATGCCATAGTTCTTCAGCAACAGCGGTAGCAGCGCGTAGAGCAAGACCAGGACCAGCAGTGCGATTTTCTGGGCGTTGCTCATACCTTGCGCTCCTCGACCTTGCCCAGCAGGCCCTCGGGCCGGAAGACGATGACCACCAGGAACAGCAACAGCGCCACCCCCTCCTTGTACGCGGGCGAGATGTAAGCCCCGGTCAGGTTCTCCAGCACGCCGACCAGCACGCCGCCGAGCAGCGCGCCGCGCGTCTGGTTAAAGCCGCCGATGATTGCGGCGTAAAACGCCTTCAGGCCGATCGATTCGCCCATGTCGAACTTGGCGAGGTAGGTCGGGGTCACGAGCAGCGCCGCGACGACCGCCAGCACGGCATTGATCAGGAAGGTGTAGAGCACCATGCGCTGCACGTTGATTCCGAGCACCTTGGCCGCATCGGTGTTCTGCGCCACCGCCTGCATCGCCCGGCCAGTCACGGTGCGGTTGAGGAACAGCTGCAGGCCGATGACGATCAACCCGGCCAAGAGCAGCGTGCCGACGTCGGCGTAGGAAACCTTGAACTCGCCCAGGGCCAGCAGGCCGTCGGGGAACGGGCTGTTGAACGGCATCGCCTGGGCGGTAACGCCAGCCTTCACCAGCTGCTTCACGCCGATCGATAGGCCCAGGGTCGCGATGACCAGTGGAATCACCCCATGCCGGATAAGCGGATCGACGATGGCGCGCTTGAATGTATAGCCGAGCAGCAGCATGGCCACCAGGCAGGTCAACAGAAACGCCAGCCACAGGGGCAGGCCCGCCGTGTTGATGAAGAACAGCATCATGAACGCCGGGAGCATCACGAACTCGCCTTGCGCGAAGTTGATCGTGCCCGACGCCTGCCAGAGGAGCGTGAAGCCGAGCGCGCACAGCGCGTAGATGGCGCCGGTCGCGGTGCCGGAGATGATCAGCTGCAGGAAATCTGCCATGCCGTCCTCCCTGCGCGCGCGACCGCGCAGCGCGCGGCCGCGCGATTGCAAAGGCTACGGAATCGGGTGCACCGGCGGCAGCGTCGCAATCACGACCTGCTTGCCATTGACCACCTTGACCAGGAAGCTTTCCCGGTCGAGATCGCCGTTGTCGTCGAAGTGCACGTCGAGCAGCACGCCGGGATGGTCCTTGACCTTGATCGTCGCACCGTGCATGGCCTTGGCGAACGCTTTGCCGTCGAACTTGCCGATCTTCTCGGTGATGGCCTTGACCACGTACATGCCGCTGTAGCCCTTCATGCCGTTGTGGTCGCTCTTGTAGTGGTATTCCTTCTGGAACTTCTCGTCGAACGCCTTGATCGCCGGCTGTGGCGCGTCGACCGTGAGCCCGACGTGCGCGACGGCTCCGTTGGCCGCGTCGCCCGCCAACTCGATCACCTTCTGACCGGTGAGCGTGGTCTCACCGATGATCGGCTTGTCGTAGCCCTGCTTCTTGAGCTCGCGCAGCGCCCGGGCGGACTCCTCTTCGTTGGTGTAGACGAACACGGCGTCGGCGTTGGACTGCTTGACCTTGAGCACCGCGGCGGAGAAATCGACCTGGCCCGGGTCGGTCGAGATGTCGGCGGCGACCTTGATGCCTTGCGCTTCCAGCGCCTTGGACATGGCGTCGCGGCCACCCTTGCCGAAGTCGTTGTTGACCCAGACGATGGCGACCGACTTGGCCTTCACCGTGTCCTTGATGTAGCGGGCGAGCTTCGGCATCGCGGTCGCCTGCGTGAACGAGGTGCGGAACACGTACGGGTTGCCCTTCTCGGTGATTTCGCTCGCCTCGCCGCCGGTGAAGTTGGGAATCTCGGCGCGCCGGGTCTCGGCCATGCTGACGATGAACGAGCCGGAGAACACCGGCCCCATCACCACGTACGCCCCTTGATCCACCGCTTTCTGGGCCAGCGCCTTGGCCGTCTGTGGCGCCGACTGCGTGTCCATCGACGTGTAATCGATCTTGCGACCGAGAATGCCGCCGGCAGCGTTTATTTCCTTGACCGCGAGCTTGACGCCGTTGTCGAAGTTGGTACCCGCCGTCGCGCCCGTGCCCGACAGCTCCATCAGGCCGATGACGGTCACCGGACCGCTTTGCCCGAATACCGATGCCGCGGCCGCGAGCGCGAGCGCGGCGGCCGTGTTGCGCAGTGCATGCTTCATACTTCCTCCTTGGCGATGAATAGTGGCGATGCAGTTAACAACGGTAATGGTGGATGGGGCGGGTCAATGCGACGCTCTGGGGGCGGCCTGCACCCCCAGCCAAAGGGCCGCTTTGCGGCCGCGGGCGGCGACGGCCACGGCCGGCAGATGGGCGTAATCATCGTTGACCACGTCGAACGAGTAGTCGCCGCGATAGCCTGAGCGCTCGATCCGGGCCACGAGATCGACGATCGCCACGTCGTGGTTGCCCTCGCACGGGAACACGCGGCGGTGGCGCGCGGTTTCGATCAGGTCGTCCAAGTCCCACAGGTAGTCGGCAAGCTGGACCAGGAAAATCCGCTCGCCCGGGATGGCCGCGAATGCCTCGCGCGAAGAGCCGCGGGCCAGTACGTGAAACGAATCGATCGCGAGCCCGACGTTGCGGTGCCCGGCGAGTTGCACGACGTCCCACGCCGCAGTGTACTCGTTGATCCAGCGCCCCCACGCCAGGGCACCGTAGGCGATGCGGATTCCCGGCAGCTCGGCCAGCGTCCCGAGCATCGCCAGATCGGCCGCGATCTTGGGCGGATCACCGCTGGCATAGGGCGAGGTCGTCGAGGCGACGATCAACAGCGGTGCGTCGACCGAGCGCATCATGTCGAACAGCGAGCGCGCGATGTCGATCTTGTAGTCGAGCATGTGCCCCGACAGCCCTTCGAAATCGTGCAGCATCTGGAACGCGCTGACCTTGAGCCCGCTGCCGTTGACCAGATCGACGGCGACCTCGACGCCGTCGGGGTGGCCGACCAGGTCCGCGCCCGAGAGCACGATGGCACCGAAACCGGCGCCCTTCACGGCCCGCAGCTTCTCCTCGAGCGTGCCGGCGAGGGTGTTGGTGTTCATGGCAAAGCGGGCCAGATCGAGCATCGGTGCCTAGGTCAGGCGAGCGCGGCGACCGCGCGCAACGCGTCGGGCGTCACGGCGCCGAAGCCAAAGAACTCGAGGTAGAGGGGAATCTGCTCGAAGAGCATGTCGGTGCCCACCTGGGTCCGGCAACCGCGCGCCCGCGCGGCGCGTAGCAACGGGGTGATCTCCTGCTTCATCACGACCTCGCCGACGAAGGCGGCGGGGTTCAGGCGCGCCACGTCGAAGGGCAGCGGATCGGCCGGATCCATGCCCAGCGGCGTCGCGTTGACGGCAAGCTCGACGCCAGCGGGGTCGTTCGATCCGGTCTGCACCTCGAGCTGGGGATAGTGCTGCCGCAACCGCCCGGCTAGGGCGTCGGCGCGGGATGCATGCTGGTCGAAGAGAACGAGCGCGCGCGCGCCTGCCGCCGCCAGTGCCGCCGCGATGGCCGAGCCCACGCCGCCGGCGCCGACGACCAGGCAGCGCGTTCCGGCGACGTGCAGGCCGTGGCGCTCGATGCCGCGCACAAAGCCGGCCCCGTCAAACAGCTCGCCCATGAGCGTCCCGTCGGGCCGCAGCAACACCGCGTTGCACGACTGCGCAATGTCGACGGTGGCGCTGCGGGCGTCGAGCAGCGCCACCGTCGTCACCTTGTGCGGCATGGTGACCAGCGCGCCGCGAATGTTGGTCAGGCGGAAGAGAGCCCGGAAGACGGCGACGTAGTCGGCGGCGCGCACGCCCAGCGGCACGACCGCGGCGTCGATGCCGCTGCTTTCGAAATACGGGTTGTAGATCATCGGCGCCTTGACCGGAGCAATGGGGTCACCCAGATGCGCGATGATCGTCGTGGTCCCGCGAATCACGACTTCCTCCGTTGTGCGATTATCGAATTATTGTGCGACTAACGAACACTCTAGGTCGCCCGTTTCACACTGTCAAGGGCGATTATCGCAATATGGGGCGATTATCGCGCATCCACTTCTGTCGACCGCGGGTACTTCCACTTGTTGTGCACCCACAACCAGTCCGCCGGGCTCGCTTGGATCTCGGCCTCCAGTTTGCGCGCGTAGGCCTCCGTGATCCAGCCTTCACCGGCGCTGCCCCGCTCCTCGTCACCGTCGTAAGGCGGTTCGGCTAACACGTGCAGGTGCACCGCATAGTAGCCGCGGCGCAGCCGGCGCATGGCGACGTAGGCGACCGGCGCGTCCAGAAAGCGGGCGATTTTTTCCGCGCCGACGAAGAACGCCGTGTCCTGGTGCAGGAAACGCGTCCAGTGCTTGTCCATGCTCTTGAGCGGTGTCTGGTCGGCCACCAGCCCGTACGCCCGCGGCTGGCCGGCGCGGCGCAAGAGCTCGAAGGCGAAGCTCTTGATCGGGATCGGCTGGCCGCCGAAGCGGCTGCGCGCTTGACGCATATATGCATCGAGGCTGGCCACCCGGATCGGCTTGTAGACGGCGTCGATCGGGATACCGAAATGCGCGCCGCCACCCGGCAGCAGCCATTCCCAGTTGCACACGTGCGCGGTGAGCAGGATGACCGAACGGCGCTCGGCGACGAAGCGCGCGACGAGCTCGGGATTGTCCATGACCAGTCGCGCCTTGAGATCCTCCGCGCTGGCCCGCCAACCCCACAGCAACTCGACGAACACCTCGCTCATGTTGCGATATGACTGCTGCAGAATCGCGGCGCGCTCCGCCTCCGACCGGTCGGGAAACGAGCGCGCTAGGTTGCCCAAGGCCAGATCGCGGCGCCAGCGCAGCAGGTGGAACGTGACAAAATAGACGATCCAGGCAAAGCCGTAGAGCGGAGCGAGCGGCAGACGACCGAGCGAGCGCAGGAGAAAGACCATCGGCTACGGCGATTGGCGAGGCGAAGGATTCCCGGTCCGCGCCGCAACGACCCTGAGGCGGAACGGCAATAGGCAGAACGGCGAGTGAGCGTAGACGATTTCGCTGCCCCGGGCAATCCGGACGGCCCTCCGATTGCGCTCGCGTCCATGGCCGCGGGCGTGACGCTGTGGTGGGCGCAGCTGGCCACCATCCCGGACGAGATTGCGCGTCTGGCGGCGTGGCTCGCGCCGGCCGAGCACGCCCGCGCCGCCCGTTTCGGGCGCGCGGAACTCGCGCAGCGCTACGTCGCCGGCCGGGCGCTGTTGCGCTGGCTGCTCGGGCGCACGCTGGGCCTGCCGCCGCCTGCAGTGCCCATCGTGCGCGGTGTCCGCGGCCGGCCGCAGCTGGCCGGCGCTAGCGCCATCGATTTCAACATCTCGCACACCGCCGGGGTCGCTCTGGTCGGCATTGCCCGCGGGCAACGCATCGGCGTCGACGTCGAGCGCGTTGACCGCGACGTTCGCGCCGACGGGCTCGCGGCGAAGTTCCTGACCGCGGTGGAACGGGCCACGCTCGCGCCGCTGCCGGAGAGTGAACGTCGCGCCCGCTTTCTGCGCTACTGGACCTGCAAGGAGGCGATGAGCAAAGCCACCGGCGACGGTTTGGCGGCGCCGTTCCGCCTGCTTGAGGTTCGGCTTGCCGACACGATCGAACTCGCCGCCGGACCGGACCCATATAGGCCCGCGCACTGGCAGTTGGCCAGTGTCGCCGTGCCGGCCGGCTACCTGGGCACGCTCGCGCTCTGGTCCGCGGTAGCCTAGGCCTGCCGCGCCTCTAGGCGACCGCGACCAGGCGATCGAGGGTTGCAGGATCGGCGAGCAGTTCCGCGCTGGCTGCCCGGTGCACCACGCGCCCACGGTCGAGAACCAGCGCCTGCTGCGTCAGGCCCAGTGCCAGCCGCGCGTGCTGCTCGACGACGATCACCGCGAATTCCCCGGCGCGCACGATCTGCCCGATCACCTTGACGAGCTCCTGCACGATGATCGGCGCCAAGCCTTCCATCGGTTCGTCGAGCAGCAACAGCTTCGGATTGGTCATCAGCGCGCGGGCAATGGCGAGCATCTGCTGTTCGCCCCCGGAAAGCTGATTGCCGAGATTACGCCGCCGCTCCTCGAGCCGCGGGAAAACCCGATACACGCGCGCGACATTCCACGGACCGGGTCGCTCGACCACGGTGAGGTGCTCGGCTACGGTCAGCGAGGGAAACATGAACCGCTCCTGCGGTACCCATCCCAAACCGGCGTGTGCGCGCCGCCACGCCGGCAGGCGCGTGATATCGGCACCCTGAAGCGCAAGCCGGCCCTGTTGCAGGTGCGTGAGCCCCATCAGGGTCAGCAGCAGCGTCGACTTGCCCACCCCGTTGCGCCCGAGCAGCGCGAGGCTGCCGCCTTCATCGAGCGAGAGCGACACATCCTCGAGGACGATCGCCTCGCCGTAGCCGGCGGTCAAGCCTTCGGCGCGAATGAGCTCAGCCATGCTGCGCTTCGCCGAGGTAGACCTCGCGCACCCTGCGGTCGCCGGCGATCTCGTCGGGCGCCCCCTCGACCAGCACCGTGCCGCCGACGAGTACGGTGATGCGCTCGGCGAAGCGAAACACCAGATTCATGTCGTGCTCGATAAAGATGATGGTGACTTCGCGCGGCAGCTGCGCGATCACGCCGAAGAGTTCGGCGCTGGCCGCCGACGGTATACCGGCGGCCGGTTCGTCGAGCAGCAGCACCGTCGGCCGCGTGGCGAGCGCCAGCGCGATTTCCAGCAGGCGCTGCTTGCCATAGGGCAATGCGCGCGTGGGCGTATGGGCATCGCCGTCGAGGCGCAGCCGCATCAGGATCGCCTGCGCCTCCTCGATCGCGCCGTGCTCGGCAGCGACCGTGCGCCACCACACGCCGCCGCGTCCGGCACGCTCGCAGCACGCCAGCACCACCGACTCGAGCGCGGTGAGACCCGGAAACAGGGTGTTGATCTGGAAGGTGCGCGTCATGCCGCGCTTGACCCGGGCGTGTTGCGGCAGGCTGGTGATGCGTTCCTCGCCCAGATAGACCTCGCCCGCGGTGGGCGCGAGCACCCCGGTGAGCAGGTTGATGAAAGTGGTCTTGCCCGCCCCGTTGGGCCCGATCAGCGCGTGGCGCGCGCCGGCGGCAAAGGCAAGGCTGATCTCCGAGTTCGCCTTGAAGGCACCGAAGGTCTTTGACAGCGCCGCGGTGCGCAGCGCCACGCTCATGCCGTCCTCCGCCGCCAGCGGCGTTGCAATGCCACCAACGCCCCCATCAAGCCGCCGCGCGCGAAGAGCACCAGCAGCACCAGCAGCAGTCCCAGCCAGAATTGCCAGTAGACGGGATTGAGGTTAGCCAGATAATCCTGGAGGATCAAAAACACCGCCGCACCCAGCGGTCCGCCGTAGAGGTAACCCGTACCGCCGAGCACGAGCATGATCAGCAGCTCGGCCGAGCGCTGAAAACCGAATACATCGATGCCGACAAATTGCGTCGTCTGCGCGAGCAGCGCGCCGGCGATGCCGGCAATCCCCGCGCCAACGGTGTAGACCGCGACCAGCTTGTGGCGCACCGAGGCGCCGATCGCCGGCATCCGCCGCTCGCCCTCGCGAATCCCCTTGAGGCTCAGCCCGAACGGCGAACGCACGAGCGCACGTGCGCCATTGAACACGATGAACAGTACCGCCAGGCTGTAAAGGTAGGCGGTCTTGCCGTCCAGGCCGAAGCCGAACAGGCCGAAGAGCCGGCGCATTTCCACGCCGGAAAGGCCGTCGACTCCGCCGGTGATGGCGGAGGCCTGGTTAGCCGCTTCGTAGAGCATGAGCCCGATACCAAGTGTGACCATGAGCCGCGTCAGGTCCTGACCGCGCACGACGAGGAAGCTCGTGATCCAGCCCCCCAGCGCCGCGACCGCCGCCGCGGCACACAGGCCGCTCAGCGGCTCG
Source organism: uncultured beta proteobacterium (assembly GCA_963777455.1). Lineage (GTDB taxonomy): Bacteria > Pseudomonadota > Gammaproteobacteria > Burkholderiales > Casimicrobiaceae > PALSA-1003. The sequence continues at coordinate 897,801 of CAVZQQ010000003.1, forward strand.
CCGAAACCGTACCGGGCGAGCAGCCCGGCGGTATAGGCGCCCAGGCCAAAGAACGCCGCCTGACCAAGCGAGATGATGCGGGCATAGCCGAGGATCAGGTCCAGCGACAGGGCGAACAACCCTGCGATCAGGATCTGGCTACCCAGCGTCAGGTAGTGCGGAAAGAGGAAGAAGGCCGCCATCGGGACCAGCCAGAAGGCGATCTCGAACCGGCTCCCCTGCAGCGTCGGCAGGGCACTCACGCGCGCCGCCCGGCGAGGCCGGCCGGAAAAAGCAGCAGCATGACCACCATCACCGCATAAATGACAAAGGACCCGACCTGCGGCACGTAATACTTGCCCGCCACGTCGAAAACACCGAGGATCAGCGCCGCCGCCAGCGGCCCGCGAATCGTTCCAGCGCCGCCGACGGCGACAACGAGCAGGAAGTACACCATGTACTTCAACGGGAACGTCGGGTCGAGACCGAGCACATCGATGCCGAGCGCGCCGCCCAGGCCCGCCAGCGCCGAACCCAGCGCGAAGGTGACACTGAACACCCGCTCGACGTTGATGCCCAGCCCGACGGCCGCCTGCTGGTTGTCGACCGCCGCGCGCACCTGCGCGCCGAAGCGGGTGCGCTCGACCACAACGGTCAGCGCCAGCGTCGCGAGCACCACCATCGCCATCAAGAACAGCCGGTAGGTGCCGAGGTCCAGCCCCAGCACGTGCACCTGCCCGGTCAGGAACGGCGGCAGGTGCACCGGCTGCTGCGCCGGTCCGAAGGCGTAGGTTGCGGCGGCAATTGACATGAACGTGAGGCCGATGGTGAACAGCACCTGGTCGAGGTGCGCCGCCCGATACAGGCGGCGGTAGAGCAGGCGCTCGAGCAGCGCACCGGCCGCGCCGCTCACCGCGAAGGCCATCGCCAGCGCCGGCAAGAAGGGGATGCCCATCTGCGCCATCGCGACCACGGCCGTGTAGCCCCCCAGCATCGCGAACGCCCCGTGGGCAAGATTGATGAAGTTCATCAAGCCCATGGTCACGGACAGCCCGATGCTGATCAGGAACAGCAGGCTGCCATACGCGAGACCATCGAACACGACCCCGAGGAAGCTCAAGACCGCGGCCATCGCCCTGCACCCCCCGCCAACGGCGCGCCGATCAGGGCTTGCCCGGGTCCTTCTGGTCGGGGAACTTGTCGAACTCGATGTTGTAGAGGCCGCCGGGGGTCTTTTCGACCTTGCGGATGTACACCGTCTGCACGACGTCGCGTGTCTGCGGATCGATCATGATGGGCCCGCGTGGACTGGTCAGCTTCATGCCCTTCATCGCCGCCACCAGCTTGTCTCCGTCGGTCGCCCCGCCGGTCTTTTGCAGCGCTGCATAGATCAGCGCCATGCCGTCGTAGCCGGCCGCGGCCATAAAGTTCGGCCGCAGCTTGTCACCGTTGACTTCGGCGTAGGCTTTCTTGAACACCGCGTTCTCCGGCGAGTCGTGCGCGGCTGAATAATGAAAGCTGGTGATGAGCCCCAGCGTCGGCTCGCCCATAGCCTCGAGCACCCCGTCGTCGGTGATGTCGCCCGTGGCGATCAGCCTGATTCCGGCCTGCTTGAGCCCGCGCTCCTCGTAGCCCTTCATGAACGCAATACCCTGCTCGCCGGCGGGCAGGAACAGGAACACGGCTTCGGGCTTGGCATCCTTGACGCGCTGGATAAACGGCGCGAAGTCCGGATTCTGCAGCGGCGTGTGAACGCTGCCGACAATCTCGCCGCCGGCGGCCTTGAACGCCTCGGCAAACGCCTTCTCCGCGTCCAGACCCGGACCGTAGTCGGCGACTACCGTGTATACCTTCTTGATGCCGTTTTTCGCCGCCCACATCGCCATCGGCCGCGTGATCTGCGGCAAGGTCATCGACACGCGCACGATGTAGGGCGACTTGGTGGTGATGATCGAGGTCGCCGCGTTCATGATCACCATCGCTTTTTTCGCTTCGGTCGCGACCGGCGCAACCGCCAGGGCGTTGGGCGTCAGGCCAAAGCCCACCAGCAGATCGACGTTGTCGCGGGTGACAAGCTCCTCGGCCAGGCGCTTGGCCACGTCCGGCGCGGGGCCGCCGGTGTCCTTCTGCACGATCTCGATCTTCTTGCCGGCGACCGTGTCGCCATGCACTTTCATGTACGCCTTCATCCCGCCGAGCATCTGCTGGCCGTATTGCGCGAACGGCCCGGAGAACTCGGCGACCAGGCCGAGCTTCACGACGTTCTGTGCCGAGGCGCCGGCGGCGATGCCGAGCACCACGGCCGCAAGCAGCAGCCGGCCACCCAACTTTGCGAATTGCATTGCATCCTCCTTCATGACATTTACCCGCGGCACGGATCGGGGCTTCCGCTGCCCCGTTCGATTAAGACTTGACTCAACCGCCCGACTCCATCTGCGCGAATACCTCCTCGGCCATATGGAATGCCGAGTTCGCGGCGGGAACGCCGCAGTATATCGCGCACTGCAGCAGGACTTCCTTGACCTGGTCACGCGTCACGCCATTGTTGAACGCGGCGCGCACGTGCAGCCGGAATTCCTCGCCCCGGTTGAGCGCCACCATCAGTCCGATGGTCAGCAGGCTGCGGGTATGCCCTGGCAGCCCCGGCCGGGTCCATATCTCGCCCCAGGCGTAGCGCGTGATCAGTTCCTGAAACTCCCCGTTAAACGGGTTCTTGCGCGTCAGCGCGCGCTCGACGTGGGCCTCGCCCAGCACCGCACGGCGCACCTTCAACCCCTGCTCGTACCGGTCACCCTCATCCATCGCAGCTTCTCCTTCGTTGTCAGGCCAGTGCATTTGAGCTTCAACAATCGCGGCCGGTCGCGCCCTTGCCGGTGGCGTCACGCACCGCCGGTGAAAAACGTAACCAACTCGGCGGTAAAACGCTCGGCCGCCTCGACGTTGGAGATATGCGCCGCGTCGAGTTCGACGTAGCCGGCGCCGGGTATGCGCCCGGCGAGCTTCCGGCCCTCGGCCGCCGGCGTGGCGACGTCGTGCGTCCCGGTGATAACGAGTGTGGGGCAGCGAAGGGTCTCGATGCCGGGCCATTGGTCTGCATCACGGATTGCCGCACAGCAAGCGATGTAGCCGTCCGGGGGCGTGGTGCGCAGCATGCCGCTGATGCGGCCGACGGCGTCGATGGAGCGGGCGCGAAACCCGGCGGTGAACCAGCGCTCGAGCACCGCATCGGTGATCGCGGCCATACCACCCTGGCGCACCGCGTCGATCCGCGCGTTCCAGACAGCCGGCGGCCCGATGCGGGGCGCCGTATTGGCAAGCACCAGGCGCTCAATGCGCTCGGCCGCATGCATGCCGAGCCACATGCCGGTCATGCCGCCCAGCGACAGGCCGCAAAAATGCGCGCGCTCGATCTTGAGCGCATCGAGCAGCACAACCACGTCCTGCGCCAGCATGGCAATCGAATAGGGCCCCGCCGTCACCGGCGAGGAACCATGTCCGCGCGTGTCGTAGCGCAACACCCTAAAGCGCGCCGTGAGCGAGGGCATTTGCCGGTCCCACAAGTTCCAATTCGTCCCGAGCGAGTTCGACAGGACCAGCACCGGGGCGTCGGCCGGGCCCTCGATGCGCACGTTGCAGCGCTCGCGCTGCCGGTCAAGCGTCGGCAGAGCCATCGAGCGCTTCCCTGCGCGCGGCGAGCGCGCGCGCGACCAGTCGTTCGGCCTGTCCGGTGTAGTGGCGCACATCGAACAAGCGATCCAGATCGGCGTGCGACAGATGCGTGGTGACGCGGCCATCGGCGGCGAGCACCTCACGCAGGTGTCTGCCGTCGCGGACGGCGTGCGCAGAGGCTTCCTCCAGCAGCTCATGGGCTTTGGCCTTGCCGAGCTTCTTACCGAGTTCCATCGCGACCGCTTCGGCCAGGATGAGGCCTCCGGTAAGCTTCAAGTTGGCGGCCATGCGGTCGCCGTCGACTACGAGGCCCTCGACGATGGCGATGGTCTGCGCCAGCGCTCCGGCGCTCAGCGTGCAGATCTCCGGCACGGTCTCCCACTCGGCATGCCATCCGCCCAAGCCGCGCTCGTGTTCCTGGACCATCGCGGCAAGCATGACCGAAACCAGCGCGGGTACGCGCGTTGCGGCCGCAAGCACCACCGCGCAGCTGACCGGATTGCGTTTGTGCGGCATGGTCGACGAGCCGCCGCGCCCGGGCGCCGCGGGCTCGGACGCTTCGCCGACTTCGGTTTGCATGAGCAGCGACACGTCGCGCGCGAGCTTGCCCAGGGTCCCGACCATGAGGCCCAGGGTGGTGGCCACTTCGGCCAGGCGATCGCGCTGCGCGTGCCAGGGCACGTCGGGCAGCGTCAGCTGCAGCTCGTCGGCGAGTGCCGCGGCGACCTCGAGACCCTGCTCGCCCAGTGCGGCGAGGGTGCCCACCGCGCCGCCAAACTGCAGCGTCGCGACGCGGTCACGCAGCGCCGCGAGCCGATGGCGGTGGCGCTCGACCGCGGACAGGGCTCCGGCGAGCTTCAGGCCAAGGGTTACCGGGGGTCCCTGTTGCAACCAGGTGCGCCCCGGGAGTACCGTCTGCGCGTGCGCTTCTGCACCGGCCGCCAGTGCCCCCGCCAGCCGCGCCAGGTCGCTGGCCATCGCCGAGAGCGCGCTGCGCAGTTGCAGGACGAGGCCTGTGTCCATGGTGTCCTGGCTGGTGGCGCCCCAATGCACGTAGCGCGCGGCAGCCGCATCGCGCGCCTCGACCTGGGCGGTGAGGGCCGCTACCAGCGGGATGGCCAGATTGCCGGACAGCGCCGCCGCGCGGGCGAGCGCGTCGACATCGAAGCGCTCGGCACGGCATTGCTCGCCGATCGCCGCGGCGGCCGCCGCGGGGAGCAGGCCCGCGGTCGCCTCGGCGCGGGCCAGGGCCGCTTCAAAGTCGAGCATCGCCTGCAGCCGTCCGTGGTCGGAGAAAATGGCGCGCATCGCCTCCGTCGTGAACAGCGGGTCGAGCAGGCGTTGCGAATGCCGGGCATCCACGGCTGCTTCCTCCCTCGGATGTTCCTGCCGCGCGTCTCGGGTGAGTAGCCGGGCGCGCCGTGCGCCGCACCCGTCAGCGGTTCAAAAGTCGAAGAAAACCGTCTCGTCCGGACCCTGCAGCAGCACGTTCCATTGCAGCGCGCCCGCCTCGGTCGCTACCCGGCGCGCGATCAGCGTGGCGCGGCGCTCGGGTGGCACCAGCCGCAGCACGGGATCCGCGGCGTTGGCCGGATCGTCGGGAAAGTAGACACGCGTGATGAGCTGCTTGAGCAGGCCGCGCATGAATACCGTGACCACAATGTGCGGCGCCTGCGCCGCGCCGCCCGGACCCGGCACCGGCCCCGGCTTGATGGTCGTGAATCGAAAGCCGCCGGCCGCGTCGGTAAGGCAGCGGCCGAAGCCGCGGAAGCCGGCCTCGATCGGCTTGTCCTGCGCGTCTTCCGGATGGGCGTACTTGCCTTGCGCATTGGCCTGCCAAAGTTCCACGACCGCGTCGCTGATCGGGGTGCCGTCGCCGGCGACGATGTGGCCGGATAGGGCGACCCGCTCGCCGCTGACGCCCGCCGCAGCGAGATCGACCACGGCCAAGGGTTCGAAGCCGATCTGCACATAAGGACCGACGGTTTGCGACGCGGTAGTCAGTTGGCTCATGGGTGGCATCAGCTGCGCGATGTTTCCAGCGGTGTCGCGTCGCGGCCGCGCAGCACGATGTCGTAATGATAGGCGAGCGCGATGTCGGGCAGCGTCGCCTCCCAGTCGAAGCTGGAGATCATGCGCCGGCGCGCCTTCTCGTCGGGCACGCTGTTGTACATCGGATCGTATTCGAGCAGCGGATCGCCTGGAAAGTACATCTGGGTCACCAGCCGCTGCACCAGCCCCAGTCCGAACAGGGAGAAATGCAGATGCGCCGGGCGCCAAGCGTTGTAGTGGTTGCGCCAGGGATAAGCGCCCGGCTTGATGGTCTGGAACCGATAGCGGCCTTCGCCGTCCGTAAGCGCGCGCCCGGCACCGGTGAAGTTCGGATCGAGCGGCGCATCGTGATCGTCAACCGCATGCCGATAGCGTCCGGCGCCATTGGCCTGCCACACCTCGACGAGCGCGTGCGCCACCGGCCGGCTGTTCTCGTCGAGCACGCGCCCGGAGACCACGATGCGCTCTCCGATCGGCGCGCCGCCATGCTGGCGCGTCAGGTCGCTGTCGGTCGGCTGCACGTCGGCGTAGCCGAACACGGGACCGGTGACCTCGGACAGGGTGTGCGGCAGAAACACCAGCGGCTGCGTCGGCGCGCGCTGCAGCGTGGAGCGATAGCCCGGATAGGCGTAGGGCGGCTGGGTATTGAAATACGGCCGGCGATACCCGGTGACGCCTATGCTGCCTTCCTCGGTTGCCTTGTTCATGACTGCCTTTCGAGGTCTTTACACGCGCTTGATCAGCATGGCAATCCCCTGGCCGACGCCGATGCACATGGTACACAGCGCGTGGCGCGCGCCGCGGCGCTGCAGCTCGTAGAGCGCCGTGGTGACCAGGCGCGCCCCCGACGCACCGAGCGGATGGCCGAGAGCGATGGCCCCGCCGTTGGGATTGACATGCGCGGCGTCGTCGGCAATGCCGTGGTCACGCAGCACCGCCAGGGCCTGCGCCGCAAACGCTTCGTTCAACTCGATCACATCGATGTCGGCAAGCGTCAGGGCCGCCTTGGCGAGCACCTTGCGCATTGCCGGCGCCGGGCCGAAGCCCATGATGCGCGGCGCCACGCCGGCCGCGGCGGTTGCGAGCACGGCGGCCCGCGGCTGCAAGCCGTAGCGGCGCGCCGCCTCTGCCGACGCCAGCAGCAGCGCACAAGCGCCGTCGTTAATTCCCGAGGCATTGCCGGCGGTAACCGTTCCATCCGGCCGGACCACTCCCTTGAGTCGGGCCAGCGCCTCGAGGGTCGTCTGCCGTGGATGCTCATCCTGGTCGACCACCAGGGCCTCACCCTTTTTCTGGGGGATGGTCACCGGCACGATCTCCTCGGCCAGTCGGCCGGCGGCGATGGCCGCCGCAGCCCGCTGCTGGCTGCGCAGCGCGAACGCGTCCTGATCGGCGCGCGCGATGTGGAACTCCGCGGCGACGTTCTCGGCCGTTTCCGGCATCGAGTCGACCCCGTAGCGTGCCTTGAGCAGCGGATTGATGAAGCGCCAGCCGATGGTCGTGTCCTCGATCTTCGCGCTGCGCGCGAAGGCCGACTCCGCCTTGCCCATGACGAACGGCGCCCGTGACATGCTCTCCACGCCGCCGGCGACCATCAGCGCCGCTTCGCCGCTCTTGATCGCGCGTGCGGCGATGCCAATTGCGTCCATGCTCGATCCGCACAACCGGTTCACCGTGGCGCCGGGCACCTCCTGCGGCAGGCCGGCAAGCAGCAGCGCCATGCGCGCCACGTTGCGATTGTCCTCGCCGGCCTGGTTCGCGCAGCCATACACGACGTCGTCTACGGCCCCCCAGTCGACCGCCGGGTTGCGCTCCATGAGCGCCTTGATCGGCACCGCGCCCAGGTCATCGGGTCGCACCATGGCGAGGCGCCCGCCGTAGCGCCCGAAAGGGGTGCGCACTGCATCGCAGATAAAGACTTCCTGCATCGTGGCTCCGCGTTGGGTTAGACGGCAACCGCCGCCGGCGCCTCGCGTAGCGGCACGCCGGTCAGGCGCTGCAACTCGGCGAAGGAGAGGCCGGGCGCGCATTCGAGCACGCGCAGTCCCGCCGGCGTGACATCGAGGACGGCCAGGTCGGTAAAGATGCGGTTGACGCACCCCACGCCGGTCAGGGGATAAGTGCAGCGCGCGACGATCTTCGACTCGCCCTGCTTGGTCAGGTGGTCCATCATGACGTAGACGCGCTTGGCGCCGATGGCCAGGTCCATGGCGCCCCCTACTGCAGGAATGGCTCCGGGCGCACCGGTGTGCCAGTTGGCGAGATCCCCGGCGACCGAGACTTGGAAGGCACCAAGCACGCAGAAGTCGAGATGGCCGCCGCGCATCATCGCGAACGAATCGGCGTGGTGGAAATAGGCGGCGCCGGACACCGCTGTCACCGGCTGCTTGCCGGCGTTGATGAGGTCGGGATCCTCACCGCCGGCCTCCGGCGCCGGGCCCATCCCCAGCAATCCGTTCTCGGTGTGCAGGATGATCTCGCGATCGGCGGGCAGGTGATTGGCCACCAGCGTGGGCAGCCCGATGCCCAGATTGACGTAGGCACCGCTGGGCATGTCGCGGGCGACGCGCGCGGCCATCTGTTCACGGGTAAAGCGATTCATCGCAGACTCCCTAAAGCTTTGCTCCGTGCGCCGCTCATGCCGCCGCGCCGGGCGAGGCCAGCAACTGCGCGGCAGCCGGGATCTCGACCACCCGGCGCACGAAGATGCCCGGCGTGACGATGTGCTCGGGATCGAGGTCACCCAAGTTGACGACCTCGCGCACCTGGGCGATCGTGCAGGCGGCAGCGGTGGCCATGATCGGTCCGAAATTGCGCGCCGTCTTCCGGTACACCAGGTTGCCCCAACGATCGGCGCGCAGCGCCTTGATCAGCGCAAAGTCGGCGCGGATCGGATACTCCAGCACGTAGTCCCGGCCCTCGATGCGCCGCGTCTCCTTGCCGTCGGCCAGCGGCGTGCCGTGGCCCGTCGGCGTGTAGAAAGCGCCGATGCCCGCCCCGGCGGCGCGGATGCGCTCGGCCAGGTTGCCTTGCGGGACGAGCTCGAGCTCGATGGCCCCGGCATGGAAGAGTCCGTCAAATACCCACGAATCGGTCTGCCGCGGAAAGGAGCAGATGATCTTCTTCACTTGCCCGGCCTTGAGCAGCGCGGCGAGTCCGGTGTCGCCGTTGCCGGCATTGTTGTTGACGATGGTCAGGCCGGTTACGCCGTGGGTGATCAGCGCATCGATGAGCTCGGAAGGCATGCCCGCGGTGCCGAACCCCCCGATCATCACGGTCGCGCCCGGCGGAATGTCGGCGACCGCCACAGCGGCGGATGCCACGACTTTATTGATCACGGCTTCCTCTTTGTACGCCCCACGCCGGCGGCGAACGGCGGCGTCACACCGGCGTTTTGGCGATTATCGGACATTTGTGCGTTCAACGAACACTTTACGCAAGCCGATTTCCGGCGTCAAGGGCGATTATCGTTGCAACGTGCGGTTATCGCGCAACCGTGCTACTCTGCGGTGCTCATCTGCCGGAGGAACCCTCGTGGCCAAACGCGCGCCGCCCGGCCGCACCCGCAGTCCCCCCGCCGCCAAGCCGGCACCCATGATCGCGCCGAACGTGCCGGCTGTCACGCCGGCGGCGGAGATCCAGGCCTATGCGGGGGATCCGAACTTCATGGCGTCGCTGGCCCGCGGGCTGGCGGTGATCCGGGCGTTCACGCAACAGCGGCGGAACCTGACCATCGCCCAGCTAAGCCAGCGCACGGCGATTCCGCGTGCGGCCGTGCGTCGCTGCCTGTACACCCTAGCCGCGCTTGGCTACGTCGCCACCGACGATGGGCGCAACTACGCGCTGCGGCCGCGCATCCTCGCGCTCGGCCACGCGTTTCTATCCTCGACCCCGCTCGTCTATGCCGTCCAGCCGCTGCTCGAGCAGATTACGAGCATGCTGCACGAGTCGAGCTCGATGGCGGTGCTGGAGGGCAATGACATCCTGTATATCGCGCGCTCGAGCACCACGACGCGGCTGCTGTCCATCGAGCTGGGCATCGGCAGCAGGCTGCCTGCGTACTGCACCTCGATGGGACGGGTGCTGCTGGCCGGGCTCTCCGCAGCGGAGCTCGACGCCTACCTGGCGCGCGTCCCGCTGGTGAAACTCACCGGCCGGACGGTGGCCGCTCCCGAGGAGCTCAAGCGCGCGCTGCAAGCGGTCCGCCGCGACGGCTATTGCATCGTCGATCAGGAACTCGAGATTGGCCTGCGCTCGATTGCCGTGCCGGTGCTCGATCGCGACGGCCACACCGTCGCCGCCATCAACGTCGGCACCCAATCCTCGCGCGTGCCGGTGAGCGAAATGGAAACGCGCTTCCTGCCACCGCTGCGCGCGGCGGCCCATGAGCTCGCGCTGCTGCTCGCCCGCTAGGCAAGCCCGCGCCGGGTTGCCTTGGCGTAACGCTGTGTCCACAATGCGGTCCTCGCCAGCCAATCCCGGCTCGAGTGCATTCGGCCGATGACCACTCGCATCGTCGCTCTGCTGCGCTCCCTCGCGCCGTACCTGGCGCTGTGGCTCGTCTGCAGTGCGCTAGTCGCGGCGGCGGCGATCTACGCCGTCGCGGCGGACCGCGATAGCGATCGCGAGACCGCGCAAAAGGACGCCGCCAACCTGACCCGCCTGATGCAGGCCCAGGCGATGCGCACGCTCGACGGAATCGATCGCACACTGTCGCTGGCGCGCGCGACCGAGGAGCCGCGCCAGAACGGCTTGTCGTTGCGCAGCCTCTTCCAAGCCCTGCATCTGGGCGAGGACCCGATTAACCAGATCACGGTATTCGACCGCGAGGGGCGGTTCGTCACCAACACCGACAGCGCGGCGCGGCTCGCCGACGTGCCGGTCGTCGACCGCGACTACTTTCTGGCCGCCCGCAACGGCAATTCCGACGCGCTGATCATCGCCGCGCCGCTGAAGGGCCGGTTCTCCGGCCGCACGGTGCTGCCGGCGATCAAGCGGCTGGTCTCACCCAACGGCGAATTCGACGGCATCGTCATGTCCGCGTTCGAACCGGCGCGCTTGATCGAGGTGTATCGCGGCATCGAGCTGGCGGAGGGGGAATTCGTTGGCGTGGCGCAACGCGATGGCCGCGTCATCGCCGAGAGTACCCCGCTTGGGGGCGAAATCCCGTCCGGCCGCGCCGCGTTGCCGGTCTCGGTCGGCCCGGAGCCGGCCATCGGCTGGCCGCTGCTCGATGACATCCCATATCTGCTGGTCACCCGCCCGGTGCCGGGGACCGACCTGCTGGTTTTCCTGGCGCGTCCGACAAGCGATATTCTTGCCGGCAACCAGCGCCTGATCAACGTCGTCGCGCTGCTGGCCGGATCGGCGCTGCTGGCCTTCACCCTGCCGATCGCCTACACAGCCCGGCGCTCGCTACGCGTGCTGCGGGAGCGGGAGGCCCTCGAAGCGTGTGCCCGCATCGATCCGTTGACCCAGACCTACAACCGCGCCGCGCTCGAGGACCGCCTGCAGCTTTGTCTCGACACGCTCACCCGCGAGGGCGAGTCCTTTGCGCTGGCGTTTATCGATATCGACAACTTCAAGGCGCTCAACGATTCGCGCGGCCATGCCGAAGGGGACCGCGCGCTGATGCGCATCGCCGCCATCCTGCAGACGAGCGTGCGCAAGACTGACCTGGTTGCCCGCATGGGCGGTGACGAATTCGCGGTGCTGCTTCCCTCGGGGGCGCTGGCGGCGACGCGACGGGTGTTCGATCAGGTCATCGAGATGCTGCGCCTGCTCGCGCGGCGCGAGGCGTGGCCGATCAGCTTCAGTATGGGCGTGGTGACCTACCAGACCGCGCCGCGGAACACCTCCGAGGCGATCGCGATTGCCGACCGGGTGATGTACACGGTGAAGCAGACGACCAAGGACGGCGCGTGCTTCGCCGTACACGACCAGCGCGGCCTGCAGGTCGAAGGCGCCGCGCCGTTGGCCGTCCAGAGCTGGCTCGACGCGTCCTCGCCCGGCCACGCGGCTTGACGCCTGGCGGCGCCTGCGCCCGCTCGCGCCGGCGGTTCGGAGCCGCCGTCGAACGCCTGAATGCGGCGCCCCTGCGCTTGCATGAATTCTGCAATCGCAGATAGCATAGGCTCGCGGTCGAATTCGCAATCGGCCGCGGGGTCGTCGAGCATGGATTGGGAGATGCGCGTCGAGCGGGCGCCGGATATCGAGATCCGGGAGGTAAGCGACGGCTGCGTCGCCTACGACCCGGCACGCGACCGCCTGCACTACCTCAATCTGACGGCCGCGCTGCTGCTGGAAAGCTGCGATGGAAACATCCCCGCCCGCGAGCTGCCCGAACTGCTTGCCGCCGCGTATCGTCTCGACGCGCCCCCGGTCGCCGAAGTTGAAACTTGCCTGACCCGGCTGCTCGAAGAGGGCCTCCTGGTGAGCCGCGGCGCGCATCTTGCAGGGTGACACGAGGTATGCTATCTAGCGCTGAGGCGCCCGTGAGCGGCGCCCCATGACCGAGGCCCATCGATGAGCACCAATCCCCGCTTCGAACGTTTTCTCGAACGCGTCGACCCTCGTCGGCGCGACGCATTGCGCAAGATCCTCGCCGGGGCCGTGGTATACACCGCGCCGCTGGTGGCGTCGTACTCGATGAGCAGCCTCGAGGGTGTGGCCCAGGCCCAGTCGCGCAACCAGACCGCCGGGGCGCAGGCGATTCCCGCCACCTCGGGCTGGACCCTGGCTGCCATGGCTGGCGCGATCGGCGCCGCGGCGACCCTGCTGCTGCGCCGGCACCGTGACCGTTAGGGTCGCGACCTAATCTGCAACGCCCTGCCGCCCGACTGCCGCAGCCGCTGCTGTCGGCAGCCCTGATCGTCCGCAACGAAGAGCGGTTTCTCGAAACCTGCCTGCGCTCCCTCGCCGGCCGCGTCGATGAGATCGTCGTCGTCGACACCGGCTCGACCGATCGCTCGCGCGAGATCGCGCGCAGCCTCGGCGCACGCGTCCTGCGTGCTGCCTGGACCGACGATTTCGCGTCGGCGCGCAACGCGTCGGTCGATGCCGCCCGCGGCGCGTGGATCCTCTACATCGATGCCGACGAGCAGGTCACGGCCTTCGATCGCGCCGCAGTCGAGCGTGATCTCGCCGATCCGCGCTACGCCTGCTACACCGTACGCTTGCGGCCGCGCGCCGGCTACACCCGCTATCGCGAGCATCGACTGTTTCGCAATCGCCCTGACCTGCGCTTCCGCGGCGTCATCCACGAAACCCTGGTTCCGGCACTGACTGCATTGCGCGAGCGCGAAGGGCTGCAGATCGGGGCGAGCGCGGTAGCGCTCGAGCACTACGGCTATGCCGAGCCCCAACGTAAGGCCGAGCGCGATCTGCCGCTGCTGCGAGCGCGATTGCGCACCGAACCGGGGCATGTCTACAGCTGGGCGCACCTGGGCACGACGCTCGCCGCGATCGGCGACCTCGACGGCGCCGAGACGGCATGGCGGCAAGGCGTCGCGGTGGTGCGGGCGCTGCCGGCCAGAACGCCGGGCGACAGCCTGCCCCACCTGCACCTGGCGCGGCATCTGCTCGACCGGCAACGGGATGCCGCCGCGCTGCTCGAAGAAGGCTGCCGCCGGTTTCCCGACAATCACGCGCTCACCTGGCTGCGCGCGCAGCGGCTCGTCGGACTGCGGCATTACGCCGAAGCCATGCCATTGTTTGCCCAGCTCGCGGCGGTCGACGCTGCGGGACTCGACGACGACACGCTGGCCTACGACACCTCGATCTTCGGTGCCAATGCGCACGCGGCGCTGGGCCTTTGCACATTTCATCTCGGCCGCTATGCGGAGAGCGCGGTGCACTACGCACGTGCCGAGGCCATCGCCCCGGACAACGCGGCGCTGCGCACCAAGCGCATGTTCACGGCGGCTAAGGCGGGCTCCGGATAGAATGGCGTGTTGTCCGACTCCAGGGTAGCCCATGCTCCGTCTCGACGATCATCCCAGCGGCCGCCACTTTCTACAGATCCCCGGGCCCACCAACGTTCCCGACCGGGTATTGCGCGCGATCGATAACCCCACCATCGATCACCGTGGACCCGAGTTCGCTCGCCTGACGCGCGCCATTTTGGACCGGCTCAAGACGGTTTTTCAGACCGGCGGACCGGTGGTCATCTACCCGGCGTCGGGCACCGGCGCGTGGGAAGCGGCGTTGGTCAACACGCTCTCGCCGGGCGATCGCGTGCTCATGTTCGAGACCGGGCACTTCGCCACGCTGTGGCGCAAGATGGCCGGCAACCTCTCCCTGGACGTCGAATTTGTCAGCGGCGATTGGCGCAGCGGCGTCGACCCGGCCGCCGTCGAAGCCGCGCTTGTCGCCGACCCTGGGCATGAGTTCAAGGCGGTCCTGGTGGTGCACAACGAGACCTCCACCGGGGTTACCAGTCGCATTGCTGACATCCGCCACGCGATCGATCTCGCACATCACCCCGCGCTGTTCATGGTCGACACCATCTCCTCGCTCGCCTCGCTCGACTATCGCCACGCGGCATGGGGCGTCGACGTGACGGTCGCCGGTTCGCAGAAGGGCTTGATGCTGCCGCCGGGCCTGTCGTTCAATGCAGTCAGCGACAAGGCCCTTGCGGCGAGCCGGACCGCACGCCTGCCGCGATCGTACTGGAGGTGGGACGAGATCATCGCCTCCAACCGCGACGGGTACTTTCCGTACACGCCGCCGACCAACCTGCTCTATGGCCTGCACGAGGCGCTCGATATGCTGCTCGAGGAGGGATTGCCGGCGGTCTTCGCGCGCCACCATCGCCATGGCGAAGCGACGCGGCGGGCGGTGCGCGGCTGGGGACTGGAGATCCTGTGCCGCAACCCGGCTGAATACAGCGATTCGCTGACCGCGGTGATGCTGCCCGATGAGCACGATGCCGACGCCTTCCGCCGCCGTGTGCTCGAGCACTTTAACCTGTCGCTCGGCACCGGCCTGGGCCGGCTCGCCGGCCGAGTATTTCGCATCGGCCATCTCGGTTACTTCAACGACCTCATGCTCTGTGGCACGCTATGCGGCGTCCAGATGGGGCTGGAACTGAGCGGCATGCCGCACCGGGGCGCTGGAATCCAGGCCGCGCTCGATTACCTGCAGGGCGGCGCGGTGGTGCCGACGCCCACGTGGCACGCGGAAACCACCCACGCATGACGACCGAGCCCACGCTCGCCCTGGCCCGTTTCGTCGCTGCCGCCGATCCCCGACGGCTCCCTGCCGCCGTCTGCCACGAGGCGAAGCGCGCGCTGCTCAACTTTCTCGGATGCGCCATCGGCGCCGCGCGCCACGACGCGGTGACTCGCGCCCTGGCCGCGCTGGCGCCATTCGCGGGGCCGCCGCAAGCGACCGTCCTCGGCCGGACCGAGCGACTCGACTGCCTGCATGCTGCGCTGCTCAACGGCCTGGCCTCGCACACCTTCGATTTTGATGACACGCACCTTGCGACCATCATCCATCCGACCGGCCCGGTCGCGGCCGCCCTGCTGGCGCTAGCCGAGTACCTGCCGGTCAGTGGCGGCGAGTGGATTCACGCCTTCGCGCTGGGCGTGGAGGTCGAGTGCCGCGTCGGCCGGGCCGTCTATCCTTCGCATTACGACATCGGCTGGCACATCACGGGCACCGCGGGGGTGTTCGGTGCCGCCGCCGCGACCGGTCGACTGCTCGGCCTGTCCGAAGCGCAGCTGGTGTGGGCGCTGGGCACCGCGGCCACGCAGGCGTCAGGCCTGCGCGAGATGTTCGGATCGATGTGCAAGCCGTTGCATCCGGGCCTGGCCGCGCGCAACGGCATGGTGGCGGCGCTGCTTGCCCGGGAGAACTTCACCAGCACGACCCAGGGCATCGAGGGTCGGCGCGGCTTCGCCAACGTGCTCGCGACTGCGCGCGACTATGGCCGGATCAGCGACGGCCTGGGCGAAACCTGGGAGCTCGCCGCCAACAGCTACAAGCCCTTCGCCTGCGGCATCGTGGTCCACCCGGTCATCGACGGCTGCCTGCAGCTGCGTAGCGAGCACCAGCTGACCGCCGAGGCCATCGCGGCAGTCGAGCTAAGCGTGCATCCGCTGGTGCTCGAACTCACCGGTAAGAAAACGCCGCGCGTCGGCCTCGAGGGCAAGTTCAGCGTCTTTCATAGCGCCGCGGTAGCGTTAATCGACGGGGCGGCGGGTGAGGCGCAGTATTCGGACGCGCGCGTGTCCAGCCCGCGCGTGGTGGCGTTGCGCGAGCGCGTCGTCGCCACCGTCGACCCGGCGCTGGCCGAGGACGCCGCACAGGTTCGCGTCCGCCTTCAGGACGGCCGGGTCGTCGAGCGTTTCATCGCGCACGCACTGGGCAGCCTGGCGCGGCCGATGACCGATCGCGATCTCGAGGAGAAGTTCCGGGCGCTATGCGCGCCGATCCTCGCCCCGGATGCGATTGCGGGCTTGCTGGTCGCGTGCTGGCAACTCGAGCAAAGCCCGGATGCCAGCGCCCTCCCCCGACTAACCGTCCCCGAGCGCCACGCCGCGACGGCAATCGCCTAAGGATTCCCCGCATGAAACGCCAATGGTTGTGGATCGTCGCTAGCCTGCTGCTTGCCGGAGCCGCCCGGGCGCAGACGATCGAAATCAAGTTCAGTCACGTCGTCGCGCCGGACACACCCAAGGGGATGGCGGCGGAACGTTTCAAGCAACTGGCCGAGGAGCGCACCGGGGGTCGCGTGCACGTCGAAATTTACCCGAACAGCCAGCTGTACAAGGACGGCGAGGAGATGGAGGCGTTGCAACTGGGGTCGGTGCAGATGCTCGCCCCGTCGACGTCCAAGTTCGGACCGCTGGGGCTGCCGGAGTTCGAGCTGTTCGACCTGCCGTATGTCTTTCCTGACCGCGCGGTGCTGCGTCGGGTGGTCGACGGTCCGATCGGCAAGGACCTGCTGCGAAGGCTCGAAACCAAAGGCATTGTCGGGCTCGCGTACTGGGACAACGGCTTCAAGGTGA
Source organism: uncultured beta proteobacterium (assembly GCA_963777455.1). Classification (GTDB taxonomy): domain Bacteria; phylum Pseudomonadota; class Gammaproteobacteria; order Burkholderiales; family Casimicrobiaceae; genus PALSA-1003. The sequence goes on from CAVZQQ010000003.1 coordinate 914,516, forward strand.
TGAGCGCGAACCGGCCGCTGCATGGCGTCGCCGATTTCCGGGGCCTGAAGATGCGCATCAAGTCATCGAAGGTGCTCGATGCGCAGATGCGCGCCTTGGGCGCGCTGCCCCAGGTGATGGCGTTTTCGGAGGTGTACCAGGCGCTACAGACCGGCGTGGTCGACGGCACCGAAAACACCCCGCCGAACCTGTATACGCAGAAGATGTACGAGGTCCAGAAGTACGTCGCGTTGTCGAACCACGGCTACGACGGCTACGCCGTTATTGTCAACAAGAAATTCTGGGATGCGCTGCCAGCCGATATCCGGACCACGCTCGAAGGCGCGATGCGCGACGCGACCGAGTACGAAAATCGGCTCTCTTTGCAGGACAACGATGAGAGCATCGCCACGGTCAAGGCATCGGGCAAAACAAACGTCTACACGCTGACCGCCGAGGAGCAGGCAGCCTGGCGGAAGGCACTGCTACCCGTCCATCGACAGATGGAAGGACGCATAGGCAAGTCGTTGATCGAAGCGGTCTACCGCGAAGCTGCCGCGCTCGGTTACAAGATCGGACCCTAACCGGGACGGCGCTCGGTGCGTGTTGAGGGCCTCATTCCAGCCCATAGCACGCCCAAGATACGCACTCCACGCGCGCAATCATTGCGCGGCCGCGCGGGCCCGCTCGATTCGAGTCGCGATGTCTGGATGGGTTGACAGATAGTTCACTAGCACGCCTCCGGGGTTGCGCACTCGGTTGCATTTCTCCGCGCCACCTGCTGCCGCCACTTCGGCGCTCGAACACCGGGACGACGCAATCGCACCGAGCGCGTCGGCGAGCAGTGTCGGGGACAACCCGGCCTGCGGCAGGAGTGCAAGCGCATAGTCGTCCGCCTCCTGCTCGTCCCCGCGCGAGTAACTCAGCCGGACGAGCACCAGTGGCGCGGCTGCGACCAGCGATCCGATACCGCTCACATCACCCAAAACCGCGCCCAGGATCATCGCGCTTCCCGATTGCTCGAGCAGGCGACGCAAGGTGTGGCGATGCGCAGCGTGACCTAATTCGTGCGCGAACACTGCTGCAACCTCGTCGGGTGAGTCAACGCGGGCGATAAGTTGGTCGGTTACAACTACCGTACCCCCGGGCAACGCAAGTGCATTCGCGCCAATAATGTGGCTACTCCGGAAAGCAAGCTGCGGTTCGACAGGCAGACGCGCCGCCGCGGCGAGTCGATCGAACCGTGCTTGCAACTGGGCACGCTGCTCGGCCGGCAGTTCGGTTGGGCCGAACACAAACTCATCGAGGTTTTCCAATACGGCTGCGCCGAGTTTTGCTTCGGAGGCGATGGGCACGCGGTCCGCAATCTTGTCCGAGAGCCAGGGTATCGCGCGGTAGTACGCCAACACGCCAAGCGCGACCACGGCAACCACCGCCACGACGACGACAATGGGATTACGCTCAAGGCCGTGAACCAGTCCCTGCGGGCCACGCAGGCCGAGTGCTTGGGGACCGACCGTGGCATCGGCGAGGACAAAGACTCCTCCGTCAGGGACGGAAAGCCGCAGCGGCACCCCCGCGATCGGCGCCGAGGCGCCCACTTCAGTGATCGGAAAGTCTATTTGCCGCTCGCCTATTCGCGCGCGCAGCCTGCCGTCCTCGATATCAACCTCGACCTCCGTGACACTGGCGGTGCGGCCGTCGAACCACTGCGCTGCGTAGCACGCTCGATTCGACGGGTTCATAGCGCGAGATCGAAGCCGAACATTTCACCTAACTCCTCGCCGGTTGCGCGTGGCGTCTGGATGACCGTCGACGCAACCGCCGTAAGCGGCCTCTCGATTTCCACTGCGATCGTTTGCAGGCGATAGCGGGTGACCCGTATAACGGCCCAAGGAATCAGGAGTCCGCCACTGCACAGAATGGCAAGTACATTGACGCCGTATAGTTTGGCGAGCCTTGTGGCGGAAAGGGTGCTGTTCAACCTCGCGATGTGCGACAGCCTCGCGCTGTTAAGCAGCAGGTTCGTCATTCGGGAGCGACTGTAGGCAGTCCAGACGATGAAAGTCGCCGCCCAGGTCACGACGTAGAAGAATGCACCCACGATGGCGGCCAGATTCGCGTGGTCCTTCGCCAGCTTGAACACGGCAATTCCCAGGAAGATGCCAACCAGGGCACCGACGATAAGCGGTATCAGGCAAAGGGGCACCGCAGGTCAGGTAGATTGCGTAGACGCGGCCGGTTCGCATCGCCGAGCTGAAGGCTTGATCGCCCCATGCCGATTTTGCGACCATGAGGCGACGGATTTGAGCGACGGTGTAAGGATAGGCTGCCAAAAACGCGATGCTTACCGCCACCATCTGCGCGACGTAGCGGAAAGGGTGCGCGAGGATATCCAGGGAGTATCTTGACACGGCAACGAACGCCACCAGCACCAGGGCGAGTGGCCAGATGGCCAACGCAACGTCACGCGTTGCGCCAGAGAAACGGAACCGGATCCCGCGATGGCTGGAGTTCGCGGCGTTGAATCGCAGCGAACGCGTGATGATCCATGGCGCCCCGCCGAGAAGCGCTGCGAGCAGCCACGGCGCGGTGCTCGGTACGAGATTTTCGAAGACCCAATAGACGGCGATCGCTGCGGCCGCAATCAGGCGCCCGCGCAGTATCGCGACCGGGTTGGCGTGATATTCAAAGTTGGCGCCGGAGAGCCAGGTGTGGCCGTAAAAATAGCGCCGTTTTCGAACCTTCGCCCACGGCGACCAGAGGCCAATGGTAACGAGCGTCAGTAGCAGGTTGACGATCCAGATGCGGAAGTAGTCACCGGCTATTCCATCGAAAGCGATTGGCAGAATAGGTCGCCGACTTGCACCCGCCGCGGCTGGGGGTATCGCTTCGGCGCCCAAGAGGCCCGAAGTTGAATCGGCAACCGGCGGCGGCGTGTTCCCACCCGTACCCGCGCTGGCGCCGGATGCGTCCTGGCCCGTGCCCGATTTCGAGGCGGACGGATCAACCATCCACGGTGCTCATGGGTGCGCTCCCTGCGCCGCCGTTACCGACATCGAACGAGGTCGATCTAAGGGTCGACTCCCCTTGAAATGCAAAGGACTTCCAACGCGGACCTGGCTTTCCCCGGTCGGGCCCGCGAGGCGCTAGAAGTGGCGCAGGTTCTTTTCCCTGGCGAAGCCCATGTCCGTGGTTGTCTGCCGCAGGCGGTTGGATAGAAACCGGGCAAGCGCGCGATAGAAGCGGCTCGCGATCGGCGGCGAGGCATCGAGCAGTGCTTGAATCTTGTCGTAATCGAAGCGAAAGATCGCCGAGGCCTCGAGCGTCTCAGCGCTGGCCGAACGCTTCGCTCCGTCGAGCAACGCCATCTCGCCGAAGTGCGACCCCGAGGCGAGCGTCGCGACGTCAATGCGGGCGCCGCTCGGAGCATGCGTCGCGATCCGCACCGAGCCGTCCTTGATCAGATACAGGGCTGTCGCGTCCTCGCCGGCGGAGAAGATCTGGGTTCCTGCCGGCAAGTTCATCGGCTCCGCGATCTTGGTCAGCCGGCCGCGCTCGTCGGCGCTGAGGTCAGCGAACAGATACACGCCCTTCAACAAGCTATCGCTGATCATGTCGCTCGCGGCGGTACAGGGGTGAACGGGGCTTGCTCGCGGGCAGTTTAGTGCCTGCGCCGGATTTCGACAATCGACTGGCGGCGCGGCCGGACAGCGGCGCGTCGGCAGGCGGCGTGCGCTCGCGCCTGCCGCAAGCTCAAGGGCGGGTCACGCCCACTTCATCATGCGCAAGGCCGCAACCAGCTCCGGCCTCATGATCCACTTGAACTGGCCATCGCCGGCATCATCCTGGCCGGCTTGGGCGATCGACAGGGCAAACCACCAGCGCACCGGACCCTTGCCCTTCTGCGGCGGCGCATAGCCGAGCTTTTCGGCGATCGCTCGCGCGAGCGTGCCGTACTGCAGCCGCGCGGCGGCGAAATTCTTGAAACTGAGCTGCGCTGCCAGCTGTGCCGCCGTGATGGTCGCTTCCGGCGCCCGACACTGCGCCTGCAGCATCTGCAATTGGGTCGGCGAGATGCCGATCCAATCGCGCGTGGCAAGCAGGGCCGCCGTGAATTCCTCGGTAGTGGCGATCGGTCCTACGTCGCCGTATTCGTTGGTCGCCGGCCGTACGGCGAGTTCTGCCTGCTTCATCATGGTTTGCGCTCGATCACCGCACGCGCGCCGACGCCGTAGGTGCTTCCTGCCGGAAGCCCCAACAACACGCACGTCGTGCTCGGGAGGATATTGCTGCAACTGCGCAGATGGGTTGCCAGATCCCGCAGCAGCAGGTCGTTGCTTTCGTCCAGCGCGCTGAGGAACCGATCGCGCAGCACCGGTGAAGCACTACTTGCCCATAACCCGGATTCTGCGGTCACCGTAGGCCTCCATCGATCGGGCAAACCAGCGTCATTACCGGTTAGTCTCCAAGCGCCACGCAACGCGTGGTGCGAATGTCGACTATATACTGGTATTGAACGCACGTCTTGACAGAACGCGAAAGCAGTTTGACGCGCCAGCCGAATGCGTGTATAAAGATGCGCCGGTTCCTCAAGCGAATTGCCAGCCCCGCGTTGCCGCTTCGGCGGTACTCATCAGGTCTTCGTCTCTCTCCCTTGAAGTTCCAGCGCCGGGCACCAGCCCGACATTTATCTTTAATTAGGAGCAGTAGACATGGGTACAGGTACAGTCAAGTGGTTCAACGACGGCAAGGGTTTCGGCTTCATCACCCCGGATGGCGGAGGCAAGGATCTCTTCGCCCACTTCTCGGCAATTCAAGGTGAAGGCCACAAAAGCCTGCGCGAAAATCAGAAGGTGAGTTTCGACGTCACCACGGGACCTAAGGGGGATCAAGCCTCCAACATCCGGACGCTCGACTAGTCAGTCGCGGCGTCCGAACAAAAAAGCCCGGGCAACCGGGCTTTTTTTTCGACCGCTCGGCGCCGCGCCCCGGCGTTCGCAGCGATCGGGTACGCGCTTGCGCCGCGGCGCTCCGTCAGCCGAGTTGGGCGCTGGTCAGTTTGCGGCGGAGTGCAAAACCCGGATCGGCTCGGCATCCAGAAAGGCCAGCGCGTTTTCGACGCCTTGCTGGTAATACTCGCGGTAGACCTCGGTGACCCCATAACCGAAATGCGGCGTGAGCACGGCGTTGTGCACGCGGGCGAATGGGTGATCCGCCGGCAGCGGCTCGCGATAGAACACGTCGAGTGCGGCAATAATGCGCCCCGATAGCACGGCATCGACCAGCGCCGCTTCGTCGACCAGCGGCGCGCGCGCGGTGTTAACCAGGATCGCGCCCGGTTTCATGCGCGCCAGGTCCGCCGCGCCAAGAACCCCGCGGGTACGCTCCGAGAGCACCAGGTGCAGGCTCACCACGTCGGCGCGGGTGAGCAGTTCTTCCTTGGCAGCGCGCGTGGCACCCGCGGCGCGCGCTGCCTCGACGGTGAGGTTCTGGCTCCATGCCAGGACCTGCATGCCGAGGGCGCCGCAATAGACGGCCATACGCGAACCGATCCGGCCCAGTCCGATGAGTCCGACGATCTTGCCCTCGAGGAGCCGGCCGGGTTCGGTGCCCTGCTGAAACCGACCGGCGCGCACCGCCAGATCACCGGCGGGAATGCGTCTTGCTGCCGCGAGCATGAGACCGAGCGCGAGCTCCGCAGTCGAGCTGCCCGAGGGACCTCCTCCCGTGTAGCAGACGGTGATGCCGCGGGCAAGCATCCCGGCGATATCGATCAGCGCTGCGCGCGACCCGGTCAGCCCGAACATCTTCAGGCGGGGCAGACGGGCAACCAGCGACGGCGGGAACGGCGTGCGCTCCCGCGTGGCCAGGATGATGTCGAACTCGGCCAATGCGCGCGCGGCATCGTCCTCGTCGGCAAACGCCGCCTCGAAGAAGATCACCTCGGCACGGGCCGCGAGCGGCGCCCAATCGGCGCTGGCGCGCGCAACGCGCTGCCAGTCGTCCAGCACGGCAATCTTGGTCACGACTCGGTCCTCCGTCGAAGGGCGTGGGGTGGGCACCCGGCGGCCCGAAGTCGGGCCCTGCGAAAGTCTACGCGCCAGCGTCCTCCCCCGCATGGGCGCCACCGGCCCGTCGCCGGCATTGGAGCAGGGGTGATCTTCTGGCATGCTACGCAACCTACCCGCGCGGCTGGCAAAGCCGAAGGCAGACGGGACCGGGTGAGTCACCCAACTTGTGGAGAGGGCAATGAAGAGAATGCTGATCAGAGCGGTGGTGGTTACGGCAGGCATGCTGCTGGCGGCGGTGGGCTACGCGCAGGCGCCCTCCGGATCGACCGGGGAATGCAAGGATGGCAGCTACACGACTGCGGCGTCGAAACGCGGCGCCTGTTCGGGTCATGGCGGGGTGAAGGACTGGTACGGCAGCGGCGCACCGGCGGCGAAGAGCACCGCCGCCCCGGCAGCCAAGAGCGCGCCCGTGACGGCTGCACCGGCAGCGGCGCCGGCAGCCAAGAGCGCGCCCGCGATGGCCGCCCCGGCAGCCGGCGGCGGACCCGGACAAGTCTGGGTTAACACCGCGACCAAGGTCTACCACTGTTCGGGCGACAAGTACTACGGCAAGACCAAGAAGGGCGAATACATGACCGAGGCCGCGGCCAAAGCGGCCGGCAATCACGCCGATCACGGCAAAGCCTGCTCCTGAGGACGATGCCCCGGTACGGCGCGCGGTCAGCATAGCCGCGGCGCAGGCGCCAGGCGGCGAGAGGCCGGCCCGCTGGCACTCCCCCGCTCCGGCCCGCAGTGGGCCGGGGTCGGGGAGAATCGGCTCCCGTCAGTTCAGTTCAATCCGGCTGTCGGGGCGATCGCGTCCGGGAGAGGCCACCCGGGTGCCGGCAGCGAGCCACAGGGGCTCCCCTGCGGGGGTCTACTTCTTGGGCAGATGGGCCATGATGCAGTTAAACGACGGCTCATTATAGGTCCCCGATCCGATGAAGGCGGTGAGCGAGTTGCGATAGATTTCCGGAGGAATGGCGCCGCTATAGAGCGCCCGCGTCTTGCCAAGGAAGTTACTCCAGTTATCGGGGTCCGCGCCCTGGCCCTGGAAAACAATTGCCTGCCCAAAGTCATCGGAGCCGATGATCAGTGGTTTGCAATCCGTGGCGAGCCGGTTGAGAAAGATATCGAAGTCGCTTTGCTTGGTGGCGCTGCCCGCGCAGGAGACGCCGGCAAAGGCCAGCAGAACGACTACTGTTCGGGAAAGAGCTTGGCGCGCACGCATCATGACCTCTCGGGTTTGGCTGCCGCTATGAAATCGGTATACCGGCCGCCATTGTGGAGGCTCGGCCGCGGCTCGGCAATGCGGTGCCTCCGATCGCTCTTTGCAGGCCAGTCCGAGACCTCCGGCAAGCGTGGCCGAAAGGGGTCGACTGTGATATGCTTTTGCACTGCGAATTTGTGGGGCCCGCCTGCCCCATCCCTTCGGCATTCGGCCCTAAGCAACACGGGCGCTCCAAAAGGCCGACTAATGCAGGCATTCTGGCGGCCACTTTCCTCGCCGCTGCTCAGACTAAGGGTCTTCCGCACGGCGCATGACAGCTCAAGCACTACAAACTGCCGCCGACTATCCTTTACCGCAACGTAGGGTCCGCTGGCTCGGGCTCATTTTCTTCATTTTGCTCCACGTCGTCGGCATCGTGGGCACACCTCTGTACATCTATTACCGCGGCATAACCGCCCCCGAGCTGGCGCTGTTCGTTTTCTTTCTGGTCGCGACCGGCATGTCCACGACCGTCGGTTACCACCGTCTGTTTGCGCATTCCACCTACAAAGCGGCCCCGATCCTGCGCTTTTTCCTGCTGCTCTTCGGCGCAGCTTCCTTCCAGGAATCGGCTCTGAAGTGGTCTTCGCAGCACCGCCAGCACCACATGTTCACCGATACCGAGCACGATCCGTACGGTGTCAACAAAGGCTTCTGGCACGCGCACATCGGCTGGATTCTGTTTTGGCGCCACCGGACCAACTACAACAACGTCAATGATCTAAAAAAGTCACCCCTGGTGGCGCATCAGCATGCGCATCATGCCTGGTGGTCGGTCGGCGGCGGCCTGGTCCTGCCCATGCTCATCGCCTGGTGGATCGGACATCCGCTGGGCGGATTCATCATGACCGTCTGCCTGCGCATCGTCATCGTGCTTCATTCCGCTTTCTTTGTTAATTCGTTCGCCCATACCTTTGGCACCCGGGTCTATGCTCACGGCCAGTCAGCGCGCGATAACTGGCTCGGCGCGATTCTTACCAACGGCGAAGGCTTCCACAATTTCCACCACCGTTTCCCAACGGATTACCGCAACGGCGTGCGCTGGTATCACTGGGATCCCACCAAGTGGTGCATTTTCATTCTGTCCAAGCTCGGTCTTGCCTGGGACCTCAACCGGACCTCCGAGCAAAGAATCGCCGCCGCCGCGCAACAGTAAGGATCGGGGCGGATCGCCAGCGGCCATAGCCGGTGTCTCTGCCGCAACGGCCGATTGGCCGCACGGTAGTCGGTACCAGCCAGCATCGCCTCGCGCGCCGGCCGCTCGGCACGCATCCGTCGACTCAGGCTTTGCCGAGCTCGTCCGTCCAGACCTTGAAGCTCGCAAGTGTGTTGGGGCCAAACGAGCTGCTGATCGCCACGTCGCAGGCGTCGCGGCCGCGCGCAATGAGCACCCTGCCGATACGCGGCACGTTGTTGCGCGGATCGAAGGTGTACCAGTGCCCGTCAAGGAAGGCCTCGAACCAGGCGGCGAAATCCATCGGCCCGTACGGCGGGGGCACGCCGATGTCGCCAAGATAACCGGTGCAGTAGCGCGCCGGGATGTTCATGCACCGGCAGAAGGCGACAGCCAAGTGGGCAAAATCGCGGCACACGCCGGTTCGGTCGTAGAAGGCCTCGAGCGCCGTGCGCGTCATGCGTGCGTGCTCGTAGCCGAAGGTGATGTGCCGATGGACGTAATCGCAGATCGCCTGGACGCGGCCCCACCCGGTGGACGCCTGCCCAAAGAGATTCCACGCCGTCTCGGATAGGCGATCGGTCTCGCAATAGCGACTTCCCAACAGAAACAGCAGTGTTTCCTCGGGCAGGTCCGGCACGGGAACCTGCCGCGCCCCGGGAACGATCGCGTCGGGCGCTCCACTGTCGTTCACGATGGCATCGGCCGAGATCCGCGTGCGCCCCTTCGGCGCGACGATGCGTGTGCACCAGTTGCCGAAAGTGTCCCGATAGGCCGCCATCGGGACCGGCGGGTCGACCACCAGATCATCGCGACCGACGAGATCGGAGACACGAGTGAAGTGCACGTTCAGATTGAATACCATCGGCGTTGGCTGCGGACACTCGTAGATCATTTCGAATCCGACGCGGATTTGCACAGGGAACCTCCGGTCATTCTTGGCTGGGGTTGCGCGCGGCTGGCGGCCGACGCGGTGGCGATTTTTGCAGTCTAGCTCTCAGACAGAGTCGCTGCCCTCGCTCAACGCGCACAAACCGCGCGCAGCGAGGCGACGAGCAGGCGGCGCAGCGCCGCCCAACGCCGCCCGGACGCAAGCACGATGTCCTGGTTGAGTTCGAGTTCGATGCCAACGTAGGCGCGCTGGGGAAAGCGCAGGCGCAAATACGAGGTCAGTCCGTCCCCTTTGCCGGCGTACGGATAGTTGCGCCGGACTCTGAGTTCCGGCGCGACCGCGGCGAGCGATGACTTCCAACGCGCACACAGCTCGACCTCAGCGCCTCGCGCCGGGTGATAGAGCAAGCCAACGTCGGCGTGACGTAGCTTGCCGTCCAAATCAGCAATGAAGCTGTGCGACGAAATGTGAATCACGCGGCGCCGACGCGCCACGGATTGCCTGACCAAGTGCTCGACTTGCAGGCGATAGGGGAGATAATGCTGCGCGACAATCTGCGCGCGGACCGCCGCTGGTGCTCCGCGCGTTGCCGCTGAGAACAGCTGGGGATGACCGATCGAGCGGTTGAGGTCGATGAGCAGGCGGCTGATGGTCGAGGTCACGAGCGGCGCTTGGAGCGCCGCGGCGAGCTCCCCCGCCATGACCAGCGCGCCGCGGTCGTAGCCGCGATGCGTGTCGAGTAACTCGCGATACCCCTGGAACAGGGCTCGGTAGGGCGCGGGAATCAGGTTGCCGCCGTGTTCACAGGTGATGAGGAAGCAATCGCTCATCGCGTCGTCCCTCGTTACCAAGGCAGCTCGGGCAACTGCCGAAATGACCGTCGCGTGCCCTCGCTCCAGGCATAGCTCAAGGCCGCGAAGTAGGGGTCCCCTTCGTCAAAGCGGCGCCGCATCCGCACTTCGAGGCTGTCTCGTTCATAGCAGATCAGGTCAATCGGCATTCCGACCGACAAGTTGCAGCGCATGGTCGAATCGAATGACACCAGCACGCACTTGGTGGCATCAACCAGAGGCGTCGAGCGGGTGATCACGCGATCGATGATCGGCTTACCGTACTTGGTTTCACCCGTCTGAAAGTAGGGCGTGTCGAACCCGGCCTCGATGAAATTGCCCTCGGCATAGATCCGGAACAGCCGCGATGGCTCTCCGCTGATCTGGCCGCCGACGATAAATGAGGCATTGAAACCGATCTCGTTTTCCTGCAAATACTCGCCGTCGCGGCGCTCGATATCGCGCATCGCATCGGCAACCAGCATCGCGACGTCGAACATGGTCGGCACGCTCCAGAGATTCGCAACCGCATCGCCCGCGGCACAGCGCTGGTTCAGGACGCCGATCACTGCCTGCGTTCCGGCCAGGTTGCCCGAGCTCAACAGCACGATCACGCGGTCGCGGCGACGTTCAAACACGGTCATCTTGCAGAACTTGGCGATGTTGTCGACACCCGCGTTCGTTCGGGAGTCAGAGGCGAGAATCATCCCCTGGTCAAGCATTACGCCAATACAGTAAGTCATGCGCTTGCGTCCTCCGCTCAGTCGCCACCCCGCCCTGATGCCGGCACCGTTGGCATGTGCCGGTGACCACCGGCGGCGCGTGCCGGCGCGGTCTACGAGCTTCTGCCCCGTGGAATGCAGCAGGCGGGCAGACGTTTTTAGCACGCTTTGCGGACGACGGGCGTACGCTACCGCACAAAACCTGCGCCACGTCGGCAACGGAACCGCGACGCGGGTCGGCGGCTTCGCCGGCGAGGCGCGACCGTTCGCAGCGGAAGGCGCGCGCGAGTCCCGGTCTGAAGCCGAGACTTCCGCTTTCGACGAAAGATGCTTGACATTTCGTCAATCCGCGTTAAAGCTAATGCTCAGCTTGGGCAGGCGGGCCAGGGGGCCGGATAGCTCCCTCAAAACAGACCTTTAGCGGCCCGTCCGGCTCAGGCGACGGCACCCAGGCTACGAGGCTGTCACCATCATGCCGTTGGAGGCTCTGCACGACTGCGATCTAGCGCGCGTCGCATGCGACGCGCATTTCCGGCGCACCGAGAGATTCTTCATCATTTCATGAACAATTCGTCCAACAAGCACGGCAAGTGGAGCTGGTGGTATTTGCTCTTTGTCATCCAGTTGGTCGTACTCTGGCCGCCCTTTTACAACGCTGCCGAGCCTGCCTGGATGGGCGTTCCGTTCTTCTACTGGTATCAACTCCTGTGCGTCATCATCGGCGCCGTGCTCACCGCGGTGGTCTACTTCGCGACCGAGAAATGAGGCACCGACCAATGGCACGAGGTGCAGCAATCCAAGCCACCGAGCCGAAAGGGAGAATGTCGTGCAGGGTGTGAACTGGATTTCGCTCTCCGTCTTTCTGGTCCTGTTCGGTTTCATCACCTGGCTGGGATTCGCCGCTGCCCGTTGGCGCAAGGGCGATCTCGATCTGCTCCACGAATGGGGGCTCGGGGGTCGACGCTTCGGCACCGTGGTCACGTGGTTCCTCGTCGGCGGCGATCTCTATACAGCCTATACGTTCATCGCGGTACCGGCGCTGGCGTTCGGTGCCGGGGCGATCGCTTTCTTCGCCGTGCCGTACACGATCGTGATCTATCCGATTCTGTTTCTGGTTTTCCCACGCCTCTGGTACGTGTGCAAGAAACACGGCTACATCACGGCGGCAGATTTCGTGCGTGGCCGCTTCGGCAATCGCTGGCTGGCACTGGCCATAGCGGTCACTGGCATTGTCGCGACGATGCCCTATATTGCCCTCCAGTTGGTAGGCATCCAGGTCGTTGTCGGCGCACTCGGCATCTCCGGTACGGGGCTGGCGGCCGACCTGCCGCTGATCATTGCATTTATCGTTCTGGCTGCGTTTACCTATTCGAGCGGTTTGCGCGCACCGGCCTCGATTGCGATCGTCAAGGACGTCCTGATCTATATCACGGCTTTCGCCGCCGTGATTTTCATTCCGATCCAGCTGGGCGGCTTCGGCAAGATCTTTGCGGCGGTGCCGGCCCAGAAGCTGTTGCTGGCCATTCCCGGGCCCAATACCACCGGCGCTTACAGCGCCTACGCCACGCTCGCTCTCGGCTCCGCACTGGCCCTCTTCCTGTACCCGCACTCCATGACCGGGATCCTCAGCGCCAGCAGCGGGCACGCCATCCGCCGCAATGCCGCGATGTTGCCGGGCTATTCGTTCATGCTGGGCCTGCTCGCGCTGGTTGGCTTTTTTGCCATCGCCGCCGGGGTCTCATCGCTTCCGGAGTACGCCGCGGGCTTCAAACAGTTCGGCAACAACTTCGCGGTTCCCGCACTCTTCCTGCATAGCTTTCCATCGTGGTTCGTCGGTTTCGCCTTCGCCGCCATCGGTATCGGCGCCCTGGTGCCGGCGGCGATCATGTCGATCGCGGCGTCGAACCTGTATACGCGCAATATTCACCGCGAATTCATCAACCGCACGCCGACTGACAAGCAGGAAGCGCAGATGGCCAAATGGGTGTCGCTGATTGTGAAGTTTGGCGCGCTCGTATTCATCATCTTCGTGCCAACCCAATACGCCATCCAGCTGCAGCTGCTCGGCGGCATCTGGATCATACAAACGCTGCCGGCGGTCATGCTGGGCGCCTATACCCGCTGGTTCAACGATTGGGCGCTGCTTGTCGGCTGGGCTGCCGGGACTATCGCGGGCACGGCGATGGCCGTTGGCACCAACCTCACGCCCACCTATCCGCTCGCGCTGGCCGGCCACACCTTCCCGGGCTACACGGCCCTCTACACGGTGCTTTTGAACTTGGTGCTGAGCGTCGTGCTCACGCCGGTGTTTGACATGCTGCGCGCCCGGCAAGGGACCAGCGACGAGACTGCCGCCGCCGATTATCTTGCCTGAGGCGGCGGGCCGCGGGGATTCGCCGGCAGCCCTCCCTTCCGGTCCCGCGTCCGAGCCGCCGGTGGCCGCCGATCTTATCCGGCGCGAAAATGCGCGCCCTGGGACGCGTGACTGGATGCTCACCAGCACGCGTATCGATCCCGCCACAAGGTATCGCTGCCCCTGGATTGAGGGCTATTGCTCGCGTACCAGCGTGCGCGCCGGCGAGCCGATCACGTTCTACGTCAGCACCAATCCGGCTTCGCCTTTCCGCATCGACATCTATCGCACGGGCTTCTACGGCGGTACCGGGGGGCGGCACATGCTCAGTCTCGGCCCCTTCGGCGGCGCGGTTCAGGCGGACCCTCCCGTCGGTACGCGCCGGTTGCGCGACTGCGTCTGGGAACCGTCGGCGACGATCACCGTTCCAGACGATTGGCTAAGCGGGGTGTATGTCGGCAAGCTCGTTGCGCTGCGCGAACAGCTGCACAGCTACGTTATCTTCATCGTGCGCGACGATCGGCCGGCTGACTACATTTTTCAGTGTTCGGACATCACGTGGCAGGCGTACAACCGCTGGCCGGACCAATATTCGCTCTATGACGACGGGCGGAATGAGTGGTACTTCGGCGGCGATTCGCAGGTCAGCTTCAATCGTCCATACGGAAAATACTGCCAACTCGTCGACGCACCGCTGTCGATCGGCTCAGGCGAATGGTTCCTATGGGAGTTCCCGCTCGCCTACTGGCTGGAGCAATGCGGCTACGACGTCACCTATATCTCGGGCATCGACACGCACACTGACCCGGATGGCCTGCGTCGCGCCAAGGGGTTCTTGTCCGTGGGCCATGACGAATACTATTCCAGGCAGATGTTCGGCCACCTCCAGTCGGCGGTCGATGCCGGAGTAAGCCTGGGCTTTTTCTCGGGCAACACCTCCTGCGGGCGCATACAGCTTGCCCCGGACACGCGGCGGGCGGCAAGCCGAACCCTGCGGCGCGTCGGCGTGTTCGGCCCACCTAGCGGCATCCAGGGCCTGATTGGCATCGATACGCTGGCCCATGAGCGGCCGTATGCCAATGAACTGGTCGGAGCCCAAAGCACGGGTCCGCTCATCGGGGGAGCAGACTGGATCTGCCGGGAGCCGAGGCATTGGATCTTCGAGAGCACTGGCATGAAGCAAGGCGATTGCATCCCCGGGTTGGTCGGCTGGGAATGGAATGGCGATCCGGCACGCATCGCCGGCCTGGTTATCGTTGCGAGCGGTTCCACCCATATGGGCAATGGCCGCCGCAACGGGGGTCTGTATACGGCGACGGTGTATCCGGGCCCGAAGGGAAACTTCGTCTTCAACGCGGCCACCTGCCTGTGGGCTGCTGGGCTCTCGGCGCCACCCGGGTACCTACTGCCCGCGGTCTTTAGCCCGCCACAAGGCCCGGACAGGCGGGCGCAACGGATCACCGCCAACGTCCTGGAGCGGATGCGCTCGCCGCGTGGTGGTTCGTGAGCAGCGGCCCCGCCTCTTGCCGAGTCGCTCAGTCGAGGCCGATCGCAGCGCCGAATTCGGGCTCGCTCAGCGACGCGAATCCGTAGCGCGGATAGACCTCCCGCGCGACACCGAAAAAGAATTCGGAGAAAGCGTCGGTCGCATGAGTCCGCAGCGGCGGCCGGGCCGTGGTCATGGCAAGGCTCGACGCAAAGCGCTCTGCGCCGGGCACGGTTAGCATGACGCAAAGTTCCGGGTAAGCGTTTGCAAAATGGTAGGCCAGGTGGCGGAAAATGACGCCCGCGTCGGCGTTGCCGGTGGCGATGGCCTGCAACACGTCGCGATGCTGGATGCCAAGCCGTCCTGGGAAGGTCACGCATTCGCGGGCCAGGATCAACGCGGTCTTTTCGCGCCCGGCCAGAACTTCGAGCGCGGCGATGTATTGGCTGCGCGCGCCCGGCTCGCTGGCGCTCGCCATCACCACCCGAACGTTTGGCTGCGCCAGATCATCCAAATGCGCGATTCCCAACGGATTGCCGGTCGCAACCAAGAGCGCCAGACCACGATTGCGGGCGAACACGCGCGCCCTACCTTCGATCAGGCCCGCCTGGCGCAACGCCTTCAGAGGCATAGCGCCACCCATGACGATATCGGGGTAGAAGCCGCTGTCGCGGTTCACCATTAGGGTGAGGTTGCCCAGTGTGATGCCATTGCCTTCGATTGCGGACACGATGATCGGTTGCGGCAGCGTGACAACGACGATATTGTCGAGCGGTAGCGTTGCGTATCGGGCGTGATTCTTCGCCCATTTACGAAACGGCGCGATGACGTCGGCCCCCAGCAGCGCCGGAAACTGATTGCCCTCGCTAAATACCGCAAGGTCGATCGGGGCACCGAGCCGCCCCACGATATCCGGCACCGTGTCGGTGAAGCCGTTCAGGACCGGTACATTCGGCGGCGGCGCGAGCGTCGGCTTCCAGACCACGGCCCCGGGCGGCGTCCCCGGGGCTTGCGGCAAGACCCCGGCAGCGCGGGGCGCAGTCACGGGCGCCGCTGCCAGGGCGGCGGACGCTTGGATGAAGCCTCGACGACGCCTATCAGTGCTCATGACTACGGGTCCTCGCGCTGCGCGCGGGCGCTCGTGCCACCTGTTAGCCCTTCGCCAACTTGATGCACGCCCAAAGGTCAGATGTTACGCGCACCCATGGCCAAGTCGCCACGGCGCGACGTGGCGGGCGGCCGGGCCCGGCCGCCCGCGCGTCCGCCTTCCGGCGCCGCTGCACAAGCCGAGCGACGAGCCACCATGTCGGCAGGACGACCAAGGAACCGGGGGCCAACAGTATCAGTGCATACGTCCCCCATTTCCTCAGTCCACGCAGCATGATCATCGAGTTACCAGACATGGTGCCGTCCAGTGGTTGATCGGGTTGTCATTGATTAGTCGTTTGGCCAGGGCCGAAATCGACAGGCCGCGATGCGACCGCGGGCGGCCTCCGTTAAACTGGTCCGGCACGGAGCCTTCAAGATGAGCGAGGACGCGGTCAAAAACATGCGCGAGATCGTGGACGGCATGTACCGTTCCGAGTCGCGCCGCGTGTTCGCCACGCTGATCCGACTGCTCGGAGACCTCGATACGGCCGAAGAGGCGCTGCACGATGCCTTCCGGGCCGCGCTGGAACAGTGGCCCAGGGACGGCGTGCCGGCCAACCCGCGAGCGTGGCTGGTGTCGGCGGGTCGATTCAAGGCCATCGACGGCATACGCCGCCGCGCCCGCTTTGACGCACTCGATGATGTCGCCGAGCAGGTCGAGCAAATCGCGGACGAAACGGTGGTACTCGATGGCGAGGATATCGAGGACGACCGCCTGCGCCTGATTTTTACCTGCTGCCATCCGGCGCTGCCGCCGGATGCACAGGTGGCGCTCACGTTGCGCGAGGTGTGCGGCCTCACTACGGAGGAGATAGCCGCTGCATTCCTGACCGGAGCGCCGACGCTAGCACAGCGCATCGTCCGGGCGAAGACGAAAATCCGCGAGGCCAAAATCCCCTACCAGGTGCCTTCGCCCGAGGAGCTGCCGGAGCGCCTGGAGAGCGTGTTGCGCGTGATCTACCTGGTGTTCAACGAGGGCTATTCCGCCTCCTCTGGTGAATCGCTAACGCGGCACGATCTTTCGGGCGAAGCGATCCGGCTCGCGCGGTTGCTTGCGCGGTTACTGGCGGAGCCGGAGGCAATAGGGCTTCTGGCCCTGATGTTGCTGCACGAGTCGCGTCGCGCGGCCCGCTCCTCGGCGTCGGGTGATCTGATCCTGCTCGACGAACAGGATCGCGCGCTGTGGAACCGGGCACAGATTGCCGAGGGCGTTGCGCTCGTGGAACGCGCGTTGCCCATGGCCCGGCTGGGGCCGTACTGCCTGCAGGCGGCGATCGCGGCGGTGCACGCGGAGGCGCCCAGCGCCGCCGCGACCGACTGGGTCGAGATTGTCGGCTTATACGACCTGCTCATGCAGGCCCAACCGTCGCCCGTCGTCGAGTTGAACCGCGCCGTGGCAGTGGCCCTGCGCGACGGACCTCAGGCTGGGCTGGCGCTGGTCGACGCTCTCTTGGCGCGGGGCGATTTGTCGGACTACCGCCTCGCGCACGCCGCGCGCGCGGACCTGTGCCGGCGGCTCGGCCGCAGCGCCGACGCCCGGGCCTCCTACCGCCGCGCGCTCGAGCTGACCCATCAGGAACCCGAGCGGCGCTTCATCGAACGGCGGCTCGCCGCACTAAATTCCTGAGGCGTTGTCGATTTTGCGTTGCGCCAATCGACTAGGAGTGAGCAGCGGCCATTGCGCGCGGACAGCCGGGGAGCTGAGGCTCTCGCATCGGCCCGGCTGCGAACCAGAATCCACCGCCAAGACAGGGAGATACGCCAATGCGCTTGATGATCATCGTGAAGACAGCCCGGCACTGCGTACCCAGCGCTTCCCCAGTCCAGGGGCCGACGGCGCGCAGGGCGGAGCGTCGCCGACAGTAACCCATGGCCGCCAGCGCGAGCCAGTGCGTCGTCGGCCGAACCCGCAATCCACTTAAAAAGGAGAATGTATCGTGCCCCAAGTCAAGCCAATCCCTGAAGGTATGCGCACGGTGACGCCGCATCTCACCTGCGCCGGCGCAGCCGCTGCGATCGAGTTTTACAAGCAAGCGTTCCAGGCAGTGGAACTTGCACGAATGCCGGGGCCGGACGGAAAGCTCATGCATGGCATGATCCGGATCGGCGATTCGAACGTCATGCTGGTCGATGAGTTTCCCGATTATGGTTCATTGGGTCCTAAGGCTCTCCACGGTTCGCCGGTCACCATGCACCTCTATGTCGAAGACGTTGACGCGGTCGTCAAGCGCGCCGTCGCCGCGGGCGCCAAGATTACGATGCCGGTCGCGGACATGTTCTGGGGCGATCGTTATGGCCGACTCGAGGATCCGTTCGGTCACCACTGGTCGGTCGCCACGCACCTGCGCGATCTAAGCCCGGAAGAGATGCAGCAAGCGATGCGGAAATCCTGAAGCTGCCGTCCCGGGTCCTGGATACGGGCCGGACGGCCCGTATCGACCACTCGCGTGCGGTGGGTTCCCGTCTGAAGCGCATTACCGGAAAAGCCGGGGGCCGCGCCCACAGGAGGATGCAATGAAATACCTTTGCCTGGTCTATCTCGATGAAGAAAAGCTCGACGAAGTGCCGGACGAGGAATGTGTGGCATATGATGCGGACATCCGCGCGAAGGGCTATTGCCTGGCCTCAGAGGCCCTGCAATCGGTGCAGACCTCTACCAGCGTGCGCGTTCGCAATGGCAAGCTGGCGATCACCGACGGCCCGTTTGCCGAGACCAAGGAGCAGCTTGCAGGCTTCTACATGATCGAAGCCCGGGACTTGAACGAGGCGATCCAGATCGCCTCGAAAATCCCGCCGGCACGCATTGGCTGCGTCGAGGTGCGGCCAATACGGCCGATCCGGGAGAGCGTCGCCACCCGGTCGATGCCGGGCACGCATTAACCGGCAGGACCTGCGGCCGAAGCACGGCTAGAATGGCGCGGTGGTTGACTGCCCCAACTGCCGCAATCCCATGACACCGCAAACCCTCGAGGCTTACGGCGCGGTGGCGCGTGCGATCGAGGTTGGCAGTTGTGCCGCCTGCAGCTTGCTCTGGTTCGACGAGTCGGCAAGCATACGGCTTACTCCCAAGAGCGTACTCGAGCTTTTCCAGTACGTCGGCCAGGCCGGTCCGGCCAACAATTCGCTGGGTTCCGACTTCCGCTGTCCGCGCTGTCGCGGTCCCCTTGCCTTCACTCACGACCTGCAGCGTACGACCCGATTCACGTATTGGCGTTGTCCGGACGACCATGGCCAGCTCATCACTTTCGGCCAATTCCTTGCAGAAAAGAACTTCATTCGCCCGCCCTCGGTGGACGAACTCGCGAAGCTACGTGCCACCGTGCGCCAGGTAAACTGCAGCCAATGCGGGGCGCCGATCGATCTTGCCACCGACACCGCGTGCCCGCATTGTGGAGCGGCGATCGCATTGATCGACGCCGACGGTGTTGCCAAGGCGCTCCACGACCTGGTTAACGGCGGAACGCTACCCGCCAGCCAGGCGGTCGCGCCGACGACCAGCGCGTTGGGCGAAGCGCAAATCAACGCGTTATTCGATGCGGAGCGCATTCAGGAGCACGAGGGGAGTCACGATCTACTCGCCATCGGTGCCGCCGCGATCGGGACGCTGGTCGGCGCCTGGCTGTTATCGCGCTAAGCAAGCGGTAACCAGTCGCCGCCCAATGACCATCCTGCAAGTCGGCGTCATTCATAGAGCGCCACCGTACTTGCAGCGGGACCAGACGGTGAGGGACTGGAGATCCGCTTCGCGCCCGCGGCCGACCGCGGCGATGCCTGGCTCGGCACGCCGCAGCCTATTGCCAGGGAAAGATGCGGTGGCCGCCTGCGCGCCACCGGCGAGGTCGAGCCAGGTTCCTCGAATTACCCCAGCGTGAACTTCAGCTCGCCAAGCTTTTCGATCGAACTCACGATTTTGTCGCCCGCCCTCAGCCACACCTGTTTTTCCTTCGGGTAGCCAAGAATGACGCCCTCCGGTGTCCCCGACCAGATGATGTCACCGGGCTCCAGCGTCCACATCTTGGTAATGTAGGCGATCAGCTTCTGCGGGTTGAAGATCATGTTACTGGTATTGGATGATTGCCGCTCCTCGCCATTCACATGAGTCTCGATCTTGAGGTTGTTGGGGTCGCCGACCACGTCTGCCGACACGAAGTAAGGGCCGATCGGGCCGAAACTGTCCAGCGTCTTGCCGATCATCCATTGGACGTTCGGGGTTTCCAATTGCAAGTCGCGGGCGGAGAAGTCGTGCGAAGTGCAATAGCCTGCGACGTAGCTCAGGGCGTCGGTTTCGGGCACGTTCCGCGCTTTCTTCCCCATGACGATCAGAAGTTCGGTTTCGTAGTCGAACTTGTAGGCGATTTCCCTTGGCGGCAGCTTGATCACGCAATTGTGCGCGGCCAGCGCGTTGTTGTACTTGTTGAACAGGATCGGGACGCTGGGAGGCTTGAAATTGGTTTCCTGGGCGTGCGCCTTGTAGTTGAGCCCGATGCAGACGATCTTGCCCGGATTCGTGAATAGCCTGCCGAACGTGATCGACGATTCCTTGACCATCGCCGCCTTGCCCTTGGGCGCGGCTCGCGCGGCCACGACCAGCTGATCCAGTCCTCTGGCATTGCCTTCTTTGAGCAATTCCTCGAGCGTGACGGGTGCCGTGATCCCGAGCAAATGGGAGGCCTTGCGCACGTCGAGCACGGTATCGTTGTCCAGTTTGACGCCCAGTGTTTCCGATCCATCGGCATTTTGCATCGCGAGCAGCGTGACGTTGGTCGGCATCTCGTGCGGGCCGTCGTACTTCTTGGCCATTGCGTGCGTCGCGGTCGAGGCGGTGGCGCCCGACGCGGCGGCAATACCGGCCGTCGCGGCGCCTGCGGTCTTCAAAAAATTACGTCGGGAAGTCATCGGGTTTCCTCCGTCGAATGAATCGTTCCTGTTCCTGCTGTTGGATCCTGCCGCGGCTGCCGGCAACGGTCGCAGTGGCGGCTATCATACCGCGTGCCGACAACGGGTCGGAACCGCGCCCCGGGTACGACCGCAACATCGTGGCTTGCGCTACAGGAACCCCGTCGATATCCACGGCACAGCGGCCACGATGATCAGCCCGATAACCAGAGCCAGCAAGTAGCCAATGATTGGCTTCATGCCTTCGTCCGGCTGGACACGGCCGATCGCGCAGGCGGCGTAATAGCCCACGCCAAAGGGCGGCGCAAACAGGCCGATCCCCATCGCCAGCACGACCACCATCGCATAGTGGACTTCATGCACTCCGACCTGCCGCGCAATCGGGAAGAGCAACGGTCCGAACAGCACCACGGCCGGGATTCCCTCGAGCACGCTTCCCAAGACGATGAAGGCTACGATCGAGGCGCCGAGAAAAATCACCGAGCCACCCGGCAAATTTGTCATCGCCTGAGCGAGGTCGCGCGAAAACCCGGACTGGGTGAGCGCCCAGGCCATGCCCGTTGCCGCACCGATGATGAGCAGGATAGCGCCGGACAGCGCCGCCGTTTCCACGAGCATCGGCATGACGCGGCGCAAATCGAATTGCCGGTAGATCAAGATTCCGGCCAAGACGGAGTAGACCACACCAATGGTCGAAACTTCGGTCGCCGTCGCCACGCCCTCGATCACCGCGGCCCGAATCACAAACGGCAGCGCCAGTGCCGGAATGGCGATGAGGAAGCTGTGCCCGATCTCGCGCCGGCTCGCCCGCCGCACCTGGCTTGCGTCTTCGCGGCGGTAACGATAGCCGACCACCACGCATAGGGTCAGCCCGAGGACCAGGGAGGGCAGCAAACCGCCCGTGAACAGCGCCGCAATCGATACCCCGGTGACCGATCCGATGGTGATAAGGACCAGGCTTGGAGGGACCGTCTCGGTCTGCGCGCCGGTGGCCGCAAGCAACGCCACGAGGTCGCCGGGCACGGCGCCCCGTTTCTGCATCTCCGGGAACAGAACCGGTGTTACCGCCGCCATGTCGGCCGCCTTCGAGCCGGAGATGCCCGACACCAGGTACATGGCGCCCAGCAGCACATAAGATAGGCCGCCGCGCACGTGGCCGATGAGATTGGCGAGGAAGGCGACCATGACTCGCGCCATGCCGGTCATTTCAATCAACAGCCCGAGGAATACGAACAGCGGCACCGAAAGCAGGATGAGATGGCTCATGCCCTCGTCCATGCGTCCAATGAGCACCAGCACCGGCACCTGCGTGGTGAACACCAGATAACCCAACGTGGCCAGCGCGAACGCGAATGCGATGGGCACGCCAGCCAGCACGGCCGCGCCGACCAGGCCGACAAAAAAGATCAAGAGGTTTACGTTGCCCAGGTTATGGAACGCGGGTTGCAGCGCCAGGAGCGCCACGATGATCGCGGCGATCAGCACCAGGGCCAGCAGCAACTGCTTCCAGCTTCCAAGCCGAAATAGCCGCAGTGCAGAGCCCAGGGCCATCAGGGCGAAGCCAACCGGCAGCGCCGCGGCCCGAAAGGCACCGGAGATTTCCAGGGCCGGAGTGGTAATGAATCGCTCTTCGGCCGCGTAGTCGAAAGCCGGGTACAGGGCCAAGATCACGAAGACAAATGCCGCTACTGTCGCCAAGGCGTCGAAGAAAGAACGCCAGGTGGACGGGCACATGCTGACCAAGGCCGTCATGCGCATGTGCTCGCCGCGCCGGAAGGCAACCACGGCTCCCAGCATGGCGAGCCACAGGAACAGGATCGAGGCCAACTCGTCGGACCAAACGAGCGGCCAATGAAGGATGTAGCGCGCGACGACGCCGGCGAACAGAATGACAATCTCCACAACCACCAGCAACGCGACCAGTATTTCGGTACACCGTCCCAACAGCGAGTCGAGCCTCGCCAGGGCCTGTTTCACGGCCGGCGTTTCCGGAGATGAACCGCGGCTCTACGTGCAGCACGCAGCATCCTGACTACACCAGCTTGCCAGAATATTTCTCGAGTATGGCCCAGGCATCGGCGCCGTATTTCTGCTTCCAGTCGACGTAGAAGCCCGCTTTGCGCAAGACCTCCCGAAACGGCTCGTTGGCCGGGGCATTGAACACGAGCCCTTTCTTTTCCAGATCGGTCCTGAGGGTGGCATTGAGTTTGGCGACATCCGTCCGCTCGGCAAGCGCGCCATCGTTCAGATGCTTGGCGACGATCGCCTGCAGATCGGCCGGCAGCCTTTCCCAGGCGCGCAGGTTCGCGAGCACCCAGTATCCATCCCACATATGGTTGGTCAGGGAGCAGTACTTCTGCACCTCGTAGAGCTTCGCGGTGGAGACAATGGCGAGCGGGTTCTCCTGACCTTCGACCACCTTGGTCTGCAGCGCGGAATAGACTTCGTTGAAATTTATGCTGGCCGGGGCGGCTCCGAAGGCCTTGTACATCGATGTCCACAGGGGGCTCGGCGGGACGCGGATCTTGAACCCCTTCAGGTCGTCCGGCGAATTGATTGGCTTGGTCGAACTCGTCGTCTGGCGAAAGCCGTTGTCCCAGATCTTGTCCAGGACCATGAGGCCGGCCTTCTTGATTTGCTCACGGATATAGGCCCCCAGGTCACCGTCCATCGCCGCCCACACCTTGTCGTAATCCCGGAAGGCGAAGCCGATGCCGTTGATCGAAGCCGGGGCGACGAGCGTGGACAGGATGAGCCCTGACAGCGTGAACAGTTCGATGCCTCCGGCACGCACTTGACTCAGCGAGTCGGTATCGGAGCCGAGTTGCGAGTTCGGAAAGACCTGAATATCGACGCGCCCCTTGGTGTCCGCTCTGATCTTGTCCGCCGCTTCCACTGCCCGGAGGTAGAGAGGATGGGTCGCGGGAAGGTTCTGGCCGAATTTGTAGCTGAACTCAGCTGCCCGTGCTCGGCTGGGGACGATGATGGCGGGCGCAACCGCAGTCACCACCCCGCACTTGATGAAGGTTCTTCGTTGCATGGCGTTTCCCTCCTTCGTTTGGAAGCACAACTTGGATCGCACGCGGGCGCCTGTCGTAGGGCATTGCCGCTCAGATCTGGAGTATGCCGGCGGCCATGAATCCGCCGTCGACCGACAGGATGTGACCGGTCACGTAGGACGCATCCTCGGAGGCCAGGAAGCTGATCGGACCGGCGACCTCCGCGGGCGTGCCATAGCGCGCGACCGGCACCGCGTGCAGATAGTTTTCGCGCATTCGTTCGGAATGGAGCTTCTGAGTCAACGGTGTGTCGATGGGCCCGGGAGCGACGGCGTTGACGGTGATGCCGAACTCGGCGAGCTCGATGGCCATCTGCCGGGTCAGACCGATAATCGCCGCCTTGGAGGTGCCGTACGCGGTACGCCCCGCGCTGGCGCGCAGGCCACTGACTGAGGCCAGGTTGATGATGCGCCCCCACCGGCGCGGGCACATCAGGCGCGCCGCGTGCTGCCCGCACAGCATCGGACCGGTCACGTTGACGGCCAGCACCTGGTTCCAATGCTCGATCGGGTAGTCGACGAAGCCAAAGGTCTTGGCGATGCCCGCGTTGTTGACCAGCACGTCGCACCGCTGGTAGCGCTCGGCGAGCGCGGCGAAGCCGGCGGCGATCGATTCGGCGCTGCCGACGTCCATGACTACCGGCCATGCGTCGAGCCCGCGCGCGCTAAGCTGCGCCGCGGCTTCGGCCGTCGCCGCGCTGTCGATATCGCTGATGACGACAATGTAGCCATCGCGCGCGAGCCGGTCGGCAATGGCCGCGCCGATACCCATCGCCGCGCCGGTGATCAACGCTACCCTTCTCGCCGTCACGTTCACTCCTCCTGCCGCATCCGCCCAAGGGAGACTCCCTGTCGGGCACCCGTGCCAGCCCGCGTCCAATCCGGGCCGGCAACGCCCGGGGCCATGGCCAGCGCTGCACACGCGTCGGACTCCGGGGCAATTCTGATTGTCTGTGGTATCGCTCCAGCAAGTCAAAAAGCGGCCTTCGCACCGATTGGCGATGGCGTTGGTCAAGTACATAGCTTGGCCAGCAGGGGCGCGTTGTGCTGCACAAAAAGCGCCTCGAACGCAGCGCCAGTGCGGCAAATACTGCCGCGTACCGTCGCTGCGACCTCGGTTCGAACGCCCCTCACACGACTCTCAGCCCGCCCCTGCATGATGGCAATCGCGAACCACAGTCGGAGGCTCTCGCGGTGCAGCCGCGGTCGCGGCGGCCTGCAGCTGCACGACTTGCCTGCTACAGCGTCGCAGGCACAGTTGTTGCGGTAGCTTGGCCGGGAGCGGGTTATGGCCAGCCCAACGCGGTTCGATCCGCGTCGCGGGCACGTTGTAAGGCGCTTGGGCACAGGTCTCGCGTGCCGTGACGAGGACGAAAGTGCCCCTGAACGGCAAGTGCGAGCGCACAAAGGAGAACGAAATGATTGCATCGATTCGAGCGATTTCCCATAGGGGAAAAACGGCTTCCTCCGCCTTGGCGGCGTTAGCATGCCAACGATTGGTGGTGCCGGCTGCACGATCGGCGTCGGCTGCGCTGCTTTTTCTGGTGTTGGCGGGCAGTGTGCTTGCACCCACCGGCGCGGCGGCGTCGAACGTCAAGTTTGTCGGCAACGCGGGCTACAGCTACACCGGCAACACGGCGGTGTTGACCGCCGATGAAATCCGGAATTTCGACGCGTCCGGCGCGTCGGGACCGTTGCACCTGGAGCTCTGGGCGGTTTCCGCGCCTTTTGACGGCGGTCCGATGACCGGTTACAAAGTCGCCGAATACGCCCTTGGCCAGCTGGTCGCAGGCCTCAGCTACTCAAATGTCTCTTCGGGGACGGTCCCGTTCACACCTCCGCCGGCCGGCACTTGGAACTTCACCATCGTTGTGACCGAGTACACGTCGGGCGCCCCGGTAGACGATGGCTGTCTTTCGATCAGCAGCGCGAAGAGCGACGGGTATACCTATACAGCGTGCATGCACGCATCAGGGTACGTCGGCCACTAGTCGGTCAGTTGGCGCAACATGAATACGCGCGCGGGTCAGCACTGCTCACCCGCGCCGTGCTTTGCTACAGGGTGTCCTTAACGGAGCCCGCCGCCACCAGCGGCCGGCGCGCGACCACCCGTAGCGCCGCGTGGGATCGGCAGGTCAAGCATTCATTCCCGATCCAGGCGACCGAGTCCCGGCTCTGCAGAACCCGTTCCCTGCCGGCGCTCGATTTCGTCGGCGAGCGCCTGGAACCGGCGCTCGATGTTCTGCTTGACGGCAAGCCTCTCGAGCGGACTAAACAGTGCGAACCCCGACGCGAGCGTGCCGGAATACCCCAGGCGCACCCGGTTTCCCTCCGGGGTCAGTACGTAGCGACTGTTCAATGCGCGCAGGTCACCCGCCACGGCGCGCGAATCCAGCCGCGTTGGCGCGCTTTCCGTGATCTCGAAGGTGACATCCAGTGGAACAGGCAGCAGCCAAAGCATGACATCTCCCGACTGCTTCACCGTGACAGTCGCGCCCGTTCGCCCAAGCACGCGGCTCTCCCGCAGACCAGGGATGAACTCAATGTAGCGTTCGTAGTCGGTGAGCACTCGCCAGGCGGTCCCTGTGTCGGCGTTCAACAGAGCGCTGGCCTCGATTTCAATGATATCGGCGTGGCTCTCAACGCCAACCGCGATCGTTGCCGCACGAGTGCCTTGCGTCAGGAGCGCCAGCAGCAACAGCGATGCACATCTGAGTCGATAAACAGGAATACGAGATCCGGACACGCAAGCAGTCGCGCTCAGTCGCGTAGCACGAGGGAAGGCGGTCGCGGTGCGGTGTGTCGCACAGCCTGTGCTTTGGTCTTGCGATGCCGCATCGGTTCACGATGCGCAGCCGTATATGAAATGATTCCGTAGTCGGCAACGCACGCTCTCCACCATCATACCATTGGGCTTCGTCGCCCTGTTCATACGGTGCCTGGGCTGCGACCTCATCCGCGATCGCCACGCGCCCTGACCTTCGGTGCGTGAGACGGGGGCCACTCACACCGGCTAACACGCTTTGCGGTTGCCTTATTCCGCTGGTACGCGCTGCGGTGCGCCCTGCCGCTTCGAGCGACTCCTTTCCTCGGGCGCAACCGCGGGACTCGGAACCCTATTTCGCGCCGGCTTTGCATTAGCATCAGGGCCGGCGTAGGCTAGACGCCCCGCCTGGCGTTCGCCAGGTCTCTCCGCCAGGCAACCATCGTGATGCGCCGCAACCTGCTGCTCAATTCTCTCGCGATACTTTTTGCGGCGATGGCCGGGGCATTCGTTCACTACGAAGTGGACGGAATAGCCGCCACGTTCATCGATATTCGCGTCGCCGAAGTGCAGGTATTCTCGAGACTCATGCGTGACAACTGGGACGGCATCAAATCCATCTCCGACGAGCAAAAGAAGTTGCTGCTGCAGACTCTCGATCCGTCGCGCGCGGGTATCGAAATCCGCGTGATGCGCACGGTGATTATCGTCCTGTTCTACGGGATCGTCGGCAGCATCATTCTTGATCGTGCCGTCGCCATATTCAAGTTGTGGAAAGCGTCGCGAGCGGCGTGAGTCGCGCCCCGACTTTGGTTCGACGTGCTCGCCCGACGGCTGCACGTGGAGCCGCCCGATGGGGGAGCAAGCAGGCGGTCCTTGCGCAGGCGCAAGGCCGGCGAGCCCTCCGGCGGTTGGCTCAGTGTGGCGTACTCGCTGATTCAGTCGTCGCGCCGGCTTCACGAGCCCCGCGCGTGCTCGCGGCCTCGACAGCGCTGAGGTCGTACACGCGTCCGCCCCACTGTGTGGGCACGCCGGATCGCAGGTCATGCGCCGCCTCGTTGAGCAGGCCACCGGTCAGCCAGGCACCGATCAAATGAAGGGGCGCGGTCCAGGCGGGCGCATGCGCGACGGCGGCGATGCGCAGGAGCGCACCCAGCCAGACCAACGTCGCCACGAACCAGAGTGCGAGCAGCGGCGACCCCGCCTTGAGGTCGTGAACGGCGAGCATTGCGCCGTAGAGCCCGCAGCCGAGCGTCCACAGTGGCAGGACCACTCCCAACATCCAGACGCGTGCCGCCGCAACCACCAGCTTCGCGGCCCGGCGATTCGCGGCCTCGGTGTAGATCCGTTTCCAGCCCCGCTTGAACTGCGCCCAATTGGCATACATGCGGCAATGCAAGAGCCCCTCTGCCATGAAGACACCGCCGTTGCGCCGGCGATCCTGGACCAGTCGTGCCAAGGCCAAATCCTCGAGCAGCGCTCCGTTGACGGCTGCGTGCCCCCCGACCGCATCGTAGGTATCTCGGGTGAAAAGCATGAACTGGCCGTTGGCGAAAGCGCGCCGGTCCTTAAGCCCGTTGGCACGCGTCAGCGGATACTGGCGCATCAACTCCAGCGCCGCCGCCGTCTGTACGACGCGCTCAAACCACGTGTCATGGGTCAGGGTGCTGACCAGGCTCAGCAGATCGAGCCTGCGCGCCCGCATAAGCGCCAAGGATGCTGCGATGCAACCCGGCTCGAAGACCGTGTCCGCATCGGCAAAAAGCAGATATTCCGCGTCTTGGGCGCTGCGCGACCGGGTCACGCCGGCATGCACTGCGTGCACTTTGCCGGCCCAGCCGTCCGGACAAACATCGATTTCGATGATCTCAAAGCGGCCGTCTCCGGCGACTCCCGCGCGAACCAGCGCCGCCGTGTCGTCGGTGCAGCGATCAAGCGCGAGCACGGCGCGCAGCTGCGGGTACGTCTCTCTTCGCAACGACCCGACGAACTCGGCGATCACGCGCGCCTCATTGTGAGCAGGCACCACCACGCACACTGACCCTGTCGGCGGGTCGATGGCGGCGAGCCGTTGCCCCAGCCGCAGCGTCGGGATGACCCGCATCGAATGCGAGACCTGCGCCCACACGAATCCCCAGAGCAGGGTCGTGACGACAGCGCCGGTCCCCAGCACCCAGCCAAGCAGTTCCAAAGTCCAGTGAAAATTCGTCAAGGCGTCGGCGTCGATCCGCGGGCCCGCACAGGGCAATCGTCAGTCTACACGATGCCATTAGATCGACGACCGATACTAAGTGTTCGTCGACGAAAGGCGCGGGGTCAATTCTTCCAGAGGCACTGGTCGGGAGATCAGAAACCCCTGCATCTCGTCACAGCGCAGCAGCCGCAACACCTTGGCTTGCTCTTCGGTTTCTACGCCCTCCGCGCAAACCTTGAGTCGCAGGGAGTGAGCCAGCGAAATGATGGTCGAAACCAGCGACATCGTGTCCGGATCATCCGCCATGGCTACGATGAACGACCGATCGATCTTGAGCGAAGATACCGGCAGCTTGGCCAGGTAGCCCAGCGACGAATAACCCGTCCCGAAGTCGTCGATTGCAATGCCCACACCGAAATCGCGCAGCGCTTTAAGTTTGGCAATCGTGCGAGCCACATCCTCCATAATGAGGCTTTCGGTAATTTCAATGTCGATGCCCGGGCGGCTCGCACCTTGGTGCAGTATGTCCCTGACGACGTCGACGAAATCCACCTGATGCAGCTGAATCGCAGAGACATTCACCGCCACCCGGGGCGCCACCAGTTTCTGCCTGAGCAAGTGCCGGTGATCGAGAACCGCACGCCGCAGCACCCACGCACCCACATCGAGAATCAGGCCCGTTTCCTCGAGCACCGAGATGAACTTCAGCGGCGGTACGAGCCCTAGATCGGGACTTTGCCAGCGCAGCAACGCCTCCACACCCTGGATCTGCCTCGTCTCCGTGTCGACCTTGGGCTGGTAATGTAGAACGAATTCCTCCCGCTCGAGTGCCTGCTGCAACCGGTTCTCGAGAATGAACCGCTCGGCGATGATCTGGGTCATCTCCTGCGTGTAGAACACCTGCCTGGCACCGGTCGCCTTCGCCCTTCTTAACGCAACTTCCGTGTTCCTGAGCAAGGCGTCCGCGTCGCCCCCATCGTTCGGGTACAGGGCGATACCTGTCTTGGCGACGACTTTAAGCTCGCTACTGTTGACGACGAATGGCGTACCGAAGCCACGATCGAGCAATTCCTCGAGTGCTCGCGATACCTCCGTTTCGTGCTTGATGTCGTGCAGAACGACGCCAAAGCGATCCCCGCTGATACGCGTGATCGCGCCCCGATGTCCCGGGCCATGTCCGAGCCTGACGGCGACCTGCTTCAGCAGCTCGTCGCCCGCCTGGCGACCAAGCGAATCGTTAATGGTCTTGAAATGGTCGATGTCGATGAAGACCACGGCGAACTTGCGCCGTTCGGACGCGGCGCGCTCGACGTACTGTGCCAGCAGCTCCCGAAAAAGTGTCCGGTTCGGGAGGCCCGTGAGCGTATCGTGATACGCGAGATGGTGGAGTTTTTCGCCTTTCGCGATGTGATCGAGCGCGAAACTGATGTCACCGGCAAGCTCGAGCAGAAGCTTCATCTCCTCCGCATCGAAAAACCCCACCTCGTCGCTGTACAGAGACATCACACCGACGACGGCACCGGAGTCCATAAGCGGCAGCATCGCCAAGGAACGAAAATCGCGCCGACCAGCCTCGGTGCCCAAGGCAATCCGTGGATCACTCGTCATATCGTCGACGACCATTGCCTTGCGGTCCCTGACGACCATGCCGGCCAGGCCGAAATCGGCCGCGGACTTGTGGTCCAATCCCAACGGCATTTGGGCAATGTAGTCTTCGCCGGCGCCGTGCCAAGCAATCGGCTTCACCGCGTTCGCTTGTCGATCAACGATGCCGACCCAGGCGAGTCGAAATTGCCCCGCCTCCACCGCAATACGGCAAGCGTCGCGGAACAATTCGTCACGCTCGAGGGCACGCACAATCAGCGCGTTGATACCGCTGAGCACGGCGTAGACACGATTGAGTCCCCGAATCCTGATTTCGGCCCGTTGCTGATCCGTTACATCCTGCAGGGTAATGAACCAGCGGAGCATGCCGCGAGCCTCGGTCGGATCCTGAAGTGGCTCCATGACCTGCCGGATGTAGATCCATTGATTTCCACGCCGCAGGCGATAGTCGACGTCACCGCGCGCGACCTGAACGCCGGCGTCTTGGGACCTGAGACGAATGACCGAGCGATCGTCCGGATGCACGCGTTCCAGCCATTCGCGCACGTTGCGCGGCATGTCGGAAGGCGCCACGCCGATCAGCTGGGGCAGTGTTTCGGACCAGCTCTCGAACGAACCGTCCAGGCGGGTAACAACGTGCGCGAGCTTGGCCAGCAGTTGGGCGCGGCGCAGTCCGGCGTCCCGTTCTCGCAGGCGCGCTTCGCTCTCCTGCAGCTGCATAGCGTGGCGTGCCATCCGCGCGTACAGGGTGCCGTTTTCGTAGATTCGGCCGACTTGCGCAGCGTGGATCGACAGGAGCTGCTCGTCGTCTTCGCTGAATCCGTCCGCACCCACTTTGTCGTTCAGGCAGATCCATCCATACGCCGTATCAAGCGAGGCAACCGGGCAGGCGAGAACGGCCTGGGTGGCCGGATAACCCGCCGGCAGCCCGATGGCCTGGGGGTCGCCCCCGGGATTGGCGAGGCGCAGCGAGCGCCGGTCGTTGATGACCGGTCCAAGGATTTCATTGTCGAGGCGCGGTGGCGCGAGACG
Source organism: uncultured beta proteobacterium (assembly GCA_963777455.1). Lineage (GTDB taxonomy): Bacteria > Pseudomonadota > Gammaproteobacteria > Burkholderiales > Casimicrobiaceae > PALSA-1003. The sequence continues at coordinate 945,973 of CAVZQQ010000003.1, forward strand.
CGAGGCAACGTCCGCCTCGATGCCACTGACGGTGGAATAGACGATTTCGCCATCGTTCTTGTCCTTGACGCAAAGGACGGCGAATTTTGCCCCGATCAGCTCGCGCGCCCCGCGACACACCTGATCGAGAAGTGCATGCGGGTCGCGCTCCGAGGCAAGGCGGAGATTCAATTCGGTCAGGGCCGATAGGCGCTGGTTGGCGCTCTGCAACTTGTTCGCCTTTTCCGACAGCTTGTCGGTCAGCAGTCGCAAGTGTTCGCGATCGAAGTCCGCGGCAACCGGCAAGATCGGAGGTTGGGTGACGTGAGCGAGCGCCTGCTCGACGGCCGCGATGAGGTCCTCGGGCATACAAGGCTTGATGAGCACGCGCGATACGCCGCACGCACGGGCCAGGTTGTGCGCCTGTTCCTCGCGGTAATTGGCGCTGTAGAAAATGACCTCGGTGTGGGCGATGGCCGGTTCGGAGCGCAGCCGACGGACGAACTCGTAGCCATCCATCGTGGGCATCAGGATGTCGCAGATGACGAGATCGGGTCGCTCTTTCCGGGCGAGAGTCAGCGCTTCGGCGCCATCGGCCGCCTCGATCGACCGGTGCCGCTTGTACTTGAGCAACGTTACGACCAGTTCGCGGTTGGTGGCGCTGTCGTCAACGACAAGGACCATCGCCATGGCGCGGTGCCTCTCAGCCGTCTCTCACTGGATGCAAGGCTCTCGATTCAGGACGCAGAAACGCCTCAATTTCCGGCACGAAGCCCTCCGGATCGATGGGTTTGGAGATGTAGCCGTCGAATCCGGCGCCGAGCGCCGCGGTGCGGTCCACGGGCATGGAGAGCGCCGTGACCGCGACGACCCGAGTGTCGAGCAGCGACGGGTCGGCGCGAATCTCAGTCAGAACGCCGTACCCGTCCAGCACCGGTATTTGCAGGTCGCACAGCACCAGCTCGGGATGCGATTCCCGGGCAATACGGATCCCTTCACCGCCATCGGAGGCCGACAACGTGGGGTAACCATGAGCCTCGAGCAGGTATTTGGCCAACTCGAGGTTCGCCGGGTTGTCTTCGATGATCAGAATGCGTGCCGCCACGGTCTATTAGACCCCGGTTCGCGCGGCACGGTTGTCAGGTGGATGAAAGAGCCGGCTTTCATCGCATGTAGCACTATCCGTGAGTCGTCTCTACGGGGCCGAACGCAGCGCTTGCATCGGGCCCCATCTCGGGGGAACCACCGATAAGCAGTCCCACGGCCAGTCTGCTCCAGTTTTACCCGCCCCGCCACTCCCCCGGCGCTGGCGCATGCTCGGCGCCGAGTCGCCCGGCGACTGGTGGCGCTTGGCAGGTCCCAAGGCTTTGCCGATTCGTCGGTCCGCCCGCCTGGGGGCGTTAGGCGGGCAACATCAGCGTAAAGCTGCTGCCCTTCCCGTAATCGCTCTGCAGCGTAATCGTACCGCCCAGCAACTCAGCCAGTTTCTGGCTGAGATGCAAACCGAGCCCGGTCCCCTCGGCCGCCTGCGAACCGACTACGTTCACGCGCGCGAACGCCGCAAACAACTTCGCCTCATCCTCGGGACGAATGCCCATGCCGGTGTCATGAATGCCAATAGCCACGCAATCCTTGTCGCCAGCGCGTCTCGTGTCGACGGTCACCCGGATACAACCTTGCTCGGTGAACTTGATGGCATTGCCGACGAGGTTGATGATGATCTGGCGCAACGCCCGCCGGTCGCTGCGCACGGTGACCGCGGTCTCCGGAACGAGCACTTCGAAGCGCAGTCCCTTGCTGACCGCCTGCGGGCGCAACGATGCGGCAACCTCGTCGACTACGGCTGTGCAATCGACCGCCTCGAAATGCACTTCCGCCTTGCCCGCCCCGATCTTGGCCACATCGAGCAGGTCGTTGATCAGCGCCAGCAGGTGCTTGGCTCCTGTTTGCACGATGCGCAGTTGGTGGTCCTGATCGGGCGTAAGCGGCCCGGGAAGCTTCATGAGCAACGTGCCCGTGAAACCGATGATCGCGTTGAGCGGCGTGCGCAGCTCATGGCTCATACTGGCGAGAAACCGGTCCTTGGCTTGATTGGCGTTGGCTAGCTCTATGTTTTTTTCCTGCAGCGCCATCTCGAAGCGCTTCCGCTCGGTAATGTCGCGAATGGCGCTGGAGACCAGGGTCCCCGCCTCGGTCTCCAGCGGGCTCAGGCTGATCTCTATGGGGAATTCGGTGCCGTCCGCCCGTTGCCCATAGAGCTCGAGGCCGACGCCCATTGGCCGGACCCGGGGATCGACGAAGAACTGATTTCGATGGGCGGGATGCTTGCCGCGATACCGCGGCGGCAGCAGCATCTCGACGGCTTTATCGAGCAGCTCGCTGCGCGGGTACCCGAACAGCTTTTCGGCCTGCGAATTGACGATCACGATCCTTCCGTCGCGGTCCACGATGATGATCGCGTCGGGTGCTGCCTCGAGCAGCCCCTTGAACTTCTGGTCCGCCCGCTTGCGGTCGCTGATGTCGCGGATGGCGCTCATGACGAACGCCGTCTCCTCGATCTGCAGCGGACTCAGGCTGATTTCGACCGGAAACTCCGAGCGATCCTTGCGCAGGCCATAGAGTTCCAGGCCAGCGCCCATGGTACGAGTTCGGGGCTGCACGAAGTAGCGGGCGCGATGCCCGATGTGGGCCCCATGAAACCGTTGCGGCAGCAGGAGTTCGACCGCCTTGCCATGAAGCTCTTTCGGCTCATAGCCGAAGAGTTCCTCCGCCTGGCTGTTGACGAAGACGATGTGCCCAGTCGGGTTCACCATCACGATCCCGTCTGGAGTGGACTCCAGCAGGTCGCGAAACCGTGCTTCCATCAGCTTGGTGTCGCGGGCGACCCGCAAGTGCGTGATGTCCTTCTTGGTCGCCAAGATCAAGGGAGCTTCATCACCCTTCCCGTGCACAATCTTGTAGGAAACATCAACGTAGATTAGCGAGCCTCCCTTGGTGCGTCTCAGGCATTCAAACGTGGCAAATCCGGCGACGAGCGCGTCGCGCCGGATTTGCTGCTCCTCATCCCTGCGATGCTCGGGCATGACCAACTCATCGAGGGTCCGGCCGATAACTTCAGCCTCGGTATAGCCAAAGATCGATACCGCCCCCCGACTCCAGTGCAACACCCGGCCATCCGCGGTCGTAATGATCGCGGCATCGGGTGACTCGTCGACAAGAAGGGCCGCGAGATCGATGGTCATGATCGGTTCGATGTTGACTCGCCGGCCTGCAGCTTCGGGGTACAGAAGCGACGAATGATCGCGTCCGCCCGACGACCCGCACCGCACTAGGCATGGCGGATTATAGAATCCAGCATCGTACTTGTCAGCGTCGCGCCAGATCAGTCGCGAGGAACGCGGTCACCATTCGGGGGGTCGCCCACTGGCCCCTTCTCGCCTTCGGCAGTCGGGCCTAAGTCGGGCCCACGGCGGCCGACTATTGGGATGCCCGTTCATGAGGCATACGCGCCGGCCGTTGCTGTTGTGAGTACGGAGAAAACTCATGGAACTGTTCATTTTTGCGCGCTTCCATGCCCGCGAAGGCCGGGAAGATAACGTCGCGGCGCTGCTGCGCGAGCAAACCGAACAGGTGCCCGCGGAGCATGGCTGCCTCGCCATCCAGGCGCACCGTGCCGTGCGCGATCCGCGGCTGTTCTACCTGCACTCGCGTTGGAGCGACGACGCGGCGTTCGCGCTGCACTGCGAGTTGTCCCGCACCATCCGGTTTGTGGAGCGGATGGAGGCGCTGATCGATCATCCCTTTGAGGCAACGCGGGTGCGTCCGCTCGAGTAGCCCTTCGCGCCCGCGCCATTTCGCCCGCGGGCACTGCCGGAGGGCGGGGCGGCGTTCGATGTCATAAAACCTTCATTTTTCTGCGCCATCGGTGGCCTAAAGTTTGCACGCTGCACTGGGTAGCAGCAGTTCCGCGTAAACATCCGACCTTGAGCGGCAGGTACTGACGTGAACACTCAGTCACCGGGAAGCGCTAGTCCCCGACTTTGCATCGTCGCCGGCGCATCTTCGCGGCTCTTCGAGCGCGTCCTGAAATACGAGCGCTTGGACGCCGTCTTCCAGCCTATCTTCGATTTGGAGCACGGGACCTGTCTCGGCTACGAAGGGCTGATACGCGGTCCGCAGGGCACGGAATACCACATGCCTGACCAGTTGTTCGCTGCCGCGGACGCGAACGGCCGGCGCACGGCACTCGAGCTGACCGCCGCCCGGGTGATTGTCCGCGAGTTCGTCGCACGACGCCTGGACGGTCACCTGCTCCTGAACATGAGCTGCACCGCTCTGTTGGCAGCCAGTGATCGGACGCTGCGCGGGTTGGAATTCGTCACCGATGCGGGGCTGTCGCCAGCCACCGTCATGATCGAACTGACCGAGCATGAACGCGTTCACGACGCACCGGCGCTCGCAGCGGCTCTGCGGCCGATGCGTGATTGCGGAATCTCACTGGTTCTCGACGACTTTGGCAACGGTCACTCAAACCTTCGTCTGTGGATGGAATTGCATCCGCGACTGGTGAAGATTGACCGCTTCTTTGTGCAAGAAATGAGCATTGATGCCGACAAATTCGAAATCGTGCGACTGTTAAAACGATTCGCCGATTCGTTTGGCACGCAACTCGTAGCCGAAGGCGTCGAGCATACGGCTGACCTCCTGGCGGCGCGAGACCTGGATATCGACCTTGCCCAAGGATTCCTGCTGGGACGGCCCGAGCGTGAACCCGTCCGGCAGATTTCGCCTGAAGTTCGAGCGTCGATCCGATCGACTAAGGTTGCGGTGCGTCCGGTTGGCGAGCGCGGCGCCGCGCGCTTTACCGTCGCAGGCGACCTTTGCAAACGAATCCCGCCTGTGACGCTTGGTCTCACCAATGGCGAGCTCGCCATCCTGTTTGCCAAGCACGACGACCATCATGCCGTAGCGATCGTCGACGAGGAGCGACCCATCGGACTGATCAATCGTCTCAAGTTCGTCGATCGCTTTGCGCAGCCGTATCAACGGGAAATTCACGGCCGCAAGTCGTGCCGCGTATTCGCGGATGCGAACCCTACCCTGATTGACCGGCGCACACCGCTGGATGCGATGCGAAGTGTTCTTGCCGGCGAAGACCAGCGCTATCTCAAGGACGGGCTTATCATAACCGACAACGGCAAGTATTATGGGCTTGCGACCGGCGAGGCGTTGGTGCGCGCGGTGACCGAGTTGCGCATCGAGGCTGCGCGCTACGCGAATCCGCTGACATTCCTGCCTGGCAACATTCCGATAAGCCAGCATCTGGATCGCCTTATCGAGGCGGACACGCCATTCGTCGCCTGCTATGCAGATCTCAATAATTTCAAACCGTTTAACGACCAGTACGGCTACTGGCGCGGCGACGAAGTGATTCGTCTAGCCGCCGAAGCGCTGCAGGAGCAGACCAATCCTTTGGTGGATTTTGTCGGTCATGTCGGCGGCGACGATTTCTTCGTCGTCTTCCAGAGCGAGGATTGGCAAGGGCGCTGCACGCGAGCAGTCGAGCAGTTCAATCAACGAGCGAGCGCCTTCTTCTCGCCCGAGGACGTGGCCAGCAACGGATTCTGGGGAGAGGACCGCAAGGGCCTGAAGTGCTTTTTCCCGCTTACGACCATGTCCATCGGCGTTGTGGTCGTCACCGCACCCGCGTACCGGACGCACGAGGATGTCGCCTCCGCCGCCGCTGCCGCCAAGAGACAAGCAAAAGCCGCGGGCGCGGGGCTGCATGTGCTCGACGCCCTGGGGAACCCGTTTCTTCGCCAGTAGGCGCCGGAGCGCGACGTCGCCCTTGGGCGAAACCCGATCAGCGCCCTGCCGCCTCGCCCGGGCGGCTGGCCTCAAAGAGAAACCAAACCCGCCGTTCAGACTCGTCGATCCAGTTCTCGAGGAGACTGGTCGTCGCAACGTCGCCGTACTCGTCGCAGACGCTATGCGTCTCGCGCATGCGCTCCGTCAGCCGCTTGTTGTCGTCGCGCAATTCGGCCAGCATGTCGAGCGGCGTGACGTACTCGGCATCGTTGTCGAGCACGCGCTGCAAGCGCGCGATATGGCCGATGGAGCGCAACGTCGTCCCGCCGACCTTGCGCACACGCTCAGCAATCGGATCGGTGGTCGCATACAACTGGTCTGCCTGTTCATCCAAGAGAAGGTGATAGTCGCGGAAGTGCGGCCCCGACACGTGCCAGTGGAAGTTCTTGGTCTTCACGTACAAGGCGAATAGGTCCGCGAGCAGTGCGTTGAGCGCCCCGGAGATATCCCGCGTGGCTTTGGACCCCAGGCTGTTCGGCGTGTCGAGCGGAGCCAGCCGAGCTTTCGTTGCAGACTTGGTTTTCATGGCTTCGTGCCTCCTTCTGGTTACCCCGAGTTTAAACCGCGCCTAGCGCCGCCGTGTCGGGCTGGGGGTGAAACGAGCGCACGGCCACGACTCCGAGTACGACGAAAATCCCCATCACGACGACCTGCGTGACAATGAACGGAGGATCCGCTGGCGTCGGTGCCAGCGCATTCAGCGCGGGCACTTTCTGGAACGCCTGGGCAAAGGCGACGAACACGTTCAGGTAAAGAGCCACGACCGCCCCCACGACGTAGATCCAGCGCCAGGTCCCTGACAGGTGCCGGACGTAGAGCGCGAAGATCGTAATGGCCAGCACGACCAGCGAAATGATCCCGACGATATGCGATGGCAGGATATGATCGCGCGGAAACGGGAACCCGGTCGCGCTCGTCAGGACGGTCGCGGCAAGAAAGCCGGCCGTCCAGCCTTCGACTACCCTCGACCTGAACATCCCAAACAGGACAACGAACCCCGCCAGTATCCCAATGAGACTCAGTACAACGTGCACCAGCGTAAACGTGGCTGTCGACATGCCGAGGATCACGGTGCGGCTCCTTTCGTCAAACGGTTGACCATACAGCGCGGGGGGATTGGATTGCGGCATCATGCGCTTCGACGCGATAGGTCCTGCGCTACTGCGCGCCATTGCCGCGCCGGTCGGCGCGCGCTCGCGACGGGGCGGTTCGGCGCCCTTCCCTGGCGGGCGGTCCGCTCAACGTGGAAACGAAGGCATCCCGGGGGCTGCGGCGTGACCGCGCGCGCAACATCCGGTCGAGACTATCGGCGAGTTCGCGCGGGGACAGCGGTTTCTTGAGGACCTCGTCGGCGCCCGCTTCCCGCGCCCGCTGTACTACCGCGGTGCCGAGATAGCCGCTTACCAGCAGGATTGGAACCGTTGGCCGGATCTGCCGCACCCGGCGTATCAGCTCGGATCCGGACATCCCCGGCATGCTCTCGTCCGTGACGACCGCGTCGAACTGCTTGGGATCGGCAAGGAACGCAGCCAGCGCCGCCGCGCTGGCGGTAAAACCCGTGGGCGCGTAGCCGAGTTCAGTCAGCGTCTCGGTCACCAGACCGACTAAGGCCTCCTCGTCATCGACGACCAGAACCCGCTCGCGAGCGCCGCGCCGCGTCTTTGTCGTTGTCGGTGTCCGCTTCCGGGATTTGTCGACGCCGATGACATCGCCGGCAGCGGGCAGATATACCCGGAAGACGCTTCCCTGGCCGACGGTCGTCGTAACGTCGATCGCGCCGCCCAGCCCCGTCACGATGCCGTGCACGAGGGACAGGCCGAGACCGGTTCCGACGCCCACGTCCTTGGTAGTGAAGAACGGGTCGAAGATCCGCTCGAGAATTGCCGCTGGGATCCCGCTTCCCGTGTCGGCGACCTCCAGTACGACGTAGTCTCGCGCGGCGATAAGCCCCGTGGTCACCGCGCGCGGGACATCGGAATGGGCGAAGTCGAGCGCCACGCGCAAGGTGCCCCCGGAAGGCATCGCCTGCGCTGCGTTGCTGACCAGATTCATCAGTACCTGATGAATCTGCGTCGCGTCGCCCATGACCGTTGCGCGACCCGCCTGCAGTTGAGTCTCGACGGCTACGCTGCCCGGCAGCTTGGAGGCGAACAGCCCAATGGTTTCCCGCACGACTTCCTCGACGCGCACCGCGACCCGCTCGCCCATCCCGCTGCGGCTGAACGCCAGGATCCGGTCCACGAGAGCGCGACCGCGCTCGCCCGCGATCATGATGCTGTCCAGATCGCGACGCAGCCGGCTCCCGGCCGGCACGTCGCGCAAGGCCATCTCGCCGTAACCAAGAATCGCGCCGAGAAGATTGTTGAAATCGTGGGCGATACCTCCGGCGAGCGTACCCATTGCCTCCAGCCGCTGCGCCTGTCGCAGCTGATGCTCCATCCGCTGCAGCTCGTCCTCGGCAAAATGGCGGTCGGTCACGTCGGTCACCGAACCGGCCCAGCGGATGGGCGCGCCCGACGCGTCGCGCGAGCAGCGCCCGGTCATATGGATCCAGCGCGTTCCCCCGCGCGGAACGATGCGAATTTCCATGTCCAGTCGGGCCGTCTTGCCGGCGAAGTGCTCCGCAACCGCCTGCTCATACTTCGGCCGTTCCCCCGGATAAAACGGGAACCGGTTGACCCACTCGGACCGGCTGGCAAAGGCGCTGTCGGCCGGCACGCCGCACATGTCGAGTAACAGCGGCGAGACGTATATCTTGTCGGCCGGAATGTTCCAATCCCAATGACCGTCCCCGGTGGCCTCCATGGCCAGCGCGTAACGATGCTCCGAAAGCCGCAGCGCCTCCTCCGCCTGCTTGCGTGTGGTAATGTCGGCAACCGAGCCGGTCCAGCGCAGCGGGTCTCCCGTAGCGCTGCGTGACAGCAAGGCCGTCAGATGAATCCAGCGCGTCTGGCCGTTGGGGACGATACGGATCTCCAAGCCGTCCTGCGCGGGCTTGCCGGCAAAGCGGGCCGCGACGGCCTCTTCCCACTTCGACCGATCCTCGGAATGAACCGGAAATCGAGCCACGAAATCGGCCCGGTTCCTGAATGCGGTTCCGGGCGGAAAGCCGAACAGTTCCAGCATGCGCGGCGACGCGTAATACGCATCGGTTGCGATATTCCAGTCCCAGTAACCTTCGCCGGAGGCCTCCATGGCGAGCGCGTAGCGCTGTTCCGAGACGCGCAACGCGGCCTCGGCACGCTTGCGCTCGGTCACGTCGGTTACCGCGGTACTCCAGCGCACCAGCGCACCGGAGGCATCCCGTGAGCACAGGCCGGTCAGGTGGTGCCACCTGGTCTCACCCCGACGCAGAATGCGCGTTTCCGTCTCGAGCCGAGCGGTCTTGGCAACGCAGTGTGCATCGAACGCGTCGATGACCCGCTGCCGATCCTCCGGATGGAACGGATATCGATTCAGGAAATCGCCGCGACTGGTGAAGGCGGTGTCTGCGGCAAGGCCGCACATTTCCAGCAGACGCGGTGACGCGTAGAACTCGTCGGTGGCCACGATCCAGTCCGTGTGCCCGTCCCCCGCGGCCTCGACGGCGAGCGCGTAGCGCTCCTCGGATCGCCGCAGCGCATCCATGTCGCGTGTGCGCTCGATTGCGATGCTGGCGAGATGCGTGAATTGCTCAATCCTGCATTGCTGCTCCGCAGTCGGGGTCGTCGGTTCGCGGAAATAGCTGGCGAAGGTGCCCAACACCTCTCCCGCCGACGACGTGATCGGCGTCGACCAGCACGCCCGGAGCCCGTGCGCCAGCGCCAGCGACCGAAACTCGGGCCACCGGGTTTCGGCAGCGATATCAGCGGCGATCACCTGCTCCTTCGTCCGCGCGGCCGCCGCGCAAGGGCCGAGGTCGGGGTCGGCAGGACGGCCGTCAATCGGCGCGGTATAGCTCGCCGGAAGGCTGGGCGCGGCGCCATGCCGGAGATACTTGCCCTGGGCGTCCAGCAGCAGGATCGAGACCAGCACGTTGCCGGAGAGGTGCTCGACCAGGCGGCACAATCCATCCAGTATCGCGACCAGTGGATTGCCCTTGGCGATCATCTCGAGCAGGCGCTTCTCACCCGAGAGCACCGCTTCGGCCCATTTGCGGTCTTCGATGTCGGTGGTCTGCCCGTACCACTTGACCACGGTCCCGGCGGCGTCGTAGGCCGGCATGGCGCGGAACAGGAACCAGCGGTACACACCGTCGTGCCGCCGCAGGCGCGCCTCGGTCTCTCCCGGCGCGCCGGAGGCCAACACATTTTTCCAGCTTTCCAGGAGCCCGAGGAGGTCATCCGGAAAAACGGCCGCCTGCCAGCCCCAGCCGATCGCCCTTTCGACGGGTAGTCCCGTGTAATCGAGCCAGCGTTGGTTCAGAAAATCGATCTGCCCGTCGGGCAGGCTGCTCCACACGAGCCCCGGAATGGTATCGATTGCCAACCGAAATGGATCGCTCATGGCCTGCGTTCGGTTAACCTGCGTTTGAGAGTCGGACGTCCAGCGGGAGCGCGCTCCCGCGGCCGGTATATCACGGGTCCCCGATCGCCTCGCTGACCGCACCAAGCAGTTCGTCGCGCGTGAACGGCTTGGGCAAGACCGTGCCGACGTGCAAACGATGCGCGGCCTCGCTCGACCCACCCAGCCCCCGCCGAAAGCGAGCGGACAAGGCCAGGATAGGCGCAGAATACGCCGCTTCGAGGGCATCGATGGTGATCGCCGCGCAGGTTGGGTTGGAAATGTCGGCGATAACGAGCTGCGGCTTGACCCTAATTTCTCCATGGTCTTTCGCGGCCAGAACGACCCCATAACCCGCTTCGCCGAGCCAGCGCTTGAGCAACTCCCGAATCAGGTCGTCCGGTTCGACGATTACGATATAGCCCTTCGAGCCCACGGTTTTCCTTGCAGTGTGCACGCGAGGACTTCGAATGATGTATGCCTGTGCAGCGATTATTCGAACCGCATTGCGGTACGGCAATATGCCTGCGGCCGGCTCGCCAGATGACAACGGACACAATCGGCCAAGCTGGGGGTGACAAATTCCGGTCGTGCCGACGGACCAATGTCGAGGCACAATGCTGGCTAGAACTCTCCGGCCCTTGCATACAAGTCCTGCGATGGGAGTCACGCCTGCGCCCCATCACGTCCTCGTGATCGACGACGACCCGTCGGTGCGGCAGCTGATTGCCGACTATCTCGGCGATAACGACATGCAAGTGACAACACTAGCCGGCGGGACAAGCGATCCCGGAGGTCATGGGGCGGCACACCATCGACCTGCTCATTCTCGACTTGAAGTTGCCGGGGGAGGACGGCATGCAGATCGCTCGCCAGTTGCGCGCGGACTCGGACGTTCCGATCATCATCCTGACCGGTCGCAACGAAGAAGCCGATCGCGTCATGGGCCTGGAACTTGGCGCGGACGACTATCTGACGAAGCCGTTCTCACCGCGCGAACTTCTCGCTCGAATCCGCGCGCTGCTAAGGCGATCGCGAACCCATGAAACGGTCGCCGACAGCGTAGCCAGGGTTCGGGCGTATCGCTTCGCGGACTGGGAGCTTAACGTCCGGCTCCGCCGGCTTACCTCGCCGCAGGGCGCGGTGATCGCGGTCACGAACAGCGAGTTCAATCTGCTGGTCGCGTTCCTGGCCGCGCCGCAACGCGTGCTGTCGCGAGAGTACCTGCTTAACGCGTCGCGGTTGCATAACGACGAAGTGTACGACCGGTCGATCGACGTCCAGGTCGGCCGCCTGCGCAAGAAGGTCCAAACTAAGCAGGCGCCAACACCACTGATTCGCACCGAGCGCGGCGCGGGCTACGTCTTTACGGCAACGGTCGAGACGGTGCGCTAGCCAGGTGGCGAGCGTGCCGCAGTCGCTGGTGTTGCCCGCAGCGATCGCCGTCGCTGGGCCGAGCGCGCGTCCACGCCGCTTCCGGCGCAGTGCGGCGCGGCGAGCGGGTGCGAACGAGCGGCGTCTGGTGTGGCCCCCCGCGTCGGTCGCGTAGCGGCGCGCGCGCTCATGGCGACGAGGCACGAACGCAATCCGTGGCTGGTTACCCTCGCCGCTGCCGGCATCCTCATGGTGACGATGGGTGCCCGGCAAACGCTGGGGCTGTTCGTATCGCCACTCAACGGCTCGACCGGCCTCGGCATCACCACCATCAGCCTGGCCCTGGCCGTGGCGCAATTGATGTGGGGCGTCATCCAGCCGGTGGCCGGGGCCGTGGCCGATCGCTACGGTGCGGGCAAGGTCCTCGTGGCTGGCCTGGTCGTCCTGGCGGTCGGCACGGCGGTGACGCCTTTTATGACCTCCGCGCTCGGCTTGATCTTCTCGCTCGGCCTTCTCTCGGCGATGGGCTCCGGCGCCGGCAGTTTTTCAGTGCTGATCGGCGCAGCAGCGCAGCACCTGCCGACTGACAAGCGGGGCAAGGCCGCCGGCATCATCAACGCCGGCGGGTCGTTCGGGCAATTCGTTTTCGCGCCGGTTTCGCAAGGGCTGATTCAGGTCCTGGGCTGGATGGGTGCCATGTGGTCACTCGCGGCAATCACGCTGACCGCCCTGCCCCTGGTACGTAGCGTCGGAGCGCCCGCGCCCCACCACGCCGCGACAACCCCGTCTGCCCCATGGCGGGCGGTGCAGGATGCGCTTGGCGACCGCAGCTACGGGCTGCTGCACGCCGGCTTTTTCACCTGCGGCTTCCATATCGCTTTCCTGGTGACGCACCTACCCGGTGAAGTCAATCTTTGCGGCCTGCCGCCGGCGGTGGCGAGCTGGTCGCTGGCTCTGATCGGTCTTGCGAACATCGTGGGCAGCCTGATAGCCGGCTCGTGCACCCAGCGTTTCCGCAGCAAGTACATCCTCGCCTTGATGTACGGGTCACGCACGGTATTGATCGGTTGCTACCTGCTGGCTCCCAGGACCGCGTGGACGTTCTATATTTTTGCGGTCGGTCTGGGGCTCACCTGGCTGGCCACGGTGCCACCGACCGCCACCCTCGTCGGCAAGCTCTTTGGCATCCGCTACTTGTCGACATTGTTCGGCCTGACGCTGCTCTCGCATCAGATCGGCGGTTTCCTCGGCGCCTATCTGGGCGGTCTCGCCCTTGCCCATTCCGGCAACTATCTCTGGATGTGGTACGCGGATATGGCGCTGGCGGCCGCCGCCGCGGTCGTCAATCTGCCGATTCGAGAACCCCGGGTTGCGCCGGTAGCGGTCGCCTCTTGAGGCGGCTGTCGCCGCCCTAGCCAAGGCCGCAACGGCCTCGGGAAGACGCTCCGTGCCGACGGGGCCAGCACATGCGTGTCCGTTGACACGGTACCGTCGCACGCGGACATACACGAGCAATTGACCCGGACGAGACTGCGCTCATGAAGACCGGCCGTGCGCGTCGCCGTGTCTTCGAACGAACGGATCGCCATGACCAGCACATCCCGGCTCGGACGGCTGGCGCGACACGCGCTTGCGCTCGTTGTTGCTGCCGTCGCTCTGGGCGGCTGCAAGAAGGCGGCGCCGCCTCCGCCGCCGCCGCCCGAGGTATCCGTCATCGACGTGCGACCCGGTCCGATCACCGTCTACGATGAGTACGTGGCGCAGACCCAGGCGCCGGACACTATCGAGATTCGCAGCCAAGTCACGGGGCTGCTCGCCTCGCAAGCGTTTGCCGACGGCGCGCGGGTCAAGAGAGGCGACCTGCTCTACGTCATCGACCAACGGCCCTTCGAGGCCCAGCTTGCGCAGGCCAAGGCCGGCGTGGCCCAGGCCGAAGCAAACCTGATCAATGCCGAGCAGAACCTGGCGCGCAACTCGCGCTTGATCGCGCAGAAGGCGGTCAGCCAGCAGGACTATGACACCGCGGTCGCGCAGCAGCGTGCCGGCGCGGCGCTGGTAGAGGCCCAGAAGGCGCTGCTGCGCAACGCGGAGCTGAACCTGGAGTTCGCCACGCTCCGCGCGCCGCGCGACGGCTTTATGAGCAGTTCGCTGGTCAAGCCCGGGGCACTGATCACCGCCCAGCAAACCTTGCTCACGACGCTGTACTCGAACGACCCCATGTGGGTGTACTTCAGCATCAGCCAGGACAAGCTGCTTGAGTTGCAGGCAAGACTGAAACGGCCACCGGGAGAACGGACCGATCTGGCTCCGCCGTTTCATATTCGACTCGCCGATGGGACCGATTACGCGCTTGCCGGCAAGCTCAACTTCGTTGATGCGGCGCTCGACCAGAAAAGCGGTACCCTCCAGGTGCGCATCTCGGTTCCCAATCCGCAGCGTGTCTTACGCCCCGGACTGTTCGTGCGCGTCATCGTCGCCGCATTCGACAACCCGAACGCGATCCGCATCCCACAGCAGGCGGTAACCGAACTCCAGGGCCTGAAGTCGGTGTACGTGGTCTCGGCCGACGACAAGGTCGAGCCGCGCCAGATCACGGCGAGCTACCGTCTCGGCGGTGATTGGGTGGTCGACAAGGGCCTGAGCGCGGGAGATCGGGTCGTCATCGAGGGCGTCGGCAAGTTGCGCGCCGGCGTTCAGGTCAAGCCGGTCGTAACCGCTGCGCGAGCCGATCAACCGAATGCGGGTTCCACTCCGGCGCCACCCAAAACACCGGGTTGAGCAAGCGCGCGGCCGCGCACTCTTCAGGCGTCTCGAACCGACATTCACCCAAGGGCATCGTGTTCAACTTCTTCATCGAGCGTCCGGTCTTCTCCACCGTTATCGCGCTGATCATGATTCTGGTCGGCGGACTCTCCATTCTGGGCTTGCCGATCGCGCAGTATCCGCAGGTCGTTCCACCCCAGGTCACCGTTTCCACCTCGTTCCCTGGTGCCAATGCCGACGTCGTGGCGCAGTCCGTTGCCGCGCCTATCGAGCAGCAGGTCAATGGCTCCCAGGACATGCTCTACATGGGCTCCAAGAGCGGCAACGACGGCTCCTACACCCTGACGGTGACCTTCGACATCGGTACCGACAAGAACATCGACGCGGTCGAAGTCCAGAACCGCGTTGCCATCGCCCAGAGCCAGCTGCCCTCGGATGTTATCCGCAGCGGCATTACCGTGCGCAAGACCAGCACGGATTTTCTGGAGGCCATCGCGCTGACTTCCCCCGAGGGTCGCTACGACGGCATCTTCCTGAGCAACTATGCGCTGCTCAACCTGTATGACGCGCTCGGTCGGGTACGGGGTGTAGGGCAGGTCCGGATCTTCGGCGCCCGCGACTACAGTATGCGCATCTGGCTCGACCCGGAGCGCATGGCGCGACTCGGCGTCACCGCCACGGACATCGCCAACGTCATCCGCGAGCAAAACCAGATCGCGCCCGCCGGTAGCATCGGCCAGCCACCTGTGCCCCCAGGCCAGCAGATGCAGTACACCGTCTTCGTCAAAGGCCGCCTGGTCGAGGTCAGTGAATTCGAGAACATCGTCATTCGCGAGGCCGGCAACGGGCAGGTCGTGCGCCTCAAAGATGTGGCGCGCGTCGAGCTCGCTGCCGCCGACTACTCGATCAGCGGCGCCAACGACGACATCCCGGCGGCCCTGATCGGGATCTTTCTACAGCCGGACGCCAACGCGCTCGACGTTGCCAAGCAGGTCAAGCAGGTGATGGATGACCAGGCCCCCCATTTTCCGCCGGGCATGGTGTATTCCATCCCTTACAGCACGACGCCATTTGTCACCGAGTCGCTGAAGGAAGTGGTCAAGACGCTGCTCATAGCCTTTGGACTGGTGGTCTTCGTGGTGTTCCTGTTCCTGCAGAGCTGGCGCGCAACGCTGATCCCGATTCTGGTGGTGCCGATTTCGCTCATCGGCACCTTCGGCGCGTTTGCCGCCCTGGGTTTTTCCATCAATACCCTCACGCTCTTCGGCCTGGTGCTCGCCATCGGGATCGTGGTCGATGATGCGATCGTCGTGGTGGAAGCCGTGCAGCAACGCCTGGATGCCGGGGGCATGACGCCGATGGAGGCGACCAAATCGGCCATTGCCGATGTGGGCGGCCCGGTGATCGCGATCGCCTTGGTACTGGCGGCAGTATTTGTACCGGTGGCATTTCTCGGTGGGCTTACCGGGCAACTCTACAAGCAGTTCGCGCTCACCCTCGCCGTGTCGGTGGTTTTATCTGCCGTCTGCGCCCTGACCTTTACTCCGGCCATGTGCGCGCTATTGCTGAAGCCCGTGGATGAGGCCCGCCCTCGGCAAGGACCACTCAGCTGGTTCTTCACCCGATTCAACGGTCTGTTTGAGCGTTCGCGCAACGGCTATATCCGGAGCGTGTCGCTCATGGAGCGGCACGCGATCCTGGTGATGTTGACCTTCGGCGTGTTGCTACTGGCCGTCTGGGGCCTGATCAGCCACTCGCCCGACGGGCCTCGTGCCGCCGGAGGACCAAGGTTACCTGATCGCGCTGGTGAGCCTCCCGCCAGCAGCATCGCTGGAGCGCACCAACGCCGCCCTGTCGGCGGTTACCCGCATCTCCCGCGAGGTCCCGGGCATCGACGGCGTGGTCTATATCAGCGGGTTCAATTTATTGACCGGTCAGTCGGTTTCCTACAATGGAACCGCCTTCATGCGGCTCAAGCCGTGGGACCAACGCAAGGCGCCTTCCCAGTCTGCGGCCGGCTTGGTGGGCACATTAACGGCACGACTCAACGCGCAAATCAAGGATGCCCAAGTGCTCGTCCTCAACCCGCCGCCTATCCGCGGGCTGAGCACCGCCGGGGGCTTCACGTTCGTGCTGCAGAATCGCGGCGGCGCGGACACCGCGCAACTGTCACAGGTATTGCAGAACCTCCTGGCCGAAGCCCGGAAGCGTCCCGAAATCGGGTTCGTGTATAGCGGCTTCGATCCGCGCATCCCGCAGATCGAATTTCAGGTCGACCGCGACAAGGTCAAAGCGCTGGGAATTCAATTGAGCGAGGTGTTCTTCGCGCTGCAGACTTTCCTCGGCAGTTACTACATCAACGACTTCAATCTTTTCGGTCGCACTTACCGAGTCGAGGCGCAGGCGGAGGGAGCGCAGCGCGAACAACCTGACGACGTCAACCGTTTCTACGTGCGCAGCGACGGCGGAACCATGGTGCCGCTGAGCACGCTGGTAAGCAGCCGGCCCATCAACGGTCCCCAGTATTTCGAGCGCTACAACGTATATAGTGCGGCAACGATCAATGGAACCAACGCACCGGGTTACAGCTCAGGCCAGGCTATCGCCGCCATGGAGGAGCTCGCCCGCGCGCTGCCGCCGGGCTTCAATTATGAGTGGAGCGAGGCAACCTACCAGGAGAAGAAGACCGGTGGACAGACCGGCTATATTTTTGGCGTCTCGTTGCTGTTCGTGATCCTGGTCCTGGCGGCGCTCTACGAGAGCTGGACGATGCCGGTGGCCATCCTGCTGGTGATCCCGTTTGGCGTGTTCGGCGCTTTCCTGGGGCTGCTGTTGCGCGGCCTGGACAACAACGTCTTTACCCAGATCGGGCTGATCATGCTGATCGGACTGGCGGCCAAGAACGCCATCCTTATCGTCGAGTTCGCCAAGCTCAAGCGCGAGCAGGGCGAAAGTATCGAACAGGCGGCGTTGGACGGAGCGAAACTGCGGCTTCGCCCGATCCTGATGACCTCGTTTGCCTTCATCCTGGGCACCGTGCCGCTGGCCATCGCGCTGGGCGCGGGAGCCGGTGGGCGACAGGCGCTGGGCACGGCCGTTGTATTCGGGATGCTCATTGCAACGCTGGTCGGCGTGTTCTTCATCCCGGTGTTCTACGTGATCCTGCAGCGCGTGAGCGAGCGGCGGGCGCCGTTCCGGCGACCGGGTGACGGCGCACCCGCGGCGCCCGCTGGCAAGCCTGCCGCCACGCGCGCGACACCGGGCGCAAGCGCACCGCCGTCACCGACGCACTGAGTGGGGGCCAAAGATCGAAAATGCGGAATTCAGACGTTAATCGTTCCGGCGCGCCCAGGCAGATCGTCGCGTTGTTGTTCGCGCTGCCACTGTGCGCATGCATGGTCGGCCCCGACTACCACCGTCCGGACGTTCCGGTGCCGTCCGCGTGGCGCGTCAGTACCACGGAGGCTGGCGAGATCACCAATGTCGCATGGTGGGAGCAGTTCCAGGATCCCGTGCTGTCGAGCCTGGTACGCACCGCGATCGAGAACAACAAGGATCTCGCGATTGCGACCGCCAACGTGGATCAGGCCGCCGCGCAATACGGCATCGCCCGTTCTGCGCAGTTTCCGCAGGTGAACGCCAGCGCCTCGGCGGCGCGGGAGCGTGTGAGCGAGACCACTTCCCTCGCCGTGCCGGCCAGCAGGGCGCTGTTTAACGACTACCCGGTCAATCTTTCCGCCAGCTTCGAGTTGGATGTCTGGGGCAAGTTGCGCCGGGCAACCGAGTCGGCCCGCGCCAGCTTGCTCGCCAGCGAGGAAGGCAAAGGCGCGGTGATGCTGACCGTCGTCACAGCGGTCGCCAACGGCTACATCCAGCTGCGGGCGCTCGACCGGCAGCTCGAGATTGCCCAGCGCACCGCGAGCAGCCTGGGTGAGGCGGCGCGGCTACAGCGCGTGCGTCTCGATGAAGGAGCGGTACCCGCCAGCGACTACCAGCAGGCCGAATCGCAGTACCGTGCGGCGGCGGCCCAGGTGCCGGAACTCGAGCGCGAGATCACTCAGCAGGAAAATTTCATCAGCGTGTTGCTCGGCCAAAACCCCGGGCCCATTGCGCGTGGCCGGGACATCGATGCGTTGCTCTTCCCCGCGGTGCCGGGTGGGCTGCCAGCATCGCTGTTGGAGCGGCGCCCCGATATCCGCCAGGCCGAAGACAACCTTATCGCCGCCAACGCCGACATCGGCGTGGCCAAGGCGGCTTACTTTCCCGACATCAACCTGACTGCACTACTTGGCGTAGAGAGCGAGCAGCTTTCGGATCTGTTCAAGGGGCCATCCAAGGTCTGGTCCTTTGGGGGCGGTCTGATGCAGCCCATTTTCAACGCCGGTCGGATAAGCAGCCAGGTCGCGCAGGCTGAAGCCCTGCAGCGCCAGGCCCTTGCCACCTATCAGAAGTCGATCATCAGCGCGTTTCAGGATGTGGAGAACGCGCTGGTCGATCGGACGAAATACGGCCAGGTACGCGAGGAGCAGGCGAAGAACGTGGAGGCGCTGCAGCGCTTTCGAGACCTGGCCCAGCTGCGCTACAGTGAAGGCGCAACCATCTACTTGGAAGTAGCCAACGCGGAGCAATTGTTACTCAACGCGGAGCTCGCATACGTAACGACGCAAGGGCAGCTCTTTCAGTCCTACGCCAACCTGTACAAGGCGATGGGCGGCGGCTGGGAAGGGGTACCGGGCGAACTGGAGGGCGGCGGGGGCGCCGCGAGCCTCGCCGCCGGGGTCCCCGCAGATCCGCAACGATAGTCCTCGTCCGGGGCAGCCGGGCAGAAGTACCCACGCCGTTCGCCCCATTGCTGCGTGCGCAGGCGGCGTGTAACGTGGCCTGGGCTTGTGCTGGACGTGCCCGCAACCGACAGCCGGTTTGGCCATTCAACGCGCGGCATCGGTTCGCCCGCTCAAACATCTTCCTAACCAAGCAAGCAAAACCTTGGAGATCGTAACGTGAAATCGCTGGGCAGAAGGCCCGCCGGTGCCCGGCTCGAACGTATCGAGGCATCGCCGCAATGGGCAGGCGACCGGTTCCGCAACGTATGGCCCGTGATGCCAGGGTTGCGGGATCCCAACGCGACGGTGCCGACGGTCAGCGAGTTTCTCTGCGGTGGCGAACGGCGGGTGCCGCTCGGGCCGCTACCCGCGATGAATCCGGTCGAAGCATGGACGCGATCGCCCGCCAGCGGGCTGCGCGCTACCTGGCTCGGCCACTCCACGGTGCTGATCGAGATCGACGGCCTGCGCGTGCTGACCGACCCGGTCTGGGGACCGCGCGCATCGCCGTCGCGGCTGGTCGGCCCCAAGCGCTTCCAGCCCGTGCCCGTTCGACTGCGCGCGCTGCCGCCGTTGGACCTGGTGATCGTTTCCCACGACCATTACGACCACCTCGATTACCCGACCATTCGCGGACTCGCCAAGCGCGACGTGCCGTTTGTAACCTCGCTCGGCGTCGGCGCGCACCTTGAAGCCTGGGGCGTGCGACCCGAGCGCATCGTCGAGCTCGACTGGTGGGAATCGCACACGTTGCCAAACGCCGGGCTGACGGTGACCGCCGCCCCGTCACAACACTTTTCCGGGCGGGGCCTGAAAGATCGCAATGCAACCTTGTGGTCCTCCCTCGTCATCCGTTCGCAACGGCACGCGGTGTTCTTCAGCGGCGATACGGGCCTCACCGCGGAATACCAGACAATCCGCGACCGGCTCGGCCCCTTCGACCTCTTGATGCTGGAAGTGGGGGCGTTCCATCCCGCCTGGGGCGACATTCACCTCGGCCCGGAGCATGCGCTCGAGGCGTGGGCGTTGCTTGGCGGCGGACCCTTCCTGCCGGTGCACTGGGGTACGTTCAGCCTCGCCATGCACGCCTGGGACCAACCGGCAGAGACTTTGTTGAAGTTGGTGCCGAAAGCGGGCGCGCAACTGGTGATGCCTCGCCTCGGCGAGCCGGTCGAGCCAGCGCACGCGGAAGACGCCAGGCCGTGGTGGCGCGTCGTCGACGCTAGCGGGCGTGCACCCGAACCCGAGACACCGATCGCGACTTCGCTGCCGCGATCGATGCCCTGGCCGATCGACTAGGTATGCAGATCCGAACGATTCACGCGTCGGAACTCGAGGCGGCGCAGCGCCTCTTGATCGAGAATGGCTTCGAAAGCGAGCGCCTGGAAGACCTCGAGCGATTTCGCGAACTCGTTTCCAGGTCCCAGCGCGTGCTCGTCGCCCTCGAGGCTGACGAAGTGATTGGTTTTGCCCGAGCAATCTGTGACGAGATGTCGAACGGCTACCTGTCGATGCTCGTGGTCGCGCAGGGCCATCGCGGAAAAGGCGTCGGAACGGCTCTAGTCAAGGCCGTGGTCGGGGAAGATCGCAGGATCGCTTGGGTGTTACGCGCGGCGCGCCCCGGCGTGGCGTCTTTCTATGAAAAGCTCGGCTTCATCAAATCAATCGTGGCCATGGAGCTGCCGCGCAAGTGGTAAGCGGGTGGACGCGGACGCGCGGGCGATCGCGGCCGGCCAACGAACCGGCCCTTGCGGCCCTCGCCTTGGCGACGTCATAGGCGCACTAAGGCGTCTCCGGACTGCTGGCCGCACAACCTGAAACCGCCGCGATCTCTTTCAGGATTCGGGGGACAATCCTCTGAGCCAGGACGGTGACTGGCGGGATCCAGTCTTGGGGAAAATGCCGGTTAGCAGAAAAGGGGAGTCCTTGGCACGGCAATCGCTTGGCGGTTAGGTAACGCAGGCGCGTGTTGCCTCGCGCGGGCACGCGCGCCGTCGCGGCGCCCCGCGGCGCGATTAAGTGCCGCCCAGCGTCAGTCATCTTGCTCGCCTGGAGGGAGTTTGCAGCGCAAATCGACTGTCGGCCCCGTTGCCGGCACGGCGTGGCGCAAGCCACGCCGTGGTGCGAGAACGACCGCTGGAGTAAATATTCCGACTCGCGGTCAGGGGCCGGCTCGCCCTGGCTGTCGAACTTGCGACCATGACCAGCCCTGAAGACCTCCTCGAGCAGGCTTGGCGCGTCTTCTACCTGGATCATCTGAAGGGGGAGGAGCTCGGTCGCGAGTTGCTAAGCGTAACCGAGGACACTCCCGACCATCCGTTGCGCGGGTATGGCTGGTTCCATGTGGCTTTCGCGCAAATTCGCGTCGGTGACGCAGAGGCAGCGGTCGAGGCTAACGACCAGGCGCGAGCGGCTTTTAGTCGTCACAACGATATGCGGGGCTTGGCCCTATGCAGTGAAGTACAGGCGATCGAGCTGCGTCGCGCCGGACGCCTCGATGACGCGCTGCGCAAGCTAGAGGACATTGCGTCGAGCCCAGGCCTGGAACGCGAAGCCATCGATCTTTTCATCAACTACAACTCGGCAGCCAGCACCCACAAGCTGCTCGGCCACGTGGAAGAGCCGTTGACGTACGGCTATCGGGCGCTGGAGGCCGCCGAGCGCGTCACTTGGCCAGGTCCCCGGGCCGTCGCCGTGAACAATCTGGGCGCCTATCACTTCGTGCTCTGCAATTTCGAGCAGGCGCGCCTCCTTACCGAAGCCGCTTTCGAGAGCGCCCGCGAGGCCCAGGCACGCGGCCTTATCGGGGCCTGCGGCGCCAATCTGATCGAGATCTACCACGCTTCGGGGATGTCGCCGCAAAGCCGCCGAGATGGCGCGCTGGCTGCTCGACAACCCGCAGCAGGTCGGGTGGGTTGATGAGGGTGGCATCATCAGCCTGGCACCCGGCGAGCTGGAGCGCTTCTCCTCCTACCTCGCGCTGGGGCTGCTCTGCGGCGGTGATGTGGACGCGGCGGAAGGCTGGCTGGAACGCGGTGTCCCGGCTTCGGTGGGCAGCGGCGACGGCGTCGCCCTGTGGACGATGGTCCAGTGCGCTCTGCTGCAAGTCGCGCGGCGCCACCTCCGAAGGTTCGCGAATCTGGTTGAGCGTACGCTGGCCGACCGCGCCAGCCAGGGCCTCACCGATGCCCCCTACGACTTGATGCGGCTGCACGAACTCGCTGCGGACGCATGCGAGGCGCTGGGCGATGCGGTAGCCGCGCTGGCCCACTTCCGCAGGCCCGCTTGCTCTACGAGACCACAGCCGGACAAAGTGCGCGCGCGAGCCAGATCGCTTCGCAGGTCGAGTTCAGGACGGCCCAGGCGCAAGCGGGAGCGCGATCTGGCCCAGGAAGCCAAGCGGGTCGCCGACCGCAACAGCCAACGCCTCGAGGTGCTCAACGTCGCGCTCGAAGCCAAGATGGCCGAGGCCGAGCAATTGCAGAACCTGCTGCGTGAGCAGGTGCTGCGCGATACGCTGACCGGATCTGTACAACCGGCGCTACCTGTACGAGGCCGCGCCCGGGTACATCGAGTTGGCTCACCGCCAGCACAACTCGCTATGCGTCGTGCTGATCGACATCGACCATTTCAAGCGCGTCAACGACACACATGGGCACCACGTCGGCGACCTCGTATTGCAGGCCTTGGCTCGACTGCTGACCCAGCGATTGCGCAAGAGCGACATTGTTTGCCGCTATGGCGGCGAAGAGTTTGCGGTGGTCATGCCCAAGATATCGAGCGCGCAGGCTACCGCATTGATCGAAAAACTAATGATGGACTTTGCCAAGCTGGACGTGCTGGCTCGGTGACCACGCCCTGGCCGGACACACCTACTCTGCCGGCGTGGCGGAGTTCCCGAGCGAGGCCACATCGCTGGAGCCCTTGCTTCGCGTCGCCGACACGCACCTGTACCGGGCCAAGGAGACCGGTCGGGCGCGCGTCGCCTGGGCGTTCGACGCCCAGCAGCAAGTCGGCCGGACCGTAAGGACACAGTAACGAATTGTCGCTAGTCGCGCCAATCGGCCGCGCGCTACCGTCGTAAGCACCAATCACGACCGGTACATCGGCTGCACCGCCGTCGCGGGGCTGGCCTGCGCCAGTCCAGCGGAGCGGCGACTGACAGGCCAACCCTGCGCATCGAGCCGTCCAGGGCGGAGTGCGTCTCCCGCCGGTTGATTGCGTGCGCCGCGTGCACCGAATGTGCCACTCGCGTTGCCCAACCCGCCGGAGGGTTGCGAAAACGGTCGGTTAGCAACAAAATCGCGACCAGACCCTGGTGCTCGGCAATAGGACACTACCATGCGCATGAGCCGCCGCAATCTTCTGAACCTGTCCATTCTTGCCGCCTCAAGCATGACCTTGCGCCGGCGCTTGGCCATCGCCGCCGATGGGTCGACGGGTGTAGCAAAGCCGCTGCGTATTCTGATTCTAGGCGGCACCGGCTTTACCGGGCCCTATCAGGTGCGCTACGCGCTGGCGCGTGGCCACAAGGTGACCTTGTTCAATCGCGGCAGACAACCCAAGACCTGGCCGGGACAGGTCGTAGAGCTACTCGGCGATCGCAACACGGGCGACCTGAAATCGCTGGAAGGACGCGAGTGGGATGTATGCATCGACAATCCCACCACGCTCCCGTTCTGGGTACGGGACGCCGGCCACATGCTGCACGGCAAGGTGCGGCAGTATATTTTCATCTCGACGGTTTCGGTATACGCCGATAACGACAAGCCGGCAGACGAGTCCGCCCCCGTCGCGGGCTATACCGGAAAAGATGCGATGGCTGAGACGTTGCAATCCCTGCGTGCCAACGTCGGTGACCTCTATGGACCACTCAAGGCGGTCAGCGAGCAGGAGGCACAGAAACAGTTTCCGGCAATGACCACGGTCATCCGACCCGGTCTCATCGTCGGACCGGGTGACGAGACTGATCGCTTCACCTACTGGCCGGTCCGCCTCTCGCGCGGGGGTGAAGTCCTGGCGCCTGGCGACGGGTCCGATCCGGTGCAGTTCATCGATGCCCGCGACCTGGCCGAATGGACAATCCGGATGGCCGAATCGCGTACCTTCGGCACGTTCAACGCGACGGGGCCGGAACACGCCCTCGATATGCGCGAGATGCTGGCCACCATCGCCGCCGCAATCCACGCGGATGTGCGACTGACCTGGGTGCCCGCGAACTTTCTGGAAGCACACAAGGTAGGCGCGTGGGGTGACATGCCGGTCTGGGTGCCCGGCCAGGATGACAGCGCAGGTTTCGCCGAGCGCAGCATCCGTGCCGCCCTGGCCGCGGGACTGACCTTCCGTCCCCTCGCGCTCACGGCTTCTGATACGCTTGATTGGTACAGGGGGCAACCTGCGGATCGACAAGCGAAGCTGAAAGCGGGCTTGTCACTGGCGCGCGAGGAAGAGGTGTTAGCAAGCTGGAAAGCGGCGCCGCACACGGGCTGAAGTGCCGCCGACTCATAAGCGACCAGTCGTCGGCGCCGGAGCGCGCAGCCGGTGAGCGAATCAGTGCCCAACACGGACGTTCTGGTGATCGGTGCGGGCCCGACCGGCCTCGTCCTGGCCTTGTGGCTGCGGCGCATGGGGGTCCGCGTCCGCGTGATCGACAAGACCGCCGAGCCAGGGACCACATCGCGCGCGCTCGTCGTCCAAGCGCGTACGCTCGAGCAATACGATCAGTTAGATCTGGCCGCGGCCGTGGTCGAACGCGGGTTCAAAGTGGAGGCCGTCAATCTCTGGGTCGCCGGTCGAAAGGTCGCTCGCGGCCCGCTCGCTGGCATGGGCGCCGGGGTCAGTCCATTTCCCTATGCGTTGAACTTTCCGCAGGACGAGCACGAGCGCTTCCTCATCGAACATCTAAGCGTCGCCGGCATCACGGTCGAACGTCGTACTGAGCTCGTCAGTTTCGTCGAGCACCGTGACCGCGTGCGCGCGATGTTGCGCCGCCCGGACGGGTCCGAAGAGTCATGCGAGGCGGCGTATCTTGCCGGCTGCGACGGCGCGCGCTCGCGTGTACGGGAGTTGCTCAACATCGGCTTTCCCGGCGGAACGTACGCGCATCTGTTCTACGTCGCTGATGTCGAGGCCAGCGGACCAGTCATGGGCCGCGAGCTGCATATTGCGCTGGATGCGGCGGACTTTCTGGGCGTGTTTCCGCTGAAGGACTCCGGACGCGCGCGGCTGATCGGCACGGTGCAGGTTGCGGACGAAGCCAATCGTGAGTTCACGTGGGACGACGTCAGCAAGAGCGTCGTCGAGCGCATGCGCGTCTCCGTGGAACGCGTGAACTGGTTCTCGACCTATCACGTCCACCACCGCGTCGCGCAGAAATTTCACGAAGGGCGCGCATTCCTGCTCGGCGATGCCGCACACATCCACAGTCCGGTCGGTGGCCAGGGGATGAATACGGGCATCGGCGACGCGATCAATCTCGCCTGGAAGCTGGCGGCGGTGGTGCGCGGCGCAGCCGACGCGACCCTACTCGACAGCTACGAGCCGGAACGCATCGGTTTTGCTCGCCGCCTGGTGGCGACTACCGATCGCGCCTTCGTCGTAGTAACGCGCGACGGTCCGATCGCGCGCTTTATCCGACTCTACGTCGTACCCAGCGTGCTTCCAGCGGCCTTTGCATTGCGCGCCTTTCGTCGCTTGTTGTTCCGCACCATCTCACAGACCGCTATCAACTATCGTCACAGCAGCCTTGCGGAAGGGGCGGCTGGGCACGTCAAGGGCGGCGACCGCCTGCCGTGGATAGCGCTTGATCCTCTCTCCGGGCGGCGCCGGGATAACTTCGCACCGCTTACCGCGCTCGACTGGCAGGTTCATGTCTATGGCACGCCTTCGCCGGAGCTCGCTGCCTTTTGTGACCAGCGCCATCTGTCACTCCAGTGCTTCGAGTGGCGTCCGGAAATGCGGCGCGCAGGGCTTGCGCGTGACGCCTGCTACCTGATACGCCCCGATGGCTACGTGGCGCTGGCAGACCGCAGCGCCAGCGCGGCAAGGCTCCAGTCATACTTGGACGCAAGGGGGCTGCGCCCCTTGGCGAGCGCGGCCGCGGCGGGCAGCCCTGGGCTGGCCGCGACCCGCCCTGCTGCTGCGGACACGCCCGTCGGGCTTATCTCGACTCGAGACGGCGCGGCGGCTCGCTAGCAGCAGGATTAGCGCGCTGCAACCAGGCAGGTCTCGCACGGGGTTGAGAGCACCGGCAAAGCCGCCGGCCTTCTTGCGGCTATCTGCAGGGTGTCTCCCACGGAAAACTGCACAACACGCGGCGCGGGACCGCTTGCCGCTACTTGACCCCGCCAAAATGCCTTCGCACCCTGCGTGGGCGCCGGAGGCGTGTAATTCTTACAACCGTCGGTGGGTACGCAATGCCGATGCCGTGCCGATATTCGGCTCAAGTTTCGGTCCGCCGCGATGCGTTTCAGAGGGAGAAGGCCGTTTGCTGGGCCGATGGCATGTGGCTTGCTCATGAGTAGGTGTTCCTTTGTCAAGGCAACACGATGCCCGACAGGAAAACCTTGGAGCACGCCCTTCAGGATCAGCATGAAGGTCGGGCGCCGAGTACGCAAGCCGGCGAGTTGAACTCACACCTATCAACCATCCGAGAGAGAACCTCATGAAGACCATCATTGCAGCAGTCATCGCTTCCACGTTTCTTATTGGCGCCGCATACGCCCAATCGCCCGCGGCTTCGTCTGTCGCGATGGCGCGGTCGGCGGACGCCAAACACAGCACCGAGATCGAGAAGCACATCAAGGATCTGCACGCCAGGCTCAAGATCACTCCGGCCGAAGAGTCCCAGTGGGACGTCGTCGCGCAGCAGATGCGCGAGAACGCAACCAAGCTTGACAGTGCGATCGAAAAACGGGCCTCCATTGCCAACAACGCGACGGCGATTGACGACCTGAATGCCTATGGCGGTATCGTCCAGGCCCATGCAGACGCCATCAAGAAAATGTCTGAGGCTTTTTCGTCGCTGTATTCTTCGATGCCTGACGAGCAAAAGAAGCTCGCGGACAGCGTGTTTGCGCAACGCGCGCACGAAGGAAAGAAGGTCGCCTCGAGATAAGAGCCTCCAAGCTCGGCTCGGGTGATCATTCTTATTGCACCGCTGTACTCTAAGGACCGATCATGAAAAAAGGAATGCTTGCGCTTGTCTTTGGCGCCCTCGCGCTGACGGCAGCCTCGGCCGCGTTGGCCCGGGTCGACGTTAGTGTCGGTATTGCCCCGTTCGGCTACGCGCCTCCCCCGGTGGTCTATGCGCCCGATTATAGCTATGGCTATGCCGCTCCTCCCGTGGTCTATTTTGGCGGCGGCTATTGGGGTGGTGATCACGATCGCCACTGGAGAGGGCACCGCCACCACTGAGATTCGGCCGCGCACCCCGTGTTTTGGTGGGTAGCGGCCGCTAGGGTAGTCGCCTACGCCCGCGTTCGAGTTGGCGTCGGCCCGGCCCGGCGAGGTCGCGCGCTCACACGCGATTGCGCGGCACTAGGGCGATGGTGTTAGTGGTAAAGGTCGCGGTGAAGCGGCGATGATCGCGTCCGCCGCCACGCCAGCAGGAGAATAAGACAGGTGAGCAGTAATAGCGACCGCCGATCAGCTGTTGGAATTGGCTGGGCCTGCCCGCCAAGGAAGGTAGTGGCGGAGCCCGACGCGACGCTTACCGCGGTTGGGTCGCTCGCCGTGGCGGTGTTCGTGATCTGCTGAGCTGTCAGGTTGGTCGCGAACTGCACCGAAAGCGAATAGACGAGCCGGTTGTTGGGGCCAGCCGCAATCGCGGCGCCGGTCGCCGTAAAGCTTGTGCCGCCGACGGCGCTGCTGAGATTTCCGCAGCTTGCCGTGCCGACTGCGACACAGCTGGCCAACGCCGTAAGCCTCACGCCCGCAGGCAGGTTGTCCACCACGCTGAGACTGTCAGCGTTCGAGGGCCCACTGTTGGTCACGCTGATCGAATAGGTCGTGGTGCCCCCGGGCGCGTAAGTGGCGCTTCCGGCCGTCTTGACCAGTGCAAGGGTGGCGCCGCTCGTGACCGTGTCAGTGTCGGTCGCGCTGTTGTTACCGGGATTCGGATCGGTCACCCCGACCGGCGGGCTCACCGTCGCGGTGTTGCTCAGGGTTCCCGTCGCGTTCGACGCGATGTTGGCGTGCAGCGTGTAGGTGATCGTCGCGCCGTTGGGCAGATTGACCGTGTCGCTGATGTTGCCGGTACCGCTGGCCGTGAACCCCGTCGCGCCACCGCTGCCCACCGCCGTGAACGTGTCGCTGGTGATGCCCGCCGGCAGGACGTCGGTCACCGTAGCGCCGGTCACGCTGCTCGGACCGTTATTGCTGACCACGATCGTGTAGGTCGTGGTGCCACCAGGTGTGACGCTGGTCACCCCGTCCGTCTTGGTGATCGCCAGGTCGGCGGTCAGGGCAATGGTGTCGGTGTCGGTCGCGCTGTTGTTAGCCAGGTTTGGATCGGTCACCCCGACCGGCGGGCTCACCGTCGCGGTATTGCTCAGGGTTCCCGTCGCGTTCGCGGCAATGTTGGCGTGCAGCGTGTAGGTGATCGTCGCGCCGTTGGGCAGATTGACCGTGTCGCTGATGTTGCCGGTACCGCTGGCCGTGAACCCCGTCGCGCCACCGCTGCCCACCGCCGTGAACGTGTCGCTGGTGATGGCCGCCGGCAGGTTATCGATGACCGTGGCCCCGACCACGTTGACCGGACCGTTGTTGCTGACCACGATCGTGTAGGTCGTGGTGCCGCCAGGTGTGACGCTGGTCACCCCGTCGGTCTTCGTGATCGCCAGATCCGCCTGCGGAGTGAGCGGGACAGTAGAAGTGGCGGTGTTGTTTGGATTGGTATCGGTCTCACCAGGTGGCGCGCCCACCGTTGCCGTGTTGACCAGATTGCCCGTTGCGTCCAGCGCAATCGTCGCGACAACGGTGTAGGTCAGCGTCGCGCCCACCGGTATATTGACCGTGTCGCTGATGCTCCCAGATCCCGCAGCGGTGCAATTGCCGCCACTGGCTACGCAAGTCCAGGTCGCGCTGCTAAGAGCCGCGGGCAGCGGATCGGTCACTGTCGCACCGATTGCATCAGATGGCCCGGCGTTCGATACCACGATGGTGTAGGTGAGAGTCTGCCCGGGTACCGCCATCGTCACGTTGGCGCTCTTGGTGATCGCGAGGTCGACACTGGCGCTCAAGGTATCGCTGTCGGTCGCCGTGGCCGGCGACGCACTCGCCGGATCGGTCACGGTCACCGTATTGACCAGCGGGTTAGTGGTCAGGTTTGACGCAAACGCAACCGGCGCGGTGAACGTGAGCGAATTGCCCGGACCCGCGACAATCGACGCCCCGGTCGTGCCCAGGGTCGTCTGCCCCGCGGTACCGGTCACGTTGCCGCAATTGGCGCTGCCGGCCGTCACGCACGTCACGTTGGCCGTGAGCGTAACGCCCGAGGGCAACGGATCGGACACAGTCGTGCTCGTCGTATCCGACGGCCCCGCATTCGTCACCACGATCGTATAGGTCGCGATCCCACCGGGCGAATAGGTTGCACTGCCATCGGTCTTGGTGACCGTCA
Source organism: uncultured beta proteobacterium (assembly GCA_963777455.1). Classification (GTDB taxonomy): domain Bacteria; phylum Pseudomonadota; class Gammaproteobacteria; order Burkholderiales; family Casimicrobiaceae; genus PALSA-1003. The sequence goes on from CAVZQQ010000003.1 coordinate 975,883, forward strand.
GCACGGCCTGCGCGGCAAGCACGTCGCTGTCCGAGGCGCTGCCGCTGGCGCCCGACGCCAGGTCCGTCGCGGTCGCGGCGTTCACCAGCGGGTTGTCTGTCAGATCAGAGGCGTAGGCGACCGGCACGGTAAAGACGAGCGAACTGCCGCCGCCCGGGGCGATGGTCGCACCGGTTGCGCTGAAGCTCGACTCCCCAGTGCTTCCCGTCACGGTGCCACAAGTCGCGCCCGCGTTGCCCACGCACACGACAGCGCCGGTCAGCGTTACCCCGGCCGGCAGCGCATCGGTAACGGATACATTGAGGGCGTCGGTCAGCCCATTATCGACAACGGTTACGGTATAGGCCGCCGTGCCTCCTGGCGTGTAGGTGGCGCTGCCGTCGGTCTTGGTCACGGCCAAAGAGACTTGCGGCGAGCGCGCGTCGCTATCCATGCCCGAACCCGTGGCGCCGGAAACCAGGTCGGTCGCCGCGGCGGTATTGACGAGCGGATCGGTCGTCATCGCCGGCGCGAACGCGACCGGCGCGGTGAACACCAGCGAATTGCCGGCACCGGCGGCAATCTGCGCGCCGGTCGCGCCAAGGTTCGCCTGGCCCGCCAAGCCGGTCACCGTGCCGCAACTTGCGCTGCCATTGGGGACACAGGTTGCATTCGCGGTGAGTGTCACGCCCGCCGGCAACGCATCGCTCACGGTGATATCGGTGGCATCGGACAGGCCGCCGTGAGTGATGGTTACGGTATAGGTTGCGGTGCCGCCCGGCGTATACATCGTGCTGCCGTCGGTCTTGACCACGGCGAGCGTCACCTGCGGTGCGAGCGCATCGCTGTCAGAACCGGAGGCTGTCGCACCGCTCGTCACATCAGTCGCCGTCGCCGTGTTCACCAGCGGATCGGCAGTCATATCCGAGGCAAAAGCAACCGGAACCATGAAGACCAGTGAATTGCCCGCGCCCGCGCCAAGCTGGGCGCCGGTCGTGCCAAAGGTCGTACCGCCATTGGCACCGGTCACCGTGCCGCAGCTCGCGCTACCGTTGGGGATGCAGGTGACGTTGGCGGTCAGCGTCAGACCGGCCGGCAGGATGTCATCTACGGTTAGATTTTGCGCGTCGCTCGCACCCGTGTCGGTGACCGTCACGGTGTAGGTGGCGATGCCGCCCGGCGTGTAGCTCAAGCTGCCATCGGTCTTCACCACCACCAGGGTGACTTGCGCCGTTAACGTGTCAACGTCGGTCGCGCTGTTGTTACCGGGATTCGGATCGGTCACCCCGACCGGCGGGCTCACCGTCGCGGTGTTGCTCAGGGTTCCCGTCGCGTTCGACGCGATGTTGGCGTGCAGCGTGTAGGTGATCGTCGCGCCGTTGGGCAGATTGACCGTGTCGCTGATGTTGCCGGTACCGCTGGCCGTGAACCCCGTCGCGCCACCGCTGCCCACCGCCGTGAACGTGTCGCTGGTGATGCCCGCCGGCAGGACGTCGGTCACCGTAGCGCCGGTCACGCTGCTCGGACCGTTATTGCTGACCACGATCGTGTAGGTCGTGGTGCCACCAGGTGTGACGCTGGTCACCCCGTCCGTCTTGGTGATCGCCAGGTCGGCGGTCAGGGCAATGGTGTCGGTGTCGGTCGCGCTGTTGTTAGCCAGGTTTGGATCGGTCACCCCGACCGGCGGGCTCACCGTCGCGGTATTGCTCAGGGTTCCCGTCGCGTTCGCGGCAATGTTGGCGTGCAGCGTGTAGGTGATCGTCGCGCCGTTGGGCAGATTGACCGTGTCGCTGATGTTGCCGGTACCGCTGGCCGTGAACCCCGTCGCGCCACCGCTGCCCACCGCCGTGAACGTGTCGCTGGTGATGGCCGCCGGCAGGTTATCGATGACCGTGGCCCCGACCACGTTGACCGGACCGTTGTTGCTGACCACGATCGTGTAGGTCGTGGTGCCGCCAGGTGTGACGCTGGTCACCCCGTCGGTCTTCGTGATCGCCAGATCCGCGAACGGGACAACGGTGTCGGTATCGCTCGCGCTGTTGTTGCCCGGATTCGGGTCGGTTACGCCCCCCGGCGCCGCAATGCTGGCTGAATTGGTGATCGACCCCGTGGCGCCGCTGGAAACCGTCGCGTTCACGGTGAAAACGACGCTGCCCAGGGCGGGTAATGTCGGAATGACGATACCCGAACCTTGCATAAGGGCAATCGTCGTGTTGGGCGCCGTGGGGCAAACCGCGCCGCCGCTCGCGCTACCGCAGCTGACGCTGGTCACGCTGAGGTTCGCAACCGCCGGATCGGTGAATACCGCACCGTCCGCAGACGACGGCCCCCCGTTGCTGACGGTGATCGTGTAGCTCGTCGTGCCGCCGGGGGTGACACTGACCACCCCGTCGCTCTTGGTGATCGCCAGGTCCGCAAACGGGGTGAGGGTGTCAGTGTCGCTCGCCGACGTGACTGGATTCGTGTCGATCACGGAACCCGGAACCGCGAGGCTCGCGGTGTTGGTGATGGTGCCAGTGGCGTTGTCCGCGATGGCCGCAGTCACCGTGAAGGTTACCGATCCGCCATGGAGCACCGTCACGCTTGCGGCGATTGGCCCGCTGCCGCTCGCGGGACACAGCGACCCGACAGTCGATGCGCAAGTCCAGGACGCGAACGTCATGCCCGCCGGTGGCGTGTCATTGACGCCAAGCCCGGTGACATCGTTGGGGCCGCTGTTGGACACGGTGATCGTGTAAGTTGTCGTGTCACCCGGGATCACCATCGTGACGCCGTCGTCCTTGGTGATCGTCAGGTCCGCAGAGCCGGTGACCGCCAGTGTGGCCGTTCCCTGCAGCGGATTGGTGACCCCTTGCGCGTCGCTGATCGATCCCGGCGGCACGGTGTTGATCAGGTTGCCCGAAATCGTGCCCACCACGTGTACCGACAGCGTACAGATGGCATTGGCATTCACGCTGGCGCCGGACAGAACGATTTGCGTTGCCCCGATCGGTGCGGTGATCGTGGCGCCGGTGCAGCCAGCTCCCGAGAAAATCGGGGTCGGCGGATCGGCCACGAGCAGCCCCGGCTGGAGCGAGATCAGGTTATCGGTCAAGCCGACACCGGTTAGGGCGATCGCGCCCGCGTTGTTGTTGCGGATCTGGATAGATAGCGTCGAGAAATTAGGATCGTTGAGAGTGGTTGTACCCAGGGGTACCGTTGTCGGGCTGAACGACTTGTTGACCGTCACCGACGTGGTCACTAGCACCAGGTTGGCGGTGACGGCGCTCGTCGTGACACCCTGCGTCGTCACGATGCTGGCCGCCTGAATGGTGTTGGTGAACGTGCCTTTCGTCGCCGGGGTTGCGATATTCACCGCAACGGTGCAATTCGTGCCGGCGGTCAGCGATGCTCCGGCGAGCGAAAAGCTGGTGGCGCCGGCCGTTGCCGTGACGGTTCCGGTACCGCAATTGGTCGCGACGGCATTCGGCGTCGGCGCGACTGTAAAACCCGCCCCCATCGTCGTGAGGTCGTCGGTGAAGCCCGCTCCGGTGAGAGCCACGGTGGGCGCCATCGTGACGGTAAGACGCGAAACGGCGCCGGCTTCGATGGTCGCCGGCGCGAATGCCTTGCTCACCGTCAGCGCGCGCTGTACGTTGACCACGCCCGTGATCGTCACGGTATTGTTGCCCTGCGAGGTCTGCACGCCGTTGGCCGCAATCGTGTTGGTGCGGTTACCCGTCGCCGCGACGGCGGAAATCGCAATCGGAATGGTAAGGGTGCAGGAACTGCCTGCCAGGATCATGCCGCCGGTCGCGGTGATCAGTGTTGCGCCGACCGCTCCCGTGACCGTCGACCCGCATGTATTCGTGATCGGGCCGCCAACAGTAAAGCCCGCGCCCATCGTCGTGAGCAGGTTGTCCGTGAACGAGCTTATGTTCGCGGTGGCGGCGGTAAGGTTGTTGAGGGTCACCGTCATCGTGGTCGAACCGGTCTGCAGCGCCGGCGTGGTAAACGACTTGCTCCCGGTAATGGGGCTGACCGCGAGCGTCCCGCTAGCCGCCGCAATGACAACGCCGCCGTAGTTATTGGCCGGCAGGGTATTGGTACCGGTCGCCGTTGCGGTCACCGGGACCGTGATGGTGCAGGTCGTCGAGCCCGGTCCCGGCCCGGCAACGCCGGCCAGACTGCCGCCGGTAAGCGTAAAGGCGGTGTAAGGCGGCAGCGCGGGTTGCGGCGGAACCGTGTCGATCACCCCGCCGCAAGTGCTCACGGGCACCGCGGTTGCAGTTATCGTGCCCGGAAGCGTGTCCGTGAACGTGATGGGAGTCAGTGGGGGTGGCGGGGGCGTTACTGACGTCACGTTGAGATTCGTCACGGTGATCGTCAGCGTCGACGTGCCCCCGGGTCCGATCGGTGTCGGGGCGAACGCCTTGGTGACGCTAGCGCCGGTCTGCACATCGATGTTGGCCGAAATCGCCGGGCTCGTGGCTCCTTCGGTGGTTGTCAGTGCGCCCGCCACAATAGTGTTGGTCTGGTTGGCGTTGAGCAGCGCGTCAGGATTTCTTGCGACGACGTCGACAAACAGGGTGCATGATCCATTCGCGGGAATCGTGCCGGCCGAGAGCGCGATCGTGGCCGGATTGGCCGCGCTGGAACTCGGTGTGGCGATACCGCTACCGCAGGTCGTGCCGTTGTTCGGCGTGCTCGAGATCGTGATCGCTGCGGGCAGTGAGTCGGTGATGGCCGCGTTGGTCAGCGGAATGGCATTCGGATTGGTCAGCGTAATGGTCAGCGTCGACGCGGTCCCCAAGCCATGTACGTTGGTCGGCGCAAACGCCTTGCTGCCGGTAACATTGATCGGCGCCGACACGACGAGCGTCGCCTGCGCCTGCTGCAGGTTCGTACCCTCCGAGGACGACACCGCGCCCGCGGGGATGGTATTGAGATAAGTGTTCGGGGTCGACGAGACGACATTGATCTGGATCTGGCACTGCCCCGCCACGCTGCCGCTGAGCGCCGGGATCGTCCCCGCTGACAGCGGAATCGAGCCTGACCCGGCCACCACGAGGGCCGTCGTAAAGCCGCAGGTATTGGTGCCGACGACCAATGGTGTGGCGACCACCACACCGGCCGGAAGGGCGTCGGTAACCGCAACCCCTGTTGCCGGCGCGGGGTTCGGGTTAAGCAAGACGATCGACAGCATCGACGGCTGCGTCGCCACGACCGAATTGGGAGTGAAGCTCTTATCGACGCCAACCCCAGCGTATGCCGCAGAAAAGAACGAAAGACTAAGGGCGAATGCGCAAAGAGCTCGGCAGGTTGGCTTCAAGAGATACGCAGAGGAAAATAATCTACAGTTATGACGCCCAAACCGGGCCGCGACTTATCCCGGCAATTGTCAAAAGCAGCATTCTTAAGTATGCGCATTCTAGATAGAAAGACGCCGCCGGCCCCCACAAACTGCCAGGCGGCGAGCCCATTTCGAACGCCACGCGGAGTCACGTGGTCGGTTGTAGTGGGCAGCCGGTGCAAGGTGGTTCGCCCAAACCGCCAGGTGCTACAGGTCTTTCTGTCTTGTTTCAAGGACCTGGCGGGGCCCTATGGCCGTTGGGGCGGGGCCACAGCGAGCCGCTTTGGGCGGGAAGTTGGGAGCTACAACCGTGTGGATTTTCTGCAACAGATCCGCCTGATCCGTTGCGTCTGCCCGTCGGTCGGAAGCGCGGACGCTCACTGCGGTTTGGTTGGCCTGAACCGCCGGCCGGGCCCTCCAACGGAGGTCTAATCAGCTCGACGCCCCGATCCAGCGTTCGGTCGTGTCCCAAAGCAGATCCTGGAGCGCAACGTCGCGGGCAAGCGCCGCGGCAGGCATTACCTTCTGGTTTTCATCGAAATAGCCGCCACTGGTCGTCGCGACTTCCGGAGATAGGGCGAGATATAGGGTCGTCTGAGCCCCGCGTTCAACGTCGAAAATGACGCGACTTAGCAGCGGCTTCACCAGCCGCAGCCACCTCGGCAGCAGGTTGCTCGTCACCACTCCAGGATGAAGACAGTTTGCCGTAACCCGCGCAGGACTTAGCCGGCGCGCCAGTGCGAAGGTGTGCAATACGTTGGCCAGTTTCGACCCGGCGTACGCCCCTAGACTGCTATAGCGGCGCCGGCGGTCGGTGACTTGATCCAGCTCAAGCCGCCCGCGGTAGTGGACCCGCGAGGCCACGTTGATGATGCGGCTTGCCGGATTCATACGATCCAGCAGCAGGCGGGTAAGCAGGAACGGGCCGAGATAATTGGTGGCGAAGGTGAGTTCGAACCCGTCCACGGACATCCGGCGCTTCATACTGATGATGCCGGCGTTATTGATGAGAACGTCAATCCCGGGAACTTGCCGCCTGAGGTCCTCAGCGCACGCACGCACTGACGCGAGCGAGGCCAAGTCGCAGTGGATTACGTCGACGGATGCACCCGGCGCAGAACCAAGAATTTCGTCGCGCACCAGGCGACCCGCATCAACATTGCGACATAACATGACCACAGCTCGACCGGCTTTGGCCAACTCGCGGCTAGCAACTCGGCCGATGCCATGCGTGGTGCCCGTGATTACGACTATGTCGTTCAAATGCGCGACTCCCAGGTGCATCCGGGCGGCAGCCAGCGCTGCCTCCAGAATGGTCGGCCGCATTGGGATCGAACCACGCCGCCAATGGCTGCGTAGCCGATTCTAGCGGCGTTTCTTCGGTGCCGGGCAGGTCGGTCGTCAGTACGGTCGCATCGCGCTGGTTTCGCCACGTTCGCCCGGTACAGCAAAGCGATACCGCCAGTGCGCCTACGCTGCTTTGTAACGCCTCTGTAACGATTGATTCATGAAAGTGTAAAGCCAGGTCACCGCGCGTAACGTAGCATCCACAAGTCGAGTCGCCCGGAGGTAACTGGGCGGCCATCCAAAAATTCATCGCCGAGGCGACAATGGGGAACAGGTTGCGTGGGACGACTGTCAGTTTGGCCGCTGCACTTTCAGTACTGATCGTACCCTCGATAGCTATCGGGGCGAATGCGAGCGATTGCCCGAACGGTGGCGTCGTTCGTTACGGCGTCGAGCCTTTTGACACCGCACCGCGGCTGATACCGATCTACGAAAAGATCGCGAGCGAAGATCAGCGAGAAACTCGGTTGCGAGGTCAAGGTGTACATCTCGACCAACTACAACGCCGAGATCGAGGCCATGCGCAATGGCAAATTGGAAATCGCCGAATTCGGTCCGCTGGGCTACGTCCTGGCACATGAGGTCGCCAAAGCCGAGGCGGTGGCAACGTTTGCCGATGCGAAAGGCAAGCCGGATTCCTACTGGGCGAGCATCGTGACCTATCCGCAATCCGGCATCAAGACGGTCGCCGAGATTCGCGGTCATTCCTTCGCGTTTTCGGACCCGGCGTCGACTTCGGGACATCTGTTCCCGGCTTACGGCTTGCGCAAAGCCGGTCTCGATCCCGAAAAGGATCTGAAGGCGATCTACGCCGGCAGCCACACCGCATCCTTCGAGGCGCTCTACAACCGCAAGGTCGAAGCGGGCGAACTGAACAGCGAACAGCTAGAATCGGCGAATGCAACGCGATCACTACAAGGATGGCGACTTCATCTTTCTCTGGAAATCGGGTCCGATTCCCATTGATCCGACGGCAGTCCGCGGCGACCTTCCCGAGGGATTCAAGGCGCGCCTCATAACCGTGCTGCAAAACATCGATCTTTCGAGCATTTCCGAGCCGGACCGCAAGGTCATGGGCGTGCACGGCACGCGCTTCGTCCCGCAGACCGATGGGGCTTTCAACGAGATTCGTGACCTCATCAAGACGCTCAACATCGACTTGTCCAAACTGAACAGCTGATCCGTGCGCCAGCACTGCTGTGTTGCAGGTCCAACAACTCTCGTCTTCAATATCCTAACGGCAAATTCGCTCTGGCCGACTTTGACCTGGCGGTCAATGCCGGCGAGCTGGTGGTCGTTCTCGGCGGAAACGGGAGCGGCAAGACCACGCTGCTGCGATGCATCACCCGAACGCTCACCCCGACGGCGGGCGAAGTCTGGGTAAACCGCAGGAACGTTACTCACCTGCGCGGCGAGGAACTACGGCGCACGCGGCTGGATCTGGCGATGATCTCCCAGCACGCCAGTCTGGTGCGGCGGCGCAGCGTCCTGGCGAACGTCGCAACAGGGCGCACTCGGCCGCCATTTCAGCACTCTGGACGGCGTTCGGCGGCCTGCCCTCCGAGGAATTGCGCCTCGCACGCAGCTACCTTGAAGCGGTCGGGCTGGACGGCCTGGAGCTACAGCGCGCAGGGACGCTCTCCGGCGGTCAGGCGCAGCGCGTCGCCATCGCGCGGGCGCTGGCGCAAAAGCCTAAAGTGCTTCTCGCCGACGAGCCGATTGCGAGTCTGGATCCCGAGGCCGCAGAGGAAATCATGCGTTTGTTGAGTCGTCTCGCGACCGACGAGAATCTTGCCGTACTCTGCGTGCTGCACCAGGTCGACCTTGCGTTCGCGTATGCGGACCGGGTAATCGGCATTCGCGAAGGTCGGGTTGCTTTCGATCTTCCTCGCGGCAACATCTCGCGCGGCACCGTCAAGCGTCTCTACTATGAGCGAGGCCGCGTGACCGGCGAGAGCGATCGAACGCACGGCGAGGTACGCTTTCATGGCTCGCTCACGGGGGTCGCAATTGCACTCCGCGTGGTCGGAATTCTTGCGGCCTTGCTGGTGGTCGCCCAGTCGTTCTGGGTCGTCGAAGCAAGACCGCAGGACCTGATCACCGGATTTCACGGCATGGTCGACATCGTGCGCCGTGCCATCCCTCCCGATTTCTCGAAGTTGCCTGGGGCGCTTTGGCCTGCGCTTGAGACCATTGACATTGCCATTTTCGGAACGCTTGTCGGCCTGGTCATGGCAGTGCCGCTCGCCGTGCTCGCCGCTGCCAACGTTACGCCCTCTCGCGCCGTCTACTATATCGCGCGAGGCATCATCGGCTTCACGCGCGCAGTGCCCGACCTGGTCTGGGCGTTGCTGTTCGTGACTGCCGTGGGATTGGGTCCTTTCCCGGGTGGCCTGGCTCTGGCCGTGCATTCCCTCGGCATGCTAGGCAGGCTCTTTGCCGAAACGATCGAGCACATGGACATGGCGCCTATCGATGCGCTGTCGTTGACCGGTGCGCGTCCGATTCAAGTCTTTTCTCACGGGATTATCCCTTCCGTACTGCCGTCACTGTTGGGAATCAGCCTCTACCGGTTGGACGAGAACATCCGTTCATCGCTTGTTCTTGGTTTTGTCGGCGCCGGGGGAATTGGTTTCCAGCTGCTTACCGCAATGAATCTCTTCCAATACCGCGAAGTCTCCCTGTTGTTGATCATAACCTTCGTTATTGTATTGGTGGCGGAGCGCCTGTCAGCGCTCTTGCGCCAGAAACTCGCCTGAGAATGTGACGCAACGCGGGTCGCCCGGCGGGGGCCCCCTTGTTCGCACCGACTCGGCGCCGCGCCGCATGGGCGCGTTCACGAAGAACAGCAAAGCGATACCTGGGCGCGACAAGCAGGCGAGGCTGAAGCGCTCCCGACCAACGCGTTCCATTTCCACTTTCATGCTCGACACCGGTGAAACGAGACACGGTGCTGAGCTTTAGAACGAACCTTTAATCAGGTTTCTTCACGGTCATCTTGTAGCCCTTTGCCTCCATGCACCCGAGGTAGGTCTTGGTCCAGGCGGCCTTGTTGTCCACGCCTTTGCCCGCGTCCGCATAGACCACGGTGGTCACCTCCTTGCGGCAGCCGACGTCATCCAACTTAAAAGCACTTTCGGCCACGTCATTCCGGTCAGCGATGTATGTAATGCCCCACAAGTCGACGGGGAATTGCCCAGCACTGACTGCTGTCGTGATCGCAAAGCCGATTGCCAAGACGAGTATTCTGCTCATGTGTTCTCTTTATGCAGCAAAGCGTTAGAGGGGTTGTGGCCGGTTTGGGAACTTTACTGCGTTGGCTGGAGTACGTAAACCTCCGCAGCACAGTCGAGGCGGCGTGCAGCCTAACTGCCGGCAAGTCCCGTAGAGCGAATGCGCGGTGGCGCGTGCGGGGCCTATAGGGCTTCGCGGTCCCTTGGCCGGCTTCCACGAGCTCGTGTGGTCCTCACGCGGCCCTAACCTAGGGGTCGATTCTCATTACAATTGCGCTTCTCCAACCGCGCCTCATCGAAACCATGGCCAACCACGGCTATCTGCGCTACCCGAGTCTGCATCAAGACACGATTGTCTTCGTGAGTGACGACGATTTGTGGCGCGCTCCGGTATCTGGGGGACTCGCGCGCCGGCTGACCGCCGGGCTATCGGAACCGTCCACGCCCTGTTTGTCCCCGGATGGTCACTGGATTGCGTTCGTCGGTCGCGACGAGCAGCATCCCGAGGTTTACTTGATGCCGGCCGAGGGCGGCCCCGCGCGACGCATGACGTGGCTTGGGCCGGACGTGATCGTTCGTGGATGGACACCGGAGGGGCAGATCCTATTCGTCACTACCTACGCTCAGCCGTTCTTCCGCAACTACCGGGCCTATACCGTGCCCACGGCGGGCGGCTCCCCGCAACTTCTGCCATTGGGTCAAGTGAATCACCTGGCCTTTGGCCCAGGAAAGATCCGCGTTATCGGTCGCAACACGGCGGATCCGGCGCGCTGGAAGCGCTACCGGGGAGGCACCGCGGGCCATCTCTGGATCGACGCCGAAGGTACCGGGACCTATCAGCGCATGAGCGAGCTGCGCGGCAATATCACGAGCCCGATGTGGCTTGGCAGTCGCGTCTATTACCTGTCCGACGCGGACGGTGTCGGCAATCTCTATTCGTGCCTTCCCGACGGGACCGACGTGCGTCGTCACACCGATCACGACGATTTCTACGCGCGCCACGCGCAAACCGACGGCCAGCGCGTTGTGTACCAGTGCGGTGCCGAGGTGTGGTTGTTTGATCCCCGCGACGATCGTTCCGTGCGTGTCGAAATTCAGTTGGCGTCGCACCGCACCCAGGCCGCGCGCCGGTTCGTGCCAGCTGCCGAGAACCTCGGCTCGGTCCAGTTGCATCCGGCTGGTCACAGCATGGCGGTCGACGCCCGCGGCAAGCTGTTCACTCTTGCGCTGTGGGAGGGCGCCGTTCGCCAGTATGGCGATGACCACGCCGGTCGGCTTCGACACGGGCAATGGCTCGACGACGGCGAGACCGTCGTTGCCATCGGTGACCGGTCCGGCGAGGAGCGGGTGGAGCTGTTTGAGCACGGACAGGCGCGCTCGCTGCCCTGGGAAATCGGGCATATCGTGACGATGCGTGCTGCGCCCCGCGGCCGCCGCATCGCGTTGGCCAATCACCGCAATGAAGTGATGATCGGCGATCTCGACAGCGGCGCGCTGACGGTCATCGACCACAGCGACGCCGGGCGCACTGACGATCTCGCCTGGTCTCCCGATGGCGCGTGGCTCGCCTACACGTTCTGGGCTTCGCTGCGGCATTGCGCGATCAAGCTATACGGCCTGGCGAGCAAGACCTCCGCGCTTGTGACCCACCCCGAATTCCGCGATTACAGCCCGGCGTTCGATCCCGAGGGACGGTTTCTGTACTTCTTGTCGATCCGGACCTTTGATCCGGTGTACGACAGCGTGCAGTTCGAGTTGAGCTTTCCGCGAGCGGCGCGCCCCTATCTCGTCGCACTCCAAGCCGGCGGGCCGCCGCCATTCGATCCGTTGCCCAAGGGATTGACGGTGGACGATCCCGCTGCAATGAAACCCAAGCCCGTAACGGATGCGCTGTTGCCACCGATCGAACTGAGAGGTATCGAGCGTCGCGTCGCGCCGTTTCCCGTATCGGAAAATCGCTTCGGCCAGATTGCCGGGGTCCTCGCCAACAAGGTCATCTGGACCGTCCTTCCGATTGCCGGCGCGCATGGACGAGGGGGACACAAGGACGCGCCGGGTCGGCTGGAGGTTTTCGATTTCGCGACCCTGCGAGCCGAAACGCTTCTGGAAAGAGCCGACCGGTTTGCGCTATCTGCCGATCACACCACGCTGGTCGTGCGCGATGGCAAGCGCTTGCGGGCGATCGCACCGAACCGCAAAGCCGAAACCGACCGGGTGTCGGTCGTCGGCATGGATGAGCCGTCACGCAAGACCGGCTGGATCGATCTCGGGCGCGTCCGCGTTTCAGTCGATCCGCGCCTCGAGTGGCGACAGATGTTGCGTGAAGTGTGGCGCCTGCAACGTGATCAATTCTGGGTCTCGAATATGTCCGGCGTCGATTGGGACGAGGTGTTTCGCCACTACGAACCATTGCTCGATCGGGTGGCGACGCGTGCCGAGCTTTCGGATCTGATCTGGGAGATGCAGGGGGAACTGGGCACTTCGCATGCATACGAAATGGGCGGCGATCACCGACGTCCGCCGCAAGTGGCCTTGGGCTACCTTGCCGCTGACCTACGTCTGGTCGAGGCGGACGGGAGCTTTGAGATAACGCATATCGTTACTGGCGACGCCTGGGATGCCGGCGCCGACTCGCCGTTGAATGCAGTTGGCGTCGAAGCCAGACTGGGCGAGCGCATCGTCGCAGTCAACGGTCAACGCACCTCGCGCGAGCGACCGCCCCAAGCCTTGTTGGTGCATCAGGCGGGAGCCAAGGTCGAGCTGACGTTAGCCACGAGCGACGGCGTACCGGCGATCCGTAACGTGCTCGTGACGACGCTTAGCGACGAGGTTCCGGCGCGTTACCGCGAATGGGTGGAACGCAACCGGACCTGGGTGCACGAACAATCCCACGGTCGGATCGGCTACTTTCACCTACCGGACATGATGTCCGCCGGTTTTGCGGAATTTCACCGGTACTTCAGCGCCGAATGTGACCGTGACGGCCTGATCGTCGACGTTCGCTACAATCGCGGTGGTCATGTTTCACAACTTCTTCTTGAAAAAGTTGCGCGCAAGCGAATCGGTTACGCGACCGCGCGCTGGGGGCACACGTCCTCGTATCCCGAAGAGGCCGTGGCGGGCCCGGTCGTCGCCCTGACCAACGAACACGCCGGGTCTGACGGGGATATCTTTTCGCATAGCTTCAAGCTCATGGGCATTGGCCCTCTGGTGGGCATGCGCACCTGGGGCGGCGTGATCGGCATCTGGCCGCGCCACACTTTGGTGGATGGTACGCAGACAACGCAGCCGGAGTATTCGTTCTGGTTCAACGATGTTGGCTGGGGAATCGAGAATTACGGTACCGACCCGCAGATCGAGGTCGACAATTCGCCGCAGGACGCCAGGGCCCAGCGCGATCGCCAACTCGAAGTGGCACTTGCAACGGCGCTACAGTTAGTCGAACGCACCGCTTCAGGCAAGCCGCAATTCGGCGAGCGGCCCAATCTTCGGCGCTCGCGCTTGCCGCCGCGACACTGACGGCCCGCCGGTGGGCGCGTCGAAGGCTGCGCTACGTGCGGCGAACAATGTTGCATCGTCTGGCGCAAGTTTGTACCCTCTCCGTCCGCACAGCCGTCGGCGAAATTATCTCGACGTCAACGCCAACTGTTCTGCACAAGCGTGGGCACTCGAATTAGCGCCGAGGTCCTAGGGTAGGCTTTGCCTGATCGCGCTTTCAAGTATTGTCAACCCCAGCGCAATCTCGTCGTCACTCACCGTCAGTGGGGGTGCGATACGAAAGACACCCCCGAGGCTTGGCAGCTGCACGATATTCATGCTTAGCCCAAGTTCCAGACACTTGCTGGTGATTGCGGACCCCAATCCAGGTGCAGGGGCCTTGGTCTGACGACTCTGCACAATCTCCATACCGAGCATGAGTCCGCGACCGCGAATGTCCCCGATGCAAGTAAAGCGTTCTTGAATCGCAATCAATCCTTCCTTTAACTTTTCGCCAGCTTGATTCGCTCGCGCTACCAGTTGATCGCGTGTGATGATCTCTATCACCTTCAGCCCGACGGCTGCCGGAAGCGGATCCGATACGTGGGTCGTGTAAAACAGAAATCCGCGTTCATGGCATGCCTGTTCGATCGCTGTATTTGTTAAGACGGCAGACAACGGCAACCCTGCACCCAGGGTCTTTGATAGCGTTAGAATGTCAGGAACAACGCCATCGCGCTCGCATGCAAACATTAATCCCGTACGACCAAGCCCAGTCTGAGCCTCGTCTACAATCAGCAGCATTTCTCTCTCGCAGCACTTGTGCTGCAGTGCCCTGAGATAGCCCTCCGGAAGGTCAAGCAAGCCGCCGGAACTGAGGATTGGTTCCGCAATGAAAGCTGCGAGACTACCTGTGGATTGGCTGTCCACTAAGTCGAACGCATAGTCGAGCTCGGCTCGCCAATCAAAGGATCCATCTCGCTCGAACTTGGGGCGATACGGATACGGCGCAGGTATTGCAAAGGATCCGGCGGCAGCAGGGCCGTACCCTCTCCGACCGGCGCTATAGGTCGCGGAGGCCGCGCCGCCGGTCATTCCATGCCAAGACTGCGCGAAGCTGACCACCTCGTATTTGCCCGTGGCAAGCTTCGCCATCTTCAATGCGGCCTCGTTTGCTTCTCCGCCGGTACTTAGGAGCAGTGAGCGGCTAAGACCGGGCGGGGCGATTTCGCTTAGTCGCGCCGCGAGGTTGACAACGGGATATGAAAGCATTCCGCTGAATAAATGAATCAACTCGCGCGCGTAATTGGCGATGACAGCCACGACCTCGGGGTGACTGTGGCCTAGAATCGCACTCATCTGCCCCGAGGTGAAATCAAGGATAGCGCGCCCATTCGCGTCATAAACAAAGGATCCGTGTGCACGCTCGATGATCACGGGCGAGAACGATCCACCATAGCGAACTAGGTGATTCTTTGCGAGCGACCAAAATTTCGGATCTAGGTTCTTGTCCATAGGCTTCCCGCTTGAGAGCTCACAACCATCGCACGACGGCGTTGCCTCGGGAGCGTGCCTGGCAGTCCGGTCGCAGCCTTCGATAAGGCGCTCCGTCGCCGCAACCACGATCTCCAATGGCAACCAACGCAAGGCCAGTGGCATGAGTAGCCGCACTGGCCTTGAAGGTCAAGTGGTGCGGATTGATCAGCGCGCGGGAGATTGCAATGCTGCGCTGCCGAAGCTCCGCCATCGGCCGGCTAAACTAACGAGGCTTATGATCCGCGGCCCGCTTTCTGCCTCGGCGCTTCTGGCAGGCCAGTCAGCGTAAGACCGGTGAAAGTAATCCGGAGCCTGCGTTTGATTCCATATGGAGCGTATCCGGCGAGCTCTGCAGGAGTCTGTCGACGGTCATCGGCAGATCCCGCAGGCGTGTGCCTGTCGCGTGATACACCGCGTTTGACAACGCTCCTGCAACACCTGTGATACCGATCTCGCCGATGCCGCGTGCGCCGATCGGATCGAACCGGTCGTCGCTCTCCTCGACGAATGTCACATCGATTTGGCCGATGTCCGCGTTCACAGGAATATGATAGTCGGCAAGATTGCCGTTCACAAAGCGACCGTAGCGCAGGTCAAGCACGCTTTCCTCGAAGAGGGCCTGGCTCACGCCCCAGATGATGCCCCCTTGCAGCTGGCTCAGCCCGGTCTTGGCGTTAAGCACGCGCCCGACGCTGTAGGTTGCAACGATGCGCGGCACGCGGATCACACCGAGTACGCGGTCAACACGCACCTCCGCGAACACCGCGCCGAAGGATCGCGTCGCGAAGCGCTCCTCTTCTGGTCCTGGCTTGGCTTGCGCTCGAGCCTCGACCGCCTCGCCGTGGCGCGCGATGAATGCCGCCAGGGCCTCCCGTCGTGCCGGGTCATCACGCGCGTACATCATTCCGTCTTCGAGCACCGCGTCCTCAGCACGAACCCCGGTCAGCGGTGACCGCGGATCTGCCATCGCAAGACTGAACAACTTACCGCGCAGGTCGCTGCAGGCGGCTTGGACTGCCGGGGCGACACTGGCGACCGTGATCGACCCCCCGGAGACGGGCGCCGGCGGAAGGGTGGTGTCACCGAGCTCGAAGCGGACTTTGTCGATCGGCAATCCGAGTACCTGCGCAGCCACCTGCGTCATTACCGTGTAGGTCCCGGTACCGAGTTCCTGCGTGCCTGACTGTACCAGTGCCGTGCCGTCGATCTGCATTCTGGCCGACGCGGTCGCCGGGCTGCGGTGGCCAGGATACGTCGCTGTCGCAAGTCCCCAGCCGATCAGCGAGTTGCCGTCGCGCATCGAACCCGGCTGCGGCGAGCGTCCGGACCAGCCAAATCGCGCGGCCGCCGCGCGGTAGCACTCCCGTAACCGCTTGCTCGACCAAGGCTTCCCGCTCGAAGGTTCTGCGTCGGCATAGTTGCGCAGACGCAGCGCCAGCGGATCCATCGATAGCGCGTACGCGAGTTCGTCCATCGCGGTTTCGATCGCAAAGGTGCCCGTCGATTCGCCGGGCGCGCGCTGGAAGGTCGGTGTCCCAACGTTCAGTTTGACCAAACGCTGGGTGGTCGACACGTTCGCGCAAGCGTATAGCCCGCGCGTCGGCTGGGTCGATGACTCAACGAAGTCTTCGAACTCGGAGGTGTGCGAAATGACGTCATGGTGGATCGCGGTCAATTGTCCATCGCGGCGCGCCGCAAGCGTTACCTTCTGCTCAGTTCGCGGCCTTCCTCCGACTGGGCCAAACATCTGGGGCCGGGCAAGAACGATTTTGACCGGCCGCCCGACCTGTTTAGCCGCCATCGCTGCCAGAACCACGTGTGACCACACCGAACCCTTGCAACCGAATCCGCCGCCGACGAACGGCGAAACAACGCGCACGGACTCCGGTGCAATGCCAAGCGTCTTGGCGACCGTATCGCGAGCGCCGGAGACGTATTGCGTCGCGTCGTGCAGCGTAAGTCGATCACCGTCCCAACGCGCGACAGTCGCATGGGGCTCCATCGGATTGTGGTGCTCCATCGGCGTTGTGTAAACCGCGTCCACGCGGACTTCCGCTTGCGCAAGACCCGCTTGCACATCGCCCCAGGATTGGTCCGCCGGACCGCGGCCGGCCGTACGGGGCGCGTAGGTTGAGCTCTTGGCTTGCTCGAAACTCAAGATCGGTGTCTCGGTACGGTATGACACACGAACCAGCGCCGCCGCGTCGACGGCGCGCTCGAACGTGTCCGCAATTACAACCGCAATGGGTTGGCCGCTGTAATGCACCACGTCGTCTTGCAGCAGCGAGAGGACACGACCGGCAGGCGGATTGACGGCGGCCAAGCCGAGCTGCGGCAAGGCCGCGACGTTCTCATGCGTGAGTACCAGTAGCACCCCCGGAGTGCGTTGCGCGACGGCCACGTCGATACGCGCGATCCGACCACGCGGGACAGTGCTCTGGACCATAACCGCGTAGGCCAGCCCAGGCTCATCGAACTCGGCGGCAAAGCGCGCTTGGCCGGTGACCTTCAACGGGCCGTCGACGCGATTCACCGGGCGGCCGATTATCGAAGCTGTATCCTGGTTCATGCCGCAGCACCTGCAGCTTGCAACGCGCTTACAACCGCGCGCTGAGCCAACTCGACCTTGAACGCGTTGTCGCGATAGGACTTGGCGCCCTCGACACTCGAGCGCGCGGCAGCTTCGACGGTCGCTGGCTCGAGGCGGGAGCCCACCAGCACGCGCTCGGCCCGCAATGCTCTCCAGGCCTTGGGGGCAACGCCGCCGAGAACGATTCGCGCATCCTGCACCTCGCCGTTGCGCTGGTCGAGCGCAGCCGCAACTGAGACCAACGCGAAGGCGTAGCTGGCGCGGTCGCGAACCTTGAGGTAGTGACAGCGAGCCGCGAAACGCGATGGTGGCAACTCGACGCCGAGGATCAATTCACCCGGTACCAGATTCGTGTCCCGCTCCGGGCTCGCCCCCGGCAGCCGGTGAAACTCGGCGACCGGGACGCGGCGCTCTCCACGCGGGCCGCGGACAACGACGATCGCATCGAGTGCCACGAGCGCAACACACATGTCGGAAGGGTTCACCGCGATGCACTGATCGCTAGCACCGAGGATCGCGTGCATTCGATTGAATCCTTCTCGCGCCGCGCAACCGGATCCCGGTTGGCGCTTATTGCAGGCATCGAACGAGCTGTCGGTAAAGTAACCGCAACGCGTGCGCTGCAACAGATTCCCGCCTACACTAGCCATGTTACGAAGTTGCGGTGAGGCCCCGGAAAGCAGAGCCTGGGACAGCAACGGATAACGCTCTCGGATCAGAGGGTGGTTCGCGACATCGCTGTTTTTCGCGAGCGCGCCGATACGCGTGCCCCCATCCGGCAGCTCCGTAACGTCACCAATCGGCAGGCGATTGATGTCGATGATGCGCGTCGGTTGCTCGACGTTGCCTTTCATCAGGTCCAGCAGATTGGTTCCACCCGCGAGGTATTTCGTGTTGGCATCAGCGCCCGCGGCCAGCGCATCGTCGACGCTCGTGGCCCGGACATAGACAAAAGGATGCATGACGTGCTCCGTTCAACTTCCCACGTCACGGATCGCGGCAACAATATTAACGTACGCACCGCAGCGGCACAGGTTGCCGCTCATTCGTTCGCGAATCTCGTCGTCGGACAGCGCAACCGGCTTCAGTCTGCGCACATCACTCGTCACTGCACTGATTGCTCCTCGACGTGCTTCTTCAAGCAACGCAACCGCCGAGCAAATCTGTCCAGGAGTACAGTAGCCGCATTGAAAGGCGTCGCGCTCGATAAAGGCACTTTGCATCGGATGCAGCTTCTCCGCACTCCCGAGGCCCTCGATCGTTACGACCTTGGCGCCATCAACGGACAGCGCAAGGGTAAGACAAGCGTTGACGCGCCGACCATTGATAAGGACCGTGCACGCTCCACACTGGCCCCGGTCACAGCCTTTCTTCGTGCCGGTTAGCTGCAGGTGGTCGCGCAATGCGTCGAGCAACGTTACGCGCGGGTCCAGGGTCAGTTGATAGTCGCGCCCGTTGACCGTGAATCGAGCCTGGGTGATCGACGTCGCGTCGGAGCGCGCTCCACTCGCTCTTTGCGCCCTGGCTTCGGCGTTAGACGTCAGGACTGTCACCAACGGCGTTGCCGCCAAGCCCGTTAAGGCGCCAGTCTCCAGCAAGAATTGTCGTCGCGCTACGCTCGCTGGCGGCAATGCCGTGCCACGCGTTGTTGCCACCTCACCCTCGGTGCCTATGGACTCGGGCGTAGGACCAGCAGGCCGGTCAGACATTCACGCACCCTAAGCAGAAAACGTAACCGTAACCCCGTGCTGTGAACCGAGCATGCTACCGTCCAGGTCGGCTACCCAGCTTCTGAAGCCGGAGCAAGGTTTGTTCCGGCTGGCAAACGTTTGATATGGTGGGGATTGTCTCGAGACGGCGCGCGACCGCGGTGAAACAAATTACCGCGGCGCGGAAAGAATTACACGCCAGGGACCGGCAAGCGATCGGATTTGACAGCTTTCAAACGCTGCGCTGTGCCACTCCTTGGGGGCAACGCCGTAGGCAAATGGGGACCCGGTTGGGCATTGCGCTCACTCTCTCTCCGGAAACTAGGCCAGTTTGAGGTCTTGGTCGTTAACCGGCAGCGCGCGAATTCTCTTGCCGGTTGCCGCGGCGAGCGCGTTCGCGACCGCCGCAGCGATGACGGGCGTGCCGGGTTCGCCCACGCCCGTCGGGTGCTCCTTTGATTGCACTATATGCACTTCGACCGCGGGCATTTCGTTAATCCGCAGCGGTACGTAATCGTGGAAGTTAGACTGCTCAACGGCACCGTGGCTAAGCGTGATCGCGCCGTGCAGCGCGGCCGAGAGTCCAAAGCCGATGCCGCCCTCCATCTGCGCCCGGATCACGTCCGGATTGACCGGGATGCCGCAATCGACCGCACAAACGACCCGGTCCACTTTAAACGATCCGTCCGGCTTAACTGTGACTTCGGCGACCTGCGCGACGTAAGTGTCGAACGATTTATGCAACGCGATGCCCCGACCGCGTCGTCCGCCGTCCGCTCTCGAGGGCAGCGGCGCGCTCCAGCCGGCCTTGGCCGCCGCCAGTTCGAGGACACCCCAATGCCGCGGCTCCTTGACGAGCAGTGCGCGGCGATACTCGACCGGGTCTTTTTTTGCGGCTGCCGCTAGTTCGTCGATGAAGGTCTCTGTCGCATACGCGTTGTGCGTCGAACCCACCGAGCGCCACCACAGTACAGGCACGCCGACCTTGGGGGAATGCAGGTCGACGTAAAGGTTCGGGATGGCGTAGGGCAGCGTCTTCGCTCCTTCTACGCTCGTATCGTCGATGCCATCCTTGATCAGCATGGGCTCGAAGGGCGTGCCGGCCTGAATCGCCTGCCCGACGATGCGATGCTGCCATGCGACAATGTTCCCGCTCGCGTCGAGCCCAGCCCGCAGCGTATGGTAGTAGGCCGGCCGATAGTAGCCGCCACGCATATCGTCCTCGCGGGTCCAGACCAGTTTCACCGGAATCCCGGTCTTCCCATTGCCGGCAAGCGCTTTGGCGATCGTCGCGGCCTCGACCAGGTAGTCGGAGAACGGGTTCGCCCGCCGGCCGAAGCTGCCGCCGGCGAAAAGCTGATTGATGAACACCTGGTCCGGCTTCAATCCGACCGCCTGCGCGACGTTCGACTGATCCACCGTGTGGAACTGCTCGCCGTTCCATACTTCGCAGCGATCCGCATCGAGCTTGACCACGCAATTCATCGGCTCCATCGGCGCGTGGGCCAGGTAGGGAAACTCGTAGGCAGCCTCGACCGTGCTCGCCGCTCCCGCGAGCGCCCTCGCAGCGTCGCCGTCGTTGCGTGCAACCGTACCGGGTGTCGCGGCGAGCCGCTTGTATTCGGCAAGGAGGTCCGCGGACGAGAGCTTGACGGCCGGAGTTTCGTCCCATTCCACCTTGAGCGCATCGCGGCCCTTCTTGGCGGCCCAGAAACTCGTCGCGACCACGGCGACACCGCCGGGTATCTCGGCAACGTGGCGAATGCCGGGGAGACTCTGGACGCTTGCCGCGTCAAAGCCTTTTACCTTCGCGCCGAACTTCGGCGGGTGCGCAACCACGGCCGTGAGCATGCCAGGCAGGTTGATGTCCTGCGTAAATATCGCCGTGCCCGTCGACTTCGCCTTCGAATCGGATCTTGGCACGTGCTTGCCGATGTAGATGAAGTCCTTTGGCTCCTTGAGCTTGGGGTTTTGCGGCACCGATTGCTTCGCGGCCGCCTCTGCGAGTTGCCCGAATGTCGCCTGCCTCCCGCCCGGGTGGGATACCACGCCGTCCTTCACCCGGAGCGACGCCGGTGTGACCTTCCATTGCTCTGCCGCCGCTGCAATCAACATCCACCGCGCCGCAGCGCCCGCCTTCCGATACTGATCGAAGGAGTTCGCCATCGCCGTGGAGCCACCGGTGCCTTGTGCATCAAGCTTGAAGTACATCCGCCAGATGAGGTTGCCATAGCGCTTCGCGTCTGCGGGAGCGCCTTCGACCCGGATTTGTCCCCAGGCCGCATCGAGCTCCTCTGCCACCAGTGTGGGCAGCCCGGTGTACGTACCCTGACCCATTTCGAAGTGCTTGACGATTACGGTGACGCTGTTGTCACGCCCGATGCGCACAAAGTCGCTCGGCGTAACGCCATCCGGCTCCTCTGCGTGGCCCGTCTCCTGGGCGGCAAGCTGGCGCACGGCGACGCCCAGCGAGAAGCCGGCGCCCGTCGCGGCCGTCACCTTGAGGAACATGCGGCGGTTCATACCCGCGCGCGGCACGAGGAAAAGCGGAATGCGGTAGGGAAACATGATCGGCTCCTTACGCCAGGTTCGCGGCCGCATCCTTGATCGCGGCGCGAATGCGTACGTAGGTTGCACACCGGCAAACATTGCCGGCCATCGCGGCGTCAATATCGCTGTCGGTCGGCTTTTTATTTTTCGCGAGCAAAGCAGAGGCAGACATGATCTGTCCCGACTGGCAATAGCCGCACTGCGGCACGTCGAGTTTTTCCCATGCGGCCTGGACCGCCTTGCCCTCCCTGCTCTTTAATCCTTCGATGGTAGTGATTTCGGTGCCGGGCTTGAGCGCCGACAGCGGCAAGGTGCACGACCGCGTCGCCACGCCGTTGAGGTGCACCGTGCAGGCACCGCACAGCGCCATGCCGCAGCCGTACTTCGTGCCCGTGAGCTTAAGTTCGTCGCGCAGCGCCCAGAGCAGCGGCGTATCGCCTGGCGCATCAACGTGAACGGATTTTTGGTTTACGGAGAGAGTAATCACGGCACTGGCTCCTCATGCGCGGATAGTGGCGGCCCGATCAGCTGCAGGCGGGTTGCCGGCGCGTGACATGCCCCGCCCGCACATTCCAATCACGGCAATTGCCCATTTTAGCGCGGCAGCGCACCGAATCTGGCGCTCGATACCGATGGACAAAATAACATTAAATCAATAAGTTGCCGAAAAACGACCGGTTTGCGGCCCGGCGCTCCGCTCAGGGCGGCGCCCCATCCAACCCTTCGCGTGCGGCACAATTGGCGACGCCGGTCGCGCTCCCCGAATGGATCACTCGCGGATTCTTAACTCCCGTGGCTACACCCTCACCGCCGAACATGACGACCTTACTGCGCCCAGGTCTGCCGCCATTGCCGGAACGCATGTCCTACCTCCCGCTCGACGAGCGAGGCTATCCAATTCCCGCGTTTGTTTCCCATCTTGATGGCAAGCGCGACTTTCGTGTCGTCAGTCTTGAACACTTGGCCCAATGCATCCGCAATAACGTCTGCTGGATATGTGGGCATCGCCTCGATCCTCGGAAGGTTTTTGTGATCGGACCGCTGGCTGCGATCCAGGGCGTTTCCAATGAGCCGCCATCACATACTGAATGCGCCGAGTTTGCCGTCAGAGCCTGCCCGTTCTTGCTGCTGCCGAAAGCGCAGCACCGCCCGACTGACATGCCGAACGTACAGAAGCTGCCCGGATCGATGAGGCACAATCCGGGCGCTTGCTGCTTATATACCGTGACGGGCTACTCACATCGCGAGAAACCAGACGGACGCGGCACTGTGTTCCGCACCGGACCGGCCGTTCGGGTCGACTGGTACACGCAAGGCCGGCCTGCTGCACGCGCCGAAGTGTTGGCCGCGATCAACGCTAGCCTACTGGCCGTTCGAAGGGCTAGCAATGAGCAGGCGATCGAGAGGCGTGTCGCTGAACTGGTCCCGGCGTGATGCCTGTTGAGTTAGCGCGTGATCGAAAATCGCGTCCTACCAGAGCAGAGGCACGAGGCCCGCGGCCGCCAGCCCGAGCAACAAGGCCAAACTCTTGGCCCCGGTTCTGCGCGGAGACAGGGCGTACGCGTAGGCTGCCTTGGCGACATTGTTGCTTGCCGCGGCGATGACAATGGCGGACGTGGCCAAGCCAGGAGCGGTCGACGGGGGCGCCTGAGTCATGCTTAAAATAAACGGATCAACATCGCTCACCCCCATAATGGCGGCGAGCGTGTAGACGCCGGACCTGCCCAGGTAAGTCAACGCCAGATGACTTGCTACGAGCATGGCGACGAATAACAGCGCGAATCCCAGCGCTGCACGGAGCTCGAGCGGGTTCGCTGGTTCAGCGCCACCCTTCGATGCCTCAGGACTCGGTCCATCTCGGCGGGACCACAACCACCCTACGCCGCTGCCGACTGCGGCCAGCACAACGAATGCCGGCGCCAGACTCATCATCAGCTCCCTGTTAAACAGGCATAGGAGCACCGCCAAGCGCAGATACATCATGCCCGACGCAATCAGGGTTGCTCCGGATACCATATAGCCTTGGGAGTCGCGCGACGCCCTCTTGGCAAGGACGATGGTGGTCAAAGTGGACGAATATGCTCCTCCGAGGACGGCTGCAAGCAGTAGCCCACCTTGCGCCCTAGTCAGCTTCTGGATGACGTAACTGCCGTACGAAATTCCGCTTACAGCCACAACAACGAGCCAAGTCTTGAACGGATTGATCTGGAATGGAGTGAACTCCTGATTCGGCACAATGGGCAGAATGACCGCCGCCAGCAGCAGAAACTTCGTGAAGGTGAAGATATCCTGCGGCTCAATGCGCCGGGCCAGGCCCTCGAGGGCCGACTTGAGCTCCAGCAGGATCATGCAGGCGACGGCCAGGGTCGTTGCAATCCAATACTGCTCATGCGACACCAATGCACCTACGAGATAGATCGTGAGCGCCGACATCTCGGAGGTAGCGCCCGCCGCCGTCGAAGTGATGAGTTTGTGCCAATAGGAAAGTGCCAGAAAGCCGCTGATCGCGACAAAGCCCAAGACCACAGGCCAGACCTGACTGCCCGCCAACAGGGACAGGGCGTACCCCATCAACCCGATGAGCGGGAATGTGCGCACGCCGCCAAAGGTTTGGTGCGCGTCGCTGGCCAAGTGCTCCTCGCGTTCCAATCCAACAAGGAACGACAGGAAGAGCACCAGAAGGATCTTGAACCCTTCCGGTGGAAGCCAATCGAAGAGACGGACCGATTCAGCCATCCCAACCACCCCGTGTGCGACCAATCATCGTCTGCCTCCCCCTGCTCGAGTTCGCCGGGACAGAGACCCCTGCCCGGGCGCCGCGAGTGGTCGTAGCTTACCTTGTAGGTGCTGGAAAAGGGCTCAAAAGTGCGCGGCACCGGTAACGGGGAGCGGTGTCGGGACTCTGGCACCGCAAGACGGCCATCGTCGGACCGAGGTCCACTCGTCTTGGCCCGGCTACAATGGGATGGCAGTAGGCCGCGCGGTTAAGGCGTAGCATTGAAGGAACACGACCATGAATGGACTGCACGCCTCGATCGCCACGGTCGGCCTGTTTGCCCTGACCTTCCTGATCCCGGGGCCCAATCTGTTGGTGGTGGTGCAGTCAAGCCTCTCAAACGGTCGCGCGGCTGGAATCGCGGCCGGTCTCGGGATCGCCACCGGGGATGGGATCTACGCGGGACTTGGATTGTTCGGCATGTCGGCGCTTATCACCGAAGGAGGAGCGTTATTCCACGCCATCAAGATTCTCGGTGGCCTGTTCTTGATCTGGTTCGGGGTCCGTTTGTGTCTCACCAGAACACCGCTTACCCTGTCCTCCGGTGGCACCTCGCTTGTAGGAACGCTTCGCGGTTACTTCATGCGCGGCCTCGTAACCGACCTCGCCAACCCGCAGACGGTTTTCTTCTTCGCCAGTATCTTCGCCGTAACGCTGACCCCGGGTACGTCGGTATGGGCCAAGGCCATCTCGTGGCTGGGCATCGTCTCGACGTCGGTGCTATGGCGGAGCCTGCTTAGCGTTGCGCTGTCACATGATCGCGTGCGCCACACCTACGAACGCGCACAAGTGCCCTTGGAGCGACTCGTTGGGGCTGCGCTGGGGGCCTTTGGCGCACGCCTGCTCATCCAGGGCGTCGGTGAGCATGCAGGCGGATAGCTTCGCCCGGGTATCGCGTACCGCCGATCATCGGTTGCAGTGGCCCACCTCGATCTGCATGGAATCTCCATACCTCACTTCCGGAGCGATCTCGGGGATGACCTTGTGACCATCTTCTTGCACTACCTTAACGGCCCGGACGTTGCGGCGCTCGCACTCACCGATGACGAGATCCTCGCGGCAGTCGACTCAGGCTTGCTTGCGCAAGGTCGCGGCGAGACGGTGATCGAGCCGCGGGTGCACCTCATTCCCGACCCTCAATTCAATGGTCACTTCAACGTGCTGCGCGGCTATATTGCGCCGCTGAACCTCGCCGGTGTGAAAATCGTCGGCGATTACGTGGACAACTACGAGAAACAGCTCCCCTCCGAAATGGCGCTTCTCAACCTCTTCGACCCGCGCACTGGAACACCGGTAGCTGTGCTCGATGCGACGTCCATTACCGACATGCGCACCGGCGCGATGACGGCGCTGGGAGCGAAGCACCTAGCACGCAAGACGAGCAAAATCCTCGGGCACATTGGGGCAAGAGGCACGGCCTATTGGAACGTGCGCCTTCTCGACCGGCTGTTCGATTTCGACGAAATCCGCGTACACTCGCGTAGGCCGGAGAGCCGGGATGCCTTCGCACAACGGCTCGCCTCCGACCTTGGCAAGAACGTAGCGGTGACGACCGATTGGGAAGCGTGCGTGCGCGGTGCCGACATCGTGGTCGAAGCTTCGCGTCTGCCAAAGCCCACGCCGCTTCTGCGCACCGCCTGGATTAAGCCCGGGCGCGTTCGTCGTGCCTTACGGCACAATGAGCGCGGTGGAGCTTTCGCTGACCGACATGATGGATAAGATCGTGGTCGATGATTGGGGCCAATGCAAGGGTGGAGTATTCGGATCGCTGCGCGCCCACGTCGATGCAGGGAAGCTGTCCGAGCGTACTCTCCATGCCGAGCTGGGCGAGATCGTCGCAGGTCGCAAGCCAGGACGCGAATCCGACCACGAGACCATCCTCTTCTGGCATCGCGGACTCTCGACAGTGACATCGCGCTCGGTCACGCAATGCTCGAAAAAGCGCGCCGTCTCGGTCTTGGGCAGCAACTGCGGTACGCGTGAGGTCTGTTCACGAGGGTACGTTGCCTTCACGGTCGCGGCGCTTGGTTTGCGCCGATCATCTGGAACCTCCAACCGGAGTTCGCATGACCCTTCTGGTGCGTTTGCTCTGCCCCCTGTTACTTGTCTGTACCCTGCCGGGAAATATTGCGCGAGCGGCAGAGGCCTATCCCAGCAAGTCGATTCGGTTGATCGTTCCCTTCCCGCCAGGTGGCCCGGCCGACGCACTTGCGCGGGTGGTTGGAGACAAGGTTGGCGCTCGCCTGGGCAAGCAGGTCATCGTCGACAATCGCCCGGGCGCCGGCGGCAACATCGGCATGGCACTCGTCGCCAAGGCTGCGCCCGATGGTTATACGCTGGTGCTGGCTCCAGCGGGAAATCTCACCGTGAATCCGAGCCTCTATCGCAGCGTGCCCTACGATGTCGGCAGGGACTTCGCGCCGGTTACGGTGCTTGCGGCGGTACCAAACATTCTCGTGGTGGATCCTTCGATTCCGGTACGCAATGTGGAGGAATTCATTGCGTACGTGAAGGCACATCCTGGTAAGCTCAACTTTGCCTCGCCCGGCGCCGGTAGTGGCGCGCACCTTGCCGGAGAGCTCTTCAAGAGCATGGTTGGAGCGGACATGGTCCACGTTCCGTTCAGCGGCATTGCGCCCGCCGTGACGGCCCTGCTCGGCGGGCAGGTGCAGCTCATGTTCGCTGGGGCTCCGGCGGTGCTGCAATATGTCCGCGCGGGCAGACTGCGTGCACTAGGAGTCGCGAGCCTGAAGCGAATGGCCGCCGCGCCGGACCTTCCTACACTCTCAGAGTCCGGCCTCCCCGGGTTCGACGTCACGTCGTGGTACGGCATTGTTGCGCCAGCGGGAACGCCTCCCGAGATCATTGCGCGCCTGCAGGGAGCTATCGGCGAGGCGCTGCGCGAGTCCGACGTAAAGCAGGAGCTGGCCGCACTAGGTGCGGAACCGATCGCGAACACGCCCGCGGAGTTCAGCGCCATGATCAAGGCCGAAACAGTGAAATGGAGTGCTATCGTGCGCAACGCGAAGATCACTATCGAGTAAAGCTCCCGGCACCCGATGGATCAATTGACGTTGCCAGCGCTGGGTAGCAATATCCACCCATTCGTGTTTCGAGAGATGGCGCCCCGCTGCAACTAAGATTTGAATTGCGTGAGTGCGCTTCTTCGCCCTCCGGCTTTCGAGCGTTGCCTATGGGGTCCATGCGAATACACAGCACTGGAGGAAACAGTATGTTGAAACGGTTGAGTTTGACTTGCCTTTGGCTTGTCACCCTTTCAGGCGCTTTAGTGGTATGGCCGCCCATGGCTGGGGCGCAGGCTCCGGCCGGAAAATGGTTGAGCATCGCGCCATTTCCCGAGCCCAAAGAAGAGGTCACCGGCGTCGCCGCGAACGGGAAAATGTACGTCATGGCAGGCCTGGTCTCTGCGCCCATCTGGCTTCCCGTGGGCATGGTCTACGAATACGATCCCGGCGCGAACAGTTGGACAAAGAAAAAGCCCATGGCGTTGCCGGCTCATCACGTGGCGATTACCGAATGGAACGGGAAGATCTACGTCTTTGGGGGGTTTGTCGGGGTCACCTCCGGAATACCCGCCTGGGTGCCGATCGACAACGCGTTCGAATATGACCCGTTGAACGACACCTGGAAGGCTTTGGCCCCGATGCCGATCAAGCGGGGCGCGGCGGTCGCGGCCGCGGTCAATGGCAAGATTTATGTGATCGGAGGCGCAACCACGGCTCCGGGTGAGACAAATCCGGCGATCCATCCAACGTATCCGCAGCTCGTTCTGGGCACGGTCGAGGAATACGACATCGCAACCAACACCTGGCGCGAGCGTGCCTCGATGCCTACTCCGCGCAACCATACGTGCGCGGGCGTCGTCAACGGAAAAATCTATGTGATTGGGGGCCGCATTGGGGCGGCATTCATCAGCGCCGCGTCGAACCTCAACAACGTTGAAGCGTACGATCCCGTCGCGGATAAGTGGAGCGCCGCGCTGGCAAAGATGCCGACCGCGCGCAGCGCCGTATCGGCCGGCGTTTACAACAACCGCATCTACGTCGCGGGTGGAGAATGGCAAAATGCCAACCAGTTCACCGCCTACCGTGCCTTCGAGGGTTACGACCCAGCGACGAATACCTGGGCCGTGCTGCCGCCAATGTTCCCTCCGAGACATGGAGTGGCCGGGGCGGTAATCGGCAATCGATTCTATGCGGTTAGCGGCGACGTTCAATCCTCTGGAACCGGTGTGGCTGGTTCCACCGCGGCAGCCAATGCATTCGAATTTGCGAAATAGGTACCCTACAGTCCAGGAGCTGCTTCCGGCATCTGCCCGGGCAGAGTAGCAAGGTACTGATGGATCAACGCCACGGCGGCGGCACCTTCTCCGATCGCACCGCCCACGCGCTTGACAGAACCCGAACGAACGTCACCAACGGCAAACACCCCCGGCACGCTCGACTCGAGCGGAGCCGGGGTGCGTCCTGCGACGCTGCCTGCCGGATGCCCTGTCAACACAAAGCCATGTGAATCCAACTCGACGCCGCAGCCGACCAACCAACGCGTTTCGGGATCTGCCCCCACGAAAAGGAACACATGTTTTATCGGCCTTTTCTCCTCGAGACCGCTTTGCCCATCGCGCCATGATACCGCGACGAGCCCCTCCTCCAGGCTCCCGTGAAGCCGTGTCAGTTGGGTACGGGGGTGCAATTCAATGTTCGGCGTGGCGCCAATACGGTCGATAAGATAGCGTGACATGCTGGCGGCCAGGCCCGGACCGCGTATGAGCATGAATACCTTGGCAGCCTGTTGGGCGAGAAACACCGCCGCTTGCCCAGCCGAGTTGCCACCGCCTACCAGGACGACTTCGACATCTGCGCACATCTTCGCTTCGAAGGAGGAGGCCCAATACGAAACGCCTCGGCCTTCAAACTCGTTCAAGCCAACCACCGTGGGTCTGCGATAGCGCGCGCCGCTGGCGATGACCACCGTAGTAGACCGGAGCCTCCGCCCGTCGCTAAGGTGTAGCGAGAACTCGCCATCAGGGCCGGCATTGCTGCAGTCCAAGGCGGTCGCTCGCGCCGGGATCATCATCTCGGCACCGAATTTTTGCGCCTGAACGAAGGCGCGGCCGGCGAGCGCCTGACCAGAGATGCCGGTAGGGAAGCCCAGGTAGTTCTCGATGCGCGCGCTGGCACCCGCCTGCCCGCCAAACGCGCGACAATCCAAGACGACAACATGCAGGCCCTCGGACGCGGCATAGACAGCCGTGGCGAGCCCCGCTGGACCCGCACCCACCACGGCCACGTCGAACAGTTCATTGTGCGTAACCGAATCAAGCATCCCCAAGGAGCGGGCTAGTGCATCTTCCGTCGGATTGAGCAGCATCGAGCCGTCGGTGAATACGACGAGCACGTCGGCGAGCGCCGCACCGAACTGCTCGAGAAGTGCAGCAGCGTCGCCATCCTGGGTGACATCGACCACCTGATGCGGGTAGGCATTGCGGCTCAGGAAATTCTGCAGTCGCAACAACTCGGGAGACTCGGGCCGGGCCATCAACACTGGACCACTGGCTGCGGACCTGATCAATCCGACCCGACGCAATATCAGCGCGCGGACGATCCGCTCGCCAAGGTCTGCTTCAGCGATGATCAACGCGCGCAGTTGTGAAGGTGGCACCAGGAGCGTCTCCAACTCCTCCTCAGCGTGCGCGTCCACGAGCGCGTTGCTACCGGAGAGTTGAGCCACTTCGCCTGAAAACTCCCCGCGTCCTAGGCTCCGGACCGGGACAACGTGACCCATGCCGTCACGCTGGCTAATTGCCATGACCCCCTTCAACACGACGTACATACCCGCTCCCGGCTCACCCACGGCGAAGAGCCGGGCACCGCGCTTGTAACGCTGCACCGTGCCGAACCGGCTAACGCGTGCGATCTCCATTTCGGTCAGCACCGGAAATATCTGATGGCCGCGGCCGGCGACTTCGGGCGGTGGATCGTGCGGCACGGCAAACTCCGAGTTGTGGGGGTGGGTTGCGCCGAGGGTACGCCAAGCCGTGACCCATCCGTCGCGCCTTGCCAGCGGTCGAAAGCGGCTTCGCATCAACGCCAGCCATTGAATTATAGGTGCCGGAACAGGCTTTTGGGCCTTCGGGTATGAGCAAACGGTCGCGGTTGCGAACCGTGCTTCCCTGCGCACACCTGCGTGGCTTGATGTACTTGCGGAAGTGGCCTGGATAGCGCAAATGACCCGGTTGCCGACTCAGACTTCGGCGCCGCCCTTGCGGCCATGAACATGCAGTTAATCGATTCAATGCAGGCGCGTGGATGACGCGCTAAGGTCGTCAATGGCGTGTGTGAGAGGTCGTGCATGGCCGGGCCGTTGTCGCTTGCCACTCGATCAGACAAACCACTCACCCCGTCCGCGATCCTCTCGCCGCGCCTGGGCCATAGTCCCGATGGAACACCTCCCGGTACGCTGTTCTGCCGGTGACCGCCGACAAACCAAAATTCCTAGGAGGATCGACCGCCAACGTTCCCCTGTGCGGCTTGGTACATAGCGGGCACCAATACATCCTGGGCTCGCAGGACTAGGCCTATGGAACCAACCGCGCCACGGCCAAGGCTGACCGTCTTGTCTAAACTAAAGTGCGCCAGCGCACAGACTACGTCGAGCGGGACTGCTTCAATGCGCTTGCGTTCTTATTCCCGAGAGCGCGGGCGAACAAACGGAGTGGAAAATGTATATTGGTGGCGGCGCACTCTTGGTAATTATCATTCTTGTCGTGCTTTTCTTGCGATGAGTCCAGTAGTGAAACCACGAATCCTGTAGCAACGCAAGCATGAACGGAGCGGCTGCGGGCCTCTATTGAGAACCAAGACTGGGAATTGCTCCACAACCGCGCAACCGGAGAAATTGGTCAGGAAGTCGATTGATCAAATGAGCGCCGAATGTCAGCACAGGTCCCGTGGGCGACGCGCCAGCTTCTTCCAGTTAGAAGTCGGACCCCTAGCGTCGCAGCAGGACACAGGCCTCGTGTCGTAGACGACTGAACTCTCCAGCCTTCCGACTCGACCTGTCGTCGCGCTCAGGACTGTTCGGCGCAGCGCCGGGCCCAGAAGTATGAACGTCTGCGACAAGGCGCACCAGGGGCCACCGCAACCTTTGAGTGTTTGAACTCGCGAATGATCGTCAGCGGCGTAGGTTCTGACGCGCCGGATGCTTACACCGACTTTTGCGCAACGTGTACGGTAGGGTACAGACAGGCTCGCGGCAGGGAATAACAACGCCGTTAGCGATGGCGCGAGCTCACCGAGCTCGCCCTTACGGCGAATTAATCGCCAAAGGAATATCTCTTGAAAAAACTATTACTTCTCGGCCTTCTGGCGTTCAATGGAAATGCAAATGCCATGCTCGATTGCTATAACGATCAGGGACAAGATGTTACATGGGCAGTAGGGGAAATGGTCCCCAGCTTCAACACGGAGCCTGGAGTGTATGTGGACTGCGCTGCGACTGGAAATGAATTGCTTTTCATTCAAGCAAATTTTACCGGAATCCGTAACGCGAGGTTCAGTCTTGTCGAATGGACGGGGGAAGATGCTACGTTTATTTACCAGAACCTCGAGCTTCAGACTGCCGGTTCGGGCCCATCTGTTAGCCCTCCGAACGTGAAGCACGGAGGGTGAAGCGACCGCGTCGGGAATGCTGCGGCGATTGAAAATTGGCGCAGTATCGTAAGAGTACTGGCGATAGACGCATTCTCTGTCTTTGCCACTCCATTGGCCTGCCACCCATCATTGTCAAATCAGGTCACCCCAGCTCAAGCAAACACGCGATGTCAGAGAGAACCGACTGACAGCGGGTGTTCTTATGTGCTCCAACGTACAGACTTAGCGCAACCCTAAGAGCACAGTTCGGCTTGGTGTGAATGGAGCCCGGATGTGCACGGAGAATACGGGGTCCCAACTTTCAAAATGACCAGGAGAAAAATCATGAATCATCGCAAGTTTCACTTGAGACACGTGGCCGGCGCAATCGCAATTTCGGCAATTGTGGCGACGACTGCTATCGCGTTTGGCCCCGACAGTTACAGCCGCGGTTCCGGCACCCGCAGCAGTCGCGACAAGCGGGTCAGATCAGGCCCGCATCGAAGCACGCATCAAGGACATGCATGCCAGGCTCAAAATCACCGCCGCGGAAGAAGACCAATGGGCAAAGGTCGCAGACGTAATGCGCGACAACGCCCAAAAGATGGACGAACTGAACAGCACGAGGCAGGCGAATGCCAACACGATGAGCGCAGTCGATGATCTCAATTCCTATGGTGAGGCCGTTGATGCCCACGCTGGCGAAATCAAGAAATTCGCTGCGGCCTTCGCACCCCTTTACGCAAGTATGTCTGACCCGCAGAAGACGGAAGCCGATGACCTCTTCCGCCATGGGAGCACGCAGCATAAGTCCACGCATAAAAAATAATCGCGCACGCTATAAGGTCAGAGAACAAGAATTCGCGGGTGGCCGTCGTCAATCACTGCTAACACCGAATGGAAGGGAAGCATGAACATCTCGACAACTCAAGCTGGGTACTTACGTCCCGCAGGCAAGGTCGCCGTGGCTATCGCCGCCGCGTTAGCGATAGCTGGATTCGGCATGACACCGGCGTATGCCGATGAACATGACAGCCGCGGTCATGAGCGACATCACGCTCACCACTACGTCGCGCGGCCTCCCGCTTACGTACCGGCCCCCGTCTATTACGCCCCGCAGCCATCGCCGGGCATTAGTTTGTTCGTCCCAATCGTTATTCGTTAGGTCGATTCGGCTTGCACCCCGGGTGACCGCCAAGGTCGTAGGTGGTCCGCCCACAGCATATGTCGCCGTGGGAACTCGAGTGCCAGGCTGCCCGTTGGTGCAGCGCTCTTCGGCGAAAATCCCTGAGCGGCTGGCTCGTGTAGTGAAAGCTGACGGCCGCCCATTTGCGGCGTGAGGCCCTATCGCCGACTGCGGCCAGTTGGCCGATATTCCAGTGCCGTCTCCGTGCCCGGACGACCTCGAGGGCGACAAGAGGCGGTTGCTGTCAAGGCTCCGTAATGTTAATGTAAGCTGATTGTCAGTGCTGTGACGCAAACAAGCGCAGCTTCCAGGCAGGGGCCGGATCCATGCGCAACATCCCTCAAACTGTTCCTGCAACTACCACGCGCGCGATCGCGGGGCGTTTGTTCGTGGCTGGGTGTCCCCGCTCAGGCACCACACTGCTTCAGTCGCTGCTCGCCGCACATCCCGCCGTCCTGTCGTTTAGGGAGACCGCGGTCTTTGGTCGCCTGCTCAGCGCGAATATCATGCCGGGCGAGGTCCGCCTAAGTACGATCCATCGTCGCACCCAGCTCGGCTATCGGCACGCCGCCGAATTGCTGGATGCCATGGGGCGTCGCGACCTGGAGTACCTCCTACCAATGCGTAGTAAATCGATCGGCCAGTTCGTCGACGGATTCGTCGGCGTGCTGGACCGTCTGACGTTAGATGAGGGCAGGTCGTGGTGGGTGGAGAAAACTCCCGAAAACGTCAATTTCGCACCCGAAATACTCGAACTGGTGCCGGGTGCGAGATTCATCGCAACGCTGCGCGACGGCCGCCAGAATGTTGCGGCTCTCTGCGACATGGCGCACAAATACCCCGACCGGTGGTGGGTTGAGTTCCGTGATCTGGACCGAGCCGTGGAAATGTGGAACAAGAGCGCACGCCATGTACGCCGTCTGCTTGCCGTGCCCGAGGTACTGTTGGTTCGCTACGAGCGGCTGGTCTCGGACACTGAGGCTGTGATGCGGGAGGTGTGCCGCTTTGCAGGCCTGCCTTTCACCCTCCAAATGCTCGATCGCCGCGTGGAATCGGCCCGAGCCTTGATCACGACGCGCGAGCCCTGGAAAGCTGAAGTTCTCGCGCCGATCCGTTCCGTCATCGAGGACAAGTTTGATCGCCTGTTCGATATCAAGCAGCAGGCCTACATCGAGGCGCGACTCGAGTCGATTTCTAACTGCTGAGACTGGTAAGACAACGCCCTTTGGGTGTCCCAAGAGGCGACCCTGTAGTTCAAACCTTTAAAGACGCCCGCGCCCGAGCAGTGGTCGGTTCAGCAATGCATAGGGTGGTAGCGCTCGCCGGCGGACCTAACCACGCCACTCGCCGGGG
Source organism: uncultured beta proteobacterium (assembly GCA_963777455.1). Lineage (GTDB taxonomy): Bacteria > Pseudomonadota > Gammaproteobacteria > Burkholderiales > Casimicrobiaceae > PALSA-1003. Next base: position 1,010,603 of record CAVZQQ010000003.1, read on the forward strand.
GCCGTGGATCGAAAGCGCCCGCGTAGCAGTAGCGAGCCAAGGGCCCTCGAACTTATTTTGGTAGGGGCAACAGGTTTCCCGGCGGGCGAGTCGCGTAACACTTAGACGGGGACAAGATGGGGATAACTACAGGGGGAAAGATGACAGTCGGTCTCGGCCAGGGGACGATTGGCTTCCGGCTGGCGAGTATCGCCGATCGGTTACCCGACAGGATTGCGATCACTGAGCGCGATGCCGGGATTACCTACGGTCAGCTCTTGGCGAGCTGCCTCGCGATTGCTCGGTGCATCGCCGCGTCAAAAAAGGACCGGACCGGGCCCGTCTGCCTTCTGTTCGAGAACAAGATTGCCGCGATCACGGCGATGTTTGGCGCGGCTCAATGCGGCAGCGCCTATGTTCCATTGGATGCGGGCGACCCAGACGAACGTCTGCGCTTCATCCTTCAAGACAGTGAACCGATTGCTCTCCTCGTCGAGGGAACTTTGCTTCGACGCGCGCGCGCCCTTGCGCCGCCCGGTTGCCCCATTGTCGATGTCGGGCGTTTGGAATCAGGCACTGAATCGGTCCCGCTTCCAGACGTATCTGCCGATGCGCTGCTCTATCTCTTTTATACCTCTGGCTCCACCGGCAAGCCGAAGGGTGTTTGCCAGACCCACGAAAACCTCCTGTTTTTCGTCGATGCTTACGCAAAGAGATTACGAGTGGACAAGGAAGATCGACTATCGCTGTTGTATTCGCTTAGCTTTAGCGGCGCGAACATGGACATTTTCAGCGGACTCCTTAACGGCGCCACAGTCTGTGCCTATGACCCACGCCGCGACGGGATAGCGCAGCTTGCGGATTGGCTCGAGCGCGAGCGCATTACAGTGCTTCACTCTGTCCCTACCCTCTTCCGCGAGCTAATGAATAACCTCGCGCCGGATCGAAAACTTGTGAACCTGAGGGCGATCGATCTGGGTGGAGAATCGGTGTTTGACAGCGATGTCGAGCTCTTCCGGCGTCACACGCTCGAGGGTTGCGTGCTCGTCAACCATTTGGCAGCTACCGAAGCCAGCGTAATCGCCCAACACGTCGTCTACCATCACAGCGCACGTCCATTCGGCGGTATCGTTCCGGTCGGGAAAACCCCTCACGGGCTGCGCGTTCTGATCCAGCGTGAAGACGGCAGCGAAGCGGACAGCGACGAGATTGGCGAAATTGTCGTTTCCAGTCCGCACGTCAGCCCGGGCTACTGGCACCGACCCGCGCTTAACGCCGCCGCATTTGCGGAAGAACCCCATGCACCAGGCTGGAGACGGTATCGTACCGGCGATGTTGGGCACGTCGACCACGAAGGCGATCTCCATTTTCTCGGACGTAAGGGCAGTCGAATCAAGATCCGCGGATATTCGGTCGACTTGACCGAGGTCGAAGCGGCGATTTGCGCCTATCCAGGAGTCACGAAAGCAGCGGTACTGGCGGTCGCCGGTGCACGGCAAGCAGAGCCGGAAAAGCTCGTTGCCTACATCGCTGTCAGGCAAGACCTGGAGCCGGATCCAATGCTGGTTCGCCGCCACCTCGCAACCCTGCTTCCTTCGTACATGCAGCCCGCCCGACTCCTGTTCATGAATGCTCTGCCGCTCACTGCCAGCGGCAAGATCGATCGCAAAGCGCTGACGGAGATCGATACAAAGACGACCAACCCCGAGCGCGCGATCGCATTGCCACAGGATGACGTCGAACGCGCGGTGGCTCGGGTTTTCGAGCAACTGCTCAAGCTTGAACCGGTCGGTCGCGAGGACGACTTCTTCTTTCTGGGCGGCGATTCGCTCATGGCCGTTGAGCTTCAGATTCGATTAAAGGATTTGTTTGGAGTGCATGTTGCCAATTTTCATGAGGACGCGACCGTGGCCAGAATTGCCGCGACGATCCAACGCGACAGGTCCCGGCCCGCGACAGAGATCCGAGCTATTCCCGTGCTCATGCCGCTATGGCGAAGCGGCCGCGAGCCGCCGCTGTTCCTCGTTCACGGCCGGAATGGCCAGGCATTTGTCAGCCCGCATTTCATGCAGTTGCTCGGGAACGATCAACCTGTTTGGGCATTCCAAGCCCGCGGCTTGGATGGGCTGAATGAGCCCCATTCGTCTATCGACGACATGGCGGCCGAATATCTTGCCGAAATGCGAAAGCAACGCCCGCAGGGTCCCTATTTTCTCGGCTCGCTATGTGCGGGGGCCTATATTGCGGCCGCGATGGCGCGCTGGTTGCACGAGGCAGGGGAAAAGGTCCTACCGCTGTTGGTTCTCGATCCACCGAATAGGATAGGTGAGAAAGGTTACTACGATGAGATAAGTGAAGAACGGTTTGTCCGCGAGATGAAGAAACTCCGAGACCAGGGCCGCACTGCGGGGCCGGTAGAAGACCCCGTATATATGAATGCATTGAGACGCACGGTAATGGCGTTCGAGCGCGCCATCGCCCAACACCGGCCGCAGCCGTATGCCGGTCCCGTGTACGTGCTGTCCAGCCACGACCGCAAGAACGAGGGCTCACTTAGTTTGAGGAAAATTTTTACCGGCAGGTTCAAACGTTATGAAGTTGGAGAGAATCATTCCGAGTCGGTGGATCCTGGCAACCCTATTTTTGCCAGCACGTTGCAACGCTGCGTCGGGCTGATTCGCGAAGCAGCGAGAGTTTGTTAGCGGAACGGCAAAGGTCTCGGTGCGACGTGCGGGCATTGTTCGCCTGTATCTTGGGATGTCGCATCGCCCCCGACAAGCCACCTACCAAGGTCGAGCTCTGGTGTCGAGACCACGGCGCGCCTACTGCAGGATGATCCCGGTGCCGCGCACGATCTTGCCCCATCTGGAAACTTCTTCGCGCAGGTAAGCATCGAATTGCGCCGGCGTGCCGGGCTTCGCTTCGAAACCCATTGCAGCGAGGTTTTCTAGCACTTTGTCGGAGCGCAACGCGTCGTTCACTGCCGCATTGAGTTTGCTCACGATGGCCGGCGGCAGGTTAGCTGGCCCCAACAACCCGACCCAGGTATAGGATTCGAATCCTGGAAAACCTGATTCGGCCACAGTCGGGAGGTTCGGCAAGACATCGACGCGCTCGAGACTTGTGACGGCAATTCCCTTCAGCTTCCCCGCCTTGATTTCGGCGAGTGCCGGCGGCAACGCGACACTTCCGAGAGTCACGTGATCTCCTATTACAGCCGCGATCGCCGGGGCGGCGCCCTGATAGGGTATGTCTACGGCATCGACGCCTGCGAGCACGCGCAACAGTTGATCGCCGCTTAAATGTGGCGTAGTGCCAATGCCGGCGGTGGCATACGACACGCGTTTTCCCTCGCTATCGCGAATGAATTCCTTGAGATTGTTAGCCTGCATCGAAGGTGAGGCTATCAGCACATTGGGACTCCAAGCCACGAGTGCTATGGGCGTAAAGTCCCGTAGCACCTGGAAGCCAGGATCCTTGTAAAGCGTTTGATTTACCGCCAATGCGCTCGTGGTAACCAACAGCGTATAGCCGTCGGCAGCGACACCAACCATATACTTTGCGGCAATGTTGCCACCTGCTCCGCCACGATTTTCGACTACGATGTTCTGTCCAAAACGTTCAGCGAGCGCTTGCGCCAGTAGCCTGCCGATGACGTCTGTCGGCCCCCCCGGAACGAAAGATACGACAATGCGGATGGGTCTTGATGGATAGTCTTGAGCCAAAGTGCAGGGTGACAGCCCGCAGCTCGCAAAGATCGACGCGGCCGCAATGCCGGAAAATATTTCACGTCTCATCTGACCCTTTCAAGCTCGCTTGCAAAGCCCGAACGCGAGCGCGCCTCCGCTAAATGTTGTGAGACGCACGATCGGCGAAGGGTCGCGCAGCACCTCACGATTGGCGCGGGCGACCGTGAGCACAAAATCTCGCACGGCTGTGGGAACGCTTTCGTATGTGGCCGCGACGGCGATAGGTACCTGCTGCGTCCCGTTGCCAGGTTGCCACTACCGCGTGGGCCGGCGCGGATGGGAGAAAGTGGCTAGGTGGCGATGAACCAGTCGCTACGGCCTACTGGAACCTCGTACACCTGCCGATTCACGCGCCGCCTGCTCGGCCACGGTATAGATCGCTTCCGGTGTCGCTTCGAGTCGTTCCTTCGGTATAGGCTCGTGGCTAGCATCGGACAGCCCATAGGTGCCTTCCGAGATCTTTTCCAGTGCCCTGTCTACCTGCGCCAGCCGCAGCGCGCTGCGCGCGATTAGATTGCCGTCGAGCTCCAGCATTGCAAGCCTCTGGGCGTCATCCTCGTATTCCCCCGCTTGACCGCTTGATTGAGAATTTATCTCCTGCTCCTCGACTTCCTCGCTTCGTGTTCCCGCAGCCAATTCTTCGCGCAACTTCGTCAATCGCTGGCGTTGGCGCTCAATAAACGCTTCGCCGAGTCTCTCTGTCTTGCCAGTCATGAGCCCTCCTACATCCGGTGATGTCCTAGCATCGCCATCATTGCCTTCTCGCATCGCGACGATTGTCGTCTTACTATACTCGCCGGGATGGCGTTCCATCCGCACTTTTGTTTACGTCCAGGCGCCCGGCTCAGAGCCCGAGATAGGCCTTGCGGATCTCGGGCATCGCTTCGAGGCTTTCAGGTACGCCCTCGGTAAACAGGCGTCCTTCGGCCAGGACATAGGCGTAGTCGCTCATGGCGAAGGCAAGGTGCACGTTCTGCTCGACCAGCAGGATCGTAAGCCCGTCTTCCTTCAATGTCTTAAGGGTGGCGAAGATCTGGCGCACGACCAACGGCGCGAGGCCGAGGGAGAGTTCGTCAATTATCAGCACGTCCGGTTCCGACATCAGTCCGCGCGCGATGGCGAGCATCTGCTGCTCGCCGCCGGAGAAGGCGCCTGCACGCTGGTGGCGGCGCTCCTTGAGTACCGGGAACAGCGCGTAGGCGCGCTCCAGACGGCTAGCGTAGCTGCGCGACCCTCGCCGCGCGAAGGCGCCCATCTCGAGGTTTTCCTCCGCCGACATGTCGCTGAACAGCTGCCGCCCCTCCGGCACCAGCGCGAGCCCGCGCGCCGCCTTCAGGTGCGGCGGCAAGCGGGTGACGTCCTCGCCCTTGAACAGCACCTTGCCCCCCCATGGACGGATGCTGCCGACGATCGCGCGTAGCGATGTGGTCTTGCCGACGCCGTTCGCGCCGACGATCGTAGTCAGTCCGCCGCACGCAGCGCTGAGCGAAATTCCCCATAGTACCTGGACCTCACCGTAGCCGGCCTCGAGCGCCTCGGCCTGAAGGATCGCTGCGTTTCATCGGCAGCCCGGACGCAGCGTGTCGGCAAGGCCAGGATCACCGAGATAGGCCTCGATCACCGCAGGGTCGCCGGCCACCCCTGCGGGTGGCCCTTCGGCGAGCTTGGCGCCGGAGTTGAGGACAATGACCCAATCCGACAAGCCCATAATCGCCTGCATCAGGTGCTCGATCATCAGGATCGAGACGCCGCGCGCGCGGATCGCGCGAATGATCGCGATCATGTGCTCAACCTCGGTCGGATTGAGCCCAGCGAGCACTTCGTCGAGAAGCAACAGCGTCGGCCGGGCCGCGAGCGCGCGCGCGAGCTCCAACCGCTTCTTACCGGCAATTGTGAGCTGCGAGGCCAGGCTGTTGGCACGGTCCTCCAAGCCAACCTGAAGCAGTGCCTCGCGCGCAGCCTCACGCCCGGCATCGAGGCGCAGGTTTTCGCGGCCGAAGCAGGCGCCGACGGTGCAGTTTTCGAGCACAGTCATGGTCATAAACGGCTGCACGATCTGGTGGGTGCGCGCCAGTCCGTGGCGCGCGACCCGGTAAGGCGGCTGCGCGGTGATGTCGGCCCCACAGAATCTGATCCTACCCTCGTCCGGCGCGATCACGCCGTTGATCAGGTTGAACACGGTGGACTTGCCGGCACCGTTCGGTCCGATTAGTCCCAAGATCGAACCCTCGGCCACTGAGAAGCTAAGTGATCGTACGGCCTGTACGCCGCCGAACCACCTGCTCACGCTCTCGACTTCGAGCAGCGCGCTCATTCGAGGAACCTCCGCAGACCCGGCCAGCGTCGGTAGAGCCAACCCATCAGGCCACCGGGCGCGAACGAAACGATCGCAAGCAGCAGAGCACCAGCGATGACCAGCTGAAAGTGCGAGAACGCTGGAGAGGTGAGCAGCCAGCCTCGCATCTGCTCATAAAGAAACGCCCCGATCGCTGGCCCGGCAACGGTCCCCTGGCCACCCAGCATCGCGATAACGATTGCCTCGGTCGAGAGCCGCAGATCAAACGCGTCCGGCGGCTGGATGAATGCACTCTTGAAGAAGTAGAGACCGCCGGCGATCGCCGGCAGAATGGCCGACAGGCTGTACACGGCCGCCTTGTAGCGGGGCGCGTGCACGCCAAGCACCGCGGCCGCGTCCTCGTTCTGGCCGATCGCGAGCAGTCCGAGGCCGAACTTCGAGCGCTTGACCGAGTAGCTGAGATAGAGCGACAGTCCCATCACAGCAACCAGCAGGTAATAGATCACCCACAACGCCTTGGCTGGGCCGCCGAGCGGTCCGAACAACTCGGGAGACAGGTAGATGCCGCTCGATCCGCCCCAGGGCTCGAAATTGGAGACGAATGCCATCACGGCCTCGTTGACACCTATGGTGGCAAGCGCGAAGTAAGCGCCGCGCAGGCGCAGGATGCCGAGTCCGAACAGTAGCGCGAGAGCGCTCACCGCGATGCCGCTGGCCAACGTCGCGCCGACCAACGGCCAGCCATGCGCACTCATCAGCCAGACGCAGAAGTAGCCGCCCAGGCCGAAGAACACGATGCTGCCGAAGTTCACGTAGCCGGCGTAGCCGAGTACCATGTTGAGGTTGCTCGCCAGCGTTACGTAGACCGCGGCGAGCAGGAGATTTTCGCGCAGCCCGACGTTGTCGCCGTACGTCGGCCCGACCACAAACGCCAGGATGACAGCGCCGATGATCCAGAAAAATGGCCGGCGCAGAATCGTCATACCCGAACCCCGCTCAATGGGCGCGCGTTCCGCGCAAGCCTAGTAGCCTGAGCACGCCGCCGGGAAACACGATCAGCACCACGACGAACAGCACGAACTCGATCACGGGGGTCCAGCTAACCGGCATGAACGGCGCGGCGAGGCCCTCAAGCAGGCCTAGTGCGACACCGGCGATGAGCGCGCCGATCGGATTGCCGAGGCCTCCGAGCACCGTCACCACGAAACTCTTGAGTAAGTACGGGTCGCCCGAGAGAACGGTAAACGGAAACATCGTGGCGATAAGCATCCCCGAGACACATGCGAGTGCCACCCCGAGTCCGAAGGACAGCGCCAGCACGCGGCGGGTCGGGATGCCAACCAGCTCGGCGGCCTCCCTATTGCCGGATACCGCGCGCACCGCCTTACCGATCCGCGCCCGGTAAAGGAACACGTATAGCGCCCCCGCGATCGCGACCGTCAACCCCGCGGCCATAATGTGCGTGCCGGGGAAGGTGTAGTGGCCCATGCTGAAGCCGGGCAGCGAAACCGACACGTTGAACAAGTCCGTTCCCCACACGACCGTGCCCAAGCCGATCAGCACGAGGTTGAGTGAGAAGGTCGACAGCAGGCTCATCAGGGGCGGCTGCCCGACCAAGCGGTGCACCGCGATCCAATACATGGCCACCCCGGCGAGAAAGCCGCCGATGAGGATCAGCGGCAGGGTCGCGTAGACCGGCACGCCCGCGACTCCCGTGAGCAGGTAGACGCCAAACATACCAGCGACAATCATCGTGCCGTGGGTCAGGTTGATAACGTCCATCACACCCCAGATGAGCGTGATGCCCATTGCCGCGAGGCCGTAGACCGCGCCAACAAGGATGCCGTCGAACAGCGATGCGAGGATCCCCATCAAGCCTCGTTCTTATGAAAAAGGGGCCGGACCTGCGGGCCGAACCCCTTGCGCTTGCCCATGCCCCAACTAGCGAAGCGGGTAGATCGCTTTGGCAGTGGCCGCTGCATCCGGCCAGACCATCTCCTTCGCCAGCTTGCCTTGCTTAGTCTGCCACTGTGCGAGCACCATGTCGTGGGCGAGCTGCAACCCATGATGGGCCGGGTCGGTTGCAAACTTGGTGCGACCGAAGAAAGTGGACGCGTCGATCTTGTTCAGCTCCGCCGCCACCTTGTCGCGGTCGACCGAGCCCGCCCGCTCGATCGCATGCTGCAGCAGCACTCCCTCGGCGTAGCCCGTAGCCGCGTGATAGTCCGGATCGTCTTTGAACTGGGCGCGGTATTGGGCCGTAAACTGCGCGACCGTGGGCCCGAAGTCGGCCTTGTACTGGACCTGCGGCTCCCACTGTGACGGCACCGAAATGCCGCTCGCCGCCGCTCCGAGCGTCGCAAACTTGTCGCTGTCGGGAGCGACCAGGATCGTTACCCACTTGAGGCCGGCCTTCTGCTCGTACAGCTGGCGTGCGAGGGTCGCGCCGTCCGGGTAGTGGCCGCCGCCGAGGAATGAGTCTGCACCGGCCGAGATAATTTTGTTGATGACCGCGGTGAAATCGGTAGTCGACGGCGGATAGGACTCATCGAGCACCGTAGTGAAGCCGGCGTCCTCGGCTTGCTTGCGCGCCGCCGCCACGACCGCCTTGGAGAACGGGTCGTCCGAGTAGACGAATGCGACCTTGGCATGCGGGTTGTGTTGCTTCAACTCCGCGATCGCGCCGCTCAGGTATTGGTCAGCCACAGTGAGCACCTGGAACAGGTACTTGTTGCCGAGTTCGAAGATCTTCGCCTCGGCGCCCCCGCCATCCATCAAGATCGTGCTGTACTGCTCGGTGATAACCGCCGCGGTCGCCGTCAGGCCGGACGAGTAAGGGCCTAACAGGAACTGTGCCTTGTCCTCCAGGATCAGCCGCGTGTAGAGTTGCTGCACGCGTCCTCCCTGCGATTCGTCGTCGTATTCGACAAAGCGCACCTTGTAGCGCTTGCCGCCCGCCTCGATCCCGCCCTTGGCATTCACTTCGTCGCGCCACAGCTCCGCACCGCGGAGCTGGCTGACCGAGTCGACGTTGAGGGAGCCGGTCCGCGAAACCGTCATACCGATCGTGATCGTGTCATCGGCGAATGCCGGCGTCGAGAAAATGGTCGTCAGTACTGCGATGAGCAAAGTCCGTTTCAATTTATCCTCCTGTCTCTGGAACGAGAAGCCTCCGCGCTTTGGCCCATGCATTCAGACAAAGTGGCCGAATGCCTGAGGATTGGCTCGAGAGGATTGTAGCGCGCCTTAGCGCTCTGGTTGGTCTCCCACTTTGCCTGGCTGTTGAATCCTTGTTACCGCTGGGAAACGCGACGAGCGAATCGTCAACCGACCCTGATCCGGCGCACTGCAGACCCGCTCCCGTTGGGACGTTCCCGCCGGGATCGGTCGGCGAAGAACCGCTTCAGTTCCGGGCCGATACGTCGCAGTTCATGGCGATGCATCGCGGCGAGCTTGGCCAGCACCCGGCGGCCCCGACCCGTGAGATGCAACTCGACCCTGCGCCGGTCGATGCTCGAGGGCTCACGCACGATCAGCGATTCCCGCGCCAGCCGATCGACAAGACCAACGGCGCTGTTGTGTTTGATGAAGAGTTGCTGAGCCAGGTCGCTGATCGACAACCGCTGCCTATCTAGGCATCCGCGCAGGACTAGCATGGCGTGATAGTGTCTGGTGGTTAACCCCACTTCGGCCGCCGCGGCCTCGCTGAAGCGCATGAATCCGCGCAGGGCATGGCGAAATGCTGCGAGCTGTGCATAGTCGCGGGTCACCAGCTTGAACCGCCTCTCGGCCTTCCTCGGTTGCATGCCCAATTACCTCAGCTACCCTTCTACCACGGTGGCGCCAAAACGGGTAACATCGCAATCCGATATACCTTGCGCATATCGTCTCGCGATATATATCGACCGAGAGTCTACACCTAGGAGGATGTCATGCAGGATCGCAAGTCAAATTCGTCCATCCACAGTCGCCGCGACTTCATTCGCGCGAGCCTTGGCGTCGCTGGCGGGCTGGCGCTCCCGGTAGGGTTTGCCGCCCGCGCCTTGGCCGCGGATCATCCGGCGATCGGTACCTATCCGGCCGGTTCGACCGGCGATTCTGTCTTCATCGGTATCACCGTTCCGCGCACCGGTACCTATGCACTCCAAGGTGAAGACGAGCTCAAGGGCTATCTGCTGGCAGTCGAGCACATCAATGCCGGCCATCCGTTGATCAAACAGATTTCGCCCAAGACTAAGAAGGGCGTCCTCGGGAAGGTCGTGAAGTACGGCGTCACTGACTCCGGCGCCAAGCCGAATGACGCGGTGCAGGCGGAGCAGCGATTCATCACCGAGGACAATGCGGTACTAATGACCGGATCGACTTCGAGCGCGGTGGCGGTGGCGCTCAACAAGCTCGCCCAGCGCGAGAAAGTACTCTACGTTGCCGGTATTTCCGGCTCCAACGACACGACCGGCAAAGATTGCGTACGTTACGGCTTCCGCCAGTGCTTCTATGGCCAGACCGCGGCCGCGGCAATCGGCCCGATCGTGGTCAAGACCTTTGGCAAGAACAAGAAGGCCGCCTACCTGACGCCGGACTATACCTACGGCCATACGGTTACGAAATCGATGTCAGACTATCTGAACACCAATGCGGGCTGGACCACGGCGACCGATCAGGTTGCACCGCTTGGCGCACCCGACTACTCCTCGTACCTGCTCAACGTCGCCAACTCCGGCGCCGACGTGCTGCTCAACGTAAACTGGGGCCACGACGCGGTGCTCTCGACGCAACAGGCCAAGCAATTCGGTATCTTCGATAAGATGAAGCTGGTGATCCCTTACCAGACGCCGTTCCTGGCACGTGAAGTCGGAGGCGGCCTGTTGGCTGGCGTCTACGCCGCCACCGACTTCTGGTGGACGCTCGAGGACCAGTATCCCCTGGCCAAGATGTTCGTCGCAGCGTTCGACCAGAAGTATGGCTACAAGCCGGAATGGGGCGCCAACAACGCCTACATGGAATTTGCCCTGTGGGCAGAAGCCGTGGAGAATGCCGGCAGTTTCTATCCGCCGGACGTCATCAAGTCGTACGAAGATGGTCGCAAAATCCAGTCGACCGTCGGCGAGGTCTATTTTCGCAAGGAGGACCACCAGCTCGTACGGCCGGTGATCATCGTCAGGGGCAAGCAGCCCTCCGCGATGAAGAACAAGGAAGATTACTATGAGATCGCGGAGATCGTCCCGGGCCTGCCGCTGATGCAAAAGCCCGACGCGTTTGGTTGCGATCTCGGCTCGTATACCTAGATAGTTGAGCGCCTGATTTCACCGCGGGCGGCCACCGCCGCCCGCGGCGTCAAGCATGCGGCCGCGCGCGACGCCTGGCTCGGGACCGCGTAACCGTGAACCGCGATGATTAGCTGGCCCAATTTAATCTCGCAATTAGTCAACGGCCTGGCGCTGGGTGCGCTGTTGGCGCTCATCAGCTCCGGCCTTACGATCATCTATGGCACCCTCGGTGTACTGAACCTGGCGCATGGCGCCATGTTCATGCTCGGCGGCTATGCCGGTTATGTCGCGTACGAGGCCACTGGCTCCTTCGTCGTCGCGGTAATTGCCGGGACGCTCTTTCTGCTGGTTGTCGGGGTGGTGATGGAACGGGTCATCATCCGCCATTTTTACAGTCGGCCGCACGAGGATCAGCTTCTGGTCACCTTTGGGCTGGCGATGGTTTTCGTTGAAATCGTACGCTTCTTTTTCTCGAGCCTGTCGAAGACCGTGCCGCCGCCGGCCCTGCTCTCCGGGATCACCTCGCTCGGCGTCATGTTCTATCCAACTTATCGCTTGGCCGTCGTGGGCATCGTGGCAGTAGCACTGCTTGCGCTGTTTATTGTGCTCTATCGGACGCGGCTCGGCATGATCGTACGCGCAGGAATCGAGGATTCCACCATGGTGGATTCCCTCGGCATTAACGTCGACCGCGTGTTTATGGTCGTATTTGGCATTGGCGCGATGGCGGCGGGGTTCGCGGGCATCGTGAATGCTCCGGTGGTCGCGCTCACGCCCGACATGGGCGAGTCGATCCTGGTAGAGACCTTTGTCGTCGTTGTCCTCGGCGGTGTCGGATCGTTCCCCGGAGCCGTGGTCGGGGGCTTGATCGCCGGAGAGATCATCAGCATAACTTCGATGATCGACCCCAGCTATGCCTACGTCATGCTATTCGCGGCCATGACGCTGGTGCTCCTGCTGCGGCCGCACGGATTGCTCGGCACACGGGGTCGTGAGTGAGCGCGGGCGTCCGATGCTGAGGCAACGCCCCTTCCTGGTCGAGGTATTGACGGCGATCGGTCTGATTGCGGTCCCATTCGTTCTGCCCTATCTCGACTCCGCACCCAATACGGTCAACCGCATCCTGGTCTGGGGGCTGTTCGGCATCGGCTTCGATATCCTGTTTGGCTACACGGGCCTGCTTTCGTTCGGCCAATCGGCCCTTTATGGCACCGGTGGATTCGTCGCCGCCTATCTGCTTACCCAGGCGGGCTTCCCGTACGTCATGCTCGCGCTGTTGATTGGCATGGTCGCCGCCGCTGCCGTCGGCTACGTGGTCGGGCTAATCGCATTGCGGCGCACGGGCATCTACTTCGCCATGATCACGGTGGCGATCGCGGAAATGTTCTACTTCGTCGAGTTCAACCCGCTCGCGTCCTGGACTGGTGGCGAGAATGGCCTGCCCGGAGTTCCGACGCCGAGCCTCTATCTGGGCTTCACGACAGTGCATTTCACGACCGGCTGGGCACTCTATCCATTCCTCGCCTTCTGCTACTTCATTGGCATCGTGATTGCGCTGCGCATCGTGCGCTCGCCGGTCGGAGCCGTCTTGAGTTCGATCCGCGAGAATCCGCTGCGTGCCGCGGCGGTTGGACACAGTATCCATGCCTATAAGCTCACTGCCTTCGTCATTGCCGCAGCCTATGCCGGTCTTGCGGGAGGCCTGCTCGGGGTCTTGCAGGCTTTCATGCCACCGGAAGCGTTCACCTTCGACACTTCCGGCCAGCTCGTGATGCAGACCGCCATCGGTGGCAGGGGTACGCTGTTCGGTCCGCTGCTCGGCGCAGGAGTCTGGCTGTTTCTGCAAGATTTCCTGCAGGCAACGCTCGGCCTGGGCGCCGCCTGGAAACTGGTGCTAGGACTGGTATTCGTGCTGCTGGTGTGCTTCCTTCGCCAAGGCATCATTGGCGGCGTGAAGGATCTTATTGGCTTCGTGACTCGCAAAACCGCGGCCCCGGCCGAACCGAAGGGCATGACACCGGTTCTCGGGGCCGCCGCCGCGGAAGAGCAGCTGACGGCGGGATTACAAGCCTCCGGGCACTCTGCCGCACCTCCAATGCCGGCACGGCATCGCACGCCCCCCGGCTTTACGGGGCCAATCCTGCAGGCCATCGAGCTCAGCAAGCATTACGGCGGTGTGATTGCAAACGCCGGCATCAATTTCACTGTGAATCAGGGCGAGCTGCGCGGCATCATCGGCCCGAATGGCGCCGGCAAGACAACTTTTTTCAAGATGCTTACCTGTGAAGTGCCACCAACCTCGGGCAAGATTGTGTTTGAGGGTCGCGACATCACCGGGATGACTGTCACCGACGTCTGCCAACTCGGACTGACCAAGAGCTACCAGGTGAACCAGCTCTTCAACCGCCTGACCGTGCGCGAGAACTTGACCATCGCCGTGCTTGCGGAACGACGCGGCAAATTCAAGCTTGATGCACTTCGGAGCATCTCGAAGATTCCTGGGTTAGGCGAGCAGGTCGAGCACACCTTGAAACTCGTGAATCTGACCAGTCGCCGCGACACGCCGGTATCGCGGCTCGCGTATGGCGAGAAGCGGCGGCTGGAAGTAGGCCTGGCCCTGGCATCCTCGCCGACACTACTTCTGCTCGACGAACCGCTCGCGGGCATGAGCCCGGGCGAACGGATTGAAACGGTGAAGCTGCTCAAATCAATCGCCCGGGGTCGCACGGTGATCATTATCGACCATGACATGGATGCGCTCTTCGAGCTGGCGGAGCGCATCACCGTGCTGCAGGAAGGCCGGGTGCTGGTCGAAGGCACGCCGGAGGAAATCAAGGGCAACGCGAAAGTGCAGGAAGCCTACCTCGGCGGCGTGCACGGAGTGCTCGATCCATGAGCTTGCTCGATGTCAGCGGCTTGAACAGCTACTACGGGGACTCCCACATTCTGTTCGACGTCTCGCTGCGCGTAGAACGCAACGAGGTCGTAGCGTTGCTCGGTCGCAACGGCGCAGGCAAGAGCACGACACTGAAAAGCCTGATGGGCGTAGTGACGCCCCGCAGCGGCTCAGTGACCCTCGACGGGGTCGAGATCGCTGGTAACAAGAGCCACGCAATCGCCAAAGCCGGCATGCAGCTGGTGCACGAAGATCGCCGGATTTTCGGCAGCCTCGATGTCGAGGAAAACCTGATACTTGCCGCGCTGACGGCTCCGACAAAATGGCCGCTCGACCGCATCTACGCGATGTTTCCCCGCCTCAAGCTACGGCGTGGCAGCCGTGGCACTGACCTGTCAGGCGGGGAGCAACAGATGCTTGCAATCGCGCGCGCCCTCATCCGGGATCCCAAAATCGTCCTGCTGGACGAGCCGTTCGAGGGCCTGGCGCCGATAATCGTGCGCGACTTGATGGAAGTCTGCCGCGAACTCGCAGCTGCCGGTCAAACCATCGTCCTGGTGGAACAGAATCTCGCGGCAACGTTGGCCCTGGCGCAACGCGTGTACATCATCAACAACGGACATATCGCCCACGAAGGTCCGGCGCAGGAGATCAAGGCGCGGCCCGAAATATTGCGGCGCCACCTTGGGGTCTAAGCGCCGCCGCTCTGCGTGCCGCGCCTGCTTAAGCAAGAAAAGTCACAGCCCGTCAATTGAAAGGGCGCGCATCGCTGCAAGTCTTTGATTTATTGGTTGCAGGGATCCAAACCGACCGGGCGCGACCATGAATCTAGTTGCTCCCCAGCCGCATCTGCTTGCAACTTCAGCAAGCCTCATTTCATGCTCCCCCTTGTCGAACGCCCGGCGCTTTAGGCATGCCTAGGCGCGTATGGGCGTCGGCGGTCAGTGTGCGCGGATCGAGCTATCCCTTGGATTTCCCGTTCCTCCTACAACAAGATTAGCCGTTCTCTGATTGTCTTCACGGTCGTATCACGGATACTTAGCCGCAAAAGCCTAGGGGAAGGAAATGATTGGCGTAGTGGTCCCGGTTCACGACGAGGAGTTGCTTCTCGGCGACTGCTTGCAATCGGTCCGGCGAGCCGCGGGGGATCCTCTTCTTGAAGCTGAGCCGGTGGAGATTGTTGTCGTTCTTGATGCCTGCACCGACCGGTCGCCGGCGATCGCCGTTCGGCACCAGGCGCAGATCGTGTCTCTCAATGCGCACTGTGTCGGCGCAGCTCGAGCGCTCGGCGCCTCTTTGGCGTTGGATTATGGCGCGCGCTGGATCGCTTTCACCGACGCCGACACGATCGTTCCGCCAAATTGGCTGAGCGCACAACTCGGTCTGTATGCCGACGCCACTTGCGGCCAAGTCAGCATCGACGACTGGTCCGGCTATCCGCTCATGGCTCGCGAGCGCTTTCTCGAGCGTTACAGTGCGGAAACCCGTCACATTCATGGCGCTAACCTTGGCATTTCTGCCGCTGCGTATGAAAAGGCGGGCGGCTTTCCGCCGCTGAAATTCGGGGAAGACGCGGCGTTGATCTCGTCCTTGGTGGGGCGCCGCGGCGATGTGCGCTGGGCGGGGCCGACGCAGGTTGTGACCAGCGCACGCAGTCAGACAACCATCGAAAACGGCTTTGCCTCTTTCCTGGAAAGCCTTCGCGAACAATGCGTGGCGGAAGCGGCGCCAATACAACTTGGCGCGCTGGTCACTACCCAGCCTTGGGCCCGCGCAGCAGCTTGATACGCTGATCGGGCGCAAGGAGGTCGGCGCCCGGATCGGCGTGCCACGCGCGGGCTTGTAGGCCTGGGACAACTTGAATCACAGAGATCCGGTCCGCGATGGCCGCGGAGCAGGCGATTCAGAGTTCGCAACGGCACCATTATGGGGCGCTAGGGTCGTCATTGAGCAAGACAGCCCGGCGTGTGGCAAGGCGTGGCGATGCTCACTGACCACGACATCTACCTGTTCCGCGAAGGCACCCACGGTCGGCTATACCGACATCTGGGCGGCCAGCTTAGCGACACCGCCGGCGCATCGTTTGCGCTATGGGCTCCGAACGCCCAGCGCGTGTCGGTGATCGGCGATTTCAACGGCTGGGATCCGTCAGCACACCGCCTCGATGCACGGGCGGACGGCTCTGGGATCTGGGAAGGCAACGTGTCCGCCGCACAGCGCGGGCAGGCCTACAAGTACAACATTGTCTCGTCCCTCGGCGGTTACACTGTTGACAAGGCGGACCCGCTCGCGTTCTTCGCCGAAGTCCCACCCGCAACCGGGTCGCGTCTCTGGACGCTCGAATACGAGTGGGGTGATGGCGCGTGGATGCAGCATCGGCGTGCGCACAATGCGCTGGACGCTCCGATCTCAATCTACGAGCTACACTTTGGTTCGTGGCGGCGCGGGGACGACCGACGCCTGCCGACTTACCGCGACATTGCCGCGCAACTTGCCGACTACGTTGCCGGCCTTGGCTTTACCCACGTTGAGCTGATGCCGATTACCGAGCATCCATTCTATGGCTCGTGGGGCTACCAGACCACGGGCTATTTTGCACCGACGGCACGCTACGGCACGCCGCAGGAGTTCATGCACCTTGTCGACGAATTACACCAACGCGGCATTGGCGTAATACTCGACTGGGTGCCGTCGCACTTTCCGACCGACGCGCACGGCCTTGGCTTCTTCGATGGTACGTATCTGTACGAACATGCTGATCCGAAGCAGGGCTTCCATCCGGAATGGAACAGTTCGATTTTCAACTACGGCCGCAGCGAAGTCCGCTCCTTTCTGTTATCGAGCGCGCTCTTCTGGCTCGAGCGGTATCACATCGACGCGCTGCGCGTCGATGCAGTGGCCTCCATGCTGTATCTCGACTACGGTCGTAAGGCCGGCGAATGGATTCCCAACCGCCACGGTGGCAACGAGAATCTCGACGCGATCGGCTTCCTGCGCGAGCTGAACGAGGCGGTCTACCGCGACCATCCCGACACCCAGATGATCGCCGAGGAGTCGACGGCATGGCCAATGGTGTCCCGCCCGCTCTACACGGGGGGGCTTGGCTTCGGCCTTAAGTGGAACATGGGTTGGATGCACGATACGCTCGACTATCTGCGCGAGCAGCCGATTCATCGCCGGTACCACCATGACCGGCTGACATTCTCGATTTGGTACGCGTTCTTCGAAAACTTCGTGTTGGCCCTTTCGCATGATGAGGTTGTATATGGCAAGGGCTCGCTTATAGGCAAGATGCCTGGCGACACCTGGCAACAGTTCGCTAACCTGCGCCTACTTTTTGGCTATATGTGGGCGCATCCCGGGAAGAAGCTACTGTTCATGGGTGGCGAATTCGGCCAGCGTCGTGAGTGGTCCCACGAGGAGACATTGGAGTGGTGGGTGCTACGCTATCCCGAGCATGCGGGCGTCCAACGCTGGGTTGTGGATCTCAATGCCCTATATCGCGCGCAACCAGCGCTGTACGAAGCCGATTTCGAGCCGGCGGGTTTCGAATGGGTCGATTGCCACGATGCCGACCAGAGCATTCTGAGCTTCGTCCGTCGCCCACGCGCAGGTGCGCCGGTGCTCGCGATCTGCAATTTCACGCCGGTGCCACGCTATAACTACACGCTCGGCGTGCGGGAGGGCGGGTGGTGGCGCGAGCTGCTTAACAGCGATGCGCCGCTCTACGGCGGCAGTGGCATCGGCAATCTCGGCGGTGTCGAGGCCGCACCTGTGCCGGCGCACGGGCGGCAGTACTCGCTATCGCTTACGCTGCCACCGCTGGCGATGCTGTTGCTCAAGCCGGAAGCAAGCGGAGGCGTAGCGTGAGCGCGCCGCCCACATCCGTTGATGAGGGTCGGGTCCGCGCCGTCATCGAAGCCGTGACACCCAGCGTCGATGGCGGGCGCTTCGCAATCAAGCGCGTCATCGGTGACACGGTTGTTGTCGAAGCTGACTGTTTTGCTGACAGTCACGACGAACTCGCCGCGCGCGTGCTGTATCGGCGTGCGGAGGAAACGGACTGGCATGAGTCGCCAATGCAATCGCTAGGCAACGATCGCTGGCGTGGAACGTTTGTCGTAGATGCCCTCGGGAGCTACCGCTTCACGGTCACGGCGTGGGTCGATTCGTTCCTATCGTGGCGCCGCGATTTTTCCTTGCGCCTTGACGCAGAGGACTTGCGGGTCGCAGCTCGAGTCGGCGCCGAACTGATCGACGCGACGGCCCAGCGCGCGACGGGCGAGGATGCGCGATGCCTCGCTCGGTGGGCCGTGACGCTGCGCGCGGAGCAAGGCGCCTCCGCACTCTCGACCATCGTCCTCGATCCCGAGCTGGCTAGCCTTGTGACGCGCTACCCCGACCGCAGTTTGGCGACGGTTCACGGACCCGAACTCGCCGTGAGCGTCGATCGTGCACGCGCCAGATGCGGCGCGTGGTACGAGATGTTCCCGCGTTCGTGCGGTCCCACGCCCGGCACACACGGTCGTTTTGCAGACTGCATTGCACGATTGTCGTATGTGGCCGAAATGGGATTCGACGTGCTCTACTTGCCGCCGATCCACCCCATCGGCCGCGTTCAGCGCAAGGGTCGCAACAATACCCTGGAAACCGTACCGGAAGACCCAGGCAGCCCGTGGGCGATCGGCGCCGCCGAAGGCGGCCACACCGCGATCCATCCCATGCTGGGGACGCTCGACGACTTCCGCCGCCTCGTCGCGCGCTGCCAGGATTTCGGGCTAGAGGTTGCGCTCGACATCGCCTTCCAGTGCGCGCCCGATCATCCGTGGGTCAAAAGCCATCCCGAGTGGTTTCGCTGGCGGCCAGACGGTACCGTTCAATACGCCGAAAATCCACCGAAAAAATACGAGGATATCTATCCCTTCAATTTCGAATGCGAGCAGTGGCAGGAACTCTGGCAGGCGCTCGCCGACGTGTTTCGCTTTTGGATCGGACACGGAGTGCGCATTTTCCGCGTCGACAACCCGCACACCAAGCCCTTCGCTTTCTGGGAGTGGTTGATCGGGGAGCTCAAACACCATCACCCCGACGTGATTTTCCTGGCCGAAGCGTTCACCCGGCCCAAGGTCATGCATCGGCTGGCAAAGCTCGGCTTCACGCAGTCGTACACCTATTTCCCCTGGCGTAACAGCAAGCAGGAGCTCATCGAGTACTTCACGGCACTGACGCGGGGCCCGGAGCGCGAATACTTCCGCGGCAATTGCTGGCCGAATACGCCCGACATCCTGACCGAGTACCTGCAGTTCGGCGGCCGGCCCGCATTCATGGCACGGCTGGTGCTTGCCGCGACACTGTCGGCGAATTACGGCATCTACGGCCCCGCCTACGAACTGATGGAGCACACGCCGCGGGAACCGGGGAGCGAGGAATATGTCGATTCGGAGAAATATGAAATTCGCTATTGGGACCTCGGCCGTGAAGATAGCCTTGCCGCGTTCATCGGGCGCGTCAATCGGGCTCGCCACGAGAATCCTGCGTTGCAGCTCGACGGGGGCCTGCGCTTCTTTCCAGTCGACAACGAGCTGCTCGTTTGTTATGGCAAGACGACCGCAAATCTCGACAACATCGTTGTGGTCGTGGCCAATCTCGACCCGGCCCACCTCCAATCGGGTTGGGTCGAACTCGACCTCACCGCACTGCAGATCGCTGCTGACGCGTCCTATCAAATGCACGACCTGCTGACCGGCGACCGGTACCTGTGGAGCGGCGCACGCAATTTTGTGCAGCTCGATCCGAAGCGTGTGCCTGCGCATGTATTTCATCTTCGGCGTCGCATGCACAACGAGCAAGATTTCGACTATTTCATGTAAATGGCCATGAATCGACGGACTGGCAGCGAGTTACGTTTGCACGAGGCAGTCGGCGACGCCAACGCCAAGGACCCGCTTTGGTACAAGGATGCGATCATCTACGAGCTGCACGTCAAAGCATACTTCGATGCCAACAACGACGGCGTGGGCGACTTTCAGGGCCTTGCCGAGAAGCTCGACTATATCCACGATCTGGGCGTCAACACGATCTGGCTGTTGCCGTTCTACCCTTCGCCGATGAAAGATGACGGCTATGACGTTTCCGACTACCACAACATAGCGCCGGCATACGGCACGCGACAGGACTTCCGGCATTTTGTGCGTGAGGCCCAACGCAGGGGATTGCGCATCATCACCGAGCTGGTGATCAACCACACCTCCGACCAGCATCCGTGGTTCCAGGCGGCGAGGCGCGCACCAAAGGGCTCCAACAAGCGCAACTGGTACGTCTGGAGCGACGACCCGAATAAGTATGCGGGCACACGCATCATTTTCACGGACACCGAGAAGTCAAACTGGACCTGGGACGAGGTTGCCCAGTCGTACTACTGGCACCGCTTCTTCAGTCATCAACCCGATCTCAACTTCGACAACCGGAGTGTCCTGAAGGCAGTTCTCAAGACCATGCGCTTCTGGCTCGACATGGGTGTCGACGGCTTCCGGCTGGATGCGATTCCCTACCTGTGCGAGCGCGAAGGCACGAACAGCGAGAATCTGCCGGAGACGCACGCAATCATCAAGGAGATCCGCGCCCTCATCGACCAGCACTACGGCGACCGCCTGCTGCTGGCCGAAGCTAATCAGTGGCCGGAGGATGTGCGTGAATACTTCGGCGACGGACGATGAGTGCCACATGGCGTATCACTTTCCGCTGATGCCGCGCATGTACATGGCCATCGCGCAGGAGGATCGCCATCCGATCAGCGAGATCATGGCGCCAGACGCCGGATATCCCGGAGAACTGCCAGTGGGCCATCTTTCTGCGCAACCACGACGAACTAACCCTGGAGATGGTGACCAACAAGGAGCGCGACTATCTGTACCAAATGTATGCAGCGGATCCGCGCGCCCGTCTGAACCTTGGTATACGGCGGCGACTCGCGCCGCTGCTCGACAATGATATCGACAAGATCAAGCTGATGAACAGCCTGCTGCTTTCGATGCCGGGTTCGCCGATCATCTATTACGGCGACGAGATCGGGATGGGCGACAACGTCTATCTGGGCGACCGCGATGGCGTGCGCACGCCGATGCAATGGCGCCCGGATCGCAACGCCGGCTTCTCCACCGCCGATCCGCAGCGCCTTTACCTGCCACCGATCATGGATCCGGTCTACGGCTACCAGGCAGTCAACGTCGAGGCGCAGGCGCGCGAGACGTCTTCGTTGCTCAACTGGATGCGGCGCTTGCTCGCGACTCGACAGACACAGAAGGCGTTCGGTCGCGGCACGCTGACCTTCCTTCGCCCCCACAATCGCAAGATCCTCGCGTACGTTCGGGAATATGGCACTGATGTCGTGCTTTGCGTGGCCAATCTCGCGCGCTCGGCGCAACCGGTTGCAGCTCGATTTATCGCGCTACCAAGGTCGGGTACCGATCGAACTCATGGGCCGCGCGGCTTTCCCGCCGATCGGCGACCAGCCGTACCCGTTGACGCTATCGGGTCACGGCTTCATGTGGTTCCACCTGAGCACTAGCGAGGATGCTCCGCAAGGGGCCACAGAGCGCGTGGCCCGGGAGGAGCTACCTCTGCTGGTTCTCTTCGACGGCTGGCAGAGTCTTTTTCGCGACCGCGTCGTCCCGTGGCGGATCGCTCTGGCCGAGAAGGTGCGCGCGCAGCTGGAACGCGAGGTGCTCCCGGCCTTTGTCGCGACCCAGCGCTGGTACGCTGCCAAGGGCGAGCCGCTGCGAGCGTGTTGCCCTCGTGGATCACGTGGTATGGGGCGAGCAAGAGCCTGGTTGGCTGTTCATGCTCGCACGCGCGGAGCGAGAGGTGGGCGAGCCGCAGATCTACCTGTTGCCGCTGGCGCTCGTATGGGAGGACGAGGACGAGCGCGCGCACGCGTTGCAAGGTGCACTGATCGCACGGGTTCGCCAACAGGCTCGAATTGGCGGCCTGGCCGATGCCTTTGCAGACGACGCCTTTTGCCATACGCTGGTCACGGCGATCGGCGATGGCAGTGAGTTGCGTTGCGGACGCGGCACTGTGCGCTTCCGCCGCACCGGCGCATTCGCGGAGCTGGCCGGCCAGGACTACGCGCAGTTGGCGGCAAGCCCCATGGGAGCGCAGAGCAGCAATACCCTCGTCGTCTTGGGCGACCGTCTGCTGCTCAAGGCATATCGCCGCCTACGTCTAGGCGTCAATCCCGAGTTCGAGGTTGGAACCTTCCTCACCGATGTGGCGCGCTTCCAGCATAGTGTGCCGATCGCCGGTGCGGTCGAGTACGTCGCTGATGACGGCACCAAAATGACCCTCGCGCTGCTACAGGGCTTCGTCAGCAACCAGGGTGACGCGTGGTCCTACACCATCAATTACGTCGAGCAGTTTCTCGACCAATACCGTACCGGCACTGCCGCTACGGGCGCGCCCGGCGACGTGCACGGCGGCTACCTGGCGCTGATCCGCACGCTGGGCAGGCGCACGGCCGAGCTGCATGTTGCGTTCGCGACCCCTAACGACGAACCAGGTTTCGTTCCCGAGCCGATCGATGAGCGTGACGTTGCCGAATGGGTCCGCGATGCGCGCGGGATCGCGGAGGGTGCGCTCGATCTCCTCGAGCGTCGACGCGACGCGCTGGATGCTTCGGCACAGACCGAGGCTATTCATGTCCTCGCGCGACGCGCAGCAATCGTCAAGCGTTTTGATTCGTTTGCGAAGATCCGTCCTCTCGCAGTCAAGACACGGCTGCATGGCGACTATCACCTCGGGCAGGTGCTACTAGCAAAGGACGACTTTGTAATTACTGATTTCGAAGGTGAACCGCTGCGCTCGGTTGCGGAGAGGCGCCGGAAGCACTCCGTCATGCGCGACGTGGCCAGCATGCTGCGGTCATTCAATTACGCGCGGCACCAAGCGCTCGCCCACGCGGTTGTGGAGAGGCCGGATGCGCTCGCTTCACTCGCCGCACCCGCGCAGGCATGGGAGGAGGTGACACGCTCCGCGTTCCTGGACGCGTACCGTGAGACGGCCAAGAAGCATGGGCTGTTTGAGGCATGGCAACCGATGCGCGGGCTGATCGACCTGTTCATGCTTGAGAAAGCGTTTTACGAGCTTGCCTATGAGGTGGACCACCGCCCGGACTGGCTGCGCATCGCGCTCGCTGGCATTCGCGACCTGCTAGCCGGCGCCGATCACGACTGACAGGAGGTGAGAATGGAACAGTTCAACGTGCTGTGGGACCCGGTGCGGACGTTTCTGACGCAACTCGCTGAAATGTTCCCGAGAATACTGTTCGCGATCCTCATCCTAGTCCTCGGCTGGCTCGTCGCCAAGACGGTGCGCTTCGCCGTAACGAAGGCGTTGCGCGCAATCAACTTCAACGTCCTAACCGAAAAGGCCGGGCTTGATGCGTTCCTGAAACAGGGGGGGGGCCAGACAGATACTACCGGCATCCTTGGCCTGCTGGTGTACTGGCTGACTATCCTGACCGCGCTCCTTATCGCTTCAAACAGCGTTGGCCTGGCGGCGGTGACGGATCTGATCGGACGGGTCGTGCTATTCGTGCCCAGGGTGATCGTCGCCATCATCATCCTAGCCTTCGGCGCGTACTTCGCCCGTTTCATCGGCATGACGGTAACGGCGTACTGCAAGAACCTGGAGATGCCGGATGCCACGCTGCTTGGCCGGCTCGCGATGTACGCCATCGTTATCTTTGTCACGATGATCGCCATTGATCACCTGGGCCTCGGCGACATCATCCGCCAGACCTTCCTTATCATCCTCATCGGTATCGCACTCGCGCTCGCCCTCGCCTTTGGACTCGGCGGGCAGAAGCATGCCGCGGATTTCCTGGACCGCTGGTCCCGCCGCGGCAAGCCCAGCGGTAACGAGGACCGGGAGCACCGACCGCGCGGTGAGCAACGCAACGTATAGTCTCAGCTCGAGCCATGACGCCCATCACCGCTGTCTGGCCAGGCCGCCCGGAACCAGGCGGCGCTACGTGGGACGGCGAAGGTGTCAACTTCACGCTTTACTCCGAGCACGCCGAAGGCGTCGAGCTGTGCGTCTTCGACGATACCGGCCGGCGCGAGGTGCAACGCATCACGATCAAGGAGCGCACCGATCAAGTCTGGCACTGCTACCTTCCCGAAGCGCGCCCGGGGATGCTCTACGGCTACCGGGTCCATGGGGCGTATCAGCCTGATCAAGGCCACCGCTTCAACGCGCACAAGTTGCTGCTCGATCCTTACGCAATGCAGATCGTCGGCGGCCTCCGCTGGAGCGACGCACAGTTCGGCTACGTCGTCGGTCACAAGCGCGCAGACCTCTCCTTCGACCGCCGGGACAATGCCAGCGGCATGCCCAAATGCAGGGTGATCGATCCGGCGTTCACGTGGGGCGATGACCGTCGGCCAGACGTGCCATGGCACGAGATGGCAATCTACGAACTACACGTGCGCGGTTACACGATGCAGCATCCAGCGGTTCCCGGTGCCATGCGGGGCACTTATGCCGGGCTGGCAACCGCGCCAGTGATCGACCATTTCAAACGGCTCGGCGTGACTACCATCGAGTTGATGCCGGTGCACGCCTTCATCGACGACCGTCGTCTGGTTGAAAAGGGCCTGCGCAACTACTGGGGCTATAACACGATCGGATTCTTCGCGCCTGATGTCCGCTATTCCGCATCGGGCAAGGTCAACGAGTTCAAGACCATGGTAAAGGCGCTGCACTCCGCCGGCCTCGAGGTAATCCTCGACGTTGTTTACAACCACACCGCCGAGGGTAACGAACTCGGACCGACGCTTTGCTTTCGCGGCATCGACAATTGTTCTTATTACCGCTTGAAATCGGACGACCTGCGTTACTACCTCGATTTCACGGGCACCGGCAACACGCTCGACGCGCGGCATCCCCGTGTTCTGCAGCTGTTAATGGACTCGCTGCGTTATTGGGTTACCGGAATGCACGTGGACGGGTTCCGTTTCGACCTCGCCTCAGCACTAGCGCGTGAACTGTACGAGGTCGACCGGCTCGGAGCATTTTTTGACATCCTGCGCCAGGATCCGGTGCTCTCGCGCGTGAAGCTTATCGCCGAACCGTGGGACCTCGGCGAAGGCGGATACCAGGTGGGTAACTTCCCTCCCGGCTGGGCGGAGTGGAACGACAAGTATCGCGACACGATGCGCGCTTATTGGAAGGGGGATGGCGGACTCATCGGCGAGTTCGCGCGCCGCCTGACCGGCTCGAGCGACCTGTACGGCCGACACGGGCGGCTGCCGCACTCGAGCATCAATTTCATCACCGCGCACGATGGCTTCACGCTGCAGGACCTCGTCTCCTACAACGACAAGCACAACGAGGCGAACCTTGAGGATAACCGCGACGGCCACAACAGCAACTTGTCCTGGAACTGCGGCGTTGAGGGCCCAACCGACGACCCGGTGATCAAATCGCTGCGTGCACGGCAGAAACGCAATCTGTTGGCCACATTACTGCTTTCGCAAGGTGTGCCGATGCTGCTCGCGGGCGACGAGATCGGCCGCACCCAGAGCGGCAATAACAACGCCTACTGCCAGGACAATGCGACAAGCTGGATCGACTGGAATCTCGACCCCGATCGCTCGCATCTGCTCGATTTTGTGCGCAAGTTGCTACAACTGCGCCGCGCGCATCCGGTATTCCGTCGTCGCCATTTTTTCCAGGGCCGGCCACTCTTCGGCAGCGAATCGAAGGACATCGTCTGGCTGAAGCCAGACGGGTCCGAGATGACCACCGCTGAATGGAATCAGGAATTCGCCCGCAGCCTCGGCGTCTATCTTGCGGGCAATGCGCTCGGCGAGACCGATACGCGTGGCAATCCAGTCCGAGACGAAAACTTCGTGCTGCTGTTCAATGCGCACCACGATTCAGTTCCGTTTCGGATTCCCACGCTTAATTCCGCGTCGTGGGTGGCAATCGTGGATACGGCCCGTGACGATGGCCTGGTGGCCGATGGTGCCTTCGCCGCCGAGAGCGTTTATCCACTACAAGGCCGCTCGCTGGTCCTCCTGGTCGAGGCCGAGGCTTCGAAGTGAAGCGACGGCACGCGATGCCGTTTGGTGCGGACCTGACCGCCGATGGGTCGACGCGCTTCCGTCTCTGGGCACCCGGCGCACGCCAGGTCGATCTCGACCTAGTGCACGGTGATGTGCGCGGCGAGCTGCCAATGCTCGCACTGGACGGCGGCTGGTTTGAGGCGCGCGTGCCCAACATCGCTGCAGGCGCGCGCTACCGCTTCCGCATCGATGGCGGCATCACCGTCGCGGACCCCGCCTCGCGTTGCAATCCTGACGACGTGCACGCGGCCAGCATGGTTATCGACCCTTGCGCATTCGACTGGAACGACGCGAAATGGGCCGGTCGGCCCTGGGAGGAAGCGGTCGTCTACGAGCTTCATGTCGGTACATTCACGCCTGCGGGCACGTTCATGGCCGCAATCGAGCGGCTCGATTATTTGGCTGACCTCGGCGTGACCGCGATCGAGTTGATGCCGCTCGC
Source organism: uncultured beta proteobacterium (assembly GCA_963777455.1). GTDB lineage: Bacteria > Pseudomonadota > Gammaproteobacteria > Burkholderiales > Casimicrobiaceae > PALSA-1003. Next base: position 1,037,360 of record CAVZQQ010000003.1, read on the forward strand.
GGATTTTCCGGGGCGGTGGAGCTGGGGTTATGACGGCGTCTTGCTGTTCGCACCTGACGCAGCCTACGGCGCGCCTGCGGACCTCAAGCGACTTGTTGACGCGGCACATGCGCACCATATCAGTGTGTTCCTTGACGTCGTCTACAATCACTTCGGTCCCGAGGGCAACTACCTCCATGCATACGCTCCGTTGTTCTTTAACCGCGAGCACCGGACCCCGTGGGGGGAGGCGATCAACTTCGACGGCGAAGGCAGCCGTACGGTGCGCGACTTCTTTATCCACAACGCTCTCTATTGGCTCGAGGAGTATTCCCTTGACGGATTGCGACTCGACGCGGTAGACCGCATCGTCGATGATTCGACGCCGGACCTTGTTGTCGAGCTCGCAGCGGCAGTGCGTGAGGGTCCCGGCGCGGCGCGACTCATCCATCTGGTTCTCGAAAACGATCGCAACCAGGCACATTACCTCGGGCGCGATGCGCAGCATCGACCTTTGCACGCGACGGCGCAGTGGAACGATGATCTGCACCACGCGTTGCATGTCTTGCTCACCAACGAAATCGATGGTTATTACGCCGATTATGCCGACGAACCACTGCGGCATTTTGGTCGCTGCCTTGCCGAGGGATTCGCCTACCAGGGCGAATCGTCTCGCTACCGTGACGGTGCGGCCCGCGGTGAACCGTCGTTGCACCTACCCCCAGCTGCGTTCGTTTCGTTCCTGCAAACCCACGACCAGGTAGGCAACCGCGCGTTCGGGGAGCGCATCGGCGTACTGGTCGAGCCGCGGGCGTTGCGCGCAGCGGTCGCCTGCGTGCTGCTTGCGCCGGCGCCGCCATTGCTCTTCATGGGCGAGGAATTCGGAGCATCGACACCGTTTCTTTTCTTCTGCGATTTCGGACCGGAGCTCGCCGCGGCCGTGACGCATGGCCGGCGGCGAGAGTTCCAAGGCTTTGCTCGCTTCGCCGATCCCGCGGTGGCGGCGACGATACCCGATCCGAACCTTTCCGCCACATTCGAAATGAGCAAGCTCGATTGGCGCGAGACCCGGCAGGCCCCGCATGACGAATGGCACGCCTTCTACCGCAGCTGCCTGCGACTGCGCTCCAGGCATATCGTCCCGCGATTGGCGGGTATGGCGCCATCGGGCGTTTACGTGCTCGAGCGTGGCCAAGTGCTGTCTATCCACTGGACGCTCGGCGATGGCTCGCACCTGCACCTGAGCGCTAATTTTGATGCGGACGCGCCGCACCGCGTCGAGCAGCCGCCTGGGCAGTTGGTCTATGCAACCGATCCGGACGGTGCCGGCGCCGGCGAGCGGCTGTTGCTGCCCCAAGCGGTTCTCTGCACCCTTGCGGAACCCAAGTGAGCGAGGCGCTGACGCACCTAGCCCGGCTGCATGGCATTGCGCCGGAATACCGCGATACGCACGGACGTGTGCACGTGGTGTCTGAAGCCACCCTACACGCGCTCCTTGCCACCATGGGGATTGCCGCCAGCGCGGACAATGAGGTTGAGCAAGCCCTTGCGGCCCACGCTGCTGGGCGCGGGCGACCAGCCGTCGCGCCCGTACTCGTGGTCCGCCAGGGCATGAGCCCGTCGATCCGGGTCAACCTTGGGACGCCGCTCTCCTGGCGCCTTATCGAGGAGGGAGGCGCCACGCATGATGGATGGGTTGCGCCTGCTGCATTGGACAACCAAGCACCAAAGGACGCCGGCAGCGAAACACCGGCGTGCGAATTCCTGCTGCCGATTGAACCACCGCTGGGATATCACCGACTGCTATTTTTTTCCGGAGAGACTGTGCTCGGCGAGACCCAGCTCATCGTAACCCCGGCGCGTTGTTACCGCCCTCCTTCGCTCGACCACGACGGTCGATGCTGGGGCCTTGCAATTCAGCTCTATGCGCTGCGATCGGCGCGTAACTGGGGCATCGGCGATTTCACCGACCTTGCGACGATCGGAGTGCAATCGGCGGCGTCCGGCGCATCCATCCTTGGCGTGAGTCCACTGCATGCGCTGTTTCCGCACAACCCGGCACATGCGAGCCCTTACAGTCCATCGAGTCGGTTGTTCCTAAACGTGCTCTACCTTGACGTCGAGGCGATACCCGAATTCGACGAATGCGAAGAAGTGCGGACGCTGGTCACGTCGGACGATTTCCAAGCGACCTTGCGGCGCCTACGCTCCACCGAGCTCGTCGACTATGTCGGCGTTGCCAAGCTCAAAGCTCGTGCGCTGACACTCCTCTACACCCATTTCCGCGTCAGGCACCTTGGGCCAGGCGGCGCCCGCGCCGATGCATTCGCCGCCTTCTGCCGAGGCGGCGGCGAAGGCCTCCGGCGCCACGCGTTGTTCGAGGCGTTGCAGGAGCATTTCGGCAGCGTAGAAGCGCCGAATGCGAGGTGGCACACCTGGCCGGAAGATCTTCGCGATCCGCGTTCACCTGGGATCGAGCGTTTCGCAACCGAGCATGTCGAGCGCGTCGACTACTATCGGTATCTGCAATGGCAGGCCGAGTTACAACTCGACGGGGCTGCACGACGATCGCACGAGGCGGGGCTCGAAGTCGGCTTTTACGCGGATCTCGCGGTCTCGATCGATCGCGAGGGAGCGGAAGCTTGGGCAAACCAGCACATCTACGCGGTCACGGCTAGCGTCGGCGCACCGCCCGACGATTTCAACCTGCGTGGGCAGGATTGGGGCCTGCCGCCGCCGTACCCTGAGCGTTTGCGCGAGGCGGCCTACGGCCCATTCATCGCCACGCTGCGCGCCAACATGCGCCATGCCGGGGCGTTGCGCATCGATCACGTTATGGGGCTGATGCGCCTGTTCTGGGTTCCCGTAGGCGCGACGCCCAGCGAGGGCGCTTACGTATACTACCCGTTGGAGGAGCTGCTCGGCATCCTCGCGCTGGAAAGCCAACGTCAGCGCTGCCTCGTGATCGGCGAGGATCTCGGGACGGTGCCCGACGAACTGCGGCGCGTTCTCGCCGAGGCGGCCGTGCTCTCATACCAGGTTCTGCTCTTCGAGCGTCAGGGTACAGGCGAATTCAAGCTGCCGGCGATGTATCCGACACAAGCGATCGTCGCGGCGTCCACCCATGATCTACCGACGCTCACCGGATGGTGGGAAAGCCGCGACCTCGTACTGCGTGCCGAACTCGGGCTGTTCCCGGTTGACGAATCGCGCGGGCAGCAGTTCGCCGCACGCGGGCCGGACCGCGCGCGGCTCTTGCGCGCCCTCGACCACGAGGCGCTGCTGCCGTCGGGCATCAGCACGGACCCGTCGTTACTCCCGGCAATGACGGATGCAGTCGCGCTTGCCGTGCACGCTTTCCTTGCCCAAACGCCGGCGCAGCTCTTGGTCGTGCAGCTTGAGGACGTCTTGGGTGTGCGCGACCAGGCCAACCTTCCGGCTACGGTCGACACGTATCCAAACTGGCGGCGAAAGCTGCCACTTACCCTGGAGCGCTTTACCAGCGATGAACGTTTCGTCGAGCTCGGGCGCACGCTGCGGCGGCTTCGCCCGCGCCAGTCCACGACGCGCCGACGTGACGCAGAATCTTCCGGGGCTCGCATTCCGCGGGCGTCGTATCGGCTGCAGCTGCATCGCGAGTTCAACTTCGCGGATGCTACCGCGCTGGTACCCTACCTGGCGGCGCTGGGCGTCAGTCACGTCTACTGCTCGCCCTACCTGCGCGCGCGTGCCGGTAGCCGGCATGGCTACGACATCGTCGATCACGCGCTGCTCAACCCGGAGATCGGTGAGCGCGCGGACTTCGTGCGTTTCGTTGAGTCACTCGCCGAGCAGGGCATGAGCCAGATCGCGGACGTGGTTCCCAATCATATGGGGGTGATGGGTTCCGACAATGCGTGGTGGCTCGACGTGCTGGAGAACGGCCCGAGCTCCCCCTACGCAGAGTATTTTGATATCGATTGGCATCCGATCGACGCCGACCTAGGCGGCAAGGTTCTCATGCCAGTCCTGGGCGATCATTACGGGCGTGTGCTCGAGCGCGGTGAACTGAAACTCGCGTTCGAACCAGCGGCCGGGACGTTTGCAGTGCATTATCATGAGCATTACCTACCCATCGACCCGCGCGAGTATCCACGTCTGCTCGAACGCGCGAGAAGCGCTTGCGGCGATGCATTGTCGCCGGCGGCCGCGGCCGAGTGCGATAGCCTCGTCGCGGCGTTTCACCATCTGCCGGCACGCGATGCGGCTACTGCGGAACAGGTCACCGAGCGCCATCGAGACAAGGAACTGCTCAAGGTGCGCCTTCGCGCGCTGGTTAGCGCCGAGCCACTCCTGGGCGAAGCGATCGAAGAAGCCGTGACGCAGATCAACGGCACTCCAGGCGAGCCAAGCAGTTTCGCTGTGCTGCATGAGCTGCTCGAGGCCCAGGCGTATCGGATTGCCTACTGGCGGGTAGCTTCGCACGATATCAACTACCGGCGCTTCCTCGATATCAACGATCTGGCTGCCTTGCGCATTGAGAACGAGGCAGTGTTCGATGCCACGCATCGGCGCATACTCGAGCTTGCGGCCGAGGGTAAGGTGCACGGCCTGCGCATCGACCATCCTGACGGGCTATACGACCCGGCCGCTTACTTCCGACGCCTGCAGCAGGCCTACGCGCGGCTCAGCGGGCGCGTTGACAATGCAGACGAGCGCCCGCTGTACGTCGTCATCGAGAAGATCGATGCTGCCCACGAGAAGCTGCCCGCCGACTGGCACGTTCATGGCACGACCGGCTACCGTTTTGCCAACCTGCTTAACGGCATCTTCGTTGAGACCGCGGCCAAGACGCGTACCGACCGCACGTGGCGGGCGTTCGTCGGCGAGGAAGCCATGGCTTTCGACGAGGTTGCCTATCTCGCAAGGCGGCTGATCATGCGCGGCGCCCTCGCCGCAGAGCTCACAGTGCTGGCAAACCGGCTGCGCCAGATTGCCCGATCTGATCGTCACACTCGCGACTTGACTCTTTCGTCGTTGTGGCAAGCGCTCTCCGAGATTGCCGCCTGCTTCCCCGTATACCGAACCTATGTCGCGCAACGCGTCTCGGCGCAGGACCGTCGGTTCATCGACTGGGCTGTGGCGCGGGCGCGCAGGCGCAGCCGTTCGTCAGATGCGAGCGTCTTCGATTTCGTCCGTGACGTACTCCTGCTTCAACCCCCCGCGGGAGCCGCGGCAGCGCTACGGGATGCCTATCGTACTTTTGCCATGCGCTTCCAGCAGTTTACCGCGCCGATTATGGTAAAGGGCGTGGAGGACACTGCGTTCTACACCTTCAACCGGCTGCTGTCGTTGAATGACGTGGGCGGCGATCCTGCAACGTTCGGGACGACAAGCCGGGCCTTCCATCGGGCCAATTCCGAGCGCTGCAGTCGCTGGCCGAACACCCTGCTCGCACTCTCCACACACGACAACAAGCGTTCGGCAGACGTGCGCGCTCGCATCGACGTCATCTCCGAGAACCCTGCTGCTTGGCGCCTGCTCGTAAAGCGCTGGAGCCGGATGAATCGGCGGCACAGGCGGACTGTCGACGGCCGCGAAGCGCCATCGCGCAACGACGAGTACCTCTTATACCAGACGCTGGTTGGAACGTTTCCCACCGACGCTCCGGAGCTCGACACCTATCGGGGGCGGATCGAGCTCTACATGGTGAAAGTCGCGCGCGAGGCCAAGCTACACACGAGCTGGATAAGCGTCGACCAGGATTACGAAGCGGCGCTGAAAGCCTTCGTCGCAGCGCTGCTCGAGGAGACCGCAACCAACGTATTTCTCGACGACCTGCGTGTGAATGCGCCCGCCTTTGCCTGGTTCGGGGCGCTGAACAGCGCCGCGATGGCGCTAGTGCATTGCACCGCGCCGGGTGTCCCCGACATCTACCAGGGCTGCGAGCTCATCGACCTGAGCCTCGTCGATCCCGACAACCGGCGCCCGGTGAATTATGCGCGGCGGCGCGAAGCTTTGCGGGAGCTGGAGATCCTCGCCGCCGCGACAGGCAACGACCGCTCGGAGGGCCTCGCCGACTTACTCGCCACGCCGGACGACGGCCGGCTCAAGCTGTGGGTGATCTGGCGCACACTTGGTTTGCGCCGCGAGCAACCCGACCTGTTCGCGCGCGGCGACTATCAGCCGGTCGGCGTCACGGGCGATCGGGCGCGCCACGTGGTGGCATACGCGCGGCGACTTGGCGATGTCGGTGTCGTTGCCGTAAGCGGGCGGTTGTTCGCTTCACTCGGCATCGCGCGGGGTGCCCCGCCCGTGGGCCGCGATGTTTGGACCCAGACAATGTTGAATTTGCCATTCCTTGTCCCCGGTACGCGGTTAGTCGACGAGCTGACCGGCGAAGTCACCCAAGTGACAGCCACCGACCTCGCGCTGGAAGCAGCATTCGCGCACCTTCCCTTCGCATTGTTTTCCTTCGGTCGATGAACGCAGCCACCGCTGTTTACGTCCGAATGGGGCCGACCTGCCAGATCTCGCGCGCATAGTCGAGGATCGCTCGATCCGCGGAGGCAAAGCTCATGCGTGCCGTGTTAAGGACCGCGCGGCGCCACCACTCCCCCTTGTCCTGCCACAGGACGCCTGCGCGAAGCTGTGCCGCCCGGTACGCATCGAAGTCGGCGGTGACCATGAAATAGTCGCGGTGCCGGAGGTTGTCGATGAGCTCGCGATAGAGTGACACGTCGTTGGGCGAAAAGACTCCCGACTCGATGGCATAAAGCGCCTCGGCAAGCACTTGCGACTTGGCAATGGTCTCCGTCGAGTCGAGTCCGGAGCGACGGTGCGCTGCAACCGCGTCGGCGTCAAGGCCAAAGATAAGAATGTTGTCGACACCGACGGACTCGCGAATCTCGATATTCGCGCCGTCGAGCGTCCCGATCGTCAATGCGCCGTTCAGCGCAAGCTTCATGTTGCCGGTTCCGGAGGCTTCCATGCCGGCGGTTGAGATCTGCTCGGAGAGGTCTGCGGCGGGGATGACCGCCTCGGCAACGCTCACGTTGTAGTTGGGCAGGAACACGACCTTGAGCTGCCCCCGTACTTCCGGATCGGCATTTATTGTGCGGGCGACATCGTTGGCGAGCTTGATGATAAGTTTGGCTTGCCGGTATCCTGGCGCGGCCTTGCCCGCAAAGATCTTTACCCGTGGCGACCATCCGCTCGCCTGCTGCGCACGGATCGCGTTGTAGAGCGCGACCGTTTCGAGAATGTTGAGAAGCTGGCGTTTGTATTCGTGGATGCGCTTGATCTGGACATCGAACATGGCGTCAGGATCGATGTGCGTACCCAGGCGCTCAGTAACCAGCTGCGCGAGTGCAACCTTGTTTGCGTGCCGCACCGACGCGCAACGCTCGCGGAACACCGGATCGTCCGCCAGCGGGGCGAGTTTTTCGATCCGAGCCGGGTCATCGAGGAACCCGGGCCCGATTGCGTCGACGACGAGCGCCGTCAAACCAGGGTTTGCTTGGAATAGCCAGCGGCGAAAGGAGATTCCGTTGGTGATGCTGACGATGCGATTCGGATACAAGGTGTTAAGGTCGCGGAACACGGTCCGCCGCATCAGAGCCGTGTGCAGCGCTGACACGCCGTTTACGCGGTGTGACCCAACGAACGCGAGGTGGCCCATTCGTACGCGCCCGGAGTCGTTTTCCTCGATCACTGCAATCGACGACAGGAAACTGGCGTCGGCGTACCCGCGCGCGCGTTGCGCTTCGAGATGCAGCGCGTTGATTTGAAAAATGATCTGCATGTGCCGCGGCAGAAGACCCTCCATCAGCGGAACGGACCAGGTCTCCAGCGCCTCTGGCAGCAGCGTGTGATTGGTATAGTTGAAGACCGACGTTGTGATTTTCCAGGCGGGCTTCCACGACATCCCATGTTCATCGGTCAGCAGTCGCATCAGCTCCGGCACCGCGATCGACGGATGCGTGTCATTCAACTGAATCGAGACGTGATCTGGGAGCGAGGCCAAGTCGCCGTGCTGCGCCTTGTGCCGATGCAGCAGGTCCTGGAGTGACGCTGACGCAAAGAAGAACTCCTGCCGCAGACGCAGCTCGTGTCCGGCGGCGGTTTCATCGCTGGGGTAGAGCACGCGTGAAATCGCTTCGAGGCGAACCCGCTCGGCCAGAGCACCCACGTGATCGCCCCGGTTGAACTCCTCGAGCGACAACGGATCCATCGCCCGGGCCGACCACAATCGCAGGCTATTGACGTGGCGTCCGCGCCAGCCGGCAAGAGGCGTATCGTAGGCTACCGCGTTGACAGCTTCGGCCGGGGTCCATACATAACGCGCGATGCCATCTGCGCCGTGTTCGACGTCGACGGTGCCACCAAAGCCAACGGTGTAGGAAACCTCCGGTCGCTCGAATTCCCAGGGATTCCCCGACGACAGCCAATCCTCGGGCAGCTCGATCTGCCAACCGTCCCTCAGCACCTGCCGGAATGTGCCGTAATCGTAGCGGATGCCATAGCCGTGTGCTGGAATTGCCAGTGTGGACATGCTTTCCATGAAGCAGGCGGCTAGCCTGCCGAGACCCCCGTTCCCCAGTGCGGCGTCGGGTTCCACCTTGCGCAACCCCTCGAAATCGACGCCGAGGTCGAGCAGCGCCGCGCGTGCGGTCGCGACAAGACCGAGGTTCGAGATCGCGTCAAAAAGCAGCCGCCCGATCAGGAATTCGAGCGAAAAATAGTAAACGCGCTTGCGCCCATCGCGGTAGGTCTTGCGCGTCGCCTCTATCCAGCGATCTACGACCTGGTCGCGTACCGCAAGCGCCGTTGCGACGAACCAGTCATGTTCGCGTGCATAACCGGGATCCTTGCCCACCATGTAGACAAGCTTATGGACGATGGACGCGCGAAATGCGGCGACGGCATGGTCGCTCGGCGCAGCCTCAGGGCCGTCGCCATCGGTCGCGAGTCTCATGTCATGGATTTCTGATGTCATTTGAAGATTCTATGGTTTCGACGTGGACGCCTCTAGGCGCAATACCGTGCGAAAGAGGGCTATCGAGCCGCGAGTGCGTGCTCAAAAGCCTTAGGTAGCTTTCGTCACTCGGAGCGTCTCGAACGTTACGCGGGCCGGTGCCGGGGCGGCGTCGCAACCCACGCACGCGCGATCGCTTCTGGGAAGCGCTAGATGTCGGAGACGCGAGTTACCTGCGTCTTGGCGGCGATCGCGACCTCCTCCTGCCGTACCCGCCTCCCCCACGGCCGATCGAGTCAGGGACCCGCATCGGAACTGCCGCGCCGTCCGCTTCGTGTAGCCAGCCCGGATTGCGCCCGCATCACCGCTGCCGTCGATGATGAAGTCCCGGACAAGTCGGATACGTAGAGCGCCCATAACATGCTGAATTGTAATACGAAGTACGTGGCTCTGGCCATGCAGCTCGCGACCGAGCTCATATCCAGGCAAGGCTATGAGCTAGCGTCCATGGCACATGACATTCGTCACCTCGTTTCGCGTCGCTGCTGCGAAGACGGAGGGCTGCCGAAGCACGAGTTCGCCGGGCTAGAATGTAACGCGGACCCCACCGAAGACCCCCACCGGCGCAGCCGGGCTGTAGCTACGCGGGTTAGTGGCATTCGGCGCTTGGGCGAGAAATACCGAACCAGTCGGAGAGAAAGTTCCGAATGTGTAATAGTGCTGGTCAGTTACGTTGTTCGCCCACGCGAAGAACTGGACACTCTTTGTGATCTGATAGGTCGTAGTGAGGTTCAGTGTGTAATAACCGGGAAGCTTCGGCGTCAGGTTGGCCTCGTCCCCGAACAGATACGCACCGCTCGCGGCGATGCCGATGGCGCCTACGGTCCACGCCGGAGTTGCTTTGTAGTAGGCGCCCAGTTTGATCTGACTCGCTGAAACACCGGGCAGCCTGTCTCCTGGCTGCACCGTGATGTTACCGTTCGCGTCTGCTGCTGGATTGCTGCCGCCGGATTCGACGAAACCGCTCCGGTAGCTAGCATCGATGTGGGAGTAGGCAAGGTAGGCGAGCCAACGATCGGTCGTAAGTTCGAGACTCACATCAACGCCCTCGCGTTGCGTCTGGCCGATGTTCGCGAAATAGGCACGGCCCGTAGTGACGCTGTTGATAAACGCGATATCGTTGTCGAGGTTGGTGCGGTAGAGCGCAATCCCATACGTCAGCGCCGCATCGGTGGCTGGCGCGAAGCTGCCCCGTATCCCTGCCTCGACGGTATGCGCAATGACCTGCTGCAGGTTTGGGTCGCCGACGAAAAAATTCGCGAGGCTGCAGGAGTTCTGCGGGCCCGCGCAGGAAAGTTCAGCCGGTGTCGGCGCACGGTTCGTCACCGCGTAGCCGCCGTATGCGGTTAGCCACGGCGTGATGCGATAGGTCAGGCCCGCAGCGGGGTTGAAGTGGTCGTAGCTGTGGTCGCCGGTGAGGTCACCGCCATTCTGATCACTGAGATCGATCTTTGCTGCGTTGTATCGTCCGGAGATCGTGAGCGCGGTTTCCGGGGTCAGCGTCAAGGTATCGGCAAAGTAGATGCCATACGTCGCGTCGGTGATATCAACGTTGACCGGTGCATTGTTTTCGGGTTCGTCGATGACGAAACCCGGACCTATGAACACCCGAGCCGGCGACGACAGGCCGCCGATGTGCGAAATGGCGCCAAACGCACTCAGTGCGCCGTCGAAACTCAGGCCCCCAACCAGATGGTTGCGCAGCCCGAACAGATCGCTTGTGTTCGTGAGTTGCGTGGAAGCACCGTATGCATTGGTGTTTGTCGATTGCGTATCGAGTTCGGAATACGGGCCTCCGTCGAGGAAGTCCTGTATGGGAATGCCGCCGGTGGTCGTGCTCACCACGCCGGAACCGGAGCACAGCAGTCCCGAGCCGTCGTTGCAAGGCGTGTCGTTGGGCGCGTTGCCGTTGAGGACATTTTGGTGCAGATAACGGTAATACAGGAGCGCCTGCAACGAGGTGGTCTCCGAGAGGTCGAAAGTGCCGTTGATGCTTGCTGCCAGGTACTGGTTCGCGATCACATTCGGCGCGGTGAATTGGGCGTGCGAATCGGCGGCCAGAAGCTCAACCGGCGAAGTTCCTGGACCATTGAGAATCGTGTGCGCGAACGTTAGGTTGGCGTGTACCTCGCTATCCTGGCCACGCCAACCAAAGTCGGCATAGAGATTGTAGATTTCGGAGGATTGCAGGTCGCGCCAGCCGCCTTGTTGGAGAGCGTTCCCGGCACCGTAGAACGCGGTGTCTGCCATCCTGCTGGCCGTATTGGAACTCGCCCTGGCGCAGATTGAATGAACCACCGGAGACGTCGGCTTCGAGACCGTGGTAGCTGAAACCGTTCTTGAGCAGCATGTTCAGCGCGCCGCCGAGCGCATTGAGACCGTAGACTGGGTTCGAGCCGACGACGTCGATGCGGTCGATCGCGATCTCTGGAATAACATCCCAATCGACCGTGTCGCCGAACGGCTGGTTGAAGCGCATGCCGTTGACATAGACCGCGAGACCTTGGGGGATGCCTTGTAGCGGCGACGCCTGGAACCCGTGATAGAAAAAAGTCGGCTGGAACGGATTACCCGAGGCGGAATCGACTGCGACTCCGCCCAGCTGCTGGTTGAGCGATTCGACTGCGTTCGGCGTACCGATACGCGAGATGTCCACTCCAGTCAGTACATGTGTTTCCGCAGGGACTAAGTCGCGATCGATTCCCGAGCCGATCAGCGGTGTTGTTCCAATTACGGTAACCGGCTGCAGTGTCACCGTCGTCGGAGCGCCCGCAGCCGGGCCTGTCTTGTTCGCATCCTCGCTCTGCGCATGGCAGGTCAATGACGGCAGAAAAAGGGCCCAAACAAGCGCAACGGCTCCGGATAACCCGCCGAAGCGACCGGGCACCCAACTCAATCTGTTACGCGGATTTGCCGCGCAAAACTTGGAGTAGTATGGAATTCGCATGGTCGCGGAGCGCATTCAGTGCCGCGATTCGCGTAGGCAATTATCAGTGTTGAGCAGGCGCCAATATCGGCAGAGACAAAAGTCAGGAAGATTTCCTGTTGCGGCGCAACAATGCTAAGTAATGGACCCCAGGAGGACGACGTGGAAGCGAAGTTCCGAACGACCGCGCCGGCACGCGAGCTAACGCTGATCGTCATTGCTACGGCCGGGTTTGCATTGCTCTGCACGCAAATCGACCTGAGCGAACGGCTGTCCGCGTGGGCGCAACCACGTGAACGCTACCAGCTCGACGAACTCCCCGTAGTGTTGCTGTTTCTCGCTTGTGCGCTCGTGTGGTTTGCATGGCGACGAATGCGCGAGGCGCGTGCCGAGCTTGCCCGAAGGCTTCGAGCCGAAGCCTCCCTGCAGCGCGCATTCGACCAGAATCGACGCCTCGCGCAGGTAAATCTTCGCCTTCAGGAGGATGAGCGACGGCACCTCGCCCGCGAACTTCACGACGAACTGGGTCAATGTGTGAATGCCATCAAGCTCGAGGCCGTGGCGCTGCGCTCGATCGGTATCGATGCAGCTACGGAGTCCGCAGCAGCATCGATCGTCGCGCTGGCCGATCGCGTGCAGACTGCGACGCGCGATATTGTCCGACGATTGCGTCCACCGGGCATCGACGAACTCGGACTCCCCGCAGTGCTTGAACACTGCGTCGAGGATTGGCGGCGCCGCATGCCCGAGGTTCACTTCGATCTAAACGCACCTTCGGCGGATACGCCTGGCTTGAGTGAACCAATCAATATTGCGGTCTTCCGCCTCGTACAGGAAGCGCTCACCAACGCCGTTCGTCATTCGCATCCACGCCGCGTTGCCATCGGCCTGGTCCGGCGCCGTAGGCCGACTACCGAGGATGAAGAACTCTTCTTGACCGTTGGCAACGATGGCGCTATACGCGGCGAAAGCGGAGAGCACAACTGGCCTCGGCATCCTCGGGATGCGCGAGCGGATCGAGGCGCTCGGTGGGCAGCTAAGCGCTGGATTTCGCTCGGATCACGAGTTTTTGCTTGAGGCTACCGTGCCATTGCAACCGCTGGAGCCGTCACCGGAGCTGGCGCAATGATTTCCGTACTGCTTGTCGACGACCACGCAGTCGTGCGTGAAGGCTACAAGCGCCTTATTGAGCAGTTCGCCCGATCTCCGCGTCGGCGGCGAAGCATCAACTGCGAGCGGAGGCGTATCGAGCGTTTGCGGAGACGGCTCCGGACGTCACGGTGATGGACATCTCACTGCCCGACTTAAGTGGGATCGAGGCGCTGCGGCACATACTGGCTCGTTGCTCCGATGCTCGCGTGCTGATGTTCAGCATTCACGACGAGACGATCTACGCCGAGCGCGCACTCGCGGCTGGGGCGCGCGGGATATCTGACCAAGGCAAGTGCCCCGGATCTTCTCGTCGAAGCGATCCGCGCGGTCTTCCAAGGGGGCGATCTTTCTGAGCCCAGACGTAACGGCGGCGTTGGATGCGCGATCACCGGACCGAATCGACGACGCAATTGGTTCGCTGTCAACACGCGAGTTTGAGATTGCGCGACTGCTTGCCAACGGGATTCCGGTGCGGGAAATCGCGAACGCGGCTGCGCTCTGACGTACAAGACGGTAGCGAATTACCAGACGGCGATCCGCCAGAAGCTTGGTGCGACCACAGCGTCGCGTCTTCTGCAGATTGCGGCAAGCTCTGGGCTCATGACACCCCCGTGGAACGCTACAGGGCTCTCGCGTTCCGAAGCAACACCCGTTTCTCCTCGCCCGCGGGGCACCCTGAAGTGAATCCTCGCGCAGCTTTAGCATGATTTGCCTCCTCCACGGTTGGGGTCCACCGCCCCGTAGCGAGATCCGCTCGGCGATTCAATGCCTGGCGAGGCCCACGCAGTCTCGCGGACTTGCGGCACACAATGGGGGTGGGGCAAGCTCGCGTGTGCACTGGCGGCGGTCGACCCCCGCCTGGGCGCAAAAAAAAGCCGATGCCTTGCTGCATGCGGTTCGGCCAGCCGGTCTCTAGCCATCCGGACCTGTCAGAGTAACGCATTTGGGAATAGCGTCTTGGGTGCAACTATGATGTAATTGCATTCGCAACCATTCCGACTAAGCCCGCGCGCGAGGTTCATCATCTAATAGCACGCGCGACTTACCCAAACGAGTTCTAAACGGAGGTGGCAAAAATGAGCGGAGCGAGCGGGGTTCTAGAGGGGCAGGTGTCGAACGCTGGCCTTTTTTCGAAGGAGCGCACCGTTGCGGGGCCTAGCTTTAATCGCTGGCTCGTGCCCCCGGCCGCGCTCGCCATCCACCTTTGTATTGGCATGGCCTATGGTTTTTCGGTGTTCTGGCTGCCGATGACTAAAATGCTCGGCCCCAATGCGAATCCAAGCGCCTGTGTCAACCAGTCCTTCTTCGCCGAACTGTTCACGGGCCAGTGCAACTGGACTGTGCCAATGGTCAGTTTCACGTTTACGCTGTTTATTTTCATGTTGGGTGTTTCAGCGGCGCTTTGGGGGGGCTGGCTGGAACACGCGGGACCGCGCAAGTCGGGATTCATCGCCGCGCTTTGCTGGGGCGGCGGAATGGCTTTGGGCGGGGTTGGCGTACTCGTGCACCAGCTTTGGATCGTATGGCTAGGCTGCGGAATTCTGGGAGGCATCGGACAGGGGCTTGGCTATATCACGCCAGTGTCCACGCTGATCAAGTGGTTTCCCGACCGCCGCGGCATGGCGACAGGGTTCGCCATCATGGGTTACGGCGGCGGTGCGATGATCGGCGCGCCGATTGCCGTCGCACTTATGAGCTTCTTCGGCAATGGCAACGCCAGTGCCGGTGTGGCCGCCACGCTAATTGCGATGGGGCTGATCTACTTCGTCGCGATGTCCGCGGGCGCCTTCGGATTTCGCACGCCTCCCGAGGGTTGGCGTCCGGCCGGCTGGGATCCGCGAGACACTCAGTCCAAGGCCTTGATCACCAAGCGCCATGTGCATCTGGACAAGGCGTGGAAGACACCGCAGTTTTGGCTAATCTGGGGCGTCCTTTGCCTGAACGTTAGCGCAGGCATTGGCGTAATCGTCATGGCGTCGCCAATGCTGCAGGAGATCTTTGGCCCATTGCTCGTTGGCGCAAGCGCCGCTGAAACCATTACTGTCGCACAAAAGGCGGCGATCGTGGCGGCTGCGGCAGGCCTAGTGGGTTTGATTAGTCTGTTCAATAGTGTGGGGCGCCTGTTCTGGGCTTCTATATCGGACTGGATTGGGCGCAAGACAACCTACTTCATTTTTTTCGCGCTCGGAATGATTCTGTACTGCCTGATGCCAACGCTGGGGCACATGGGTGCGGCGGGCCTGTTCGTCGCGACCGTGTGCATCATCCTCACGATGTATGGAGGTGGATTCGCTACAGTTCCAGCGTATCTTGCGGATGTATTTGGCACGCAGATGGTGGGTGCCATTCATGGGCGCTTGCTAACGGCGTGGTCGGCGGCCGGCATCATCGGGCCGGTCTTGATTGCCAACATCCGCGAGTTTCAGCTCAATGCTGGCGTGCCGAAGAATCTTGTGTATGACCGTACGCTATACATTCTGGCGGCCCTGTTACTTGCAGGTTTCATATGCAATATGCTTATCAAACCGGTCAACGAAAAGTATTTCATGACAGACAAAGAACTCGAGGAAGAACGAGCGCTGACTCGCAGCAAGAGTATCGTCCCGGGCAGTGCGGAAACTGCGGCACGCGGCAGCTTTGGAATCGGAGGCGCGTTGGCATGGCTGGCCGTTGGCGTACCGTTCTTGATCGGAGTGTATATCGCCCTGCAAAAGGCGGCCGGTTTGTTCTGATGAGCGAAATTTGCCCACGAAGCCGCGGTCCGAATTGCGGACCGCGGCGTGAGGCCTTTGTGCGAAGATGTAACGGGTCCTTTAGTTGTTGTCGGAGCGTGGCTTGTGGTCGGAGTACCAATCCTCTGATGGCGTTTGGGGCACGTTAGACAAAGCGTGGGCGCCATTCAAGTAAGGAGTCCAGTGACGCGTGGGTCGGCGCAATGGGCGGACGTCATTCGAGAGCCCCCGCGGATCGGTAAAGATCGAATTCACACCGACTAAGAGGTCGGTTCTACGGGAACAACTACGGCCAATGCAAAAGGGCTCGACCGCGCACGGCGGTCGGCCAACCCTATCAATTCGCGAGCTTGCCCAATAAGTATGCGATTCCTCTTCCGCATGCCGTTTGCCCCCGGGATGCTCACGATTACATCGGTCGTTTGGTGAGCCTCGTTTCCGTTAGTCGGGTCTGATTCCCGCGGACTTGACCACGCCGGACCAGACTTCGGTCTGCAGCTTGATGAACGCCGCGAATTGGTCGGACGTACCCGGCGTGACGACGCCCCCAAGTTCGCCCAGCTTATTGGCGATCATGGGATTCGCCGGCAACTTGTTGGTCTCGATGCTGAGCTGTCGGACGATGTCCACCGGTGTCTTGACGGGGCAACCAGGCCCCACCAAACGGATACCTCGCAACCGGCGAGACCCGCCTCTTCGGCCGTCGGGGCACCCGGCAACAAAGGCAATCTTCTGTCACTCACGACGGCAAGCGCGCGCAGGCGTGCCGCTGGAATATGCGCCAGCACCTCGACTGGATTGATCGGCATGAAATCGATGCGCTCGCCCAGCAAGTCGGTGATCGCCGGTGCGCCGCCCTTGTAGGGGATATGCAGTACGTCGATTTTTGCGGTCAGCTTGAGCAGTTCGCCAGCGAGGTGCCCTGAACTTCCATTACCCGCGGAGGCATAGGTGAGTTTGCCGGGCTCAGCCTTCGCCATCGCAATCAGGTCCCTCAGCGACTTGATCGGCGAAGACGCCGGCACGACGAGTACCAGCGGCGCGTAACCGACCCTAGCGCCGGGCGCGAAATCGCGACGACCGTCGACCGCCAGATCCGGAAACAGCGCCATGTTCGTCGCGGGGCCGTTCGAAGCCATCAGCACAGGTCGAAGCCTTGGTACGCAACGTTGCGCGCAGCCGGCATCGAGGACTTTCGCAGGCACGATCTGCGCCATACCTGGGCAAGCTGGCACCTGCAAGACGGGACATCGCTGTATGCCTTGCAGAAGATAAGTGGTTGGTCGAGCGCGGCCCTCAAATCGGGCTAACGACGCTCCCCGTGGTTCTATAATGACCGGGAGGAGGCGTTATGCGATTGTCGCCGCAGCAGGTCGACAGCTTCGAGCGTGAGGGTTATCTCTTTTTCCCCGGGCTCTTCTCGAGCGCGGAGATGCAGGGGCTCAAAGAGGAGGTGCCGCGCCTGTTCGCGCAGGACCGCCCGGAAAACGTGCGCGAAAAGGACCGTCAGGCGGTGCGTACCAACTTCGCCGCCCACCTATACTGCCGCCCATTCGCGTTGCTTGCGCGCCATCCGCGCATGGTCAAGCCGGTCATGCAAATCTTCGGCGAAGCGGTGTACATGCATCAGTTCAAGATCAACGGCAAGATGGCGTTCGACGGGGACGTCTGGCAGTGGCACCAGGATTACGGGACCTGGAAGCGCGACGACGACATGCCCGAGCCGCGGGCAATGAACATCGCAATCTTCTTAGACGATGTGAATGAGTTCAACGGCCCGCTGATGTTCATTCCGGGCAGCCACAAGCTCGGCGTCATCGAGGCCGACTACGACGTCGCGACGACGAGCTACCCGCTGTGGACGATTCCCAATGACATGATCGCCGAGCTCGTCGCGCGCGGCGGCATCGTCGCGCCCAAAGGTGCGAGCGGGTCGATGATCCTGTTCCATTCCTGCCTGGTGCATGCGTCGACGTCGAATCTCTCGCCGTGGAACCGCGTCAGCGTGTACTTGAGCCTGTGCGCGGTGTCGAATCACATTCGGCGCTTCACGCGGCCGGCATACATCGCGCATCGCGACTTCACGCCGCTTGAGTGCTTGCCCGACGATTGCCTGCTGCGCGACTACGACGTGCCCCTGCCATGGCGCGAGGGCATGCCGGCTACCGCCTTGCATTCCGAGATGCTGCCTTGAGGCCGCGATCGACGTGAGCCTCTACGCCAGACTCTGCGAGCGGGCCGGGCAGCGCAGGCCCCTGTCCGTTGGCTTGATCGGCGCCGGCAAGTTCGGCGCGATGTATCTTGCCCAGGCGCCAAAAACGCCGGGCGTGCACATCGCCGCCATCGCCGATCTCTCCCCGGAGGCTGCGAGGGCCAACCTCGCCCGCGTGGGGTGGAAGCCCGAGCAATACGGCGCGGCCTCGATCGATAACGCCCTCGCGACCGGGGCCACGCATGTATCCGACGACTGGACCGCGCTGCTGCGCCACCCGCGGATCGAAATCGTCGTCGAATGCACCGGCGACCCGATCGCGGCCGTCGAGCACTGCCTCGCCGCGTTTGGCGAACGCAAGCACGTGGTTAACGTCACCGTCGAGGCCGACGCGCTGTGCGGCCCCTTGCTCGCCCGGCGAGCGGCGCAAGCCGGCGTAGTCTATAGCCTTGCCTACGGCGACCAGCCGGCGCTGATCTGCGACTTGGTCGACTGGGCGCGCACGGCGGGCTTCGCCGTGGTCGCCGCTGGTCGGGGTCACAAGTGGCTGCCGCATTTTGCGCAGTCGACGCCGGAGACGGTGTGGGGCTACTATGGCCTCACGCCGGAGCTGGCGCGCCGGGGCGGCCTTAATCCCAAGATGTTCAATTCGTTTCTCGACGGCTCGAAGCCGGCCATCGAGTGCACAGCTGTATGCAATGCGACCGGACTGGCTGCACCGCCCGACGGGCTGCGTTATCCGCCGGCGGCGATCGACGATATCCCGCGGGTGTGCCGCCCGATCGCCGAGGGCGGCGTCCTGCACCAGAAAGGGCAGGTCGAGGTCATCTCCTCGCTGGAGCGCGACGGGCGCGAGATTGCCTATGACATCCGCTTCGGCGTGTTCGTCGTGTTCGAGGGCGACACCGAATACCTGTGCAATTGCTTCAAGGAATACATGGTGCGAACCGACCCGTCCGGGCGCTACGCATGCCTGTATAAGCGCTGGCATTTGATCGGCCTGGAGGTCGGCGTTTCAGTGGCCTCCGTCGGCCTGCGCGGCGAGGCGACCGGTGCGGCGATCGGCTTTAATGCAGATGCCGTCGCCACAGCCAAGCGCGATCTCAAGCCCGGCGAAGTGCTCGACGGCGAAGGCGGCCACACGGTCCTGGGCAAGCTCCTGCCGGCGTCAAAATCGATCGCGCTGGGCGCTCTGCCGCTCGGCCTTGCCAATGGCGCCAAGCTTGGCCACTCCATCAAAGCGGGAGAGCCGCTCAAGTGGACCGACGTTGCGCTCGACGAGGCACTGCCGGCGGTACGGATCCGGCGCGAGATGGAGGCGACGTTCACCCCGCCGCGGGCGCCGCACGCGGCTTGACGCCGCGCTGGCCTTAATCACGCCCCCGGGGCGCGTTGCTTCACCGCCATTGAGTGAGCGCTGCACAACCGCAACCTTCAGCGCAATACGCCAACTCATGAACGAATCAGATTAGGTGCATCAAATGGATCGTAATTTGCTGGGGCGTATCGCCGACGTTGACGTGCGACTCCTCGAAGGTCGGCTTGCGCATCAGATTGGGATCATTGCTGATGCCGAAATCTTCCTTGGGAATACCGACGAAATTCATGTCCAACTTGCCGTTGTCATTCGCATCGTGATACACGCCGACTGCATAGCGTCCGGGCGGCAAGCCTTTGAACGTATAGGTGACGGCGCCGATGACCGCCGGTGTGCTACCCAGCGCGGTTGGTTTTTCCTTGTTATCCCAAGCGGCGGCAGAGCCATCCAGTTCCAGCCGGATCGTCCCCCTCGCCTCGCGGATGCCTTCGACCTTGACGGTAAGGTCGGTCGCCGTCGCCGGCGTACAAATGGCCCCCATGCAGGCAATCCCGATTGCCGCGGCGGCGCGCCACCGCGCGCGCTTGAGCGACAGTCTCGAGTTGGTTGATGAATAGACAGGGGGGAACAAAACAGAGAATAGCGGATTGCTCATCGAAGTTACTCCCACAATTTTCGGCAACAGAACAGGCCCCGTCCATCAATGAGAAGGAGCGACGGCAACGTTACTTAAGTGCGAGCGAAGCGTGATTTCAGCAACATGGGGCTTTCCCTATCACTGGAGAAGAAGGCGCTCTTGCGGGACCTCTCGCTTTAAGTTCCGCTGCGCATGTAAGGCTCTATCTCGGCGCGTGCGGCTAGCCCGCTGCTGGGCCGCCTCAAATCAAAAGGGCCCGCATCGCTGCAAGCCTCTTGATTTATTGGTTGCGGGGAGCTGCCATCCGACCTGGAAGCGCCTGCAAATGAAGTAGTTGCAAGCCCTGTTGGCTGCGAGGCGCATCAAGCAGCTTTCTTATAAGCCATGATCTTGACTTCGATCCACCTGCCTAGGCGTGCAGCGCCTCAATCGCCGACTTCGGGTCAGACGCCACGATCTTCAAAAGCGCGCGCGCAGGACCTGTCGGACGCGTTCGATGCTGCTCCCAGTTCTGCAAGGTGCGCACACTGACACCAATCAATTGCGCGAACTGAGATTGGCTGATTTTCGCGACCCCGCGGATGGAACGAACGTCGGGCTCTGCTAGCTCCGAAGTGCGGAAACCAGGCACGGCGTTGCCACTCATGTGGCGTTTCATCTCGCGCACGCCTTTGACCAATTGATTGAAATGCTGCTTATCCATCCTTCATATCCTTCGTCAACTCTGCGAGCAACCTTGATCTGCTGCGGCGTCAAGTCTTCGCGCCCGCTCTTTACGTAGCCATAGACCAGTAACGCAGAGCTTCGAAATATGCCAGTAGTAGATTACTCTCGCGCCACCACGCTTGCCGCGACCTTGCGCCGGCCAACGCAACTTTCGCAAACCCGCTCCACCGCGGATTAGATCACCGGCCTCCGGTGCTACAAGCAGGAAGCTCTGCAATGCGCGCAAGTCTTCATCGGTTCAGTATCCGACTCGAAATTCGGCGAAGAGAGTGAGTTCGACAAAGACCACCGCTCAACTATACGCGTTTCGCGTATACGCTGTAAGCGTAGCACCCCTCTCATCCCTGCAACTGCTGCTGCTAGCCCGGGCGCCAAGGAAAACGGCTCAGCATTGCCGCAAGCCGTTGATTTGTCTAACAGGGACAGGATTTGAACCTGTGACTTTCGGGTTAATAAGGCACGCACAAGTTTCTCGCTCTTGTTGACGAGGGTAAGCGCCATCGGTTCCCGGTTGTATCGGCCGCGGAGGCGGCGATCCACGGCACAAATGCGTCACACCCCTAAAAAACAAAAAGCCTGCATCGCTGCAAGCCCTTGATTTATTGGTTGCGGGGACGGGGTTTGCCGGTAGCTCAGTGTCGCCCTCCTCGTACTATCATCACATGTACGAGCAATCATCCCCGGGGCAGTCCCCGTCATTAGGAGCGCGATGACCCGAGAGCTCTATCCGTTCCAGAGTTGCGAAGAAGAACGACAAAGACTCATCGCCCAAGGTGGTCTGTTGGCTCCGTTGACTCGGCGATTACTCGAAAAAGCAGGTATCTCGGCAGGCATGCATGTTCTTGATATCGGATCAGGATCGGGTGATGTCGCACTCTTGGCGGCCCAGCTTGTAGGGTCGCGCGGCAGTGTAATCGGTGCAGACCTGGACCCCGCGCAAGTGGCATTCGCCGAACAGCGCGCTAAGGCGGATGGCTTGGCTAACGTGCGTTTCATGGTTAGAGATTTCCGAGAAATTGAGGTTAGCCCCGCTGTGGACGCGATCGTTGGGCGTCTCGTGCTCATGTATACGGCAGATCCACTTGACGCGCTGCATCGCGTCCTACGCAATCTAAAAGTCGGCGGCGTGATTGCATTGCAAGAATCGAACGTCGACTACGATGGTCCCGTTCTCATCGAGCCACGCCATTGCCTAGCCGCAAAGGCGGCTGAATGGTTTAGAGCCGGCTTCGAGCACGCTGGTGTTCATCCACGAATGGGGATGCGGCTATTTGGTCTGATGCGATTGGCTGGTTTGGATCCTTCGCCAGACATTGAGATGTCGGTGCCGATCCAACAGGGCCCGGCCGGAGAACTATTCAGGATTCTGACGTCTGTGGTGCGCTCGCAGATGCCATCCATTGTTGCGAGTGGAGTAGCAACGCAAGCTGAAATCGATATTGAGACCCTTGAGCAAAGGCTGATCGCCGATGCGCCAATTGGCGGTGTTGTTGGCTATTTCAACTTGGGGCACGTTGGCGTATGGGCAAGAAAGCTCAACCGAACACCCCGTAGGTGACGTTGGTTTCAAGAGCAAAGTGCCCTGCGTCCAGAAACCGGACGTCCGCATTGGGCACGTCACGCTTGAACGCCTCGGCGCCTGGTGGAATGAAGAAGATGTCGTTCTTTCCCCATATGGCCAGCAGCGGAGGCCGGTGCGTCCGGAGGTATTGCTGACACAGAGGATAGCGCTCGACATTAGACTTGTAGTCAAGCTTGAGGTCGGCCTGAAGATCCATCATCCCCGGGCGGCAAGCAGAGGCGCGTCCAGCCAATAAGCCTCGGGCTCGATCCTCGCGCGATCACTCACACCTTGAAAATATGCCTCACGGACCCCATCGAGCAACATGCGTTCCTTAATTTTCTCACGAATGGCCGGTGAAGGTTGCGTCCAATAGGCACGCAACGGAGCCCAAGGAGCGGCACCCAGTCCTTCCTCGTATGCATTGCCGCTCTGCGAAACGATTGCGGTAATGCTATCCGGATTGTCGACGGCAAGATTGAAGCCGACGGGTGCGTCGTAATCGAACACGTATACCGGAAAGCCTACCGGCTTCACGGTAGAAGATGTTCGCGGGGCCTACTCGGATGGTCGAATGCCGGACGGTTGGCATTGCCTCCTCAGGTGATCCGCACCCTTGGTGACTGTGGTCTTAACCATAAGTGAAGCCCGGCTTGCTTTGCCCAACTTCTATAATATAACCATCAGGATCGCGGATGTAGCAGCGTGTCTCGCCATACTTGTCCTTTGGCTCCGTGATGAACTCGGCGCCACGACCTCGCCATAGTTCATAGCACGCTTGGATATCCGCAACGCGTATATTCATGAAGCTGCTGATCGCATCAGGGTCGGGGGGCACGCTGAGCGTCACCGAGGGTTTGTCGGGGGTCGGACCGCCCCCGACGTTGACGATGAGCCATGTGTTCGCGATCTGGATGTACCCGGGCGCGCCGCTGGCGTCGCCTCTGCTCAAAATGCGACCCCCGAAGACCGTTTCGTAGAATCGCGCCGATCGGTCGATGTCGGCAACGGTGAGAAAATGTGCGACGGTAAACCCCTCCCGCGGCGGCATCTCATAGCTCTTTTGCTCGACTTGCACTTTGTTCATTGACCGCTCCAATTCCGATAGAGAGGGATAGAGAGGATAGCATCGATGTTTCGCGTGGAACTTTGGATGCCTAGCGATCCGCCCCAACAGTTGCAGTGCGGGACCATCAGAGGTTTCCCGTCTTGACCGGCACGGAGATCGCCCGTGTCAGCCGGTCCGGGACCGTGCGCCGATATAAGCGTGGCGAGCGGCTGTTCGGCGTGGGTGCCCCCGGACCGTCCCGGCATGGGGGCCCGCGCATCCAATTTGTTACGGACGCAGCAGTAAGATACCTGCTATGCGCGTTTCAAAACAGGTTTACCCTTCACCATCCGCGGGCGACCGACATCCTGCTCGCTGTGGGCGTCATATGGCGTATCGGTGACGTCGCACCTCCGGGACAACCCATTTCCAGCATAGACGATTGGGTTGCACCCGTCTTTGCGCGAGATCAATACGCTGCCGCGGCAGAATGTGACCTGGGTCAAGGCGAGGCGCAGGCGTTGTGCGAGGATACCGAGGGGTCCGTGCCAACGGAGAGAAAACGCCATGAGCAGGAAGGAGCATGCATTGAGCGAACTGAGCACCGCGCGAGGGCGGCCCAAGGCGACCGTTACGCGGCCCCGGCCAAAGAAACGGCCGGACCCGGTCAACGGTGAGCCCCGCGCGCGCGCGCTTGACCCCGAGCCGCTGCCCGATGCCTTTGGCTCGAGTGCGTTCGCGGACGCGCTGGACCGCTCGCTGCATGCGGCTGCCGCGCGTTTTAGTACGGCACTCGCGCCGACGACGCTGATCGGTGCCTACGCCGACTGGGCTGCACACTTGGCTGCCGCGCCGGGCAAGCAGCTGCTACTCGCGGAAAAGGTGGCACGCCAGTGGCTGCGCGTGGCGAACTACGCCACACGTCGTGCCGTGGAGAGGGAAGACTGCGCGCCCTGCATCGAGCCCTTGGCTCAGGACAGGCGCTTTGCCGCAGAGGCGTGGCGACAGCTGCCTTACGATCTGACCTATCAGTCGTTCCTGCTCGCACAGCAGTGGTGGCACGCCGCGACTACCGGCGTGCGCGGCGTATCGCCCGAGCACGAGCGAATGGTGGCCTTCGGGACACGGCAGTGGCTCGATGTCTTTTCTCCCTCGAACTACCTGTCTACGAACCCGGAGGTGCTCGAGCGAACGCGCGCCGAAGCCGGAATGAATCTATTGCGCGGGGCCCGCTACCTAGCCGAGGACATCGAGGGCGCCTGGTCCGGACGCAAGGCGATCGGCGCAGAGGCCTTTCGGGTCGGCCACGAACTCGCCGTGACGCCCGGCAAGGTCGTCTTCCGCAACCGGTTGATCGAGTTGATCCAGTATGCGCCCGCGACAGCCACGGTGCGGCCCGAGCCGGTGCTCATCGTCCCGGCGTGGATCATGCGCTACTACATCCTCGATCTGAGCCCACACAATTCGCTCGTCGGGTATCTTGTCAATCAGGGTTATACCGTGTTCATGATCTCCTGGAAGAACCCCGGGCCGGACGATCGCGATTTGGGAATGGAGGATTATCGGCAGCTTGGCGTGATGGCAGCGCTGGAGGCCGTCGGCGCCATCGTGCCCCGAAGCAAAGTGCATGCCCTTGGATACTGCATCGGCGGCACGCTGCTTGCGATCGCAGCGGCCGCTATGGCGCGTGATGACGACACGCGGTTTGCGACGACGACGTTCTTCGCGGCGCAGACCGATTTCACAGACGCCGGAGAGCTCAAGCTTTTCGTCAATGAAAGCCAACTCGCCTTCCTTGAAGACGTGATGTGGTCGCAGGGTTTCCTCGACAGCCGCCAGATGGCCGGCACCTTCCAGCTGCTGCGCTCGAACGATCTGATCTGGTCGCGCATGGTGCGCACCTATCTGCTGGGCGAGCGCGAGCCGATGACCGAACTCAACGCCTGGAATGCCGACGCGACGCGCATGCCGTACCGCCAGCACAGCGAGTACCTGCGTCGCCTGTTCCTTGACAATGACCTGGCGCAGGGCCGGTTTCCCGCCGGCGGGCGGCCGGCTGCTCTGTCCGATATCCGCACGCCGATCTTCGCGGTTGGCACCGAATCCGACCACGTTGCGCCCTGGCGCTCGGTGTACAAGCTGCACCTGCTCACGGATACCGAGGTGACGTTTCTGCTCACCAGCGGTGGACATAATGCGGGCATCGTTTCTGAACCCGGGCATCCACGGCGGCGCTATCGCCTGGCCACCAAGCGCCACGACCAACGCTATGTCGATCCGGACCAATGGCTTACGACGGCGACCGCCAAAGAAGGCTCGTGGTGGCCCGAATGGGTCGCATGGCTGGGTGCGCGCTCCACCGCGCTGGCGCCGCCGCCGCCGGTGGGCGCGCCCGAAAAGGGTTACCTGCCACTTGCCGATGCGCCGGGGACTTACGTGCTCGAGCCGTGATGGGGCAGCGTGAACAGTCGCTCGCCCGCGATCGCGATCACGACGCGCAGTCGGCGTGGCAATGAGCCGCAGCCTCGCCGTCTGGTTTGGTTTGGGTGGCGTCTCCGCCGACGATGGCGCGTCCGCTCACGAATGGGAGCTGCGGCTGCACTGGCTGATGTTCGGCGTTGCGCTGTTATCGGTCCCTGCGTACCTTTTCGATACGGCGCATTTTCATCCGGCATGGCGCATGATCGCCGACGCCCTGGACGCGCTGATCTTCGCCGCATTTCTCGGCGAATTCGTTTGGATGCTGCGTCTTACGGCCAACCCAGTCCGCTACTTGGCTCGCAATTGGCTCAACCTGATCATCCTCGCCGCAGCGTTCGCGAGCCTGCTCGGTGCAGCGACCGAGTGGATTGCCCTCGTAAGGGCTTTACGCGTCACGCTGGTCGGCTTGGTGAGTCTTCGCGTCCTGGCAGAGTTTCGAAGCATGTTCAGGCTTCACGGCGCGCCAGCGCTGGTCGGTGTAGCGTGCATTGTTCTCGCTGTCGCCGGCGGCCTTTTGTACTGGCTAGAGCCCACCGCGCACACGTATTGGGATGGCCTCTGGCTTGCGTTCGTGACCGCTACAACCGTCGGCTATGGAGATGTCGTCCCGACAACACCTGCCGCGCGCATCGTGGCGGTGTTCGTGGTACTGACGGGCTTGGCACTCATCGCCGTCTTTACCGCTTCCATCGTCGCATTTATCCTTGGCGAGGACGAGAAACGTTTGCGCCGTGAATTGCACAGCGACGTCCGTAGCTTACGCTCCCATCTAGCCCAGCTTATCGATTATGAGGAAACCCTCCTCCGTCACGATCTGCTGCAGGAGATCGGCGCGCTTAAAGAGGACATCGCGGCACTGCGAGCGGAGCTCGGGGCTCGCGATCATGCACGACCTTTGGCCGACGCAGCGACACCAAAGGCGGATGTCTTAGGCAATCGTTGACCTTGCCGGGTAGCCACCATGTGAATCGATCCGCGACTTTATCATTGGGCACGCGGTCCAGCGCGTTAAACAACCGGAAGGGGCCTTGTGGGCTCCGGCGCTGCATAAGTGGGAGACGCATCTGATCTAGCAGATTAATAGAAAGCGCGCCGCTGCGCCTTAGACTCAATGTCGCAACACACACGCATCATAGAACTCCGGGAAATCGCTTTCCAGGTCGTAGTTCTGCTTCAGCGTTCGATAGCGGTCTCGGCCGTGTAGGCGGGCAAATTCTTCCCGGGTGTTGAAACTGTCAGAATACAGGGCTTGATGGCGCCAAATGCGCGGGATCCGTCAGCCATCTCGTCGCCCTCTGCTCAATGAGGAAATCTGAACCTTGAATACCAATACGCTTACTCCGGACCTGCTCCGCAAAATGGATGCGTACTGGCGCGCCGCCAACTACTTATCGGTTGGCCAAATCTATCTGTACGACAATCCGTTGCTCAAGAAGCCGCTTACCCTCGCTGACGTTAAGCACATGTTGCTTGGGCACTGGGGCACCACCCCGGGGCAAAACTTCATTTACGTGCACCTGAACCGGGTCATCAAGAAGTACGACCTCGACATGATCTACATCTCGGGTCCCGGGCACGGTGGCCCCGCCGTGGTCAGCAATACTTACCTCGAGGGCACTTACAGCGAGATCTATCCCAACATCAGCCAGGACGAGGCAGGATTGCGCAAACTCTTTGTCCAGTTTTCGTTTCCTGGCGGCATTCCCAGCCACGCGTCGCCCGAGTGCCCGGGATCGATCCACGAAGGCGGCGAACTTGGCTATTCGCTGAGCCATGCGTTCGGCGCCGTGTTCGACAATCCGAATCTGGTCGTCGCCTGCGTGATCGGCGACGGCGAGGCGGAAACCGGGCCGCTCGCCACGGCGTGGCATTCGAACAAGTTCCTCGATCCTGTAACCGACGGCGCCGTGCTGCCGGTTCTGCATCTGAACGGCTACAAGATTGCCAACCCGACCATCCTCGCTCGAATCACCCATGAGGAATTGGAACAATTGCTTCGCGGCTACGGCTGGACGCCCTACTTCGTGGAGGGTCACGAACCGCGGCTCATGCACGAGGCCATGGCGGCGACGCTCGACACGGCGGTGGAGCAGATCAAGAAAATCCAGGAGGACGCACGCCTTCACGGCAACGTGACGCGGCCGCGCTGGCCGATGATCGTACTCAATTCACCCAAGGGCTGGACGGGGCCGAAGGTGGTGGATGGCCAGCAGATCGAGGGCACGTTTCGCGCGCATCAGGTCCCACTCGCCGTGTCGCCCGCCGCCCCTCCAGAACACTTGCGGCAACTTGAAGACTGGCTGCAGAGCTATCGCCCCGAGGAACTCTTCGACTCGCTGGGCAGCCTGAAACCGGAACTGGCCGCATTGGCCCCAACCGGCACACGACGCATGGGCGCCAATCCGCACGCCAACGGCGGCATCCTTCTGCGCGACCTGCGCATGCCGGATTACCGCGACTACGCCGTCGACGTGCCGTCGCCAGGAGCGCTGGGCATCGGCGACACGCATGTACTCGGGCGTTTCCTGCGCGATGTGGTGAAACTGAACAGCCCGCAGTGCAATTTTCGTATCTTTGGTCCCGACGAAACACTCTCCAACGGTCTGGAAGCCGTCTTCAAAGCGACCAACCGCCAATGGGACGCTGCGACGGCCGCCTACGACGAATTTCTCGCCCCCACCGGACGCGTGATGGAAATGCTCAGCGAGCACCAATGCGAAGGCTGGCTCGAGGGGTATTTGCTCACTGGTCGGCACGGCCTTTTCAACTGCTACGAGGCCTTCATCCACATCGTCGACTCGATGTTCAACCAGCACGCGAAGTGGCTGAAGGTGACGTCATGCCTGCCGTGGCGGAGGAAGATCGCGTCGCTCAACTACCTGCTCGCGTCGCACGTTTGGCGTCAGGATCACAACGGATTCACGCATCAGGATCCTGGCTTCATTGACCACGTCGTGAACAAGAAGGCCGAAGTAGTACGCGTGTACCTGCCGCCGGACGCGAATTGTCTGCTGTCGGTGATGGATCACTGCCTGCGCAGCCGCCACTACGTGAACGTCGTGATCGCTGGCAAACATCCGGCGCCACAGTGGCTGACCATGGACGCCGCGGTCAAGCACTGCGCCGAGGGCATCGGCATCTGGCAGTGGGCCAGCAACGACCAGGACACGGCACCGGATGTTGTCATGGCATGCTGCGGCGACGTCCCGACGCTCGAGACATTGGCGGCGGTTTCAATCCTGCGCGAGCATCTACCGAATCTAAAAATCCGCGTGGTCAATGTCGTCGACTTGATGCGATTAGAACCGCGCGGCGAGCATCCGCATGGCCTGAGCGACGTGGAATTCGACGATCTCTTCACCAAGGGCAAGCCGGTGATCTTCGCGTTTCACGCGTATCCGTGGTTAATCCATCGGCTGACCTACCGACGAGCTAATCATGACAACATCCACGTCCGTGGCTACAAGGAAGAAGGCACGATCACTACACCGTTCGATATGACGGTGCTCAACGATCTCGACCGCTTTCATCTGGTGATGGACGTCATCGACCGCGTGCCGCGTGCGGCCGAGAAGGGCATCTACCTTAAACAGCAACTCAAGGACAAACTGATCGAGCACAAGCAATACATTGCGGCGCACGGTCAGGATTTGCCGGAAGTCAGGAATTGGAAATGGCACGGCGGCAAGTAATCGACACCCCGGAGCAATCCCGGCAACCTTGACCTCGTTCGACCTAACGAACCTGAGCGGTAACGATCTAAAATAAGACGGGGTGCCCATCGGAGGATTGGGAAGTCCGTGCGAACGCCACGCGTGGGTATCAAGCGGCAGCGCGTATCCGTCGGTCGGTGGATTGCAATTCGAAGATGCGACCGACGCGGTCAGATTGCCGCGATCTAGGTGATCAAACCATTGCCTTTCCCATAGCGTGATGCAGGAACAGCTCTAAGCATAGATCAGCTCATGTACTCGCCGCCATTGATGGAAAACGTCGCACCGGTGACAAATTCGGCCTCGTCCTTGACCAGAAATGCCACGGTGCGCGCAACATCCAAAGGAGCGCCGAGGCGACCGACAGGGATACCAGCAATGACCGTCTTGAGCACATCGGGGGAGACGGCGCTCACCATATCCGTATCACAGTAACCAGGGGCGATTGCATTGACGGTAATGTTCTTGCGCGCGCCTTCGAGTGCAAGCGCGCGCGTAAAACCCAGGATGCCCGCCTTGGTCGCAGCGTAGTTGGTTTGCCCGAACTGACCCTTCTGCCCGTTGATTGAGCTGATATTGACAATGCGTCCAAAATTCCGCTCGCGCATCCCCTCGATAACGTGCCGGCACATATTGAACATCGAACCAAGGTTGACGTCGATGACGCACTGCCATTGCTCACGCGTCATGTGATGCAAAGACACATCGCTCGTGATGCCGGCGTTGTTGACCAGAATGTCGATCGCCCCGATCTCCCGCTCGACCTGAGCAACGCCCAAAGCACACGCATCGAAATCACCGACATCCCATTTGTAGGCATGAACGCCTTGCTCGGTTTGAAGCTGCCTCGCGGCCTCGTCACTATTGCGGTAGACAGCGGCGACGGTGCAGCCTTGAGCCTTGAGCGTCACTGCGATCGCTCGCCCCAGGCCGCGTGTGCCGCCCGTTACGAGTGCTATTCGTGCCATAGCACCTCCTTCCATACCCGAACAATCCTCTGCAACAAGGGAGTATCCAGACTACAACTCGCCAATGGAGGGTTACAAATCGAGGCTATACACAACCTCGCTAGGATAATCGTGATCGACCCTGCGCTCGAAGCCAAGACTCGCGGCGAGATCGCGCATCTGCTGATTCGCCGCAGAATCGATGGAGAACATGCGCTTGATTCCTCGCTGGCGCGCAACCTCAATAAGATGGCGCATAAGCAGGTGGCCAAGGCCTCTTCCCTGCCATTCATCGCTGACCGTTACGGCACACTCGCAGCTGGCTTCATCATCGCTGAGGCAAAACCGGCTGACGCCGATCTCCCTTTTTTCCCTGGCTTCATGCCGCAGCGCCACAAATGCCATGTCGCGCCGATAGTCGATGTCAGTCAGTTGTCTGATCACGTCGTCGGTCGGTTTTATTTGGCCGAGAAATCGATATCCTCGCGATGTAGGGGACAGGCGTTCAATGAACGCTCGCTCGAGAGCGGCATCTTGCTTGCTCATCGGTCGGATTAGCACGCGAGAACCATCACGAAGCGTCTCATGCCAGTGCGCCATAGGGTCAAAATCAGGGATGGCTTCGTTACCTGACCTGGCAAGCCAGGTTACCTGGCTACTCGCCGGCGGATTACTGATAACGGACATTTGCTTCTCCTTTTGGGCCGAACCACGCTGAGTTTGGGTAATATCGGGGCCATTGGCTTTGACCGAGGTCAAACGAAGGTTTATTCCTGGTATTTTCGTCGGATTCTAGGTCATTAACTGGCCTCGGGAGCACCGCCTACCGTCAAGTTTGGCGATGACTCCGCCATTTGCTAGCTGGGGTTTCGTCGAAAACCGAGCAAACCTGCCGGTCCTAATTTTCTTGCAAATCTAAGGTTCTCGATGCGTTACCAACTCTACTACTGGGCCTCTATTCAAGGTCGGGGCGAATTTGTACGGCTCGCGCTTGAAGCGGCTGCTGCGCCCTATATCGATGTCGCTCGCACTGCAGACGGCGAAGCGCGCATGGTCGCGCTGCTGGGTAGCGATGGCGCGCTCTGTCCGCCGTTCGCGCCGCCGTTTCTAAAGGCAGGCAAGCTCTTGATCGGACAGACGGCAAACATTCTTCTGTTCCTCGGTGAGCGCCATGACCTTGCGCCAAAGCGTGAAGCTGGTCGTTTGTGGACGCATCAGCTCCAGCTCACCATTGCGGACTTCGTCGTTGAAGCACACGACACCCATCACCCGATCGCGTCGGGCCTGTATTACGAAGACCAGCGCCGCGAAGCAAAGCGGCGTACGGTCGACTTTGTCGCGACTAGGCTGCCAAAATACATCGGCTATTTCGAACGTGTGCTCGCAGGTAATCCGCACGGTCCCGCCCACCTCGTCGGTGGACGCCTTACTTATGCGGATCTGTCTTTATTCCAAGTCGTCGCCGGATTGCGCTACGCGTTTCCGAACGCAATGGCGCGATATGCGCGGCGCCACAAACGCGTAACGGAGCTTTGCGTTCGCGTGGCGGCCCGTAAGCGGATTGCCCAGTATCTTGCCTCGAAGCGCCGCCTGCCGTTCAACCAAGAGGGTATCTTTCGCCATTACTCGGAACTTGATAGGTAATCCGTGCCTCGTTCGCGGCTCACAGATTGAGACTGTAGGTCAACTCGCCAGGATATTCGTGATTTCCATTCATCTCGAATCCCAGGCCCGCGGCGAGATTGCGCATCTTTTGGTTGCCTAGGGAAACGACGGCGACCATTCGCTTGATCCCGCGTCGACGCGCGACATCGATCAAGTGGCGCATTAACAGATAGCCAACGCCTCTGCCTTGCCATTCGTCACTGACCGCAATCGCGCATTCACAGCTGGCTTCATCGTCGCTGACGCAAAATCGACTCGCGCCAATCTCTCTCTTTTCACCCGCTTCGTGACGCAGTGCAACGAACGCCATATCGCGATCGCAGTTGATATCGGTCAGTCGTCTAATCAATTCGTCGCTTACTCTTATCTGACCGAGAAAGCGATATGCGCGCGACTCGGGAGATAAGCGTTCAATGAATGCGCGCTCGAGAGCGGCGTCTTCCTTCTGAATTGGACGAATCAGCACCCGGGCGCCGTCGCGAAGCGTCTCATGCCAGTGCAACGCGGGATCGAAACCGGCCACCATCGTTACGCAGCCGTAACGGGCAGAGCTGTTATATCAAGGAGATAAGATAGCAAAACCGTCGCTCAGAGTTGCAGGTCGGCAGTAATGCGTCGCGCCTGAAGCGCATGGGCGAATGCGTGCCTAGCGCGCAACCGCGGGTCGTTTACAATGCCACCGATCGTGCCGGCAACCACCATGACAATACCGGCCAGTGGCAGAACCAGGATCATCGCAGGGATCCCCGCCACCGCGTATCCAATGAATAACAGGAGCACCGTCGGCAAAGGGTGCATGCGCACGCTGCGACCCACCGTCAGCGGCATGAACACGAAATCGTCCAACAACCGGACCACCAGGAACAGGGCGATGGCGGCATAGACGACCCAGGGGTCGGCTGGAAAATCGGTTGCCGCAATGAGCACAACGATCCCGCAGGCGATTACCGAACCGATGATCGGCACCCAGGCAAGCATTGCCGCCATCAGTCCGAGGGCCACTGCACCAGACATGCCGATCGCCGATAGCCCGAGCGCCAAACAGGTCGTATCAATCAGCGTGAGCTTGAGCAAGCCCTGGAAGTAAGCGCGTGCAGTATCGTCGACGCGCTCGAGCATGTAGAGCGTGCGTTCGAAGTAGGCGTTTGGCACCGCTCCGGCCACCAGCTTTAGGAACCGCCATCCGTCGCGAAGGAGAAAGAACGCGAGAAAAGGGGTGAGCAGCAGCGCCGGCAGCCATGTCGCGGCACCCAATACAGCCCCGGTCAGGCGGTTCCGCAAGTAAGGCCCACTGAACTGCGTTAGCTCCCTTCCCATTTCAGCATGGAAGTCCATTCGCTTGAGGAACCCGAAGTTCGATTCCAGCGTAGCCAGCGTCTGGTCAAGCAGTGTTTGGCCACCAGCGACGTACCGGAACGCCGTTTCTTCGCGGCTGACGGCCTGAGTCGCGAGCCACGGCAGCGTCGGCACCATCGCCGCGACCGTCGCGATGAAAAAAACGCCGGCTACTATCGCCGCAGCCGTTTCACGTTCGAGCCCTGCCCATATTGCCAGGCGCCGAACAAGCGGCGACAGCACATAATACAGAATGATCGCGAATAGGAGAGGCAAGACAAGCCACAGCGTTTGCTTTAAAACCGCGAGCAGCAACGTCGTGCAGCCTAGCGTCGCCGCCCAGACCAGGGGCCCTGTCGATAGGTACCGGCTCGTGCCGCTCCTCGCCGCTCGTGTCGGTTTCATAACCGACTGCCCGCAACCATGGCCGTCAGATCGATAAGCTGCCGGCTGAGATAGCGCGCGAGTTGCAGGAGGAACTTTGACGCAATGACCGCATGCGTATCGAGCAACCTTTCAAGATCCCCGCGCGACATCGAAGCTAGCACGCAATCAGCTGCTGCTCTTGCCTGGAGAGCGCGAGGTAAGCTATCGAGCAGCGCAATTTCGCCGAACACACCGCCCGCATTGATCTCGGTGATCCTTCCGATCTCTGGCTCGCCTTGCCGGCATATCAGTACGCGACCCGCGATGACGACGTAGAAGGCTTGACCCTCCTCCCCCTGATCAAAGATTATTTCACCCTCCAGGAAGCGGCGCTCGTGAAGCAGGCTGTCGATGACATGCAACTCGATACGCGATAGTGTCGAGAACAACGCAAGGTTCTGAAGCGTGTCCTGGCGTGGTGTTTGCTTCTGGTCGTGCCAAAATCCAAGCATTGATGACCCTATTCAATCGCCTGTGGGCCCGTTTGCGCGGGCGTGTGTGTTCTGAGCATTCCACCATCCGCCGCCGACCGCGGCAAAGAGCGCAACGGTATCCTGATAGCGTGTGGCGATCGCCTGCAGCTTTGCAACGAACGCTTGATGGTACTGTCGCGTCTGAAATGAGGACGTCAAGATAGGTCGCCAGGCCCGCCTCGTAGTTCGCGTGCACCAAATGCAGCGCCTCTTGCGATGCGACAAGCGCCTCATCCTCCGCCCGCAGAAGTTCAGCGTCATGATCGAGCGCATGAAGTGTGTCAGCGACCTGCCCAAATGCATTGAGCACCGTCTGGCGGTATAAGGCCATCGCCTGTTGATAGCCATCGATGGCGGCCTGTCGCTTGAACCAAAGCGTTCCGCCGTCAAACAGCGGCTGTGCCGCGCTGACGCCGAAAGCCCAAAAATTACCGCGGGACGCGAGCAGGGTACCGGTCGATGTGCTATTGGACCCGTAGCTTCCGCTCAACGTGATGCTCGGAAACATTGCTGCGGTAGCAACACCCACACTGGCGCTGGCGGCATGAGCGGTCGCCTCGGCCGCCAGGATGTCCGGCCGCTGGCGTACCAGATCGGACGGAAGACTGACCGGGAGATTGCTCGGCAAGGCGAGGTCAGCCAAGGCGACTTCCGGCGGGGTCCACTCGGCCGGCGCGTGGCCAACGAGTGTCGCCAGCAGGTCATCGCTTTGCGTGATTCTCTGCTCGAGCTGCGGAATCGTCGCTTCGACGGAAGCAAGTTGGCTGCGCAATGTCAATACATTGGCATAAGGGGTCGTTCCTGCCTGAGCCTGGACTTCGCCCAGCCGGACTTGTTCCTTCTCGATGGCAATGAGCTGCTCCGTGGAGTCCAGCTCGGCGCGATAAGCGGCCTTGGCGATCAGCGTATTGGCGATGTTGCTCGATAGCATGAGGTAAGTCGCCTGTTCCGTGGCACGAGCCAAATCCACCTCAGCGCTGAGACCTTCAATCATCCGTCGCTCACCGCCAAAGACATCGAGGGCATAGTTGACCGTCGCCGACAGCGTAAACAGATTGAAGATGCTCGCGGGCAGGCTCTGGCCGATCTTAAGCGGGTTGTACTTCTGTCGCGAGGCTCCGACATTGGCGTCGATTTCCGGGTAGAAGATGCCATACCCACTGCGCAAGTAGTCCTGGCTCTGGCGCAGGCTCGCCTGCGCCGCCTCGAGCCCGGGGTTGTTCGCGATCGCGTCGGCGATCACAACATCGAGTTTCGAGGATCCGAATAGGTGCCACCAATTGGCACTAACCTCCGCGCCGACGTCGAAGTGCTGCGCGGAGCCGTCGACGGACGCAGTTGCCGTTGGATCGGCGCCATTCGCATAATGGTTCACCGGCGGCGCGTCGGGGCGCACAAAATCCGGGCCCACCGCGCAGCCTGCCAAGACGTACAGCAGCGCGATGCTGCCGCAGAGCTTTCCGACGAGACTATGGTGCGGCCAAAGCTGCGCCGCAATGTCCGAATTACTATTTCGCGCCGACATAGACGTCGACCAATTGCCCTGGGTAGAGATTCAAACCCTTAGGATTTTCGAAGCGAAAAATGACCGGCAGGACCCGGACGTCGACCCGCTCCTCACGTTGATCGGCTAGCTCGATCTTGGGAGAGACGTACGGCTGAATTCGCACGAATGCCAGCGGCAGGTGGGAGTCGGTGCCTCGGATGAACATCTGCGCTTCGATCTTGGTCGGATCGGCGAGGCGGTGCACCAATATTTCGTCGATATAAGCGCGGACCTGCAGTTGCTCGTCCGGGGTGCCCATGACGACGAGCGGCTTCTGTCCCTCGGTATAGGAATCATAGGCGCCCAGCGATGAGACATAGCTGCCGACCGCGGCCTGAATGGTGAGCACAATGCCGTCGCTGGGGGCCCGGATCGTATACTTGTCAAGCAACGCTGCGGAGGCAACGTATGCCTTCGATAAGGCGTTGTATTGTCTCTCCTGATTGCGAATGTCGAAGACCCAAGCCCCCGCCTTGGTAAGGTCATATTGCTTTTGTACGACCTTGAGGTTGGTATCCGCTATTTGCTCGGCATCCCGTGCAATATCCAATGTCAGCCCGCTAACGGATTTGGCGTCGATGGCGTAGGATCGCTCCTGTCTGGCGAGTTGGTCGCGTGCATTCTTGAGATTCGCCTCGGCGTTCTGAACCTGGGCCAAGGCCACTTCGAGGTTCTCCGGCCTCGGCTCTGCCTTGAGCTCTTGCAGCACGGCCAACGCCGCTTCCGCCTGAGATCGCTGCTGTTCCGTCGTCGCCCGCTGCACCGACTCGTCGATGATCAGCAGCGGGTCTCCCTTACGCACCTTATCGCCTTCGGCGACCAGGACCTGCGTCACCGGACCGGAGACTTCGGGATAGATACTGATGTTCTGTCCCTGGGCCAGGACGCTCTCAATAATACCGTTGGCGTAGATGCCGTTTGCATAGGGATTAGCTGCCGGATTGAAGACCGGTGGCTGTGCAGACGGTTGTCGGCCAAAAATAAACGCGCTCACGACAGCCAATATCAGGCCCAAAACCGACAGAGCAAAAAGTACCTTATTGCGCATCCAAATTCTCCCGCTCGATGCCAGTCAACTTTCCATCCTCCATCTTCAAAATACGGTCGGCAAATTCGTAAATGCGACTATCGTGAGTCACGATAACGATGCAGCGCTGGTCAGAGAGAATATGCTCTCGCACAAAGCCTACTATGCTCCGGCCCGTATCACCGTCCAGGGACGCAGTCGGCTCGTCGAGAATCAGGATGTCGGGACGGCTCACGATCGCTCGAGCGATGGCGACCCGTTGCTGCTCTCCCCCACTTAGCTTCACCGGCGGCAATTCCGTTCGGGACTTCAGGCCGACGATCTCCAGATTGAGCGCCGCTTCCTTGAGCGCATCGTCCCAGTTCCGATTCTGGAGAATGAGGGGAATTGCGACATTCTCGGCGGTCGTAAGGCGCGGGAAGAGGTGATAATCCTGGAACACGAAGCCGATCTTATGCAGTCGGAAGTCGGCGAGTTCATCATTGGAAAGCGCCCATATCTCCGAGTCTTCTATCTTCACCGTTCCCGCGTTAGGTCGGAGAATTCCCGATATCATGCTAAGCATCGTCGTCTTGCCGCTCCCAGAGGGCCCGACGACGTAGAGCATCTCGCCAAAATACGCCTCAAACTTGACATCCTTCACGGCGTCGGTCCTGGCTTCGCCCTCGCCGAACCATTTCTTAAGGCTAACGGCCTGGATCGCGGTCCTGGGCATACCTAGCCTCGGAAGATGTCGAACGGTTCGATGGTCAAAACCTTTCGCACCCCGACGTAACTCGAAATGGCCGCAATAACGGTGACCATGGCAAAGGCAAGACCAAGGTTGGTGTACGTAATGATTGCTGCATAATCGGGGAGGTAAAGGCGCGCGAGCCAGATTAGGAGTGCACAAAGGCCGACGCCGATGCCGTAACCGGTTAGCGCAACAAATGTCGCTTGAAACAGGATCATCGAAACGAGCTCGCGTCCCTTCGCGCCGATCGCCTTCAGCGCGCCAAATTTATCGATGTTCTCGAGGATAAACGTATAGAACGTCTGTCCGGAGATGGACAATCCGATGACGAAGCTGATGATCGTCATGAGCAGCATATTGGTTCCGATGCCGGTCTGATATTTGTAGAAGTCAGAGATCTTCTTGATGAATTCATCCTTGGTAAGGGCCAGGTAGCCTGCCTTCGCGACATGCTGCTTGATCGAAGCCACATCGGCCGGTGTCTTCGGTTCAACCAGAAGATACGAGATCGTGAAGCGTGTATTCGGGATGTATTGCAACGCCCGGTTATAGGTCGTATAGAGGGTCGGCACACCGAACAGTCCGCTCGATGCGACTTCCGCAATGCCAACGATTACGCCGCGATGGTCGTTGAGCTCGAACTCGGTACCGATCTGTGGGTTCTCGAGCTTGTAGAACTCGGAGTCCTTGACCGCTATAAATCCGCTTTCGGCAAATATGTCCTCGATGTTTCCGGCGATAAGTGCAGGTCTGCCGAAAAGACTCGTATCGTCGAGCCCAAGGATGCTGGCCGCCTGGTAAGTCCCGTCACGCAGCTTGAGAAGCGCGGACCCGGAATAGAGGGGCACGGCATATTTGACCCCTGGCATACTACGTACCTCGTCAAGTACGTAATCGGGCAACGGTATCGTGCTGGCAACGGTCTGAATCGCCGGGTCCATGACCCAAATCGAAGCTCCGATGTTGATGACGGTGGCCGATGAGCGGCTGAGTATCCCTGAAAAAAGCGATGTCATCTCGATCATCAGGAAGACCGCGAACGTAATCCCCACTAAAAGCGCCGCGAACTTGGCGCGGTCGTTGACCAGGAGCTTGTACGCGATCCTAAGTATTCCGGGCATCACTGCTCCAGGAGTCGCCCGAGCGTGACCCGATCCAGCAGCTTGATGCTACGACCCTCGGCTTGAACTAGACCTTCCCTGGCAAACCGCGATAGCAGCCGGCTAACGGTTTCGAGCTGGAGCCCCAGATAGCTGCCAATCTCCTCGCGGGTCATCCGCAGTACGAATTCGCATGCGGAATAACCACGGGCAAGGTAACGCTCAGACAAGTCGAGCAGGAACACCGCTAGCCGTTGCTCCGCACGCATCGTTCCCAGGAGCAACATGAGGCGGCGCTGTCGAGCGATTTCTCGAGCCAGCAACCGGTGCAGATTTTCTTGAAGCGCTCGATTGTCACGAGCGAGCCGCGCGATCTGCTCAAAAGGCAGTGTGCAAACTTCGGTATCTTCAAGGAGGATGATCTCGCACTCGTGATGATCGGTACCGATTCCGTCCATGCCGACAATGTCGCCTGTCATGTGATAACCGACGACTTGCTCTTGGCCACGTTCATCGAGCAGTACCGTCTTGCATGACCCCGAGCGAATCGCGTATAGCGCGGAAAAACGGTCACCGACCCGATAAAGTGCGTCACCCTTGCGCAGACGCTTACGCGCCTTACCGAGATCATCAAACGTCGAGCCTGAAGTGGACTCCAGACCAGCAGAAAGGCACCTGTCATGCGATTGACACGTTGAACATGACCCTTGCTGTCGACTTACATCTCTAAGCACGGCGCGCCCGCGGCCCGCGGCAGCGATTTGTCGCGGAAACTGAATGCGTTGTATGCCTGCAATTTGCATTGTTGGTTCTCCTAAGATGGTGTGGCGGTCTACCGCCCTGCCGCGTTGCCGACCAGGATCACATCCTTGATCCTTGAGAATTCAGTGCTCTTGTCAAGAAACCACCTCGCGCCCGCTTCAAGGCATAGGCGGCGGTACTGCGGTGTCGGATGATTGGTCAGCACCACGAATGCGACGTCCGGCACGGTGGGATGTACTGCGCGCAGCACTTCGACGCCGGTGCCACCGCGCAACTGGTAGTCGAGGATTACCCACGCGGGTTTTAGCTTCAGGATACCTTCGATGGCGTCAGCGGGTGTCTCGGCTTCGCCCACTACCTGCAAACCGTCTACGTCGCCTAGAAGATCAGTTAGCCGTTCGCGAATCGAGGGCGAGTCGTCGACGATAAATATCGTGGCGGGGGTCGGTGTTCCCATGGCTGTGATTGTGCAGAGCCATGGCGAATCCGCCTATCAGCAGCCGCTGAAAAACAGTGTCGGTTACAGCCGATTTACGGGGTCGGCAAAGACCCTAGCCGGGGTAGGATTCGTCCTACACCGCGCCCGGCAGTTCAGACAGGACCCGTAGAGTCCTCGACGAGGCGATGGCGGATCGCGTACCGGATGAGATCGGCTTGATTGTCGAGGCCCATCTTCTCCATCAGCCGCGC
This sequence comes from uncultured beta proteobacterium, assembly GCA_963777455.1. Lineage (GTDB taxonomy): Bacteria > Pseudomonadota > Gammaproteobacteria > Burkholderiales > Casimicrobiaceae > PALSA-1003. The sequence goes on from CAVZQQ010000003.1 coordinate 1,077,565, forward strand.
CTTGTGCGTACTGACCGTCTTGACCGAGACGTTGAGGCGATTGGCGATATCGGACACTGCTGCACCCGACACGAGGAGCTGGAAAACCTGATACTCGCGGTCCGACAGCGTCGTGTGAGGCAGCCCCTCTGCATGCGGCGCAGCGCTCAATGCCAACTGTTCCGCCACTTCCGCGCTTATGAACGCCCCGCCCGCCGCGACCTTGCGAATTGCCGAGACCAACTGTGCCGAAGCGCTGTCCTTGGTCAGATAACCCGAGGCGCCGGACTTTATCGCGCGCACGGCGTATTGATTTTCCTGGTGCATGCTGAGTACCAGCACGCGCAGCCGCGGTTTGTCGCCCTTTACCTGCTTGATCAATTCCATGCCGCTCTTGCCCGGCATCGACATGTCGAGCAACAGGACGTCGAACTCCACTTCCTTTGCCAGCCGCAACACTTCGTTACCATCTCGCGCCTCGCCGACCACGACGAGATCCACTTCCTTCGCAAGTAACTGCTTAAGGCCCTCGAGGACGATCATGTGATCGTCGGCGATAAGGATACGGATCATGGCGACTTAATCACCTTCCGCGACAGGAAAAGACACTTCCACCTGCGTACCCTTTCCCGGAGTTGTGATGATGTTGGCCCGTCCACCAAGCATGGATGCACGCTCCCGCAACCCGACCAGTCCAAAGGAGGTTGGCTTGCGCGCTTCGTCCAGCACAAATCCGACGCCATCATCGAGCACACTTACGCTTATCTGCGCGTCCCCCTGGCCAATAGCAATTTCGACTCGAGAGGCTCGTGCATGTTTCGCAACATTGTTGAGCGATTCCTGCACGATCCGAAATACGGCACTTGCCTGCGCGTCCGAACCGTGAAATTCTTCACCGCTTATCTTGAGCTTGCATTCGATACCGGTGCGTTGCATAAAGCCTTCCAGGAGCCACTCGATGGCGGGCATCAGCCCAAGGTCGTCCAAGACCAATGGCCGCAGGTCGGCAGCGATGCGGCGCGTTGCAGTGACGGTCCTATTCAGCAGGGCTTCCATCTTATCGAGCTTCGCAATCAAGATCGGATCGGCTTCCGGTAGGCGCTGCTTGAACCACGCGACGTCCATCTGCAGCGCTGTCAACTCCTGCCCAAGTTCGTCGTGTAATTCGCGAGAGACGCGACTCTTTTCCTGCTCGCGCGCCTCGTGCGCCGCGTTACCAAGCTCGCGCAATTCCTCCTTGGAACGCCGGATTGCTTCCTCCGCCCGAACCCGCTCTGTAACGTCACGCAGGATCACCGTGAACAGTTTGCCGTCCTGTCCACTCAGCTGTGAGATCGACGCCTCGATGGGAAACTCTTCGCCGGTCCGGCGCAATCCGGTCACAATGCGCTGAGCACCCATCCGCCGCGAAGCCGTCGGGCCCTCGCCAAAATGCCGCACGTGATTGCGATGCGACTCCCGAAAACGCGCGGGGATAAACCAAGTCAACGGTGCTCCGACAGCATCCCCCTGTGAACAGCCAAACATGGCTTCCGCGGCCGCGTTGAAGAACACGATATGCTGGTTGTCATCGACGGTGATGATCGCGTCCATCGCCGAGTCGAACACGCCGCGCAGGCTGGCCTCACTTTGCGCCAACCGCAGCGCGTCGCGCACCCGCTCGGAGATATCACGCAGGATGACCGTGAGCAGCCTCTTGCCGTCCTCTTTGTGCTGGGAGATTGAGGCTTCGATGAAAAACTCCTCGCCGTTTGCGCGAAGGCCGGTCAGCACGGTTTGGCCTCCCATGCGACGCGAGGTAACACCGGTGGTTGCGAAGCGTTCGATGTGCGACTTATGCTGGTGGCGATACCGTTCCGGGATGAGCTTATCGAGCGGCTGGCCAATCACGGCGTCTCGCGGCCACGCGAATGCTTTCTCGGCGGCCGCATTGAAGACGAGGATCCTCTGCTGTTCGTCCACCGTTATGATCGGATCCATGGCCGCCTCGACGAGGTCGGTCGCTCGTGTCTGGACGTTTTTTAGGAACCGTTGGGCGGCTTGGCGTTGCCTCGCCTGACGATAAAGGAGCACCACGGCGAGCAATATCAGCAGTATACCGGCCGCTGCCGCGGCGACGAGCAACTCCACGCGACGCCAACCGTACACCCAGGCCCAAAGGGCCAGTGCTAGGGTGATCGCCACGAGCACCAGAATGGGAGCAAAGACGAGCAGGAGCCGGCCCGATACCAGATCGGCAATGGAGAGGGGCATAGCCGACGCCGGTGGCGACGCGCGTTCGAACGCGCCGGAGTCGGTGTCCCTCTCGGGAGCATGCGGGCTCATCGTTTATTATCGGCTCTGGCGACCCCGCGCAGCAAGGGCGGCGTTCCCATTGGCGAGCCGCGCGCCCTCTCACTCCTAGCCACAGAAGTGACGTGGCCACAAGCCGATACCTCATGTAGGCGGCCACAGCTGCGCTGATAACCTTTACGGGAATGTCGCATCGCAAACGGGGCGGTATCCGGGCGATCGACATTTACACCGCGATCGGGCGTTGCGACTGGCCACAATTTCCGGACCCTCTCAGTGGAGATGCCGCGCTGGCTATTGCGCTGCGCGCTTCGTTGGTGAACGCGCCGGTACCAAATACGCGTGGTACGGAGCCATGAACCGCCCCGGGTTTTCTGGAGACGTCCGGGTTTGAGTCAGGCCGCCAACGGCAGCTGACTCGTCGAATGATAGTACGTCGCTTCGAGTTCTGCCGGCGGTACATTGCCGATTGGCTCCAGCAACCGACGGTGATTGAACCAGTCGACCCACTCCAGGGTTGCGTATTCCACGGCCTCCAGGTGTCGCCACGGGCCGCGGCGGTGAATGACCTCCGTCTTGTACAACCCGATGATCGTTTCGGCCAGCGCGTTGTCGTACGAATCGCCGACGCTGCCCACGGACGGCTCGGCTCCCGCTTCGGCCAAGCGCTCGGAGTAGCGAATCGACAGATACTGGCTACCCCGGTCGCTGTGATGCACGACCCCCTTGATTCCGGAACGCGACCACAGCGCTTGCTCCAACGCGTCCAGGACCAGTTCGGCATGCATCGCGCGCGCCACGCGCCAGCCTATGATGCGCCGGGCGAATACATCGACCACGAACGCGACGTAAACGAAGCCGGTCCACGTCGCGACGAAAGTAAAGTCCGCTACCCACAGCTGATTGGGACGGCTTGCCTGGAATTGCCGGTTGACTCGATCGAGCGGTCGTTGCGCACTGTCGTCGGCGATGGTGGTGCGGCACTTGCGACCGCGTACCACCCCCTGCAGACCGAGCGAGCGCATCAGCCGCTCGATCGTACAGCGAGCAACTTCGTTGCCCTCGCGGTCAAGTTGCCGCCAGACTTTGCGCGCACCGTAGACACCGAAATTCTCCTCGTACACGCGACGTATCTCCGGTACCAATGTCCGGTCGCGCTGCAGCCGCAGTGGCAAGCGCGCCGGCTCTGCCTCGCGCGCCTTGTGCTCGTAATATTGCGATGGGGCGATCGGCAACTCCGCGCAGATCGACTCGACCCCGTAAACAGCACAATGGGCATCGATGAACGACACCATCACTTCGGTCGGCGGTCGAGCTCCGCCTGGGCGAAAAAAGCCGATGCCTTGCGCAAGATCTCGTTCGCCCGCTTCAGCTCCCGATTCTCACGTTCCAGCTCTTTGAGCCGGTCCCGCTCCGTGCTGGTCACCCCCGCGCGCCGACCTTGGTCACGCTCAGCCTGGCGCACCCACCTGCGTAGCGTCTCCGCAGTGCAGCCAATCTTGCCCGCAATCGAACCGATCGCCGCCCACTGCGAGTCGTGCTCCCCCTGGTGTTCAAAAACCAACCGAACCGCCCGCTCGCGGACCTCCGGCGAATACCTCGTCGATGTGTTCATGACTCCATCCTCTCAAATAATGGAGCCTCCTGGAACCCCGGGGCGGTTCAGAGCAAAAGTGACAATGTCCTAAGTGCGACTCAGATCTGATGCCAACAACTCGGCACAAGGATCGAGGTCAACTACTATCAATCTTGTAAGGGTATGTGGCTGGAAACTCAGGAACTCGAGCAACTGGAAGATGAAGTCTTTGACTTCGGCGACCTGCAAAGGGAACCCTGGTCTTCAGTTCCGTGCCCACAACGGCTAAATGCCCTGAGTGCAGCGCTCTCCTAAAGAGATTCAAATAAAGGCTATACGATCTGGAAATGGAGTTTTGCGAAAATCAGCACGGTTATTGGTTGGATGAGGACGAAGACGCAAGACTCCTAGAACTGATGAAAAAAGAGGAAGTGGATTTGCAAAGTAAACTCCTCGCAGAAGACAAGCGGGCTACAACTCTAAAACATATGCGCTCTGGTTCGTTTCTCAGTAAAGTGCGGGAGCTGTTTCACTAACGGCTTTTCATAAGAATAAAGCTCCAACACATCCGATAGTGGCATCATTGCGATTTGGTAAAACCGGAGTCGGCCGGTCTTGGTCGCTCGGCGTTGCCCGAGAACGATCCTGCAGCAGGATCGCGATCTGTTGCCCTTCTAATCGGTATTTCTTTTGCAGCGACTCTATCGAGCTCGCAAGCAACAGCTCAGCCCACCGCCTGGCTACGGTATCGGCCAGAACTTCATAAGTGCGGTAGCGTACCGACACGAAACACAATCGCGCATACTTTTGTCGAGTTGCGACTGGCGCTCGGAGCACTGAGTATGAATCCAATCACGTCATTTCTGGTCTTCGTCCTTCTCCTGGCAGGCTTGGCTACCGGCTACTGGGTGAACCCGTATCTTGCGTTCGTGTTCTTCGCTGCTGGGGCCATCGTCGCCCTTTCGCTGAAGATGGCCAACGCCTGGCAGACGTTCGTGATCCTAAGGATGGGAAAGCTGCAAAGCGTCAAGGGGGCAGGCATGTTCGCCATAATCCCGGTCCTCGACAATGTGGTCGCGGTCATCGACGGACGTATCCAGACCACAGCCTTTAACGCCGAGCAGGCACTCACCAAGGATACGGTTCCGGTCAACGTCGACGCGATCATCTTCTGGCACGTCCACGATGCCGAGAAGGCAGCTTTGGCCATCACCAACTACCGCGAGGCCATTGACCGGGTGGCACAGACTTCGCTGCGCGAGATGATCGGCTCTTCGATGTTGGCGGCGCTGTTATCCGACCGCAAGGAAGCCGATGAGCAACTGAAGATCGAGATCGGTCAAAAAACCGCGCCGTGGGGTATATCGGTGAGCTCGGTGGAGATCCGCGACGTCGCGATTCCGGTGGCCCTGCAGGACGCCATGTCGCGTCAAGCTCAGGCTGAGCGCGAAAAGCAGGCGCGGGTGATTCTCGGATCAGCCGAGGCCGCGATCGCAGGAAAGTTTGTCGAGGCTGCCGATATCTACGCCGGACATCCCGTGGCGCTGCAACTTCGCGCGATGAACATTATTTATGAGACCACGAAGGAAAGAGGGGCCACGATCCTGATGCCGAGTTCGATGGTCGACAGCCTGAATCCTTCTGCGACGACGCTTGCGCTTGCGCTCGCGAGTAAAGGAGCGCCTGATCCGGAGGTCCCTCGCTCGCCTAAAGTTGCGGCGTGATCGTGTTGGCGGTCGGTCACCGTGACTTACTCCCGGGCCGACCGCCGCCGCAACGACTCCGCCGCCCGGGCCATGCATTGAGCGCATCCTTACGCCTCCAGGGTATCGCCAACTTAATTGAACCCTCGCATTGATTGCCTCCATCGCTTTGACCCGCATTTCGCTTTGGGTTGACCACTAGGGACGGACCCATGCTACGCAGCATAAATGATCTGGAGGACTACGCGCTCCGCGCGACCGACGGCCTCATTGGTCACGTCAAAGACCTTTATCTCGATGATGCCGCGTGGGTCATTCGCTACCTTGTGGTCGATGCCGGCACCTGGCTTTCCAGTCGCAAGGTGCTGATCTCGCCGATCGCGCTGGGCCACCCGAACTGGACGGACAAGGTGCTCCCAGTCTCAATTACCACAGAGCAGGTGAAGAACAGCCCCGACATCGATACCGAAAAACCGGTCACAAGACAGCACGAAATACGGTACCTCCGGTATTACGGCTATCCGTTTTATTGGGGCGGTGCGGGCCTCTGGGGCGGCGGAATCTACCCGAATATGATGGTGCCAGACTACGCTGGCTTCGCATCGACGCCCGATGGCCCACCGTCAGCGGCAGGGCACGCTTATGCGCAAGCCGAAGCAGCGCGGCACCAGGATGACGATCTTCACCTGCGCAGTTGTAAAGCGGTAATGAACTATCACATCCAGGCGACCGATGGTGACATCGGCCACGTTCAGGACCTGCTCGTCGATGAGGAGACCTGGGCCGTTCGATACATGATCGTCGACACGAGCAACTGGTGGCTCGGTCATCAGGTGCTCATTGCACCGCAATGGATCCGGAGCGTGAGCTGGCGTGACGCCACTGTCTCCGTCGATCTGACGCAGCAGGCGGTGAAAAGCGCCCCGACGTACGACTCAACGGCAGCGCTGGATCGTGAGCAGGAGACGGGCCTCTACGAGTATTACAGGCGTCCCGCCTATTGGGCCGACTAGGCAAGAGGTCCGAAACCGGGCGATTAGCTCGCTCTGGCGGCAATCCGGCCGTTGCAAAAAATCGGAGTCGAGCGGGAAGCCGGATCCGGGGGACTTGGCTCGCGAGAACATGGCCGGAGTAGCTCGTTGCCTTGGGAGACGAAGATGTCAGATGAGTTAATTTCGAAGCCGGCATCCGCAACTAGCCCGCTCGGCCTCGAGTTGCCCGATTTTCCGAACCGCTCCATCCACAGCATCTTCCGGCAACTCTATGGCTTCCCGGCCGGAATACCTGACCGATGCGTTCCAGCGCAGCGTTCTCTTCCTCGAGCTGTTGCGGCAGCGCGGCAACGAAGAGATCGAGATTACATCACGGGCAGGAGAAGGCCCAAGTGTCGGGAACGCCGCGAGCCCAGTTGTCATTACGCATTGAGCAACCGGCGTCCGCGCCGTCGCCATTACAAGACCGCGACGGAAGGCACACGAGGCTGACAAAAGATAGTCGGCAGCTCACGGAAAGCTGCGGCATAGCATAGCCAGAAGGAATCACCCATTATGAAACTCGATACTGCCCCCCCCAAAGCTTCCGAATCGAAGCCCGATGCGAAGCCCAGCTCGAAGCCCGGATCGAAACCCGATCCGAAGGACGATCTGAAAACCCTGCCCCTGGCGGAGGTCGAGAAAAAACTAGGGTCGTCACCGGCTGATCTATGAAGAACTCTCAAAGGAGGCCGACGCGGGAGAAGACGTTGAGCCAGTTCTGCTGGCAATGCGGTCGGCGGTGGCGCTTCTGGGGAGTCCCCGGATCGATGCGCTTAATGTACGCCCATTCTCCACCATCAGGGAGCTCTTAGAAGAACTCCGTCAGATTGGGGAGTGCGGAGTCCTATATCACAAGCTCAAAGACATGCTCGAGGCTTTGCCACAGTTTGATGCCGTCGCCTCGCGCGCGGCACTTGAGCGTCGACACACGCAGCGAATGGCGGCCGAGATTGACGGACGATTTATCGCCTTCGCGGACACAAAGCATGCCACTGCCAAAGCGCTAGCGGCAGTGATCAAAACGAAGCAACAGTTTCCTTCGGACACATTTGGAAGCTTGCGCGATGCGTTTCCTTGCATAATTGCGGGCATTCGAGAATTTGCCGAATACATTCCACTGAAGGCGAATACGTTTGACGTTGTGATCATCGACGAGGGGTCTCAAGTCTCTGTAGCCCAAGCCTTCCCTGCGCTATTGCGTGCAAAGCAGGTCGTAGTATTCGGCGATCCAAAGCAGTTTAGTAACGTCAAGTCAGCAAATGCGAGCATTGTTACCAACAATGCGTACCTGTCTGATATTCGCGCGTACTTTCGGGCGAACATCGCCGACACCGCGGACCGACTAGAGCGGCTTGCGCGATTCGATGTAAAGAAATCTATCCTTGAGTTCTTCGAGCTGGTGGCGAACTACTCGATCATGCTGAAGAAGCACTTTCGGGGATACCAAGAGCTCATCAGCTTTTCTAGCCGATACTTCTATAACGGTCAACTTCAAGCGATCAAGGTTCGCGGCAAACCGCTCGACGAAATCATCGCATTTTCAATCGTGGAACACGATGGGCGCAAGGAGAAATACGTTAACGTCAATTCGCAGGAGGGAGAAACGATCCGTCGTTACCTTGACGCAGACTTGGAGGAGGAGATCACGCCTACAGTCGGGATCATTACGCCATTCCGTGAGCAGCAACAATTGTTGACTCGGGAGCTGTTTAACGGAGCGAATGGTGAGCAGTACGAGGACAAGCTGAAGCTCAAGATAATGACTTTTGACAGCTGTCAGGGTGAGGAACGCGACATTATCTATTACTCAATGGTCGCGACCCCAACTCACGACAAGCTCAATTATATATTCCCCGTCGATCTAGAGAACGCGACCGATCGCGTAGAGGAAGCATTGAAGATGCAGCGGCTCAACGTTGGATTTTCACGCGCGAAAGAAGCGATTCACTTGGTTCTGTCTAAGCCCATTGAACAATATCGGGGATCGGTTTCCCGAGTACTTCAGCATTACGCTGCGCTGTTGGCAGCGGGGGAGCCGGAGCCGGATCAGACGGACCCAGCGTCTCCCATGGAAGCTAAGGTCTTAGATTGGATCGTTAAGACGCAGTTCTACCAGGCGAATCGCGAGCAAATTGAGCTCGTGCCGCAGTTTCCGGTAGGCGATTATCTAAAGCAGCTTGATCCTTATTATCAGCATCCAGCTTATCGGACAGACTTCCTGCTGCGATTTCGCGCGCCGGATGGAGTAGTGAACCTAATCATCGAATACGATGGCTTCCGAGAGCACTTTCTGGAACACGGCAAGATACACGGCGGTAACTATGGCCGCTACTATCGTCCGGAGGACATCGAGCGACAAATGACTCTTGAGTCGTATGGTTACAAGTTTCTACGTCTAAATCGCTTCAACCTTGGGAGTGCTCCGATAGACATGCTCTCGCAGGCCCTCTATCAAAAAGTTGCTGCCGCTAACCACGTGCACGATAGCGTGGCGCTTGAGCGTATCCGCGAAGTTGCCGATGGCTTAGCGAACAAGACGGTCAAGGTATGTTCGAAGTGTAATCGAGTGAAGCCGCTGGAGGACTTCTTAGATAAGAAACTCAAGAATGGCGCGGGAGGTTACGGTCGCGTGTGTATGCTTTGCAAGACTCCGCAGTTGTCGCAAGGGGTCAAGAGCAAATCTGGTCGCTCGACCTACCGTAGGTGGCGGCGACGGCACTGGTAGCCACGTAGCTATCGAAGACAGCGCTAAAGTCCTCTTTTGGGATTTTGATTAAATCTTGGAGCCTTTGTCCGTGTCGGATCCGGGCCAGAATTCCGGGGCCTGCAAAGCGCGAGCGTTCGTATCAACTGGTTCCTGTGCGCTAATTTCGACGCCAACGGGGGCCGCTTCAAGATCTCGAAAGCGCCGCGCAGAGACGAGAACTCTCGACTCGAGCGTGCCAACCGAGCTGTTGTAAGACTCTACCGCCTTGTTTAGGCGATCCCCTACCTGTGTCCAGTGTTCTGCCAGACTTGCAATGCGCTCGTAGAGCTGTTTGCCGAGGTCCCCGACCTCTTGAGCATTTCGTGCGAGCGCCTCTTGTTTCCAACCATAAGCAACCGCGCGCAGCAAAGCTATAAGCGTTGTCGGCGTGGCCGGGATAACTCTCTCGTTAACTCCAAATTCGATGAGACTGGGGTCCTCTTGGAGCGCGGCGCTAAAGAACATCTCACCGGGTAGGAACATAAATACGAATTCCGGCGAAGGGTTGAATTGCTCCCAGTAGGACTTCCGACCTAACGCAGTCATGTGGTCTCGTACCTGCCGAGCGTGAGCCGTAAGGTTCTGGCGCCGTTCGTCATCATCTTCGGACTCCACCGCTCGTAGATAGGCCTCGAGCGGCGCTTTCGCATCCACAATGATCTGCTTGCCACCTGGAAGTCGCACAACCACATCCGGGCGCAGCCTGTTATCTTCTGAACCCCTTGTCTCTTGTTCGACGAAGTCGCAATAATTGACCATCCCTGCCATCTCGACCACGCGGCGAAGTTGAATCTCGCCCCAGCGTCCCCGGACAGTCGGTTGGCGCAGTGCCTTGACAAGATTTGCGGTCTCATTGCGGAGGCTTGGTAGTTGCGTTTCCACAAGTCCTTTCACTTGCTCATTGAGCGCCGCATACGCCGCAATGCGCGATTTCTCGAGTTCGCCAAGTGTGCCATCAACCTTCGCTAGGGATTCTTGGATGGGTCGGGCGAGATCTTCGATGGCCTTTTGTCGTGTTTCCAGATCGATCTTTGCCCCTGCCTGATACTTATCCAGAATTGACTGGGCTAGCTGAATGAAAGCTTGATTGTTGCTATTCAGCGCATCCGCAGAGAGAGCCTTGAATGCGTCACCGAGCTTTTGTTCGGCTTGGTTGAAGACCGCAATCTTCTCGGCCCCGCTTTTATGCTGTTCCTCAAGAAGGGTTTCGAGCGCGGCAAGTCTCGACAACAGATCTCGGATGCGACCCTCCTGCTCGCTGCGAGTATTTTCAAGGCCGTCTATTCGACCAGCTTTCTCTTCGGCTGCTGCACGCTGTGACGATTCGTTTCGCAACGCATTGGAAAGGGTCGTGTTTTCGACTTTGAGTTGAGCGAGGTCATTCGTCTGCCGCAAAGTCTGTTCTGTTGCTGCGTTCAGCTGTGCCGAAACGCTAGCTAGCCTGAGCTTTGACACAAGGGCTCGTAAGACCCAGCCTATCAAGCCTCCCACCGCGACTGCAACGGCGGCAACAACTAGCATCGCTTCCACGCCAACTCCTCTACACATGTGCTCGGAATGAGGCAGGTCAACGGATTCCTAGCAATCCTCGTCGACATCGACAGTTGGGCCGGATCGTCGCACGCACGATAAGGGGGAACAAGGGGTACAAGTCCGCTCAGACCCCGCCATCGTATGAGCCATGGGCAAATGCGCTACCCGGGGGCGTCTGCTGCAATCCCCCTTCCCCCCATCGCTGTATAGGAAGCATGCTTTTTTTCTCGTGCACAATCGGTTCAGGTCGGCGTAATGGTGGGACCGGCCCTGGTAGCTGGATTCACTACCCCACCTGCTCGACCTTCTGCGCCAGACTGATCGTCGAGGGGCTAGACCGGGGCAAACAGGAAAGCGCATAACCATCGCGCATGGACCGGTTTCGGCTACATACTGGCTACATAAGCAAAAAGCCCGGCGCAGTGGCCGGGCTAAGTGCTTGATTTATTGGTTGCGGGGACAGGATTTGAACCTGTGACCTTCGGGTTATGAGCCCGACGAGCTGCCAGACTGCTCCACCCCGCGATTGGACCAAAGAGTATAACGCGCGTGGGGCATCCGGGTCAATCTGCGCCTTACAGCGTCTCCGCTTCTGCAGCCCGTGGGCGCCACACGAGCAACCGCGTCTCGATCTGAGTGACGATGAAATCGAGAACCAACGCAAACAAAGTCAGCACGAGGATCCCGGCAAGAACGGTATCTACGTCGAACACGCCCTCCGCCTGATGGATCAGGTAGCCCACTCCCTTCGCCGAGCCGAGGTATTCGCCAACAACCGCACCGACGAAGGCCAGACCGATCGAGGTGTGGAGGCTGGAAAAGACCCAACTCGTCGCCGACGGCAGGTACACATAGCGCAACAGCTGCTTGCCCGACGCCCCTAGCATGCGCGCGTTGGCAAGCACGACCGGGCTCACCTCCTTCACGCCCTGGTAGACGTTGAAGAAAACGACGAAGAACACCAGCGTGATGCCGAACACGACTTTTGACGTGATACCCAGGCCAAACCACACCGCGAAAATCGGTGCAAGGATCACGCGCGGCATGGCATTCATCGCCTTCAGGTAGGGGTCGGCGAGCAACGACGCGGTCGGCGACAACGCCAGCCACAAGCCGAATGCCAAGCCCAGCAACGTCCCGATCACGAAAGCGAGCACGGTCTCGATCAGCGTAACGCCGAGATGCAAGTAGATGCTCCCGCCGGAGAACCAGATCCAGATGCGGCGCAGGACCTCGAGCGGTTGTCCGAAGAAGAATTTCGCCCGCATGGGGTCGTCAAAATAGAACGGCGGGATCAGTCCCGGCTCGGTCATCGCATACCAGAACAGAAACATGCCGCCGAGCAGCAACACGTGATAGAGCGCGAGCCGCCCGCGCGAAGCACGCCGATTCGACCAACCCGCACCGGGTTCTACCTTAGTTTTATCGACTCCGGGCATAGCCTTTTAGAACCTCGCTTTTCATCCGGTGCCACATCTCGGTATGCAACGCGACGAAGTGCGGTGTGAGACGGATTTCGTTGACATCACGCGGCCGCGGCAGGTCGATCGCGAATTCGCCGATCGGGTGCGTGGCCGGCCCCGCCGAGAGCATGATCACCCGGTCCGAGAGCGCAATGGCTTCCTCGAGATCGTGGGTGATGAACAGCACCGACTTGCGGTCCGCCGACCATAGATCGAGCAACTCGTTTTCCATAAGCTGTCGGGTCTGGACATCCAGCGCCGAGAACGGTTCGTCCATCAGCAACAGCGGCGGGTCCAGGATCAGTATCTGCGCCAGCGCGACGCGCTTGCGCATGCCGCCGGAGAGCTCATGCGGATAGCGCTGGTCGAAGCCAGCCAGACCGACGCGAGCCAGCCACTCCCGCGCCCGATGCTCGGCGTCGCGGCGATCAACGCCCCCGAACTCCAACCCCGCCTGCACGTTGCCGAGCGCGTTGCGCCACGGCATCAGCGACTCGGCCTGGAACATATAGCCGGCACGCCGATTGAGGCCGGCAAGCGGCTCACCGAGCACCTGCACACGGCCCGACGAGGGCAGGAGCAAGCCGGCGGCAATGTTGAGCAGCGTCGACTTGCCACAGCCAGTCGGGCCGACGACGGAGACGAACTCGCCATCGTCTACGCTGAGCGTGGTGTCCTTGACGGCGGTGTAGCCCTCGCCGGGCCGTTCGCGCGAGGCGAACGTGCAGGTGATGTTCTCGAGGAGCAGCGCGGGACCGGTCACGCGAGCGTTGGCTTTGCCATGGGCGCCGCCCGTCCTGCGGCGGGTGCGAGAGTAACGGTTGTTCCTATTTCCGGTATTTCGCCAACGCCTTCTCGACGGGGCTGGAATCGAATGTCTGCGCAAGGTTGATAGCCGCGGACTTGAGGGCGGGGTTGAACGCCGCCAGGTAGCGCAGCGTATTCTGTTTGCCCAAATCATCGAGCATGCCATCGGGCGAGAATGCGTCCTTCACCTTGGCATAGCTCGCGAGATACGCCGCCTTGTTGCCAAGCAGATACTCCGGCGGCACGGTCGCGGCCACCTGGTCCGGGGTCGCCTTCTGGAGCCAGAGCAGGGCGCGCACCAGCGCGTTGGTCAGGGCTTGCACGGTGTTGGGATGGGTTCGAACGAAAGCAACCGGGGCGTAGAGGGCGGCCGCGGGCATGTCCGCACTGCCGAAGACCGCCTTCGTACCGGCGGCGGTTCGGGTGTCGGCAATGATGACCACGTCTCCGGACGATTCGAGCATGGTCATGATCGGATCGACGTTGGACATCGCGTCGAGCGAGCCCGCGCGCATCGCCGCGATCGCTCCCGACGCCGTACCCACACCGATGATCGCGACGTCGTCGCCAGTGAGGCCGTCCTGGGCCAGCAAATGCAGCACCATGCGATTGGTGCTCGATCCGGGTGCGGTAACCCCAACTTTCATGCCTTTGAGGTCCTTGGGTGAGTGGTAATTCGCGGACTTCGCCTTGGCGATGCCAACCGAAATCGCCGGATAGCGCCCCATGAGCACGAACCCCTGCAGCTGCAACCCCTTGGGCTGCTGGTCGATCGTGTTTTCCCATGCACCGGCAACCACGTCGGCACTGCCACCGACGACTGCCTGCAGCGCTTTGGAGCCGCCGTCGAAGTCGCTGATTTCAACATCAAGGCCCTCGTCCTTGAAATAGCCCAGGCGCTCGGCGATGGTGAGCGGCAGATAGTAGAACTGCGATTTGCCGCCCACCGCGATACTGACCTGCCGCTTCTCGAGTTGGCCTTGCGCTTGCACGGCGAAAGGCAGCAGAGCGCACAGCATCGCGCCGATGGCGACAATCGGGCTTCGCCCATGCTTCATAGATTCCTCCCGTTGACGGCCCAGCGCGGGCCTCTTGCGCGGCGCACGTCATCGGCGGCGCGGCGGAGCGGCGATGCTCACATACCGCACTGGGCGCTGTCAACGCATCCGCTCCGCCCTCGCGACGGCAAGCCGTCCTCGCGCTGCGCCAAATCCGGCGCGCGAGCGCCAAGGGGCGCGCGCTCGCGGGCGATCATGCAATTGACGACGCCCGCGTGCCGGTCAAATCGCGCCCGAGGCGCGCAGGCGTGCGATATCCGCGTCGCCGTATCCGATGTCGCGCAACACGGCGTCGGTGTGCTCGCCGAGAGCGGGACCGACCCAATCCATCTCGCCGGGCGTCGCCGACAGCTTGGGTACAATGCCCGGCAGCTTGAGCGATGTGCCGTCGGGCAGTGTGATCTGACGGATCATGTCGCGTGCCAAGTAGTGCGGATCGGCAAGGATGTCCGCCGCGGTATAGATCTTGCCGTGGGGCACGTCGGCGGCAGCGAGTGCGGCGAGGACGTCGTCCAGGTCATGCCCCGCCGCCCAGTCGCCGATCGCGCCATCAATGTCCGCCGTCCGCTGGACCCGGCCGACGTTGTTGGCGAGGCCCGGGTCCTGCCCGAGGTCGTCGCGGCCGATCGCGTGCATCAGCCGCTTGAAGATGCTGTCGCCATTGCCCGCGATGACAACACTCTGGCCGTCGCGGGTCGCATAGGTGTTCGACGGCACGATGTTGGTAAGCCCCGTGCCGATACGGCCGCGGATCTCGCCGAACAGGTCATAGTCCGGCACCAGGCTCTCCATCATGTTGAATACCGCCTCGTATAGGGCGACGTCGACGACCTGGCCCGTGCCACCGGTCCTGCCGCCGGTGGCGTCCCGATGATGCAACGCCATCAGCGCGCCGACCACGCCGTGCAGCGCGGCCAGCGCGTCGCCAATGCTGATGTTCATGCGCACGGGCGGTCGATCGGGAAATCCGGTCACGTAGCGCATGCCGCCCATCGATTCGCCGACAGCGCCGAAACCGGGTCGATCGCGGTACGGGCCGGTCTGGCCGAATCCGGACAGGCGCACCATGATCAGGCTCGGATTGCCGGCCGCAAGTGCCTCGTAGCCCAACCCCCACTTCTCCAACGTGCCGGGCCGGAAATTTTCCACGACGATGTCGGCGTCTCGGGCCAGCCGGCGCACGATTTCCTGGCCTTCCGGCATACGCAGGTTGGCGGTCACCGACTTCTTGTTGCGCGCCTGCACGTACCACCACAGCGAGGTACCCGCGTGCAAGAGCCGCCATTGCCGCAGCGGATCACCGCCGGGGGCGTTGCCCTCCGCCGGTGGCTCGATCTTGATGACCTCGGCACCGAACTCGGCCAGGATCTTTCCGGCGAACGGCCCCGCGATCAACTGGCCAAGTTCTAGCACCTTGATCCCGGCGAGCGGACGCGGGGCAGTTGCGGGAGTGACCATAATGATGAATACCGAGCGCTGGCGCCGACAGGATTGTCTTACCAAGGCCTCCGACACACGCCGGTCTATATGGCGTCGCCCTTCCGACGCGCCCGCAATTCGGCTTCGAACCTCGGCAGCTTCGCCGCCATCGCCTTGCCGACAAACAGTTGCGGCTCGGATGGGGTTTGCTTTTCAGCCCGCTCGCGCTCTGCGATGCGCGCCTTCGCCCGCTCGAACGCCTTGATGAAGGAGTCCTCGAAGCGCAGCGCGTGCCCGAACAGCGCGTCGCCGAAATACGTCGCGTCGCTCTCGGCACCGCAGCCGAATGATGTCCGGTCCGCCGCCGACGCGGTCATGATCAACGTGTATTCGTCCTTGAGCGGATCGATGAATCCGCCCGAGTAACAAGCTGAGACGACGATGATGCGCCACTTGATGCCGGCGTCGTCGAGCATCTCCTTGAGCGCTTCCGGTGTCAGCTGTTCGAGCTGCAACGGCGCAAACTCGACACTGAGCTTGTGGTCGCGGCTGCCGTGGCTGGTCAGATAGAGCATCACGACGTCCTGGTCGGGATCGATGATATCGCCGATCTCCGACAGGGTCGCACGCAGGTTGCTCACGGTCGCGAACGGCTCGTCGAGCATGGTCTGCGGGTTGTTGATAAGCGCGATTGAGCGACCGTCGGTATCGAAGCGATTGTCGAACAGGTCGCGCGCGACTTCGATGTCCTTGCGAAAGACGTTCTCCCCGGCATAGGACGCAAAGCCGACGAAATACAGGTCGGTCATGCCCGGACGCTCGTCCTCGAGGTCGGACAGCGCTTCGTACAGCAGCTGCGGCTGCTTGATCAGCACGTCCTCCGCCGCTGGGCTCGGAGACTGTACCGCCTCCTGCGGCGGCGGTGCCGGCGGCGCGGCGTAGAACCATGGCTGGTCGGCCCAGTATTGCAGCGGCACGATCACGAGCAGCAGTCGCGGTACCGACCAGCGATCGCAGCCAGAAGCGCGGCTGGCGCGGCATCAGCGCGGCAGCTGTAGCCCGCCAGCAAATCACGGCGAACCACGCCACCGTCAGCCAGAAGCCTACCCACAGAGACCGGGTAGCCGAGTAGCTCACCCTGGTTGCCGGGCAGCGTAAGGATGAGACCGAGCAGGTTCAGCACGGGCTCGCTCGCAAGCACCATGACCGGCAGCGCAAGCTTCAGGTGCGGTTGCCGGAAGCCAGCGCTCAGCACGGCGCCAATCAGGAGCAACGCGGTGATGTTGAAACCTTCGTAGACGATTGCATACGGCGCGAACATCGATTCGGCGCCTGCGCGCACATAGTCGACCATCGCGTTGCCAAGGATGTCCAGGACTCCGAGCACGACGAGCTGCCGCACACTGACCCGAAAGGAAAGCAGCGATATGGGCATGGCGAATGCCAGGCGCAAACCGCTCTTCAGGTTGCGCCAAAGGTCAAGACCGCATTGCGTCAAAGTCGAAGCCCTTGTCATGGGACGCCGGGGCGTGCGCAACGGTGGCCCGGGTGGCGATGTACGACTTGACCGCGGCGGGATCGGCGGGAAGCACGTCGAAGCGCTGCGGCAACTCTTCCAGCCGCGCGTAGGCCGCGGGCCGCTCGGGGTCGCGGCCGAGCGCTTCGCGGATGGTTGCCGCGAATTTCGCGGCCTGCGCCGTCTCGACGCAGATCAGCGGCACCGCGGTCGTCGCGCCAGTCGAGCCCGACCTTGATGCCGTCGGCGGTATGCGGGTCGACCACGATCCCGTAGGCCTGTGCCATTCGGCGTATTGTCGCCAACCGGTCGGCGTGCGTGCTCGTGCCGGACACGAATCCCGATTCGGCGAGGCCCGCGTTCGTACGCCGTGCCTGCAAGGTCAAACCCGCCATCGCGCGCCAGCTGCAGCCACAGCTCGCGCACGACGCCGGCATCGCGGCCGACCAGATCGAACACGAAGCGCTCGAAGTTCGACGCCTTGGTGATGTCCATCGACGGGCTCGACGTGGCGCAGGTCTCGCCGGCGGTCGCGCACCCGGTAGCGTCCGGTGCGGAAGAACTCGTCGAGCACGTCGTTCTCGTTGGTGGCGAGGATCAGGCGCCGGATCGGCAGGCCCATCGCCCGCGCCACGTGCCCGGCGAGAATGTTGCCGAAGTTGCCCGTCGGGACGGCGAAGTCGACCGCCTCACCGTCGTGCGCGCCACCGCGAAGATAGCCCTTGAAGTAGTAGACGATCTGCGCCGCGACACGCGCCCAGTTGATCGA
Organism: uncultured beta proteobacterium; assembly: GCA_963777455.1. Lineage (GTDB taxonomy): Bacteria > Pseudomonadota > Gammaproteobacteria > Burkholderiales > Casimicrobiaceae > PALSA-1003. The sequence continues at coordinate 1,095,460 of CAVZQQ010000003.1, forward strand.
GTTGACCGCGCCGAGGCGGTGGCGTGCCTTGAACGACGCGTCGCCGGTAACGGCCTTGACGAGGTCCTGGCAGTCGTCGAAAACGCCCTCGATGGCCAGGTTGAAGATGTTGGCGTCCGTCGAGCGAATACATTTGCGCGGTCTGGAACGGGCTCATGCGCCCCTTCGGCGACAGCATGAACACCTGGAGCCCGCGCTTGCCGCGCAACGCGTACTCGGCCGCCGAGCCGGTGTCGCCCGAGGTCGCGCCGAGGATGTTCAAGGTCATATCCGTCCTGCGCCAGCGCGTGCTCGAAGAGCCGCCCGAGCAGCTGCAGGGCGATGTCCTTGAACGCGAGCGTCGGGCCCGCCAGCGACGCGCAGCAGATGCAGGCTCGGCTCGAGCGTGCGCACCGGCGTGATCTCGCTCGCTGCCGAACGTCGCCGGCCGTGTAGGTGCGGCCGATCATGCGCCTCGAGATCGGCGGGCGGGATATCGTCGGCGTAGCGCGAAAGGATCGCAAAGGCCAGCTGGCCGTACGCGAGCGGTCGCAGGCGCGCCAGCTCGCGGCGGCAAAGCGCGGATACGATTCGGGCACCATCAGGCCGCCGTCGGGAGCCAGTCCCTCGAGCAGGATCGAGCGCGAACGGCTGCGGCGCCATGCCGCCGCGCGTGCTGACGTAGCGCATCAATTGAGCTCTTCCATGCGGATGCGGACCACCTTGCCACGCACCGTCGGCAGCGCCTCGATGCGCGCGATCGCATCGTCGACCTGCGCGCTCGATCGACTGGTGCGTGAGCAGGATGATGTCGGTCTGGTCCTCGCCTTCGCGGCGGCTCCTTCTGAATCATCGCGTCGATCGAGATGTCGCGATCGGCAAGGATGCGCGTGATGTCGGCAAGCACGCCGGGCCGGTCGAGCACGCGCATGCGCAGATAGTAGCTGGTGACCGACCTCGCCCATCGGCAGGAACGGGCATGTCGGACAGCTGGTCCGGCTGGAAGGCGAGGTGGGGCACGCGGTGTTCGGGGTCCGCGGTGTGCATGCGCGTCACGTCGACCAGATCGGCGATGACGGCGCTGGCGGTCGGTTCGGCGCCGGCGCCCGGGCCGTAGTAGAGCGTCGCGCCGACCGCGTCGCCCTTGACCAGCACCGCGTTCATCGCCCCCTCGACGTTGGCGATCAGCCGCGTTGCCGGCACCAGCGTCGGGTGCACGCGCAGCTCGATGCCCTCGCGTTGGCCGACCAAAGCGCGGCGGGTGATGCCAAGCAGCTTGATGCGGTAGCCCAGCTCCTCGGCGTAGCGGATGTCCTCGTGCCCGAGCTTCGAAATGCCCTCGGTGTAGGCCTTGTCGAACTGCATCGGCACGCCGAAGGCGATCGCCGACATGATGGCGAGCTTGTGCGCCGCGTCGATGCCCTCGACATCGAAGGTCGGGTCGGCCTCGGCGTAGCCACGCGCCTGCGCCTCCTGGAGCACGGTTGCGAATGCCGCGCCGGTCCGGCGCATCTCCGACAGGATGAAGTTGCTGGTGCCGTTGATGATGCCGGCGATCCAGGCGATGCGGTTGGCGGTCAGCCCTTCGCGCAGCGCCTTGATGATCGGGAATGCCGCCGCCGACGGCCGCTTCGAAGGCGACCATGACGCCGGCCTTCTGTGCCGCGGCGAAGATCTCGTTGCCGTGCGCTGCGAGCAACGCCTTGTTGGCGGTCACCACGTGCTTGCCGCGCGCGATCGCCTGCAGCACCAGCGTCCGCGCCGGCTCGATGCCGCCGATGAGCTCGAGCACGATGTCGACATCGTCCCGGCACACCAGGGCGGCCCCGTCCGCATACACCTCGACGGCGTCGGCCGGCTGCAGGATCGCGCGCGCCTTCTGCGGTGTGCGCGTGGCGATCTGCGTGATGCGGATCGGGCGCCCGGCCCGGCGCGTGATCTCCTCGGCGTTGCGCTGCAGAACCGTCCACGTGCCGCGACCGACCGTGCCCAGCCCGAGCATGCCCACGCGCATCGGCTGCATCGTGAGCCCAGCCATTATGCCAATCCGTCCTCGCGCAACATCTGTTTGATGCCGCGTATGGCCTGGCGCGTCCGCGGTTCATTTTCAATCATGGCGAAGCGCACATGCCCGTCGCCGAACTCGCCGAAGCCGACGCCGGGCGACACCGACACCTTGGCCTTGGCAAGCAGCTTCTTGGTGAACTCCAGCGAGCCGAGCTTGCGATAGGCCTCCGGAATCCTCGCCCAGACGTACATCGACGCCTTGGGACTGTCCACCGTCCAGCCGGCCTCGTGCAGCCCCTTGACCAGCACGTCGCGCCGCCGCTGGTACTTCAGCGCAATTTCCGCGACGCATTCCTGCGGGCCCTCGAGCGCAGCGATCGACGCGACCTGGATCGGCGTGAAGGTGCCGTAGTCGTGATAGCCCTTGATGCGCGACAGCGCGTACACCAGGTCCCGGTTGCCGACCATGAAGCCGATCCGCCAGCCAGCCATGTTGTAGCTCTTGGACAGGGTGAAGAACTCGACGGCGACCTCGCGCGCCCCGGCCACCTGCATGATCGACGGCGCCCTCCAGCCGTCGAAGCAGATGTCGGCGTAGGCCAGGTCGTGCACGACATAGATGCCGTGCTCGCGGGCGAGCGCGATGATCTTCTCGAAGAACGGCAGCTCGACGCACTGCGCGGTGGGGTTGGCCGGGAAATTGATGATAAGCATGCGCGGCTTCGGGAAGCTCATGCGGATGGCGTGCTCGAGCTCGGCGAAGAAGTCGGTGTCCGGCGTCAGCGGCACCTGGCGGATGTCGGCGCCGGCGATCACCGGGCCGTAGATGTGGATCGGGTAGCTCGGGTTGGGCACCAGCACCGTGTCGCCCGCGGCCGAGCGTGGCCAGCGCGAGGTGGGCGATGCCTTCCTTCGAGCCGATGGTCACGATCGCCTCGGTCTCCGGATCGAACTCGATGCCCCAGCGGCGGTGATACCACTGGCAGATGGCGCGCCGCAGGCGCGGAATGCCGCGCGACACCGAATAGCCGTGGGTGTCGGGCCGCTGCACCGTCTCGACGAGCTTGTCGACGATGTGCTGCGGCGTCGGGCCATCGGGATTGCCCATGCCGAAGTCGATGATGTCTTCGCCGCGCCGGCGCGCGGCCATCTTCAGTTCGGAGGTGATGTTGAAAACGTACGGCGGCAGGCGCTGAATGCGCGCGAATTGCGTCTCGGAGGGGGGAACCATGCGGGATCCTTCTGCCGGCGTAAGCGCCCGGAACCGTCCGAGCGACGCGGCAGGGGGTTGACGCTATAATCGTAACGAATTTAAGCGGTTGCTGCAACGCACCATCGGCGCCGTCGGGGTGAATTCGCGATGAAATTGCATTTGAGCCAACCCGCGGGCAATGTCTTCACCGGCCACGGCGCCGATTACGTGCGGCTCGGGGTCGTGGAATACCGCGCCAATCTTCTGGTGACCCCCGAGCGGGTGGTCAGCGGCTGGGCGGCCGGAGGCTTCGACGCGCTGACCGAAGCCGATTTCGCCGCGCTCGCCGAGCTCCAGCCCGAGGTCGTGCTCTTCGGCACCGGTCCGACGCTGCGCTTTCCGCACCCGCGCCTCACCCGGGCCCTGACCGACGCCGGCGTCGGCGTGGAAGTGATGGACACGCCGGCAGCCTGCCGCACCTTTAACATTCTCGCCGCCGAGGGCCGCCGGGTTGCCGCAGCGGTCCTAGTGGGCACCGGCTAGCCGAGAATCTCGTCGAGCCGCGAGCGGCGCTGCATTTCCGATTCCAACTCCTGCGATTCCGGGCCGACGTCGCGCCCCTCGGCCATCGCGCTCGGTAAAAATGCCGAGCAGCTCGCCGCCTTTTCGGACGATCATCACGGCGCCGAGGTTCCTTCTTTTTATCTGGCGCGCAGCTTCAGCGACGCAGATTTCCGCCGCCGCAGTGAGGATCTTTTGCTTGGCAATGAGGCTGCGTACCGGACGCTGGGCATGACGGACCGCCGCGGCGGCGAGGCCTGGCGTCGGCGCAGCTGGCGCTTGGCCGCGGCGCGTGTGCCGCTTGCGTGAGCGGCGCGAATCTGGTTTAGCATACGTCGGCGGTCGCCCCGCGGCAACCTGCGCCCGGTGGCCTCCCGCTGCCCACTTGTTCGTCGCGAGGAGCACACCATGTTACGGGTCTACGGCATGTCCGTCTCGGGCAACTGCCACAAAGTGCGCATGGCCCTTGAAGCGCTCAGCCGGCCTTATGCGTGGACCGAGATCGACCCCGACCGCGGCGACACGCGCACGCCGCAGTTCCTGGCGATGAATGCCAACGGCAAGGCGCCGGTACTCGAGATCGAGCCGGGCACTTACCTCCCCGAATCAAACGCCATCCTGTGGTATCTCGCCGACGGCACGCCGTTATTGCCGGCCGGCGCCCTGCCCCGTGCCCGCGTCCTGCAGTGGCTGTTTTTCGAGCAATACAGCCATGAGCCGTATATCGCCGTCGCGCGCTACTTGCGCAAGCTTCATCCCGATCCGGCGGCACAGCGCGCCCTCGCCGACAGCAAGATGGATGGTGGCTACCGCGCGCTCGGCGTGATGGAAGGCCACCTGGCACGCGCAGCGTTTTTCGTCGGCGACCAGTACAGCATTGCCGACCTGGCCCTGTACGCCTACACGCACGTCGCGGGCGACGGCGGGTTCGACCTGCAACGCTTCCCCGCGGTGCGGGCGTGGCTAAGCCGCGTCCAGACGCAACCCGGTTACGTCGCGATGCCGGGGTGAAGTCGCGCCGATACTGCGCACTGCCACCAAGACCTCAGAGCTGCGCCAGCGCCTTGATGTGTGCGACGGCGCTGCGGCCGAGCGCCGGCAGCGCGTAGCCGCCTTCGAGCGATGACACGATGCGCCCTTGCGCGTAACGCTCAGCGAGGGCGACCAGCTCGCCGGTGATCCAGGCGTAATCGGCCTCGGTGAAGCGCAGGTTCGCCAGCGGATCGTCGCGATGGGCATCGAACCCTGCCGAGATGAACAGGATTTCGGGGCGATGCGCCTCGAGTGCGGGCAGGCAGGTCTGTGTCATCGCCGCGCGAAACGCGTCGCTGCCGCTCCCCGCGGCCAGCGCCACGTTGTGCATGTTGGGTCCTGCAGGCTCAACGCCGGAGTAAGGATAGAGCGGATACTCGAAGGTGCCGACCATCACCACCCGTGGCTCGGCGGCGAAGATCTGCTCGGTGCCGTTGCCGTGATGCACGTCGAAGTCGATCACGGCCGCCCGCTTGCAGCCCCTGCGCCAGCGCATGCGCTACCCCGACGGCGATGCTGTTGAACAGGCAGAAGCCCATCGCGCGACGCCGCTCGGCGTGGTGCCCGGGCGGCCGCACCGCGCAGAAGGCGGCGCGGGCCTCGCCGCGCAGCACCAGGTCGGTCCCCAGCACGACCGCTCCGGCGGCGTGCTGCGCGGCGGTCGAGCGAGTGCGGGTTCATCGCCGTGTCGGGATCGAGATAGTGGATGCCCGACTCCGGGCTCGCTGCCTCGATCATCGCGATGTAGTCTTCATCGTGCACGCGCGCAAGCTGTTCGCGCGTCGCGGGCGGCGCCTCGTAGTGCGCGACGTGCGCGTCGAGCCCGGCCGCGATCATGCCGTCGCTCACCGCATCGAGGCGGTCCGGGCACTCGGGATGAAACGGACCCATGTCATGCAGGCGGCACGACGCATGGGCGATGAAGGCGGTGGTCAATGGCCGGCTCGGAAGCATGGAGGGCGCAAAGCGGGTGAACGCCGCCACGGGCAGGCGGTCGAACGGAGTGTAGCGCGCCGTCAGCGGTCGTGACTAGACGCCCGCCCCGCTCTATAGTGGCGTCTTTACTCGCTGCTGTGCACCCTCCGTCGCACAGTTCGCTGCCGATGACTCTTCGCCCCGCTGCCCAAGACGATGCGATTCCGGTGCCCGAGCGCCTGGCGATGGTGCTCGAGCAACTCGGCCGCATCGTGGTCGGCAAGGACGACCCCGCTCAAGCTCGCGCTGGCCTGCCTGCTCGCCCGCGGGCACCTGCTCATCGAGGATATCCCCGGCGTGGGCAAGTCGACCCTGGCTCAGGCGCTCGCCAGCACGCTCGGCCTGCATTACGCGCGCATCCAGTTCACCAGCGACCTGCTGCCGGCCGACGTGCTCGGGCGTATCGATCTTCGAACCGGCGGCGCAAGGCTTCCGCTTTCATGCCGGCCCGATCTTTCACTCGGTCGTTCTCGCCGACGAGATCAACCGCGCGCCGCCGAAGACGCAGAGCGCGCTGCTCGAGGCGATGGAAGAGCGCCAGGTTTCGGCCGACGGCGAAACCCGGCCGCTGCCCGACCCGTTCTTCGTCATCGCCACGCAGAACCCTGCCGAACAGATCGGCGCCTACCCGTTGCCCGAGTCGCAGCTCGACCGCTTTCTGATGGCCATCGAGCTCGGCTACCCGGAGCCGGCGGCGGAACGCGAACTACTTATTTCCGGCGACCGCCGCGTGCGCATCGCACACGCTTGCTCCGCCTGCGCCGATGCGGCGACCCTGCTCGCCTGGCAGCGCGAAGCGGTTGCCGTGCACGTGGCGCCCGCGCTGCTCGACTATGTGCAGGCACTGCTGGCCGCCTCGCGCGGTACCGGCAGCAGCGCCGCCAGCAGCGTCGGCCGTGCAGCGCGGCCTGTCGCCGCGCGCCGGTTTGCTGCTCGTCGCCGCCGCACGCGCCTGGGCGCTGCTCGCCGGCCGACCGATGGTGTTGCCCGAGGACGTGCAGGCGGTGTTCACCGCCGTCGCCGGCCACCGCCTCGCCGGCAGCATCCGTGCCGGCGGCCCGCAGGCGGAGGCCCTGCTGCGCGCGGTGCCGCTGCCCTAGGTGCGAACGCCGCGCGCCGGCTGCGGCCGACCCTAGCGATCCCGGCCGACTGGCGCGGCCCGGCCGTCGGTTGTCGCAGGCAGCGCCGTCCTGGGCGACGCTGGCGCCAGAGGTTGTGGCGCGTTGCTCCCGCCGATCGCGGTCCGATCGTGCTGCGCCATCGCCGCATCTACATCCTGCCGACCCGTCGCGGGCTGGCGCTGATCGCCACACTGGTCACCATGCTGGTGACGGCGATGAACTACGCGCTGTCGCTGGGCCACGCGCTGACGTTTCTGGTCGCCGGGCTCGTCGCCTCGGCGCTTGCTGCAGACCTTCCGCAACTTCGCCGGCATCGCCGTCTCGCCGCTCGCAGCCGGCGAGACCTTTGCCGGCGGGGCGATTACCTTCACGCTGTCGCTCGCCAACCCCGGCGCCGCGCGCCAGCGGCATCGTCGTCGCGCCGCGTGCGGGATCGGCGGTGACGGTCGATCTGCCGGCGGGTGCGAGCCGCCCGGCTGCAGGTGACCGTCGTCGCGCCCCGGCGCGGCCGTGTGGCGCTCGGCCGGGTCACGCTCTCGACCGATTTTCCGCTAGGTCTGTGGCGGGGCTGGGCGTACGTGCATTTTCCGCTCGCAGGCATTGCCTATCCCCGCGCCGGAGTCGCCGCCGCCGCAGCTGCCGCAGGGGAGCGAGGGCCAGGACGCACGCCGCCAGCGCGCGCGCGGCCGACGCCGAACTCGCCGGCTTGCGCGACTACCATCCGGGCGATGCCCTGAACCGCATCGCCTGGAAGGCGGTGGCGCGCGGCGCGGGCTGGTACACCAAGCAATTCGAGGGAACGGGCGGGGGCGGCGCGCTGGAGTTGCACTGGGCCGACCTGCCGCCGACCCTGGACACCGAGGCGCGCCTGGCGCGACTGAGCGCTTGGATCCTGGCCGCCGAGCGCGAAGCACGCGTCTTCAGCCTGCAGTTTGCCGGGCACCGATTTGCCGCCCGGCTCGGGCGCCGGGTCATCGACGCACGGCATTGACTGCGCTGGCGCTGTTGCCGGCAGAGGGCACGCGATGAGGCTCGCGCCGCCTGCGGCCGCCGCGCCACTCTCGCGCGCGCAGCTGGCTTGGCTGGCCGCGCTGGTACTCCTGGCGCAGTGTCCCCTGTGGGGCTATGTGCCGCTGTGGATCGCGCTCGCCGGTTCGGGGCTGACCGCCGCGCGGCTGCTGCTGCCCGCGCAGCGTCTACCCTCGCCGCAGGTACGGCGCTGGTTGTTGCCGGTGCTCGCGCTCGCCGTCGCGCTCGGCGTGCGCGCGCACTACGGCTATTTCCTGGCGCGCGATCCGTGCGTGGCGTTCCTGTACGTGCTGGTCGGTCTCAAGTACTTCGAGGCCAAGGGCCCGCGCGACGGCGGCCTGCTCGTGTGCCTGGCGCTGTTCCTGACGCTGACCCAGTTCTTCTACGCCCAGACTATCGGCGCGGCGGCCATCGCGCTGCCGGTGGTGCTGGCGCTCGGCGGCGTGCTTGCGAGCCTGCGTGCCCCGCCGGGTGCAAGCAGCGACTGGAAAGGGTCGCTAGCGGCAACCGCACGCATGCTTGCCCAGGGCGTGCCGCTGGCGCTGCTGCTGTTCCTGGTCTTCCCGCGACTCGCCGGACCGCTGTGGGGCTCGCCCAACGACAGCGGGGCACGCACGGGTCTGTCGGATCGCATGGCCCCCGGCGCGATCAGTGAACTGTCGCTTTCCGACACGGTCGCCTTCCGCGTCGACTTCAACGGCCCGCCCCCACCGCCGGCGCAGCGCTACTGGCGCGGGCCGGTCCTGTCGCGCTTCGATGGCTTCGAGTGGAGCGCGCTGCCGCGCGCCCGCGCGGGCGTGCTCGCCAGCACCAGCGGGCGCACGATCGAATACACGGTAACCCTGGAGCCGCAAAACCGCCTCTGGCTGTTCGCGCTCGAGGAGGCGGCGAGCCTGCCCCAACCGCCCGCCGACGACATGAACCTGACCGCCGGAACCGCGCGCCCGGTCGCGCGCTTGACCTCCGACCAGCAGTTGTTGGCCAACGTCCCTATCACGCAGACGATACGCTATACGCAGCGCTCGACCATGGGCGACCACTTCGCCGCCTGGGGCGACGCCGAGCGCCGCGAGAACCTGCAGCTGCCGCGGGGCAATCCGCGGACGGTCGCCTTCGCTCGCGACCTGCGTGCCCGCTCGCCTTCGGAACGCGTGTTCATCGCGGCGATTCTCGCTTGGTTCCGCCAGCAAGCCTTCGTCTACACGCTCGCGCCCCCGCTGCTGGAAGGCGACTTCGTCGATGGCTTCCTGTTCGACACCCGGCGCGGGTTCTGCGAGCATTACGCGGCCGCGTTCGTCGTGCTGCTGCGCGCCGCAGGCATTCCGGCGCGCGTAGTCACCGGCTACCAGGGCGGCGAGATCAACCCGACGGGCGGCTACATGATCGTGCGTGACTCCGATGCGCATGCGTGGGCCGAGGCGCTCCTCGACGGCACCTGGCAGCGCTTCGACCCGACCGCGGCGGTCGCGCCGTCGCGCATCGAAGGCGGCCTGGGCGCGGCCCTGCCTCAGGGTGAACCGGTACCGTACCTTGCCCGCCTCGACATGACCTGGCTCAAGGCCCTGCGCCTGCACTGGGACGCGGTGAATTACCAATGGCAGCGCGGCATCGTCGGCTACAACGTCCAACGCCAGCGCGACCTGTGGCATGACCTGGGGCTGGAAGGCGTGCGTGGCTGGCTGATCGTCGCGCTGGGCTCCGCGATGGTGCTGGTCTGGGGCGCGGCATTGCTGTGGTTGGGCCACTGGCTCGCGCATCGCCGCGACCCGGTGCGCGCCCTCTGGATGCGGCTTTGCCGCCGCCTGGCGCACGCCGGGCTGCCGCGACGCGCCGACGAGGGCCCGCTGGCGTACGCCGAGCGCGCCGCGACGCGCTGGCCGCAATCGGAGCGAGCTGCTGCGGCGCATTGCCGAGACCTACGCGATGCTGCGCTATGGTCCGCCCGATGCGGAGCGCAACGCCCGCATCGCCGCCTTGCGCGCAAGCGTGTTCGCGCTGCCAAAGGCGCACGCCCTGCGCGGCAAGGCGCGGACGTGAACCTCAAAGCAGGGCGTCGCGGGACAGCCCACGCACGCGTAGCCGGGTGCGCAGCCGGTCGAGCGCCTCGGCCTGGATCTGTCGCACCCGCTCGCGCGTGACGCCGAGCTCGCGCGCCAGCTGCTCCAGCGTCGCCACTTCGGCACCACTCAAGCCGTAGCGGCGCTCGATGACCCGGCGCTGCCGGTCGGACAATTCGTCGAGCCACTGCCGTATCCAGCGTTCGATCTCGCTGTTGTGCAACACGAGCTCCGGCGCCGGGCGCGTCGTCGTCGGCGAGCTGGTCACCGACCGACAGCCCCTGCTCGGCGTCCACCGGCGCGTCGAGCGAGGTGACGTGCTCGTTGTAGCCCAGAACCTTGCGCACCTGCTCGACCGGCTTGCCGAGCAGGTGCGCAACGTCGTCGAGCGTCGGCTCGCGATTTTCGCCCAGCATGCCGTGCGTTTCGAGGTGGCGCAGTGCGCGCAGCACGATGTTGAGCTCCTTGACCACGTGCGCGGGCAGGCGGATGGTGCGCGACTGGTTCATGATCGCACGCTCGATCGACTGGCGGATCCACCATGTGGCGTAGGTCGTGAAGCGGAAGCCGCGCTCGGGGTCGAACTTCTCGAGGGCGTGAATCAGCCCGAGGTTGCCTTCCTCGATCAGGTCGGCAAGGGTCAGGCCGCGATTGAGGTAGTGCTTGGCGATGCTCACGACCAGTCGCAGGTTGTGCTCGATCATCTTCTGCCGCGATTCGAAGTCGCCGGCGCGCGTCGCGCGCGCGCAGGCAAGCTCCTCCGCCGGCGTGAGCAGCGGGATTCTGTCCGATCTCGTTGAGGTAGATCTGGGTGACGTCGTTGAGAAAGTCGGCGCCGACGCCCTCGACGGGCACATCGAGCGGGAGTTCCCGAGTGCGCGTATCCGGCTCGCGCGCGGAGGCCGGCTCGCCGTCGTCGTCCAGGCGCGCGCGGCCGACGCTCATGTGGGCGGAAGCAGCTTGGCCGGATCGACCGGCTTGCCGAGGCGACGAATCTCGAAATGCAGCATGACTTGATCGGCGTCGGTATCGCCCATTTCGGCGATCTTCTGACCCTTGGCAACCTGTTGTCCTTCCTTGACGTCGATCTCCTTGTTGTGCGCATACGCCGACAGGAACGTGTTGTTGTGCTTGACGATGATGAGCTTGCCGTAGCCGCGCAGGCCCGTTCCCGCGTAGACGACCTTGCCGGCCGCGCTGGCTACAACCGGTTGTCCGGATTTGCCAGCGATGTCGATGCCCTTGAGGTTGGCCGACTCGGAGAAGCCGGCGACGACCTTGCCCGTCGCCGGCCAGATCCAGCCAAGACTGTCGTCATCGATTTCGGGGACGCGACCGGAGTCGGCCCGCGCCGCAGTCGCTGGGGCGATCGCGCTCGGTGCGGGTGTCGGGGCAGTCAGGTTCGGCGGCGCGACGGCGAGACTCGGTGCCGGCGGTGGCCGCGCTTCGGGCAGCGCGGACGGAGAGTGCTGCAGCTGCGCGAGAGCCTGGTCGGAATACGGCAGCTTGACCGCCTTCGGCTCGGTCTTGAACGTCGGCGTGTTGGGCGCCCGCTGCCGAGTGGCAGGATCGCCGGCGCGTGCGCCTCGTCCGCCGCTCGGACTCACCGGCGGCACGCTCACCAGCGGCGCGGTGCCGCTGGCCCCGCCACCGCCCGGCGGGCCAAGCAGCAGCAACTGGCCAACGTGGATGACGTTGACGTTTTCGATGTTGTTCCAGGCCGCGAGCTCGCGGTAGTCGAGCCCGTGATCGAGCGCGATCTGGTAGAGCGTGTCGCCGCGCTTGACTTGGTAGCTCGGCGGCGCGGGCTCGGGCTCGCGCCCCGGCAGCGGCGCCGCCGGCGGCGGCATGGGGTTGGCCGCTGCGGGCGGCAGCGGGCGCTCGTCGATCGGAGCGGCGGCCGCGTCGTCATGCATCCGGCGAGCAGCGCCGCGGCGGCGAGCGCGACGGTGAACGGATAGGCGGTGCGAACGGATGCGGTCGATCATGCCAGTCCGGAGAGCAGCGGCACAAATCTTACCGCATCGTACGTCTGCTCGCGGACCCCGCCGGGCGCCTTGTCGATGACGGTGAGCAGTTGCACCCCCTTGAGCTCGTCGTCATAACGGGCCAGCGGTAGCACCATGCGCCCGCCGAGCTTCAGGTAGCGCAGCAGCCGCGGTGGGCACCTGCGTCGCGGCCGCCGTCACGATGATGCCATCGACCTCAAGCTCCTCGCCGAGGTCGACGCTGCCGTCGCCATGCTTGATGCGCACGTTGTTGGTCTTGAGAGCACGCAGGTTGCGTCGCGCCTTGGCCACAAGTGAGGCGATGCGCTCGACCGTATACACCTCATCGGCGAGCTGCGCGAGGATCGCGGTCTGGTAGCCGCAGCCGGTGCCGATCTCCAGCACCCGGGATAGCCGGCCTCCCGCCCGCAGCAACTCGGTCATGCGCGCGACCACGTACGGCTGCGAAATCGTCTGCCCCGCGCCGATCGGCAGCGGGCTGTCGTCGTAGGCGCGCATGGCCAGCGCATCCTCGACGAAGATGTGCCGCGGTACGGCGGCCATCGCCGCCAGCACGGCCTCGTCCTTGATGCCCTGCTCGCGCAGCCGCTCGATCATGCGCGTGCGCGTGCGCGTCGAGGTCATGCCGATGCCGTCGAATTTTTCGCCGGTCGAGGTCACGGCGACACTTTCTGGTGCAGCCAATCGGCCACGCGGGCCATCTCGGCGCGGTGCGTGAGGTCGATCTGCAGCGGCGTCAGCGAGACATAGCCGCGCCTCGACGGCGTGGAAGTCGGTGCCGTCGCCGGCGTCGGCGGCCGGTCCCGCCGCGCCGACCCAGTAACAGACTTCGCCGCGCGGGGTTTCGGTCTTGATCACCGGCTCCGCCTTGTGCCGCCTGCCCAGGCGCGTAACCCGATAGCCGGCGAGCTCGTCGTGCGCGACATCGGGCACATTGACGTTGAGCAGCCACGTGCCCAGCGGCTGTTCGCGATGGCGCTGCAGCAACTCGACGACCACCGCGGCGGCGGTGTCGAAATGGCGCCCGATCTTCGACGTCAGCGATACCGCGAGCGACGGGATGCCGAGCAGATAGCCTTCGGTGGCGGCGGCGACGGTGCCCGAATAAATCGTGTCGTCGCCCATGTTGGCGCCCAGATTGATGCCGGAAATGACCATGTCCGGCAACGCGTCGAGCAAGCCGGTGACCGCGAGGTGCACGCAGTCGGTTGGCGTGCCGTTGACGAACAGGAAGCCGTTCGGTGCGCGCCGCACCGTCAGCGGGCGGTCGAGCGTAAGCGAATTCGAGGCGCCGGAGCGGTCGCGCTCCGGCGCGACGACGGTGATGTCAGCGTGCGGACGAAGCTCGGCGGCGAGGCGTTCCAGACCGGGTGCGAAGTAGCCGTCGTCGTTGCTGAGGAGAATGCGCATCGCGGTGCTTCGAACGGGTCACGCGGCAGGGGCGAAGCCGGCCGTCAACGCCCATTATAGACGCCCGCATTGCCGAAGCGCGGCTCAGCGTCTTCGGCCAGTGCTGCGTGAACACCGCCGCGACCTGCGGCTGCTCCTCGATACGCTGCAGCGCGGCGTGGAAGTCGGGTCGCCGCTCCGCCAGGTGCGCGCGCGCGCCCGACCAGCGCGACACGACGGCGGCGTGAATGTCGAGTGCGCCGAGACGCTCGCCCCCAAGGTAGGGCTGCGCCGGAAAAAGGTCGGCGAACATCTCCCAGTGGCGGTGCAGCCGCGCGCGTTGCGCCGGCCCGGATGCGCTCCTTGAGCACGTCGTCATCCTGGGCGCCGGTGCACCAGCGTTCCGGGAAATCGATGATGCTAATCGCGGCGTAGCAGTTGGCGGCAATGAACACCAGGCCGCGTACAGCCTGGGCGCGGGCCGCCGGATCGGCCGGCAGCAGCGCGCTGTCGGGATAGACCTCGGCGAGATAAATAAGGATCGCTGCGCTTTCGGACAAGCACGCTGCCGTCGGGCAGCACCAGGGTCGGGATCTGGCCGAGCGGGTTGACCCGGAGCAGATCGGCGAACGCGGCGTTCGGCGCCCACGACGCCGTCTCGACGACGCGATACGGTGCCCGGCTTACCTCCAGCGCGATCTGCGTCGTGGCCGAGCCGGAGCCCTGCTTGCCGTACAGGGTATACATCGTTTCTTCTGGGCGGCTACTGTCGACCGCGCCGTTCAGGCGTAGCGCCGGCCGTCCTTGTGCGCGGCGTAATGTCCGGTTTCCGATGCGACCCACAGCAGATCGTCGTCCGGGTAGAAGCAGTTGTCGCCTGGAACGCGCGTCCCGATCACCAGCAGTCGTGCCGGCCGGTCCGAGCGATTGACGAAATGATGCGCATTCCTTACCCCCGCCTTGAAGCCGGCGCACATGCCCGGTCGCAGGAGCGTCTCGCCCGCATCGGTGCAGCAGCACCATCTCGCCTTCGAGCACGTACACGAACTCGTCGTCGAGCGTATGCCAGTGCCGCAGCGCCGACTGCGCGCCCGGCTGGAAGGTTTCCAGGTTGACGCCGAACTGGGTCAGCCCAAAGACGTTGCCGAGCCGCCGCCAGTCGGCCTCCCCCATGCGCGTCCGGAAGGGCTCCGGATAGCCTCCGCCGGATTCGGCCTTGACCTCGGCCGCGACGACGGCTGGGGAGCCGGGCACGGCATGCTCGCTCACGGTCATGTCGTCTTCTCGCCCGGCGCATCGCCGCCAGGCGCCGCTGCATTTCGTCCGGCGACACGTCCTCGGTGTGGGTGGCGATGGTCCAGACATGGCCGAATGGGTCGGTGATCGTCGCGCTGCGATCGCCATAGAACTGATCCTTGAGCGGCTTCACGACCGTGCCGCCGGCGGCAATCGCCTTGGCGAACTGGGCGTCGACATCGGTCACGTAGAACATCAGCGAGACTGGTGTGCCGCCGAGCGTCTGCGGGCCTTTGTGCCCGGCCGGGCGACTCGTCGGCGAGCATGACCACGCCCTCGCCGATCTTGATTTCGGCGTGACCGATCTTGCCGTCGGGGCCGGGAAAGCGCAGCAGCTCCACGGCACCAAACGCCTTCTTGTAGAACTCGAGCGCGCGCGCGGCATCGCGAATGATGAGATACGGGTGTGACGCCGGCGTAATCGGCAGGGATCGCTTGCACCATGGATGAACTCCTTAGCGTGATGGAAGTGCAGTCAGGACAGTCGTCGCGGCATGGGCCGCCACGGCCGGGGTGCGCGCGCGGCATAGCGCGCCGATTAGGTCGATCTTCGCCGGTGCGCGCGCCAGCGTACGCTTGCGCTCGGCGGTGTAGGCCCACCACGGCCTCGGCGGGCCGCCGTCGACGAAGCGGACCACCGCGATGAACGTGTCGAGCACACACGGATCGTGGCGCACGCCGGTTACACGATTGAGACGGTCGTACAGGACGTAGGGGTCCTTGCGCTTGAGTTGCGCATGGCCGCCGGATGCCGAGGGCGCGCAGGTCGGCGGCGATGGCCTTGCCGACGTTGGGCAGGTCTTCCAGGGTCGCGGCCCTGGCCGCCGGCTTGCGCAGCCTGCTCACCATGCCTTGCCTCCACGCACCAGGCCGACGGCGATGCCTTCAATGGCGAATGTCGTCTGCGGGTCGACCACGATGGCGCGGAATTCCGGGTTCTCGGGCAGCAGCACGATGTCGCGGCCGCGGCGCTGCAGGCGCTTGACCGTGACCTCGTCATCGATGCGGGCGATCACGATCTGCCCGGTGTGCGCGTCGGCGCTACTTGTGCACGGCGAGCAGATCACCGTCGAGAATGCCCGCACCCTGCATGCTCGCGCCGCGCACGCGCAACAGGTAGTCGGCACGCGGCGCGAAAAGCTGCGGCGTCAACGCGGTAATGCGCCTCGACGTTCTCGACCGCGAGAATCGGGCTGCCCGCGGCGACCCGGCCGACCAGCGGCAACGTTCCCTGGACCGGCACGCCGGGCATATCCTTGAGCGCGCAACCCGCGCGCTGCACCGGCGACGATCTCCAGCGCCCCCTTCTTGGCCAGCGCCTGCAGGTGATCCTCTGCCGAACTGGGGGAAGCAAAGCCCAGGCCGGCGGCGATCTCCGCCCGCGTGGGCGGCATGCCCTTCGGCGTCGATGAAGCGCGCGGATCCAGTCGAGGATCTGGCGCTGCCGGGCCGTGAGGCGCGGCGCGGGCTTCGGTGCGGTCTCACGCGCGTGCTGCAGATGCGCAAACGGCCGGCGGAGACGCGGTGGCATCGGTTTTCCGAACAAATATACGGTACCCGGATTATATCGGGTATGCGGCATTGCGTCAAGGGGCAGCGATAATTCGACCTGGGGCGAGATGCCCCGATCGCCGGAGAGCCCATGCCGCATCGTCGCGTTGTACCCGCTGCCGCAGTCGCGGCGGGATTTGCTCTGCTTGCTCCCGCGTTGGCCGCGACCCTGCCCGCTGTCCCCGACAAGCTCAAGGCCCCCGCCGACCAGACGCTCGCGCTCGATCTTCGGGCGAGCGGGGTCCAGATCTACGTCTGCAGCGCGCACAAGGACGATGCCACGAAGTTCGAGTGGACGCTCAAAGCACCGGAGGCCGAGCTCTCCGACGCCGCCGGCAAGAAAGTCGTCAAGCACTATGGCGGCCCGACCTGGGAAGCAGTGGATGGCAGCAAGGTCGTGGGTGAGCTCAAGGCGCGCGACGACGGCCCGGATCCGAACGCGATTCCGTGGCTGCTGCTCAGTGCCAAGACGGTTTCAGGCAACGGCATGTCTGAGCCGCACCGCGAGCATTCAGCGGCTGCGCACCGTCGGCGGCAAGGCCCCTGCGAGCGGCTGCAGCCAGGCGGCGCAAGCGGGCGGCCGAAATCCGCGTGCCCTACCAGGCGCACTACGTTTTCTACACGGCCAAGCCATAGTGAACTGATCTTCCCCCACGCGCGGAAACTGCCATGCCTGCCTACTTGATCGCCGACGTCGAGGTCACCGACCCGGCGGGCTACGAGGAATACCGCAAGCGCGTGCCCGCGCTGGTCGCCGCTTACGGCGGGCGCTTTCTCGCCCGCGGCGGCGCGCTGACAATACTCGAGGGCGCGTGGCGCCCGAAGCGGCTGGTGGTCATCGAGTTTCCCGACATGGCCGCACTCAAGTCGTGGTACGACTCGCCGGCCTATCGCCCGCTCATCGAGTTGCGCCAACGTACCGCGACCTCCAATGTGCTGGCCATCGAGGGCAGTGCGCCGCCGAGCTAGGCGTTGCGCGGCGCCACTCCTGCTCCCGGGCGACGATCACCCGTGGTCGCCGTGGCGGAAACCGTTGTAGCCGTAATAGCCGGGGTCGCGGTCGTAGTAGCCGTAGTGGCCGCCGTCATGCCGGTATCCGTCGTCATCGCCGTATCCGTAAGGCGCGACCACGCAACCGCCGAGCAACAGCGTTAAGAGCCAAAGCACCAGGGCGCGTTTCATGACGTGTTCCTTTTTCTTGTAGCGTCCTGGTTCGACAGCGCGCCGCGCCGGATGTTGCCACTCCATGCCGCGCCAGCTGTAGTCCGCACACTTACAGTGCGTTACATTGCGCTCTACGATTACGGCTACCGCAACGTGTGCGAACTCGGGCCGCAGATCGACATCTGCGCCACGGATCTCGAGTTCGAATCGAGTGCCCGGCCATAGAATCGATCGGCTCGATCGTGTAGGATGCCGGCATCGCGCAGCCGGTGATCCTTCCTTGAGCAGTCAGCCAAGAATTCGCGGGGTGCTGTCGCCAGTAGTCACCCCGTTCGATTCGACGTTGCGCCCCGATGCGCTGCGTTTCGTCCGCCATTGCCGATGGCTTCTCGAGCAGGGCGTGGGACTCGCCGTTTTCGGAACCAACTCCGAAGCGAACTCGATGTCGGTCGCGGAGAAAATCGCGCTGCTCGAGACGTTGGTCGAGGCGGGCGTGCCGCCGGCACGGCTGATGCCTGGCACCGGCTGCTGCGCGCTGACCGATTCAATCGTTATGACGCGCCGGGCGGTGGAGCTCGGTTGCGCCGGCGTGCTGATGCTCCCGCCGTTCTACTATAAGGGCGTATCCGACGACGGGCTGTTTCGCAGCTATGCCGAAATCATCGAGCGCGTGGCCGATCGGAACCTGCGGGTCTATCTCTATCACATTCCGCCGGTGTCGCAGATCGCCCTCAGCCTGGCCTTGATCGAGCGGCTGCTGCGGGTCTATCCCGGCATCGTGGCCGGCATCAAGGACAGCTCTGGCGACTGGAGCAACACGCAGGCGATGCTCGAGCGGTTCCAACCCCAGGGCTTCGACGTCTTCGCTGGCAGCGAGACCTTCCTGCTCGCGACCCTGCGCGGCGGTGGCGCCGGGTGCATCACCGCCACCGGCAACGTCAACCCGGGTCCGATCGCGCTACTCGCCCGCCGTTGGCAGGACGCTGACGCGCAGGCGCAGCAGGGGGCGCTGGACGCGGTGCGCGCCACGTTCCAGAAGTTCCCGATGATCCCTGCACTCAAGGCGACCATTGCGCAGCACCTTGCCGACCCGCAATGGGCCGCGGTGCGCCCGCCGCTCGTCGAGCTCACGGTGGCGCAACAGGCGGAGCTCGCGCAGGCGCTCGCGCGTAGTGGCTTTTCGATGCCTGGGTTGGCGCGCCTGGCCGCTTCGCCCGTGCGCCAGCAGGCCATGGTTTAAAGGCTCGACCGACTCGAGGAAGCGATGCTGCTCGGGACACCCGCACTGCAAACCGGCGGCGCCGCCGCCTCGGGTTCGGCGCCGGCCGGCGGGTTTTCCCGCGCGCTCGATTCGATCGTGTTCCCCGCCTACGTGCGCGCTCAGCAGGACGAGCGCCGGGTACGACCGGCGCTGGCGGTGCTGTTCCGGATTGCGGTGGGTCCACACGCCGACTACTACGCGCGGAGATTCGTCCGCTATGAACGCAGCGGCCACGGCGCGCCGAGCTGGAACTGGTCGGCCTTCGCGCTACCGACGGTCTGGGCGTTCTACCGCAAGCTGTGGGCGTACGGCGCCGCCTGTGCACTGCTGCCCTTGGCAGGTGCCCTGGTCTTTACCACCCTGGCTCCGGGTCTGGGCGATTCGCGCCCGGCCTGGTGGGCGGGCGCGGTGCTGTTCTGCTGGCTGCTCCCGGCGGGCGTTTGCGCCACCTGCGCCAACGCCTTCTATTACCACCGGGTGCGATACCTGATCCGGCGGGCGGAGATCAACGCCCGCACCGCCGAGCTCGCCGCGAAGCGCCTGCTGCAACGGGTGGCGACCGATGGCCTGCTCGCGCTGCTGCTCGGCGCGGGGATTTTGCTGTGCACCGGCAGCATCATTGGGCCGCTGTTGCAGAGCGCCTACCACGCGCAGGGGATGCGCGCTGTGCTGGAGCAGGTGATCGGCGCGGTCCGACCGCTGCAACGCCAGGTCGAGGAGCGCTGGGCGCAGGCGGGCGCGATTCCCGAGCGCCCCGATTACCAGGCGGTGCGCGCACAGCCGGCCTACGGCCTGGTCGACGGCGTGAACCTCAACGCGCGCACCGGCCGCGTGCGCATTGATCTGGGCGACGCCCTGCCGGAGCTCGCGGGCAAGTCGATCCTGCTCGCCCCGGCGGTCGACGCGTGGCGGAAGCTGCATTGGCTGTGCATTCCGATCGATATTCCTCCGGCCTACGTGCCGACGAGCTGTAGCCAGTAAGTGGCGGGCGTGAGCGCGCCCGCCTTCGCCGTGCGCCTGAAAGGGGTTCATTCACAGGATTCGCTTCAACCCGGGTACCTTGCGGAAGATCAACTGTGCGGCCGCGAACGACGTGATCGCGCTAAGCGCCGTGAGCAGGAGGAACTTCAGCAGTACCGGCATATCCACCGCGTGCAGCAGGATGGCGATCCCGATCAGGATGGGAGGATGAAATACATAGACTGCAAATGCGTTGTCGGCCATAAAACGCGCCCTGCGGCCCTGCCCGGCGAAACGCTTCCTGAACACGACCAGCATGCCCAAGCTCATGCCGACGCAGATGATCGCCGCCCATAGGCTTATGCCGAAGTTCTGCCACGTCAGCCCTCCGGAGTAGACGCTGGTTTCGCCTGCGAGGGCGCCTCCTAGCACCAGCAGTCCAATCCACAGCGCGAATCCAACCAGGAGCGCCCCGACGGCCCAGCGTTTTCCCCGCAACCCCTCCAGTCTGTCCAGCCAATGAAGGCGCCAGGCGCAGGCACCGGCCACGAACATCAAAATGTATTGGGGAAAATCGGCCAGCTGCATATTGAGGACTGCCTTTCCGGACGGGATGAAAACGCGCACTGCGAAAGTCGCAACTCCAAGGCCGGCGACAAACCCCAGCAACGCCCCGGCCCGGGGTAGCGGCCCCTGGGCGTGGCTGTATGGCAAGGCAAACGGCAGCTGGCGGATGGCGGCGTAACCCATCGCGAAGATCAACAACGCCACGCAGAACCAGAGCGGACCCGAACCCGCCAGCACCTCTGCGTTTGTGATGTAACGGAGCCAGGCATCCGGAAACGACCGCGTGGTGTGCCAGGAGCGGGACACGAAGTACTCCGTGAGCGGGCCCACGGCCAACATGTACACGAGCGCCGGAACGCCCAGGCACAGGCATCGATCACGCAGGAAGCGCCGCGCGCCTTTTGAGTCGTAGGAGCGGGGCGTGAAGTAGCCCGCTATGAAGAACAGCAGGCCCATGAAGAATGCCTGCAGAAACGATTGGTAGGTCCCGAAAAACAGCACCGTTCCAAAATCCAGTTGGCGGCGCTCCGTGTAGTACCAATTGCCGAAGGGACTGTACGTGTCGGCCGAATGCATGCTGAGGACCAGCACGATGACGACCCAGCGGACATTGTCGAGGTAACCGAGGCGGCCGGAGGAAGCGGGGCGGCCGGCCGAATCCGCCGCCAGCGGCAGGCTCGTCACCCGCGTCTTACATCGAAGGCCACGCCCCGCATGCTATGGGCAGCGGAAACGCCGCACAAGCCACTTTCCCAAGCGCACGATGGTTGATGCCGCAACCAACGCCGGGCCCTGCGTCCTGGCGCGGCCGGCGGCGCAAGGCCGCCGCTGCCGGGCTGCCGGATGCACCTACCTCCTAGCGGTTCCTGCGGGAGGCATCAGTTGGTCAAGGATCGGTCCATATTGCTGCTGCGCGGAGGGGGTTAGCTCGCGCATCGCCGCATTCTTATCGCCCCGATTGAATGCCTTTGAAAACCGATCCCAGGTCTCAAGGGGTCCCGGATCGAAATTTCTCGGACTATTCGGATTCGCCGCGGACTCGTACATTGACCGCGGTACGGGAGGCACATAGACCGGTGGCGGTTTCGCTATCGATGCGGACGGTGGTGACACTGCGAGTTTGATGGATTTTTCGGCCGCTCCCGATGGGCAGGGCGAGTCTTGGTAGGCAACCTTTCCTTCGGGCGTCGTGCATTTGTACGTCGCCCCCTGCGCCGGGGACGCACAAGCGAAGACGAAGGCCATGCCGGCCATGAGGGTCGTTTTGGCTGGATGAGCACGCATTTCTCGGCTCCCGCTCGAAGTGGCTTGGCTGCCCCGCCATCGAGCATACGCCTAACGTCATCCTGCTGGCCCCTTATGTTGTTCGCTTTGTCGGGGAAAACCGTGTTGCCTTCCGTGACCGGTCGTTCGCTCCGGGTTAACCGGCTTATCGCTGGCCGGGGCAAGGCGTGAACCGTGGCGCAATTGGGCCTCGGAACCCGCCGAAATCCACCGTTGCAAGAGCCTCGCCGCCCTGGCTACTTGCCGCGGATCTCCCGGGCAGCACGCTCGAGGATGTCCGCGATCCGACGCTGCTCCTCGGCGGAAGCGCCAATGATCGCGGCGAGCGCCGCCTTGAGAGCACGCCGCGCGTTGTTCAATTCGGCGCTCCAGCCGCGGGCCCGCTCGTCGCCCTCCGCGGCGCCAGACTCACCGCCCTGCGCGGCGCCAGGCTCGTCGCCTGCGAACGCCCGCCGCACATGTTCCATCTTTGCGCCGACCCAGGCGAGTTGCGCCAGGATCGTATCGACCACGCGCCGGTTCTGCTCCAGGTAGGCGCGCCCTTCGTCCGTGATCCGATAGAGCTTCTTCGCGCCTTCGGCCTCCACCGAGGCGTAGCCGATTTCCTCGAGGTAGGTCAGCGCCGGATAGACCATGCCCGGGCTCGGGCTGTAGAACCCGCCCGAGCGCTCCTCCAGGACTTTCATGATTTCGTAACCGTGATAGGGCTTGTCGGCGAGCAGCGCCAGCACGACCAGTTGCAAATCGTCGCCGCCGAGCTTGCGGCCGGCGCGAAAGCCATGCCAGCCGAAGCCGCGGCCGCCAGCGACTCCGCCGAACAACCCGCCGAATCCGTGCCGACGGGCGTGCCGTCCGCCACAGTAGTCGCCGTGTCCGCGAAAATAGCGATGCATCGTCTCTGTCTCCTTGATAAAGTTGCCTGCGCAGTGTGCTTTAAGATATATCGTACGATATACTAAGTCAAGCGTGCCTCGGGCCTACCAACCGGCTAGACCCCGGGGTGCTTGGCGATATCGACCCAGCCGCCGCAGGCTTGGGAAGCCAGGCAGGCCTCGATGAAAGCCATGGTGTGGGCGCCCTCCTCGATCCGCGGGTAGGGAAAGGCTGGCGGTGTCTCGCCCAGGGCGCGCGCCATGCGCTCCTGCGCGAGCTCCGCATAGATATTGGCGAAGGCTTCGCGCAGACCCTCCGGATGGCCGCGCGGTGCGCGGCCCGCGGCAAGGATGTCCGCCGGTAGCCACGGATCGCCGCGGCCGAACACACGCACCGCTTCGCCTTGCAGCGCGAGCTTCAGATAGCTCAACTCCCGGTGCGACCAGTCGAGCATGCCCTTCTCGCCGTAGAGGCGCAGGCGGATGTCGTTCTCGCCGCCGGCCGCGGCCTGGGTCACGGTGAAGGCGCCGCGCGCCCCGCCGTCGAGCTCGAACAGCGCCGAGACGTAGTCGATCACCTTGCGTCCGGGCAGGAGCGCCCGCGCATCGGCGCACAGCCGCGTGGCGTTGGGCCCGGCGGTGAAGCAGGCCAGATGCTGGGCGTGGCAGCCGATGGCGCTCATAACCAGCGCCAGCCCGCTGCGTTGCGAATCGAGCAGCCAGCGCAAACGGTTGGTCTGCGGCGCGTCCTCGAGGCGCGTGGCGAGCCCGCTCTGGATGTACTCCACCTGCACCAGGCGCAACGCGCCCAGCGCCCCGGCACGCACCAGTTCGCGCGCGTAACGGATCATCGGATACGCCGAGTAGCCGTGGGCGATGGCGAACAGCCGCCCTTGTATGCGCGTGCGCTCGACCAGATCACAGGCCTGCGCAAAATCGTGGGTGACCGGCTTGTCGCACACGACGTCGAGGCCGGCGTCGAGCGCCGCGGCGGAATACGGATAGTGGGTGTCGTTCGGGGTCATGATCGCAACGGCGTCGACGCCATCGGCGCGCCCTTTTTCCCGGTCGATAAGCTCGGCGAAGGTGCCGTAGCTGCGCGTTGGGTCGACGCCCAGTTGGGCACCGGCGGCGCGCGAGCGCGCGGGGTCGCTCGAGAAGACGCCACCGACCACACGCCAGTAGCCGTCAAGCTCAGCCGCGGTCTGATGCATGCGGCCGATCCACGCCCCCGGGCCGCCACCGACCAGTGCCAGCCGCAGCGGCCGGCCGAAACGCTCACGCCATCCAGGCACCGGTGCCTCCTGAGTTCGCAGTCACGCCAAGTATTGATGCACGAAGGCGATCGCCATGCTGCCCTCGCCCACGCCGGCGGCGACACGCTTGATCGAGCCATGGCGCACATCGCCGGCGGCGAAGATCCCCGGCACGCTCGTCTCGAGCAGGAACGGATCGCGCTTGAGCGGCCACTGGCCGTGGTTTTGGGCGACCAGATCGGTGACGTCGCGGCCGGTGCAGACGTAGCCGCGCGTATCGCGGATCAACCCGCCGGGCAACCACGCGGTTTCCGCGTCGGCGCCGATGAACACGAACACCGCCGCCGCCGGCTCGGTGGTGGTTGCGCCGGTGCGCCGGTCCTCGATGACGATGCGCTCGAGGTGATCGCTGCCCTCGACGCGCATCATGCCGGCTCTGGCTGCGCACCTGGATATTGTCCTTCGTGGCGAGCTGGTCGATGAGGTAGCGCGACATCGTCGCCGCGAGCGAGGGCCCGCGCACGATCAGCTGCACCGATTGCGCGTAATTGGCGAAGAACATCGCCGCCTGGCCGGCCGAGTTGCCCCCGCCGATCAGGTACACGTCCTGGCCGCGACAGGCGAGCGCCTCGGTGCGTGCCGCCCCGTAGTAGAGGCCGCGACCGAGGAAGGTATCGCAACCGGGCGCCTCGAGCTCGCGCCAGGTCACGCCGGTGGTCAGGATAACGGTGCGCGCGTTCACTTGCTCGTGGCCGTCGAGCCGCACGGCGCGCTCGCGCGTCCGCGGATCGGCATCCAGGCCGACGACCCGGCGCGCGACGATGATTTCAGCGCCGAAACGCTGCGCCTGCTGCAGCGCGCGCAAGCCGAGGTCGTAGCCGGACACGCCGGTCGGGAAGCCCAGGTAGTTCTCGATGCGCGAGGACGTGCCGGCCTGCCCGCCGGGCGCCTCGCGTTCGATGAGCACCGTGCACAGGCCCTCCGACGCGCCGTACACCGCCGCGGCGAGTCCCGCCGGCCCCGCGCCGACGATGGCGACGTCGTAGATCGCCGTCAGCGGCTTGGTCTGCAGGCCAAGCCGCTCGGCGAGCTCGCGCAAGGTCGGGGTGACCAGCCGCGTACCGTCGGCGAGCACGACCACCGGAAAGGCATCGCCTGGGCGCGGCGGCGCGACGCCCGGGTGCAAGTCCGGACGGGTCGGATCGACCCACTGGAAGGCAATGCGATTGCGCGCCAGAAAATCGCGCACGTGGTGACCCTCGAGGTCGAACCGGTGCCCGATGATGGTCGACCGTGGCGGTCGGCACTTCACTGGCTACCTCTTGCAGGTGGCCCACGCGCTTGGCCATCGTTTTGAGCAGTTCGCTGTTCAGATAGTGGCAGCCGGCGATGAGCGCGCGGAAATCGGACGCTTCGAACGCGCACACCCGCGCGGGCTCGAGCGCGCGCACGCTCGCGACGGCCGGCGAGGCAAGCAGCAACGGCACTTCGCCGAAGTAATCGCCCGCGCGATAGCTAGTGAGCACTCGGGCAACGCCGTTGAACTCCTTGAGCACCTCGACCTTGCCCTCGAGCAGCACGAAGAACGAGGCGACCTCGCCCTCGCGGATCAGCCAGTCGCCCATGCGCAGGCGGATGTCGGCGCCGTGCCCGGCAAGGGTCTCGAGTTCGGCGTCGGGCAATGACGCGAGCAGCGGCACGCGGCGCAGCAGGTCGGCGGTAATCATCGCAAAGGAACGCGGAACACGGGCAGCAAAACGTGCGGGCAGCGGGCACAGCGTAGCACACGCTTCGGCCGCCGGTGTGCCGCGGGCGCGACGCAACTTGCACGCCATTGCCGGCCCCGTTGACTGCCGCGAAGGCAAGTCCTACGCTCGCGTGCAACGACCGCCGGCGGTCGTCACGTCATCACCTCGGGGAGAATTCCATGGATCGTAGCATTCGCCGTTTCGGTCTCGACCGCGCGTCGAGCTCACGTCGCTATCGAGGTTGGTTCCTGGGGTTGGCAATGGGGGTCGCCGCTACGTTGAGCATTGCGCCGGTGCAGGCCCAGGAAATGTGCGGGGGCCAAAACTATCCGTTTCCGTATACCGATGTCTCCGGTGTCGGGGCCGCGTTCTGCCCCGGCATCATGGAGGCGTATGTCACCGGCGTTTCCAAGGGCACCACGCCGACTACCTTCAGTCCGGACACCACCGTGACCCGCGTGCAGATGACGACCTTCCTCCAGCGCTCGCTCGATCAAGGACTGGCGCGGGCGAGCCGGCGGGCCGCGCTCAATCAATGGTGGACGACGCAGTTGGTGATACCAGTGGGCATCCTTGTTGACTCTCCGCAATTCTGCGCCACCGACGGTGAGTCCATTTGGACGACAACGTTCGGGGAAGTGGCCCAGGTGCAGCCGAACGGCTTGGTGGCGGAGACCTGGACGGGGGCCACGAATAGCGAGGGCGTCGTTGACGCCCTCGGCCAGATCTTCGCGACGGGCAAGACCTCGCCCGGCAGTCTCTACTATGTAAACCCGCAGGAACCCGGCGGAGCGGTAGAGGTGACCGCCGCGGTACTGGGCAATAACCCCATCGGTATCGCCTTCGACGGCGTAAACCTGTGGACGGCAAATTACGGGCCGCCCGGCTCGGTGTCGATCATCTCGACGGCGCTCTTTTCCAACGTCACCACGGTCAGCACCGGGTTCACCAATCCCTATGGAATTCTCTATGACGGCGCGCATACTTGGGTCACCGACCAGAGTGCCGGCAAGCTCTTCAAGCTCGATGCCAGCGGCACCATCCTCCAGACCGTAACCGTTGGCGCGGGCCCGGGATTGCCGGTGTTCGACGGGGCCAACATCTGGGTGCCGAACCAAAGCGACAGTTCGATCACCGTGGTGCAGGCGAGTACCGGCAACGTGGTGGCCACCATCAGCTCGGATCCGAGCAACCAGCTAAATGGCCCCAATGCCGCGAGTTTCGACGGCGAGCGCGTCCTGGTCACCAACGGTACCGGCGCCAGCGTGACGGTGTTCAAGGCGGCGGACCTGAGCTTGATCACCAATGTCGCGACCCAGGCCAATGCCATTGCCGCGTGCAGCGACGGGACCACCTTCTGGATACCCGATCAAGCGGGCTATCTGTTCCGGTTCTGAGACCGGGCGCCAGCGGCTAGAACGGGGCGCCGCTCACGCAGGCGCCGCGCGTTGCTTGCGCGCGGCCGTCCTAGAGGCCGAGCGCCCGTGGCAGCCAGAGCGAGATGGCGGGCAGGTAGGTGACCAGCATGAGCACGGCGAACATCACGCCGTAGAACGGCCAGATCCGGCGCATCACCTGCTCCATGGTGACCCGGCCGACGGCGCAGCCGACGAACAGGATCGAGCCGACCGGCGGATGGCACAGGCCGATGCCAAGGTTGAGCATCATGATCATGCCGAACTGCACCGGATCGACGCCCAGGCTCGTCACCACCGGCAGCAGGATGGGGGTGCAGATCAGGATCGACGGCGCCATGTCGAGCAGGCAGCCCAGGATGAGCAGAAGGACGTTGAGCATCATCAGGATCACGTTCTTGTCGGAGGACACCGTGAGGAAGAATGCGGTGACCTTCGCGGGCACCTGCATCAGCGCCATGACGTAGCCGACCGCCGAGGCGCAGGCGATGAGCGTCATCACCATCGCCACCGTCTTCAGGGTCCGGTACACCAGCCGCGGCAGATCCCGCCATCGGTAGTCGCGGTAGATGAACATGGTGACGAAGAACGCCCAGATGCATGCCACCGCGCCGGCTTCGATGGCGGTAAACACCCCGCCGAGGATGCCGCCGAGGATGATGCCGAGCGTGATCAGGCCCCACAGCGCGTCGACGACGATCCTGCACCGCCTGGCGCAGCGGCACCACCTGTCCGCGCGGATGGCCGTCGCGGTACGCCATGTAGATGCAAAGCAGGATGAGCGCAAAACCGAGCAGCAGGCCCGGCACCACACCGGCCATGAACAGGCTGATGATCGAGATCGCTCCGCCGCTGGCCAGCGAATAGATCACCGCGTTGTGGCTGGGCGGGACGAGCAAGCGCTTGCACCGACGCGGTGATGGTGACGTTGGTGGCGAACACCCGCGGGTAGCCGACCTTCTCCATCTGCGGAATCATCACCGAGCCGATGGCGGAGGTGTCGGCGACCGACGAGCCGGAGATGCCGGAGAGGAAGGTCGTGGCGACGACGTTGACCACGGACAGTCCGCCGCGCAGGCGAAACACGCCGACGAGCACGTTGGCGAACGCCACCAGTCGCCGCGCCATGCCGCCCTCCGCCATGATCGCCCCGGCGAGCACGAAGAACGGAATGGTGAGCATGGCCACCTTGCTCACCCCGTCGGAGATCTTGAGCATCACCGCCTCGAGCGGGACGCCGATCGAGACTGCGCCGGCAATCGCAGCCAGCCCCAGCGCGTAGGCGATCGGCACGCCGACCGCGAAGCAGAAGAACAGCATGCCGATGACGACGAAGAATTCCAAGCCGGCTCTAGCCGTGCGCGTCAGCGGAGGCGTCCACCGGCGGCCGCCCGCAGAACTCCGCCCCCGGAAAGTCCGCCGCCGGTGGGTGCCCCAGCCAGACGCGCTCGAGCACGAACAGGAACGTGATCGCCCCGCCGATGGGGATCGGCAGGTACGTAACGCCAACCGACAGTGACGGGAAGTCGGCGATCGACTGGAACCAGGTCGCCGCGCACAGCCGCTCGCCGTAGACGACCATGAATAGCGCCAGCGCCGCCACCAGCACCTCGGCAAGCAGTTCTGCCGCGCGCTTCCAGCGGCCCGAGAGCATGCGCACGAACACCGACACGCTCATGTGCGTGCGGGTGCGGTAGCAGGCGGCCGCGCCGAAGAAGGTGAGCACGATGGTCAAGCAGTACCGCCGTCGGCTCGGGCCAGGACGCGGCGCGATTGACCACGTAGCGGGTGTAGACGCCCCAGGGAATGACCGCCGAAATGGCCACCAGCGCCGTTCCGGCGAGCAGCACGCAGGCGCAATACAGGGCGTCCATCGCCCTGCGCACGACGTGCCTCATGAGCGGCTTACTGGACGGCCTGGATGCGCTTGACCATGTCGGCGTATTTCGGGCCGTACTTGTCCCACACCGGCTTGACGGCGTCCTGGAACGGTTTCTTGTCGGCGATCTCAGTGACCGTAATGCCGGCGGCCTTGGCCTTGTCGAGCGCGGCCTTCTCGTAGATCACCCACAGCGCGCGCTCCTCGAACTGCGCCTCGCGGGCGAACTTCTTGACCAGCGCCTGATCGGCTGGGCTCAGCGCATTCCAGGTCTTCTTCGACATGACCAGGATCTCGGGCACGATCAGGTGCTCGTCGAGCGTGTAGAACTTCGCCACCTGGTAATGGTTGTCGAAGACGAAACTCGGCGGGTTGTTCTCGGCACCGTCGACCACGCCCGTCTGCAGCGCGCTGAACACCTGGTCATAGCCCATCGCCACCCCATTGCCACCGAGCGAGTTCATCATGTCGACGAACATCGGGTTGCCCATGACGCGGAATTTCATGCCCTTCAGGTCGGCGATGTTGCGAATCGGCTTCTTGGTGTCGTAGAGGCTGCGCGCCCCGGCATCCATCCAGCACAGGCCCACCAGCCCGGCATTGGGATTGTTGGTGACCTTGTCGAGGAGCTCCTGCCCGATCGGCCCGTCGATCACCTTCTGCATGTGCGCGGTGTTGCGGAACAGGTAGGGCAGATTGAACACGTTGAGTTCGTCAACGACCGGGCCGAGCGCACCGACGCTCACCCGCGCCAAGGCCAGCGCGCCAACCTGCGCCTGCTCGATCGCCTCCTTCTCGCCGCCGAGCTGCATCGACGGGTACATCTGCACGGAGAGCCGGCCGTTGGTCGCAGCTTCGAGCTTCTTGCCCATGCTGACGATGGCGGCGACGGTCGGATAGCCGTCGGGGTGAACGTCGGATGCCTTGAGCACCATCTTCGGCTGCGCGAAGAGTGCGCCGGCCAGGCTCACTGCGCCGGCGGCGAGGGCCAGCCGGAGCGCGTTGCGTCGGTCGATCATGGAATTCCTCCTATCGTTGCATGCCGGGTTTGCTACGTCGCGGGTGCGCCCGTTCTGCGTCGGGTCAGACCACCTGACAACCTTACGACTTGACCAAAACCGGGCCAAGTTAGCATCCCGCGGAGGCGTTGACAAGCACCCCCGCGCGTCGCCGTCAGCCGCTGTTGCGCAACCCTGCGGCCAGCCCGTTGATCGTCAGGTGAATGCCGCGGCGCGTGCGCTCGTCGCTCTGCCCGGCGCGGTGGCGGCGCAGCAATTCGACCTGCAGGTGGTTAAGCGGGTCGAGGTACGGGAAGCGGTTGCGGATGCTGCGCGCGAGCGTCGGGTTGTCGTCGAGCAGCGTCTGCTGCCCGGACACCGCCAGCAGGCAGTGCACGGTGCGCTGGTGCTCGGCGACCAGCCGCGGAAAGATCGCGGCGCGCTGCGCCGGGTCGGGCACCAGATCGGCGTAGCGCGACGCGATCGCCAGGTCGGTCTTGGCGAGGACCATGCTCATGTTCGACAGCATGCTGCGAAAGAAGGGCCAGCGCGCATGCATCGCGCGCAGGCTGTCGAGCCGGGCGGCGCGCGCGCTCGGCGCGGCGTCGAGCCAGGTCTCCACCGCGGTCCCGAAGCCGTACCAGCCGGGCAGCGAGACCCGGCACTGACTCCAGCTGAACACCCACGGAATCGCCCGCAGATCCTCGATTTTCGGCGTGGGCTTGCGCGAGGCTGGGCGGCTGCCAATGTTGAGTTCGGCGATCTCGGCGATCGGCGTCGCGGCGCGGAAGAACGGCACGAATTCCACCGTGTCGTAGACCAGCGAGCGGTAGGCCGCCAGGGCCAGCGCCGCGAGTTCGTCCATCGTGGCGTGAAAGCCAGCCTGCGCCGCGTCGTCGCGGTCGGCGGGAAGCAGGCTTGCTTCCAGCGTCGCCGCGACCAGCGTCTCGAGATTGCGCCGGCCGACTTCGGCGTCGGAATACTTGCTGGCGATGATCTCGCCCTGCTCGGTGATGCGGATCGCGCCGTTGACGCTGCCCTCGGGCTGGGCCAGCACCGCCTCGTAACTCGGGCCGCCGCCGCGGCCGACTGTTCCCCCGCGGCCGTGAAACAGCCGCAGCTTGATGTCGAAGGCGCGGAACACCGCGACGAGCTCCAGCTCGGCGCGGTAGAGCGCCCAGTTGGCGGTGACGAAGCCGCCATCCTTGTTGCTGTCCGAGTAGCCGAGCATCACCTCCTGCCAGCGCCCCCGCGAGGCCAGCCAGCGCTGGTAGCAGGGCAGGCGGAAGGCGGCGCGCATGACCGCGGCGCAGTGCTCGAGATCGGCGATGGTTTCGAACAGGGGCACGATGTTGACCATCAGCCGGCTCGGGGTGAGCAAGCCCACTTCCTTGAGCAGGATGGCGACCTCCAGCAGGTCGCTCACCGACTGGCACTTGGAAATCACGTAGTTCGGCAGCGCCGTCGGGCCCAGGCGGTGATGGATGCCGGCCGCCGCGCGCAGTATGGCGAGCTCGGACTCGAGCAGCGGTGTGCGGGCGAGGTAAGGCGTATCGAGCAGCCGCGGATTGGCCAGATCGGTCACCAGCAGGTCGACGCGCTCGCGTTCGCCGAGTGCGGCGTAATCCCGGTGCACGCCGGCGCGCGCCAGGAGCTCCGCCACCACCGCTTCGTGCACGTCGGAGTTCTGGCGCAGGTCGAGCGTTGCCAGATGAAAACCGAACACCTTGACGGCGTGCCGCAACTGCCGCAAGCGGCCCTCGGCGAGGCGTTGCGAGCCATGCGCGGCGAGCGAGGCCGCGATGGTGTCCAGGTCGGCGCTGAGCTCCGCCGCGGCGGCATACGGCGGCAGCGGCGCACGCGGCGGCAGCGACGGCACATAGCCGCAGAGCGCCGCCGCAGTCGCCGCGAGCCGCGCATACACGCCGGCGAGGGCCTGCCGATAGGGCTCGTCGGCGCGCTGCGGGTTGGGATCGTGCGCCGCCGCCGCGAGGGTGGACAACGCCGCGGTCGGCTGCACCAGCCGCGCCGAGAGTGACAGCTCGGCGCCGAGCTGGTGCACTTCCTCCAGATGATGCGCCAGCGCGACCGCCGCTTGCGCCCGGCTCGCATAGTCGAGCGTTCCGGCCACCACGAACGGATTGCCGTCGCGGTCGCCGCCGATCCACGAACCCATGATGAGAAACGCCGCAACGTCGCCGGCGCTGCCGCCGAAATCGCGCTCGTAACGCTCCTCCAGATCGGCGTAGAGCCTGGGAATCTGGTCGAGGAACGTGTAGCGGTAGTAGGCGATGCCGTTGTCGATCTCGTCCTTCACCTGCAGCCCGGTGCTGCGCAGCGTCGTCGTCTGCCACAGCCCAAGCACCTGCCGGTACAGTCCCTTCTGCATCGCCTCCAGTTCGTCCGGTATGAGGGCGCCGCGGTCGCGCCATTGCAGCAGGCGCACGATTTCGCGCTCGCAGTCGAGAATGCTCTTGCGTTGCACTTCGGTCGGGTGCGCGGTCAGCACCGGGCTTACCAGCGCGTCGGCAAAGAAGGCGCGCAGGGTCGGCGCGTCGACGCCGGCTTCGCGCAGGCGGTCGAAGGCATGGGCGATGCTGCCCGATTGCGGCGCTGACCCGGCGAAGGCATGCGCCCGGCGCCGCCGGTTCTGGTGCATGTCCTCGGCGAGGTTGGCGAGCAGGGAGAAATAGCTGAAGGCGCGCACCACGTCGAGTGTGGGCCCGATCGGCAGGTCGTTGAGCAGCCGCGCCAGCTCGCCTTCGATGCCGGCGGCATCGGCCGCACCGGCCCGACGCAGGCGGATCGCGGTCTTTCGGATCGCCTCCACCCGCGCGAAGCCTTCTTCGCCGGTCTGCTCGCGCAGCACGTCGCCGAGCAGGCGCCCGAGCAGGCGGGTGTCCTCCTTGAGCGGAAGATCCTTGTCGGTCTGGGCGTCCATCGATCGCGGGCGGCGCGCAGCGCGTGGCCGCATTGGATTGTAGCGAGTTTGCGCGCCGCGGGTCCGATCGATTATGCTCGCCCGCAACCCGCGCGGTCGGCTCCGCGTGGTGCGCGCGCAACCCATGACCGAAACGACGCCACCGGCCGCCTGGCAAGCGCTCATCGACCATCGCCGCGCGCTCGCCGGCAGCTCGCTCGCCGCACTGTTTGCGGGCGACACGCAGCGCTTTACCCGCCTGTCGCTGACCTGGGACGATTGGCTCGCCGACTGGTCGAAGCAGCGGCTGACGGCCGAGACGATGACCTTGCTCGTCGCCTATGCGCGCGCGCGCAACCTCCCGGCGTGGCTGGGCGCGCTCTTCGCCGGCGAGAAGATAAACCTTTCCGAGCAGCGCGCCGTGCTGCACACGGCGCTGCGCCAGGCCGGACGACACGCCGCTATTGCGTCGACGGTGCCGACATCATTCCCGCCATCCGCGCCACCCAGGCGCGCATGCGCGCGCTCGCGGTACAACTGCGCGGCGGCTTGCGCCTGGGCGCGACCGGGCGGCCGATCCGCGACGTCGATCCATATCGGCATCGGCGGCTCCGATCTCGGCGCGCGCCTGGTCTGCAGCGCGCTGACCGGCCCGCGCGCCTCGCGCCGCGAGGGCATCGACGTGACCTTCGTCTCCAACGTCGATCCGGAGCACCTGACCCGCGCCCTCGGCGGCCTCGATCCGGCGACGACGCTGTTTATCGTCACCTCGAAGATCCTTCACCACGACCGAGACGCTGCGCAACGCAACCTCGGCGCGGGAGTGGTTGGCGGCGCAACTTGGCGGCGGCGGCGCGCTGGCCGCGCATTTCATCGCGGTCACCGCCAATGCCGCGGCGGCGCGCGCCTTCGGCGTGGCCGGCAATGACGTGCTGCCGCTGTGGGACTGGGTCGGCGGCCGCTTCTCGCTCTGGTCGGCAGCGGGACTCGCCATCGCCGTGCGCTGCGGCTGGGAGAGTTTTGCGGAGCTGCTCGCCGGCGCCGCGACCATGGATGCGCACTTGCGCGATACGCCCCTGGAGCAGCAACCTGCCGGTGCTGCTGGCACTGGTCGATTTCTGGAACGCGCAGGCATACCAGCACGAGCCAGCGCGTTGTCGTCCCCTACGCGCACGCCCTCGCCCGCTTGCCGGCGTATCTGCAGCAGCTCGCGCTTGAAAGCAATGGCAAGTCGGTGACGCGCGACGGCGCGCCGGTCGACCGGGCCGACCGCGCCGGCGGTCTGGGGCGAGCCGGGCACGGAAGGTCAGCACGCGTTCTTCCAATGGCTGCACCAGGGCACGCACACGGTTCCGGTCGAGTTCATCGTGCCGGTCCGCGCCGCGCATCCGCTGGCCGAGCAGCAGACCCTGCTGGTCGCCAATGCGCTGGCGCAGGCCCAGGCGCTGCTTGCCGGCAAGCCGCTCGCCGTGGTGCGCGCGGAGCTCGCCGCCACCGGCATGGATCGCGCGCGATCGACCTGCAGGCGCCGCACCGCGTCTGTCCCGGCGACCGGCCGTCGACCACGCTCCTTGTCCCGGAACTCAACGCGCGCCGGCTGGGCCAGCTGCTGGCGCTCTACGAGCACCGCGACGTTTGTCGAAGGCGTGCTCGTCGGCATCAATTCGTTTGATCAATGGGGCGTCGAGCTCGGCAAGGCGCTCGCCGTCCCGTTTACGCCGCGCTGCGCGAAGGCCCCGCCGCGATGAGCGCCGATGCGTCGACGTTGGGCCTTATCGCGCATGCGCGCACCCTCGCGCGTCGCACGTGAGCGGGCCGGCCTAGGTGCCCGGGCGCGGCGGCGCCCTGCAGTGCCTGCGCGAGCTCCCACACGACCGACGCGTACAGGCGGCTGCGGTTGTAGCGCGTCAGCACGTACCAGTTGTTGAAGACCAGCCAGTAGCTCGGAGCGTCGGGCTCTTCGAGCAGCAGCAGGCCTACCGGATCGGGAGCCAGATCGCCGGGGATGGTAAAGCCGGTGACGCCCTCGCGCACCCAGTCGGCCAGCGCGCGGCGCTCGGTGACGCCCTCGTCGAACTGGCGCAGGATGCCCTGCTCCGGGTCTGCGGGTTCGATGCGCGCCGCCTCCATGACCGGCTGCCCGCGCTGCCAGCCGTGGCGCGACAGGTACTGCGCGACGCTGCCGATGACATCATCGGCATCGGCGAGCAGATCGACGCGACCGTCGGCGTCGAAGTCGAGGCCGTAGGCGCGGATGCTGCCGGGCATGAACTGCGCCGGCCCCATCGCTCCGGCGTACGATCCCCTGGGGTCGAGCGGCGCAATGCCCTGCTCGCGGGTCCAGAGCAGGAACTCCTTGAGCTCGCTCGCGGAAGAATGCCGCGCGCCGCGGGTAGTCGAAGGCGAGCGTGGTCAACGCGTCGAAGACGGGATAGCGGCCGACGTTGCGGCCATAGTAGGTCTCCACGCCCAGGATCGCGACGATCACTTCCCGCGGTACGCCCAGCTCGGCTTGCGCGCGGTCGAGCGCCGCGGCGTGCTCGTGCCAGAACGCGACGCCGGCGTCGATCCGCTCGGGGTTGAGAAAGCGCGGCGCGTATTCATACCATTGCGGGGGCGAAAGGACCGGGCGCATCATGGCCGCGATCACCTGTGGTTGATAGCGCGCGTGCGCGAACAGCCGCCGCAGCGCGCGCGCATCGAAGCCTTCGTCGGTAGCGAGTTCGGTGATGAACGCGCGCACCTCCGGACGCCGCGCGTAGTTCTCTGGCGCCGCCGGCGCAGCGGTGGCCCCGAGCGCCGAGCCCGCGAGGGCGAACCACAGCGCCAGGCAGGTGGCGCGCGGGCAGTGGCGGCGTAGCTTCATGGGCAGGCGGGATCTTAGACGGGCGCGAATGGTATCATCCGCGCGCCCTGCATCGGGCTCGCTGCCCGCGTGGTGCGACCGCGCCGGCGGCAGCGCACCCGGTCGGTCCGCTGCCGTGGCGGACCCCAGGTTCAAGCATGCTCTATCCGCTGTTTCGTCCGTTGCTCTTCGCGCTCGATCCGGAGCTCGCGCACGATGCTGCCCTGGCCGGCCTCGACGCGGCCGCCGCGCTGGGCGTGGCGCAACGCATCGCGCCGCGCCCGCCGCCCTCGCCGGTGCAGGCGATGGGGCTGACCTTTCCCAACCGCGTCGGCGTTGCCGCGGGCCTGGACAAGAACGCGCTGCCACATCGACGGTCTGGCGAGCCTGGGCTTCGGTTTCATCGAATGCGGCACCGTGACGCCGCGGGCGCAACCGGGCAACCCGAAACCGCGCCTGTTCCGCCTGCCCGAAGCCGAGGCGCTCATCAATCGCCTGGGCTTCAACAACGATGGTGTCGCGCGCTTTCTTGCCAACGTGGCGCACG
The DNA here is from genome assembly GCA_963777455.1 of uncultured beta proteobacterium. Taxonomy (GTDB): domain Bacteria; phylum Pseudomonadota; class Gammaproteobacteria; order Burkholderiales; family Casimicrobiaceae; genus PALSA-1003. The sequence continues at coordinate 1,131,374 of CAVZQQ010000003.1, forward strand.
CGCGGTTCGGGCCGAAGAGCGGCGGCATACTGGGCCTTAATATCGGCAAGAATTTCGACACCCCCAACGACCGCGCGGTCGACGACTATCTGACCTGCCTGCGCGCGGTCTATGCCCACGCGAGTTATGTCACGGTCAACATTTCCTCGCCCAACACCACGGGCCTGCGCGAGCTGCAGGATGAGGCCGCGCTCGCGGCGCTGCTCGGCACGCTCAAGGCGGAGCAGGCAAAACTCGCCCAGCAGCACGGCAAGTACACGCCGCTGACCGTCAAGCTGGCACCGGATCTCGCGCCGGGGGCGATCCGGCAGATCGCGCGGGTGCTCATCGCGCAACGCTGCGACGGCGTGATCGCAACCAACACCACCCTCGACCGCAGCGCGATCGCCGGCCTGGCGCGTGCCGGCGAGGCCGGCGGCCTGTCGGGACGACCCCTCAAGGACAAGGCGACCGCGGTCGTGCGCGCGCTCGCCGCCGAACTCGGTGGGGCGCTGCCGATCATCGGCGTGGGCGGAATCCTGTCGGGGGCCGACGCGCGGGAGAAGATCGCCGCTGGCGCAACGCTGGTCCAGATCTACACCGGCCTCATTTACAAGGGGCCGGAGCTGGTCGCCGAAATTGCCTCCGCGCTGGCGGCACACTAGGGGCCGTCGCCAGCGCCCCTATGGGCGCATGTGCACGAGCATCTTGCCGTCGGCCTCGGCCACGAGCTCGCCGTGCTGATTGCGGCATTCGCCCGCGACGACGACCACCCCGGCATGCTGCTGCGTCTTGGCGTGTTTTTCGGTGACCGTCCAGGTCGTGGTCAGCGTGTCGCCGGCGCGCACGGGCGCCTTGAAGCGCGCCGCATGCTCGAGGTAGGCCATCGCCGTGCCATGGAAATGCATGCCGACCGGCGCGCCCATGATGGCGCTGGTAAGCACGCCGTGCAGGATGCGGCTGCCGAAGCGCGAGCCGCGGGCGTATTCCTCGTCGACGTGATGCGGGTTGAAGTCGCCGATCAGGCCCGCGCCGAGCACGAGATGGGTCTCGGTGACCGTCAGGCGGCCGCTGAAGCGCTCGCCAACGGCAACCTCATCGAACCATCTGCCGGCCACGTGCATCGCCGGGTCGTGGCCGCCACTAGGCGGTCTGCTCGCCGAATTTTTCTTCGAGCGACGCCATCATGCTGACAAACGCGCGATCGATCAGCGGCTCGGCTTCCACCAGCCGGGCGCGATCGGTGCGGAAGCGATCGGCAAGCTCGTCGGCGGTCAGCGATACCGCCTTCTGGCCCTGCCGGTTGGTAAACAGATAGGTGCCGCGCAGCGGGACTGACCCAGGCGAGCTTGGCAAACGCGAGGTGCCCGTCGTCGCCTTCGAATTCGATCCACATGCCGCGCTCGAGCGTGGCCGCCAGCTCGGCGAAATGGTCCTGCACCACCTCGACCGCTGGCTCTGGCGGGGGCGGCGGTGGCGCGGGGGCCATCGCCTCAGCCAGGGCGCGCGCTTTGGCCGCCGTCTCGACATCGCCCTTCGCGCGCGCCTCTTCGGCGGCCGCGGCGGCGGCTTCGGCCATGGCCGTCGTCGGCATCGCTTCGGCCGCCAGGCTCGGTTTCACCGCGGCGGCGTGGGCCTCGACGAGGTTGGACATGAACTGCTCGCGCTGGTCGGCTTCCCAGCCGACGTTCTGCAGGCCGCCGTGCAGCCGCTTGAGCAGGTTCGGCAGAGTCGCCACGAGCTTGCGCCGCTCGTCGGTCGTTCGCTTCGGCTGCACGCTCCACACCAGATCGTCCAGCGTCGCCAGCGCCGAGCCCCACGCTTCGCTTTCCTCTCCGCCCTGCAGCTGCATCTGCACCAGCGTCCCGATCCACTTTTCGCGCAGGAATGCGCCGAGGAAATTGGGCACCGTATTCGCTTCGAGGCGCTTCTCGATTTCCGAGCGCGACACCACGCGCGCAATTTCCTGGCGATCGCGCTGATCAATCTCGTCGGCCGAGGTCTGGATGTTTACTTCGGCGTTGCGCTCCTCGCTATCCAGGAACGTCTCGAGATCCTTGCGCAGTTCGTCGAACAGGTAGATGTCGTCGGCGAACTCGTCGAGCACCCGATGCACGAGCGCCTCGACCTTCTTGTACAGCGGATCCTCGGTGCCCATGGTGGGCGACCAGCCAATGCCGGCGCGGGCGAGCGCGTTGACGAACAGGCGCGATGGGTGCGCTTTCTTCGAGAAGAACGCCCCGTCGAGCATCGCCGCCTTGAGCACCGGTATCTGCAGCCGGCCGATGAGCACTTTCATGCTGTCCGGCAGGTCCTTGGTCTCAAAGACGAAGTCGAACAGCATCGCCACGAGCTCGATGGTCATCGCCTCGAGCTGGTTGGCCTTGGCTCCAATCGGCGATTCCTGGAGGTCGCGCAGGACGTTGTGCATCCCCTGCGGGACACCGGCGAACTGCACCGGAATGCCGCCGACGTCGAAGCCGGTTTCGCCTTGCTGCAGACGGGACAGCGCGTCGCCGAGCTCCTGGGTTACCAGGATGCGCGGGCCGCCGAACTGGCCGATGGTGGGCTGCGGTGCCGCAGCCCGGTCGCCACCCCCGCCCGCGGGCATCGCGGCGGGCATGGACGGCATGCCAAACGCGGCAAAGGGGCCCTCGCCCGTCGCCGCGAAGCCTCCCGGGGCTTCCGCGCCCGAGGCGGCAGGACCGGCGGCGGGCACCTGGATGCCGCCGGGCGGCAGTCCGGGCGGCATCCCCGACTGGCGCAGGCGATGCACGCCAAAGCCGGCACCGGCCAGACGCTGCAGCACGGCCATCAGGTCGTTCTCCGGCTCGCCCTCGGGCGCGCCCGCGGCCGCCGCCGCTTCCTTGTCCTTCACTGCCTGCGCCGCCGCCGCTCGCTCGGCTGGGCCGCTACCGGGGCGGTGCGGGCCCGACGAGCGCAACCGCGGCACGACGTGCAGGTTCTCCAAATGACGATTGAGGTCGGCGTAGATGGCGTTGATATCGCCCAGTGAGCTCTGATTGAGCTCCCTCAAGATCGTGAACTTGAGCCGCTGCTCGAGCTTGATCGACTGCAGCGCCTGGATAAACGCCTCGATGATGGTCGTCGGCGCCAACGGGTTGGCCTTGGTTTCCAGATCGGGGCGGCCGGTGAGGTAGCCGACGGCGCGGTTGAGCTCAAGCAGCTCGTCGTAACATAGATTCTCCACCACCCGAATGATGTTGCCCGTCAGGACCGATTCGTCCATCACGGTGGTGTCGATGAGCGTGAGCTTGCGCGAGTCAACAGCGGAGAAGGTGGGGTTGACGTCCTCGCCCTTCAGACGCCGGTCGACGAGCACGCGCAGGTTGCGCTCGAACTCGGCCATGAGGCTTGCCCGCTCGGACTTGAGCGCGGCGCGGGCGTCGAGGAACAGCGCCTGGTCGTCGCGCACGTCGGACTTTTCCGCGCGCGCCATGAGCAGGTCACCAACGCGGTCGAGCATGGAGGTGAACGACAACAAAAGGCGATGGATGGCCAGGTCTCGGCAATCGCCGAGGATCTTCGCCGTTTCCCGCGGTAGCGGGCGGCGGATGGCCGGTTCGCTCGTCGTCTGGTTCACTACGCCAAGCCTCTTCTTCTGCCGCGGCGATGTCGGCGCCGCTCGGATCGCCGCCGCCCGCGTTCGGCCGGGGGCATTGATATTTAATCTCAGTTGGCAAACATTGCCGCCAAGTTACTGTATCACGCGTGGTTTCCGGGTGCCAACGCCAAAAAAGGCCGTCTAGCCGCCCGCCACGGCCTTCCAAGCCTTTTCGAGACGTTTATACGACACCGGAAACGGCGTGCGCAGCTCTTGGGCATAGAGCGAGACCTTGAGTTCTTCGAGCAGCCAGCGAAAGGCGTCCAGTCCGGGGTCGTGGCGGCCGCGCGCACGCAGCGCCTGCTCGCGCTCGCGGTAGCGGTCCCAGAAGGTGGCCACCGCCTGCGCGTGCTTGGCGTCGCGCGCCGGATTCTCCGGGTACTTGGCCAGGCGACGGTCGAGCGCCTGCAGGTAGCGCGGCAGGTGCACGAGCTGGTTCCACGGCGTGGCGACGAAAAACCCGGGCCCGAGCAGACGGTCACGCTGCGCGGCCACGTCCGCGGCCAGCCGCTGCTGCGCAGCCGGGAGTGCAGCCAGGCGCTGCGTGAGGCCATGATAGGCCGTGGCAATGGTGCCGAGCAGCGCGAAGGCGCCCTCCGCGACCGCCGGCAGTCGCACCCGGGCGCGTTGCAGCTGCTCGGCGAATGCCCGTTCCGAGCGCGGCAGTGGATCCTCACCAAGCAGCGCCCGATCGCACACCGCAGCCAGCACGTCGGCCAGCAGCCGCTCCGGCGGCAGTGCGTTCTTGAGCGCAAGCGCCGCGGCCACGAAGCCGGGGCCGCCCTTCTCCCACCGCCGGAGCGCGTCCTTGAGCGGGATGCGCAACAGGGCGATGGTCGCGGCCCGGGTTGCCGCGTCGGCAGCCTCCCGGGTATCGAGCAGGGTCAGCGCCACCGCATCGCCTTCGCGCACGAGCGCCGGATAACCGGTGAGACGGCGACCGTCGCGCTCGATGGACAGCGATTCGGGGAGGTCGCCGAAATCCCAGGTACGAATGCCCTTGCGCTCGAGCGCCGGCTGCGCCGCCGCGAAATCGAGTTGCGCCGCCTCGCCCAGCTGCGTGCGCAGCGCCGTGAGGTCGCGCCCGGTCGCGAGCTCGCGCCCGGCGGCGTCAACCACGCGCAGTTGGAAGCGCAGGTGCGCCGGCGGCACGTCCCACACCTCCGCCGGCAGCGGCGAGCCGAGCCGGTTGCCGATAAACGCGTGCAGGGCCTCGCGCAGGCCGCCGGCCACTCCCTCGCTGCGCTCGAGAAACGCGGTCACGACTTCGGGTAGTGGCAGCAGCCGGTTGCGCCAGGACCTGGGCAGGGCCTTGAGGTACCAGGTCACCTTTTCCCGGACCATCCCGGGCACGAGCCACGACAACCGCGCCGCGTCGAGCTGGTTCAACAACGCCAGCGGCACGGTCAGGGTAAGACCATCGCCGGGATGCCCCGGCGCGAAGCGGTATTTGAGGGCCAGGCGCGTGCCAGCGAGGTCGAGCGATTCCGGAAACAGTTCCGGGGTTACGGCGGCAGCGGCGTGGCGCATGAGCAGATCGCGGGTCAGGAACAACCGCCGCGGGTCTTCGGCCTCCGCCGCGCGCCGCCAGCTGCTCGAACCCGACCCGGGTGCTGATGCCCTCGCCAACGCGTTCGGCGTAGAAGGCGTAGATCGTTTCCTCGTCGACCAGCACGTCCTGCCGCCGCGACTTGTGCTCGAGCTCGGCAACTTCGGCGATGAGGCCGCGGTTGTGCGCAAAAAAAGGCGCCGACGAATCGAGCCCGCCGGCGACCAGCGCCTCGCGCAGAAACACTTCGCGCGCCGCGGCCGGCGCGACCGCGCCGTAGGAAACGCGCCGCCGGGCCACCAGCGGGAGCCCGAACAGGGTGACCCGCTCGCTCGCGACCACCTCGGCGCGAGCCGGGTCCCAGTGGGGATCGAAGTGGGTCTTCTCCACCAGGTTACCGGCGACCGCTTCGACCCACTCCGGGTCGATCCGGGCGGCGCAACGGGTATACAGCCGCGTGGTCTCGGTAAGCTCGGCCGCCAGTACCCAGAACGGCGCGGCTTTCGCCAGCCCCGACCCGGGATGCAGGAAGAACGTGATGCCGCGCGCTCCCAGGTAGTTCTCCTGCGCGTCGACCTTTCGCCCGACGTTGGACAGCAGGCCGGCAAGCAGCGCCTGATGAATCCTCGCGTAGCGCGCGGCGTCGATCGTGTCTGGCAAGGACTCCGACCAGCGCCAGCCCAACTCGCGCACCTGCTCGGCCAGCGCGCGGTGCAGGTCGCGCCATTCGATGAGCCGCAGATAGGAGACAAAGTGCGCGCGACAGCGCGCGACCATGCGGCGGTGGGACAGCCCCTCGGCAAGGGCGTCGGCTCAAGAATTGCCAGAGCGCGAGCAGGCTCAGGAAATCGGAGCGCTCGTCGCGAAAACGCAGGTGCGCCTGATCGGCCGCTTGCTGCTTGTCCAGTGGTCGCTCGCGCGGGTCGGGAACGGCCAGCGCACTCGCGATCACCAGCACCTCGGCGAGGCAGCCATGGTCGCGCGCAGCGAGCAGCATGCGTCCGAGACGCGGGTCGAGCGGCAGCTGCGCGAGCTCCCGGCCGATGGCGGTCAGCTCGCGCCGCGCGTCGACGGCGGACAGTTCCTGGAGCAGCTGATAGCCGTCGGCGATCGCGCGCGTGCCAGGCGGTTCGAGAAACGGAAACGCGGCAACCTCGCCCAGGTCGAGCGCGGCCATGCGCAGGATCACCGCCGCGAGCGAGGAGCGCAGGATCTCCGGCTCGGTGAACGGCGGGCGCGCGGCAAAATCCTCCTCGCCGTAGAGGCGCACGCACACGCCGGCAGCGACGCGACCGCAGCGACCGGCACGCTGTTCCGCGGCCGCCTGCGCAATTTTCTCGATCTGCAGCAGCGTCACCTTGTTACGCAGGGAGTAGCGGCGCACCCGCGCCATGCCCGAGTCGATGACGTAATGGATGCCGGGCACCGTGAGCGAGGTCTCGGCAACATTGGTCGCCAGCACGATGCGCCGCCCCTGGCTGCTGGCGAACACGCGCTGTTGTTCGGCCACCGACAGCCGCGCGTACAGGGGCAGGATCTCCACGGCGCGCCCGTACGGCCGGCGGGCGAGGCTCGGACGCAGCAGGTCGGCCGTTTCGCGAATCTCGCGCTCGCCGGGAAGAAAGACCAGGATGTCGCCGGGCCCGGCGCGCCACAGCTCCTCCGCTGCGCTGACGATCGCCTCCTCGAGCGGTTCCTCGTCGTCGCCTGCGTCGAGCGCGAGCGGCCGATAGCGCACCTCGACCGGAAACGTCCGCCCCGAGACCTGGATCACGGGGGCGGGCCGATCCTTCGCGCCGAAATGCCGGGCAAAGCGCTCGGCGTCGAGCGTCGCCGAGGTGATGATCAGCTTCAGGTCCGGCCGCCGCGGCAGCAGTTGCTTCAGATAGCCAAGCAGAAAATCGATGTTGAGGCTGCGCTCGTGCGCCTCGTCGACGATGATCGTGTCGTAGGCAGCGAGCAGCCGGTCGCGCTGCGTTTCGGCCAGCAGGATGCCGTCGGTCATCACCTTGAGGTAGGCGTCCGGCCCGGTGCGATCGGTGAAGCGCACCTTGAATCCGACGGCGGTACCCAGCGGCACGGCGAGCTCCTGCGCGACGCGCGCCGCGACGCTGCGCGCGGCGATGCGCCGCGGCTGGGTGTGGCCGATGAGACCACGCACACCCCGTTCGAGATCAAGGCAGATCTTCGGCAACTGGGTGGTCTTGCCCGAGCCGGTGGCGCCGCACACGATCACCACCGGGTGGGCCTGGATGGCCGCCGCGATGGCTTCGCGCCGCTCGGTGATCGGCAGTTCGGGCGGATAGAAGATGCGCGGCCGCGCCGCGGCACGGGCAGTCGCACGCGCGCAGGATACGGCGAGCGCGCGCTGGACGGACTCGATCTCCGCCGCCCCGACCTCGCGCCGTTCGAGGCGGTCGATGCGCGAACGCAGGCGCGCGCGGTCAACGCTCATGGCTGCGGCAAGCTCGGCACGCAGGCCGGCAACGAGAGAGGGTGGCGCCATCAGGTAAGCTTCAGCGGCGGCATTCTAGCGCCGCCGTCGCACCTGGGTCGCCGCCGTCCCGCGGCGGTATCATGGCCGAAGTTCATCTGCCGGGGAAACTGCCATGTTGCGCCTGCTCGGTCTCGCCGTCCTGGTCGCCGCGCTCGCCGGCAGTGCTGCCGACGCGGCCACGCTGCGCTGGGCTAACCGTGGCGACTCGCAGACAACCGATCCGCATTCGCAGAACGAGGGTCTGACCAACAACATCAACCAGCTCCTCTACGAATTCCTGGTCGGCCGCGACAAGCGGCTCAATCTGGTGCCGGAGCTCGCCGTGTCCTGGCAGCAGATCGATCCGCTGACCTGGCGTTTCAAGCTGCGCCCCGGCGTCAAGTTTCATGACGGCACGCCGTTCACCGCCGACGACGTCGTGTTCAGCTACGAACGGGCACGGGCCGAAGCCTCGCAGCTGCGCGTCTATGCCAACGCCGCTGGCATCCCCAGGAAGATCGACGATCTGACCGTCGAATTCACAACCAGCGGCCCCAATCCGGTCGAGCTCGAGCACATCGCGACGATCAATATCATGAGCAAGGCCTGGTGCGAAAAGAACGGGGCGACCAAGCCGCAGAACTTCGCGCAGAAGGAGGACCTGATCACCGCCCACCAGGCCAACGGCACCGGTCCGTACATGCTTAAGTCGCGCGAGCCCGACGTAAAAACGGTGCTGGTCAAGAACCCGAACTGGTGGGGCATCAAGGAAGGGCGGTTCGAAGGCAACGTCGACACCGTGATCTTCACGCCGATCGCCTCGGACGCCACGCGCCTGGCGGCGCTGCTGTCCGGCGAGATCGATCTCATCAACGACCCGCCGCCGCAGGACGTGCCGCGGCTGAAGCAGAACCCCCAGATCCACGTGCTCGAGGGCGTCGAGAATCGGGTCGTGTTCATCGGCATGGATCAGCAGCGCGACGAGCTTCTCTACTCCAGCGTCAAGGGCAGGAACCCGTTCAAGGACAAGCGCGTGCGCCAGGCGCTCTATGAAGCCATCGATATCGACGCGATGCGCAGCACTACCATGCGCGGGCTTGTCGCAACCGACCGGCGCGATGCTGCCGGCGCCGCTGCCGTGGATCGTCGCGCCGGAGCAGCGGCTGCCCTTCGATCGGGCGAAGGCGCGCACGCTGCTCGCCGAGGCCGGCTACCCAACGGCTTCGAGGTGACGCTGGACTGCCCGAACAATCGCTACGTCAACGACGAGAAGATCTGCCAGGCACTGGCGGCGATGTGGAGCCAGATCGGCGTGACGACTTCGGTGACCGCGATGCCGCGGAGCCACCTACTTCCCAAAGATCGAGAAGCTCGACACCAGCCTGTACATGCTCGGCTGGGGCGGCGCCGCGACCGATCCGATCTTCATCCTGCAGCCGGTGCTGCACGGTGCCAACGGCCAGCGGCGACGGCGACTACAACTACGGGCGCTACAGCAACGCCACGGCTCGACGCGCTCATCGACCAGATCAAGATCGAACTCGACGTCGAGAAGCGGCGCCGGCTGATCAACGAGGCGCTGATGATCCAGCACGACGAGTTGCTGCACCTGCCCTTGCATCGCCAGGTGATCCCCTGGGCGACGCGGGCGAACGTCCGCGCGGTGCACCTGGCCAACAACAACGTCATTCCCCAGTGGGTGACCGTCCACTAGCGCGCCGTCGGACGGGCGCGGCCGACGCCGTTCATTCCGGCGCCGGGGCGGCGGCGGGGACCCCGCCCAATGTGCAGCGGCGGGGGTTCGGTGCGCCGGACCGCGGGCGAGCAGATAGCGGGTCGACGAGCCCAGGCGACAGACAGGTTTGCCGACCACGCCGACCGCGCCCAGCAACGCTGCCTGGAGCGTGCCTTTTTGCAGCGCCTGCGCGACGATCGTGAGACTCACGTAGACGGCGACGAACGGGGCTAGCGCGCGCAGGTCGAAGCGCAGCACGGTGGCGAAGAGCAGCGTCGCCAACGTGCCTACGACCAGTCCCGCGGCGGCGATGTCAAACCACTGCTCGGCGCTGATCGCGGCGATCGCGGCGTTGGTCAGCATCAGCAGCGCCGCCGCCAGCACGCGGCGCCGGGTCCAGCCCGCAGTAATCCGGTTGAGCCAGTCCAGCGCGACGATCGCAAAGCCGATCACCGGCAGGAGCTTCACCGCGGCCAGCGCCCGCCCGAGCCACGGCAGCCAGGCGTTCTCGACGTCGTACTTCGGCCACAGCGGCGCGCGTATCGGGAGCAAACGTGGCGAGTGCGACGTCGACGCCAATCGCCACCAGGGCCAGTGCCGCCCCGCGCAGCCACAGCGCCCTGGCATCCAGGCCGGCCACAATGTGGATGCGGGCGGTCAACGCTGCCACCCCGGCGAACATGCCACCGACCAGGGCGGTGAGCACGGCGCCGAAGAGCATGCCGCCGACCGCGGGCGCAACCTGGCGCAGGACCGGCTCGGTGGTGCTCAGGCCCATCGCGATCGCCGGCCACTGGTTGATCCCGCCGAGGATCGAGGCGCCCAACAGCAGCGCCGCAGTCCAGGCGAAGGCGCGCCGATCGAAATGGTCGCGCGTCCAGGACAGCGTCGCGAAGATCAATGCCGCGATGGCGAGCAGAGCAAAGGCCGAGCGCAACGCGCGATGCGCACCACACTCAGACGGCTGCTGCGATCGCGCTCGGCCCGATACCACGTTTCCGGAATGAAGATGTAGCGGCCCCAGCCGACGACCTCGTCGCCTGCGAGATCGACCATCGCCCGTGCTTCGCCGTCCTTGCCGACTTCGACGCGCGGGGTCGGCGTATTCGAAGCGCCAGTCGGTGCGCGCCGGATGCGGATCCTGCTTGACTTCGACTTCGCGCAGGGCGGCCGGATCGAGCCCGAAGTGGCGTCTTGATCTCGCGTCTGCGCCAGGGTGCGTGCCTGCTCCTCGGTCAGGCGCGCGCCGGGCCGCTGCTCCGGCAACTGATGGGCCACCTGGCGCACGCTGCCGTCGCCTTGAATCGTGACATGCCACTCCTCGGCGCGATCGGCGACATCGGCGCCGCTGAAGCGCGCATAGCGCACTTCCCACATGGGCGGTGCGAGCCAGTTGCCGACGAGCTTGCGGTACGCCTGCTGTCCCGCTTCGCGCCAGACGAACTGGTTCCACGCCCAGGCCGAGGCGTCCTCGGATGCCAGGCGAATGCCGGCGTAGCGTTTCCACTCCGGCCCGAGCACGACGCCGCGTTCCTTCAAGGCCGCGTCGGCGATCGCCTCGGCCTGGGTCGCGGCCGATGCGCAACGGCGGCACGTCGTCGTGAAAGGTCTCGGTGAACGCGAAAGGGGCCAAGCCCGCCAGAGCCAGCAGCGGCAGCACGCGCTGTACCCGGTTCGTCCACACGCCCGCGGTGGCGCGTCTGTCCTGGGTCGCGCGCGCCGCGGTCGGCAGCTGCGGTTGCCAGGCCCCATTGAGCAGCGTGGCGGGCAACGCGAGCCAGCGTCCGGCCAGGGCCCGCCGCCACAGCACGATCGCCGAGCGGGACGAGTGCGGCGACGACGACCAGCCCGCGGTTGAAGCCGGCCCCGGGACCCTGCACCAGGAATACTGGCAGCGACATCAGCGTCAGATCGAAGAGAGCGTGCAGGATCACCGTCGGCAGGAGGCCGAAGCGCAGGAAGATGAGCCCCCAGATCAGTGCCGGCACGAACAGCTCGACCAGCCGCGAGTAGGCGGGAAAGCCGGGGTAGTTGGCATGCGCGGAGGCGAAGACCAGCGCCTCGAGGAGGAGCGCGGCGACGATCAGCGGCCGCCGGCAAGCCGAAGCGCGCGCCGATGAGCGCCGCCAGCGACAGCGGTATGGCGCGGAACAGGCACTCCTCCATGAAACCGGCCTGCAGCGCCTGGCCGATCGGCGCCGAGCGCCGGCAAGCCGCTGCCGAGAATGTTGGGATCGGACAGCGATTCGGAGGGCTGCCACCAGCCAAAGTAGGTGTTGGTGACCAAATAGAAGCCGGCGATGAGCGCCAGCTCGACGGGAACGAACAGGTAGCCGCCGAGCGTGCGCCCGAGGATCGCCCGCGTCGGCGCCGCGTCGCGCGACCAGATGCGCCAGAGTTGCGGATGGCGGGGAAAGGCTCTGCGCGACAGGCTCTCCGCGGCCATGAACACCAGTGCCAGAGCCGAGCCCGCCGCCGACGCAACACGAGGCAGGCGATGCCGATCTGCTGGCCCCAGAACACCGCCGTCGACTGCGCCGTGTCGTAGCTGAACCAGGCTTGCGGCGAATTGGCGAGGATCGCCAGCGCGTCCAGCCCGGCGACGACCGCGCCGGCGACCAGCGCCGGCTTCCACAGCAGCCAGTGCCGACGCATCAGCCATACCACGCCGATGATGCAGCCGCCCAGGCCATACAGGATCCCCGCGGCGAGGCTCGCACCGCGGGCGATGGTGTCGTTCGCCGAGCGCAGCTCCTCGAAGCGGCGGCCGAAGGCTTCCGGGCACGTGCACGAAATGCGTGACCTCGGTCAGCGCGTCGCCGCTGACGCTGAGCTGCAGGCGAACGTGCGCCTCGCCCAGCACGACGTCGTTGCGCTCGTAGACGAAGGTGTGATCGACGCGCCCGTTGGGGCGTTGCACGCGCGACTGCTCGAGCAGCTTGTACGGAGAGAAGTCGACGCCCCAGTCGGCGTGCGCGCCTCCGCCTCGGCGATCGCGCGCGCGGCCGCGGCGTCGAGTGCCGGCCCCGGCGCGGTCTCGGGCACGTAGCGGCTGAAGCCGTAGAGCGAGCCGTCGGGTCGGAAGCGCACCCGCGCTTCGGCGGTCTCGCGCGGCTTGAACAGCCGCACTTCCCAGCGATACGGCGAGTACACCTCGCCCGACAAGCAGACGCGTGAAGGCGGCTTTGCCGCCCGCCTCCAGCTCGACGTAGTTCTGCGTCGTGCCGTCATGGGCGAACACCACCGCGCGCTGTGCGTCGGGCGCGGCCAGATGCATCCGCTCGGCGATCACCCCGGCCTGCTCGAGCGCCTGCTCGCGCGACATCCGCACGTCGAGGTTGATGAGCGGCAGGGCCGCCGGAAAATAGCGCCAGGCCAGGGCCGCCGAAACCGCCGACAGCAGCGCAAAAGCTGCCCAGAAGGCCGGCTTGGTCGTGACTGCCGTTCATCGTCGCTGGGTGCTTCGGTTACTTGGCATGGTCGGTCGGTTGGGCCCGGCGCTGGTCCGCTCGGCCCGGCGTCGCCGCGCACGAGCGCGGCAGGGGAGCCGCGGCGCGCTTTGGCGGCGCGGGGCCTGAGTATACGCGACCGGGATTGCGAAGGCAGCGCGCCGGGGTTCCCGCCGCGGCGGGCGCGCGGCCGCTCGACGCTGCTAGTCGATCGCCTTGACCAGGTCTTCGACCACCTTCTTCGCGTCGCCGAAGACCATCATGGTCTTGTCCATGTAGAACAGCGGATTGTCGAGGCCGGCATAGCCGGAGGCCATCGAGCGCTTGTTGACGATGCACGCTGCGCGCCTTGTACGCCTCGATGATGGGCATGCCGTAGATCGGGCTGCCCTTCTGCTCGGCCAGCGGGTTGACGACGTCGTTGGCGCCGAGGATCAGGGCCACGTCGGCTTGCGCGAACTCGCCGTTGATGTCTTCCATCTCGAACACCTGGTCGTAGGGCACTTCGGCTTCGGCGAGCAGCACGTTCATGTGCCCCGGCATGCGCCCGGCCACCGGGTGGATCGCGTATTTCACGGTCACGCCCTTGTGCGTGAGCTTGGCCGCCAGCTCCTTGACCGCGTGCTGGGCGCGCGCGACCGCCAGGCCGTAGCCGGGAACAATGATGACCGTGTCGGCGTTGGACAGCAGGAAGGCGGCGTCGTCGGCGCTGCCGCTCTTGACGGTCTTCTTCTCCGCCCCGGCGGCCGCCTCGGCGGTCTCGCCGCCGAAGCCGCCCAGGATCACGCTGATGAAGGAGCGGTTCATCGCCTTGCACATGATGTAGGACAGGATCGCGCCCGAGGAGCCGACCAGGGAGCCGGCGATGATGAGCATCGGGTTGTCGAGCGAAAAGCCGATGCCGGCGGCCGCCCAGCCCGAATAGCTATTGAGCATCGAGATCACCACCGGCATGTCCGCGCCGCCGATGGGAATGATCAAGAGGAAGCCGAGCAGGAAGGCGAGCGCGGTCATGACGATGAAGGGTGTCCACTCGGCCGGCGCGGGCGTCAGGAAAAAGCCGACGCCGAAGCCGATCATGGCGATGCCGATGCCGAGATTGACGAAATGCTGGCCCTTGAACACGATCGGCGCGCTGCGCATCTTGCCCGACAGCTTGCCGAAGGCGATGACCGATCCGGAGAAGGTGATAGCGCCGATGAACGTGCCGATGAACAGTTCCGCCTTGTGCAGGCCGGTGAGCGGCACATGCAACCCCATCGCTTCGGGATTGTTCACCGCGGCGATGGCGATGAACACCGCGGCCAGGCCCACCAGCGAATGCATCGCGGCGACCAGCTCGGGCATCTGCGTCATCTGCACCCGTCGGGCGACGATCGCCCCGATCACGGCGCCGACGGCCATGCCCCCCAGGATCGGCAGCACGTTCTGGCTGTGCAGATAGATCACCCACAGCGTAACCAGCAGGGCAATCGCCATGCCGACGATGCCCAGGACGTTGCCGCGGCGCGCACTCGCCGGCGAGGACAGTCCCTTGAGCGCGAGGATGAAGCAGACCGCCGCGACCAGGTACCACAGTGCGAGTTGATTGGCGCTCATGGCGTCTCCCCGTCGCTCAAGCTTTTTCCGCCGGCTTCGGTTCCTTTTTCCTGAACATTTCGAGCATGCGCTGGGTGACCATGAAGCCGCCGACGACGTTGATCGAGACCAACGCCACGGCCAGCACGCCCAGCCATCCGCCCCAATCGAGTTGCGCCGGTCCGGCGGCGAGCATCGCCCCCACCAGGATGATGGAGGAGATCGCATTGGTCAGGCTCATCAGCGGCGTATGCAGTGCGGGGGTCACGTTCCAGATCACGTGATAGCCGACAAAGACCGCCAGCACGAAGATGGTGAGGTAGAAGACGATCGGTTCTACGCCTGCGGTCATGGGCCTCTCCTTGTGGCAATGCGGCCGCCGCGAGGCGGCGCAGTGCGGCGGCGCTCAGCTCTTCGCCACGACGGCGCCGTTTTCGCACACCAGCGTCGCCTTAATGATCTCGTCGTCTTTCGGCACCGCAAACTCGCCGCTCTTGGCGTTGAGCGACAGCGCCAGGAAATTGAGCACGTTGCGCGCGTAGAGTCCGCTGGCATCGGTTGCCACCAGCGCGGGCAGGTTGCCGAAGCCGACGATCTTCACCCCGTTCTTGATCACGATCTGGTCGAGCTCGGAGCCCTCGACGTTGCCACCCTGCTCCACGGCGAGATCGACAATAACCGCGCCGGGTTTCATCGCCGCGACGGTGGCAGCCTTGATGAGCTTCGGCGCCGGTCGCCCGGGAATGAGCGCGGTGGTGATCAGGATGTCGACGCTCTTGCAGCGCTCGTCGATGATCTCGCCCTGGCGCGCCATCCATTCCGGGGGCATTGGCCGGGCATAGCCGCCAACGCCTTCGGCAATCTTGCGCTCCTCGTCGTTGGCGTACGGCACGTCGACCCATTTCGCGCCCAGCGACTCGACCTGGTCCTTGACCGAGGGCCGCACGTCGGATGCCTCGATCACCGCGCCGAGGCGCTTTGCCGTGGCGATTGCCTGCAAACCGGCGACACCCACGCCGAGAATGAGCACGCGCGCGGCCTTCACCGTGCCGGCGGCGGTCATGAGCATCGGCATGAAGCGGCTGTAGGTGTTGGCGGCGATGATCACCGCTTTGTAGCCGGCGATGTTGGACTGGGAGGAGAGCACGTCCATCGACTGCGCGCGCGAGATGCGCGGCAGCCACTCCAGCGCGTAACCCGATACACCGCTCGCCGCAACCGAGGCCAGCCCCGCGGTGTCGAACGGATTGAGCAGCCCGATGAGCATCGCGCCGCGTTTGAGTCGCGGCAGCTCGGCCGCGGTGGGCGCGCGCACCTTGAGTACGATGTCCGCGGCGAAGGCTTCCTCGCCGCTGCCGATGTGCGCACCGGCAGCCTGGAAATCCGCGTCGGGCAGGCTCGAGGCCGTGCCCGCGCCCGCTTCCACCACTATCGAGTGCTGGCCACTGGCCGCGAGCTTCTTCACCGTTTCCGGTGTGGCGGCGACGCGGGTCTCACCCGCGCGGGTCTCGCGTGGAATGCCGATGATCATGGTGAGCGCTCCCTGCCGGCCTACTCTTCTTCTGGCGGCCGTTATCTTGCCACAAAAGCCTTTACGCGATTGCGTCGGCGATCGCGCGGCCGACCGTGGTGGTCGTAGCGTTGCCACCGAGGTCGGGCGTGCGCGGGCCGGCGGCGAGCACGTGCTCGATGGCGCGCAGCACTGCCGCGCCGGCGTCCGCATGGCCCAGGTGGTCGAGCATCATGGCGCCGCACCAGATCTGACCGATCGGATTGGCGATGCCCTTGCCGGCGATGTCGGGCGCCGAGCCGTGCACGGGCTCGAACAACGATGGATAGTCGCGCTCGGGATTGATGTTGGCCGACGGTGCGATGCCGATCGTGCCGCAGACCGCGGGGCCGAGATCCGACAGGATGTCGCCGAACAGGTTCGAGCCGACCACCACGTCGAATAGCTGCGGGCGCTGCACGAAATGCGCGGTCAGAATGTCGATGTGATACTGGTCGGAGCGCACGGCCGGATACTGCGCCGCCATGGCGCGGAACCGCTCGTCCCAATAAGGCATGGTGATCGCGATGCCGTTCGACTTGGTGGCCGAGGTGACGTGCTTGGCGCGCCTCTGCTGCGCGAGCTCGAAGGCAAAGCGCAGGATGCGGTCGACGCCCTTGCGCGTGAACACCGATTCCTGGAACACAATCTCGCGCTCGGTACCTTCGAACATCCGGCCGCCGACGGAGGAATACTCGCCCTCGGTGTTCTCGCGCACGACGACGAAATCGATGTCGCCGGGCGCTCGATTGGCAAGCGGGCTGGGCACGCCCGCCATCAGCCGGCACGGCCGCAGGTTCACGTACTGGTCAAACCCACGCCGCCATTGGATGAGCGAGCCCCACAGCGACACGTGGTCGGGCACCGTCGCCGGCCAGCCGACCGCGCCGAAGTACATCGCCGCATGCGTGCGCACGCGCTCGAACCAATCCTCGGGCATCATCCGCCCGTGCTTGGCATAGTAGTCGCAGCTCCACGGCAGCTCGTCCCAGTCGAAGGCAAAGCCGAAGCGGCGCGCGGCGGCCTCGAGCACACGCTGGCCCTCGGGCATGACTTCCTTGCCGATGCCGTCACCAGCGATGACGGCGATGCGATAACGTTGGGCCATGGGCGTGACGCAGGGTGCGAAGGCCCCATGGTAATGTAAGGCGGCGATCGGTCCAAACGGTCGCCGGGAGCAATGCGCCGATGCCGCGCATCGATTGGCAGTGGAAGCGCTTCGCCGAGTTCGCGCCGCAGGAGCTCTACGCCCTGCTCGCCGCGCGCGCCGCGGTCTTTGTCGTCGAGCAGGCCTGCGTCTTCCTCGATCTCGACGGCCTCGATGCGTCGGCGTGGCACCTGCTCGGCTGGGTGGACGCCGCCGGCGTGCCGACGCTGGCGGCGTATCTGCGCCTGCTCGATCCGGGGTGCAAGTACGTGGAGCCGTCGATCGGTCGGGTACTGACCAGCGCACCGTTTCGCGGCACCGGCCTCGGCCGCGCGGCGATGCGCGAGGGTCTTGCCGGCGCGGCACGACTCTATCCGGACCAGGCGCTGCGCATCGGCGCACAACAAAGGCTCGAGCGCTTTTACGCGACGCTCGGCTTTCGCACCGTGTCTGCGCCCTACCAGGAGGACGGCATCGCGCACGTCGAAATGCTGCTGGTGCCGTGACGCCGGGCGCGGCGCGCGCGGCGGAGCGCCGTCGTCGTTTGCGCCAAGTTGCGCTAATATCGC
The DNA here is from genome assembly GCA_963777455.1 of uncultured beta proteobacterium. Taxonomy (GTDB): domain Bacteria; phylum Pseudomonadota; class Gammaproteobacteria; order Burkholderiales; family Casimicrobiaceae; genus PALSA-1003. The sequence goes on from CAVZQQ010000003.1 coordinate 1,149,030, forward strand.
GCCCTCGCAGATAGAAACCTGGATTCGATGAAGCAAACGTTCCTCGACTTCGAGCAGCCGATCGCCGAGCTGCAAGCCAAGATCGACGAGCTGCGCTACGTGCACGAGGACTCGGCGGTCGACATTTCCGAGGAGATCAACCGGCTGCAGAAGAAGAGCCAGCTGCTCACCAAGGAGATCTACGGCAAGCTCACCGCCTGGCAGGTGGCGCAAGTCGCGCGCCACCCGCAGCGGCCGTATACGCTCGACATCGTCGCCGGCGTGTTCACCGACTTTCACGAGCTGCACGGCGACCGGGTTTACGCCGACGATGCGGCGATCGTGGGTGGCCTCGCGCGCTTCAACGGTGCGCCGTGCATGATCGTCGGTCACCAGAAGGGGCGCGACACGAAGGAAAAGATCCATCGCAATTTCGGCATGCCGCGGCCCGAGGGCTATCGCAAGGCGCTGCGCCTGATGCGGCTGGCGGCGAAGTTCGGCTTGCCGCTGTTCACTTTCGTCGATACGCCGGGGGCGTTCCCGGGCATTGGCGCCGAGGAGCGCGGGCAGTCCGAGGCGATCGGCCGCAATTTGTATGAAATGGCCGGCCTGCGCACGCCGATCATCGTCACCGTGATCGGCGAGGGCGGTTCCGGCGGCGCGCTGGCCATCGCGATCGGCGACCTGACCCTCATGCTGCAGTACGCCACCTACTCCGTGATCTCCCCGGAAGGCTGCGCCTCGATCCTGTGGAAATCAGCCAAGCATGCCGAGGAAGCCGCCGAGACGCTCGGCATTACCGCGCCGCGCCTGAAGACGCTGGGCCTGATCGACAAGGTCATCACCGAGCCGCTCGGCGGCGCGCATCGCGACCACGCGGCGCTGATGGCGACGCTGAAGAAGGCCCTGACCGAGGCGTTGCGCCACGTGCAGGAGCGGCCACTGGACGTGCTGCTCGATGCGCGCGAGGAGAAGCTGCTCGGCTATGGCAAGTTCAAGGAAATCACCGCGGGCTGATCCTGCAGACCCGGTCGCCGCAGCGGTGGAGGCGGCGTTCGCCGCCTACCTCGCCCCGGGGGCGCGCGTGGCCGTCGCCCTGTCGGGCGGGATCGACTCGATGGTGCTGCTCGATGCCGCGGCCGGTTGCGCCGCGCGCCACGGGCTCGCCCTGTCCGCCATCCACGTCCACCACGGCCTGTCGCCCCATGCCGACGACTGGGCGGCGTTCTGTGCCGCGCAATGCGCGCAGCGCGGGGTGTCGCTGCGCACGCATCGGCTGCGCCTGGAGCACCGCCGCGGCGAATCCCTCGAGGCGCTGGCGCGCGCGGCGCGCTACGCGTGCCTGCGCGCCGCCGACGTCGACGCCGTGGCGCTGGGTCACCATGCCGACGACCAGTCCGAGACGCTGCTGCTGCAGCTGCTGCGCGGAGCCGGCGCGCACGGGCTTGCCGCGATGGCCCCGCACCGCCCGGGGCGGCCGGCCTTGCTGCGGCCGCTGCTCGGACTCACGCGCGCGCGGCTGGCCGCGTACGCGAAGGCGCAGGCGCTTGCCTGGATCGACGACGAGAGCAATGCCGACCGCAGACACGCGCGCAACTTCCTCCGCCACGAAGTCGCGCCGCGGCTCGGCGCGCGTTTTCCCGGTTATCCGGCGACGCTCTCGCGCGCCGCCCGGCATCAGGCCGAAGCAGCCGAGCTCGCCGACGCCCTAGCGGCCATCGACGCGGCTGCCGCCGACGCCGGCAACGGACTGGATCGCGAGCGGCTGGCCGCGCTGTCGCCAGCGCGCGCGCGCAATCTGCTGCGCTGGTTCCTGCGCGCCCGGGGTCTGCGGCCGCCCTCGGAGGCGCGCCTGGCCGAAATGCTGCGACAACTCGAACACGCCGCGCCCGACGCGCATACGCGCCTCGCGCACGACGGCGCCGAAGTCGGCTGTCATCGCGGGCGCATTGTCGTGCACGCGCCGCGCAGCGCCACGTTCGTGCGTACCTGGGAGGGCGAATCCGAGCTGTCGCTGCCGGGCGGCCGGTTGCTGTTCGAGAGCGCCCGCGGTGCCGGCCTCGCGGCAGCCAAGCTTGCGCAGGCGCCCGTCACGCTGCGCTCGCGTTGTGGCGGCGAGCGCATTCGCCTGGCAGCCAACCGCCCCGCGCGCGCGGTCAAGAAGCTGCTGCAGGAGGCGAATATGCCGCCGTGGGAGCGCGACGCGTTGCCGCTGGTGTGGTCGGGCGATGAACTGGTGGCAGTGCCCGGCATCGGCATCGCGCTGGCCTACCAGGCCGCGCCCGACGAGGCCGGCTGGTGCCTGAGCTGGCGCCCTTCGCGGCCGGATTGAGCGTGCACCACGCGCCCGCACGCGCCGCGCGTTGTCGGATTGACAACACCGCGGCCAGCGGGCTAAATGCCTCGCCAAGAAGCGCGCCGTCCCGCGCCCGCCTTGCCCGGAGGAAGCCATGAAGCCACGCCTTTGCGTCGCGCTCGCTGCGCTGCTCTCGCTCGCGCCAGTCGGCGGCGCGCTCGCCCAGCAGCCCATCGTCATCAAGTTCAGCCACGTGGTCGCTCTCGACACGCCCAAGGGCAAGGGGGCTGAGAAGTTCAAGCAGCTGGTCGAAGAGCGCAGCAAGGGCCGGGTCAAGGTCGAGGTCTATCCCAACAGCACGCTCTACAAGGACGGCGAGGAGATCGATGCGCTGCAGTTGGGCTCGGTGCAGATGCTCGCCCCATCGGTCGCGAAATTCGGGCCCATGGGCGTGCGCGAATTCGAGGTCTTCGACCTGCCCTATATCTTTGACAGCTTCGCCGAGCTGCATAAGGTGACCGAGGGCGCCGTCGGCAAGGCGCTGTTCAAGAAGCTCGAGTCCCACGGCATCATCGGCCTGGCCTATTGGGACAACGGCTTCAAGGATTTCAGCGCCAACAAGCCGCTACGCCTGCCCGGCGACGTCAAGGGCCTAAAGATGCGCATCCAGTCGTCGAAGGTGCTCGACTCCGAAATTCGCGCCCTCGGCGGGATTCCGCAGGTGATGGCCTTCTCCGAGGTCTACCAGGCGCTGCAGACCGGCGTCGTCGACGGCACCGAGAACCCGCCGTCGAACTTCTATACCCAGAAAATGAACGAGGTGCAGAAGTACCTGACGCTGACCGACCACGGCGTCATCGAATATGCCGTGATCGCCAACAAGAAGTTCTGGGAAGGCCTGCCGGCGGACATCCGCACCATCCTGGAAGGCGCGATGAAGGATGCGACCAAGTACGCCAACGCCATTGCCAAGGAAGAAAACGACAAGGCGTTGGCCGCCGTCAAGGCGACCGGCAAGACGGAGATCCTGACGCTGACGCCGGAGGCGAAGGCGGCCTGGAAGAAAGCGCTGCTGCCGGTGCACCGCGAGATGCAGAGCCGCGTCGGCAAGGACACCATCGACGAGGTCTACAAGGAAACCGGCTTCAAGCCCTGACGCGCCGTAACCCGGCCGCGCGCGCTGCCGGCGCCGCGGCCGGACGCCAGCGCCGCCGCTGCAGCCCACAGCGGCGTTTTTTGCGTGGGACGCGACGGCGGAGGCCAAACCGGGGTCGTGCGCCATGCTGAAGGTCCTTGACCGCCTGGAGGAGTGGCTGATCACGCTGCTCATGGGTGGCGCGACGTTGATCATCTTCGTGGCGGTGATCCACCGCTACGCCGCCGGCCTGCCGATCCCGGTGGTACAGGACTGGCTGCTCGCGCTCAACCTGTCGTGGGCGCAGGAAGCCTGCATCTACATGTTCGTCTGGATGGCCAAGTTCGGCGCCGCCTACGGCGTGCGCACTGGCATCCACGTCGGCGTGGATGTGCTCATCAACCGCCTGCCCGAGCGCGTGCGCCGGCAATGCATTCTGTTCGGCCTGTGCGCCGGCGCGCTGTTCACCGGCATCGTGGCCGCATTCGGCGCCAACTTTGTCTGGCAGCTCGCCCACACCGACCAGACCTCGCCCGACATGGAGCTGCCCATGTGGCTGGTCTATCTCGCCATCCCCTGCGGCTCGGGCCTCATGTGCTTTCGCTTTCTGCAGGTCGCATGGACTTTTTTCCGCACCGGCGAGCTGCCGCAGCACGACCCCACCGCCGTGGCGGGGGTCGAAAAAATCGCCGACCCGGAACTCCTGCCGGTCGACCCGGCGGCGCAGGACAACCTGCATCCGGCCGCGCCCCACGGAAAGCCTTGAGCGATGACCTCCGCGATCATCTTCGGCCTGCTTATCGCGCTCATGCTCACCGGCATGCCCATCTCCATCGCGCTCGGCCTCACGGTGCTGACCTTCGTGTTCACCATGACCCAGGTGCCGATCGAGTCGGTGGCGCTGAAGCTATTCACCGGCATCGAGCGCTTCGAGATCATGGCGGTCCCGTTCTTTATCCTCGCCGGCAATTTCCTCACCCACGGCGGCGTAGCGCGGCGGATGATCAATTTCGCCGCGTCCATGGTCGGCCATTGGCACGGCGGCCTGGCGCTCGCGGGCATCGTCGCCTGCGCGATGTTTGCCCTGGTCTGCGGATCGAGCGTGGCGACGGTGGTGGCCATCGGATCGATCGTACTGCCGGAAATGGTCAGGCGCGGCATGCCCTTGGAATTCGGCGCGGCGGTGATCACCGTTGCCGGTTCGCTGGGCATTCTCATGCTGCCGTCGATCCCGAAGGTGATCTACGCGATCGCCACCAACACCTCGATCGGCGCGCTGTTCGTCGCCGGCCTCCTGCCGGGGATCCTGCTGACCACGATGCTTTGCTTCGTGACCTGGTTCATCGCCAAGCGTCGCAACTACCCGCGCATGCCGCGCGAAAGCTGGAGCGCCCGCTTCAAGGCCTTGCGGGAGAGCGTGTGGGGCCTGATGCTGGTGGTCATCATCATCGGCGGCATCTACTCGGGGCTGTTCACGGCCACCGAAGCGGCCGCCATGGCCGCTGTCTACGCGTTCTTCGTATCGGTGTTCGTCTACAAGGCCCTGCCGCTCAAAGACCTCGGCAAGGTTCTGCTGACTTCGGCCAACATGAGCGCGATGCTGCTCTACATCATCACCAACGCGGCGCTGTTCTCGTTCATCCTGACCAACGAGAACATTCCGCACGCGCTGGCGGACTGGATCATCGCCAAGCATCTGGGCTGGGTGGGCTTCCTGCTGCTGGCCAACCT